>CAWEMY010000009.1:0-54012 GCA_963810305.1 uncultured Acidobacteriota bacterium
CGACAGCCGCGGAAACTATATGTCCTACCTGGCGGAGTTCGAAGGCGCGCTGGAAACCAGGCCAGGGCCTCGTCGGCATCGCCTGCAGAGGCATAGGGACGCGATGGTAAACGGTTGCGTGAACCGCGTCGCGTCGGTCATCGATCAGCTTCGAGCCGGATCTGCTTCCGCAGCCACCAGGCCAAGCGCATCCGCCCCGACAGCTCACCGCTGGATCAGACCAGTGCCGGCAGCGCGTTCTCGAATCGCCCGAGTGCGATCGGCACGCATGCGCGCCAAGGTCGTGGCTGCCCACTCTCCTTGTTCATCTGCAGCAACCGCTCCGCCTTTCGTAGCACGTCATCATGACGCCCGGCATAGAGATAGCCCTCGCCAAGCGCGTACAACGCTCGAGGCCAGCGGATCGAGACGCTCCGCCAGCTCCAGTTCTTCGAGTCCCTCTTCGAACCGGCGCTGGACGTACGGCGTCTGGCCGAACCACGCATGAATTCTGGGATGTGACGGAGTGAGGGTCATGGCCCGCCGGAACTGCGTCTCGCTCGCGGCCCAGTCCCAGTCCACGAACGCCGCGAGGTGAGCGGCCTGGGCCCGGGCTTCCCCAGCACAGGATCCAGAGTGATGGCGCCTGGCAGCGTCCCGGGCCCGTGGAGAGGACCACCGTGCCGCATATGCCCGTTGAAAGCGAGGGCACGTATCCCCGAGTCGCGTAGGCGAGTGCATAACCGGGATCGAGCCTGGTCGCCTGTTCGAACAGTTCTATGCTGCGGGTGAGATTGGCTGGCGCGCGGCTGTGTGCCAGGTGTGCCTCAAATACAGGTCGTAGGCTTCGGCGTTGTCATTGGATCGCTTGATGAAGGCCTGCCCGGACGTCGAATCGAACACGAATCCGAAAAGCGTTGGCCGACCGCCGTCGACACCTCTGTTCGGTGTAAAAAAGCAGGATGGCCTTTTCGCTCCTTGTCGCCGTCCTGCTCCTCGTTGACCAGTCGGGAACCGCACGCCAGCGCCCGCAGCCCGCCACACGGCTCCTATTCACAGAACGACCAGCCTGTCCCTCCCGGAAACGTCGAACAAGCAGGTGGTCGTTAACACTTCCGCGGGCACGTTCGTCATTGACCTTGACCTGACGCCGGAGCTTGCGCCAATCATGTCGGGTACTTCATCAAGCTCGGCGAAGGCGCAGACCGGTACGGTGTTTCACCGCGTCATCCGCCACGGAATCATCCAGGGAGGCGATCCCCTGTCGAAGGATCCTGCCAAGTCAGGTGCGTACGGCACCGGCGGGCTCGGCATGCTGAAAGCGGAGATCACCAGCGAGCGTGCGACCCGTGGAGCAATGCATTCAACGGCGGGCAAACCCTATAGCGACAGCAGGCGCGCAGTTTTTCGTCGTGTGTGTCACCGATCAACCGGCGTCATGGAGCACGATCTTCGACGAGTTCGACGGGCTGGATGTCGTGTCGAGACTTCGAGTACGCCACAGCGGAAGGGAAGCCTGCCTCCCGCGTTGAGATCGTTTCGGTCACGATCCGCGAAACGCTACCACCGTAGCCCGAGCCGTTCGCCGCTACCACGCTTGCGGAGCTCGCCGGTTATCGGCGGTCTCGACGCAGGTGCGGGCCCGATCACTATTGAGCTGTTCGGCGACAAGGCACCGGAGCAATGCGCAGGCTTTCTCGGCTCGCGCAGCTCGGCGGTGTACTACTCGATGGCGTTCCACCTGGTGGTTCGCGGTTTCGCGATCATGAGCGGTCACCAGCCAGGGGCGCTGACCGACAAACAGCAGGATGTCCGGCAGGCGAAGGCCGAGTCGACATGGAAGCACGTGAAGGGCATCGTGTCGATGGCACGGCGGAGACCCCAACACCGCAATGACACCCTTCTTCATCGTCACCGCCGAGGCGCCGTCGCTCGACGGCAAGTACACTGCGTTCGGACGAGTGGTTGAGGGGCTGGAGGTCGTCGAAGCGATCGAGCGGGCGGAGGTAAACGGCGAGACACCGGTGACCCGTATCGAACTGAAGTCCGTGCGCGTCGTTCCGCCGTCTAAGTGAGCGTTCGGTCGGCTTCCGGGCCGGCCCACCAGAAAATCAGGAGATATCAAATGTTCCGTCGCATATCCGCGACCGTGTTCGTCACAGCGGCCCTCGCGCTGTCACTTCCGGCTGTTGTTTCAAACCTCGCACTCGATGATTGGCCCCAGTGGCGCGGGAAGAATCGCGACGGGGTTTCTGTCGAGAAAGGGTTGATGAAAACGTGGCCGCAGGGCGGGCCGGGACTTGCCTGGACCGCAAAAGGGGCGGGCGAAGGGTACTCGTCGTTCTCCGTTGTCGGCGGCAAGGTCTATACGCTTGGCGCCCGGAGCGGGACCGAATACGTGATGGCTTTCGACGAGGCCACCGGCAAGAAGCTGTGGGAGGTCGCAAACGGCGCGCGGTTCAGCAATGACCGTGGTGATGGTCCGCGCGCGACGCCAACGATCAACGGCGGGACCGTCTATGCCTACGGGGCGAGCGGCGACCTGTCGGCGCTCGATGCGGCAACCGGGAAATCCATCTGGAAGATCAACGTGCTGCAGAAGTTCGGCGGCGGCAATATCACCTGGGGATTGAGCGAATCCCCGCTCGTGCTCGCCGATCGCATCCTCGTGAACGCCGGTGGACCCAAGGCGACGATCGTTGCGGTGAACCGAAAGGACGGCTCGGTCCTGTGGCGGACCAGCGAGAGCGATGAGGCGGGGTATTCGTCGGGAGTCGCCCATGAGTTTGGCGGGGTGCCCCAGGCGATCTTCTTCACCGCGAACCGCGGGCTCGCGGTCGACACCCGCGACGGCCGGCATGCTGTGGAGCTACGACCGGGTGTCGAATCGCACGGCGAACATCGCTACGCCGATCGCGCGTGGCAACAAGGTGTTCTTCTCGTCCGACTACGGCACCGGCGCCGGCCTCGTCGAGCTCACCGCCGCCGGCAAGGATATTTCCGCCAAAGAGGTCTACTTCACCCGCGAGATGCGAAATCACCACTCGAGTTCGGTTCTCATCGGCGACCATCTCTACGGGTTTTCGAGCGCCATCCTCACCGCGATGAAGTTCGATACCGGCGAGGTCGCCTGGCGGGACCGCAGCGTCGGCAAGGGTTCGGTGGTGTTCGCGGACGATCGCCTGTATTTGTTCAGCGAAACAGGCGTCGTCGGTCTGGCTGCGGCGGATCCCACGGGATATCGCGAGCACGGCCGCTTCCAGATCAAGACCGGCTCGCTGCCGACGTGGAGCCATCCGGTCGTCGCCAACGGCAAGCTCTTCATTCGAGATCAGGACACTATTTATGCCTACGACGTCAAAGCGAGGTGACGATGGGCGATAATAGAATGTTGGCCTAGTGCACTGAGCCGGAAGGGACCTCAAGGTAAGTTTTGGCGGATACACGTCTGAAGATTGCGGTTTTTATCGATTTCGACAACATCGAGATCGGCGTTAAAAGTACCCTCAACACTCAATTCGACATCGGCGTCGTCCTCGAAGCGCTTCGGGAGCGCGGCGACGTCGTATCCAAGATCGCCTACGGCGACTGGACTCGTGCCGGCGACTACAGCCGGTCTCTCACGCAGCACGCCACCAAGCTGTTGCAGCGCAATCTCACGCCGGGCGGTGACAAGAACGGCGCGGACATCAACCTCGCCCTCGACGCCCTCGAGATGGCGTTCACCCACCCGCACATCAACGCTTACGTGATCGTCGGCGGCGACAGCGACTTCATCACCCTGGTCGAGAAACTCAAGCAATACGACAAGCAGATCTTCGTCGTCGGCGGCCGCGCGTTCACCAGCGTGGTGATGCAGAGGAACTGTCACGAGTTCATCGCCTACGAGAACCTGCTCGGGTCGCGTCGGGGACCGTCCGACCGTGGACGGCCGACGGCGGCAGTGGCGCAAGGCGCGATCGAACAGGTCGTTCCGCTGGTACGTCGTGCGCTCAAGATCCTCAGCGACCGTGAAGTGTCGCCGCAGCTCGGGCTGCTGAAAAGCACGCTCCTCCAACTCGATTCCACGTTCTCCGAGCGGACCTACGGGGCCGGCAGCTTCCGGGACTTCGCACAGAAGCTGGCCGCGGCCGGGCACGTGACCGTGAAGGAAGCCGGACGGAACGTTCTCGTCGAACTCGCCGAAGGTCCGGCGGTGTCAGGTGACGATCAAGGGCGTCCAGCGCCGCATCGGCAGCCCGCACCGAGGCACGGCGATGGCGGTACGGATCAGCACCGCCGCCGCCGCGACGAACGAGGTCCGCAAGAAGACCGTCCGGAGCAGCCCGCCGACTCGTCGTCGCCCGCCGAAGCGCCGCGTGCCGCCGACGGCGTTCGCGAAGTCCGCCGGCTGTTCCAGGCAGCGCCGAATCCGCCGCGATGGCCGATGTACATCCGTCAGGCGAAACAGTTCATGCGCAACGTCGATCCGACGTTCGACGAGCGCAAGTTCGGCTTCGCGAGCCTGGTCGATCTGCTTCGCGCGTGCGGGCGCGACGGGCTCTTCCGCATGGAGCGCGACCGTCAGGGCGTCATCCGTCTTTTCCCGGGGAACGTCATGCAGGCGGCCCCTGGAGACGACGTCCGGGTGGAGACCGCGGGTGCCGCGCCGGCGGCAGCGTCACCGCGGCCGTGGCGGCCTGGCGACGATGTGCCGGAGGCGAGGGAAGATGCCGAGGTCGTCGAAGGGGCCGTCGTGCAGGAGATGGAGACTCCTTCGGTTCTCGATGCGGAGCCGGCACAGGCGTCGACCGACGAAGCGGAATCGTCCGAGCCTCAGAAGGCGCCGGCGCGTTCGCGCAAGCGGACCGCAGCGCCGCGTGCGGCGCGTGAACCGAAGCAGCCACGCGCGCGGAAGACAGCGTCCGCAACGAAACCGCGGACGTCGCGCGCAAAGAAATCAGCCGTCGAAGGGTAGGGAGAACTCCGTAGCCTCCGTCGGATCCACAAGGTTGTGAACGCTCGCGCCGAGCAGGCGAACCGGGCGTTCACCCGCCTCCGTTTTCTCCAGCAGCAAAACCGCCCGGCGCGCGATGTCCTCGGCATCGCGCGTGGCCGGCGCGGTGTGACTGCGTGTGATCGTGGTGAAATCCGAGTAGCGCACCTTGATCGTTACCGTGCGGCACAGCAACGACTTTCGTGCCAGCCAGCCAGCCGCGTCCCGCGCCATCTCATCGACGTTCTTCTGGATCTCGACGAGATCGGTGAGGTCGCTGGCGTAAGTATTCTCACTCCCTGAGGACTTGGGTTCACTATCCGGCTCAACCTCGCGGTCGTCAAAGCCGTCGGCGAGCATCCGCAGCCAATCGGCGCCACTTCCGACAGCCTCGCGCAGGACGTTGGGATCCGCTGTCCTGACGTCGACGAGCTTTTCGATGCCGCGCTCGCGCAGCCGCTCGGCAGTCACCGGGCCCACTCCCCACAGGGCATCAACCGGGAGTGTTTGAAGAAATCTCTCGACGCGCTCCGGGGGGATGACCGTCAGCCCATCCGGCTTCTTCCATCCGGAGGCGATCTTCGCCAGAAACTTGTTCGGTGCGACGCCGGCAGACGCCGTGAGGCCGGTCGTCTCCTTGATCTCGCGCTTCAGCCGCTCCGCAACGCGGCGGCCGAGTGGTTCCCCCCACGCGTTCTCGGTGACGTCGAGGTACGCTTCATCGAGTGAGAGAGGCTCGACGAGCGATGTGACGGATCTGAAGATCGTGAATACCGTGCGCGACGCCTCCTGATACTTCCGAAAATCCGGTCGAACGATCAGCAGGCGAGGGCAGAGGCGAACCGCGCGCGACATCGGGATCGCCGAACGGACGCCGAACTTCCGAGCTTCATAACTGGCGGCGGCGACGACGCCGCGGCTTGCTGGACTGCCGCCGACGGCGACAGGCTTCCCTCGCAGCGAGGGGTCGTCACGCTGCTCCACCGATGCGTAAAACGCGTCCATGTCGACGTGAAGGATGCGCCGGACCCGCCCGTCTGACATTCGCCGTATCTTCGCAAAAAAGGTCTCTTCGCGCACGCTTCTACTTGACATGGTGTAATGTTACCATTACATTTTGTCGCCTATGAGGGCACAGCCCATGTCAACTCAATCCCTGAATCAGAAAGATCCCGGCATTCAAATGCTCGTACGGATCCTCGCCTCTCTGGCCGTTTGGACTGCGACGCTTGTTGCCGCGACCAGGATTCTCGACCGTGATCCGCCGGGGGTCGCCATCCGGGCCGGCGCGGTGGCGCTCGCCGTCGCCGGGTTTCTGCCGTGGATCTGGATCGCTTCGCGAGCGATCGCCGCGCAGGACGAATTCAGTCGCCGCATCCACTTCATCGCGCTGTCATGGGCGTTTGCCGCCACCGCGATCTTCGTGGTCGCGGCGGACATGCTCGTTCGTGCGCACTTCCTCGACTACCTGTCGATGACGAGCATCTGGATCTTCATGGCGGTCGCCTGGTGGATTTCGCTGATGCTGACGGCGCGGTACTACCGATGAAGAACCGCCTCCGTGTGTTGCGCGCGGAGCACCACTGGTCGCAGTTGGAGCTGGCTTTCCGGGTCGGCGTGTCGCGTCAGGCGATCAACGCGATCGAAACGGGCAAGTACGACCCGAGCCTGCCGCTGGCGATGAAGATCGCGCGCATTTTCGAGAAGAGAGTCGAAGAAGTATTCGAGCTCGAGGAGAGTGACTGATGCGTTCATTCACCCATTCCGCTCACATCGGCCGGACGCCTGAACAGGTCTTCGGCTTCATGATGGATTTCGGCAACGCGCCGAGATGGATGTCGCTGGTCAAGCGCCTGGAGTTCGTCGGCACCAGCCCGGCGGCGCGCGGCCGACAAGTGCTGGTCACGTTCGATCTCATGGGCAAGGTCAGGCAGACGGTTTCGGAGATGTGGAGTTACGATCCGCCCCGCCGCCTCGGCTTCCGCAACACCGCGAGCGGCATCACCGGGCAGTTCGAATATCTGCTGGAGCCAGAGCGCGACGGCACGCGCATCACGTTCATCGCTGACATCAGACCGCGCGGCTTCGCGTGGCTGTTGCTTCCCTTTGTTCTGAAGACCCATCGGGCGAGATACAGCGACCAGCTCGATCGCCTCAAGAAGGTAATCGAGGCTTCACTTCACTCGTAGGTCAGGGCTTTAGCCCTGAGTCTGGCAATCGCAGGCCAAGCGGCCCGGCGGTAAGATTGACCAGTGCAGTACGGGAATCTCGGCCGGACGGGTCTCAAGGTGTCTCGGATCTGCCTCGGGACGATGACC
Source organism: uncultured Acidobacteriota bacterium (assembly GCA_963810305.1). Taxonomy (GTDB): domain Bacteria; phylum Acidobacteriota; class Vicinamibacteria; order Vicinamibacterales; family 2-12-FULL-66-21; genus JACDCA01. The sequence continues at coordinate 7,273 of CAWEMY010000009.1, forward strand.
TATGGGACGCCGACATGGCGCTCCTGGGTGCTCGACGAAGAAGCCTCGCGTCCATTCATTCAGCGCGCGCTCGAGCTCGGGATCAATTTCTTCGACACTGCGGACATGTATTCGCTTGGCGCTTCGGAAGGAGTGGTCGGCCGCGCCCTGCGTGATTTCGCGAGCCGCGACGACGTGGTGATTGCCACCAAGGCGTTTTACCCGATGAGCGACGGCCTCAACGACCGCGGCCTGTCACGCAAGCATCTGCTCTCGGCCGTCGATAACTCACTGCGGCGACTCGGCACGGACTACATCGACCTCTACCAGATTCATCGCTGGGACGCGTCGACGCCGATCGAGGAGACGCTGACGACGCTCGACCAGATCGTCCGCTCCGGGAAGGTCAGATACATCGGCGCGTCGAGCATGATGGCCTGGCAGTTCGCCAAGGCGCTCCACACATCAGAACGGCTCGGCCTCGAGCGTTTTGTTTCGATGCAGAACCACTACAACCTGATCTATCGCGAAGAGGAGCGCGAGATGCTGCCGCTCTGCGCCGAAGAGGGGATCGGCGTCGTGCCGTGGAGCCCCCTCGCTCGCGGGTTTCTCGCCGGCAACCGCCGGACACCGGCCGAGGGAGAGACCGAACGCGCGCGGACCGACGTCTTCGCCCACAAGCTGTATTACGCGCCCGAGGACTTTGTCGTCGCCGACCGCGTCACAGAGGTCGCGCGCGAGCGCAGTGTCTCACCCGCACAGATCGCGCTCGCCTGGGTGCTTCAGACACCCAGTCGTGACGGCGCCCATCGTCGGCGCGACAAAGATGTCACCAGCTCGAAGAAGCGGTCACCGCCGTCAACATTCTGCTTGACCGACGACGAACGCCAACGCCTCGAAGAGCCCTACGTTCCGCACCGTGTCTTGATGTAACCGTGAGCACGTGAGCACGTGAGCACGAGCACGTGCGCACGTCAGCACGTGGCACGTGACCCCGTCGCACGTCGCACGTGAGCCCGTGGCGCGCGCGTCGCTATTCAGCGCGCAGCGCTGTGAGCGGATCGATCCGGGACGCCCGGCGCGCCGGGACGTACGCGGCGGCGAGGCTCACGATGACCATAACCATCGACGCGGCGGTGAATATTACCGGATCCCGGGGGCTCAAGCCGAAGAGGACCGACTCCACCACCTTCGACGACAGCGCCGCAGCCGGGATCCCGAGGACCAACCCGACAGCCACCAGCAGCAGAGACTGCCGCATCACCATCCACCGCACCTGACCGCGCTCGGCGCCAAGAGCCATGCGGACGCCGATCTCCGGTGTGCGGCGCGTCACCGCATAAGCCAGCAGTCCGTAGAGACCGATGGCCGAGAGCGCAACCGTCACGGCGCCCAGCAGCACCGCAAGCTGTGCGAAGAGACGCTCCTGTTCGAGCGAACGACCGATCTGTTCCTGCTGTGTACGGATGTCGAAGATCGGAAGGGTCGCATCGAGCTTGCGCAGCGTGTCGCGCACCTGCGGCACGATGGCAATGGGGTCCCCGGCGGTCCGCACCTCGAACGTCACGCGATTGAGCGTGTCCTGCTGATATGGCACGTAGAGAGTCGGCGGCGGGTCCCGTCTCATCGAGGTATACCGCGCGTCGGCGGAGACGCCGACGACCTCGATCTCCGGGTTGCCTGGTCTCAGACCGACGACGAAACGCCGCCCCACGGCGTCGGCCGTGCCGAAAAGCTGTTTCGCGAGCGAGACGTTGACGATCGCGACCTTCGGCGCCTGGGCGGAATCAGCCGGTGTCAGGGCCCGGCCCCGCAAAAGAGGAATCTTCATCGTGTGAAGAAAACGATCATCGGTCGCGAGCCGCCATGCGAGGTGGCGCCGGTTGAACTCCTGCGCCTCGGGCGTGCCTGGTAGTGGCGCCGGCGTTCCCGCCGGGCGCGCGACCTGGATCGCCGACGAGTTGGCGATCAGCCTGTGACTCGAGAGTGAGGCGGCGGTGACCCCGGGGATCGCTCGCAGGCGTTCGAGTGCATCCGCAAAGAACGCACTCGACCGCTCGTTTTCGTAGCCGTTGAGCGAGGTGTCGACGCTGAACGTCAACAGGTTTGATGCGTCGAAGCCGGGATCGACTCGCTGGAGGCGCCAGGCCGACCATGCGAGCAGGCCGGCGACGCTGAGAAGCAGCACTGAGAGCGCGACCTGGACCACGACGAGGGTCCCGGCGGCAGTGAAACGGCGTCGGCCGCCGACGGCACCGCGCGAGTTCTCCTGCAGCCCCGTCGTCATGCGCGCTTCAGAAGATCTGATCGCTGGCAGAAGCGCGAAAACGATGCTGCACAACATCGCAAGGCCGCAGGTGAATCCAAGAATGCGTGCATCCAGCTCGAACCGCGTCGACAGGACCTCGGCATTCACCGCGAGCGCAGGCACGAGCGCACTGGTAATCCACTTCGCCAGCAGCAACCCTCCCGCGCAGGCGATCAGTCCGAGCAAGAGCCCCTCGGTCAGCAGTTGCCTGACGATCCGGCGCCGCGGCGCGCCGATTGCGGATCGGACCGCGAGCTCGCGGGCACGCGCGCTGCCACGCGCCAGCAGCAGGTTCGCGACATTGGCGCAGGCGACGAGCAGGACGATGCTGACGACGACGGCCATGATCCGGATCGGTTCACGAAGGCCGTCGCGAATCTCCGTCTGCCCACGCGCGCCGGACTCCACTTTCAATCGCGGAAGCGCGGTGGCCTTCAAGTCCGGCTTCGCCGCTGCGACCGTCTGCTTCAGGATCGTGTCTCCCGCGAGCTGGAGGCGATCGACGGTTGCGCCGCCTTTCAGGCGTCCCATCATCAGGATCCACCAGTAGTTCGGATCGTCAGGATTGTCGCCGCGGGTGACCGCGCGGTACGACGCCAGTGGCACGATCACGTCGTAGGGTTGCCCGACCTGCAGCGTGCCATTGAATTCACGCGGCATCACCCCTGCGACTGTGAAGGACACACCGTTCAGCACCACCAGACGGCCGATCGCGTCATGCGAGCCGCCGAAACCACGCTGCCACATGTCGTATCCGAGGACCGCCGCGGGCGGCGCGTCAGCCCGATCGTCGTGCGGCCCGAGCAGCCGGCCAGCCGCGGGCGTCACCCCGAGCACGTCGAAGTAGTTGCCCGAGACCGCCTGCGCATAAGCGGTTTCGGGACGTCCGTCGAGCGAGACATTCGAGCGATAGAGGTCCGCGAACGCAAACACGTCGACGTCGGCCGACAAACGGGTACGGAAGGTGTCGAACGCCAGCCGGGAAAACGACGTACTCGACCACTCCGTTTCCGTTTGCGAGCCGTTGCCATTGAGGGATTCGAAGACCGGCTGGGGGCCTGACGCCCAGCGGAACAGCACAAGCTCGTGGGGTGAACGCACGGGCAGGGTGCGGAGCAGGAGCGTATCCGTGAGGCTGAAGACCGCCGCGGCGGCGCCGATGCCGAGGCTCAGCGAGGCAATGGCGGCACCGGTGAAGACCGGCGACCGGCGCAGGAGACGTGCTCCATATCGCAGGTCCTGCCCGAGTGTATCCAGCCAGCGGAAGCTCCACATGTCACGCGTCTCCTCACGAATCACCGTTACGTTCCCGAACAGCCGGCGAGCCTCGTACGCGGCCTCGCGCGGATCCATGCCTTCGTCGATAAGGCTCCGCGTACGGCGCGCGATGTGCGCTTCGACCTCCTCCCGCAACTCGTCGTCTTGCCGCGACCGGGTGAGGAACGCCGTCATTCGCCGGAGGATCGGCAAGAGAGGCATCAGCTGCTCCGCAGCGCCGCGACTGGATCTATGGCGAGCGCCCGCCGCGCCGGCCATGCAGCGGCCAGCACCCCGACGGTGACGAGTGCGATCCCGCAAAGAACGATAGTGGGAAGATCGAAGGGGGAAACGCCGAACAGCAGCGAGGCGGCGGAGCGCATGACGATGTACACCCCGGGCACTCCCACTACGATCCCAACGATCGTCGTCGTCAGCGGGTCACGCAGCACGAGAGACATGACATCGCGCGGCGACGCGCCGAGAGCGATCCGAACCGCGAGCTCTCCCCGCCGCTGCGACACCGCATAGGTGACCGCGGCATACAGGCCGGCACACGCGAGGATCAGCGCCAGGCCGGACAGGGCCCAGGCGATCGATGCGAAGAACCGTTCGCGCGCGAGCGACACGGTCATCAGCTCGTCGGCGGTTGCGATTCGCGGCCGAAGGCGCGGATCGTGTGCCAGGACGGCTTCCCGGGCGGCCTTCATTGTCGCTGCGGGATCGCCAGCGGCACGGATGATATGGGCCATGGCCGGCCTGCGAACCTGCTCGTACGAAACGAACATCGCGCGCACGGGCTCGTCGCGCAGCGTGTTGTAAAGAGCGTCCGCGACGATGCCGACGATGCGCACGTCCCGATTGACGATGCGATCCATGGCGCCGGACACCGAACCGAAGTAGAACGTCGCGAATCGTTCGTTGACCACCGCCGTCCTGACTGGGCCTACACCGTCTCCCGCCGACAAACCTCGGCCCGCGAGAATCCGCATCCCCAGCGTCTCGAAGTAATCCGGTCCGACGAAGAACATGCGCGAGATCAGGTCCTCGTCGGTTGCTGGGGTAAAGCCAGGAACCTGGACGCTACCGGCGGTCGAACCGCTGGAGAGGATGCCCATCTGCGCCATGGTGGAGCGCTCGACGCCGGGGACCGCCGCGAGTCGTTCGTGAAGCCGCGCATGATACGTCGACATCGTTGAGGGGTCTGTGAGCCCGGCCGCATTCACGTTGACGACAAACGTCCGACTCGCGTCGAAACCGAGCGGAACGCGGCGAAGGTTGACGAGCGTGCGCGCCATGGAGACCGCCCCCACGACGAGCAGCAGCGAGCAGGCGACCTGTGCTGCGATCAACACCCGCGTGATCCGCCGGGACCCGGCGACCACTGAGCGTGATTCGCCGGTCAGAAGACTGGAGGGATCGGCCCTCCACACCCGGACCAGTGATGCTGCCGCTGCACCGCCGGCACAGACCACCGCAAGAAGAAGCGTAAACAAGACGAGGCGCGAGTCGAAGCGCAGCTCGAACGCGACCTGCGAGCCGGTTTCCGGCATCGCACGCATCAGCATGGGAGCCGAAAACCACCCGACCAGCAACGCCACCGCTGCGGCCGCGGCGGACACGAGGAGCGCCTCCACGGCCAGTTGCCGCACGAGCCGCCAGCGGCCCGCGCCGATAGCCACCCGTACTCCGAACTCCGTCTGCCGCGAAACAAACCGCGACAGCATCAATCCGCCGGTGTTCGCGCACGCGACGACCACCAGGATGGCGACGAGTGCGAGCCCCAGCCACAGCGGTCGCTCCAGTGCCCCTCTCGCACTGGAGACGCCTCGGCTTGCGCTCGGCATCGACGCGCGAAGTTGAGCGTCCTTGGATGTTCCTGGCATGGCGATCCGGTACAAGCTGGCGAGCTTCTGTTCGGCGACCGGCACCGAAACTCCCGGGCGCAAGCGGGCGACAACGACGACCACGAAGTTCGTCAGGGTCGGGTCGATCGTGGTGACGCTGTCGAGCGGAGCGAAGACGTCGGCGGGGCGGTCGGGGACGAGACCGGTAAAGCGGCGCACCACCCCGGTGATCATCGCCGGATGGCCGTTCAGCGTGACGGCCCTCCCGGCAATTGCGGCATCAGCCTCGAAGGCGGCACGCCAGAGACGCTCGGTGATCACGATCGGGGTCGGAGACCTCCGTGAATCTGCACTGGTTGGAACACGCCCGACGATCGCAGCCACGCCAAGCACGTCGAAATAGTTTGTGGAGCCGAACTCAACGCGGGTGGCCCGTGACCGAGCGCCGGGCGGGCCGGCCAGTGCGACCTCGTCGGCAACGCGGAACCCTATGAAATCCGCGAAGTCCGAGCCGCTCTGAAGGGCGGCGAGATCGGTTTCGGGCACCCCATTTGTCGACTTTCCAGCTCCGCCCATTCGCAGGTCGACCTGGAAGCCGCGCAGACTCTCCGGTTCGCGCACAGACAGCGGACGGAAGAGCACGGCATCGGCGACGTTGAACACGGCAACGGCCGCGCCGAGGCCGACAGCGAGCGACAGGACCGCGACCGAGGTGAAGAGAGGCGTTCGGAGCAGCAAGCGGGCACCGAACCGGACGTCCTGCGCCAGCGTATCGATCCAGCGGTAGCTCCACATGTCACGCGCCTCTTCCCGGATTGCCATGACGTTGCCGAACATCCGCCGCGCTGCCAGAGCTGCATGTGCCGGGTCCATGCCCTCGTTCACCAGCTGTCGGCGCCGACGCTCGACGTGGTCGGCGATCTCCGCGCGGAGCTCGTCGTCTCGCCGGCCGCGGGTCACCCACGCGCGGAGGCGCCGCCCGAATACCGCCGCTTTCCCTCGGAAGGCCATGGGAGGTCAGGTTGCCGGTTTCATCACGCGGGCGATGGCGTCGATCAATCGCCCGAAACTCGTCTCGGTTTCACCGAGCTGCCGGCGACCGGCGGAGGTCAGCCGGTAGTAGCGGGCGCGCCGGTTGTTCACCGAGTGCCCCCACTCGGACGTGATCAGCCCCTGTAGTTGCAGCCGCTGCAGTGCCGGGTAGAGCGAACCTTCTTCGACCTTGAGTACTTCGGCCGACACCTGCCGGATATGTTCGGCAATGCCATAGCCGTGCATCACCTGTCGCGACAGCGTTTTGAGAATCAGCATATCCAGCGTTCCCGGCAGCAGTTCCTGGCGATCCGTTCTTTTCTTTCCCATAGACGTCCTATGGGATACATCGGTTAGCTTCGCGGTGTCAACCTAGACCGGGGGGCTTCGCCCCGCCGGACCCCCTACGCCGTCGCTCGCGGGGGCCCCGTGCCCCGCTCCGCTCCGGCGTGCGCGCCTGCGGCGCGCCTCGCACGTCATGCGGCTCGTCGCCGCGAGTACAGAATTCTCGCGTCGAGCCGCATAACGGTCTATCAACTTCAAGCTCCCAACCTCAGGCGTCCCGATAGAATCTGCGGCATGGCAAGGATCCTCGCCGCGCTCGTTTTGGTGCTGACTCTCCCTTCTGCATACGCCCAGACGCGTGGCGCGCTTGTCGCCGTGGGCGGGGGCGGGACGACTGATGGGACCATCGCGCGAACGCTGGAGCTGGCCGGCGGTAAGCGGGCGCGCGTTGTGGTATTGCCGCAGTCGTCCGCGCTCGAAGGCGCCGGCGATTCGTCGGTGAAGATGTGGCTCGACGCGGGGGCGTCCGACGCGAAGAAGGTCGCTTTCACCGCGCCTGACGCGCGGGCATCGATCGAGCGCGCGACGCTGATCTGGATCCCTGGCGGCGATCAGAACCGGTTCATGAAGGCGATCGAAGGTACCGGTCTGGACGAGGTGATCAGAGCGGCGAACCGGAAGGGGACGGTCGTCGGCGGGACGAGCGCCGGGGCGGCGGTGTTGTCGGAATGGATGATCACGGGGGACGCAGATCTCGAGTCACTGACCGCCGGTAAGACGGTTCTGGCCAAAGGCCTGGGTCTCTGGCCGGGTGCGATTGTCGATCAGCACTTTCTCCGGCGACAACGTCACAACCGGCTGCTCAGCGCCGTGCTCGATCGTCCGAATCTGGTCGGGGTCGGAATAGACGAGGGGACCGCCGCCATCTTCCATGACTCTCGCCTCGACGTACTCGGTCGAAGCGCCGTGGTCGTCATCGACGGACGCGGTGCGAAGGTTGAAAAGACGACGGCCGGCGGGGTAACTGCTGGCACCGACCTCACAGTCAGCGTTCTGCGCGAAGGTATGTCGATCCCCCTAAAGTGACTCGAGCCGCGGTTCCAGGCCCGCGGTCAGTGTCCTGAACGCACGGAAGGACCGACCGAGCGCCTGCTCACCGGTCACGTCGATCAGGTAATGACGGCGCCGCCGTCCGCCGCGCTCAGCCGACGGATTGCCGACATACGATCGCACCATCCCTTTCTTTTCCAACCGTTGCAGGGTTACGTAGACGACACTTACCGGCAGCTCTCGCGTCGTCCGTTCCTGAATATCGCGGCGGATTGCGGCCCCCCAGGTTCCGTTCCCCAGTCTGAGCAGCGTCAGAAGAACGGTCAGCTCGAACTCGCCGAGAATGGCGGCGTAATAATCCTGAATATGTTTCACAATGTTAAGTATATATGTAAAAAAATCATGAAAATCTCTTGATGCGCGACCGCGGGCCGCGCATAATGTCGCTTTCATGCACATCCCGCCGCTCGCACTCGTGAAAGGAAATCACCCAATGAGTTCCGCCGCAACGACAGATGAAGCAATCCGGGGCATTGCCAACTGGGGCATGTCGCTCGGCTCGCGCAACGCGCAAACCAGCCGCAAGGCGTCGGAGGAGTTCGGCTCCCTGACATTCAACGAGGAGGTCCAGCGCGCGCGGCTCCCGAGAGACGTGTACCGCACCGTGCGTCGCGCGGTCGTGCAGGGTGAGTCGATCGATCCTGCGACCGCCGACATCATTGCCAGCGCGCTGAAGGACTGGGCGGTCGAACATGGCGCAACCCACTACACGCACTGGTTCCAGCCGCTGACCGGGATCACCGCCGAGAAGCACGACTCGTTTCTCTCGCCGTCCGCCGATGGCCGCGCGGTCGCGGAGTTCAGTGGCAAGGAGCTGGTCAAGGGTGAGCCGGACGCATCGAGCTTCCCGTCGGGTGGCATGCGCTCGACCTTCGAGGCGCGCGGCTACACCGCGTGGGACCCGACCAGCCCGCCATGGCTGCTCATTACGTCGCACGGTACCACGCTCGTCATCCCCACAGCGTTCGTGAGCTGGACGGGAGACGCGCTCGACAAGAAGACGCCGCTCCTGCGTTCGATGGAATCGCTGTCGAAACAGGCAATCCGCATTCTCCGCCTGTTTGGCTCGAAGGCGCAGCGCGTCAACACCACATGCGGCCCAGAGCAGGAATACTTCCTGGTCGACCGCCAGTTCTATTACAACCGTCCCGACCTGATCAACGCCGGGCGCACACTCTTCGGCGCGCGTCCGCCGAAGGGGCAGGAGATGGAGGACCACTATTTCGGGGCGATCCCCGAGCGAGTGCTGGCCTTCATGATGGAAGTCGAACGCGAGCTCTATCGCATCGGCGTCCCGGTGAAGACCCGCCACAACGAAGTCGCACCCGGCCAGTTCGAGCTCGCCCCGATCTTCGAGAACGCCAACGTCGCCACCGATCACCAGATGATGACGATGGAGATGCTGCGGAGGATGGCGCCGAAGTTCGGTCTGGCGTGTCTGCTGCACGAGAAGCCGTTCGCGGGCGTGAACGGATCCGGCAAGCATCTGAACTGGAGCATGAGCGACGATCTCGGGAACAACCTGCTGAACCCGGGGGAGACGCCACACGACAACATCCAGTTCCTCGTTTTCTGTGGCGCCGTGCTGCGCGCTGTCAACAAGTTCCAGGGTCTGCTCCGCTTCAGCATCGCCAGCGCGGGCAACGATCACCGTCTCGGCGCGAATGAAGCGCCGCCGGCGATCCTCTCCATCTTTCTCGGTGACATGCTGACCGACATCTTCCAGCAGATCGAGAAGGCGGGCAGCGCCAAGACCACCAAGAGCGGCGGCATCCTCGACATCGGCGTCGGCGTCCTGCCGAAGCTGCCGCGCGATGCCGGCGACCGCAACCGCACCAGCCCGTTCGCCTTCACCGGGAACAAGTTCGAGTTCCGCTCGGTGTCTTCCAACCAGAGCATCGCGTTCCCGAACGTGGTTCTCAATCTGGCGGTCACCGAAGCGCTGGATTACTGTGCAACCGAGCTCGAGAAGAGCCTGAAAGAGGGCAAGAAGCTCCAGGCGGCGGTGAAGCTCCTCCTCGTGAAGCTCGTGAAGGACAACAAGGCGATCATCTTCAACGGCAATGGCTACGCGGACGACTGGCAGAAGGAAGCCGCGAAACGGGGTCTGCTGAACCACCGGACGTCCGTCGATGCGTACGGCGAAGCGCTGAAGCCTGAGGTCATCGAGGCGTTCGAGAAATACGGCGTGTTGAACGAGCGCGAAGTGCACGCCCGGTACGAAGTCGCCGTCGAGCAGTACAACAAGTCGTTGAACGTCGAGGCACAGCTGATGGTGCTGATGATGAACCGCTACATCCTCCCCGCGGCGTACCGGTACCAGACGCAGATCGCGGAGAGTGTGGCGGCAGTGAAGGCCGCGGGGGCGTCAGCGAAGGAGACGCGCCGCGCGCTGGACGACGTGTGCCGGTTGACCGACGAAGCCAGGACACGCGTCGATCAGCTGCAGAAGCTGCTCGAGCACGAGACGAACGGGAACGCCGTGAAGCACGCGAAATACTTCCGCGACAAGGTGATCCCGGCGATGGAGGCGCTCCGCACAACCGGCGACCAGCTCGAGGGCATCGTCCCGCACGACGTCTGGCCGTTCCCGACTTACCGGGAGATGCTCTTCATCAAGTAGTCCAGCCCTTTAGGGCTGCATCTGCGTCAGGGTAGTCCAGCGCCTTAGGCTGCATCTCCGTCAGCGTAGTCCAGCCCTTTAGGGCTGCCCATGGAACGGCGTCCAGCCCTTTAGGGCTGTAAGGTGTAGGCCAGCCTCAGGGCTGGCCTACGTTTTTGCGTCAGTCTGTCAACCGCCGCCCGCCGCTCCCGTCCAACCATTCGAGGTGCATTTCATGAGCATTCGTGTCGCTGCGGTTCTGGCCATGATTACTGCCGCGCTGGCGGTTCCGGCGGCGTTTCAAGCTCGCGGCGTGGTGCCGCTCGAAGCGGCCGACTGCGAACGGCTGAATATGATGTTTGGCGACTACACCGTCGGCCGGGCGATGCAGCACACGAAAGTTCCGCTGTCGGTGGGGATGCTGGAAGTCCGGCCGCCCGGAAATGGCGGCGTCCAGATCGAGAAGGGCGCCGGACGCGAATACTCGATCACCGCATGCGTCGCGGCCGGTGCGTCGGATAAAGCGGAAGCGCAGCGCCTGGCCGATGCGGTGCGGCTCGTGATCAAGGGGAACCGCGTCGCTGTCGAAAACCTCGGGCAGCCCGCCAAGACTTGGAACGTTCAGCTCGTGATCGAAGTCCCGGACGGCGGATCCGTCGATGCCGAGACCACCAACGGTCCGATAAGCATCAGCGGCGTGTCGGGCAAGTTCACCGCTCGCGCCGCCAACGGACCGATTGCCGTCGAGGATGTCGACGGGCAGGTCACCGCCCGTGCGTCGAATGGTCCGATAAGCGTGAGTGGCAGCCGCGGAGACATCGATGCAGTCACGATGAACGGGCCGATTTCCATTCTCCTCAAGGGGAGCCGCTGGGATGGGAAAGTCGAAGCACGCGCCAACAGCGGACCGCTGCAGGTGACGGTGCCCTCCGACTACCGGTCGGGCGTGGAGATTTCTTCCCGGGGTGGATCGCCATGGGACTGCCGCGCCGCCGCGTGCCGCGGCGCCGGTGACTGGAACGGCAACTCGCGCACCCTGCGCGTTGGCCCGGAACCTGTCATTGTCCGGGTGTCCACCGTGAATGGCCCCGTGTCCGTCCACGATTCAAAGCGCTAACGACCGGAAGACTCTCAGGGACCCGGGAACCTGCTGACTAAGGGACTCCGATTCAGCTGAGGTAGGATTGCCACCGTCAAGAAAGGTGGCATCAATGGTTGTGAAACGCTTCGGTGTGATGTCGGTCGCCAAGGTCTACGGCGCGTTGACAGCTGGGATGGGACTCCTGATCGGCTTGGTCGTAGCGGCGGCGTCCGCACTGGGCATGGGACTCAGTGAGGGAGACGAACCGGCTTTCATCGCCGCCATGCTGGGGGTCGGCGCCGTCATTTTTCTGCCCGTCTTCTACGGAGTCCTGGGCCTGGTAATGGGCGCGCTTTCCGCTGCGCTGTACAACCTCTTCGCCGGGATGGTGGGAGGAGTCAGGATCGACGTGGAATAGACCCTGTCCCCTCCGTCAGACAGCGGAGGCGTCCCTCCCCAACCAGCACCGACTTCCCTCCAACCCGGACGCGGGTGATATTCCCGCCTTCCGAGTCTATGGAGATGTGGATCTGGCTGGGTCGCTTCATCGCGACGCCCTGGAGGCTGAGCATTGCGCGTGCTTTGTCGGCGTCGACCACTCCGTGGCGCAGGAGGTACGAGCCGAGCGGACCGCTCGCGCCTCCGGTTGCGGGATCTTCCGCAACGCCAAATCCAGGCGCCAGCATGCGGCTGTAGACGGTTTCGGACCCCGAGGCCTCAGAAGTAAAGAAGAAGACCGGCAACTCTGGTAGTCCCGCTTTCTGGCAACAGCGTCCCAGCGCTTTTCGATCGATCACGGCTGCGTCAACCGCAGCGCGAGTGCGCAACGGAGCGAAGAGAAACGGGACGCCGCACGAAACCGACTGGACGGGCAGGCGGTCGACGATGTCGCTCGCGGTGACACCGACGGCTGTCGCCAATGCAGCGCGATCCTCGATCACCTTGTCGAAAGCCGGCAGCGGCTGCGTCATCCAGGCGAATGAGAGTCCGTTGTCGTCCCATTCGAGCGACACCGGGACCGGCCCGACACCCAGCTCGAAGACGAATTTCTCGCGGCCTCGCGCGATGACTCCCTCGTGCGCAAGCGCGAACGTGCTGCCTATCGTCGGATGCCCTGCCATCGGCAGCTCGTCTCCGGGCGTAAAAATCCTCATTCGCACATCACCGCCGCTTTCCGGCGGATAGATGAATGTGGTCTCGGAGAACGCCATCTCCTGGGCAATCTTCTGCATTTGCCCGGTCGTCAGCGTGCCCGGCTCCGGGTAGACGGCGAGTTGATTACCCTCGAATGGAGTCGATGTGAAGACGTCCAGGTGGAGGTATCTCATAGATTGCCGATTGGGGATTGTAGATCGACGATTGACGGATTGAAGATTGCCGATTGCGGATTGGACTGGTCGAAACGACAGTTCCGAAAATCATCAATCCCCAATCAACAATCCGTCAATCCTCGATCGCTCAATCGCCAATCCGCAATCCGCAGAGTCTGCTATCTTCGTTACCTCCAATGGCGAAGCGCAGAAAATCCCGGTCTCTCTTCGACGACGACGGCGATACGACAGTCGAGACGCGCGGCGGCGGTCCTAACGACCCGGAAGCAGTGGCGCTCCACGAGGCGGCGCAATCGCGTTATCTGAATTACGCGCTCTCGGTCATTACCTCACGTGCGCTGCCTGACGTTCGTGACGGCCTCAAACCGGTGCAGCGCCGCATCCTCTACACGATGTGGCAGCAGAACCTGACGGCTGACGCCAAGCATCGCAAGTGCGCGAAGGTCGTCGGCGACGTGATGGGGAACTACCATCCGCACGGCGACACCGCGCTCTACGAAACACTGGTGCGCATGGCCCAGTCGTTCTCACTGCGATACCCGTTGATCGATGGCTCCGGCAACTTCGGATCGCTGGACGGCGACAGCGCCGCGGCGATGCGCTATACCGAGTGCCGGCTGGCCCGGATCAGCGACGAGATCCTCACCGAGATCGATCAAACGACGGTGCACTTTCGTCCGAACTATGACGGAACGCGCACCGAGCCGGTGGTGCTCCCCTCGCGCATCCCGAACCTGCTGGTGAACGGCGCGACTGGCATCGCGGTCGGCATGGCCACCAACATTCCGCCGCACAATCTCGGTGAAATCTGCAACGCGCTGATCAAGTTGCTCGACAACCCTGATCTGAGCAGTGTGCAGCTGGCGCGGTATATCAAAGGACCGGACTTCCCGACGGGCGGAGAGATGCTCAATTCCCCCGACGAGTTGAAGGAGATCTACAAGACCGGATCCGGGGCCATCCGCCTGCGGGCGACCTGGGAAGAAGGCCCGGTGACGCGCGGTGGCAAGACGATCTACATCACCAGCGTGCCTTACACGGTGAACAAGTCGACGCTGGTCGAGCGGATCGCGGATGTGGCGCTGAGCCGAAAGCTGCCGCCGCTCGTGGACGTCAAGGATCTCTCGACCGAGGACGTGCGCATCGCGCTCGAACTGAAACGCGACGCCGACGAGAAGATGGTGATGGCGTATCTCTTCAAGCACACGCCGTTGCAGACCAGTTTCGTCGTCAACCTGACGTGTCTCGTCCCGACCGACAACAATCCCGAAGTCGGCCGGCCGGAGCGCCTGGATCTCCACCAGATGCTCTTCTACTTCCTCCACTTCCGCCTCGAAGTGGTGACCAGGCGCCTCACCCACGAACTCGAAGCGCTGAAGAAGCGAGTTCACATCCTCGAGGGTTTCGAGAAAGTCTTCGATGCGCTCGACGAAATCCTGAAGATCGTCCGCAAGTCGGAGGGGAAGGCTGACGCCGCCGCGCAGATCATCAAGCGATTCGCTCTCGACGCCGACCAGACCGATGCGATCCTGGAGCTGAAGATCTACCGCCTGGCGCGTCTCGAGATCCTGGTGATCCGCAAGGAGCTCGAAGAAAAGCGGCGCCGCACGCGTCAGATCAATACCCTGCTGAGGGACGAAGGCAGCCGCTGGGACATCGTCCGGATCGAGCTCGAGGAGATCCAGAAGAAATACGGTGACCCCCGGCGGACCGCGATCTCGAGTGATGCCGGGGAGGCCGAATACTCCGCCGAAGACTTCATCGTCGAAGAAGACAACGTCGTGATCGTGTCGCGCGACGGATGGGTGAAGCGGCAGAAGGAAGTAAAGGACGTCGCGTCGACCCGCGTTCGTGAGGGAGACCAGGTGATGGCGGTGCTGCCGGGGAGCACGCGGTCTTCCGTGGTGTTCTTCAGCAATTTCGGTGTCGCTTACACCGCGCGGATCACCGATATCCCTGCGTCCACGGGCTATGGTGAGCCGATCCAGCGGTTCTTCAAGCTGAAGGACCGCGAGAAAATCGTCGCGTCGATGAGCCTGGATCCACGGGTCGCCGGCGACATCAACACGCGGAAAGAAGGGGAGCCGCCGCCGGTGCACGCGGTTGCCGTCTCCTCGGACGGCTACAGCCTTCGATTCAGCCTCGAGCCATTCGTCGAGCCGAGCACGCGCACAGGCCGCCGCTACGGTCGCGTGCCCGAAGGCGCGGAGTTTGTGGGTGTCGCGAATGCAACGGGCGACGAGATACTCATCGCGGCCACACGGGAAGCGCGCGCGATGCTGACGAGAGCCGACGAGGTGAACTTCCTGTCCGGCCCCGGCCGGGGTGTCATCCTCATCAAGCTCGGTAAGGAAGATCGCGTCCTCGGCTTCATCGCGTCCTCCGGCGACAGGGACCTGATGATCGTCGAGACGACCCGCGGCGCGGAGCAGACGATCAGCACCGGGAAGTACGAAGTCACCGGCCGCGGCGGCAAAGGACGCGAGCTCCTCCAGCGCGGTCAGTTCACTCGCGTCGTCTGGACGCCCCCGGAGGCGCCGCAGCCGCTCGGCGAGTAGGCCCGGGATCCACCGCAATCCAGCTCGACCAGTTTGAGGCACGGCAGCGAACCGTTCGGCCCGCACTCCGTCCAATCTGGAGGTCTTTCGAAAGGGCGAAAACGTTTATGCAGTGGTCTTCGGACTTCCGGCACTCCTGGCGGGCGCTTCTCCATACGCCAGGCTTTCTCGTCACGTCAGTCGTCACCCTCGCCCTCGCCATTGGGGCGGTGGTCGGCATGTTCAACGTCGTCAACACGGTCCTGCTCCGGCCGCTCCCCTTCCCCGACTCAGAACGCCTCGTCGTGCTGTCGGGGACGGCGCCTGGATCGGATCTCCCCGATCGATTCGGCTCTCGGGGCGGAGTTCTACCTCCATTACAAGGAGCGCTCCCAGCTTCTCGACGGCATCTTCCTGTTTGGAGGGGGGACCTCGACGCTGCGCACGAACGATCGTGTCGAGCGGATCCCGATGGCGTTTCCGACCAGCGACGTTTACGCCACGCTCGGCGCGCGTCCGCAGGCCGGACGTCTCCCGGTGCCCGAGGACGCAGATCGCGTCGTCGTGATCAGCGACAGACTCTGGAGCAGCTGGTTCGGCCGCGACCCTGCCGTCATCGGGAAGAAATACTTCGTCGCGGGCCAGATGCGCGAAGTCATCGGCATCATGCCACCGGAGTTCCGCTTCCCTACCGACGAAACACTGCTCTGGGTGCCGACTGAGATCCGGCCCGCTGAAGTTCGCCCGGGGCAGCTCGGCGCCCCGCTCATCGCCCGCATGAAGCCTGGCGTTACGCGGGAGCAGCTCGCCGCCGAACTCACTCGGCTCTCGAAAGAGCTGCCGGCGCGGTTCGGCGGGCCGCCAAACTACGCGCGGATCATCGAACGGCACAACGCGCTGGTAGAGCCTTTGCTCGAGCGCCTCGTTGGGCCCGTTGCCACCACGTCCTTGTGGGTGCTGATGGGGGCGGTGTCGGTTGTGCTCCTCATCGCCTGCGCCAATGTCGCGAACCTCTTCATGGTTCGCGCCGAAGGGCGCCGTCGCGACCTGGCGGTACGCCGTGCGATCGGTGCGTCACGGGCGCAGCTCGTCAGACTCCAGATGATGGAGGCGCTGATCGTTGCCCTGGCGGCGGGCGCACTGGCCGTCATCCTGAGCGCGTTGACGCTCCCGCTCTTCCTGCGCGCCGCTCCCGAGGGGATCCCCCGACTCAACTCGGTGGGGCTCGACCTGCAGACTGTGGCGGCGGCGTTCGTCCTGGTGGTTTTTGCGGCGCTGGCATGCGGCGCGGTTCCCGCTCTGCACGCGTCATCGCCGGATCTCAATCGCCTTCGTGAGGGATCCCGCGGCAGCACCGGTCGCCGCCACTTCGGACGTGATCTACTCGTCGTGGGGCAGACGGCGCTGGCACTGGTGCTCCTCATCGGCGCCGCCCTGCTGGTGCAGAGTTTTCAGCGGCTCCGCAATGTCGATCCCGGCTACGACACCACCGACCTCTATACCTTCCAGTTCGCGCCCGAACAGGCGCGCCTGACCGACGGCCCCAGCTGGGGACGGCTCCACCTGGATTTCATGGACCGCCTGCGTGCCCTTCCCGGCGTGACCGGCGTCGGAGTCGTCAACAACATACCGCTCGACGAAGGCACCGGCGCGGGACGGTTCCTCACCGAAGCGCTGGACCCGCAGAGCGGCGGAGTAGCGCTCGATCAGAACTTCACCGGCGGCGACTACTTCCGCATCATGGGCATCGACCTCCTCCGCGGTCGCCCGTTCACGCGCGACGAGGCCGTGACGCCGAACGCCAACGTGATCATCAGCCGGTCGGCGGCCGAGCGGCTCTGGCCCAAACAGGATCCGATTGGCCAGCGCATCCGTCGAACGGCCGGCGCCCCTCAGTGGTTTACCGTGGTTGGCATGGTTGAGGATGTGAAGCAGGACGACTGGCGTGACGCCGGCGAGGCCATCGTGTACTTCCCGTTGACCGGACCAGCCCCGGCATCCTGGGCGATGGGGTCACCGGCTTACGTCGTCAAGTCGCCGCGCGCGTCGAGCCTCGGCCGGGAAGTGCGGGAGCTCGTGCGCCAGGTGGCGCCGGAGGCGCCCGTTTATCGAGAGTACACGATGGAGTTCCTGGCGCAGCGCTCCAGGGTCCAACTGTCGTTTACGATGCTGACGCTCGGCGTCGTCTCGGCTCTCGCGATCATCCTGGGCGCCGTAGGGCTGTACGGCGTACTCTCCTATGTTGTCGCGGAGCGGACGCGTGAGATCGGCGTGCGTATGGCGCTCGGCGCGACGGCGGGGGCGGTGCGGCGGATGGTGGTTTCCCAAGCCGCCAAGGTCGTTCTGATCGGCGCGGTCGTTGGAGTTGCGGTGGCGCTGGCGTCGACGCGCTTCCTGAAAACGCTGCTGTTCGAGGTGGACGCGGTCGATCCCGTGATGTTCGTTGCGATGTCGCTCATGATGATCGGCGTCGGGATGCTGGCGAGCTACGTGCCGGCCCGTCGCGCGAGCCGAGTGGATCCGATCGAGTCGCTGCGCGCCGACTAGGGTCGCGGTACAGGGCCCATTCGGCGGCGGCGTTCGTCACAACGTTCTGCCAGATCGGGAGACTTCCAGTAGGATTCTCCCTACCTGAATCCTCTTTCCCGGAGTAACGAATGACCTGGCTGAGCATAGTGCTGGCGATGATTGCGGTGACGGCGGCAACTGATACCGACTGGTCCCGGTTCCGCGGACCGAACGGGTCAGGCGTGTCGCAGACGAAAGGCCTCCCGGCGGAGTTTGGTCCTGACAAGAACGTGATCTGGAAGACGGAGCTGCCCCAGGGCTTCTCGTCACCGATCATCTTCGAGAACAGGATTTTTCTCACCGGCCGCCGCGACGAAGCGCTGCTGACGATGGCTCTCGACCGCACCAGCGGGAAAGTGCTCTGGGAGAAGACCGCGCCGCGCACCCGGAAGGAGCCGCTCGACAAGCGGAACCATCCGGCCGCGGCGTCAGCGGCAACCGACGGGCAGCATGTCGTCGTTTTCTTCGGGGACTACGGACTCGTCGCGTATGACGTCAACGGCAAAGAGCTCTGGAAGCAGCCGCTCGGTCCGTTCAACAACGTCTACGGAATGGGAGCGTCGCCGGTCATTGTCGACGACAAGGTGATCATCGCGTGCGATCAGAGCCTGGACTCGTTCATCGCGGCATTCGACAAGAAGACCGGCAAGCAGCTGTGGCGAACCCCGAGAACGGAAGCGAAGAGCGGCCATTCCACCCCGATCCTCTGGACGCCTCCGGGCGGACGCAAGCAGATCCTTCTACCCGGCTCGTTTCTCTTGAGTGCGTACGATCCGGCCAACGGCAAGCGCCTGTGGTGGGTCGGCGGCCTGTCGTTCGAGATGAAATCGACGCCGGTGATCAAGGGAGACACGCTCTACATCAACGGTTTCGGTTCTCCCTACAACGATCCGGGAAAAAAGGCCGTCATCTTGACGACCGAGGAAGCGTTTACCAAAGCACGATGCGAACAAGGACGGCAAGTTATCGCGTGAAGAACTGCCGGACGACCTGGCGCGGGGGATGGGCCTGGGGTTTGCGGATCTCGACGGCGACAAGATGCTGTCGCGCGCCGACTGGGACTACTACAAGGCGGCGATGGAATCCGATAACGGCATGCTCGCCATCAAGCTCGGTGGCTCGGGTGACATGACCGCGAAGTCCGTCCGCTGGAAGTTTCACCGTGGCATTCCGCAGCTGCCGTCGCCGCTGATCTACGAAAACGTCCTCTATATGGTCAACGATGGCGGCGGCCGTGTGACGCTGCTCAATCCAGACGACGGAGAACTTTTGCTGCAGGGCCGCCTCCCAGGCTCGAGCGACACGTTCTACGCGTCGCCGGTCGCCGGGGATGGCAAGGTCTACATTTCGAGTGAAAAGGGGAAGGTTTTCGTCCTGCCTCCCGGTCCAAAGCTCGAGCCGATCGCGGTGAACGATCTCGGCGACAGCATTTACGCGACGCCTGCGCTGGTTGACGGCCGCATCTACCTGCGGACGCTGAACACGCTGTATTGTTTCGGCCAAAAGGCCGGCTAAAGCCGGCCTCTACCGGCCCAACCGGACCGGTCAACGGGGCCGGCTTTAGCCGGCCCACCCAGCAAACTTTTCCCCAAACATATCGTCTAACGATACGTTATGCGGAAACCGGCCGAAGAGCCTCGCAAACCACTGTCCCTCCCGGTCATCCACATCCTCCTGGCGCTGGCGGACGGCGCCCGGCACGGCTATGCCATAAAACAGGACGTTGAAGAGCGCACCGGCGGAACGATCCGCCTCGGGCCGGGGACTCTGTACGAAGCGATCCAGCGGCTACTCGACGGTGATCTCATCGAGGAGGGCGGGTCGGACGCTGAGCCGGCGAACGGCCAGGTTGCCCAGCGCCGCTACTACGCGTTGACGCCGCGCGGATGGGACGTCCTTCGCGATGAGCTCCGGCGCCTCGGCGCGATCGTCGACCACGCCCGCGCCAATCCCCGCCTGCGAAAGGGCCTCGTGTGAGAGCGCTCTACGCGCTGCTCCTTGTTCTTTTTCCCCGGCCCTTCCGCCGGAGATACCGCGCGGACCTGCTCGCGGCGTTCGACGAGGAGATGTCGGATCCTCGACATGCCGGGTGGTCAGGGCGCGCGCGCATGTGGCGCTATCTGGCGCGCGACCTGATTGCCAGCGCGGCGCGCCAACGGTCTTCCACAACACAGGCCGCTATCTGGCGCCTGACCGGGGCCGGTGAGCCGGCGCTTCCCCGACAGCAACGGAGACGATTCATGGAAACGCTTCGTTCAAGACATTCGGTATGCCTGCAGGCAGTTTGTCCGCCGTCCAGGTTTCGCAGCCGTTGCCGTGCTGTCACTCGCGCTCGCCATCGGGGGCAACAGTCTGATCTTCGGTCTGCTCGATGGATTCATCTTTCACCCCTTTCCTTACCCGCAACCCGATCGGTTCATCTCGGTCGGGGTGACGTTTCCGAAAGTGTCGCCGGAGACCACGTATGTCGAGGCGCTCTCTCCGGCGGAGTACGGGGATCTCAAAGCCGGCAAATCGTTCACGCATCTGGCCGCCTTCGATCTCGGCAACCGCAACGTCTCGGGCGGCGATGTCCCCGAGCGTGTTTTCACAGCTCTGTTGCTCGACGACCTCTTTCCGGTTGTCGGAATGCGCCCGGCGCTGGGCCGCGGCTTCACGCGCGAGGAACTCGGACCGAACGGGCCATCCGTGGCGATCATCAGCCACCGGCTCTGGCAGTCGCGCTTCGGTGGCGATCCGGGAATCCTCAACCGTTCGATCCGCATCGGCGGACAGTCATCGTCCATTGTCGGTGTCATGCCGCCAGGCCTCGTCCTGATCGGCACGGACCTGTGGATCCCGTGGGGCGGCGACCTTGCGCAAGTGCCCCGCAACATCCGGCAGTTCACAATCATCGGGCGGCTGGCTCCGGTGCGACCCTGGCATCCGCGAATGCGGAACTGTCCACCATCGCGTCGCAGGTGCAGCAGTCGCACATGGCGCAGTTCAAGGAATATGAGGGCTGGCGCCTGACGGCAACGCCGTGGGCGTCGGCACTGCTTCAGGACGTCCGTCCCGCGGCCTACATCCTGCTTGGAGCCGTCGCATTCGTCCTGCTGATTGCGTGCGCCAACCTGACGAACCTGATGCTCGCGCGATCGACGACACGGCACCGCGAACTGGCGGTCCGACTCGCACTTGGCGCGGCGCGATGGCGGATTGCGCGGCAGCTCGTCACCGAAAGCATGCTGCTCGCGTTTGCCGGAGCAGTCGCGGGTCTCGTCATTGCCTATGTCGGCCTGCGATTCTCGGACGCATTGATTCCGTCGCAGTTCGTGATGCTCGACCTGAAAGCCGGCGTCAACATGCGCGTCCTCGGGTGGAGTGCGCTGCTGACGGTCGCAACCGGCCTGCTCGTCGCGTTGCTGCCCGCACTCCAGGCAACGAAAACCGATCCCCATGAGTCATTGAAGTCGGACGGTCGGGCGGGTCAGGCGAGGGCCGGCAGCCGTGTCCGCCAGACGCTCATCGTCGCGGAGATCGCATTGTCGGTGGTGCTCCTTCTCGGCGCCGGTCTTCTCATGCGCAGCTTCGTCAACCTTCAGCGCGCGGATCTCGGCTTCTCGTCGAAGGGACTGCTCACCATGCGCCTGACGCTGCCGCAACAGAAGTACCGCAGCGGTGAAGCGATCGTCTCGTTCTTCGAGGAGCTGACGCGGCGCGTGCAGAACATCCCTGGTGTAAGCGCGACCTCGATGGTGTCGCAGTTCCCGCCGCTCGAGCCGTTTACCGGCCAGATCGAAGTGGAAGGCATCCAGGCGTCCGGGTCGATGCTGCCGACCGCCAACACGACGATTGCGTCCCGTGATTACTTCAAGACACTGCAGCTGGCGATCGTGAAAGGCCGGGGCTTCGGGGCCGAAGACAAACCGGACGCGCCGCGGCGCGTCATCGTGAACCAGACGTTCGTCTCGCGGTATCTGTCATCGCGGGATCCGCTCACCGCACGAATGCGGATCGTCGGCCGCGGCGGGCCCGGTCACTGGGCTGAGATCGCAGGCGTTGTGGCCGACGCCAGGAACAACGGCGTCGGTATGCCGATCCGACCCGAAGTATTCATCCCGATGGAGCAGGGGCGCGACGCATGGAACCAGCTCTTTCTGATGGTCAGATCGGATCGCGACGGCGCCGCGCTCGTACCGTCGATCCGCGCTGCGGTCGCATCGATCGATCCGGAGCAGCCGGTTTATGCGATCCAGACGATGGAGGAGGCGCTCGCATTGTCGTCGTTCCAGCAGCGGATCTCGGCGATGCTGCTGGGGATCTTCGCGACCCTCGCACTCGTGCTCGCCGCCGTCGGCATCTACGGCGTCATGTCGTATTCGGTGAGCGCGCGGACGCAGGAGATCGGCGTGCGCATGGCGATCGGTGCGGAGCGCATCGACGTTCTGCGGCTCGTGCTGATGCAGGTCGCGCGGCTGGCTGCCATCGGTCTGGTGGCCGGCGTTGGGCTGCTGCTGCTCGCGGGCAAGACGCTGACGGAACTGCTGTACGGCGTGAAGCCCGCTGATCCGCTCACTATCCTGGGCGTGACGTTGACGCTCGGCGCCGTCGCCCTCCTCGCCGCCTGGGCCCCCGCCTGGCGCGCCAGCCGGGTGGATCCGATTGTGGCGTTGAGATACGAGTAGCCTTCGGCTTACACGAAGACCTCGAAGGCACGAAGGCACGAAACAATTTGTCCTCGTGTGCTTCGAGTCTTCGTGTCTTCGTGCGATGCCGCAGGCACAACGGCGTACGGCCGCGTTCCTACTGGTTGGCCATCTTCTTCATCAGCACCGACAGAAACTCGCGGATCCGGCGGTCCCAGTAGTCCCAGGAGTGGTTGCCGGCGACTTCGTGGTACTCGTATGCCGCTCCTGATTTGTTCAGCGCCTCGACGATCTGGCGGTTCGAGGCGACGAGGACGTCCGACGTGCCGCAGTCGATGTAAATGTAAGGTGCACCGGCAGGGCGTAGCGCGGCGGCGAGAGTGAACACGTCGTTCTCCTTGCGCGTCGGGCTGTCGGCGGGGCCGAAAATCTGGCCCAGGCGATCGGATTCGGCCGCGCCGATCAGCCGTTCGAGCTGCCCTTCACGCGTCACGTCAAAGGCCCCGCTGAAGCTGCCAACCACCGAAAACTGTGCGGGTCGCTTGAGCGCCAGCTTCAGCGCGCCGTAACCACCCATCGACAATCCGGCGATCGCGCGGCCATGCCTCGAATTGATGGTCCGGTACTTCTGCACCACATCGGCCGGCAGCTCGGTGGCGATGTAGTCCTCGAACTTCGAGGTGCCGTCAGCGGCATTGGTGTACCAGGAGTTGCCTGCATCCGGCATCACGATGATCACCGGAATCGTCTTGCTGTATTCGGCGAGATTCGTTCTTGTCGACCAGTCCTTGTAGTCGCCGGTGAGGCCGTGGAGAAGATAGAGCACCGGGTAGCGGCGCAGCGAGGTGTCGTAGCCCTGAGGCAGAAGGACGAGGTATTTCATCGTCCGGTCGAGCGCAGCACTGTGAAAGGACCCTTCGCGCAAACGCGAGCTTGGCGCCTGGGCTCGGTCGGAATTACCGGCAAATGTCAACGCAAGGAGGAGTAGTAGTGTCATGCGGCTTGTCTCGGCGTAGCGCAATCTGCGCGAAGGCGGACCTGTCGCGCCGTAGCGCAATCTGCGCGAAGGCGGATAGGATTATAGAGATATGGCCTGGCAGGAATTCACGGGATTGAACCGTGGATATGTGCTCGAACTGTACGAAAAGTACCGCGCGGATCCGGCGTCGGTGGACGCCGAAACGCGTGCATTGTTCGAGCAGTGGACGCCCCCCGCCGACGAGGCGCCGGCGGCGGCCACCGCCGGGCTGCCCGTCCAGAAGATCGTTGGCGCGGTCAATCTCGCGCAGTCCATTCGGCGCTACGGACATCTTGCCGCACAGCTCGATCCACTTGGTTCCCGGCCGATCGGTGATCCCTCGCTGCTGCCCGAGACGCACGGGGTCACGAGCGAGGATCTCCGCGCGCTGCCGGCGACGCTGGTGACGAACTCGCCGCTGTCTGAAAACGCGGCGAACATGGAGGAGCTGGTCGAGACGCTCCGCCGCTTGTATTGCTCGACGATCGGGTACGACATTTCCCACGTCTTTGTTCCGGAGGAGCGTCGCTGGCTGCGCCAGGCATTCGAGTCGGGACGCTTTCGAGCGCCGGCCGATCCGATCAATCCGGTCGCGCTGCTCGAGCGCCTGACCCAGGTCGAGACCTTCGAGCGTTTCCTGCATCGCACGTTCCCCGGCAAGACGCGCTTTTCGATCGAAGGGCTCGACATGCTCGTGCCCGTTCTCGACGAAATCATCGGCGACTCTGCGGAGTTCGGCATCCGCCACATCCTGCTCGGGATGGCGCACCGCGGGCGCCTCAACGTGATGGCGCACGTCCTGAACAAGCCGTACGCGCAGATCCTCGCCGAGTTCAAGGAGCCGGTGTCCGGCAAGGTGTTCCAGGAAGACATGTCGTGGACCGGCGACGTCAAGTATCACGCTGGCGCGCGGCGAGCGATCAAAGGCGGCGCCGCAATGGACGTCGTCGTCTCGATGCCGCCGAATCCCAGTCACCTCGAGGCGGTCGATCCCGTGGTGCTCGGGATGGCGCGAGCTGCGGGAACGTCCGCTGACAAACCGGGACCGCCGAAGTTCGAGCCGTCGTGCAGCGTGCCGATCCTGATCCATGGCGATGCGGCGTTCCCCGGCCAGGGCGTCGTTGCGGAAACGCTCAACCTGTCGCGGCTCCGCGCCTACAACACCGGCGGCACGATCCACATCATCGTCAACAACCAGCTTGGTTTCACCGCCGGCGCCGAGGACGAATACAGCACTTCGTACGCCAGCGGCCTGGCGCGCGGATTCAAGATTCCGATCGTTCACGTGAACGCGGATGATCCCGAAGCGTGTGTGGAAGCGGCGCGTCTCGCGATCGCCTACCGCAAGCAGTTTCAGCGCGACTTCCTCATCGATCTGATCGGTTATCGCCGGCACGGCCACAACGAAGGAGACGAGCCCGCGTTCACCCAGCCGCTGATGTACGAAAAGATCGCGGCGCATCCAACCGTCCGGCAGATCTGGGCGCGCACGCTCGTGGAACGAGGTGCTCTGACGGCTGACGCCGCCGAGGAGCTGGTGCGGACGCAGATGGCGCACCTGCAGCAGACGCTGGACGCACTTCAGCCGGAGAAGGATTACGTTGAGCCGCAGCCTGAGAGTCCGCCGGCGGGAGCAGCAACGAAGGCGGAGACGGCAGTTCCGATCGAGAAGCTCCGCGAGCTGAATGCATCCCTGGTCCGCCTGCCGGACGGCTTCTCCATCCACCGCAAGCTCGAACGCGTTCGCGAGAAACGTCCGACCATCCTCGACGCCGACGACGAACGCACGGTCGACTGGGCAGCGGCGGAGGACCTTGCGCTCGCATCGATTCTCAGCGACGGGACGCCGGTGCGTCTCACCGGCGAGGATGTCGAACGCGGCACGTTCAGCCATCGCCACGCCGTTTTGCACGACACGACCGACCGGGGCGAGGCATGTGCCGCTGCAGCAGATCCCGCAGGCGCGCGCGGCCTTCGAGATCAGCAACAGCCCTTTGACCGAGAACGCGCTGATTGGTTTCGAGTTCGGCTACAACATCCAGGAGCCGGCGCGGCTCGTCATCTGGGAAGCGCAGTACGGCGACTTCATCAATGGCGCGCAGACGATGATCGACGAGTTTGTCGTGTCGGCCCGCGGCAAATGGGGTCTGCGGCCGTCGCTGGTCCTGCTGCTGCCGCACGCGCACGAAGGGCAGGGCCCGGATCATGCGAGCGCGCGCCCGGAGCGCTTCCTCCAGCTCGCGGCCGACATCAACATGCGGATCGCCAACTGCACGACCGCCGCGCAGTACTTCCACCTGCTGCGGCGCCAGGCGGCGCTGCTGACGATCGATCCATTGCCGCTGGTCATCCTCACCCCCAAGAGCCTGCTGCGGCATCCGCTCGTCGCTTCGGCGCCGCGCGAGCTGGCCGAGGGTCGCTTCCGGATGGTGATTCCGGACGCCGAGGCGTTGCACGACGCGGGAGAGGTGCGCCGCATTCTCGCGTGTTCCGGCAAGATCTACGTCGACCTGGTCGCCAGCGAGCAGCGGGCGAAACGACGCGACGTCGCCATCTGCAGAATCGAGCAGTTGTATCCGGTGCCGATGCGGGATCTGCGCGCGATGTTCGACGGTTATCCGAACGCCATCGAAGTCGTGTGGGTTCAGGAAGAACCCGAGAACATGGGGGCCTGGGAATTCATCCGGCCGCATCTCATCGAGGTGAGCGGAAGCCGCACCGTCCGGCGCGTCGCCCGGCCGCGCAGCGCGAGCCCGGCCGAAGGATCGGCCGCGCGCCACGCGAAGAACCAGCAGCTCCTCGTCGACAAGGCATTCGGCGCGCCCGCCGGATCAGAGGTGAATGTCGAGAAAAAGGCCCGGCAGGACGGTGCGCTGACGAGCGCGAAAGGGTAACCATTGTCTGTGAACATAGTCGTCCCGGAAGTCGGTGAGTCGATCGTCGACGCCCGCGTGGCGAAGTGGCTGCGCAAGGAAGGGGAGAGCGTCGCCGCTGGAGATGCGCTGGTCGAGCTCGAAACCGACAAGATCGACCTCGAAGTGCCCGCGCCGCAAGGTGGCGTGCTCAAACGGATCGATCGGAAAGACGGGGAGGACGTCAAGGTCGGGGAAGTGCTCGGCGTGATCGAAGAGGGTGCGCTCAAGAGGGTGCGAGGTGAGAGTGCGAAGGGTGCCGAGGGTGCGGAGAGTGCGAAGGGTGCCGAGGGTGCGAAGAGTGCGGAGGGTGCCGAGGGTGCGAAAGGTGCGGGGAGTGCGGCTGTAGCGAAGGAGAAGACACGGGCAACCCCGACGGCGCGAAAGGCGGCGGAGCAGAGCGAAGTGGATCTCGCGACGGTGAAGGGGAGTGGCGACGCCGGGCGCGTCATGCGGCGCGATGTCGAACAGGCGGCCAAGCCTCCTGCGCCCTCGCCAGCGACACCCTCCACTGTCGGCGCCGGCTGTCGCTGCCGCGTCGTCCCGCAGGCGAGCGCACCGACGAGCGGGTACGGATGTCGAAGCGGCGCGCGACGATCGCCAAGCGGCTCGTCGAGGCGCAGAGCACCGCGGCGATGCTCACGACATTCAACGAGATCGACATGACCGCCGTGCAGCAGCTCCGCGAGCGGCACAAGCAGGCGTTCAAGGAGCGGTACGGGATCAATCTCGGGATGACGTCCTTCTTCGTCAAGGCCGCCATCGGCGCGTTGCGCGCATTTCCCCGGATCAACGCCGAGATCCAGGGGGACGAGATGGTCCTCAAGCACTACTACGACATCGGGATCGCGGTTGGAGCGAGCGAGGGCCTTGTCGTTCCGGTGCTTCGCGACGCGGACCTCATGTCGTTCCCCGAGATCGAGGCAAAGATCCGCGATTTCGCGAAGCGTGCCGACGACGGAACCCTGTCGCTGGCGGACATCAAGGGGGGCACCTTCACCATCACCAACGGTGGGGTCTTCGGATCGCTCCAGAGCACGCCGATCCTGAATCCGCCGCAGGTCGGGATCCTCGGACTCCACGCGATCAAGGACCGTCCGGTCGGCGTCAACGGCCAGATCGTGCTGCGCCCGATGATGTACACGGCGCTGACCTACGATCACCGGATCGTCGACGGCTCGGAGGCCGTGCGGTTCCTCGTCCGCGTCAAGGAGCTGGTCGAAGATCCGGCGGCGCTGCTGTTGGAGTAAGCCGGCTGGTAGAGGCCGGCTTCAGCCGGCCTGAATCACCTCGCAACCGCCGCGATCGCGTCGATCTCGACCAGGACATCCGAAATGCAGCGGACCCGTCGGGACCACCGCGCGCGCCGGACGGTGCTCGCCGAAGAACTCGGCGTAGACGGCATTGACCCTGATCCCACAGCGCAATGTCCGATACGTAGACCGTCACCTTCAGTCCACGTGTCGACATCCGCTTCCATTCGCCTGCCAGAATCGCCGCAAGATTCCGAAGCGTCTGCAGAACCTGTTCTTCGATCGGTGCATCAGTCAGACGCTGCCGCTCTCTGGTTCGATCGGCAGCTGTCCTGAAACGAACACCAAGCCGCCGTGAACCATGGCGGGCGAATAGTGCCCTGGCTCGCCGGCTCAGTTCGCTTGTCGCTCACCAGGCCTCTTTGTCATCATTGCGGCTTTCCCGATCTCGTTGACGGTGCAGGAAGTTCTCGAGCGCCCACACCTGCAGCAGGCTCTCGGTCCGGACCATCGCGACCTGTGTCCCGTCGCGGCTGATGGATACGCCGCGAACGGCAACCGGCAGCGGCTGCCGCAATGGCTCGCCGCCGCTGACCGGCAGGCTCCACAGCTCCTTGGGGCCGAGCGGCGCCCGGCCGATCGACACGGACGCCAGGAAGTGCCGGCCGTCAGCAGTCCAGTCGCCGCCCCAGAACTTGTCTCCGGAGAGCTTCGTGTGCGCGTGGCGCACTTGCGAGGCCCCCGTTTTCAGGTCGACCATGGTCAGGACGTTTTGTCCGACGATGGCCAGCCGTGATCCATCTCGCGAGGCCTTCATATCGAAGGCATTGGGCTCTGGAGTTGCCAGCGGGCGCTCGGTTCCATTGGCCAGATGCCTTTCGATCACGGCGCCCTGGCCGTTCCGGTAATAGATGCGATCCCCTGCGGGAGACGTCGACAGCAGCGCAACAGACGACGCGGGAAACAACAACGTGGCGGCGCCGCTTTGCAGGTCTACTCGGTAGACGCCGTCCTTCCCGTCGGTAGTGGCGCCGGCGATCAGCAGCGCACCGCTGTCGGCCGCCCACTCGATGCGGCCGACTCGGGTCATTTGTGGAACCAGAGTTCGCTCCGCACCATCCGCTGAACGCAGCTGAATGCTCGCCGCGGTCGGTGTAAAGAGGACGTGCTTTCCGTCCGGTGAGAATCGAACGCCCCCGCTCATGCCGCCGGGGCCAAAGGCGGCGATTGGGCGCGATGTCTTCAGTGGGCCGATTGCACCGGTTGAGGGGTCTACTGACGCGGACATTGCCTCCACGAACCGCTCGCCCCTGCCGTGGATCAGCGTGCCATCCGCCGTCACGGTGAGCGCGTGACCGACGCTCGTCACCGTATGGATTTTTCGCGCGTCCCCGGTTGCGCGCCCGTTCGACAGAGAAACGACATGCAGCTCCATGAGGCCATGGCGCTCGCGCCGGAAGAGCAGCCCCGCACCATCGGGCGTCCAGCCCATGAGGTTCGCGTCGGAGGCCACCTCGAACGGCTCAATACCGGAACCGTCGGCCGGAACGACATAGACGCTTTGGTGTCGTGTCGTGACGGCCGCTCGCGGTGGCATCAGCGGCGCATTCGCGGGCACTCCCGGCGAGCCCGCATGAAACGCGAGCCATCTGCCGTCTGGGGAGAACCGCACCATCATCGGCGCGCGGTCCTTGAGAGCGAGCGCCACGCGCGCCGGTGAGCCATCCGCGGGCAGCAGAAGGATCTTGCCGCCTTGAACGTTGCGGTACTGGGCGGTCGCGGCGATCCACTTCCCGTCCGGAGACCACTCCTGGACCTCTGCGAATGCGATCCCGGTGCTCGGCACGAGGATCCGTTCTCCGTGTCCATCGGCGCCGATGACGCGGAGATCGAATTCGTCAGGGCCGCCTTGCGGCACATGCTCCCACGCGAACGCCACCGATTTGCCGTCGGGGGAAATCGCCGTCGCCTCGACCTTGCCTTCGGCCTTGACGTAGCCTCCCTTGTCAGTGATGCGGCGGCTCTCGCCGGACACCAGGTCGCGGACACCCAGATCACCCGTCGTCCAGTCCGGAAACGAAAGCAATCGTCCGTCGCGCGTCGTCGTGCCCCAGAGTTCCACGGCTCTGTCCCAGAGCAGCCGCTCGCGCGGGGCGCCAGCGGCAGGCTGGGCGGAAGACCCGGTCCCGGCGCCAATCATCGAGCCGACCAACAACGTTGGCAGGAGCATCAGCGGTCCACTCCTCATTGCGGTTCTCCCGGCGCCATGTTGGCGCGCAAATAGCGGAGCAGCAGGCTGTACATGTGGAGGGTAGTGCCCGGGCCTTCGTTCATGGCGTGCGAGCGGTTTGGATAAACAAAATAGTCGAAGGGCTTACCGAGCTCGATCAGACGATTGACGAGCAGCTCCACGCTTTGAAGGTGCACGTTGTCGTCCCCCGACCCGTGCACGATCAGGAGTTTGCCTTGCAGGCCAGTCGCGAAATTGATCGGGGCGCTGGACCGATAGCCTTCGACGTTTTCCTGCGGCAGTCCCATGTAGCGCTCGGTGTAGATCGTGTCGTACAGCCGATGGTCGGCCATCGCCGCAATGGCCATACCCAGCTTATAGACGTCTGGTGCGCGGAACATGAGGTTGAGCGTGCTCGAACCGCCACTGCTCAGACCCCACACTCCTACCCGGGACGGATCGATGTAAGGCCGCGAGCGCAGCATCTCGCGCACCGCCGCTGGATGCTCTTTCGAAAGGAGCGGACCGACGCCACCGTGAACGACCTTGCGCCATGCTCGTCCTTTCAACGTCGGGGTGCCGCGGGTGTCCACGCTCGCCACAATGTACCCGGCTCGCGCCACCGCAAGATGAAACTTTCTGACGTTCCCGCCCCAGGAATCGGTGACGGTTTGACTCCAGGGTTCGCCGTAAACCAGGAAGAGGATCGGGTACTTCCTGGACGGATCGAAGTCTGGCGGCCGGAGGATCCAGCCGTCGCAGATGACGCCATCGCCGACCGGCACCTTGAAGAACTCGACATCGGACGGCGCGACCGACGCCACGTTCTTTCGAACCGCCTCGTTGTCCTGCAAGGTGCGGACAGCTGTGTGTTCTGGCAGCTTGACGAGCTCGACCACCGGCGGGGCGTGAAATCGAGAGTATGTGTGGAAGGCCCAGCCGCCATCAGGCGCTACCTGATATGTGTGCCATCCGGGTGACGACCCCGGTGTCAGTCGCTGAGGGTCAGTGGATCCGTCCAGCCGGACCCGATAGAGCGCACGTTCGACGGAAGTTTCGGGCGACGCGAGGAAGTACAGCCACCCGCCCTTCTCATCGACCGCTTGCACGCTGGCGACGTCGTAAGATCCCGACGTGACCGGCTTGATGCCGCTCTGGTCACGCGCCGCACGGTACACATGGCGCCAGCCGCTGGATTCGCTCACCCAGAGATACTCCCGGCCCGCGGCGATGCTTCGCAGTTCGGTCACGTAGTCCACCCACGCCTCGTCCTGATCGCGATGGAGTCGGCGCACGGAGCCGGTGGCGGCGTCGGCGAGCAGCAGGTCGGCGATGTTCTGCCGCCGATTCAATTGCTGGACGACGAGCGTGGTCGAGTTGCCGGCCCACTCCATCCTGGGGACGTAGTGCGTGCGCGGGTCGCCGGGTATCTGCATCCATCGAGTGGGCCCGCCCGCGGCGGGGATGACGCCGATCCGCGCTGCTGAATTCGTCGTGCCGGCGAACGGGTAGGGGAAGTGTTGAATGACCGGATAGGTGCCGAGCTGAGGATACGGGATGCCGGTCGCAATTTCGCGGGGTTTGCCGGTGTAGTAGATCAGCGGAAAGCTGCCGACGCCCGTCGTGTCGAACTGCCAGTAAGCGATGCTCCTGCCGTCTGGGCTCCACCGGAACCCATCCCGCAGTGAGAGCTCCTCTTCGTAGGCCCAGTCGGTCGTGCCGTTGATCGTCGTATTCGAGCCGTCGCGGGTCAGCCGCGTGATGACGCCCGTGCGAAGGTGCTCGACGTAGATGTCGTGCGCGCGTACGTAGGCGACGCGTATGCCGTCCGGTGAGAATTTGGCGAACAGCAGTGAAGAGGCTGGAGCGCCGCGACCGAGCTGGCGGAGCATGCGCGGTTCGCGATCGAGCACCCAGTAGTCGCCGCGAGTGTTATCCCGCCAGACCGGCTTGCTGTTGGTGAAGATCAGCAGGCGCCTGGCATCCGCCGACCACTCGTAGTCGTCGATCGCCAGCGGTTCGCCGGCACCAGGCGGCGTCAGGTCCGCGGCGGACACCAGGACACGGCGTTCGCCCGTGCGCGTGTCGTAACGGATGATCTCGCGTCCAACGGTCGGCGTGGTTGACGGCTCCACGGTCGTGTAGGCGATGCCCGCCATCGAGCCAGCGAGCAGGACCGAACCCCTTGACTGCGAACTCGGGCGAAAAGAGCCGCTGCAGCAGCCTGGTCGAATCATCGCCGCGGACTTGGGCGTGGCGGCTCTCCGGGGCCACAACCCGGGCCGAGGAGGCTGCGGTGACGAGAGTGCGCTGCGCTGACCAGACCGACGCATGCATACCCGCGGCGACGAATGACCCTGAGCGTCGCGCGACTCAGCGTCCGATCCTTCGCGGCGGGTCCCACATGAAGCGGCCCTCGCTCTTGTACACAACCCCGTCCTTCATCACGAACGTCACCTGGCGCATTGCCTGCGGGTCAGCCAGCGGGTTTGCCGGCACCGCGACGATGTCAGCCGCGAAGCCGTCTTTCAGGACGCCGCGCCGCGTCTCGACCCCCACGGCGCGCGCGGCGTTAACGGTCATGATGCGCAAGATGTCGGCCGAGGGAATGCCGGCATCGACGAAACTCTGGAGGTGATCGAGCGTCAGCTCTCCGCGCGTCCGGCCCTCTCTGTAGTAGGTGACATCGGCGCCGAAGGCGAGCGGTGTCCCGATCGCGTGGGCGCGGCGGAGGCGCTCGACGACCTGTTTGTAAAACGCGGGCGTCACGCCGGCGTAAGACCCAACCGGGAAGACGGTCGGGACGAGATGGACGTTGCGCTCCTTCATCAGTTGCAGGGTCTCGTCCCGCACAGGCTGAACGTGTTCGATCGTCGCTACCCCACCCCGGACGGCATTGAGGGCCCCCTGGTCTGTGTTCACGTGCGCGGCGACCTTCGAGCCGCCCTCCGGTTTCGCTGACCGCGGCACGGACGTCGTCCTCCGAGTAGATGTACCAGCGCTCGTCGATGACCAGCTTGATCACCCGCGCGCCGTAGTGGATGTTCTGCCGGACGCCTTTGCGAATCTCGTCGATCGTGTCGGCGACGAAGTACTCGGGCTCGGCCAGATCCGGTTTCTCCGGCTGCAGCCGGAACTGGCCGCCGAACGGCGCAATGATCCTGCCTGCGTTGATCATCGTCGGACCGGGGATCCACCCTTCTTCGACGCCTCGACGAAGCGCGGTGTCGGCGAAATTGCCGGCGTTCCCGAGATCGCGCACGGTCGTGAACCCGCTCTCGAGCATCGATCGGAGATGGGCGACACCCTGAATCGCGCGCGATGCCGTCGGTTCGATCAGTGACGAAAAGAACAGACGATCCGCGTCCCGCTGCGCGATCGTGGTCATTGCCAGGTGCGTGTGCGCGTCGATGAGACCGGGGAGGACGTAAGACGCGCTGAGGTCGATCACCGCGGCGCCGGCTGGCGGCGGGGCGGCGCTGATGGACTTGATGCGCCCGCCCTCGACCACGATCACCTGATTGTCTCGGACGGACCCGGCCTCGACATCGATCAGGTGACCTGCCCGGATGGCGACAAGGGGTCCGGTGGGAGCGGCAGGTGCTTGCGCCGTCGGAGCGGTCGCGGCGAGCGACGCCAACATCCACCCGAACAAGAGGGATCGCGTCATGGCGCGATTCTTTTCGAAGCTGACACTTAGACGCATGAAGACTCAGCTCTCGAGCTCGCGCGCGAGTTTGCGGACAGCCCGGCGCGCCGAGTCGACGGCGGCCGCGTAGCTGATGCCGAAAACTTCGGCGATCTCACGATATGGAAGACCCTCCGCCCGGAGCGCGAGGCAGCGACGCTCCTGAGCCGACAACAGCACGAGGGCGCCGACCAGACGCCCATGACGCTGGCGAGTGGCCAGCAGACGCTCGGGATCGGATGTTGGCGAGGCCAGCTTTCGGCAGAGCCCCTCCCAGGTATCCGGTTCGAGGTGGGTCGTGAAACGACGTCGGCGGAGCACGTTCGCGCCCAGATTATGCGCGACTCGAAACAGCCAGAAGCGAGCCTGATCAGAAGGGTGCCCTGCTCGGAGGTAGCCGTCGAGGCGAAGGAAGGTCTCTTGCGTTACCTCCTCGGCTTCGCCGGTGCTGCCAAGCATCAGCGTGAGATACCGGCAGACCGGAAGACGAAGCCGGTTGAACAGCGTTGCAATCTGGGCCTCTAGCGGAGCGTCCGGTTCCGCCTCCGCCGCGTCTGCTTTGAGCGCATGTGTCGAGTGCATTGCATAAAATATACAATATTCAGAGGAGGAAAGGTCCAGCTCAATTGAGCGGGGTCCGCGCTTCGTTCTCGCGCGCAATAAACCAGTCGATATGCTGGGCCAGCGTCGGCAGGGGCATAGGTCCGCTGCCAATCAGGGCCTCGTGAAATCTCCTGAGGTCGAAACGGCTGCCCAGCATGCGCTCCGCCCTCCGCCGCAGCTCGAACATCTTGACGCTCCCGAGCTTATACGCGAGGGCCTGGGCTGGACTGCCGACACCGTAGCGGAGGGTTTCCGAATCGATCTGCGCGTCCGACTCGAGGGTGTGCTCCTTCATATAGGCGATCGCCTTTTCCCGCGGCCATCCATAGAAGTTCAACCCGGTGTCGACGACGAGACGCACCGAAAACAGCGTGTCCCATCCAAGCCGTCCATACAGGTCGTATGGATCGCTGTACATGCCGGCTTCGACGGCGATTCCAGATGATGCGTATTCTGCCCACCCCTCGTTGAAACCAGCGATGCCGAGCCGGCGGCGAAACTCGGGACGCTCCGTGCTCTCGACCTGCAGCGCTCGCTGCATATGATGACCGGGCATGATCTCGTGAAAGGCCAGGGACGCAGAAGTCAGCAGGGACCGCTGACTGAGATCAGAACCGTTGAAGTAGTAGTAGCCGGACGGGTCGGCCGCGGTCGGGATCGTGTAGTAGCCGAACGTCATCGACTCTTCGAGTGCAGGGTTGAGCCGCCTGATGGCGAACGGGGACTTCGGGAACCGCAGAAAATACTGTCCGAGCTTCGGGTTGATGCGGTCCACCGCCTGCATCAGGCGATCGCGAATCTCGTCGGGGGTCTTCGGAATGAAGCGGGGGTCGTCGCGCAGCATGCGGTGAAACTCCGCTTTCGATCCCTTGAAGCCGAGCCGGGCGCGCACCTCCGACATTTCCTGCTCGAGCCTGTCGATCTCCTGCAGCCCGATCCGATGCGCCTCCTGCGGGGTCACCTCCAGCGACGTCTCACGCCGAATGAGTCGGGCGTACGCTTGACGGCCGCCAGGGTATTGACCGACCCCAATAGTCTTCGGCGCCCGTCGTCGTAGGTCGCCGTCCAGGTACGCGGCGAGCCGCATCAGGGCGGGATTCACGTCCGCTGTGATCGCTCGCGACATCTCCTGCTGAAAAACCTTCGCGGCGCCGGCGTCGATCCGCGAGAGCCGGGGCATCGGCACGGAAAAAGGGCTGTCGGAGGGATTTCGTACGTATTGTCTGATCGTCGCGACGATAGGACCGAGTGCGGCTTCAGGCAGTAAGATCCCGCGCTCGGCTTGTCCGGCGAGCTTTTCCTGCATTCGCGAGACGAACTCAGGATATTCGCCGAGGCGTTCCAGGTAGGCCGCGAGATCAGAAGGCGTGTTCAAGGCGTGCCGCTCGAACACCCGGTTGGTGCTCAGGAAGACATTGGCCTGCGCGGTCACCGAGAACTGATGCCAGTAGGTCTCGACCTCGTCGACGGTCTGTTCGAGTTGTCTCTGGAGGATGGCTCGAGTAATCCAGTCCTCGTGTGTCAGCTCAGTCGGCCGAACCGCGCCGAGCCGCGCGAGCATGGACTGCGCCTCGTCGGCCGCTCGGCGGGTGCGCGCGAACGACACGTCGGTGAGCCGCTGATCGCCGAGTCGCAGTCTGGAGGTACTCGTCGCCGAGCTGCTTCAGCAGGTCGCCACTGCCCGAATGGCTACGCTCGGGTTGTGCCGGCGGCTGCCACGCCGCGAGAGAGACGCCGGCCAGCGCCGTGAACAGCGCTGCCCTGGCAAAGTCTCCCGGCCTGCGATTCAGCACGACCAGGCCATCACTTTGCGGGCGCGGGGTTCTGGGTCCTGAGCTCGATCATGATGTTGACACCGTCGTTGACCGGGGCATGCCGGGCGGCCGGCCGGGTACTGAACCGCGCCCGGCGTCCCGGAACCACCGGATATCAGCACGTAGACGTACGGCGGGTGCTCGTGCTGAACGGCAGGCGCCTTCGCGGTGGAGTGAAGCACCCGCACCTGCTCGTTCTCGCTGATGACCTTGAAATTATTCGGGTCCACCTTCACTGCGTCGAGCGTCAGCTCCTTCCACGGCGTTATCGCCGGCGTTTTCAGCTCGATCATCACAATCTCAGTGGGAGAGGTGCCGAGGTTCTCGACGGTGTGGTTGCCGGCGGGCATCAGCCGTACGTCGCCACGTTTCACTGACTCCTCGCGTGGCTTTCCCTTGCCGCTGCCTATCCTGTAGGTGCTGTCAGTCAAAAAAACCGCCACTCCGGCCGGATGGTCGTGGGCGACCGTCTTTTCCCGCGGCCCCAGCGTCGTTCGAAGCACGCGGACCTGAGGATTCTCGATCTCCACTTTGTGATGCGACGGGTCCGCGGTGGCGGGGTCCTGCGCAGCCACCAGCGCGGGAACGAGTAAAACGACGAGAACCGGAATCAAACGCATCGAACCTCCCGTGTCTTGACCATGTCAGCGCCGGCCTTCCATATGCCGGCTGACAACATCGGTGAACGGACCATCGTAGAACTCTGCGAACGCGCCCAAGGCCTCGCGCATCCGGTCGATCTTCCCCCGGCACGACCGGCAGGACTCGACATGGACCTGCACCCGCACCGCGTCGTTCGCGCCCAACTCGTGGTCCAGGTGCTTCACGAGCGTCATCTCAAAGGGATGGTCGGGTCCGGACGGCCGCTTGCGATCTGCTGTGATCCTCATTTGCCGACAGCGAGTGCGAGGATCTTCGTCGCGAAGCCGCCCATGGCGTCACTCGAGCGGGTCCGAAACGCGACCACGCCCGTCCCCGAGTGCCGGTGGCATTTGGCCGCCGCCGCGAATCCGGCCGTGGAACCGGTGTGGCCTAGGATGATGAGGTCGCCGCTGAATTCGGCCTGTAGCCCCAACCCATAGCCTGAGCTGGACGCGGCGTCGATCGAGAAGGTACGACCGTAGTACGCGTCGATCGTTTCCTTCTTCAGCACCCCGGACGGCCCCTGACCCATTTCGAAGGCGACGAACCGCGCCAGGTCGCCGAGCGTGCTGTACAAGCCCCCGTTCGGCACTTTGTAGCCGCGCCCGGCCATCTCCTCCTGGTCTGCCTGCGTGGAGCTGGCCGTGCCGTCGCGGATGATGAACCCGCGCGCGGCGAAGGGTCTAAGACGTTCGGTCAGTTTGAAGCCGGTGTGCTCCATGCCCAGCGGCTTCAGTATGTGATCACGCACGTATTCGGTGTACGGCTGTCCAGCCGCGCGTGATAGCGCGAGGCCCAGCATGCCGTAGCCGATGTTCGAGTACAGGACCTTGGTGCCAGGCTCGTGTGCGTAGGTGGCGAATGGAATGGCCGCCAGCAGCGTCTGCTCCCAGCCGGACACCGGACCCTTGATGAACTTTTCCAGACTCGACGGCTCGCGTGCGAAACCGCCCATCATGGTGGCGACCTGAACCAGCGTGGGAGAGGGCATGCCGGGATAAAGCGCTGGGATCCGAGACGATTCCGGCAGATATTTCGTCAGAGGGTCAGACATCCTGACCTTGCCCTGCTCGACGAGCTGCAGCAGCATCAGTCCTGTGAACTGCTTGGTAATCGAGCCGATGCGATACACGGTCTCGGCCGTGGCGACCCGATTGGTCTCAGGATCCGCTAACCCGTAACTCTTCGACCAGACCACGCGGGTCTTGTCCAATACACCCACGGTGAGGCTTCCGACCCGATCCTGGTCGTACTCCGCGGACGCCAGGGCTGCGATCTTCTCGAACCGTGCGTGGGTGGGTGGAGGCGACTGCCGACGGGCGGATGGACTGAAACTGGTGACGAGCAGCAGCATTGACACCGCGACCAGACGCCGGCGGAGGGATCGGATCATGATTGCCTTTGAAGCAGGTGCCTAGTGAGGTAGCGCGCCTCCGCGTTCCGCAAATACGTGTAGTCGACGCCGTGGATTTCGTGGGTCATCCCCGGCATGACGATCAGGTCAAAAAATCGGCCCGCGCGGATGAACGCCTCCGCCATCTTCATGGTGCCCGAATACGATGGACTGAGATCGCTCGTGCCGTGCAGGATGAGCAGTTTCCCCTTCAGGTTCCCGGCGAGCGGCAGATTGGATCCGTACTCATACCCGGCCCGGTTGTTTTGCGGAAGATCCATGTAAGGTTCGATATTCGCGCCGTATTGATCGTCGAGGGTCACGCTCGGAGCGAACGCGACGCCCACGTGGTAAGCGTCGGGCATCGTGAGCAGAGCTCGCAGCACGAAGTAGCCGCCCCACCCGTCGCCGACAGCCGCGACGCGGCTCATGTCCATGTACGGTCGCGCCGCGGCCAGTTGCTTCAGTCCGCCGGCATGATCCGGAACCTCGTTGCGACCGAAATTCCGGTAGACCACGTCCTGGAAGGCCTTGCCACGGTCGGTTGTGCCTCGAGCATCCAGCACGACCACGATGGCGCCGAGCTCCGCCAGCGACTGCGCGTACCCGTTTCGACCGTTGTTGAAGGTCCGCAGGACGAGCGTTGAGGCGGGTCCGGCGTTGATCCAGTCAATCACCGGATACTTCTTCTCCGGATCGAAATCGAGCGGCTTGAACAGAATGCCGTGCAGATCCCTCTTGCCGTCGGCGGCCTTGACGACGAACTCCTCCGGCGCCTTCCAGTTCAACGCGGTCAGCGCGCTGATGTCAGCCGTCGCCACCGTCTGGACGAGTCGTCCGTCAGCCGTGCGCAGATCGACGGACCGCGGCCGGGACAAGCTGGAGTGCGAATCGAGAAAAAAAGCTTTGGAGGGGGAGAACACCGGGTCGTGGATCCCCTCCGCGTCGGTCAGACGCGAGAATCCCTGCCCGTCCAGCCCGACACGGTACACATGCGTGTCGTAGACACGCGGCTCGCCGTGCGCCGTGAAGTAGACCCAGCCGCCCTTCGGGTCCACGTCCACCACTCGCAGCACGGGGAACTGACCGCTGGTGAGACGCTTCACCAGCGTGCCATCGATGTTGTAGAGGTACAAGTGATCCCAACCGTCGCGCTCCGAAAGATAAATGAACCGCTTCCCGCCATCGAGCAGGGTAATAAGCCCGGCGTCCCACCGCGGCACGTTGCTGATGCCCCGGACGAACGTCTTCTGCGTTTCTTCGAGGATGGTCCGGACTGCGCCGCTGCGCGGGTCCATCGCCATCAGCTGCAGCTTCTTGAAGTCCCGGTTCATTCGCTGAAAGAGCAGCTCGGATCCGTCGGCGAGCCACCCGACCATCGCGATGTAACGATCGGGATCGTCAGGCAGCTGCGCCTTGACCGTCGTCCGCGACAGGATGTCGACGACGTACAGCTCGGTCAGCCCCAGCGGGCCGCCGGCTTTCGTGAGCGGAGTGAACGATGCTTCCTCGTTCTGCTTGAGGTAGTTGACGACAGGAATCTCGGGAACGTTGCGATCGTCGCGCTTCAGCACGCCGACGCGGGAGCTGTCCGGCGCCCATTTCGCCAGAGCCTGGCGCACGTTGTCGAGCGCGCCGATGCGCCACTCGAAGTGCTCGACGCCGTCAGTCGTGAGCGGCACCTCCCGGCCGTCGTAGGTGGAGCGCACGTACAAGTCCACGTGAAACATCCGGACTCGCCGTAAGCGCTGCGTATACTTCGACCGGCGCCACGTCGCAGTGCACACGATCGCCGTCGTGCTGGCGATCGGTGCGGATGCCTGATACAAGTAGTTGCGCAAACTCCAATGGATTTTCCCGACCGTTTTGACGTGATCGTGGTGGGTGGCGGTCACGCTGGGACCGAGGCTGCGCTGGCGGCCGCGCGCATGGGCAGCAAGACATTGCTGCTGACTCACAGCCTCGAAACGCTGGGTCAGATGTCATGCAATCCGTCGATCGGCGGTATCGAACGGCCACCTGGTCAAGGAAATCGATGCACTCGGCGGGGCGATGGCGGCCGCCGCGGATGAAGCGGGTATTCAGTTTCGGATCTTGAATCGGTCGAAGGGTCCTGCAGTGCGCGCGACGCGCGCGCAAGCCGATCGGGTGCTGTACCGCAAGGCGATTCGCGGCCGGCTCGAAAACCAACCGAACCTGTCGCTATTCCAGCAACCTGTTGACGATCTGCTGCTCGATGGTGGCCGAGTCCGCGGCGCGGTCACGCAATCGGGCATCCGCTTTTATGGCTCAACTGTGGTGTTGACCGCCGGAACGTTTTTGAACGGGTTGATCCATATTGGTTTGAAAAACTACGCAGCGGGCCGTGCCGGAGATCCGGCGGCGGTTTCGCTCGCTGCGCGGTTGAAGGAGATGCAATTGCCGCAAGGCCGGTTAAAAACCGGTACGCCGCCGCGCATCGATGGCCGCTCGATCGACTTTGCAGCGTGCGAGGAGCAACTGGGCGAGACGGATCCGGCGCCGGTGTTTTCGTTTCTCGGAACGCCCGAGCAACATCCGCGGCAAGTGCCGTGCTGGATTACACACACCAACGAGCAGACGCACGACGTCATCCGCGCCAACTTGGATCGCTCGCCGATGTACTCGGGAGTGATCGAAGGTATCGGTCCGCGCTATTGCCCGTCGATTGAAGACAAGATTCATCGGTTCGCCGGCAAGTCGAGCCATCAGATCTTTCTCGAGCCCGAGGGTCTGACGACGCACGAGGTGTATCCGAACGGGATTTCAACCTCGCTGCCGTTCGATGTGCAGTTGCAGGTCGTGCGGTCGATCGCCGGTCTGCAGCAAGCGCACATCGTTCGTCCGGGCTACGCGATCGAGTACGACTATTACGACCCCCGGGCGCTGAAGAGTTCGCTCGAAACCAAGGCGATCGACGGTTTGTTCTTCGCCGGGCAGATCAACGGCACGACTGGGTACGAGGAAGCCGCGGCGCAAGGGTTGTCTGGCAGGCATCAACGCGGCGCTCGCCGCGAGCGGCCGGGACACATGGTGCCCGGCGCGCCACGAAGCGTATCTCGGCGTGCTGGTCGACGATCTGATCACGCGTGGCGTGG
Source organism: uncultured Acidobacteriota bacterium (assembly GCA_963810305.1). Lineage (GTDB taxonomy): Bacteria > Acidobacteriota > Vicinamibacteria > Vicinamibacterales > 2-12-FULL-66-21 > JACDCA01. The sequence goes on from CAWEMY010000009.1 coordinate 48,507, forward strand.
CAGAGCCGTATCGGATGTTCACGAGCCGCGCCGAGTATCGATTGTCATTGCGGGAGGACAACGCTGACGCGCGCTTGACGGAGATCGGCCATCGCGTTGGATGCGTCGATGACGCTCGGTGGGATGCGTTTAGCCGCAAACGAGACGCTGTGGCACTCGAACTGAAGCGGCTCAAGTCGACGTGGGTGAATCCTCACTTACTTGAAAACCGAGAAGCTGTAAGGGTGTTGGGTCAATCGATCGAGCGCGAATACACGCTCTCCGACTTGCTGAAGCGGCCGCACGCCACGTATGCGCGGCTGATGACGCTGCGCCGCGCTGACGGCTCCGTCCTCGGCGGGCCGCCGGTAGCCGACGCAGCGGTAGCCGAGCAAGTTGAAATCTCGATCAAATACGCTGGCTACATCGCGCGCCAGGAAGACGAAGTCGCGCGCCAAGAATCGCACGAAACAACACGAATTCCCGAATCGCTCGATTATGAAGACGTGCGCGGGCTGTCGTTCGAGGTCCGCCAGAAACTTCGCGATCAGCGACCGGAAACGATCGGTCAAGCGTCACGCATCTCCGGTGTGACGCCTGCCGCTATCTCGCTGTTGCTGGTGCACATCAAGCGGTTGGGCAACGTCGGCCGCGAAGGCCGACTTGCGGCGTGATCTGCTCGAAGACCTTGCAGCCGCACCGTTTGCAGAAAGATCTTGGAGCGCTGGTCAACGCGGACGCTATCGCGAGCGCAGCGTCGGAACTTGGGTTGCGACTGAGCGAACCGCAATCGGATGCACTTGCCCACTATGCCGCGCTGCTAATGCGTTGGAACACGGTGCATAACCTGACTGCAATCGAATCGCCTGCACACGTATTAACCCATCATCTGCTCGACTCGTTGGCGATCGTGCCGGAGATTCAGCGCATTGGCGGCGAGCGCCTGTTGAACGCACTCGATGTGGGTGCAGGTGGCGGTCTGCCGGGCATTCCACTGGCGATAGCGGTGCCAAACCTGCGTGTGACGCTGATTGATAAGGTACAAAAAAAGATCGCGTTCTTGACGCAGGCAAAACTCGAGCTGTCATTAGATAACGTGACCTGCGTGCATGCGAGAGTCGAGACACTGCAGACGGAGTCACCGTTCGAGCTGATCGTGGCACGGGCATTTGCGTCACTGGCCGAGTTTGTCGGCCTGACCCGTCATTTGCTTGCTCCGAACGGCTGGTGGTGCGCAATGAAGGGGACACTGCCGGCCGCGGAGCTCGACGAGCTGAAACGCTCGATGCCGGACGTGCGTGTTGCGCGCACAGTCTTGCTGAAGGTGCCGCATCTGAATGCCGAGCGGCATCTCGTCCTGATGCAGGTCGCCCGCTAGATGGCGCGCACTTTTTGCATCGCCAATCAGAAGGGGGGCGTCGGCAAGACGACGACCGCGGTGAATCTGGCGGCTGGAATTGCGGCGCATGGCCAGCGCGTATTGCTGGTCGACCTCGACCCGCAGGGCAACGGCACGATGGGAAGTGGAATCGACAAGCGCGCGCTTTCCACTACGGTTTATCAAGTGCTGCTCGGAATGGCCGATATACGGACCGCGCGGCAGCATGCGGAGCACGGCGGATACGACGTGCTCGGCGCCAACCGCGAATTGGCAGGCGCCGAAATTGAACTGGTCGATTTTGATCATCGCGAGACGCGGCTCAAGGATGCGCTGGCATCCGTGAACGACCAGTACGAGTTCATCCTGATCGATTGCCCCCCATCGCTGTCACTGCTGACTCTAAATGGACTATGCGCAGCCCACGGCGTCATCATTCCGATGCAGTGCGAGTATTTCGCGCTCGAAGGGCTGGCGGACCTGGTGAATACGATTCAGCGCGTCGCGGCCCATCTGAACCCGGATTTGCGCATCATCGGCTTGTTGCGCGTGATGTTCGACGCGCGCATGACCCTGCAACAGCAGGTGTCGGAACAATTGGTAGCGAAGTTCGGCGAAAAAGTGTTCGAGACGATCATTCCGCGCAATGTCCGGTTGGCAGAAGCGCCGAGTTACGGTCTGCCGGGCGTTGTTTACGATCGCGCATCGAAGGGCGCTCAAGCGTATGTGTCGTTTGGCGCGGAAATGATCCGGCGTGTGCACGCGTTGGAGCGTGGCGTGATGCATGCTTGATCCGGCGTCGATTCCACTGTCGCTGCGGCAGACCTCCGACGCCATGGCGGCGCGCATCGAAGATGCATCACTGGCTGTCTCGCAGCCCGCGCAGCAGAGCTTTTTTGACGGTTGGTTATTGAGATATTCGCCGGGCAAGGCGAAGCGGGCGCGCTCGATCAATAGCATCTGCGCCGGCGTACTGCCAATCGCCGCAAAGCTCTCGCACTGCGTTGATTTTTACCAGCAGCGTCGTCTGCCGTGCTTGTTTCGAGTCACGCCGTTTTCGCAGCCGCGCAATCTGGATGCCGAGTTAGCCGCCGCTGCTTTTGGCGCGCACCAGGACACGCGCGTGATGACTGTTGCGCTTTCGAAGGTCGAGCGAAGCGCGCCGCAATCCGCAGCGCAATCGGTGAGCGCTGAGCAGTTTGCCGCGGCGTTTGGCACGTTGCATGGCCTCGACTCGGCCAAAGCAAGCGCCGAGCGCGAGCGATACACGCGGGCGGCCGACCGCAGTGCATTTGTCGTCCAGTTCGACGGTGACAACTTGGTCGCGTGCGGCAGCCTCGCGCTGGAAGGCAAGCTCGCCGGTATTTTCGGCATGGTGACCGCGGTCGAGTATCGCGGGCGTGGCGTCGCTAGTGCGATCGTCGCCAAGCTATTGGACGAAGCGCGCGCTATCGGCGCCGAAATCGCGTATCTGCAGGTCGAGGCAGACAACGCACCTGCGCGTCGTGCATATTCGAAGTTCGGATTCAAGGATTGCTATGCGTACTGGTATCGCGCTCCGGCGGGCAGCGAAGACAACCTATGAGCGAGCGACGGCATGAAGCGCAATAAAGGACTCGGGCGCGGGCTCGACGCTCTGCTAGGCGGTGAAAGCACCTCGACTGCGGCTTCCACCGGCACGCTGCCGCTGCAGCAACTACGGCCCGGCAAATACCAGCCACGCACGAGGATGAACCCCGAATCGCTACGCGAGTTGGCCGAGTCGATCAAGGCGCAAGGCGTGATGCAGCCGGTGCTGGTGCGCCCGGTCGACGACGGCTACGAAATCATCGCCGGTGAGCGTCGTGTGCGCGCGGCCGCTATTGCGGGTCTGTACGAAGTACCGGTGATCATCAAGCAGGTGCCGGATGACGCAGCGCTGGCGATGTCGTTGATTGAAAACATCCAGCGCGAAGACTTGAACCCGCTCGAGGAGGCACATGGAGTGCAGCGGCTAATACGCGAGTTTCACTTTACACACGAGCAAGCCGCGCAGGCGATCGGCCGCTCGCGCAGCGCGACCTCCAACCTATTGCGGCTTACGAATCTTGCGGCGCCAGTGCAGCAGATGGTGCTGGATGGAAAGTTGGACATGGGGCACGCACGTGCGCTGTTGGCTTTGAGCGGTGCTCAGCAGATTCAACTAGGTAACCGCATCGCAGCCGGGCAGCTTTCGGTGCGCGCGACTGAAGCGCTGGTGGCGCGCGGGGGTGCCGTGAGATCTCGCAAAGCATCGAAAAAAGCGCCAGCACGCAGCCGCGACATTGTCCGGCTCGAAGACGAGCTGGCTGATACGTTGGGTGCGGATGTACGGCTGCAGGCCGATCCGCGCGGCAAGGGCGAACTGACGATCAAATTTTCCAGCCTCGATCAACTCGAAGGCATCGTCGCGCGGCTTCGGCGCTGAGCCGCGTACGCCGGGCACGGGTTTTGACCCGTCTTCTTACGGCGCAGTACAATGCGCAGCTTTTTTTATTTCCGACTTGCTCTAATTCCCGCCTAGTTCATATGTCTTTCGCGCTGAGCCAACCGATTCGAACGGTGCTCAGGTGGCAGCTTCTCGCCACCGCGTTAGCCATCGCCGTACTCGGTTGGTTCGCCGGCACGCATGGTGCGATCTCTGCCGCGCTGGGCGGAGCGATTAGCATCACGGCCGGATTGGCGGCGGCGTGGTTTGCGCTGCGCAAGCCGGCGGCCGATCCGGCCACTGCGGTCACCAGTGCGCTAATCGCCGAAGGTCTGAAAGTCTTGTTGATCGTCGCCGGTCTGGCGGCGGTTTTCCTGTTGTACAAGAGCGTGGTGGCTTTCGGCTTTATCGCGACGTTTGCGATTACGACGATCTTGTTCTCGATGGCCCTTTTTGTCAGGGAAACCTAGCGCCGTGGCGACCGAAGAACAACTAACGCCGACTTCCTATATTGCGCATCATCTGACGTTCAATAGGTCGGGTGAAGGATTCTGGGCATTTCACTGGGACACGATCGCGGTGTCGGTGGTGGTCGGGGTGCTGGCGCTGGGCTTCTTGCGCTGGGTTGTCAGCGATGCGACATCGGGCGTCCCAGGAAAACGCCAGGCATTTGTCGAGTGGCTAATTGAGTTCGTCGATGATCAGGTCAAGGGTATCTATCACGGCGATTCGCATCGCTTCGTCGCCGCCACTGCGCTCACCGTATTTCTGTGGGTGCTGTTGATGAATGCGATGGACTTTCTTCCTGTCGATCTGATGGCGTGGTTCCACCATCACGTGCTCGGCCAGGAAAACTACCGCAACGTGCCCACGGCCGATGTCAATACGACCTTTGCGCTGGCCTTGTCGGTCTGGTTGTTGATGATCTACTACTCGATCGCGGTCAAAGGTCTCGGGGGGTGGATCTTCGAATTATTTTGTACGCCGTTCGGCAAGAATCCGCTGCTGTGGATTCCGAACCTCCTCTTTAACCTGGTCGAGCTGATTTCGCGACCGCTGTCGCATTCGTTGCGGCTGTTCGGCAACATGTACGCGGGCGAGATCATCTTCCTGCTGCTTTGGACGATGGCCGCGGCCGGGGTCGTGGGCACCGTGGCGAGCATCTTTCTGGCGCTCGGCTGGTCGATCTTTCACATCCTGATCGTCGGATTGCAGGCCTACATTTTCATGATGTTGACGGTGGTCTACATCGCAATTGCGCACGAACATCACTGAGACTTTTAACAAAGCGAACAAGGGGCGAACACTATGGAAAAGCTTCAACTGCTGGCGATGGTTCAGGCGTACACCAGCATCGGCATCGGACTGATGATCGGCCTCGGCGCTCTCGGCGCTTGCGTCGGCGTCGGCATCATGTGCAGTCGGTTTCTCGAAGGCGCTGCACGCCAGCCGGAATTGATGCCGCAGCTTCAGGCCAAAGTGTTTCTATTGCTGGGCCTGATCGATGCGTCGTTCATCATCGGCGTTGGCTTGGCGATGTTCTTCGCGTTCGCCAACCCCTTGTTGACTGTGCTCAACTAAGTTCGCGCGAACGATGAACTTCAACCTGACCCTGATCGCGCAGGCGATCACGTTCGCGCTCTTTATCTGGTTTTGCAACAAGTACATTTGGCCGTATATCACCCGTGTGATGGACGAGCGGC
>CAWEMY010000010.1:0-72570 GCA_963810305.1 uncultured Acidobacteriota bacterium
CTCGATGAAGACGCGCAGGTTCGCCCGCGCCGCCTTCTGCCCGACGAACTCGTCCAGCGACTGCGGCCGGAGCGCCCGGTCGGTGTCCTCCGGCAGCTTCTCTCCCCTCAGCGCAGGTTCCGACGCCATCGCCCTACCCCTTCGGCGCCAGCGCCTTGAGCGCCCCGCGGATCAGCCCCGTCGCATCCTCCGCCGCCACGCCCGCGATCGCCGCCACCGCCTCGCCCGGCCCGTAGCCGAGATTGACCAACGCCGACAGCGCATCCGCCTGCGCCTGCGCCCCGCCCCCCACTTCCCGCTGGCCGCGGAAGCGGCTGCCCTGCCACCGGTTCGATCAGCGGTTCGATCGCCGGCTGCATGACGGGCGCCGCCCCGTGGGCGCCCATCGCGATCACGGCCGGAGCCTTCGCCTTCAGCTCGAGCACCACCCGCTGCGCGATCTTCGGCCCGATGCCCTTGTCGCCCTTGCGGATCGCCGTGACGTCTCCCAGCCACAGCGCCCGCAACCCCCTCGGTCCCGAGCGTGCCGAGGATTGCCAGCGCCGCCTTGGCGCCCACGCCCTGCACGGTCATCAGCAACCGGTGCCACTCCCGCTCCGCCAGGGTGCGAAAACCGTAGAGCTGCATCAGGTCCTCCCTGACCAGCAGGTCGGTATAGAGCGCCACCGGCTCCCCGGGCGCCGGCATCGCCGCCAGCGTCCGGTCCGGCAGCAGTGCACGACGTAGCCGACGCCGCCGGTGTCGATCAGCACGTGGTCGGCACCTCGATGGTCCAGCCGTCCGCTGACCTTGCCGATCATGCGCCGGCACTCGCCAGCGCCGCCGCCAGCCGCCCGCGAAACCGCGCATGATGGGCATGGCAGAGCGCGATCGCCAGCGCGTCCGCCGCGTCCGGGCCGTTCAGCGTCACGCCAGGGAACTGCACCCGCACCATGTGCGCCACCTGCGCCTTGTCGAGCATGACCGACGCCGACCACCACCTTCTTCACGGCGTTCGGCGCATACTCCGCCACAGCCAAGCCCGCCTGCGCCGGGACCAACAGCGCGATGCCGCGCGCCTGCCCGAGCTTGAGCGTGCCGGCGGCGTCCTTGTTCACGAAGGTCTGCTCCACCGCCGCCGCCTCCGGCATGTAGGCGCGCATCACCTCGGTCAGCGCCACATGCAGGCTGCAGAGCCGCGCCGCGAGGTCCTCGCCCGCCGAGCGGCAGACGCCGTTCGCCACGTGGCGGATGCGCGTGCCCTCCACGTCGACGACGCCCCAGCCGGTTCGCTGCAACCCTGGTCGATCCCGATGACGCGCATTGGCTGTCCGTTCTCTGCTCTGTCGCCTCGTTCAACGACTGCCGCCTCTTAGCACGAAGAGCGAACATCCGCCAAGGCCCGCGTGCGGCGCCCCTCGATCGGCCGCCGCGCGACGCGCAGGCCGGCGATGTTGACGCACTTGCAGGAAACGCATGGCGGCATTGCAGAAATCGGGATTGTCCACAATCGGCGGCGCGCGCATATACCGCACGTCCCAGAGCGCCGGAACGCTGCTGGGGCTGCAAGGAAGACTTCGAAATGTTCGCCCCCGTGCCTTCCCGTTCCGTCCCCCTGGGGTCGGTGACCACCTTCCGCGTCGTCTCGCTCGCGCAGCGCGCGCTCGATACGCTCCTCGTCTGGCACAATGCCCGCGCCACCGAGAGGACGCTGCGCCGCCTGTCCGACCGGCAGCTCGCGGACATCGGCTTGCATCGGGCCGCGATCGCCGACATCGCCGCCAACCTGGCGCGCGGCTGACGCCGCGCCCATCCCGGTCAGCCCGGGCGGCGCAGCACCAGCGTGACCCACTCCCCGATGCGAACCGGCGTCTCGGGCCGGTAGCCCCAGGCGCCGAGGCAGACGGCGACCACGCCCGGCGCCTGCCGGGCCAGGATGCCCGACAGGATCGCCACGCCGCCCTCGGCGATGTGTCGCCATCTGCGGCGCCAGTCGCCGCAGCGGCGCCGCCAGGATGTTGGCGAAGACCAGGTCGTAGGGCGCCCCTGCGCGCAGCCTCGGGTGGCGGAACCCTGCCGCCGTCACGCAGGTAGTCGCGGGCCCCCGAGCCCGTTCGCGGCGACGTTCGCGCGCCGTCTCCGTGGCGAGCGGATCGATGTCGCCGGCGATGGCGCGCGCCGACCATACCGACGCCGCCGCTCTTTTTGGCGACATCGTCACCGACCTCGGTGCGACCTTCCAGGGGGGGCTCGGCATGGCGGCCTCGGGCAATCTCCATCCCGGCCGGACGTCGATGTTCGAGCCGGTTCACGGCTCCGCTCCGAGGTTCGCCGGAAAGAACATCGCGAACCCCATTCGGCGCGATCTCGTCGATGGCGCTGCTGCTCGAGACGCTGGGCGCGAAGGACGAAGCCGCAGCCATCGATGCCGCCGTCGCGCGAGCGGTGAACGAAAATCAGGTAACGTCGGATGTTGGTGGCACGCTGGGGACGCGGGAGGCTGGGGATTTCATAGCGCGGCTGTTCCCGCTGACGACGGGCCTGCGGCCTGCACGAAGACCGCGAAGCCACGAAGCCACGAAAGCAACTATGGCTTCGTGCTCTTCGAGGTCTTCGTGTTCTTCGTGCCGAAAGGCCGTGGGCTCGTCCAGCGTGACTGGGGCAGCGCGACAGTGAGGACTGATGAATAAGGACATTTACATTCTCGGGGGCGCGCGTACGCCCATGGCGGAATATGCGGGCAAGTTGAAAGACATTTCCGCGCTGGAGCTCGGCGCGATTGCTTCGCGCGCGGCGATGGAGCGTACCGGCGTGAAGCCGGATGCTATTGACCACGTGGTCTTCGGCAACGTCCTGCAGACCAGCGCCGACGCCGTCTACGGCGCCAGGCATGTCGGTTTGAAGGCTGGGCTTCCGATCGAGGTCCCGGCGCTCACGGTCAATCGCCTGTGCGGGTCCGGCATCCAGGCGGCGGTCAGCGGCGGACAGATGATCCTCCTCGGGGAAGCGGACATCGTGCTCACTGGCGGGATGGAGAACATGACGCAGGCGCCGCACGTCATTCGCGGCCTCCGCAATGGCCTGCGCCTCGGGCAGGGGCAGCTGGAAGATACGCTGTGGTCCGCGCTCCTCGATACGCATTGCGGCTGCACCATGGCCGGCACGGCGGAGAACTGCGCCGCGAAGTACGGGATCTCGCGGGAAGAACAGGATCGCTACGCCATTCGCAGCCAGCAGCTTGCCGACAAGGCGTGGAAGGAAGGGCGGTTCAAGGACGAAGTCGTCCCCGTCGAGATCAAGTCGCGTAAAGGCGTCGAGGTATTCGCGCAGGACGACCACATGCGTCCCGATACCACGATGGAAGGTCTGGCGAAGCTGCCGGCAGCCTTCAGTAAGAACGGCTGTGTCACCGCCGGGAACGCCTCCGGGATCGTCGATGGTGGTGCCGCACTGCTTCTCGCGTCCGAAGCGGGCGTGAAGAAATACGGCCTTACGCCCCTCGCCCGTCTCACCCACTGGGCGAGCGTTGGCGTCGAACCAACGCTGATGGGGATGGGCCCATCACCCGCAACCCGGCTCGTGCTCGAGAAGGCCGGACTCAGCCTCGCCGACATCGATCTCATCGAAGTCAACGAGGCATTCGCGGCGCAATACCTGTCGGTCGAAAAGGATCTCGGCCTGGATCGCGACCGCGTCAACGTCAACGGCGGTGCCATCGCGCTCGGACACCCGTTGGGGATGACCGGCACGCGGCTGCTCCTGACGCTGACGCTCGAGCTGCGCCGCCGCGGCGTCAAGCGCGGCCTCGCCACCGCCTGCATCGGCGGCGGCCAGGGAATAGCAGCCATAGTAGAAACGTGCTGACGTGCGATGTGCGACGTGCGACGTGCGACGTGCGACGTGCGATGTGCGACGTGCCACGTGCTGACGTGCGACGTGCTTGAGGAGAACGATGGAGATAAAGACTGTCGGTGTGTTGGGCTGTGGATTGATGGGTTCCGGGATTGCGCAGGTGTGCGCGGCCGCCGGGTACAAGACGATCGTTCGCGAGGTTGAAGAATCCTTTCTGAACAAGGGCCTCGGCCGGGTTCAGAAATTCCTGAACGACGGCGTCGAGAAAGGCAAGGTCACGGCGGACGCCCGGGATAAAACCCTCGCCAATCTGTCGGGGACGACGAAGTTCGAGGATCTCGAGAATGCGGACCTGATTATCGAGGCGATCATCGAGAACATCGACGAGAAGGCACGGACATTCGCGGCACTCGAAGCGGTCGTCGCCGAGCACACCATCCTGTGCTCGAACACCTCATCCCTGTGCATCACCGAGCTGGCGGCGAAAACCAGGCGTCCGGACCGATTCGCCGGGCTGCACTTTTTCAACCCCGTACCGCTGATGAAGCTGGTAGAGGTCATCCGCGGCCTGACGACCAGCGACGAGACGTATCGGACGGTGTTCGCCTTCGCGCAGTCGCTCGGTAAGGAACCGATCACCGCGCCCGACAAGCCGGGATTCATCGTCAATCGCCTGCTGGTGCCGTATCTCCTCGACGCGGTACGATCGCACGAACAGGGCCTTGGGACGGTCGAAGACATCGACAAAGGGATGAAACTGGGCACCGGTTATCCCATGGGGCCGTTCACGCTGCTCGACTTCGTCGGTCTCGACACGACGTACTACATCGCGAACATCATGTTCGAGGAGTACCGCGAGCCTGCGTACGCGCCGCCGCCGCTGCTCAAGCGGATGGTCCTGGCCGGGCGGCTCGGCCGCAAATCGGGCCATGGCTTCTATAGTACTGACCATGCAGGACACGATTCGTCAGCTGCTCGAGAAAATCGGAGAGGATCCGTCGCGGGAAGGGCTGCTTGCCACCCCGCGCCGTGCCGAGAAGGCACTGCGCTTTCTGACCAGCGGATACGAAGCCGACGTCGACGCGGTGCTGAACAATGCACTGTTCACCGTCGATTACAACGAGATGGTGATCGTGAAAGACATCGACTTCTACAGTCTGTGCGAGCACCATCTGCTCCCGTTTTTCGGCAAGTGCCACGTCGCCTACATCCCGAACGGGCGCGTAGTTGGTCTCAGCAAGATCCCCCGCGTCGTCGACGTCTTCGCGCGGCGTCTGCAGGTGCAGGAGCGGCTGACCAATCAGATTGCTGCGACGCTGCTCGAGAAAGTGAAGCCGCTCGGCGTCGGCGTAGTACTCGAAGCCCGGCATCTCTGCATGTCGATGCGCGGCGTCGAGAAGCAGAATTCCGTCGCGGTCACCAGCGCGATGCTCGGAGCGTTTCGCAACGACGCGCGCACGCGATCCGAGTTCCTCGAGCTGATCAAGCGGCTGAACCCTGAACGCTGAACTCTGAAGGCATGTGTTCGGTGAGAGGCCGCTTCAGCCCAGGCCTTCAGTTCATAGTTCATAGTTCATAGTTCTCGCCGACGCGCGAAATGTGCGCGTGGAGCTGGGCGACTCCGTCGGTCAGCGACGCCGGTCCCGGCTGCAGGATGTAGGTCGACTTGATCTCGAAGATGTGACCGTTGCGGACAGCGCTCACACGGTCCCATCCCTCCCGCTCGACGATCGTTCTCGTCTTCACCGCCTTGCCGCACCAGGAGGCGACGATGACCTGCGGATCCCGGCGCGCGACTTCGGCGGGGGCAACGATCCGCTCCCTGCCCAGACGAGCCGTTCCGCAGTTCAGGAAAAATCGGTTCGCCGCCGGCGACCTCGACAAGCTCCTCGACCCACTGAATGCCGGAGATGAGCGGATCGTCCCACTCTTCGAAGAACACGCGGGGGCGGACCGGCAGCCGCTGGGCACTGCGTCGAATGTCATCCACACCCGTCTCGAGTTGAACTGCGAGCGCGGCAGCGCGGTCCCCGGCGCCGACGAGCGCACCGATCATGCGAATCGTTTGCAGGATCTCTGCGATGCTTCGCTGGTTGAACGTCATCACCGGATAGCCGCGTCGAATCAGCTCCGCCGAGATGTCGGCTTGCAGATCCGAGAACCCCAGCACCAGGTCGGGCCGCAGCGCTTCGATCTTCTCGAATCTCGCATTGATGAACGCAGACACCTTCGGTTTCGACCGCGCCTCCGGCGGCCGCACCGTATAGCCGGAGATGCCAACGACACGATCTCCTTCGCCGAGCAGATATAGCGTCTCGGTCGTTTCTTCAGTCAGACAGACGATCCGCGATGGATAAGACATTCCGTTTCCGTCGCTACGACTGCGCTACGCGAACGCGCTCCGCGTCCCGCATCCGCGCCCGCGCCCGCGCACCGCGTTGTTATACTTCGAGAATGTGTCGAACGCCGGTCGTCATCGCTTGCGTGCTGCTGCTCTCCCTTGACGCAGTCAGCGCCCAACGCAAGCCGGCGCCGCGGAAGCCTGCCGCGCCTGCGCTCGTCACGGAACCGGCGAAGGTCAAGTGTCCCGAACCGCTCGGCATTGGCGCCCGCACGTCGGCGTCGTACTGCTTCGTGCTGGCCGGCCGTGACCCGGCGCAGGGAGCCATCGTCACCATCCCGAAACATGCCGGCGCGGCCACATTGATCTTCAACCTGCACAACCGTCACACCTATTCGGAAGAAGACATCCGGAGCGGTCGCGCGTTCGCGCAATATCGGGCGCAGATCGGTGTGCTGACGATGGCAGGGAAGCTGCTGGATCGTGGGGCGGTCCAGAGTGAGTTCAGAACGGTCCGCGATCTGTTCGAGCGGATCGGCGGCGGGGCCGGGCCCGGTGGCGTCAAAGCTGTCGCCCCGATCGGCAACGAAACCGTGATGGTCAGCATCCCTGCTGGAGTCACCGAGGTCAGTCTCCTCGGCGAACTCCTCGACGCCCGCACCTCGATCGGACGCGAGACTGAAACACCCGGCCGGCCGGTCGCGGTGGTAAGTAATGTGCAAGTGGAGTATCGGCGGGTGAAATGAGGGGGCCGCTGTGCGCGGTTCGCTGTGCGCTGGCGCAGTGCGCGGGGCGCAGCGCGCAGGGCGGGCATCACCGAGCGCACCGCGGATCGCGCCGCGCATCGCGCACCGCAGCTTGCTTCGCACCGCGACCCCGCGCCCCGCGAACAACTGACTTATGCATACATTCGACGTCGTCATCGCCGGCGCAGGTCCCGCCGGCCTCGCTGCTGCCATTGCCGCTACCCAGCACGGTCTCGATCACTTCGTCATCGAGAAGGGGGCGCTGGTCAATTCGCTGCTCCACTATCCCGTCGAGATGGTGTTCTTCACCACTCCGGAGCTGATGGAGATTGGCGGCATGCCCTTCACCAGTCCGAATGACAAGCCGACGCGGCTCGAGGCGCTCCGCTACTACCGGCGCGTGACGGACGTCTTCGGGCTGAAGATTGCCTTTGACGAGCGCGTGGTCGCGATTTCGCGTGACGAGACGCCGGCGACGCGTCGCTCGTTCATCGTGGACAGCCGGTCGGCGCGGGGCGTGCGGCGCTCGGTGCACGCCCGATCGGTGGTCATCGCCACCGGCGCGTACGACGTCGCCAACCGGATGGGCGTCCCGGGCGAAGACCTTCCACACGTCTCGCACTACTACACGCAGCCGCACCCGTTCTTCCGCAAGCGCGTCGTGATCGTCGGCGGCAAGAACTCCGCGGCGGAAGCGGCGCTCGACCTGTTTCGCGCCGGCGCTTCCGTGACGATCGTCCATCGGCGGCCGGCACTCGGCGAGTCCATCAAGTACTGGGTCAAACCGGATATCGAGAACCGGGTCAAGGAAGGATCCATCGCGGCGCGGTTCAACACCACGGTGCGGGAAATCCGTCCAACCGAGGTGTTGGTCGAATCCGAGGGACGCCAGGATGTTCTTCCGGCGGACGCGGTGTTTCTCTTGACCGGTTACGGCTCGGACACCACGCTGCTGCAGGCCGCCGGCGTGGAACTCAATCCTGCAACCAACGGCCCCGTCTACGATCCCGCCACATTCGAAACCAACGTTCCCGGACTCTATGTCGCCGGCGCGATGGTTGCCGGCATCCAGAGCGGCAAGGTGTTCATCGAGAACGGACGTTTCCACGGGCAGGAAGTCATTCGGACGATCGTGCAGCGAACCCCACGGCTGTAGGGGCCGTTCGCGAACGGCCCTACACCGTCAGTCACGTAGGGGCCGTTCGCGAACGGCCCCTCCACCGTCAGTGCCCTCCCGACCAGCTTCGATTGGTCGCGATCATTTTGATCTCGAGCAGTTCGATCAGTGATCGACAGCGTGCGAGCAGGCCGTCGCGCTCGAGCAGGGCCTGTTTCTCGAGCGGCTCCAGCTCCATGTACTGCGCGAGGGCGTTGATCAGGTCTTCATGCGACATCGAGGGGGGCACCTTGGGATCGTGGCCGCGACCTGACGGCTGCGGCACCAGGATCGATTCGAGCTTGCGCCGCGCGGCCCGGATGTCCTCCTCCTCGAACGGTCCGGATGGCTCGTGGATCGTTTCGATCCGCGCCACGCGATAGCTTCGGCCTTCGTCCTCTCCTCGAATGCGGAACTTCTGCAGGCCCCGCAGGATGATGTTGTAGCGCCCGTCCGGCAGCCGTTCGTGGTGGGTGATGAGCCCGGCGCAGCCGATCGGGAACACCGGTGGGGTCCCCTGGTAATTCGCCTCCCAGCCGGGCCGCAGCAGTACCATCCCGATCATCCGGTCCCCGTCGAGCGCGTCGGCAACCATCTCTCTGTAACGCGGTTCGAAAATATGGAGCGGCAGAAATACATTCGGGAAGAGGACGGCGTTCGGAAGCGGGAAGATCGGGATGGTCATCAATGGATTGTCCTGGACTTCTTGTCCATGTAATCCATGAGGACGTAGCGCCCGAGCGTCCGCGGCGTCGTGAAGTAGGCCTTGCCGTGGCAGATCTCGGCGACCTTGCGCACGAAGCTGACCAGATCGTAGTCGCGCGCGAGCATGAAGGTGTTGATCATGATGCCGGCCTTCCGGCATGCGGCGACTTCGGCGAACGTCTCGGAGACGATGAATGGATCCAGCCCGAAGGCGTTGCGGTAGATCTTGCCGTCGGGACGCGTGAGCGCCGACGGCTTCCCGTCGGTGATCATCACGATCTGTCGCATGTCTTTCTGCTGGCGTTCGAGCAGGCGTCTGGCGAGCCGCAGACCTTCACGTGTGTTCGTGTAGTACGGGCCGACCTTCACGCGAGCCAGCCGCGAAAGCGGAATCTCCTCGGCCGAGTCGTGGAACAGCACGACCTTGAGTGCGTCGCCGGGATACTGCAGCCGGATCAGATTCGACAGCGCCAGGGCGACGCGCTTGGCCGGCGTGAATCGATCCTCGCCGTAGAGGATCATGCTGTGGCTGCAGTCCAGCATCACGACCGTCGCGCAGGAGCTCTGGTACTCCCCCTGGATGACCATCAGGTCTTCGTAGTCGACGTCGAGGCCGACCCCTGTCGCCAAGGCACCGCTCGCAGGCCCTCGGCTCGCCTGACATTGCCGCCTGACCGCGTTCAGGATCGTGCCGGGGGCGTCGATGTTGAGCGTGTCGCCGAATTCGTACGGCTTGGGCGCACCGCTCGCCTCGATACCGGTGGCCATCTCGCGCGTGTCGTGCCGGCCGATGCTGCTCTTGCCGATCGATCCGAGCAGATCCCGCAGCGCGCGGTAGCCGAGGAAGTCGAGGCTCTTGTCAGTGATCTCGAAACGCGCGTTATTCGCATCGCCGACGCCACCGCTGCCTCGCTCGCGGGCCTCCTGTGCCGCTCGAAGGTCCGGGGCCGGAGAAATGTAGCCCTGCTGCTGGAGCTTCTGGACGATCTGCTGCACCAGCCGGTCGATTCGCTCTTCGGCGTCCTCCGCCTGCTGCCAGTCTTTGCCGAGCAGCCGCTCGAGCAGCTCGTCGGACAGCGTCCCGTCGAGCAGCGCCTCGAGGATGGCGTCGTGCAACGCCTGCATCGAGTGCCCGTCGTCGTCTGAGTAAACGTCGTTGAAGCCGCTCGAAAGGAGCAGATCGGACAGGCGCGCCAGCAGGTCCTCGAGGTCCACTCCCTCGAGATCCTCCGGACGATATTTCGAGTATTTGTATCTCATTCAACGCCTAACTTCGAACTTCTAACTTCTAAATTTTTTAGTAGTTAGGAGTTAGTAGTTAGTAGTTAGTCAGTTGTAATACTTCTTCTTGCTCCCGGCGATCGGCAGATCACGCTCGAGCATCGGGTCGGTCACCGCCCGTGGCGTCCGGCGCGGCTGCTCCGATGCCTGGTACTGCCAATCGTCGGAACGGCTGATCTTCTTCTGCGCGTACAACCCTTCGAGCACGAAGTCGATCGCCGCCGCGCGCAGCGGCGCCGGCGCTCTCGCCGGCACGCCGGCGGTGGTCGACAACTCGTGCAGCCCCTGGACCACCGCTGTGCGCTGCAGGAGATCGGCCGCCGGCAATGTGTCGTCGACGTTCAAGGTCCCGCCGAGATCGAACCATTCGGTCACCTGGGCAAGGTCGGAGGCGGCGTACATCCCGCCAAAGACGCCGGCGACGGCCGCGCGGATGATCTCCCGCGCGACATTGTCGGCGCCGCGCAGCTCCCCTTCGTATTCGAGCTCGAACTTGCCGGTGATGGCCGGCAGGGCGGCGTAAATATCAGTGACGCGCGGCGCGACCGGACGTTCACCGGCGAGCAGCGCCCGGCGCTCGGCATTGGAGATGACGTTTTCGAGCAGCGAGATCGGCAGTCGCTGGCTCACCCCTGACCGCTTGTCGACGCGCGCGTCCTGCCGCGCCTGAAACGCCACTTCCTCGACGATCTCGCGCACGAAGTCAGGCACCTGGACATCGACCGCCTCGCCGCGTGCAACCCAGGCTTCCTGTGCGGTAATCGCCATGGCGTGTTGCCGCGTCATCGGATAGTGCGTGCGGATCTCCGATCCGATGCGGTCCTTCAGCGGCGTGATGATCTTCCCGCGTGCGGTGTAATCCTCCGGGTTGGCGCTGAAGACCATCAGCACGTCGAGCGGCAGGCGTACCGGGTAGCCCTTGATCTGCACATCCCCTTCCTGGAGGATGTTGAACAGTCCCACCTGGATCTTGCCGGCCAGATCCGGCAGCTCGTTGATGGCGAAAATGCCCCGGTTCGCCCGCGGCAGCAAGCCGTAGTGCATCGTCATCTCGTCGGCGAGATTGAGACCGGCACGGGCCGCCTTGATCGGGTCGAGGTCGCCGATCATGTCGGCAATCGTGACGTCCGGTGTGGCGAGTTTTTCGACGTATCGCGCCTCGCGCGTGAGCCACGCGATGGGCAGTGCGTCCCCTTCAGCGCGCACGCGGGCGCGACAACCAGCGCACAGCGGTGCCATCGGATCGTCGTGAATTTCGCAGCCGGGGACGACGGGGATGACCTCGTCGAGCAGACCGGCAAGACCACGCAGGATGCGGCTCTTCGCCTGCCCACGCAGGCCGAGCAGGATGAAATTGTGTCGCGAGAGTATCGCGTTCACGATCTGCGGCACGACGGTCTCGTCGTAGCCAACGATGCCGGGGAATATCGTTTCGCCGGCACGCAGGCGCGTGATCAGGTTGTCGCGGATCTCATCCTTCACCGGACGTCGCGCGACAGCGCCAGTGGTAATCGCACGACGGAGTTCACCAAGGGAAGCGGAGCGGGGCATGAAACGATATTACCTGATTCGAAAGCGGCTAAGATGGCCGACGATGCGAGCGAGCGCAGCGAAGCGTGTAAGGGGTCTGGGGACGAAGTCCCCGGATGCTGCATAGATGCCTCTGGTATATGCGCATCGAGGTGGCGCCGCGCTTCGTCCCGAAAACACTATCGCCGCTTTCGACCACGGCCTCGCATGCGGCGCCGATGGTCTCGAGTTCGACGTTCATCTCTCCAGGGATGGCGTCGTTGTCATTCACCACGATCCGACGCTGGACCGCACGACCCGCGGGCGTGGACGGGTGGCGGACCACACTGCCGCCGAGCTCGAGGCGCTCGACGTCCCGTCGCTTGCGGATGTGCTCGGTCGATATCCTGACATCCCGCTGATTGTCGAACTCAAACTCGATTCGAGCGATCTGGCGCGCCGAGTCGTCGACCTGCTCCGGGCCGCCGGCGCCGTCGACCGCGCGGCGCTTGGGTGCTTCTTTTACCAACCCCTCAGGACCGCGCGCAAGTACGAGCCGGCCTTGAAAACCGGCGCGTCGAGGGAGGAGACCCGCTGGGCGCTCTATCGATCGTGGGTCGGGTGGCCGCTCGGCACGACGGCGTACCACGAGTTCCAGGTCCCGGAGCGCTCAGGCTTCACGAAAATCGTGTCGCCGCGCTTCATCCGGCACGCACACAAGTGGCGTCTGCCCGTAAAAGTGTGGACCGTCAACGACCCCGACGATATGCGCCGGCTGGTGGCGTGGGGCGTCGATGCGCTGATCACCGATCGCCCCGACCTGGCCGTCCCGATCGCGCGAGGATGACGAGGGGTATCTCACGCTCGAGGGGTCTACAATAGGAAGGTTGTCCATGGGAGATACACCGAGGTCCAGTGAGATGAGGAACACCGTGCCGAAGGAAGCTTCCGAGCTGGAAGCGATTGAACAACGTGAGTGGCGCGAGTCGCTCGAGTACGTCATCCAGCAGGGGGACCGCGGCCGCGTGCAGCGCCTCCTCGCCAGTCTGCGTCATCACGCCCGCATGTCGGGCGTTTCGTTGCCGTTCACCGCGGTCACCGCCTACGTCAACTCGATTCGCCCCGAAGACGAAACCCCACTGCCCGGCAGCCAGGAGGTCGAACGCCGCATCAAGAGCCTCGTCCGCTGGAACGCGATGGCGATGGTCGTGCGCGCCAATCGCCTCTCGGACGGGATCGGCGGTCACATCTCGACCTACGCGTCAGCGGCAACGCTCTACGAGGTCGGGTTCAATCATTTCTTCAAGGGCAAGAAGGACAACGAAGGGGACATCATCTACTTCCAGGGTCACGCGTCCCCGGGCATTTATGCGCGCGCTTACCTCGAAGGACGGATTGCCGTCGAGCAGCTCCAGTGCTTCCGCCGCGAGCTGAGCGGCAGCGGACTTTCGTCGTACCCCCATCCGTGGCTGATGCCGGACTTCTGGGAGTTCCCCACGGTCTCGATGGGGCTCGGCCCGATCATGGCGATCTACCAGGCGCGCTTCCAGCGTTACCTCGAAGACCGAGGATTGAAAAAGCCGAACCGTCAGAAGGTATGGGCCTATCTTGGCGACGGCGAATGCGACGAGCCGGAGTCGCTCGGCGCGATCAGCCTTGCGGCGCGCGAGAAACTCGAGAACCTCATCTTCGTCGTCAACTGCAACCTGCAGCGGCTCGACGGTCCGGTCCGCGGTAACGGCCAGATCATCCAGGAGCTCGAGGCGGTGTTCCGGGGCTCCGGATGGAACGTGATCAAGGTGATCTGGGGCAGTGACTGGGATCCGCTCCTCGCCAAGGACCACGATGGCCTTCTCGCCAAGCGGATGGGAGAGGTCGTCGACGGCCAGTATCAGAAGTACGCCGTCGAGAGCGGCGCCTACCTGCGCGAGCATTTCTTCGGCGCGGATCCGCGGCTGCTCGAGATGGTCAAGCACCTCTCGGACGATCAACTCAAACGGCTTCGCCTCGGCGGCCACGATCCCCAGAAGGTCTACAACGCCTACAAGGCCGCCGTCGAACACACCGGGCAGCCGACCGTCATTCTCGCGCGCACGATCAAAGGCTACGGCCTTGGCGAGGCCGGCGAAGGCAAGAACATCACACACCAGCAGAAGAAGCTGAACGAAGCGGATCTGCGTTCCTTCCGGACACGTTTCGGGATTCCCATCTCGGACGACGACATTGCCGAGGCTCCGTTCTATCGCCCGGCGGACGACAGTCCGGAACTGCAGTACCTGAGAGAACGCCGCAAAGCGCTCGGCGGCTTCGTGCCGTCGCGAAGCGTCCGCGTCGAGCCGATGAACACGCCGCTCGAGCCACTCTTCGAGGAGTTCTTCAAAGGGACCGAAGGGCGGAAGGCTTCCACCACGATGGTGTTCGTGCGGATGCTGTCGAAGCTGCTGCGCGACAAGGAGATCGGTGATCTGATCGTGCCGATCGTGCCCGACGAGGCGCGGACGTTTGGCATGGAGTCGCTGTTCCGCGCGGTCGGTATCTATTCGCACGTCGGCCAGAAATATGAACCGGTCGATATGGACACGCTCCTTTATTACAAGGAAGCGCAGGACGGCCAGATCCTCGAAGAGGGGATCACCGAGGCAGGCTCGCTGTCCTCCTTCATCGCCGCCGGCACCGCCTACTCCACCTACGGCGTCAACACGATCCCGTTCTTCATCTTCTATTCGATGTTCGGATTCCAGCGGGTGGCGGACCTGATCTGGGCCGGGGCCGACTCGCGGATGCGCGGTTTTCTCCTTGGCGCCACCGCCGGCCGGACGACGCTCGCCGGTGAGGGGCTGCAGCATCAGGATGGCCAGAGCCACGTATATTCGCTGGCGACTCCCAACTGCATTTCGTACGACCCGGCGTATGCCTACGAGCTGGCGGTCATCATCCAGGACGGCATCCGCCGGATGTACAAGGAGCAGGAAAGCATCTTCTATTACCTGACGGTGATGAACGAGCAGTACGAAATGCCGGCGATGCCGGAAGGCGCTCGTGAGGGCATCGTCAAGGGGATGTACCGGTTCAGCAGGTCCGCGAACGGCAAGTCGAAGCTCAAGGCGCAGCTGCTCGGGAGCGGCACGATCCTCAACGAAGTCATCGGCGCGGCCAAGTTGCTCGAGAACTACGGTGTGGCGGCCGACGTCTGGAGCGTCACCAGCTACAACGAGCTGTATCGGGACGCCCATGGCGCCGAGCGGTGGAACATGCTGCACCCCGGTGAGAAACCGAAGGTGCCGTACGTGACGCAGTGCCTCGGTGAAACGAAGGGTGTCATCGTCGCCGCCTCCGATTATCTGAAGGTGCTGCCGGCGTCGATCGACCGATGGATGCCTCGTCGTGTGCGATCGCTTGGCACCGACGGCTTCGGGCGCAGCGAAGACCGAAAGCATCTGCGCGAGTTCTTCGAGGTCGACGCACGCTTCGTCGCGTTGGCGGCGCTCGCCGAGCTCGCGGCTGGCGGGGAGCTCGATGCGAAGGTCGTGTCGCAGGCGATCAAGGATTTCGGTATCGATCCAGAGAAGAGGAACCCGGCGAAGTCGTAGACCCACAGGAGATCAGGAGATCAGGAAACATTAAAGTTTCTGATCTCTTTATCTCCTGTTAACAATCCTGATCTCCTGTAAACCATGGCGACTGAATTCAAGATTCCAGAACTAGGCGAGAACGTGACTGCCGGCGACGTCGTGCGCGTGCTGGTGAAAGCGGGGGACACACTCGCGAAAGATCAGGCGGTGCTCGAGCTCGAAACTGACAAGGCGACGATCGAGGTGCCGTCCAGCGTCGAGGGCACCGTCGAGGAGATCCGGGTGAAGCCCGGCGAGCGGGTGAACGTCGGCCAGGTCGTCCTGACGGTTGGCGGCGCGGCGAAGACAGCTGACGCGCCACCGGCAGCAGCGAAGGAGACGGCGAAAACAGAAGGGACGCCCGAGCCGCCCCCGAAGGAGAGTGCCGCGCCAAAACCGCAGCCCGGTGGCGCCCCTGAAGAGGGAGGCTTGAGTCAGAAGGCAGTGCCGGAAGAGGAGCGCGCGGCCGAGGCGGCACCGCCGGCCGAAAAACCTGCGGCAGAGTCCAGGCCGAAGCGCGGCGAAGTCGTGGATATCACCCGCGGCGCTCGCTCGCAGCCCGCTGTCGCCGCTCCCGCGCCCGACCAGGCAGTGGCCTCGGGCACCGCCGCGCCGGCGGCGCCATCCGTCCGCCGCATCGCGCGCGAGCTCGGGATCGACATCGCGCGCGTCAGCGGCAGCGGGGAAGGCGGCCGCATCAGTGTCGACGATGTGCACGAGTTCGTCCGCGGGGCGATGGACGCGGGGAGCAAGGGGACGCCCGCAGCCGGCGCGGCGGCGCAACCGCTTCCGGATTTCTCCAAGTGGGGACCGACCGATCGACAGGCGATGAGCAATATCCGCCGCAAGACGGCGGAGCATCTGTCGCATGCGTGGAACACGATTCCTCACGTGACGCAGCACGATCGTGCCGACATCACGAACCTGGAGGCGCTGCGAAAGCAGTACGGCCCGCAGGCAGAAAAGGCCGGCGGCAAACTGACGATGACGGCGATCGCGCTGAAGGTGATCGCCGCCGCGTTGAAGAAATTTCCGCAGTTCAACGCGTCCGCGGACCCGTCGCGGAACGAGATCGTCTACAGGAAAGCCATCCACATCGGCGTCGCCGCCGATACCGAGCGCGGACTGCTGGTGCCGGTTGTTCGTGACGTCGATCGAAAGGGCATTTTCGATCTCGCGGCGGAGCTCGCCAAGGCGTCTGAAAAAGCTCGCGCCGGGAAATTGTCGCTCGACGAAATGCAGGGCGGCGGCTTCACCATCACCAATCTCGGCGGCATCGGCGGTACGTCTTTCACACCGATTGTGAACTGGCCCGAAGTGGCGATTCTTGGCATTTCGCGCGGCTCGCAGGAGCCCGTCTGGAACGGCCATGCGTTCGAGCCGCGGCTGATGCTGCCTCTCTCGCTCTCGTACGATCACCGGGTCATCGACGGCGCCGATGCCGCACGATTCCTGCGCTGGGTCTGCGAGGCCTTCGAACAACCTTTCGTGCTCGCTCTTTGATGTCCTCATCGACCCAGCTCGCAGTCATTGGCGCCGGCCCGGGCGGCTACGCCGCCGCTTTTTATGCCGCGGACCGCGGCATGCAGGTCACCCTGATCGATCCTTCGCCGAATCCCGGCGGCGTCTGTCTATATCGAGGGTGCATCCCGTCGAAGGCACTGCTGCACGTCGCCGAGGTGGTCAACGAGGCGAAACACGCGGGCGCCTGGGGCGTGACCTTCGGCGAGCCGAAGATCGATCTCGACAAGCTGCGAGCGTTCAAGACCAAGGTGGTCAACCAGCTGACTGGGGGGCTTGGGCAGCTTTCCAAACAGCGCAAGATCACCTACGTCCAGGGGACGGCAACGTTCAAGGACTCGCGTACGCTCGAAATCGCCCGTGAAGGGACGCAGGCACCGGACCTGCTGACATTCGAGAACGCAATCATCGCGACAGGTTCGCATCCGGCAAAGGTTCCCGGTCTGTCGATCGACAGCCCGCGACTGATGGATTCGACCAGTGCGCTCGACCTGCCCGATCTGCCCAGGTCACTTCTCGTCGTGGGTGGCGGCTACATTGGCCTCGAACTGGGCACCGTCTACGCTGCTCTCGGCAGCAAGGTGACCGTCGTCGAAATGACTGGCGGGCTGCTGCCAGGGGCGGATCGCGATCTGGTCAACGTGCTGGCAAAGCGGATCGAAGCGATGTGCGAAGCCGTCCTGCTCAACACCAAGGTCGTCTCGATCCAGGAACAGAAGGACGGGATTGCCGTCACCCTCGAGTCCGCTTCCGGCAAGACCGAGAAGACGTTCGATCGCGTACTCGTTTCGGTTGGCCGGCGTCCAAATCCCGTTGCCGGCATCGAGAACACAAAAGTCCGGGTGGACGCCCGCGGTTTCGTCGAGGTCGACCCAGCCCGGCGGACCGCGGATCCGCAAATCTACGCAATCGGCGATATCGTCGGCGAGCCGATGCTTGCGCACAAGGCGTCCCATGAAGGGCGCGTCGCGGTCGAAGCGATCGCCGGCGAGAACGTGGCCTTCGAACCCCTTGCCATTCCGGCGGTCGTCTTCACGGATCCCGAGGTGGCATGGTGCGGCCTCACCGAAAGCGACGCGGAGAAACAGAAGCGCGCGGTGACCGTCGCACGGTTCCCGTGGGGCGCGTCAGGCCGCGCGCTCACGCTCGACCGCTCCGACGGCATGACGAAACTGGTGCTGGATCCCGCGACCGAGCGCATTCTCGGCGTTGGCATCGTCGGCCCGGGCGCCGGCGAGTTGATCGCCGAAGGCGTCCTCGCAGTGGAGATGGGCGCGAACGCCACGGATCTCAAGATGAGCATCCATCCGCACCCGACGCTGTCAGAAACTTTGATGGAGTCGGCGGAGGTCTTTTTCGGCCATGCTACTCACGTCTATCGCCCCCGGAGAAAGACTTAGTATTCCGAGCCCCGAGCCCCGAGCCCCGAGCCCCCTACCTTCGATCGATCGGCGTCGGCGTGCATTTCTGCCCGGTGCCGTTGATCCGTTGCACGGTGACCTCCGGCCGCGGCTCCGGCTCATTCGGTGACCTTTCCTGCCCCGCCGTGCCGATGGGGTTTAGTCCGCTGTCGGTGACCGTCCCGTTCACCTCCACGGTCTGGCCCACGAGCTTCCGCAGCTGATCGCGGTCGGCCATCGCAAGACGGACTTGCGAATCCTCGGTGATCGATTGACCAGTCGACGAGGACGCATCGCTTGGCTGCTCCGCGAGCGGGGGCATTCGCACTTGCGTAAGGACGTACTGCTGAGCCCCGCGTCCGGTGCCGACGCATCCCGCCAGTGTGATGGGACGAGCGTCCACTTGTTTCGGTCCACTTTCGACGACGCGATCCTGCGGATTATTGGCTGTGCAGCCAATCAAGACGGCCGCACCCAAGATGGGAACAATTGACGCGGTCTTCCACCTGTTGAGCATCGCTCAGGGCCTCCGGCGGAGGGAGGCTGCAATCCGACTGCCTACGTCCCGGTTTCTTTTTCGTAAGCGGCGGTCTGCTCGTGTGCGTGGTACGAACTGCGGACGAGTGGGCCCGACTCGATGTGGCGGATACCGAATTCGAGGCCGATACGCTTCAGCTCGGCAAATTCGGCAGGCGAGTAGTAGCGGGACATTGGCAGGTTTGCCAGCGAGGGCCGAAGGTACTGGCCGATCGTGACGATCTGACAGCCAGCGTTTTTCAGGTCGTGCAGCGTGTCGACGACCTCATCCCATTCCTCGCCAAGGCCGACCATCAAACCGGATTTCGTCGGGATCTCCGGAGCGTACGCGCGGGAACGCGACAGGAGCTGAAGCGCACGCTCGTATCGGCCACCCGGACGCGCGGTGCGATAGAGGCGCGGCACGGTCTCGATGTTGTGGTTCAACACGTCCGGACGCGCATCGAGAACAGTACGCAGCGCGGTCTCATCTCCCTTGAAATCAGGGATCAGCACTTCGACGCGGCACGACGGGAGGCGGGAACGTGTCTCCGCGATCGTCCGCGCGAAATGTGCGGCGCCGCCGTCGGGCAGGTCGTCGCGATCCACTGAGGTGATGACGACGTACTCGAGCGCCATTGCGTGGATTGCGCTGGCGACATTTGCCGGCTCGTTCACATCGGCGGTTTTCGGCGTGCCATGGACGACATTGCAGTAGCCGCATGAGCGGGTGCACGTAGCGCCGAGGATCATGAACGTCGCGGTGCCGTGATGCCAGCACTCGCCGATGTTGGGGCAGTTCGCCTCTTCGCAGACCGTGTGCAACCCCAACGACCGCATGATCCCCTTCAGGCGGTGGTAATTCTCCGATCCCGGTGCGCGCACCTTCAGCCACTCCGGCTTGCCGCCACGCGGCATCTCGTCGGCACGTTTCCGCCGTCCGCGGATGAGGGTCATCGGGATCGACTGCACCGGTTAATTATACTGTCCGGTATGAGCACCATCTCGATTCAGTGGCTCGGTCACGCCACCTTCGTCATCACCACGCCGGGCGGGAAGCGGATCGTGACCGACCCGTGGCTGGAACAGAATCCCGTCTGCCCGCCTGACAAGAAGAAGATCGACAAGGCCGACGTCATCCTGTTGTCGCACGGTCATTTCGATCACACCGGCGACATCGTCAATGTCGCGCGCGCGACGAACGCGCAGATCCTTGCGGTGTTCGAACTGTCACTGTGGCTCGAGCGCAAAGGCCTGCAGAACGTCACCGGGATGGGGATTGGGGGCACCGTCAGTGTTGCCGGTCTGGAGATCACGATGGTGCCGGCGGTTCACACCAGTTCGGTCGTCGAAAACGACACGACCGTGTATCTCGGGCTGGCCGCCGGTTTTGTCGTGAAGATGGAGAACGGCCAATCGTTCTACTTCGCCGGTGACACGGCTCTCTTTGGCGACATGCGGCTGATCGCGGAACTGCACAAGCCGGAGATCGCGTTCCTGCCGATCGGCGATCACTACACGATGGGGCCGGCGGCGGCGGCGCTGGCGGCGCGGATGCTCGGCGTTCGCCAGGTCGTGCCGATGCACTACGGCACCTTTCCGATCCTGACCGGCACGCCCGACCAGCTGAAAAAACTCGTCGATCCATACGGCATCGACGTGCTGGTCCTGAAGCCAGGCGAAACGGCGCAATAGGCCTGCCCAGTCCGTCGGCTTCCCCGGTCCGTCGACGTTGGCCGGCCGACAACATTCGCCGGCCGGCAATCTGCCGGTGGTGTAGTATTCGCCCACCTGGAGGACACGCCATGGTTCGCAGAACGTCGTTCGCAGCACTCCTTGCGGTCTTTACCTTCGCCGCGATTGCCGCGCTCCCGGCCGCGCATCCTTCCGCAAATTCGCAGAGCGCTCTCGCTGCCGGCGCGACCGCCTCTCCGCAGGGGCCGATTCGGCTCGCGCGGCATCCCGACTATCACGGCGGCAGGATTGCGTTCAGCTATCTCGGCGACATCTGGACAGCGAGCGAAAACGGATCCGCGGTCCAGCGAATCACCGACAACTCCGCGCGGGACGTCTATCCGCGGTTTTCGCCCGATGGGCGATGGATTGCCTTTTCGTCGAACCGCTACGGCGGCTATGACGTCTTCGTTGCGCCCGCAGCCGGCGGGACGCCGAAGCGGCTGACGTTCCACACCGGCGGAGATGACGTCGTCGGATGGACGCGGGATTCGCAGCAGGTCATCTTCCGCAGCGCGCGCGGCGACGGGGCGTTCCCCAGCGTGGCGACCCTCTACCAGATCGCGATTACAGGTGGACAGGAAACCGCGTTGCCGGTCGACTGGGGTTATTCCGGGCACTATTCACCCGACGGCAAATCGCTTGTCTTCAACCGTCATCCGTCGACCTGGTCGCGCAAGCACTATCGCGGGAGCTATGCCGCCGATCTGTGGGTTGCGAACCTGGCGAACAAGACGTATACGCAGCTCCTTTCCGACCAGCGCTACAACCGGTTCTGGCCGATGTGGGGCGCCGACGATGCGATCTATTTCGTGGCGGATCCGCTGCCGAACGAGGCCAACGTCAAACCGGGGGCCCCGGAAGTGCGGCGGAGCGTCAACAACATCTACAAGATCCCGGCGCGGGGCGGCGGCCAGCCGGTGCAGGTCACGAAGCACGCCGACGGAAATCTGTTCTGGCCGTCAATGTCGAGCGACGGCAAAGTCATCGTCTATGAGAACAACTTCGGCGTCTGGAAGCTCGATGTTCCCAGCGGGCGCACCACCGAAATCAAGATCGACATCGTTTCGGACGAAAAGGAAAACGAGATCGAATTCGAGACGGTGACCAACACGGTCGACGCGTTCGACATCTCGCCGTCCGGCCGTCGCGCGGTCATTTCGACGCGCGGGCAACTGCTGACGATTGCCACCGACCGCGGGGATATCACCCGCGTCTCACCCGACCCGATGGCTTCGCGCAACGACCAGCCGAAGTGGTCGCCAGATGGCAAACACATCGCATTCGTGTCCGATCGCTCCGGCCGCGACGAGGTCTGGGTCAGCGATCCTGAAGGGCGCACCCCGAAAAAGATCACCGACCTTGACAATGAAAAGGGGGCGCTCGTGTGGACGCCGGATTCGAAGGCGCTGTTCTACACGGCGGCGGACAGGAAGTTGTACGCCTACAGCGTGGCGGACGGGAAGACCGCCGTCGTGGCGTCGAGCGATCTCGGACGGATCGGATCGGTGGCGATCTCACCCGACAGCAAGTGGGTGATGTTCTCCAAGCAGGACCGCACGCTGCGGTCACATGTTTACATCGCGCCGCTCGCCGGCGGCGAAGAGCGTCACGTCTCAGAGGACCGTGTTCACTACTCTGAGAACAACGCCGTGTTTACGGCCGATGGACGCTACATCGCATTCACGTCAACCGAGTCGACGCCGACGGGCATTGCGTCGCAGGGGGGCATCAACTCGGTCACCACGCTGTGGGCGACCGCGCTTCGTGACCAGGAGCGCGATCCCACTAATCGCGACATCGACACTGAAGCGCAGGGGCTTGCCGCCGAGGCGGCGGCGAGACCGGGTGGAGGCCGCGGCGGCGCCGCAGGGACGACGCCGCCCGCCGAGGTGCGTATCGATTGGACCGGTATCGCACGCCGCGCGCGCCAGTTGTCTGTTCCGGGAAACGTCGCCGGGGGTCTCTCGCCTGCGCCCGAAGGGCATTCCGTTGCGCTCAGCGTCGCGAGTGCGGCCGCGGGCGGCCGCGGCGGCGGCGCGGCGGCGGACCCGACGGCGGGGATGTACGTCATCAACGTCGAGAGCTCGCAGCTGACGCGCGTGCCTCAGCCCGCGCCGCAGGCGGCAGGCGACGGCGGTGGCCGCGGTCGCGGACGTGGCGGTGCCGGCGGCGGGTTTGGCGGCGGCTCGATGGTCTTCGCGCGTGACGGTCGCACCTTGTACTTCCGCTCGGGTAGCGGGCTCTATGCGGCGCCGCTCGGGAACCCGGCAGCGCCAGGTGCGGCCACAGGGGGTGGCGGCGGCGGCCGCGGCGGCCGTGGGGCGGCGGCACCGCCTCGACGACCACCGAGACGTCAACCACGAACGCGACTGCGCGTCAGGTGACCTACACCGCCAACCTCGAAGTCGATCGCCGCGCGCTCCGCGCCCAGGTCTTCAACGAAGGCTGGCGCATCATGAAGCATCGCTTCTACGACGCCAAGATGCACGGCGCCGACTGGCCGGCGGCGAAGAAGGAGTACGAACCGCTCCTGCAGTACCTGACCGATACCGACGAACTGCACAGCGTGATGATGATGATGATCGGCGAGCTGAACGCGTCCCACACCGGCGTCAGCGGCGGCGGTGGTGGCGGCAGCGACATCCAGCGCCCGCAGACGCGTCACCCGGGGTTCGACGTCGTCAGTGATGCTTCAGGCTTTTATAAGGTGGGGCACATCTACAAGGACGGTCCGGCGGATCGCGATTTCCTGAAGATCCGCGAAGGGAATTACATCATCGCGCTGGATGACCGGCCGTTGAAGACCTCGGACAATTACTGGCGGTACTTCACCGTCGCCGCCGGCTCGAAGTTCCACTTCCTGATCAACGACAAGCCGGTCGCCGAAGGCGCGTGGGAGGTCACGATCACCCCCGTCGGCGGCGGCGGTGGTGGAATCGGCGACCTGGCCTACCGCCGATGGGTCGACCAGCGACGCGACATCGTCACCAAGTTGAGTAACGGCGACATCGGCTACCTCCACATCCGCGCGATGGATGCGCCATCGCTGCGCCAGTTCCAGCTGGATCTCGCGGCCAATCGCACGAAGAAGGCGCTCGTCATCGATCAGCGCTTCAACGGCGGCGGAGGCATCGACCAGGAGCTGCTGGGTATTCTCGCTGGACGGCAGTATCAGTACACCATCGGGCGCGACGCTGGCTTCCAGCAGCCGCGGCCGCAGAATTTCTACGGACCGATGGTGGTGATGCAGAACGAGCGATCGGCGTCCGACGCGGAGATGTTCCCGGCAGGTTTCAAGGCACTGGGCCTCGGCAAAGTGATCGGCGTCCCGACGATGGGGGCGGTGATCGGCACCGGTTCGTACACGCTGCTCGACGGCTCCGCGATCCGCACGCCGGGCAGCGGCGTGTGGACCGTCACCGGCGAGAACATGGAGAACTACGGCGTCCCGCCGGACGTTTACATCGACAACACGCCGACCGACTTCATCGCCGGTCGCGATGCACAGATCGAGAAAGCGGTCGAAGTGCTGAAGGCCGAGATGACGAAGAAAACTACGACGACCTCCCCGCCTGGCGGCGGTCGTTAGGAGGTCGCGGTGCGCGGGACGCGGGGCGCGGGGCGTTAGAGAGTTAGAAGTTAGACGTTAGAAGTTAGTCAGCAGCGCGCTCGATGGCGTCGACGATGTCGTCCGGTCTGGCACCGGACGTGTCGATGGTGTGGTCGGCCATCGCGTAGAGCGGCTCGCGCAGCGTCAACAGCGCTCGAAGGTCGGCCATCGCCTGGGGATGGTCGGCCATCGGCCGCCGATCTCCCTGTCGGACGACCCGGTTCCAGTGATCTTCGGGTCGCGCGCGCAGCCAGACCGTCAGCGCCGCCCGCCGTAACTCCGCGAAAGTGTCCGGCGATGCGACCAGCCCGCCGCCGGTCGCCAGCACCATCGGACGCCCTTCCTTCAGCACCGCTTCGAGTACTTCCCGTTCGAGCCGGCGGTAATAGTCTTCGCCGTGGAGGGTGAACAGCTCTCCGAGGCTCAAATCCGCCGCCTGTTCGATGCGACGATCCAGTTCCACGAAAGGGATGTGGCGACGACGGGCGAGGCGGCGGCCGATCGTGGTTTTTCCAGCTCCGCGCAGTCCGAGAAGCGCGATGACCGGCCGATCCGCGGGCTCGGGGGTCAGGAGCAATGCCGCCGTGGTGTCGAGCGCGCGTGCGACGGCAGCCAGCCGGCGTACCGAAATGTTGCCGCGGCCGGCCTCGAGCTGGACCAGAAATCTGGGTGACACTCCAGAACGCTCGGCGACGTCGCGCAGCGTCAGCCCGCGCGCCAGCCGTTCCGCGCGGGCCCGCCGCCCGAGGGATGCCAGCGGGTCGTCGCTCATGTGCGCACTATATTACACGTATGGCCTCGTTCTGCGCAGTATAGTGCCTTGACACCACCGCATGGCGGCAGGTACGCTTGCCCGATGGCGACTGCAACGAATACCGCGCCCGCAAACATCACCTTCGAAACGTCGCCACAGCAGTACCGGCACTGGAAGCTGGCGTTCGACGGCGTCGTCGCCACGCTATCGATGGACGTGCAGGAGGATGCAGGCCTCTCTCCTGACTATCGCCTGAAGTTGAACTCGTACGATCTGGGCGTTGATATCGAGCTCGCGGATGCGATCCAGCGCCTCCGTTTCGAGCATCCCGAGATTCATGCTGTCGTCATCACCAGCCTGAAGGAGCGCATCTTCTGCGCCGGCGCCAACATCTTCATGCTGCGCGGCTCTACCCACGCGCTGAAGGTGAACTTCTGCAAGTTCACCAATGAGACGCGGCTGGCGATCGAAGACGCCAGCGCCAACTCCGGCATCAAGTTCCTGGCGGCGCTGAACGGCATTTGCGCCGGCGGCGGCTACGAGCTCGCGCTTGCATGCGACGAGATCTTCCTCGTGGACGATGGCAACTCCGCGGTCAGTCTGCCGGAGACGCCGCTGCTGGGCGTGCTGCCAGGTACCGGCGGTCTCACGCGTGTCGTGGACAAGCGTCGCGTCCGCCGCGATCTCGCCGATTTCTTCGGAACGACAGCGGAAGGCGTTCGCGGCAAGCGTGCCGTCGAGTGGGGCCTGGTCGACGCGATATACCCGACCAGCCAGTTCAAGGAGAGAGTCGCGAAACGTGCGCAGGAGCTGGCGGCACAGTCGGATCGTCCAACCGCGGGCCAGGGCATCACACTCGGTCCGCTGGCTGCGCAGGTGTCTGACGATGGAGTCGAGTACTCGGCGGTCACGCTGGAGATCGATCGCGACAAGCGCGTAGCCACCTTGACCATGCGGGGCCCGGAAGGGGAGCAGCCGGCGACTCCGGACGCGATCGTCGCCGCAGGCGACCAGTACTGGCCGCTCCGCGCATTTCGCGAGATGGACGACGCGCTGTTGCGACTCCGGCTCAATGAGCCGTTGATCGGAACGGTCGTTGTGAAGACCACGGGTGAGCCGTCAGCCGTCCTGGCAGTGGACGCCGCGCTGCTCGCTCACCAGGACCATTGGTTGATCCGGGAGATCGTCCATTTCATGAAGCGCACACTCAAGCGGATGGATCTGACGTCCCGCAGCTTTTTCGCGGTGATCGAGCCGGGCAGTTGTTTCGCGGGGTCGCTGATGGAGCTGGCGCTTGCCGCCGACCGGTCGTACATGTTGAACGATCCGGACCAGCCGAACACGATCGCCCTGTCGGGAATGAACGGCGGTCAGTTGCCGATGAGCAACGGACTCACGCGGCTGCAGACACGTTTTCTTGATGACCAGAAACGTGTCGACGATCTGCTCGCGGAAGAGGACCCGTTCGAGGCCGAACAGGCGGTCGCGGCCGGCCTCGTGTCGTTCTCGCCCGACGAGCTCGATTGGGAGGACGAAGTCCGGCTCGCCGTGGAGAGCCGCGCCGCCTTTTCTCCCGATGCCCTGACCGGCATGGAGGCGAATCTTCGATTCGCGGGGCCTGAAACGATGGAAACGAAGATCTTCGGCCGCCTGACCGCCTGGCAGAACTGGATTTTCATTCGGCCGAACGCGGTCGGTGAGCATGGAGCCCTGACCGCATACGGCACGCAGAAGCGACCGGAGTTCGATTTCAAGCGAACGTAAGAGTGAACGAGCCGACGGCCTTGGCACGAAGAACACGAAGCCACGAAGCCACGAAGCCAAATTTTGTTTTTCGTGCCTTCGTGTCTTCGTGCCTTCGTGCCAGCAGCCGTGGCCTCGTGACAACGAGGACGATCGAATGATCTCTGCTGAAAAAATCCCGAACAACGTCGGTCTCTCGAGCAACAAGCGTCTGCAGCGCGCGCTCGAGCACTGGCAGCCGCAATACATCCAGTGGTGGAAGGACATGGGTCCCCAGGGATTCCAGGACTATCACCAGGTGTACGTCCGCACCGCGGTAAGCGTCGATCCGTCCGGTTGGGCGCACTTCGAGTACGTCAAGTTGCCTGAGTACCGGTGGGGGATCTTCCTTGCCGATCCGGTGCACGACCGGCGCATCGGATTCGGAGATTTCTTCGGTCAGCCGGTCTGGCACGAAGTCCCCGGCGAATTCCGCAATCAGCTGCGCCGCCTGATCGTGACGCAGGGAGACACCGAGCCGGCGAGCGTCGAACAGCAACGGTGGCTCGGTCAACGCTGCCCGAGCATGTATGACTTGCGGAATCTCTTCCAGGTCAACGTCGAAGAGGGCCGGCACCTGTGGGCGATGGTCTACCTGCTCCACTCGTACTTCGGACGCGACGGCCGTGACGAGGCCGAAGAGCTGCTCGCGCGTCAGAGCGGCAATCGCGACAAGCCGCGGATCCTCGACGCGTTCAACGAGCCGATCGAGAACTGGCTCGATTTCTTCATGTTCACGATGTTCACCGATCGCGACGGGAAGTCTCAGCTGCTGTCCTTGTCCGAAAGCTCGCTCGATCCGCTGTCACGAACCACGCGGTTCATGCTGACCGAGGAAGCGCATCACATGTTCGTCGGGGAGACCGGCATCGCGCGGATCATCGAGCGCACCTGTCAGCTCATGAAAGGGACCGGTTTCTCCGAAGACGTGCGGCGCCTCGGCGGCATCGACCTGGCGACGATCCAGAAATTCATCAATCTCTGGTTCAGCCTGTCGCTCGACCTCCACGGCAACGAGATTTCGACCAATGCGGCGACTTACTTCGCGAACGGACTGAAAGGGCGTGCCCAGGAGGAGAAGTGGGACGACCACTCCGTCACCGAGAAGTTCTATGAGCTCGAGGTGCCGGCCGAGGGGCGGTTGCAGCGCAAGGCTATCCCGATGCGGACGGCAATGAACGAGGTACTGCGCGACTGGTACGTCGGCGACTGCGAGGCGGGCGTCGTCCGCTGGAACAAGATCTTCGAGCGCCACGGGATGTCGGACCGCCTGCGCCTGCCCGACCGCAAATTCAACCGTGGCATCGGCATGTTCTCGTCACTCCACTACGATCCCAATGGAGCGCCGCTGTCGGAATCGGAATGGGCGCGCCGCAAGGGCGAATGGCTCCCGTCGCCGGCGGACCGCGAATACCTGCTCAGCATCATGGCCACGCCGGTGTACGAGCCAGGCAAGTTTGCCAATTACATCGCACCCCCCGCGCGCGGGGTGAACCGGATGCCGATCAACTTCGAATACGTTCGCACCGAAGCGTAAGTAGTGGTGAAGATCAACGTCAGCATCGCCGATGGGGTCACCACGATCGAACTGAGTGATCCCCCAGCCAACACCTACTCGTACGAAATGATGCTGGAGATCGATGCCGCCGTCCTCGCGGCGCGGATGGATCCCACCGTCCATGTCATCGTGATTCGCGGCGCCGGCGACAAGTTCTTCTGCGCGGGTGCGAACATCGGCATGCTCAAGGACGCCGATCCCGAGTTCAAGTACTACTTCTGCCTGCACGCCAACGAGACGCTCAACCGGCTGGAGCAGACGCCGAAACTGGTGATCGCGGCGCTCAACGGTCATACCGTCGGAGGCGGCCTCGAAGTGGCGATGGCGGCGGACATCCGCATCGCCCGACAAGGTTCGGCGAGAATCGGATTGCCCGAGGTCGCGCTCGGCGTGCTACCCGGCACCGGTGGAACCCAGCGCCTGGCGCGGCTGGTGGGCAAGGCACGGGCGATCGAGTTGATGGCCACCGGTCGTCTCATGACTTTCGACGAAGCGCACGCACTTGGCATCGTGACCGAGGTCTGGGGAGACGAGCAGCTGAAGGACCGCACGTTCGCGGCCGCGGTGCAGGAATACGCGAAGCAGTTCACTCCGCCGAACAAGGCGAGCAAAGCCGTCGGTCGAATGAAGCGCGCCGTGCAGTCGGGCGCCGAGGCCGGCTTCCTCGAGGGGCTGGCGATCGAGCGCGAGCTGCAGCAGCTGCTGTTCGAGGGAGAGGATGCGAAAGAAGGCATTGCGGCGAATCTCGAGAAGCGGAAAGCGAAGTTCACTGGACGCTGAACGGGTTGCCTTCGGCACTGCACGAAGACACGAAAACGCGAAGCCACGAAACAATAAATATTAGGGAGCTTCGTGTCTTCGAGGCTTCGTGGTCTTCGTGTCAACCCGTCGAGGCGTGTACATGACTGTGACTGCCGTTGAACAGAAACACCTCTTCATCAACAACGAATGGCGTCCTTCGTCTGCGGGAAAGACGATGGACGTCATCAACCCGGCGACCGAGGAGGTTTGTGCGACCGTTGCCTCGGCGGATGCCGACGATTTGAACGCCGCCGTCGAAGCTGCGCGGGCGGCGCTGAACGGGCCGTGGGGGCAGATGTCGGCGCGAGAGCGCGGCCGGCTGGTGCGGAAACTCGGCGAACGGCTGATGGAGCGTGCCGATGAAGTGTCTCGGCTCGAGACGCTCCACAACGGAAAGCCGATCAGCGAGTCAAGACACATCGAGATCCCGGCGGCGGCCGAATGCTTCGAGTACTACGGCGGCTGGGCCGACAAGGTGATGGGCGAGACGATTCCGGTCAAAGGGAACTACCTCACCTACACACTCCGCGAGCCGCTCGGCGTCTGCGCCGCGATCGTTCCCTGGAATTTCCCGCTGCTCATCGCCGTGTGGAAGATTGCGCCGGCCCTCGCCTGCGGCAACACGATGATCGTGAAACCGGCGAGCCAGACGCCACTCACCGCACTCGCACTCGGGGAGATCGCGGTGGAGGTCGGGCTGCCACCTGGTGTGCTGAACGTGCTCACCGGTCCTGGCGCGAAGCTCGGTCAGGCAATCGTCGAACACCCCGGCATCGACAAGATTGCGTTCACCGGGGATACGAGCTACCGGCAAGTCGATCATGAAAAGCGCCGCCGACACGGTCAAGAAGATCACTCTGGAGCTCGGGGGGAAGTCGCCGAATATCGTGCTCGCGGACGCTGACATGGAAGCCGCGATTCGCGGCGCAACGATCGGGATCTTCTACGGCAAGGGGGAGGTCTGCGCAGCCGGGTCACGGCTCCTGGTGGACAAGTCGATCAAGAACGAATTCATCGACAAACTTGCGGCGCGTACTAAGAAGATGGTCGCCGGCGATCCGATGGACCCGAAGACGCGCTTTGGGGCGCTCTCATCGAAGAAACAGCTCGACACCGTCACGCGCTACGTTGACTCGGCCAAGAAGGAAGGGGCGACCCTCGTCGCCGGCGGCGAACGGACCGACATCGGGACCGGAAAAGGCTTCTTCTTCCAGCCGACGGTTTTCGCGGACGTCAAGCCGGAGATGACGATTTCGCGCGAAGAGATCTTCGGGCCGGTGCTGGCCGCCATCGAATTTGCCGACCTGGACGAGGCCATCGCACGTGCGAACGACACGCCTTATGGCCTGGCCGCCGGCGTGTGGACACGGGACATCAAGAAAGCCCATTACGTCGCCCGAAAGCTCCAGGCCGGCACCGTCTGGATCAACACGTACAACATCTACGACGCCGCCGCTCCGTTCGGCGGATACAAGCAGAGTGGCTTCGGGCGCGAGATGAGTGCCCATGCGCTCGACCACTACACGCAGGTCAAGAGTGTCTGGGTGGATCTGAATATGTGACGAATGACGGGTGCAGAAGCGGTGCGGAAGGGTGCGATGGGGTGCGCTAGGGTGAGGCGGATGGCGCTGCACGTCCCCACCCCTCGCACTCCTGGCACTCGCTCGCACTCCCCGCACACGTCGCACTCTCCCGCTCATGTTTTCTATAATCGACGCCCACATCCACATCCAGCCTTTCCACATGCTGAAGCCGGACGTGCAGCGCACGTTCTGGCACCGCAAGGACAACCGCGCCGAGCTCGAGGCATTCGCCGCGGATTCGGCGAAGCTGCTGCGGCAGATGGACGCCGATCGCATCGAGCGCGTCGGCCTGATCAACTACGTCAGCCCCGACGTGATGGGATTCACCGCCGACGTCAACGAGTGGATGGTGCGTTACGCGGCGGCCGACCCCGAGCGGCTGCTCGCATTCGGCTCGGTCCATCCGGCATTCGTCACCGACCCAGGCGGGGAAACAGACCGGCTGATAGAACTGGGTGTGCGCGCGCTCAAAATTCACCCGCCGCACCAGTTGTTCCGGGCGAATGCCTATCTCGACGAACTGCCGTCGCTGGCGGAGGTCTACCGTCGTGCTGAAGCGGCGCGGATCCCGGTCACGATCCACACCGGGACGTCGGTGTTTCCGGGTGCCCGCAGCCGTCTTGGCGATCCGATGGACGTCGACGATGTGGCGGTCGATTTTCCGGCGCTGCGGATCCTGCTCGCTCACGGCGGGCGTCCATTGTGGATGGCGGCGGCGTTTTTCGTCGTGCGGCGCCACCCGAATGTGTTCCTCGAAGTATCGGGGATCCCGCCGACGAAGCTGCTCGACTACTTTCCGCGCCTCGAGGAGATCGCACACAAGACCGTCTGGGGGACCGACTGGCCGAGCCCGGGGGTGAAGTCGATGCGGCAGAACGTCGACCAGTTTCTCGCCCTTCCGCTCACCGACGAGGCGAAGAAGGCGATCCTCTACGACAACGCGCTTCAAATCTTCCTTTGATACAGTTCCGTAATGCTCGACGATCCACTGCTCGCCTGGCGCAAGGAGTTCCCGATCCTCGACACCTGCACCTACCTGGTGACGCATTCGCTCGGAGCGATGCCGCGGCGGGCGTCCACCTATCTGCAGCAGTTCGCGGACGAGTGGTCGACGCGCGGCGTGCGGGCGTGGTACGAAGGCTGGTGGGAGATCGGAAGAACGACCGGAGATCTGCTCGCGCCGGTGCTGGGAGTGTCGAGGGGCACGATCTCGATGCACCAGAACGTCACCGTCGCCCTCGGGGTGATCGGGTCGTGTCACCGGTTCGACGGGGCGCGGAACCGCATCGTGATGACCGATCTCGAATTCCCGTCGAACATGTATCTGTTCGAGGGCTTTCGCAAGTACGGCGCGGAGATCGTGTACGTGCCCTCACCCGATGCCATGCGGACCGACCTGCAGCGATTGCTTGACGCGATCGACGAGCGTACGGCCCTGGTTCCCCTCTCGTTCGTGTTGTTCAAGAGCGCCTACATACAGAACGCGGCGGCGGTCATCGAGAAAGCGCACCGGGTCGGCGCCCGCGTGATCCTGGATGTCTACCAGGCCGCCGGAGCGGTCCCGCTGGAGATCGAGCGGCTCGGCGCCGATTTCGCCGTGGGCGGATCGGTGAAATGGCTGTGTGGCGGGCCGGGTGCCGGATACCTCTACGTTCGGCCTGACCTGGCGAACGAACTCGAGCCGGGCATCGTCGGCTGGGCCGCCCATGCGCACCCGTTCGAGTTCGCCGCCGGGGCGATCGAGTATGCGCCGTCGCCCGAGCGCTTCCAGAGCGGTACGCCGAACGTGCCTTCGCTGTACTCGGCGCGCGCCGGGTACGAGATCGTCGCGGAGATTGGCGTTCGGTCGATTCGCGAAAAATCTCTCCGCTTGACCCGGCGTCTGATGGATCTGGCCAGGGACGCCGGCTTTCGGGTGAACACTCCAGACGTCGACGCCGAGCGGGGCGGGTCAGTCATCGTCGACGTCCCGAACGGCCATGCGGTCGCGGAGGAACTGATCCGACGCGAGGTCATTGTCGATTACCGCCCCGGCGCCGGCATCCGCATGGCCCCGCACTTCTACAACACGCTCGAAGAAGTCGACCATGCGATGGCGGTACTCGCCGAGGTAGCGGTTACGGCCGCACACTGACCGTGAAGCCTTCGCTTACACGACGACACGACGGCACTCATTGAATGAATATTCGACGGATCGCGGTACTCGGCGCGGGCACGATGGGGCACGGGATTGCGCACGCCGCGATCGCGGCTGGATATGAAACCAGCCTCTATGATGTCGCGGCGCCGGCGCTCGACAAGGGGCAGGCGGCGATCGAGGCGGTGATCAACAAGGGTGTCGAGCTGGGCAAGGTCGCCGCCGGTGATGCCGCGGCAATGCGCGCCCGGCTATCGACGACCACCGACCTCGCGGTCCGCTCTGGACGGAGCAGACTTCGTCATCGAAGCAGCGCCGGAACGCATTGACCTCAAACTTTCGCTGATGGCCGACATCGAGCGGCTGGCGCCCCGGCACGCGGTAATTGCTACGAACACCTCGGCGTTGAGCATTACCGAGCTGGCCGGATCCCTCGCTCGGCCATCGCGCGTGGGCGGCATGCATTTCTTCAATCCCGTCCACAAGATGAAGTTGATCGAGATCATCCAGCCCCTCGAGAGTGCGCCTGACACGCTGCAGTCCATCGAGGAGGTCGCTCGCGCGATGGGCAAGGAGACGGTGCTGGTGCGCGAATCACCGGGTTTCATTACGACCCGGGTGAACGCGAGCCTTGGCAACGAGGCGTTCTACATGCTGATGGAAGGCGTTGCCTCCGCGCGCGACATCGACAAAGCGCTGAAGCTGGGCCTCAATCATCCGATGGGGCCGTTCGAGCTCGTCGACCTGGTCGGACTCGACACTCGACTCAGCATCCTCGAGTACCTGCACCGGACCATGGGGGAGAAATACCGCCCCTGTCCCTTGCTGGCCCAATACGTCAAGGCCGGGCGGCTCGGGCGCAAGGTCGGCAAAGGCGTGTATGAGTACTGACGCCTATTCAAACATTCGCATCGATCTGGCCGAATCGATCGCGACGCTGACGATCGACCGGCCGGCGGTGAAGAACGCGCTGAACCTGGAGACCGTCCAGGAGTGCCATCGCGCGCTCGACGAGCTGGCCCAGTCCGCGGACGCCGGAGTTCTGATCATCACCGGCGCCGGGGAATCGTCGTTCGTCTCCGGCGCCGACATCAATGACATTCGCGCCCGCACACGCGAAGATGGTCTCGCGGCGATCAACTCGTCGCTGTTCGCGAAAATCGAGCGATTCCCGAGACCCGTGATCGCGGCGATCAATGGATATGCCCTTGGCGGCGGGTGCGAGCTGGCGCTCGCGTGCGACATCCGCGTCGCCTCCGACACGGCGAAGTTCGGCCAGCCGGAACTCGGCCTCGGCATCATTCCTGGTGCCGGCGCGACGCAGCGGCTGCCGCGGATCGTCGGGCTCGGCTGGGCGAAGCACCTGATTCTCAGCGGCGACATCATCGACGCGAAGCAGGCGCTCGAGATCGGTCTGGTCACCGCGATCATGCCGGCCTCCCAACTGCAGGTCCGCGCCCGCGAACTGGCCAGGAAGATCCTGCGCCAGGGTCCGCTCGCGGCCAGGCTTGCGAAGCTGGCGCTGAACGCGTCCGCGCGCGTCGACCTCGATTCGGGGTTGCTGATCGAGACGCTGGCGCAGTCGATCTGCTATAGCTCGGAGGACAAGCAGGAAGGTGCGTCCGCGTTCCTGGAGAAGCGAAAGCCGAAATTCACAGGGCGCTGAATGGCTGCCTCGGCTGCCTCGGCGGCGATGGCCGTGATTCTCATTCGACGGTTTAGAATTGAGCCAATGGTCTTGGCCCGTTCCTGCCGAGCTATCGTGGCTTTTGTGATGGTTGCCGCGAGTCTCGTGACGGCATGCCGGGAGAGTCCTACCGCTCCGTCCGACGTTCAGCTCGGTGAGCCGTTCGAACTGCGCATCGGGGAGTCAGCCGTGCTCCCTGGCGATTTGAAGGTGACGTTCAGTCGCGTGGTGTTCGACTCGCGGTGTCCGATCGATGCAATCTGCGTAGCTGCTGGCGAAGCTCGGCTTGCTCTGAGACTCTCCGTCGGGTCCGATCCGCCTGTTGAGCGCGACGTCCGCGTCGATTCTACTGATCCTGAGGTACCGTTCTCGAGCTACACCATCAAAGCGCTGCGGTTGATGCCGTATCCACGTTCAGATCGCGCTCCACGTCCGGAAGAGTTTGTCGCGACCTTCAGCGTTACCCGCTGAGATTGCCGCGGCTCTTCGCAGAACCCATCCCTACTAAATCCTAAACTCGACGATTCCAATCAGCTGAATTCGGTCCGATCGTTGCAGATTTGTTGGCGACGCTTTTACTCGCAATGAAGGAGGAACGAATGAAACGAGTATTCGTAGGCGCGGCGCTTGCGACCACTGTAACTTTGGGAATGGTCGCGTCTGCTCAGAGTACGGGACAGCCGCCTCAGGCGCCGCCGCCGGCAACGGCTCAGGCTCCGGCTCAGCAGCCCACCGCGAAGGCCCCAGAACAGCAGGTCACTCTGGTTGGCTGCGTACAGACTGAAGACGACTACCGCAAGGCGCACAACCTCGCCAAGGGTGGCGCGGTCGGGACGGGCGCCGGATCGGGCAATGAGTTCGTGCTGATCAACGCGTCGCTAGCGAGCGACGCCCCCGCGGCGACGGGCACGTCTGGCACCACCGCCGAGGGCAAGGCCTTCGAGCTCTCCGGTGACAAAGAAGGCGATCTGAAAGCCTTCGTTGGCAAGCGGGTCGAGATCATGGGCAAACTGAAGGCAGCGGAAAAATCAGCGACTGGCGCGCCGACCGGCGGCGCGACGGCCGGCACACCGCCGACCGGCGTCGACGTTGCGAGCCAGGATCTCAAGCTCCGTGAAGTGGACGTAGTGTCAGTGAAGGAAAGCGCCGGCACCTGCCCGGCGCCCATGAAGTAACAGGCGCTCTCGGCAGAACAGCGGCGACGCGTCAGGTCGCCGCTGTTTTTTTTGTACGCACACCGTCCGGACTCGTACACCTCTTGTCCTGGCTGTATCATTCGTCCATTCACTGGACGGCTGGTGGGCTCGAACAGCCGGCCACCGGGAGGTGCCGATGTCCATCCGCCGTACAGCCGCGGCATCGCTTCTCGCACTCTTTTTCTCGTGCCCGTCAGCGGCGCAGCCGCCGCTTCCGTCCGAGGCCGAACGACTGACCACCGAAGCGGCGGGGCTGGTCGCACAGGCCGCAACTGCCCAGCAGGGCGTTGACGCCCTGCAGAACGCCCTCGTGATGTGGCGCAAAGCGGCCGACCGCGCCGGCGAGGCCCGAACGCTGTACCTGATCGGTCGCGGGCACAATCGACTCAGTCGACAGGAAGACGCCATTGCGCACTATGAGCAAGCGCTGGTCATTCAGCGGGCGCTGAAAGACCGTGCGGGCGAAGGCCGCAGCCTCACCCAGATCGGGATCTCCTACAACGCCTTGAGCCGCTACGACAACGCCATCGAGCGGCTCGATGCGGCGGTCGCGATTGCGCGCGAAGTCAGGGATCTGGAGGACGAGTCGATTGCGCTCAGTGCGCTCGGCAACAGCTATCACCTCCTCAATCGTTACGACAAGGCCGTTGAATACCTCGAGCCCGCGGTCGCGGCGGCCCGTGAGGCCAGGAACCAGTCAGCCGAAGCCAACGCGCTCAATAACCTCGGCAGCGCGCAGCGAGCGCTTCGCCGGTACGACCAGGCGACGGAGAACTACCAGAAAGCCCTGAGCGTCTACCGCACGCTCGAGGACCGCTCCAGTGAAGCGGGTACGCTCAGTAATCTGGCCATCGTCCACAACCTGCTCAATCGCAACGATGTGGCCATCGGCCTCTACCAGGAGGCGCTCGAGATTCACCGGACGCTGAAGAACCGAACGGGTGAAGGGGTGGTGCTGAACAATCTTGGCCAGAGCTACATCCGCCTGCGTCAATACGAGAAGGCCATCGAGAACCTCGAACCGGCGCTGGTCATCGCCCGTGAAGTGAAGCGCAGAACGGGCGAGGCGAACACGCTGACCGGACTGGGCGATGCCTACAGCTCCCTCGGCGATCCCCAGCGGGCCATCGGATACTACGAGGACGCGCTGGCGATCCATCGCGAGGTGAAGAGCCGCGGCAACGAGGCCAGCACGCTCGTAACGCTGAGCGATCTGCACAATAAGCTTGGTCGGTACGAGACGGCGATTGCGACGCTGGGGCAGGCGCTGGCGACCGCCCGCGAGATGAAGGACACCGAGCTCGAATCAAGAGTCCTCAGCACGGTGGCCGATGCGTACCTGTACCTCGGTCGTGCCGACGAGGCCGTGACTCATTACGACCAGGCGCTCGTTCTGGCCCGATCGGTCAAGGATCGTGCAGGCGAAGGCATCATTCTGAACAGTCTCGGGCAGGCGTACGTCACGATCGAGCGGTACGAGCAGGCGCTGACCTACCTTCAGCAGGGGATTGTCGATCGCGCGAGAGTTGAAACGGCCACCAGCCAGACCTACGCCCTCAACAGCCTGGGTGATGTCTACAGCCGGATGGGCCAGCAGGACAAAGCCCTCGAGGCCCACACCGAGGCCCTGGCCATCGCTCGCGAAGCCAAGTACCGGCCCGGGGAGAGCCTCGCACTGTTCCGCCTCGGGGATACCCATCGCAAGCTCGGACAACTCGAGAAGGCGATCGAATACCTGGAACCCGCGCTGGCGGCCGCGCGCGGCCTCGGGGATCCCGAGGCGGAAACGATGACGCTGACCGGGCTCGCGAGAGTCGCGCGTGACCGGGGGGACCTGGCCCGGGCACGATCCCTCGCCGAGGAGACTCTCGCCCGGGTTGAATCCGTCCGATCGCAGATGTTCGGCCGGGAATCGCGCACCGCATACTTCGCGACCGCCCAGGCCGCCAATGCGTTGCACGTCGACATCCTCATGAGGATGCACAAGGCCACGCCGGCGGCCGGCTACGACATCCTGGCGCTCGATTCGAGCGAGCGGCGGCGAGCGCGAGGCCTGCTCGAACTGCTGACTGAGGCCGGCATGGACGTCAGAGAGGGGGCGGACGCTGCGCTGGTGCAGCGTGAGCGCGCGATCGAGACTCAGTTGAACACGCTGGCCGCCGCCCGGATGCAGTTGCGGAGCCGCGCGCACACTCCCGAGGCGGTCGCGTCGCTCGACAAGGACATCGCCCGCCTGGAACAGGAGCGCGAGCGGCTCGAAATCGAGGTCCGGCGCAGCAGCCCTCGTTACGCGGCGCTGGCGCATCCGCAGCCGCTCGTTACCCGCGACATCCAGCAGAACCTGCTGGATGCCGAGACGCTTCTGCTCGAGTTCCTGCTCGGTGAGGACCGGAGTTACGTATGGGCGTTGTCGAGGACCTCGCTGGTCAGTTCTGAACTGCCGAAGCGGAGCGAGGTCGAGGCCGCGGTACGAACCCTTCTCGACCTGATGAACGGACGCCGTTCCGGCGCTGGGCTTCAGGACGCAGCCCGCACCCTCAGCGGGATGCTCCTTGGGCCGGTCGCGCACGAGCTCCGGGGCCGGCGCCTGGTCATAGTTGGCGACGGGGCCTTGCAGTACGTGCCGTTTGCGATGC
Source organism: uncultured Acidobacteriota bacterium (assembly GCA_963810305.1). Taxonomy (GTDB): domain Bacteria; phylum Acidobacteriota; class Vicinamibacteria; order Vicinamibacterales; family 2-12-FULL-66-21; genus JACDCA01. The sequence continues at coordinate 38,099 of CAWEMY010000010.1, forward strand.
TGCCGTCACCGCTGCCCGCGCACGCAGCGACGGGCTCGCAGGGCAGCGCCGGTTCACAACCGCTCATCGTGAATCACGAAATCGTGACGCTTCCATCGGCATCGACGCTCGGCATCATGCGAATCGAGCTAGCGAAACGCGCACCCGCTCGCAACGGGATCGCGGTCGTGGCTGATCCTGTCTTCTCGGCAGCCGACGACCGGCTGAAGGGGATCGGCGCTGCAGCACAGATCGAGTCGACCGCCACCGCGGCTGCCGAGAACACGCGGCTCCTCGCGCATCTGTCGGGCGCCGCCGCGGCGAAAGGACCCTCGCTGGTGATTCCGCGGCTGCCATTCACCCGACAGGAAGCGGATCGCATCCTCGCCCTCAACTCCGGCGCGGCGAACTTCAAGGCCGTGGATTTCACCGCCAACAAGGCAACCGTGACGAGCGGACGGCTCGCGACCTACCGCTACGTCCATTTCGCGACTCACGGGTACCTGGACACCGAACGCCCGGGTTTCTCATCGCTGGTCCTCTCGACGGTCGACGAGAAGGGGCGACTCCAGGACGGGTTCCTGCGCGCCAACGACATCTACAATCTCAAACTGCCCGCCGAGGTGGTCGTGCTCAGCGCTTGCCAGAGCGGTCTGGGCAAGGAGATCAAGGGAGAAGGTCTGGTCGGCCTCACCCGAGGCTTCATGTACGCCGGCGCGGCGCGAATCGTCGTCAGCCTCTGGAGCGTCAGCGACGAGGGAACGTCGGAGTTGATGTCCAGGTTCTACCGGAGAATGCTCGACGGAGGCCAGCGCCCCGCGGCTGCGCTGCGCGCCGCCCAGATCGAGATGTCGCGCGACGCTCGGTGGCGCTCACCCTACTACTGGGCGGCCTTCACGCTGCAGGGCGAGTGGCGCTGAGGGTCGCGCCGGCTCTCGTCATGGCGTGGCTCCCGCCGTTGATGCTGTCGGGCGTGATCCATTCATTCCAGCAACCGTCATTTCGATCGAGCACACTCGCGGTTCGCGTCGATGTGCTCGTCACCGACGGTCACAAGCCGGTGGCCGGTCTCACCGCGCGCGATTTCGACCTTCGCGACAACGGTGTCGCGCAGTCGATCGAACTGGTGGATACCGCGGATCTTCCGGTGAACGTCGTACTCGCGCTCGACACCAGCGGCAGTATGACCGGGTCGCGCCATGCCGATCTCGTTGCTGCGAGTGAGGCGATGCTCGGCGGGCTCCTGCCGGTTGATCGCGCGGCTCTGACGACGTTCAGTCATGCCGTGATGCCAAGGATTCCACTGACCAGTGACTTGGATGCCGTTCGAGAGGCGCTGCGCAGTTTCACGCCGTCCGGCCTGACCGCCGTCATGGACGGGGTGTATGTGGCATTGACGACCACTCTGGCGCAGTCGGGGCGCTCTCTCGTCGTCGTATGCACCGACGGCTCGGATGTCTCGAGCTGGCTGCGGCCGGATGACGTGATCGAGAGCGCGAAGCGATCGAACGCCGTCATCTATGCGGTGGCGTCGGCAGACGCGCGGAGCGTCGCCTCCCTCGAGGAACTCACGGAACTGACTGGCGGCGGCATGATTCGCGTCGCGAAGAGTACGGACCTCCGCGGTGCGTTTGACCGGATCCTGCGGGAGTTCCGCAGCCGCTACATCCTGTCGTACACGCCCACTGGCGTCCCGTTGGGCGGTTGGCACCGGCTCGACGTTCGCCTCAAACGCCGCGGGTTGACACTGAAGGCGCGCCCCGGCTACATCGGCGTGGAGCCTGACAGGTAAACCCATGCGATTGGCTGCCGCGGTCGCAAGCCTGCTGATCTCGTTGCCACTCGTGGGCACCGGCGTCGGTGGGCAAATAACCCCGACGACGGTTGCGGCACTCAAGTCCTGGATCGAGGCAGTCAAGACCCATACCCCGGGGAGCGTCGACGCACCGGTCATCAGCGTGGCCGCGCTTTCGTACGAGGCGCGCGCAGAGTTGAACGTCGGAATGGGGTTCTTCCTCCATGTGCTGGTGGGAGGGACATACGACACGAAGCGCAATCCGGCCGCAAAGATCGTTGCGGAGCTCGCTCAATCGGCCGGGAACCCCGACGCCGACTCCTTCCTGAAACAGGCCGCCGTCCTTCACGCTGACGTGGCCGCGTACGTCGGCCGTGCCCCCATCGAGACGAGCCGAACCGCCAAAGGGGCAGGACCACGGACTGAAAAGCTGCAGATCGGCGGCGGCACAACGACTGTCCAGAGGGATGGGCCAGTTCCGCCGCTGCTGACGCAGAACCGGCTCGTTCTCGCGCGGGACGGTCAGATTCTGGGCGAAGCGGTCGCAAGCTGGAACTGGCCGTTCGGGAGGAGCTTGCTCGATCTGGTTGGCAAGGACATGCGCGCTCTACCGCAGGCACGCAGGTCGAGGTCGGCTGTGGATCCATTCGTCGGCGCGTGGTATCACGCGACGACCGCGTACATGTTCGCCAACGGCTTGTACGGCGACGCGACTCCGCATCTGCAGCACGCGGCGGAGGTGCTGCCTGACGATGCGCAGATTCTGTTCGATCGCGGATGCTACGCCGAGCTCATGGGGCTGCCGATGCACCAGGTGCTCTTGTCCGAAGACACCATTGCGAACAGGCGAGCGAACGCCCCGGAATGGGGGCCGCCGCGTTCGGCGCCGCCACTTCGCATTCCTACGGCCGACAAGGACGAACGCCGAGGCGGAGCGCTTGTATAGGCGAGCGGTCGCAGTCGGTCCGTCGTTGGTCGAAGCGCGTGTCCGATTGGCGCGCCTGCTGCATCTGCGCAAGCGCCACGAGGAGGCAGCCGGCGGAGCTGAAAATCGCCATGGCGGGCAATCCGCCACCGGTGGTCGGCTTCTACGCTCGCCTGTTCGCAGGGCGCGTCGCGCAGACGATGGGCGAGGCTGCAGCCGTGCAGCATTACCGGGATGCGCTCGTGCTGTTCCCTGACGCGCAATCCGCACTCCTCGCTTTGAGCCAGCTTGCGCTTCTGAAATCCGACGTGCCAGCCACGCTCGCGCCCGTCGAACATCTGGGTCCGCGATCTGTCGAACTGATGGCCGATCCGTGGTGGCAATACCATCTCTGTAGCGGCCGCGACGCGGAAGAGCTCCTCAAAGCGCTCTGGTCAAGTGTGCCGGGCAAGTGATTCGCCCCGACGTTCCCCCTTCCGGGCACTCAGCCGCTCGCGTCGTGGCGCTGACTGTTCGGGGATCGCGAATCCAAAGCAATCACTCTTTCCATGGACGGTTCAACGGGTAGGCAATGACGCGGGCGCGGCACTGGACGGTGCGGACTGCCGCGTTCGTGGCCCTGCTCGCGCCTCTCTGGATACTGCTCCTTCTGCCGCTGTGGATCGCCGGCATTGCGCTCTTCCTGTGGTTGCTCCTGTTGCTGCAGATCGTAACGGTCGTGTGGTGGCTGCCGCGCGGCCGTCGGATTATCTTCGTGTACTCGAACAGTCCGGTGTGGCAAGACTACGTCGAGAAGAACATTCTTCCGCGCCTGCCCGCGAACGCGGCCATCCTCAACTGGTCTGAGCGATCGCACTGGCCGTTCTGGAGCGTTGCGGTGTGGACGTTCAACGTCTACGCCGGCAGCCGCGAATTCAATCCACTTGGCATCGTTATCCGGCCGTGGCGCACGCCGAAGCGGTTCAGATTCTGGCGGGCCTTTCGCGATTTCAAGCACGGGAACTCTGGTACGCTCCACCGAGTGGAGCAGGAGTTCTTCGACTGCATCAACGCAGCCTGATCCTCCTGCCAGGAGGCCAGTCGGTGGAGCCGGCGCCAGAGATCATCGCCTACTACGAGCGGTTCGCCGAAGAAACGCGCCTTGCGACCGGTCCCGGCCGACTGGAATTCGAGCGAACCAAAGATATTCTCCGGCGCCTGCTACCGCCCCCTCCGGCACGGATCATCGATATCGGCGGAGCCGCCGGTGTGTACTCGGCATGGCTATCGGAACGCGGCTACGACGTGCACCTGGTCGATGCGTCGCCGCGCCTGGTCGAAGAGGCGCGCAGGCACAACCGGAACCTGACCAGACCGATCGCGTCGCTAACGGTCGCAGATGCGCGATCCCTTCCGCAGCCTGACGGGTTTGCCGATGCTGCCCTGCTGATGGGACCTCTGTACCATCTGCAGACCGACTCCGACCGGGCCCTTGCTTTGACTGAAGCGGCCCGCGTGCTCCGTCCGGCCGCTGTCCTCATCGTCGCGGCAATCTCGCGATATGCCTCGGCCCTGGATGGCCTCGTTCGTCAGCGCTCAGCGGATCCGGCGTTCGTCCGAATGCGTAACCGGGATCTGCGTGATGGCCATCACCTCAACGAATCGGGGCACCCTGAGTACTTCACGACCGCGTATTTTCACCAGCCCGAAGATCTCCGGCGCGAGCTCGAGAACGGGGGTTTCAGTGACGTCCACGTTCTGGGGGTCGAGGGCCCCGGATGGCTCCTGGGAGATTTCGAGAGGCGGTGGGCGGAGCCGGCGTCCCGCCGGGACATCCTGGATGTCGCGCGGGCGCTGGAAACTGCACCGTCCATAGTCGGCGCCAGCGCTCATCTCATCGGCATCGGAAGACGACGAAGGGAAGGAGACTAACGCGTGACGTCAACCCGATTAGCCGCAAGGCTCACTCTGACCCTCGTTGCACTCTTCGTGCGCGTTCGACCCGCTGGCCGGCATCATGGTTCACCATGACGTGGAGGACGTGCCGGTCGACCGGGTAATCGCGAATCTCGAGAAGCTCGCGGCGAACGAGCCTCGAGTCGCACAACATCGGATCAACCTCGCCCGCGCTCATGTGATCGCGTACGCGTTGAAAAGCGGCACGATTCAGGTCGGGCGTGGGCGTGAGGCCCAAGGGCCGGCCGCCGATCCGCTGCGGGAGAACGTCCAGCCGGTCGTCAAGCCGACGACGGACCCGGTCAAGGTGAAAGAGGCGAAAAGTCATCTGGCCAGGGCGCTCGAGCGGTACGAGCAGGCGATCGCCATTGATCCGGCCAGTGCACTCGCACGACTTGGATATGGGTGGGCGCTCCAGCAGTCCGGCGCGGCCGCGAAGGCAATCGCTGCGTACCGTGTCGCGATCGACCTCGCCTGGAAAGATGAACAACGTACCACGACCGTGAGGCTGTACGGGTGGCAGTCGATAACCGAGGAAGCGTCACGTCACCTGATCCCACTGCTGGATCCCGTCAAGGACGAAAAGGAAATCGCGACGGTTCGCTCGCGCGTCGCCGATTTGCGGCGGATGCCTCGCGCGATCACGCCGATCGTCATCCCGTTGCGCGATGGTGCGACTGCTCTCGACCTCGCCGACGACTCTGCCGCCGTCTCTTTTGATGCGGACGGCACCGGTCTGCAAAGGCGCTGGACGTGGATCACGAAAGACGCCGGCTGGCTGGTGTTCGACCCGCGCGGTCGAGGAGAAATCCGGTCGGCGCTGCAGATGTTCGGCAACGTTACTTTCTGGCTGTTCTGGAGCAACGGCTACGACGCCATGAAGTCGCTCGACGACGACTTCGACGGTCGGCTCAAGGGGAAGGAACTGACCGGTCTTGCGATCTGGCGGGACGCCAATACGAATGGTGTCAGCGAGCGCGGCGAGGTCAAGCCGCTGGCCCACTGGGCGATCGTCGAACTGTCCTATGCGTATTCATTTGATGAAACGCATCCGGACGAGATTCCCTTCGCCCCGGCGGGGGTGACGTTCAAGAACGGCGTCACGCGTCCGACCTTCGATCTGCTGCTCCATCGCGCTCGATGACGCCGTGAAAAACGAGACGACCGGTTCTTTCGACTGGGGTACTGCGCTCCCGACGCTGCCGGCGCGCCGCGTCGATCTTTCGTGGCTGACGTTGGACGATGCTCCGGCAGTCTTCGAGATCTTCGGTGACCTCGAAGTGATGCGATTCTGGAGTTCGCCGCCCCTGCCGGATCTTGCAGCCGCGCGCGACCTTATCGAGGAGATCCACGACCACTTCCGCGCGCGGCGGCTGTTTCAGTGGGGGATCCGGCTTCGAGAGTCAGGGCAGATTATCGGGACGAGCACGCTGTACGACGTGAGCCTGGAGCACCATCGGGCGGGGATCGGATTCGCTCTGCGGCGCAGCGCCTGGGGTCAGGGCCTGGCGACGGAGGTGCTAGGCACGCTCATCGGCTTTGCCTTCGACACACTCGACCTCCAGCGCCTCGAAGCGGACGTGGATCCTGACAATCACCGCTCGTTGGCCACGCTCGAGCGCCAAAGTTTTCGCCGGGAGGGGTACCTCCGCGAGCGCTGGCACCATATGGGTGACATACGGGACACGGTGTTTTTGGGGCTTCTGCGGCGCGAGTGGACCCAAAGAGCGTAAAAGTTACTCTGCAGACATGCCATTACGCGATTTCGGACAATTCTGGTAAGCTCTTCCATGCCCCCTTTTTCTCATCCGGAGGTAAGTGTGCGCCTGATTCACCGTACCTTGATGCCTGGCGTGTTGCTGATGGCGACCGTGCTGGCATTTCCTGTCAACGCGCAGTCGACCAGGCCGTCGATTGCGATCCTGAGCTTTGATTACGGCACCATTCAGCGCTGGTGGAGCGGCACCCAGGATATCGGCGAGGGTATCTCCGACCTGATCGTCGATGAGCTGGTCAACGACGGCAGCTTCCGCGTGTTCGAGCGGAAGCGGCTGAACACGCTGCTCGCGGAGCAGAACTTTCAAGACAGCGACCGCGTCGATCCGACCGCCAAACTGGCAAAGATCGGCAAGATGGCCGGCGTGAAGTATGTCGTGGCTGGCTCGGTCACCAAGTTCGGCACGGAGCAGAGCAGCAAAGGCGTCGGCGGCGGCGGTTTTGGCGTCGGCGGCTTCGGTATCGGCTCAGTCGGCACCTCCAAGGGGAAGGCGAACGTGGCCATCACGGCGCGAATCATCGACGTGGAAACCGGCGAGATCATGGCGAGCGCCAAGGGGGACGGCACCTCCAAGCGCAGCGGATTCCTGCTTGGTGGCGCCGGGGGAGGCAGCGGCGGGGGTGGCGGTGGCGTGATCAACTTCACGGCATCCGACTTCCGCGACACGATCCTCGGTGAAGCCACCGAAATGGCGGTAAAGATGACGGTGTCGAAGCTGGTCGCGGCGAAAACCCGCCTTCAATAGCTAACTACCAACTTCTAACTTCTAACTCCTAACTTCTAACTCTTAAAGAAATTTAGGAGTTAGGAGTTAGGAGTTAGGAGTTGTTTATTGGACGATGATCGTGCCCTGTAGCAGTCCATTGTCCGGATCGTCGTGGTCGTGGAAGCCGCAGCTGCGCGCCGTCGGAAGTGAGTTGGTCAGTTTCGTCTGACCGTTGCCGATATTCGCGACCGCGTTGATCGACGGGCAGTCCGTGTGGGCCGGGTGCGGATTCGCATATACCGTCCGGCCGCGGCCGTCGCTGTTGACGAAGGTGACGCTCTGGCCGACTGCGATCGTCACGGTCTGCGGCGAGACGCGTCCGTTCGCGATGGTGATCGTCGCGCCGCTCGGGCCCGGGCTCCCGGTGCCGGTGCCTGCGTTGCCCGGAGGCGGAGACGTCGGGGAATCGCTGCCGCCACACGCGACAACCGCGACCAGCGCCGATGCCACGATTGCGTTTACCGCCAGTAGCCGAGTACCTGTATCCACGATCCCTCCTAGAAGAACTTTCGCAACAGATTGAAGCCGAAGAACCACGTGTCGTTCTGAACCCCGCCGGCCGCCAGTTGGCCGAGTGTCGTACCGAACCCGTTCGACACGTTCAGTTGAAAGAGATGCCCCCCGGCTCGCATCTCTACGCCGAAACTGATTTGGTCCGCGCCCGCGTCGTAGCCGGCGATCCGTGGCGCGTACTCGCCAACCAGGTACAGCGCGGGCCGCACGCGAACGCGTGTCCCCAGGCCGAGCATCATCGCGTGATCGTCTCCGGTGCTGAAGTGATTCGCGTTCGCCGTGAACAGCGGCTCGACGTAGACCATCGCCCGGCGGCCAACCGTCCGTGACATCGCCAGCCCGAACGTGCCGGAACGCCGCTCGGTGAGGTTTTCGCCCCCTTCGAAAGTCGCAATGCCGTCCAGACTGATCGGCTTGCCGTCTCTCTGCTTCAGCACGCTCTGCTGCGCGAACAACTGGATCGTGCGATCGCTGGTCCGGTGGACGCCGATTTGAGTACCGGGAAAAAGGCCGTACCGCACCTCCAGGCCCACCTGCGCGCCGCCGTCGATCCCGAAGAGATCCGATACGAGGTCGCCGAAGTCGCCACTGCCAAGCTCACGCGTGAAGCGGTGGGTGACCCGGAACGCCCACTTGTTGCGCGGCATCCGGAGCGTTGATGGCAACGCCGCAAGGATGAAGTCAGGCTGCAGCGGATCGACGCGAACGTCGGGGTCCGCTCGTTCGGGAGGCGCCTGCGGCGGCGCCGCCGCGTCCTGCGCGCCGACGCCGCCCGGGAGGAGGAGAACCAGACAGAGAGCGAACAGAGCAATCCGACGAAGCATCCGACCTCCCTCAATCGCAAACAAAGTGCCCGCGACTATTGCCGGAAGCTTAACAAAAATAGAGACTTACGGGTCAGGACCTTACTCCCCGCGTAAGAGGTTACGCAGAAGGAAACTATGAACTATGAACTATGAACGATGAAGAGGGGACTATTCGACCCGGTGCTTCGCGAGGTAATAGCTGAGGGCGCGCTGGCTGATCCCCATCAGCTCCGCGGCGTCCTTCTTGACGCCGCCGGAGTTGTCGAGCGCCCGTCGAACGGTCTCTCGCTCGGTCCACTCGATGTTCTGGCGCAGGTTCATGGATGGCAGACCGGAGGCCGCCGCGGCAGTCACTCCCAGCATCCGAACCGCGCTCGATTCGATCACCGCCGAGGGAGAAAGGACGACGGCCCGCTCGACGGTGTTTTCGAGCTCACGGACATTGCCGGGCCAATCCGTAGCTTGGAGCGCTTCAATGACGCCTGGCGCGAGCCCGGTGATCCGCTTGCCGGCGCGTTGCGCGTGTTTCTGCACGAAGTGCTCGACCAGAACGGAGATGTCTTCGCGCCGGTCGCGCAGCGGCGGAATGTGGATCGGGATCACGTTCAACCGGTAGTAGAGATCCTCCTGAAACCGCCCGTCTGAGACCATTGAGCGCAGGTCTCGGTTGGTCGCGGCGATCACGCGAACGTCGACCTTCTGCGTGCGCTCCGATCCGAGCGGCTCGAATTCGCGTTCCTGCAGGACCCGCAGCAGTTTCGACTGCAACGCCTGGCTCATCGTCCCGATCTCATCGAGAAAGATCGTCCCGCCATCAGCCAGCGCGAACTTTCCCTTCTTGCTCGTGGTCGCGCCGGTGAATGCGCCGCGCACGTGGCCGAAGAGCTCCGATTCGAGGAGGGTCTCGGGGATCGCGGCGCAGTTCACCTTGATCAGCGGCATATCGCGCTGCTGGCTGTGATAGTGAATCGCTCGCGCGACCATCTCCTTGCCGGTGCCAGTCTCCCCGGTGATCAGCACGGTGCTTTTCGATCGCGCCACGACTTCGGCTGTCCGGATGACTTCCTCCATCCGGCGGCTGCGACCGACGATGCCGTAGTGATTGAACTCGGCGTCGCGCTCGCTGATCAGATACCGGTGCTGCGTCCGGAGCCGCTGGTGGTCGAGCGCGCGACCGACGACGACCAGAAACTCGTCGACGTCGAACGGCTTCTGCAGGTAGTCCAGGGCACCGAGCTTCATCGCCTCGATCGCGCTTTCGACCGTGGCATGGGCCGTCATCATCAGAATCTGGGGACGCTCGGGTTCGCCGACAGCGCCGACCAGTTCTCTGATGATCTCGAGGCCGGTGACATCCGGCATGAGGTTGTCGACGATCAGCAGGTCGAACAATCGCTGCGATAGCAGCTTCTGGGCGTCGCGACCGTTGCCGGTGGCAACCACCTCATGCCCCTCGCCGCGCAAGGCCGAGGCCAGTGCGTTCAGGATTTTCGTTTCGTCGTCGACAAGAAGGATCGAGCCAGTGGCCATCATCATGCGGCGGCCGTGACGGATGGGAGCTCGATACGAACGTCCGTTCCGCGGCCGGGTGCGCTGGAAACGGCAATGGTGCCGCCCAGCCCTTCGATGATATTCCGGGTGATGGCCAGCCCGAGCCCGGTGCCCGTACCTCGCGTGGTGAAGAACGGGTCGAAGATCCTGGCCAGGTCCTCCGGCGTGATGCCGATCCCCCGGTCACGCACCTCGATGACGATCCGGCCCTCGGCGCCGATGCTCGTGATCATGCGAATCGGGTCGGAACGGTTCTCGGCGACGGCGGCGACGGCGTGTTTCGCATTGCTGAGGATGTTCACCAGGGCCAGCCGGAGGCGTTCCGCATCGGTCATCACCACGGACAGATTGCGCGCGAGTTCGAGATTGACGCCCGCGTCACCATCCGGCGCCGCGGCTCTGGCGGCGTCCGCGCACAGTGCGTTGAGATCGACGGGCGCAAGGTCGAACTTGATCGGCCGCGCGAAATCCAGCACTTCCGACACGATCCGGTTCAGCCGCACGACCTCTTCGTCGATATCGGCGACGGCGGCGGCAAGCTGCGCCGGCGTGACATCTTCACGCCGCAACCCGTGCAGCGAGGTCTTGATGATCATCAACGGGTTGCGGATCTCGTGAGCGACAACGGTGGAGAGACGGCCGAGAGACGAGAGGCGCTCACGTTGCGCGGCCTCGCGCTGAAATCGTGAAATCGATCTGGTCATCGAGTTGAACGTCGCCGCCAGCAATCGGGCATCTTCGTCCTCCCATCTGGTGCCGGACGGCAGCGCGATCCGGCGGGTGAGGTCCCCGGTCGCCGCCATTTCGCGCATCGCCGCAGTGACCGCGCCGAGCGGACGAGTGACGGTGCGGGCGATGCCATAGCTCGCCAGGATCGCCGCCAGAACCGCCGCAGCGGCGACCACGATCACGTTCTTGTGGACGGCCGAGAGAAACTGCAGGCGGTCGGTGCGGGAGCGCAGAATGATCGCCGTTGCCGAGGGCATCCTCCCATGGGCGGCCGGCGCGACCCCCTCCGGGGGTTTGGACGACGGCGGGAGCACGCGTGTCGCGGCAATGTAATCATCGCCACCGATCTGGACGCTTTCGGTCATCCCCTCGCGCGCGAGCAGCGGCGTGAGTGAGGGCCAGGTCTCGGCCGGCAGAGTCGCGGCCTGGATGTCGCTGCCAATACCGAAGACGATCTCGCTGTTGGTGAGCGCCCGGAACCTGGCGGCGGCGCGTGCGTCGAGCGCGAACCCGACAGTGAGAGTTCCGAGAATCTCCGGCTGGACCGGGTCGATGACCAGGATTGGCACGGAGACAACGTCGATAATCCGGTCCTTGCCGGTCGAGGCGATCTCGGCGAGGACCGTGCCGCGCGTGTTGGTGACGACCAGCAGGTCCGCGCCCAGTTGCTTACGGTAGTCTTCGGCGATCGGCTTCATCGTCGGCGGATCGTTGAGCGCCACCGTTGCCTTGAAGCGCGGAAGGTCGGCGACCAGGGCCGCTTCACGAGTGAAGTGTTCGAAGAGCAGGTTGCGGTATTCCTGCACCAGCGTGCCCGCCTCCTCGAGGCCGCGTCTCAGTTCTCCTTCGGCCTGCGCGGTGACCGCGGCCGTCGCGTAGTAGGTCGCCGCGCCGATGGAGACGACCGCGAGCAGCGCCATGGCGAGAAACAAGCGATTGGTGAGCGAGGAGAAGACGCTCATTTTTTCGAGAGCGTGAAGTTCAGGTCCGTTTCACCGCCGTCGGGCACCGCAATCCTCCGGGTATCGGCCGGGAGCGATTCGTGCCACGCCACCACCGTATACGTGCCCGGCGGCACGTTGTCGATTCTGTAACGCCCTTCCCCGTCGGTCACCGCGAAATAGCGGTGAGAGAACACGAGAATGTAGGCGCTCATGTGCGAGTGAATGTCGCAGAAGACGCGCACGATCCCCGGCCGGTCGAACCGGACGGCCTTGGATCGCCCCACGGCGTACCGGCCGAGATCGAAGGTGCGCGTTTTCGAGAGCGAGAAGACGTTGTGGTACGTCCGGTCGCTGTTCGGGAAGTCGACGGTCGTGCCGGCGACGATGGCGAGCACGTGGGGCACGAATGTCTGATTCTGCTGATCCATCCGCGCCCGAGGTTCGTCGCGAGCGTCAAATGCGGCGCGAGGCGCCGGGTCGAGGTAAACGACCGCCCGCCGGCGGTCGGTCGGGCCATGGCTGGCATGCATACCGAGGTCGGCGACGTTCGGCCGCGGCTCGGCGTCGGCCGGCGGCTGGCGGAGCTCGACGCGGCCGCGGATGCTTCCGGACGCGGCTGCCGCCGCGGTGTCAACTCCAAACGTCAAACTCCAAACTCCAAAGGAAGCCCGTGACCCGCTGCCGGCAGCTGCTGGAGTTTGAGGTTTGGAGTTTGGAATTGTCACGAGACAGAGGAGGATTGCGAGGCTGCGAAGGAACCGAGCAATCCGCCCCCCCCTCAGAACCAATAGGCCACCTGGCCGGTGAGGAACGTCCGCGACCGGACTCGCCCGCCATCGCGGATGTTGTGCTGCACCGCCGCGCGAAGGATGACGTTTCTCTTCACGTAGCAGCCGCCGCCGGCTTCGTAGCGGAGGGTCGGCGCCTCCCATGGCGTCGGCACGCCGCTGAACAGGTTCCCGGTAATTTTCGAAAAGTCCAGTCGGTCGGCTCGCGCTGCGGCGTACCACCGTGGGGTGATGCGATAACGCCCCTCGATCCACATGCCGCGCGCATCGACCGTTGGGCCCTCCGGCGGGGCAGTGATGAACGGCAGGCGCCAGCGGCTCCAGACCAGTTCACCGCGGACCAGCCAGTAATCACGTGAGTATTCCGCGTCTGCGCCAAAGGAGGTCTGGGCAAGACGTCCGCGCGAAGTACCCGCCGGCACTGGCACGCTCCGTGAGACCCAGCCGCCGTGTGCTCCAGAAATCCCGGCGACGAAGCCGGCGACTGGCTTCATGGCGATCCGCGCCGATACCTGCTTCGAATCGTTATCGTCGCCGACGCGCGGACGCGACAACGTTCCGGCTGTGACCGCGAACGCCGCGTCCGCGAGCGCTCCACTCCAGCGCGCCTGGACGCCCGTATCCCAGCGGAACGCGGAGACGAGAGGCACTCCGGCGGCCTCTGCCTGCGAGCCAACCGGGAAGCTCGACTTCCATCCGCGACCCCGCATGGCGAGCAGGTCGTCGGCGGTGGCCGGTACCGAGTCCGGACGTAGCGATGTCAGGTACTGGTAGGCCAGGGGATACCCGATCAGGTTGCGGTCCGAGTTGTAGCTGCGCCGGCCGAAGGCACCGAAGACGGGCGGGATTCGCCCGGCCTGGATGTCGAACTGGCGATTGCGCCACGGACGAAGCCGCACGTACGCGGCATATGCGCCGGCGCTCTCGAAGTCTTCCGAGCGGAACTCGCCGACGAACGCGAGCCGGTCGGAGGGCTGCCAGATGCCGGCGAGCGACAGCCGCAGATTGCGCAGGGCGTTGCGCTCGTAATCGGTGTAGTTGAAGTACGACTCGTGGTCCGGCGTCCCGAACGTGAGCGCCGCCTCGCCGCTGAAGACCAGGCGTCCGCCGAGCACGCTCACCGGTTCGCTCGGCACGCCCTGGGCGGCTGCGGCGGCGGGGGACCCGATCGCAGCGACCCAGATCAGCGCACGGAGCACGGAGGCCATCACGATTACGGTACCACGCCACGGCCTGTCCTCTGTCCGCGCGAAGCCGGAAGGGTTGTTCTCAGATATACTTATGGATCGCAATGGCCTACATCATCTGTGAACCATGTATTGGGACCAAGGATTCAGCCTGCGTGGACGTCTGCCCGGTGGACTGCATCCATCCGCGGAAGGACGAGCCCGAGTTCGCGACGACGGAAATGCTGTTCATCCACCCGGATGAGTGTATCGATTGCGGCGCATGCGTCCCCGCCTGCCCCGTGGAAGCGATCTTCGCCCTCGACGAGACCCCCGACAAGTGGAAGTCCTTCATCGAGAAGAACGCCGAGTACTACCAGAACAAGTAACACCCGGTCGGATAACAGGAGATCAGGAGCTTTCTTGTTTTCCTAAAAATCCATATCTGCTCATCTGCTGTAAAGGTTGCGGGTCGCGGGCGGCAGACATCCGTGCGTCCGCGGCATCTGGACCGGTGAGCCGCGGGTGTCGCCGGGCGCGGCCGCGAACAGCTTCACCCGTCCGTCCATCGTGATGGCGAGAGGCTGCGTCTCGACCGCCGCCCGGATCCGCTGCCCGCGAAACCGCTCGGCAAACACCGGGATCTCCCAGTCGTCCAGAAGTACGAACGCGGGTCGGCCGCCCTCCTGGAAGTACTGAACCGCGCGATCGATCCACTCCACGGGAACCATGTCGTAACGAAGCGGCAGCTTGTCAGAGTAGTAGGCCAGACTTCCACTGTGCTGCATCGTCACGACGACAGCGCCCGGGGGAAGCGCCGTCTGCACATAGGCGGCAGCGTCGGCATATCGTCGCTCCCCCTCGCTGTCGCTCAACACGTGTCGGCCCGATGACTCCGCAAACCCGGTGAAAACGAGCAATGCACCAAAGACGACCAGCGCCACGTGCTGTGCGACCGGTCCTATTCGCGCGGCGATGGTGCTGACTGCATCGGCGCCGAGTACGAAGACGAATGGAAATGCGGGCAGTAGAAATCGCAGGTACCACCATTCCTCGAACGACAAGAAGAACAGATAGCAACCAACGACCGCCGCGACGAAGAATAAGTACAGCAGCCGCTGGTCGCGGCGCTCTCTGGCGTTGAGCAGGGCGACAAATGGCGCCAGGAGAAACGCGAATGCCGCGAGCCCCTGAGTCTCCAGGAACGATCGCGGGTACTTTGACAGGTTCGGCGCCACGCTCGACAACGAGTAATACTGGTCGAGCGAGCCGTACCCCGAACGCAACGGCGATCCATAGAGATGATTGAACACCGCCGCGAGAGTTGCGATAAACGGCGCACACCCCGCGACGAACAGCGCCGCGTGGATGAGTCGCGACCGTCTGTCGCCTGCGTCCGGCGGTACGATTATGAGCAGGGCCGGGATCGCGGCAAGCGGCGCCAGGTTCGGCCGAATCATGATGGCGAGGCCAGCCATCACGCCGGCGAGGACTGCGTTGCGACGAGTGGAGCCGCCTGCCGCGAAGAGCATTGAAAGCGTCCAGAACGTCGCGTTGGGGACGTCGCCCATCGGCTGAATCATCATGAAGACGACGGCTGGACTCACGGCGACGCTGACCGCGGCAACCACGCCGACGGCCGGGCCCGACAGCCGCGAGCCGATCCAGTAGGTCGCCCAGACGAGCAGGGCGGCGCAGAGTGGGCTTATCAGGTACGGCCCGCACACACCAGCGACCAGCGTCGCCGTTGCCATCAGAATGGGCAGTCCGGGAGCGTAAGTCGGAATGAGCGACGCCGTCGCAACGTCCGGGCGATAGCCGAGAGGAGAGAACGTCCACTCGGACTCGGGCCAGGGCATCGGGCCGACTTCAGGGAGCGGCACTCTCAGGCCGCCGGCCAACCACAACCGTGCCTGGCTGACATATCCCGACGGGTCGGACGCGGCTGCGACGGTGGAAAGGTTCCGGACGCCCACAGCCAGCACGCACAGCGCCGCACCGAGGGCAAGCCATGGAGCGGCGCGTGGCACAAGGCGCCCAACATGTGAGACCCCGCGCGAGTGCCAGGCATCGAGCAGGTGGAGCGATCCCAGCGAGAGCAGCAGAGCAAGGAGCGCGGGGCGCGACTCGCCGCGAACCGACAGTGGAACGCCGAGCAGGTAAATCCGGAAGCCGCCCGTGAAGTAGGCCCAGATAGCCAGGCCGAGTGAGAGCAAGGCGAGCGCGCCGAGAACGAGCCCTGCGCGTCGGCGCCGGCTCGACCCGGTGTCGGTCATCTCGCTTCGAGCGCTTTGCGGGCTTCGAGGCGTGCCGCGCGGCGCAGGTCGGCTTCCGCCGCGCGCCGCTTCTCCTCGTCCGACTCCAGCAACAGCGGTGGGATCGCCAGCCGTCGTCCCTCGCGGTCGATGGCGACAAAGGTGAGATAGGCGCGGCTCGTCATCCGCCGTTCTCCGGTCAGGATCTCCTCCGAGAAGACTTCGACTTCCACTTCGAGGGACGTACTCCACGCAGCCGTGACGCGGGCCTTGAGGATGATCAGGTCACCGACCTTGATCGGGTGCAGGAACTGGAGGCCGTCCACGGCAGCCGTGACGAGGAGGCTTCGCGTGTGGCGATGGCAGGCGATGGCTCCGGCGATGTCGATCAGGTGCATGACGGTGCCGCCGAGGATGAACCCGAGCGGGTTCGCATCGTTCGGCAGGACGACCTGCACCATCTCGGTCGCGGTCTCCGACGGTCTCTTCGCTGGCGGGGACATCGAAACTATGAACTATGAACTATGAACTATGAAGGCTGAAGTTTGAAGGCTGAACGGCGCACTGATCAATTGCTGCACCGCCGGTCGACGAATGCGCGGAGCGTCCATCGCAGTTCTTCTGGGAGATCCTCTTCACGGATCGTGCGAAGCATGGAGACGGTCGACTGGTATGTCTTCAGCTGGATGACACAGCGGCTGCAGCGCGCAAGGTGGTGTTCGAGCGAGGCGTGTTCATCGGGCGGCAGCTGGCCTTCAATGAAGTCGGCGAGCAGCCGCACGATGTCCGGGCAATTCCCCATCAGGCCGACTGGTTTCTCAGGATCCGCTTTCGGCATAGAGGCCGGCTAAAGCCGGCCTCTACGTTCATCGTCCGTCGTTCATCGTTCATCGTTAGAAGTCGTAGCCGATCCACAGCGAGAAGCGGGGTTTGCGCAGCCAATCGCTCCCCGACTTTCCTTCGAGCGAGGCCTGGTAGGCGAAGACGTAGTCCTCGTATTGGCGGTTGAAAAGCGTGCGCCAGGCCCAGTCGAAGTGGATCGGGAAGCCGAGGGCGAAGGTTTCGAGGCCGATGCCGTAAGAGGCCCGGCCGTCGATGAGCTTGAATCCGGGGATCGTCGCTGGGTCTCCGAACACCGGCGAGAGGCCGGTCGGCGACAGCGGGTTGTTCTCGAACCCGAGCAGCGGCCTGAACGTCGTATCGTTCGACGTCCAGACCTGCATCGGCTGCCCGGCGTAGCCGGAGGCCCCGAAGTTCGCGAAGAACACGCCCCGCAAGCCGCCGACGACGCCAAGCGGGGTGAGCGCCGCCTCGATCAGAGGGAATCTCAGTTCCGCGTTCGTGAAGAACGCCTTGTTGCCGATGAACTCGAGGTACTCGTAACCGCGCATCTCCGAGTTCCCTCCGTAGTACAGGTAGCCGGGGAAGTCGCCCCAGCTCTTGAAGCCGCGGGCGCGGAAGGCGAGCACGCCATTGGTTGCCAACCGCATGTAGTAGCGGGCGTCGAGGTCCACGGTCTGGCGGCCGTCCAGCCCGCCGCCCGACGGGGCGAACTCGTAGCCGAGGCGCACGGTGTTGCCGGCGAGCGGTCCGTACTCGCGGAATACTGTCGTCTCCTGCACGAAACTGATGCCGAGCGGCGCGAATGTGCCGCTATTGAACAGCACCTGGCCGTAGGTCTGCTCCTGGAATTCATCGGCCAGCGCCTGCAGCCCTTCATCGGTATATCCCTGACTGAACTGCATCAGCCCGGCGGACATCTCGAGCCGCGCGTAGCGATTGAGCGGGTAGATCCCGAACGCCGTCACGCCGCGAGAGGTCTGGGTGGCCAGCGCCTGGTCGCGGTCGATGTACGCGTAGTTGTAGTCGAAGAGCTGGCCCGGCTGGTAGCCGTAGTAGAACTGCGTCTGCGAGTAGCCCTGCAGCGCGTACTGGAGCCGGCGCGACAGATTCACATATGACGCCGCCATGGTGCGGTACTGCGAGACGGACGCCGCGAAGACGTTGAACTGCTTGTCACCGAGGACGTCCGTGAAGGTGACCTGCGTGCCGCCGAAGACGTCGCCGCCGCTGGTGACGCCGACGTTGACCGGCGGTCGCCCCTCGAGGAACATTTTTTCGAAGGTGCCCTTGTTGCGCACGTTCGCCTTCACCAGCGGCACCGTCATCGGCGGCTGGAAGTCGATGACCGGACCCGGTGCGCCGAAGTCAGAGCTCGCGACGGTGTAGAGCGCCTGGTCGCGCGACAGCGTGTGGATGCCGTACTCACTCTTGTAGTAGGTGACGAACGCGATCCGCGGAGTCTTCTGGTCGCGCAGCACGATCGGCGAGACGTTCGCGGTCAGCGTGTCGGTGAACTGGCGCAGCTCGCCGTTCTTCAGGCTGAGCGTCCAGATGTTGTAGATGTTGCCGTTACGCGCCACCTCGGGTTCGATCGCCGTGTTCGGATCGGTCGCGGTCGACGAAAACACCAGCGTGTCGGCATCGATGAACTGGGCGCCGCCATCGTCGTGCGTGCCGAAGGTGATCTGGGTCTTCTTGCCGCTGGCCAGGTCCAGCCGGAACAGCTTGTCGTTGCCGCTCACGCGCGCGAGATACACCAGCGTTTTTCCGTCGGGCGAGTAGGTCGGAGAGAAATCGCCGAACTGGTCGTTGGTGAGGTTCTTCAGCTCGCCGGTTTCGACATCGACGATGAAGATGTCACCGACCGCGCCCGACAGCGCGGCGAAGGCGACGTGCCGACCGTCCGGACTGATATCCGGCGACTCCGGCATGTCCACGCTCTTCAGCTCGATGCGTTTGTCGACCTTCTTGGTCACGACATTCTGCAGCACCAGCGTCTTGTGTTTCTCCGTGCGGACGAAATACGCGATGCGATCGCCGGCGGGCGCCCACGACATCCACGGCACCGCGTTGTTGCGGAAGCCACCCGGCGTGACGATGTACTCGTAGCCGCGGTCCTTGTTGAAGCCGCCGGTGAGGTTGCCGATGACCTTGCCGTCCTTCGTCGACATCAGGATGATGTCGAGCTCCTGGTCCTTGCGATTGCCCGCGGCAACCGCCATCAGATCGCCGGACGGGGACGGTTCGATCGAGATCACGACGGAGTACGGCGTTTTGTCGCGCTTCGGCGCGAGATTCCGGCCGTAGTCGGCCGGACGCTCCTTGTCGCGGAACGGCTTGAAGCGATCCTTGAGGTACTTCTCGAACTGCTCGTCGAACTCCTCGGCCTTCAGCCTGAAGGCTTCCTCGTACGCGCTCTCGCCGCCGCCAATGACGGCCTTGCGCAGCGCGAACAGGAATTGCCGCAGCCCTTCCTTGCCCCATTTCGACTCGATGAACTCGAACGCCGCGTGTCCGAGGTTGTACGGCAGACGGCCGTCCTGGAACTGCACGCCCTGGAAGTCGCTCATCGCCGGCACATTGTCGGAGACGGCGGCGTCGCGCACGGTCATGAGGTCGAACGGATTCCAGTAGCCGGTCATGTAGTCGGAGAGCCCTTCGTCGACCCACAAGGGCAGCCCGCGGCGGAGCAGCGATCGGGGGATGATGTCGAACTCGAAAATGTGCGTCAGTTCGTGGG
Source organism: uncultured Acidobacteriota bacterium (assembly GCA_963810305.1). GTDB lineage: Bacteria > Acidobacteriota > Vicinamibacteria > Vicinamibacterales > 2-12-FULL-66-21 > JACDCA01. The sequence goes on from CAWEMY010000010.1 coordinate 57,611, forward strand.
TGATGAGGCGGTAGAGCGCATCTGATGGTTCGTCGATCGGCAGGACCATCCGGTCCCGATATGGCTCGGCGAAGGCGAGCACCCCTTCGGGTAGCTCGGAGGCTTCGATGTTCTGCTGCTGGAACTCGCTCTGCGTCTTGTAGAGGACCATCGGCACCTTGTGGGCGAGGTCGTGCTTCAGGTCGGCGCTGACCTGCTGATAGGCGCTTTCGGAGTAACTTGCGACCCGTTCGAGGTGTTGTTCGATCTCCGGGTAGTAATAGATTTCAAAGTGGTCGGTCGTATAGATCTTCCACTTGAAGTCGTCATATCGAATCTTGTTCTTGCCGTAATACGGAAAGAAAGGCGTCTGGGCGAACGCCTCTTGAGCGATGCCGGTGACGAGCACCATGGCCAGAACGGCCACGCCCGCAGGCGTTAAGGTGCCGCGCGAGATGCGCGTGCGCATGATTCACCTCTGGATTGCCGCGGACGTGAGAGTCCGCAGAGCCGCGATGTTACTGTAGCTAAGACGGTTGCCGCAACGGACAGGTCCCGGGCGGCCTCAGCAATCCACGTGCCTCCCACCGGACAGCGCCAATATTGAGCAAATTGCCCGGCTCGACGCCGGTTGTCACCGCCCGGATACAATTGATTGGAATAAAGGACGCTGGCCGCGGTGTTTCTGACCGGTGGGCGTCCTGAGACTCAATGGTCTTTCGAAGACGCTCGTGGGCGGCAGATCAGCCGCCGGCCGACGGCGCGGATTCCTTTGCGCAGGAGGCGTTGTCGTACGTCGACAGCCTCTATGGCACGGCGATGCGACTGACCCGGCGCGTCCAGGATGCCGAAGACCTGGTCCAGGAGACTTACGTAAAGGCGTTTCGATCTTCGTCGCAGTTCAAGCGTGGGACGAACCTGAAAGCATGGCTGTTTACGATCCTGCACAACACGTTTTTGAACATGCGCCGGCACGACGGCCGCAATCCCGTGGATGTCGACAGCGAGGCGGTCGAGCGCGCCGCCGACCTCCGCGGGACGCAGCAGACGCCGGAGCAGCTGCTCACGCGGGCGACGCTGAACGCGGACCTGCAGGCCGCCCTGGATCAGATGCCGGATGCTTTTCGTCAGGCGGTCTGGCTGAGGGACGTCGAGGAGTTTTCGTACGCGGAGATCGCGGCCATGCTCCAGGTGCCGATCGGCACGGTGATGTCGCGGATCTCGCGTGGCCGCCGCATGCTGTACGAACGGCTCGCGCCGGCGCGGATGGTGGAGACGGGATGAGACGAGGATGAAAAACTGCCGGGACGTTGAACCGCTGCTCGCGCCATACGTGGATGGCGACGTCGCCCCGGAGGACCGCGCCGCCGTCGATGCCCATATCGATGCCTGCGGTCCTTGCCGCGGCGATCTCGATGCACAGCGCGCGGCCCGCGAGCTGCTGCTGGCGAGGCGCGCCGCGATTCGTGAAGCCGCGCCGGCCACGCTTCGCGCGCGCTGCGCGGCGACCGCACGCCGCCAGCTACATGCCCCGGCCGTTCAGAGCCGGACGCGCCTGATCCGCAGACTGCCGCTCGCCGCGGCCGCGACGATCGTGCTCGCCCTCGCCGCCGTCGTTGGTTTTGGACTCAACAACAAGGTCCAGGCGCTGGCATTCCAGATGACGATCGATCACGTGAAATGCGCGCGTTTCAACAGCTCGGCGACGGCGGTCGACCCGGTTCAGGCCGGCGAGCAGTGGACGTCGAAGTTCGGCTGGCCGCTCAGCGTGCCGGCCTCTTCGCAACCGGCCGGGCTGGAACTTCGCGCCGTGCGACGCTGCGGCGTCACCGACGGCCGGGTCGCGCATCTGATCTACGACTGGCGCGGCGAGCCGCTTTCGGTCTATGTGCTTCCGTCGAAAGTGCTCGACAGCATCGCGCACACCCAGAGGTTCGGCCATGACAGCGTGATGTGGTCCCAGAACGGCCGCACCTACGTCGTCCTCACCGACACGTCGAGACGGGAGGACCTGGCCGGTGTGGTTCAGTACGTGAAATCGAACGTATATTAGGCGCGCACGGCGCGCCTGCGAGGGAGCGGCGCGGGGCGTAGGGGCCCCCGCAAGCGACCGAGCCGGGGTGTGGGGCGGAGCCCCACGTTAGTAGGTGATTCGATGAATAACAAATGGATGCTCGGCGCGGCAGCCGCACTCGCGCTTGGACTCTTCACGCTGCCGACGGTATTGCGTTCGGGTTCGCCCGAAGCCGCACGCGACGGCGCCATCTGCAAGGCCGAGGGGCAGGCGAAGCTCGATTTCACCTTGAAGGACATGAACGGGGCGGATTTCAAACTCGCCGATCAGAAGGGGAAGGTCGTTCTCTTGAACTTCTGGGCGACGTGGTGCGCGCCCTGCCTCGCCGAGATTCCCGAGTTCGTGAAGTTCTACGAGCAGAAAAAGGACGAGGGTTTCGTCATCGTCGGCGTGCTGACCGAGGACTCGGAGGAGAACCTCAAAGCGTTCGCGTCGGCGAAGAACATGACCTATCCGCTGGTCATGATGAAACCGGAGCTCGAAGATGCCTACGGGCCGATCTTCGGTCTGCCGACGTCGGTGCTCATCGCGCGTGATGGATCGGTGTGCAAACGGCACTTCGGACCGATGTCGGGCGAACAGCTCGAGCGCGAGATCAAATCACTCCTGTAGTACAATCGCCGGCAGGATGTTGAAAGGGTTCACTCACGCGCGCCTCGCCTGCGGCTGCCGTATCGGCTTCCGCGAAGGTGTGGAAGGCAGCCCCGTCACCGTCGTCGTGGAAACGAAGTCCCCGGGCTGCCTCCTGACACTTCACGTTCGCGATCTGCCGCTGTTCGATCACCGCGAGGCGCTGCGCGTGCCCACGCGGCTGCTTCCCCCGATCGAAGAAGACTACGAAGAGTCCTAGAGATTTGCGATTGTCGATTGGCGAGTGTTGATTGACGGATTGACGATTGTCAATCGGCGATCCCCAACCAACAATCCGTCAATCGCAAATCCGCAATCGACAATCGTCAATCGTCACGTTCCCGTTTCCCCTCCCGCCCGGCTTCTCGCAGCACCCGTCGCAATAGAAACTCGATCTGGCCGTTCAGGCTGCGCAGGTCGTCGTCTGCCCAGCGCTGAACGGCCTCGAGCACGTCGCGGTCTATCCGCAGCAGGAACGGCTTGCGGTCCGACACGATCCCGGCCTATTGGTAGATCGTGCCGGTGTTGATGATCGGCTGCGTCGACTTGTCGCCGCACAGCACCACGAGCAGGTTGCTCACCATCGCCGCCCGACGCTCGTTGTCGAGCGACACGATCTCACGCTTGGAGAGCATCTCGAGCGCCATTTCGACCATCCCGACCGCGCCCTCGACGATCCGCTGGCGGGCGGCGATGATGGCACCGGCCTGTTGCCGCTGCAGCATCGCGTGCGCGATCTCCGGCGCATAGGCGAGATGGCTGATGCGCGCTTCCATGACCTCGACTCCCGCACGCGACAGCCGGTCCTGGATCTCCTTCTTCAGGTGATCGGCGACGACCTGAGTCGTGCCGCGGAGCGAGATGGTGGTGTCGTCGTGCGCGTCGTAGGTGTAGCTCTGCGCGAGGTTGCGAAGCGCCGCCTCGCTCTGGACCTTGACGTAGTTGTTGTAGTCGTCCACTTCGAAGACGGCTTCGGCGGTGTCGACGACGCGCCAGACGACGACCGACGCGATCTCGACCGGGTTGCCTTCGTTGTCGTTGACCTTCAGCTTGGCGCTCTCGAAGTTGCGCACACGCTGCGACACTCGCTTCTTCGTGTAGAAGGGGTTGGCCCACCGCAGGCCGGGCTTCGTCACCGACCCAACGTAGTCGCCGAAGAACTGCAGCACTCTGGCTTCGTTCGGATTGACGACGAACACCCCGGCCATGAGGAACGTCACGACGAGCACGACGATGATGGTCAGGGCGATGAGCATGCCCCGAGTCGTCGGAGCCGTCCTGGATGAGAAGTAAGACCGCGGCGGCGTCGGCAGCAAGCAGCAGCAGGAGCATGGGCAACCCCGGGAGTGCGGTGATTTGGCGTTCGCGGATCATAGCTTCCAACCTCCTCAGTAAGCGATGTCAAAGTGATATCACTTAGCTATCTAGCTTGTCAATACGGTCGAGGCCTGCAGGCCGGTTCCCGGGTCGTTTTTCAGATCAGAATTGACGAATGTCGAACATCTTCCTCACGGCTCTGTCCCTCCTGCTGCTGGCTCAGGTCCCCGCCCAACCCCCGGCCGAGGAGGAGGCTTACGCAGCGCTGCGTCAGCGAGGCTGACCTGCGAGCGGTACGTCCGCGAGCTGGTGGCCTTTGGGCCCCGCATGGGTGGTACGGCCTCCAATGACAAATCAGCTGACTACCTGTCCGCGTTCTTCAAGAAGAGCGGCCTGGAGGTCGCGATCCTCGAAGATCCTCCGGCGCTTGCACACTCGGAACAGTCGTGGCGCGTGGCGCTCGAGGACGGTGCCGTCATCGAGAGCGCGTATCCCTTTGGCTTTTCGCCATCCACCGGCGGCGTTCGATCCGGCCGCCTGCTCCTGATCGACGAGATCGGCAAAGCCACGCCGTCGGAAGAATGGAAAGGCCGTGTCATCTACACGCCGGGTGAGATCGGCCGCGTTTACGCGGCGGTGGTGAAGAGTGGCATGTTGCCGGCGGCCATTCTGACGAGCGCTCCGAATGACCCGAAACGGTACGTCGATTGGTCGCGGCTCGGTTCACTGGCCGCAAGCGCCTCACATCCGGTGCCGGTGTTCGCCGTCTCGTACGTGGACGGCCGCGCGCTCGCGTCCGCCGCGCATGCGCGAACGAACCGTCAGCGTTTCGCTGGACGCGACCATTCGCGAAGGGCGCGGCAAGACGGTGATTGCTACGCTGCCGGGTCGCGAACCCGGTCCGTATTACCTCGTCTGCGCCCACGGCGATTCGGACTCCGGAGGACCGGGCGCGGACGACAATGCCTCTGGCGTTGCCACCGTCATGGAGATCGCCCGGGCGTACGCGGATGGAATTCGCGCCGGGACGGTGCCGCGTCCCCGGTATTCGATCAAGTTCGCGGTGTGGGGTGCGGAGTATCGATCCGCGCGCACGTTCATAGAGAAGGAAGGGGAGCAGCTGAAACAGCTTCGCGGCGTCTTCAACTTCGATGAAACAGGCACCGGCGCCGAGCGCGATGCCATCTATTTCGAGTCCAACGACGTGCCGTGGAACGAGACGATCCTCCGCACGCTCGAAGCCGTCGCCGCCGACTACGCTGGACGCCCGGGGTTCTGGACCGAATACACGACGAACCCGTCACAGGGCGGGACCGATTCGTACGCGTTCCTCCCGAAGCAATACCGGGGAACCGGCCAGACCTCGCTGCAGATCCCTTCGACTACCATCTACACCGCGGCGTGGGACAAGCTCGCCGAACTGGATCAGACACCCGGCTGGGAGTCGAAGGGCACACCGGATCCGAAGAAACTGAAGATCGACTATTCCCTCTACTACCACTCGTCGGCGGACACACCCGAGAACACCACCGAACGCGAGCCGCAGAACATGGTGCGCGCGGTGAAGGTCACCGGGCTCGCCTTACTTCGTCTGAATCGGTAGCTCGCGTCGCGAGAGAGCCTGTCTGTCGCAGAAGATCGCCGTCGAGGCCACCTCAGGACCGCGGCGCCTCGGCCCGACGCCGGGAAAAACGAACTTTCGGCGCGAGCCTCACGATGGCGGCTTCGGCTGGGGTCATCCAAGCGGCTTGCGAGGATCAGTTGGGCGAATGGGTGATTCAGACTTCAGTGACGAATCAGTGCCTGCGCCGATCGGAACGCCTGCAGTTCGTTTTTCGAACTGACGATGCCGGCTGGCCGCATCGCGCCGCGGACCTGACGTGACCTCGCCGGCGATCGCGTGGAAGTCGGTGTGCTCCAGGGCGCCAGTCACGCGGGATTGGCGGGCGGGCTCGCGGGTGACGCACGGCGGGCGCCCGCTTTTTGTGAAGCGCGCGTACCCGGAGCCACGTCGCGAGCGCGCTTCAAAAAAGTGGGCTGCCGGGCGGCGGGCCCCGCGTGGGTGCCCGCATCCAATCCCGCCCGCGTCGCTCAGAACCCGATCCGAAAGTTGGCGACCAGCGGCAGGTGGTCTGAAGCGATCAGGGCTTTCCGCGTGCGCACCAGCTCCATGCTCGCGTACCGTGACGTCCCCCTCGTAGTAAATGTGATCGAGGTGGAGGAACGGAAAGATGCCGGGATACGTGCGGCGTCGCTTGAGGTGCTCGGCGATGTCGATGCTCTTGAACAGCGCTGACAGTGTTTTCGTCGCCAGCCCCTTCATCCATTCGTTGAAGTCCCCGAGGATCACCTTTGGTCCCTTGATGCGGTGATCGTGGACGAAGGCCGCAAGGCGCCCGGCCTGGTATCGACGTTCGAGGACGGCGGTGCCGAGATGGACGTTGTAGATGTGGAGCAACGCTCCGTCACCAAAATCCACGTCCGCCCTCTGGCACGCTCTCTCCTCACAGGCGCGCCACGACAGGTCGTAGTGCCCGTGATGGACGATCGGATGGCGGCTGAGGACGACGTTGCCGAACTGATGCTGCCGGAGCTGTCGCACCGAGTGCATCACCCAGCCCATCCCGAGCGCGGCGCCGATCTCCGCAGCCTGATCGACTCCCGACGGACCCGCGCCGATGACTTCCTGCAGCGCGACCACATCGGCGTTCAACTCGCGGATCACGTCGGCAATACGCACAGGGATGGTGCGGCGGTCCATGCCCCGGCATCGGTGAATGTTGTAGGTCGCGATCCGCACGTCAACGTGCTTGCTCGGCTTGTCGGTCACTGTTGCCGCTCCAGGATCCATACGAACGGACCGACCACCTTCTCCCACAGCGGCCGGCGCTCCCATTCCGCCAGCGTCACTTCGCCGCTCTCGGTCAGATCGCGCTCGTAATCCCGCAACAGCCGTGCCGCCAGCTCCGGATCGCGCATCGCCAGGTTGATCTCGTCATTGTGTTCGAATGACCGGTTGTCGATGTTGGTCGTGCCGAGGACCGACCACAGCTCGTCCACGATCAGCACCTTGGCGTGAGTCATGGCCGGACGATATTCGTGGATCCGCACGCCGGCGCGGAGCAGGTTCCCCCACATGCGGCGGCTCGCGTACCGCACCCAGCGCTGATCCGTGATCCGCCCGGGCACGATGACGCTCACCGCGACGCCGCGGCGCGCCACTTCGATCAGAGCCTTTCGCAGCGCACGGTCCGGCAGAAAGTACGGCGTCTGAATACGGACGTGGTGGTCCGCCCCTTCCATCAGCAACTGAAACGCCACGCGCGATGCTGTAGCGCGGTCCGACGGGGAGCTCTTGATGACAAACGCCGTCGTGCTGCCCACCGCTTCGAGGTTCGGGAAGTATTCCGAACCAGTGAGGATTTCACCGCAGCACTCGAGCCAGTTCTCGGCCGCGACGCCCTGCAGTGCCGCGACCACCGGCCCTTCTACGCGCGCCATCGTGTCGCGCCAGGGCTTGCCTCGATCCTTCGACTGGTGTGCCCACCAGTCCGCCACTCCCGCGCCCCCCACGAAAGCGATCCGGCCATCCACGATCAGAAGTTCCCGGTGGGTGCGGTTGTTGAGCCGCGACAGCCGATGCCATTCCAGGCCCTGATACGACTCGACGCGACACTTCGCCTTGCGGAGCCGGCGCAGCGGCCGCCCCCAGAGGCTGAAACTCCCGATCCAGTCGACGACGACGGTGACGTCCACTCCGAGCCTGGACCGCTCGGCCAGCGCGTCGATGAACTGGTCGGCGATCGTTCCAGGCTGAAAGATGTAACACTCCATGATGATCGACCGGGTCGCGGAGCGGATCGCATCGAGCATCGCCGGATAGAACTCCGGTCCGTTGGTGAAGACGGTGACGCGGTTGCCGTGATGCAGTGCCGCCTGACAGGTCGACTGAAGCGTGTAGAGAAAGTCGTCCGCGTGAACGGACGTCCGCTTCGCGAGGTGGTAATTGATGCCCGGGGTGAAGAGGAAAACCAGGACGAGCCAGGTCAGAAAGACCGCTCCCGCTATGGATAGCCAATCCATCAGTCAGTGGCGGAACGCATGGAGATATCATAGTCGGATGATCAGGGCCCCGTTCGTGACGGCCGTCCTCCTCTCGCTGACGCTGATCGCCGGTTGTTCTGATCCGCCCGATCCGATCGCCGTCGAAGGCAATGCGATCACCGTCATCAACACCACGTCCGGCGACTGGCGCAACGTTCTCATCGTCGTCAACGACCACTATCGCGGCGGGGCCCCGCTGCTCAAGGCCGAGGGGCGGCTGAATGCGCCGGTGAGCCAGTTCGACACCGGCTTCGGACAGCGGTGGCCGGCGGGGACGACGATCCGAAAGGTCGCAGGTCACGGCCGAGGGCGCAGATGGCAAGCCGGTAAAGCTGGACTGGGAAATCGGCCAGCAGAAGAAACGACCATGACTCTCAAATCAGAATTCGAAGTTCCGTGTCCGTGCTGTCACGCGACACTCGTGTTCGATACCAACCTCCGCCGCGTCGTCCGCCACATCGAGCCGGTGCGGGGTGATCGGCCGGAGTTGAGCAACGCCGAACGAATCCTCGCCGACGAGGCGGCGCGGCGAGAGGCAATCTTCGCGAAGTCGTTCGAGGACGAGAAGGGCCGCGACGATGCGCTCTCGAGACGATTCGAGGAAGCGCTGCGCCAGGCTGACAAAGAGCCCGTTACCCGGCCGGTTCGGGATTTCGACTTCGAATAAGGGAGATCAGGAGAGTTCTAACAGGAGATCAGGAGCACTCTGGTTTTTCAGAACCAATAGAGTCTCCTGATCTCCTTTTCTCCTGTGAGATCTCCGGGAGCTCGGTCCACTTCTCGCTTCCCCGGTATTCGAGGGCGGGCTTCCGTCCGTAGGTCTCCCGATAGTGACGGTACCAGCGGCGCAGTCGATTGATCCGTTCGTTCGACGAGCGGATCCGGCGGTGCGGATAGTTCAAAAGCAAGCGCTCGACCTTCCAGACGTTCTGCTCCGAAAGTCTCCAGTCGTACTCTCCCAGCACCCCCAGATCGACGACGGCATAACCGGTGACCCGGCCGCTGAAGTCGATGTACGGGTCGACGTAGCTCAGAGCGAGATCGCGGGCGGTGCGGAAGACTGGTTTGCGGCCGTGCAGACCGGGGTCGCGTGATCGGGCGACCGAGCCCCAGCGTCCGCGATGCCGGTACGCGAATAGTACGTGATCGAGATTGTCGATCGATTCGAAGCTGAGGACGAGCGGCGGATATCCGTGCTGCTCGAGAATCACCGCTGCGGCCAGCGCCGCTTCGAGGCAATGGGCCGTGTGATGGCTGACGACGCCGCGGAAGCTTCGCAGCGTGGCGCGACCCGGCGGCGGCTCGGTGTTGTATGGCAATCGGTTCAGGTAGCGCTGAACCTGCAGCGGTGTGCGCAGGCGGTCGATCAGCCGCAGTTCTCTCCGGCTGAATGCAGCGCGCTCAGGACGCATCGGCGGCGCGCAGCGTCGCGAGCAGTTCTTCCGCCTTCCAGTCGTTGCCGTTGTAGATCTTCACGACCCGCCCCGACCGGTCGATGACGATGGTCCGAAGGTTGTGGGTGATCTCCTGCATCGGGCGGTCATCACGGATGATCGACACGCCGAATTGGGCGGCGAAGGCGTCGATCGAATCCTTTTCCCCGGTCAACCACGTCCACGCCATCGGGTCGGGCGCCCGCCTTTTTCGCGTGCGCCGCCAGCACCTTCGGCGAGTCAAAGGCGGGGTCGAAACTTATCGACAGGAGGTGGATGCGGCCAGGGCGCTGGTCCGAGACGAGGGACTGCTGAATTGCCGCGAAATTGCGGTCCATGAGAGGGCAGAAGTCGGGGAGCGGACAGCGCGTGTATACGAACGTGACGGCCAGCGTCTTGCCGCGCCACTCTGACAGCCGCCTCTCGCGGCCCGACTGATCGACGAAGGCCGCATCGGCGACCGATGCCCCGGGTTCGAGCGGCGCTCCTGCGAAGCCAGGCGCCGCATCGGTCGTCAGCGGCGCCTCACCGATGTTGACGATGTCCTCCAGTCGTCCGGTGCTGTTGGTCACCACGAGCGTCGCCTTGATCAGCTCGCCGGGCTTTCTCCCCTGTAGCGATCGGCCGTCGAGCACCTTGAAGGGCATCGTCATGCCGGGCATGAAGCCGCTGATGTCGCCGTGTTTGACGGTGATCTCCTGGCGCGCTGGGTCGACGGCCAGCACCTGCCCCTCGAATTGATAGCGCTTGTCGCGGGAACAGGCGCTGACCGATAAGATGATGGTCAAAGCCATCGCGATCCGGCACATCGAGGCACTGTAGCTCGTCAGTTGGATGACGGTAAAGCTCGTGTGTGGGGTCGCGGCGGTCTGCGGCATGCGATCTGCTTTCCGCAGTAGCGATCCGGTTCGGGACCGGTCATGAACAGCAGGAGTAGGGGACAGCATGGGTAGGAGACTGTACGTCGGGAATCTTCCGTATTCGGCCACCGAGGACCAGCTCACCGATCTATTCAGCCAGGCGGGCAAGGTCGACAACGTCCGCGTCATGCGCGACATGGCAACCGGGCGCGCACGCGGTTTCGCGTTCGTCGAAATGAGCTCGGACGAGGAAGCCACCAAGGCGATCTCTCAGTTGCACGAACACAGCATGGACGGCCGCCCCCTGGTCGTCAATGAAGCGCGGCCAAAGCCTGAAGGGGGCTTCGGCGGCAGCGGTGGCGGCAACCGCCCTCAGCGGGGCGCGCGCAACTTCGAGAGCGAGGATTTCTCGGGAGGCAGAAGAAAAGAACCGCGCTGGTAATTCCCTATTCGTCGACGATCCAACCGTCCCTCAGCTGAATGATGCGGCTGCCGTATGACGCGTTCGTCTCGGAGTGCGTCACCTGGATGATGGTCGTGCCCCCCTCGTTCAGCTTCTTGAACAGCTCCATGATCTCGCGCCCCTGGCTGGTGTGCAGGTTGCCGGTGGGCTCGTCCGCCAGGATCACCTTCGGATTCGAGATCACCGCCCGAGCAACCGCGACGAGCTGCTGCTGGCCGCCGGAAAGCTGATTGGGATAGAGATCCTTCTTGCCGACGATCGCGAACTTATCGAGGATGTCGCAGACCATGCTCTCGCGCTCGGACTTCTTGATGTCGCGATACGACAACGGGATGTCGAGGTTTTCGTAGACGGTCAAGTGGTCGAGCAGGTGGTAGCTCTGAAACACGAACCCGATATGCTGCTTGTGGAGCTTGGCGCGATCCTTTGCGGCGAGCTTGTGCACCGGCTGATCGACGAAATAGTACTCCCCGGTCCACGCCGAATCGTGCATGCCGATGATGTGGAGAAGGGTCGATTTGCCGGCTCCCGACGGCCCCATGATCGAGACGAATTCGCCTTCCTTGATATCCAGGCTGATGCGGCGCAGCACGTAGGTGCGGCTGGTGCCGTGCGCGTAGGATTTCTCGATGTTGCGCAGCCCGATCAGCGCGTTCGGCGCCACCGCGGTGTCCGAGATGAGCGGGTCGGGCTGGCGCACGGGCTGACTGGACTTGAAAAATGCCATGTTCTTCCTTAGACGGGACTTAGACTGACGGGGTTTCTAACCCACATTATAGCAAGCACGTCCGCACGTCCGCACGTGGCACGTGAGCACGTTGCACGTGCACGTCGCACATCGCACGTGACCTCGTACGCCCGTTATTCCGCGCGAAGCGCCACCATCGGATCCACCCGCGTGGCGCGGCGCGCCGGTAGATAACACGCCAGCGCGGCGACCGAAAGCAGGACGCCGGCGGTTGCGGCGAGCGTCCAGGGGTCGCCGGGGCGGACGTCGAACAGCAGCGTCGTCAGCCAGTGCGCCACGATCAGCGACGCGCCGATGCCCAGCGCGACGCCGATGCCGGTCAGCTTGAGACCGTCGCCGACGACCAGCCGGAACACTTCAGACGGTGTGGCGCCGAGCGCCATCCGCACGCCAATCTCTGTGGTCCGCTGCGCGACGGCATACGCCATCACGCCGTAGATGCCGATCGCTGCGAGCACCAGCGCGACCAGCGCGAATGACACCGAGAGCACCGCAAAGAAGCGCGGCTGCTCGATCGAGTCGCTGACCATCTCGCCGAGAGTCGAAATGCCGGCGACCGGGACGTTGCGGTCGATTGACGCGACCGCGGCACGCAGCGGCGCCGCGAGCTGCTCCGGATTCGAACCCGTTTTCAGCAGGACGTTCATGCCGGGTTCGGTGAGCTGCCAGTAGGGAACGAACGTCTCGATCTTCGCCGCTTCCCTGTGCGCCTCGGACTTTGGCGTCGGCGACGACCCCGACGATGGTGAACCACGGACCGTCGTCGGCGAACCGGATCCGTCGCCCGAGCGGCTCCTCACCCGGATAGAACTTCTTCACCATCGATTCGTTCACGACGACCGCCGGCATCGGCTCGCGAGTCTCGAAGCCGCGGCCGCGGCGGATCTTCATTTCCATCGTGTCGAAATAGCTGGCGCTGACCAGGCGATACCAGGTGACCGGCGTTTCTGAGGGCGTGCGCGGGCCCGGGCGTCCCTCCAGAATGAAGCTCGTGTCGCTGTCGCCACTGAGAGGGAGGACCGAGGCCATTGCGGCCTTCTGCACTCCTGGGAGTGCCGCCGCCTTTTCGAAGACCTGGTCGTAGAACGCAAGGTGCTTTGCCCGGGTATCGTAGGTCGTCCCCGGAGGGTTGACGGCGCCGACGAGTACGTTCGCCGGGTTGAATCCGAGATCCGCGCGCTGAAGGCGGACGAATGTCTGCAGCAGGAGCGCTCCTCCGGTCAGGAGCACGAGCGCGAGCGTCACTTCGGCGACGATCAGCGATCGCCGCATCATGCGGCCGGCCGACGCGGACGAGCCACGCCCGCCGTCCTTGAGCGAATGCGTCACCTCGCTGCGCGACGATTGCAAGGCCGGAGCGAGGCCGAAAAGTACACCGGTAACGAGGGTGAGCAATGCCGCGAAGGCGAACACCATCGGATCCAGACGGATTTCGCTGACCCGGGGTGCGCTCTCCGGCGCAATGGAAATCAGCGCGTCAACCGCCCACACGCCGAACAGCATGCCCGCGATCCCGCCGAGACCGGCGAGGAGGATGCTCTCCGTGAGCAGCTGACGAATGACGCGAGCCCGCCCGGCGCCGAGGGCGAGGCGTACGGCGAGCTCACGGCCTCGTGCCGACCCGCGCGCCAGGAGCAGGTTCGCAATGTTGGCGCACGCGATCAGCAGCACGAACGCGACCGCGCCCAACAGCGCAAGCAGGCCCGGCTTGATGTCGCCAACGACCCGCTCGTGAAGCGGCGTCAGCATGAAGCCGACCTTCTCGTTGGACTGTGGAAATCTGGCTTGGAGCTCGGTCGCGAGGGCGGAGGCGGCGGCCTGCGCGCGGCCCTGCGACAATCCGGCTGGCAACCGCGCCACGGCGCGCAGCGTGATCGCACCCCGCGATGGATTCGCGGCGTCGATACGTAGCGGCCTCCAGATCTCCGCTGTCCCGTTGACGATCGGCCTGAAGGCCGGCGGCAGCACGCCGACGATTTCGTGCGGCAGGCCGCTCAGTGTCACCGTCCGGCCGACAACAGCCGGGTCACCTCCGAACCGGCGCTTCCACAAATCGTTACCGATGATCGCGACGCGGGCAGCGTTCGGGATGCCGTCCTCTGGCCGGAAGTCCCGTCCGAAGACGGGGGTCACGCCGAGCAGGCCGAAATATTCGTAGGTGACCTGTTCACCGGGGATTGGTTCCGGTTCCGCACCGCCCGTCAATGCGGGGCGCCATCCGGAGATCACCGCGACCTGCTGGAACAAGGTTTTCTCGGCGCGCCAGTCAACGTAGTTGCCTGGGGTTGCCCACTCGTCGGCCGGGCCGCCGCGCGCGCGGTAATCCTGCCAGACCATCACCAGCCGCTCCGGGTCCGCATAGGGCAGCGGCCTGAGCAGCAGCGCGTTCACGACCGTGAAGATCGCGGTGTTGGCGCCTATCCCGAGCGCGAGGGTCAGAAGCGCAACAACGGCGAAGCCCGGCGCTCGGAGCAGCATCCGGACGCCATAGCGGAGGTCTCGAAGCAGCGTGTGCATAAGGATCAGAATGATTCGAAGGTCTGAGGCGAAGCCTCGCCAGATATGTGCCGCCGGCGGGGTGTCTTTGCAAAGTCATGACAGCCAACGACTAGTGGTTCCTCCTCCGAGGCGCGCGGCGGACTGTCTCTGTTCAGTTGTGAACAGCCGACGTCCCACCGTCGGGCACCGATCCTGGAAGCCATGACCGGAGTTCTATCGTCATAATAGTCATTGTGTTCATCCGGGTGTTCGTGCTGGTCCAGATGGTGATCGTCGCTGCGGCCTCGAGCGCCCGGGCTCAGGCGCAGGCCGAACCGTCCCAGGCTGAACCGTCCCAGCAGATCGCGCGCAATGGGGAGTCGATCGACCTGCCGGTATCGGTCGGGAAGATCCAGAAGGCGATCTCCCGCCCGGCGGCCATCCAGCCGCGCTCGGATCGCGTCGTATTCCGGGTCGAGGTGTTCGCCAAGAAGCCGACCGTCGAAGACATTCTGGGTCCCGATTACCTGAAGGGCCCGGTGCCCTACGGCGGCATGACTCACAGCGAATTCCTCAACATGGTGACACCGAACGAGTACAAGGGTTACTCGGTCTTCACCAACAAGGAAGGCATGATTGTGGCCGCCACGTCGCTGGCGATGCAGTGGGCGCTGATGAAGGCGATCGACAAGTTGAAGGACGCCCAGACCGAACGCGCCAGGGAAGCGGCGCGGAGAGAAGTCCTCGAAGCCATGAACGAGCTCGAAGCCGCGCGGAAGAAAGCCGGCCTGCCCCCGTCGTCACGCCAGCCCTGAACCTGGACAGCCCTAAAGGGCTGAACTACGTTACCTCCCGAGCCCCGAGCCCCGAGCCC
>CAWEMY010000011.1:0-681761 GCA_963810305.1 uncultured Acidobacteriota bacterium
AGCGACTGCCTTGTTTCGCGCGCCACCTCCGTGTTCGAGGGTGCAGCGGGCGCACTTGGTTTTTGGCTGCGTGTTGTCGACGTAGTGTTCGATCGGCTTGAGCGTTTTCAGATAGGCGAAGATCGATTTCAGGTCCTGGTCGGTCATGTTCCGGTAGTGCGCCCACGGCATCATGTCGGTGAGCTTGCGCTCGCGGACTCGCCCGGTTCGAATGGTTTCGAGAAACAGATCCTCGGTGTAATACGGGATCCCGTTGACGGCCGGCGTAATGTTCGCCGCCGCTTTCGGCTCGCGATTGGTGAAGAAGAAGGTGCTCCCGCCGGCGAACTCGAGCCCGGCGATGTACTGCCCGCGCTCGTCCATGGGTGTGTGGCAGTCGCTGCAGGACGCCAGCGTCACCAGGTACTGGCCGCGCTTTTCGGGCGTCGAGACGTCAGGCTCCGGCACCGGATCGTAGATCGGCTGCGGCACTGCATTGATGAACCGATTCACCGGGAATGGCACGTTCGTTTTCGGCTGCTGCTTGCTGATCGGCGGCAGCGATCTCACATACGTGACGACTGACGCCAGGTCTTCGTCCGACATCTTGCGATAGTTCAGGTACGGCATCATCGGGAACAGGGTGCGGCCGTCGTGCCCGACGCCTTCGCGGATCGCCCGCGCCAACGCATCGTCGCTCCAGTTGCCGGCTCCCGTCGCCGGATCCGGTGTGATGTTCGGCGAGTTGAGAAAAGGGATTCCCTCCTGCGCGAAACTGCGCCCCGTTCCGGCGGAGCCGGCCCGTATGGGCAGTCCTTCGACCGATGGATCCAGTTCGGAATGGCAGAACAGGCACACCGCGACGTTGCGTACGAGGTATTCACCGCGCAGTAACCGCGCGGGCCCTGGGTCGAAGCGGCGATCGGTCAGCGGCCGTGCTTTCGGGCCGATGATGGGACGCCACCCGATGGTGAACGTAATCCCGAGTGCGAGCAGGACGACAACGCCGACGAAGATGGTGAGGAGCGCTTTCTGCCAGCGCCCCATCTACATCGTCCCCCGCTTCATCCATCCTTCGATCTCTTCGATCGTCCGCGGGACGGAGGCGGAGAGGCGCTCGAGACCGGTCGGCGTGAGCAGGTATGAATCTTCGATGCGCACGCCGATGTTCTTGTACTTCTCGACGACCGGCTTCACTTTCGCGATGAACGCGGCATTGGCCGCAGTCGGAGGCAGGTTCTCGAGAGCCTGCGGACGGATGTAGATCCCCGGCTCGATCACAAACGCCATACCGGGCGCGAGCGGTTTTCCGCGGCTGCCGACGTCGTGGACGTCGTGCCCGATCCAGTGGGAGACGCCATGCGTCGACCAGATCTTGAACTGCATGCCCGCCGGCTCGGTGACCAGCCCCAGCTTCAGCAGCCCGGCTCGCAGGACTTCGTCGCAGGCGTTCTGGATCGCCGAAACCGGTGCGCCGGCCTTGGCCGCCTTCTCACCGGCCTGCTGCGCGGCGTAGACGATCTCGTAGATGTCACGCTGGTCGCGCGTGAACCTTCCGTCGATTGGATACGTGCGCGTGATGTCGCCGGTGAGACCCCCATAGCTGGCGGCGGCGTCCACCAGCAGCAGGTCACCACTCTCCATCCGTCGGCTCGACTTGCCGTAGTGGAGAATCGTGGCGTTCGGCCCGCTGCCGACGATCGAGGGATATCCCCAGCTCATGGCACCGTTGCGCATGTAGACGGCTTCGATCTCCGCCTCGACTTCGTACTCGTACTTGCCCGGAGCCGCGGCGCGCATCCCGGCTTTGTGCGCATCGCTCGAAATCTTCACGCTTTTGCGCAGGACGTCCTGCTCGTACGCGGTCTTGATCTGCCGCAGCTCGTTGACGATCGGCGTTGCGTCGGTGACGTTGAATCCGAAGAACCGTTCGCGCAGGCGGTTGGCAAACTGCGCGGTCTGGGAGGGCGGCTCCGACAGGCTCTGCGGCTCCATCAGCACCGCCACCTTCGCTTTGGCGTCGGTGACGGCGTCGAAGAACTTGGTGTACTCAGTCGGGCTTCCACCCATCGGACGTTTCGACAGCATCGCAGCCACGAATCCATCGAATTGTGCGGCCGACATCACGGTCTGGATGCCGCTCTGGGCGGTGGCCTCGGCGGGGGTCAGGCTGTGGCCATTCCAATGCTCGCGGCGTGCGTCCGCTTCACGAATGAAGAGGATCTCTTTGCGGCTCTCGTTGCCCGGCATCAGCACCAGGATCGTCTCCTCCTGGTCGATGCCGGTCAGATACAGCATGTTGCTGTCCTGCCGGTATTCGTAGTCGACGTCAGCCGAGAAGACGCGGGTAGGAGCGCTCCAGAAGATGGCGAGCGTCTCGCTCCCAAGCCGTTCCATCGCCTTGGCGCGGCGCGCCTTGAGATCGTCCTGAAGCGGCCCGGCCCAGGCCACAGCCGGCACAAGCGACAACAGCACCAGACGGCACAGGAGCCGTACCGATGAACGCGGGATGGACACGTGCCGCCGGAAACACATAGGGAAATGCATGATGGGCGCGAATTTTAGCAGACTTCCGCCGTTCACCGCCCGGGCGCGGGCACTCACCGAATGCGACTCCCTGGCCCGGCGCCGGCCCGCGTATTGTCTGGCATGGGAAGTAATGATGCGATGAGGACGACAGACCAGAAGCTCGAGGGACCGGACCGCAAACGCGTGCTGCTTGGGCTCGCCTTCATTCTCCTCGGGCTCAGCCTGATGTCCTATCGGCTGGACGTGTGGGAGATCCACCTCTCGCGTCACTTCTGGCCGGTGATCCTCGTCGTCCTCGGTCTTGTAAAAGTGATCGACCCGCCACTCGACAAGCACCAGCGCCGCTCGCGCCGCAGCGGCATGTGGCTGATCTACGTCGGAGCGTGGGGACTGATCAGCGAGTTCGAGCTTTTCGGATTCGACTACCGCACCTCGTGGCCGCTGCTGATCATCGGCGTCGGCCTCAACATCGTCTGGCGCGCGTTCGAATCGTCGGATCGACGTGAAAGACAGGAGAGCTGAGATGGAACCGCGTACAGATCCGCCGGGCGTCAGGTT
This sequence comes from uncultured Acidobacteriota bacterium, assembly GCA_963810305.1. Taxonomy (GTDB): domain Bacteria; phylum Acidobacteriota; class Vicinamibacteria; order Vicinamibacterales; family 2-12-FULL-66-21; genus JACDCA01. The sequence goes on from CAWEMY010000011.1 coordinate 3,067, forward strand.
GACACCTCACCTGATGTTCGGATTGTTGATCATTCTCGTCGGGGTGGTATTCACCCTCGACAACCTGAACATCGCCCACGCCGAAGATTACCTTCGCTACTGGCCCGCGGGATTGATCGCGATCGGGCTTGCCAAGTTGTGGCAGGACCGCCGCGAGCCGGGCAGTTCGATTGGTGGCGTCATCTTCACTCTCGTTGGCACGTGGCTGCTCTTCGATACCCTCGGATATGTCGAGGCCAACCCGATCGATTTCTGGCCGCTCCTCCTGGTGTTTATCGGGACCGTGATTGTCTGGCAGGGGATCCGGGGACGACGCCAGCGGTCGGGCGCGAGCACCAACGATACGATCAACGCGGTCGCGATTCTGAGCGGGGTGAACCGCGGCAGCAACTCCACTTCGTTCAAGGGAGGAGAGCTGACCGCCTTCATGGGGGGCTGCGAAATAGACCTGCGCAATGCGGAGATCAACGGCGAGGCCGCCATCGACGTGTTCGCCATGTGGGGAGGCATCGAAATCCGCGTCCCGGAGAACTGGACGGTGATCGGCAAGGTCACGCCGTTGATGGGCGGTTTCGAGGATCACACGCGAGCACCGCAGGCCGCGAGCGCCCACCGCCTCATCGTCCGCGGCATGGTGATCATGGGCGGTGTCGAGATAAAGAATTAAGTGCACCCGATCTTCGCCCGCGGCCGGCGGCTCGCTCTGTACCTCGCGGGCTGGACGATTGTGGCGCTGACACTGAGCGCCCTGCTCGCCGGACGTGGAGCGCTGGGGTGGGGCACCGGCCTCCTGGCCGGCATGCCCTTGACGCTTGCCTATGGATTCGTCTGCCTCTCGGCGTGGCACGTATCGCGGTTCACACCGCTTTCCGGATCGGGTCCGGTGCGACTCATCGCGACCAGCGTCGGCGCGTCACTGCTCAGCGCGGCTGGGCTCGTCCTTCTCGCGCGTGGATGGATGTACTTGCTCGGGCGGTGGACCGGGACTGATGCGACGCTTCGCGGCGACATCGCGTCGCTGCTATTCGGCTTCGGCGAGTTCGTCTACCTCCTGTCCCTGGCGGTGAGTTACATCGTCTCGGCGGCCGAGCACGCACGCCAGGCCGAACGGCGCGCGTTCCAGGGACAGGTGCTCTCGCGCGAGGCCGAGCTGCGGACGCTGCGGGCGCAGATCGACCCGCACTTTCTCTTCAACAGCCTGCACTCGATCAGCGCGTTGACGTCGGCGGACCCGGCCGGTGCCCGTCGCATGTGCCTGTTGCTCGCCGAATTCCTCCGCGAGAGTCTCCACCTCGGTGCGGCGGAGCGGATCCCGCTTGCGCGCGAGCTCAGACTCGCAGAGAAGTACCTCGAGGTGGAGCGCGTACGCTATGGTGATCGACTGCAGCTGGCGGTCGATGCCGGCGGCGCGGACGATTGCCTCGTCCCGTCGCTTCTGTTGCAGCCTATTGTCGAGAATGCGGTGACGCACGGGGTGGCGCATCGCCTCGAGGGAGGCCTGGTTCGTGTGTCCGCGACGAAGAGCCCGGCACGGGTCACAATGATCGTTGAAAATCCGTGCGATGCGGATCGTCCCCGTCGGACTGGTGGTGGCATCGGCCTGGCGAACGTCCGGTCGCGGCTCAGCGCCCTTTATGGAAACGACGCGACCGTGAACGCTTCCGAACGTGACGGCCTGTGGCGGGTCGAGATCAGTCTGCCGTGTTCCCCCGACAATGCCGAACCGCCCGCGGCCAGTGGACCTGAAGCCGGTCATGACTGACGCACCGCCGCTCCGCGTGGTGATCGTGGACGATGAGCCGCTGGCGAGGGGAGTGGTCCGCGAGTTCGCGACGAAGCAGCCGGGAGTCGAGGTCGTTGCCGAATGCGCCAACGGCTTCGAGGCGGTGAAGGCGGTCAGCGAACTGCACCCCGACCTGCTCTTCCTCGACGTCCAGATGCCGAAGCTGGACGGATTCGAAGTTCTCGAACTGCTCGGCCGCAGCGTGCCGGTCATCTTCACGACGGCCTACGACAAGTACGCGCTTCGCGCATTCGAAGTCCACGCGATCGACTATTTGATGAAGCCATTCAGCGAAGAGCGCTTCGCGGAAGCGCTGTCTCGCGCGCGGACCCGGCTGGCGGCGCGCGAGGAACTGCCGGTCGAGGACCTCCTGTCCGAAGCACGGCCGCGGACGGGACCGCTCGAACGTGTGCTCATCCGCGACGGTTCGCAGGTCCATGTGATCCCCGTCGACCGCATCGACTACGTCGAGGCGCAGGACGACTACGTCTGTTTCAAGGCGGACGGCCGCGATTATCTGAAGGACCAGACCATGGGGGCGGTCGAGGCGTCGTCTCGATCCGACTCGGTTCGTCCGGATCCACCGCTCCTACCTGCTCAACATCGAGCGCATCGGCCGGGTCGAGCTGTACGCGAAAGACAGCCGGGTCGCGATCCTGCGCGACGGCCGGCGGCTGCCGGTGAGCCGCGCCGGCTACGCCCGCCTGGCCAAGCTGCTGTAGCGCGGGTCGCGGGTCGCGGTTCGCAGTTCGCAGTGCGCGCGGCGCGCGCCCATTTGACATCCCGGCGCGTTGTGAGTTAACTATCCAGTTAGTGAGTTCAACTAAACGGTCAGTCAGCCCAGCGGCCAGGCACGCGTGAGCGGATCTTTCACGCCGCCTCGCTCGAATTCGCCGCGCGCGGCTTTGCCGGCGGAAATGTCGACCGCATCGCCACCGCCGCGGGCGTCAACAAGGCGATGATCTACTACCACTTCAAGAGCAAGGCGGCGCTCTACCGCGAGATCCTCCGCGACATGTTCGAAGCCGTCGCCGCGCGCCTCGACGAGATGTCGGCGCGGCAGCGCACTCCGGACGGGAAGATCCGGGCCTTCGTCGAAGCGATCGCCCACGAGGCCGAGGCGCGCCCGCACTTTCCGCCGATATGGTTCCGGGAGATTGCCGAAGGGGGCGCTCACCTCGACCCCGGGACGATTGCGACGATGGCCGGGATTGTCCGCCGCCTCGCGCTGATCGTTCGCGAAGGGGTGGCTGCCGGCCGCTTCAAGCCGGTGGATCCCCTGCTCGTTCACGGCGGCATCGTTGCCCCCGTCCTGCTGTACTACGCCACCGAAGGCCTGCGGAAGCGAATCGCGCGTGCCGGAGTGACCGGCGCCGACCGGTTCGCGTCGCGCGACGTCATCGCCCACGTCCAGCGGGTGGCACTCACGACCTTGCACGGGCGGATGTCATGAATCGCATGACCCGGTCACTCGCCGCGTTGCTCCTCGCCGCTGGCGTGACGGCCTGCAATCGCGCGCCGGCGGCGACGCCGCGTGCGTCGGGCTACGTCGAGGCAACCGAAGTGAGAGTCGCAGCCGAAGTAGGCGGTCGCATCGCCGAGCTACTGGTCGACGAAGGCAAGCGCGTCGCGGCGGGAGACCCGATTGCGCGAATCGACGGCAGCGATATCGAAATCGCGATCCGGCGAGCCAGCGCCGATCGCGACCAGGCGGCGGCGCAGCTTCGCCTGGTCCAGGCCGGCGCTCGCGTTGAAGACGTCCGCCAGGCGCGCGCCCAGGCCGAGTCGGCCGACGCGGACGTCGTCGCTGCGCAGGCCGAGCTCGACGCCGCGACCGCCGATCTGCAGCGCTTCGAGGCGCTGCTCCAGGCCAACGCGGGTTCGCGCAAACAGCGGGACGATGCGGCAACGAGGCGTCAGGTGGCGTCGGCGCGTGTCGCGGCGGCGCGACAGCACGCAAGGGCAGCCGACGAGACAGTCGCCCGTCTCGAGGCTGGTTCGCGGGCCGAGGAGATCGCAGCGGCGCGGGCCCGGGTCGCGTCCGCGGAAGCGCAGCTCGCATCACTCGAGAAGAACCTGGCAGATGCACAGGTCAAAGCTCCGATCGGCGGCGTCGTCACTTCCAAACTGGTAGACGCCGGCGAGATCATCGCCGCACGGACGCCGATCGTCGCAATCTCCGATCTCGATCATGCATGGGCCAACGTCTACGTGGACGAGCCTGTCGTCCCGCAGCTGCGGCTTGGCCAGGCCGCGACGCTGGTGACCGACGCGGGTCAGCGCCTGGCCGGCACGGTGACATTCATTTCACCCCGCGCGGAGTTCACGCCGCGTAACGTGCAGACGGCTGACGAGCGATCGAAGCTCGTCTACCGAATCAAGGTAACCGTCGACAACCGTGACGGTGTCCTCAAGCCCGGGATGCCGGTGGAAGCGGAGTTGATTCAAAAACCGTGATCCCTCGACTCGCTGACGCTCGCTCGGGGCAGGCCCCACGACCTGCGGACGCTGGCTCGGGGCAGGCGGTGATCGAGTTCGACCGCGTGACGAAGCAGTATGGCTCGCTGCGTGCGCTCGACGAGGCGTCGTTCGCCGTGGCCCGCGGTGAGATGTTCGGCATGATCGGGCCTGACGGCGCCGGGAAAACGACAGCGATCCGCATCGCCTGCGGGCTACTGCGGCCTTCGAGTGGCGCCGTGAGAGTCCTCGGGCTGGATCCGATTCGAGATCACGGCCGCATCACCGCGGCGGTTGGCTATCTGTCGCAGCGCTTCTCGCTTTACGGCGATCTGACGATCGACGAGAACATCGCGTTCTTCGCCGAGCTGCATGGCGTTCGTGACTACCGGGCGGCGCGCGATCGTCTGCTGGACATGACGCAGCTCACCCCGTTCCGCGCCCGTCGCGCCGACCGTCTCTCCGGCGGCATGAAGCAGAAGCTGGCTCTCTCCTGCACGCTGGTGCACGAGCCCGACCTCCTCGTCCTCGACGAGCCGACGACCGGGGTCGATCCGGTCGCGCGGCGTGAGTTCTGGAAGCTGCTATCGGAATTCCTGTCGCGCGGTCTCACGATCCTGATGGCAACGCCGTATCTCGACGAAGCCGAGCGGTGCGCGCGGATCGTCCTTCTCCACGAGGGACGCGTTCTGGCGATCGACCGTCCGGCGGTGCTGCAGCGCACGCTGTCGGGACGATTGCTCGAGGTGATCACCGACACCGGCCGTCCTCCTCTCGACGTCCTTGCGCGCGTGCCCGGCGTCGCTGACGCACAGGTGTTCGGTGATCGCGCACACGTGCGGTTGGAGACCACCGACGACGGCTCGGCGGTCGCTGCGCTCACCGCCGCGCTGTCGCAGGCCGGTTTCACCGCCGTGAGCGTCCGGCCGACTGTGGCGAGTCTCGAGGATGTGTTCATCGACATGCTCAAGCGCGGATGACAGGCATGCATACGCACCAACACGGAATGCGGCGGACAGGGGTTGCGCTGGCGCTTGCGCTCACGGTTGCAGGGGGGGCGTCAGCCCAGGAACGGGTCACCCTCGAAGATGCAATCGCGCGTGCTCTTCAACGGAGCGCCCGGGTCGCGGAGTTGGATGCGCGTCGCGCGGGAGCCGAAGCTGCGGAAGCCGGCGCCGGAGCGGCGCGGATGCCAGTGGTGAGTCTCGTCGCCGACTATGCGCGCACCAACCACGTCGAGGAGTTCGGGATTGCATTCCCCGGGCAGCCGGTGCGGCTGATCTATCCGGACGTACCCGATAACTTCCGGTCACGACTGGATCTTCATTGGCCGATCTACACGGGTGGGCAAACCGCCGCATTCGAGGCGGCGACGCGGGCTGAGAAGAATGCGCTCGACGCGGATCTTGACGCGTTGCGGGCGGATCTTCGGCTCGAGGTGACGCGCGCTTTCTGGGCGGCGGTTACCGCGCGCGAAACCGAGCGCGTCGTGTTGCAGGCCGTCCGGCGGATGGATGCCCACGTAGCGGATCTCCGTGTCCGCCTCGACCAGGGGCTGATCCCGCCCAATGAGGTGACCGCCGCCGAAGCGCAGCGCTCGCGTCAGCAATTGCTGGCGATCGAGGCGCGCAACCAGCGCCTGGTCTCTGACGCCGACCTCCGTCGTCTCATCGGCGGCTCCGGCGAATTGACTCCAATGGCTGATTTGGGAGCAACCACTTTTCTACCGGCTGAAAACGTGCCTGTCCCTGAACAGAAGGTGTCAGTCCCCGATCGGGCGGAGGTGAGGGGGCTCCAGCAGAGGCTCGAGGCGGCTGAATCACGCGAGCAGGGGATCCGGGGGACGTCGAAGCCGCAGGTCGCGGCGGTCGCCGGTCTCGACTACGCGCGCCCCAATCCAGACATCTTTCCCCGCACGCCGCACTGGAAAGACTCGTGGGACGTCGGGGTCAATGTGTCGTGGACGCTCTGGGACGGCGGACGCCGGAAGGCGGAGCAGACGGAAGCGGCCGCCGCGACTCGCGCCGTGCAGGCGCGGATCACCGAGCTGGAACGCCAGATCACGTTCGAAGTGCAGCAGCGGGAGCTCGAGCTGGATTCGTCCCGCGCTGCAATCGGCACCGCCGAGGACGGCGTCCGCAGCGCGCTCGAGACGCAGCGCGTCCTCGGCGAACGCTATCGCGCTGGCGTCGCGACCACCACTGACGTTCTCGATGCGGAGGTGGCGCTGCTCCAGGCCGAGCTCGAGCGTACGCGCGCACGCGCAAACGAACGACTCGCCATTGCGCGACTCGAACGGGCAACCGGCCGATGAACGCGATCGAGGTGAGCGGACTGACCCGGCGCTTCGGCGCGTTCACGGCGGTCGATCGGGTGTCGTTCGACGTCCGCGCCGGTGAGATCTTCGGTTTTCTCGGAAGCAATGGTGCGGGCAAATCGACAACGATCCGGATGCTCTGCGGACTGCTGCGTCCATCGAGTGGCACCGCGGTCGTCGGCGGGATCGATGTCGCGCGCGATCCCGAAGCAGTCAAGCAGCGCATCGGGTACATGTCGCAGCGGTTCTCCCTCTACGAGCTGCTGACCGTCGATCAGAACATCAGCTTCTTCGGAGGCATCTACGGTCTGCGCCCGGCGAAAATGGCCGAGCGCCGCGCATTTGCCATCGAAATGGCGGGCCTGGCCGGTCGCGAAACCACGCTCGCACGGGATCTGTCGGGCGGATGGCGGCAGCGCCTGGCACTCGGATGCGCCATCCTGCACGAACCCCGAATCCTTTTTCTCGATGAGCCGACCGGCGGTGTGGATCCGCTCTCGCGCCGCCAGTTCTGGCGGCTGATCGACACCCTGTCGACGTCCGGCGTCACTGTGCTGGTCACGACCCATTACCTGGACGAGGCGGAGCGCTGCCACCGCGTTGCCCTCATCCACGCCGGACGCCTGGCGACGATCGGCACCGTCGGAGAAGTCAAGGGGATCTTCGCGTCGCGTCCGATCGTGGAAATCCGCGCCGACCGTCCGGTCGACGCGATGAAGTTGCTCGACGCCATGGACGATGTGGAGAAGACCAGTCTGTTCGGCACAGCACTCCATGCCGTTCTACGCTCGGAGTCGGCGAGTTCGGAGGACATCGGAGCACGGCTGCGGGCGGCCGGCTTGTCGGTCGAGAGCATCGTGCGGGTGCAGCCGTCGCTCGAGGATGTCTTTCTCGACGTCGTGGACAAGGCCGGCGGGCAGGCTGCATGAGGACGTTTCTCGCCGTGGGCCGCAAGGAGTTACGGCAGATCCGCCGCGACCGCCGCACTCTGCTGGTGCTCGCGTTCGTCCCCGCCTTCTTCCTCATTGTGTTCGGTTACGCGCTCAACTTCGACATCCGGAACATCGGGCTCGCCGTCGAAGATCGCGATGGCACGGCCGAGAGCCGCGAGCTGGTTTCCGCCTTCGTGAACTCAGGCTATTTCAACCTCGCCGCGGCGGTGTGGAGTCCCGATGAAGCCGTCCGTCTGCTCGAGACGAACGACGCGCGGGCGGTGCTGGTCATCCCCGAGGGGTATGCGAGAAGCCGAGCGACAGGGGACGCCGCGCCGGTCCAGGTGATCGTCAACGGCGACAACGCCAATACTGCGACAACGGTGATCGGCTACGCCACGAGCATCCTGCGCGCCGCTGCCGGCGAGCGGGCGGTCATCAACGTCGAACCGCGCATCTGGTACAACCCCGAGTTGCGGAGCACGCTGTTTTTGGTTCCCGGCCTGATCGCATACATCACGATGCTGATGGCGGTCACCTCGACATCGCTGTCAGTCGTACGAGAGAAGGAAAGCGGCACGATCGAGCAGGTCCGGATGGCGCCGATCGGTACCTTTCCGTTCATTGCCGGCAAGGCGCTGCCGCACTTCGTGATTGCCCTGGCGTCCGGGGCGGCTGTCTTCTTCGCATCGATGCTGCTTTTCGGCCTGCCGATGCGCGGCAACTGGTTCACCCTGGCGTTCGTGTTGTCGGTCTACCTGGTTGGCGCCCTCGCAACCGGGTTACTGGTGTCGACCATTGCCGAAACCCAGCAGGTCGCCTTTCAGATTGCGCTCCTCGTCTCCCTGCTTCCGACGCTGATGCTGTCGGGATTCATTTTCCCGATCGCCAGCATGCCGCACGCTCTTCAGATCATCACCCACGCTGTCCCGGCGCGTTACTTTCTGAGGGCGCTGCGCGCAATCGTACTGAAGGGGACTGATCTCGCGCAGCTTCTGCCGGAAGTCGCCGCGCTCGCCATCTATGCCATGGCAACGCTGGCCCTGGCTTCCCTGCGCTTGTCGCGGGAAAGGGCTTGAGAGATGCAGCGACTCCGCGCACTGGTCTGGAAGGAGTTTCTCGAGCTCAGGATGAACCCGCGTCTGTTCGGACTGGTCATCCTCGCGCCGCTCGTTCAGCTCACGCTGCTCGGGTACGCGGCGACGACCGACGTCAGAGACACTCCGATTGTCGTGGCGGATGGCGATCGCTCGCGCGTGAGCCGTGAGCTGATCCATCGGTTCGACGCCGCGCGCAGCTTCACGGTGATCGACACGGTGAACAACATCAATGAGATCGAGCCGTACCTGGAGAGCGGGCGGGCATGGCTCGGGATCGTGATCCCCTCGGGTTTCGGATCAGACATCGGCTCCCGCGTCGTCCCAACGGTGCAGATAGCTGCGGATGGGACGGATGCAAATTCGACGACGGTTGCCCTGGGGTATGCGACGGGGTTGATGGGGGAGTACGCGGGGGAGGTAGGGAGGATGGCAGGCCGGCTGAAGCCGGCCTCTACCGAACAGCCGACGTCGATGGGAGGGATCGATCCGCGGATTCGCGTGTGGTTCAACCCGCAGCTCGAGAGCCGGCATTTCATGATCCCCGGCGTGCTCGCGCTGGTGCTGCTGGTCGTCACGGCCAACCTCGCGGCGATGGCGATCGTGCGTGAAAAGGAAGTCGGCACGCTCGAGCAGCTCAACGTGACGCCGCTCCGGAGGTGGGAGCTCATCGCCGGCAAGCTGCTGCCGTACGGGGTGATCGGGATGATCGACGTGCTGTTGGTTGTCGCGGTGGCGGTGTTCTGGTTTGAAGTTCCGCTGCGCGGCAGCTTTGCGCTGCTGCTGGTCCTCAGCATGATCTACGTGCTCTGCACGCTGGGCCTCGGCCTGTTCGTATCGACGATCTCCGACACTCAGCAGCAGGCGATGATGACCGCCGTGTTCTTTTTCCTGATGCCGATGATCTATCTGTCGGGATTCATCTTCCCGATCGAGAACATGCCCGCTGTCATCCAGGCGGTGACCTACGTCATACCGCTCCGATACTTTCTCGTGATCGTCCGCGGAATCTTTCTCAAGGGTGTCGGGATGGAAGTGCTGTGGCCCCAGGCCGCGGCGCTCGGCGCCTGGGGCATCGTCGTCATCTCGCTGGCGGTCATGCGGAGTCGGAAGACACTGGCTTAGGGGTCAGATCTTGTTTCTTGCACGAATGACCTACCATCGAGGTCACTTGCGCAATGTCCTCGATAGCAGGTCATTCGTGCAAGAAACAAGATCTGACCCCTACCGGGGCCTCTACCGGATTACGTACTCCAGTTTGAGTTGCGCGGCGCGCGCGTTGACCTCGGCGACGTCCTTCGACAGCAGCTCCTGCGTTTCGCGTTCGAGGCTGGCGAGCTCCTTCTCCTGCTCCTCGAGCACCTGCTGCATCCCACGCGTCGGCGCGCCGTCCCCTTCGATCGCCCACATCTGCAGCGGCGATAGCCGCGAGTAGAGCCGCGTGCCGCCTCGTTCCGCGAGGATGTCGTAGGTCACTTCTGCTTTCGGGTTGTGCAGCCGGTCCTCGAGCACGTCGACCTTCTTGACCAGCGTGTCTGATGCTTTCAGCAGCGCCGAGATATCTGATTCTGCCTTCCTGCCATCGAGCGCTTTGGCCCGTGCCGCGAGCTGCTCCTTCACGGACCGCAACGAGTTGACCAACCCCGTCAGCCGGGAGATGCTGTCGCGGACCCGCAGCGCAAACGCGAGCTGCGCATCCAGGTCGGCTTGCGCCACTGTCCCTCTCGGGTCCGCCTTGACCTTCAACGCCGTCGTCTCGCTGTGGCCGTCGACGGTCAAGCGAACCGTGTAGGTGCCCGGCACCGCACGAGGACCACGAGCGGGGTCGCCGGTGTCGATCTTCGCTCCGCGGATCTTCCTGGACCCTTCCCACGTCAGGTCCCACTCCGCGCGATGGAGCCCTGGATCGACCGGCAACGCTGCCTTCTTGAGGTCCTCGGTATCGTCCTCGTCGTCGCTCTTATCCGATTCGCGCGCCACGCTGCTCGCCGTCCGCACGAGCCGACTGGACGAATCGAGTATCTCGATCTTCAGTTCCCCCTTGGGTTTGTCCTTGAGAAAGTAGTAGATGGATCCGCCGCGCGGCGGATTCGAGAAACTTCCGGCTTCGGATCCCCAGTTGCCGTCACCACGGCGCCAACGAACCGCATCAGGAGCGGTGAAGAGGTGGACGCTCTTTGACGCGATCTGTTCCGACATCTGCCGGACCGGCTGCAGGTCGTCGAGCACCCATATCGAACGGCCGTGAGTGCCGACGATCAGGTCGTCTCCCTTCACGGCCAGGTCATGAACGGCGACAGTCGGCATGTTCAGCTGCAGCTTCTTCCAGTTCGCACCATCGTCTGTCGAGTACATGACGCCGCGCTCGGTGCCGAGATACAGCGTGCCACGCTTTGAAGGATCCTCCCGCACCACGTGCAGATAGATGTCGCTCGGGCAGCTTCGAATGCAGTGCCTTCCATGACTTGCCGTAGTCGGACGTCTTGTACAGATAAGGTTTCAGGTCATCGAGTCGGTGGTTGTCGATGACGACGTACGCGGTGGCGGCGTCGAACGGCGACGCTTCGATGATGCTGATCGTCCCATCGCGCGGCGCGCCAGGAAGATCGCCGGTCACGTTCGACCAGTTTTTTCCGCCGTCTCTCGTCACGTGCACGAGCCCATCGTCGCTGCCGGCCCAGATGAGACCTTTCTCTTTCGTCGACTCGACGATCGTAAACACCGTCCCCCAGGTCTCGACTCCGGTGTTGTCGCCGGTGATCGGCCCGCCCGCCCACTTCTGGCGCGACTTGTCGTTGCGCGTCAGATCGGGGCTGATCACATCCCAGGTCTGGCCGCCGTCCGCCGTTCGGAAGATCACCTGGGCGCCGTGGTACACGACTCGGGCATCGTGCGGAGAGACATGAATCGGCGCCGTCCACTGAAAGCGGTACTTCATGTCTTCGCCCCCTTTGCCCGAGGGGTTCTCCGGCCAGGCGCTGACATTCCGTGACTCGCCGGTCCGGCGATCGTGGCGGGTGATGATGCCCAGATACTCGCCGGCGTAGACGATGTCTGGATTGCTCCAGTCGGAGACGACGTACCCGGCCTCGCCGCCGCCGACACCCCACCAGTCCGACCGCGCGATGCCGCCTCGCGGATTGAGGCTTGGCCCCTGCGCGGTGCCGAGGTCCTGCATCGAGCCCGCGATGCGATAGGGCACGCTGTTGTCGACAGACAGGTGGTAGAACTGGCTGATCGGGAGCGGGGGCGCGAACCAGGTCTCGCCGGCGTTCAGCGTGATGTCCACGCCGCCGTCGTTGGACGAGATCATGCGCTTCGGATTCCTGGGATCGATCCACAAGTCGTGGTGGTCGCCGTGGTGAAATCCTTTGACGTACTGAATCGTCTTTCCTCCGTCGATGCTTTTCAGCATCGGCACCTGCGGGAACCAGATTTCCTCCGCATTCGCAGGATTCACGGTGATGGTCGTGTAGTACCACGCGCGCTGCCGGATGGCGCGATTCGCGCTGGCAAGCTCCCAGCTCTCACCACCATCGTCTGATTTGTAGAGGCCGCCTTTCTCCGCTTCGATCAGCGCGTAGACCCGCCGTGAGTCGGATCGTGCGATCGCGACACCAACCTTCCCCCACGGGCCCGCGGGCAGCCCGCCCTTGGTCAGCTGCGTCCACGTGTCCCCGCCATCGCGGGAGACGTGCAGACCGCTGCCGGGCCCGCCGCTGGTCATATCCCAGGGATATCGGCGAGCCTGCCAGAAGCCAGCGAAGAGGATCGCAGGATTGTTGGGATCCATTGCGATGTCCGACGCGCCGGTATCGGCGTCCTTCTTCAGCACCTGCTGCCATGTCTTGCCGCCGTCTTTCGTGCGGTATACACCGCGTTCGGGGTTCGCACCGAACGGCCGGCCGAGCACCGCCGCGAACGCGATCTCAGGATTGGTGGGATGGACGGCCATCGTCCCGATCTGGCCGCGCTGTTTCCAGACGTGGGTCCACGTCTTGCCGCCGTCGACGGTCTTGTAGATGCCGTTGCCCTCCGCGACATTGCCTCGAATGTTCGCTTCACCTGAACCGACGTAGACGATGTTCGGATCCGACGGTGCAATGGCGAGAGACCCGATCGACGCGACGGGCTGGTCGTCAAAAACAGATTTCCAGGTGACGCCGCCGTCGGCGGACTTCCATACGCCGCCCGAGGCGGTCGCCGCGTAGTATGTCGCTGGATCCCCAGGGATTCCGGCCGCACGCGACACGCGCCCACCGGCGGCCGGGCCGATGGGCCGGTACTTCAGTCCTTTGAGCTCCTTCGGTGCCGTGTCTTTATCTTTTTCGTCCGGCTTCTGCGCATCCTGCGCACCGACGCCAATACTGAGGGCGAGGACAGCTGCCGCCGTAATGAGTCTGAGGAATGACGTCATGGCGGCCGATTGTACCTGAAACTCGTCCAGTCTTAACTTCTAACTCCTGACCTCTAACTTCTAACGTCTACTCTAACGTCTAATGTTTTAGGAGTTAGGAGTCAGAAGTTAGGAGTTAAAGTTTCAGAGAATGTCGATCCCCGAACAGCTCAATCACTACCGGATCGTGGCGCCGCTCGGCAAAGGCGGCATGGGGGAGGTCTTCGTCGCCGAGGACACGAAGCTGCATCGCAAGGTGGCGCTGAAGGTCCTCTCCGCGTTGATGGCTTCGGACCCCGAGCGACGGCAGCGATTCGAGCGCGAGGCTCAGGCAGTCGCTGCTCTGAATCATCCCAACATCGTCACCATCCACTCGGTCGAAGAAGACCGCGGCATTCCTTTCCTCACCATGGAGCTGGTCGAGGGGCGGCCGCTCAACGAGGTCATGACGGCCGGCCCGCTGGCGCTCGACCCGCTGCTTCGCATCGGCATCGCGATCAGCGACGCGATCGCCGCCGCGCATCAGCGCGGGATCACACATCGCGACCTGAAGCCTGCCAACGTCATGATGGCTCCGGACGGCCGGGTGAAGGTCCTGGACTTCGGCCTGGCAAAGCTGCGTGAGGCACAGCTCGGAGAGGACGCCGAGGATGTCACACGCATGCCGGCCACCGACCTGACCGGCGAGGGACGCATCATCGGCACGGTCGCCTATATGTCGCCGGAGCAGGCTGAAGGTAAACCGGTCGATTCACGCACCGACATTTTTTCGCTGGGTGTGATGCTGCACGAGATGGCCACCGGCGAGAAGCCCTTCAAAGGGGACACGAACATGTCGGTGATCTCGTCGATCCTCAAGGACACGCCGAGCTCCATCACCGATGTGAATCCGAACCTGCCGGCCGGTCTGGCCCGCGTTATCCGGCGCGCGCTCGCGAAAGACGCGAGCCGCCGGTATCAATCGGCGACCGATTTGCGCAACGATCTCGAGGAACTGAAACTGGAGATCGACGGCGGCTCGACGATGTCGGTGCACGGGATGCCGGTGCCGAAGACGTCACGAGCGAACTGGCCGAAGAGAGTTCTCGCTCTCGGCCTCGGCGCGATTCTCCTCGGGGCCGTTGCGTTCGGGATTTCGAAATGGATGGGCGCGGCGCCGGCCGCTGCCGCTTCGGTGTTCGAGGCGGACCGGTTCACCCGTCTGACCAGCACCGGCAACGCGTTCCTCGCGACCATCTCTCCCGACGGCAACTACGTCGTCCACATCAAGAACACCGGGACCATCCCGAGCCTGTGGGTCCGGCAGACGACGACCACCAGCGACGTTCAGATCGTGCCGCCCGCACCGGTGCGATTCGACAGCGTCAGCTATGCTCCCGACGCTACGCATGTCTACTACAACACCTACTCGCTGACCGGCGGCGTGGCGACCCTATACAAGGTGCCGGTGCTCGGCGGAACGCCCCACCCGGTCCTCGAGGACGTCGATAGCCGGATCTCGTTCTCGCCCGATCGTAAGCAGTTTGCGTTCGTGCGCGGAGCGCCGGCGCGCGGCACTGCGTACCTGATGGTGGCAAACATCGATGGTACGGACGTCCGCCAACTGGCGACACTGCCACAGGGAGAATTGTTTTCGAACTTCGCGGTTGCGTGGTCGCCGGATGGCAAGACGCTCCTCGTTCCTGCGCAGTCGGCAAAGGACGGGCCGCACCAGCTGGTCGTCGCCGTCGACACGGCGACCGGAACTCCGACCCGCCTGCCCGGGCGATGGGCGTTTGTCGGGGATGTCCAGTGGCTCCCGGACGGCCGCTCGTTCGGGATCGCCGCGGCCGGATTCACCGGCGGCGGGCCACAAGTCTGGCAGGTGTCCTATCCGTCCGGCGACGCACGGCGCATCACCAACGACCTCAATAATTACATCGGCGTGTCATTTACGGCGGACGGGAAATCACTTGTGACGGTACAGACGGAGAACGTCTCGAACCTCTGGGTGGCGCCGGCCACGGACCTCGCCGGAGGAAAGCAGATTACGACGGGACGGGGGCGTGGCGACGGACAGGGTGGCCTCGCCTGGACGCCCGATGGCCGAATCGTCTACGGCTCGGTGGTGTCAGGCAAGCCTGAGATCTGGATCGCAGATGCCGACGGCAGCAATGCCCGGCAACTGACTACCGGCGAGGGAGCGAGTACCCAACCGAGCCTCACGAAGGATGGCCGCTACATCGTCTTCCAGCGCTTCATCAAGAACGGTGCCTACCTGTGGCGCATGGGGGTGGACGGCTCGGATCCGAAGCAATTGACCCAGGGAGGCGTAGAAATAGGCCCTCGCGCCGGGACCGACTTCGTCTACTACACTGTCGCGACCTCGGGGTCCCCCAAACCGTGGAAAGTGTCGATCAACGGCGGCGATCCAGTTGCGATGGGGGACATCTACCTCCGCCCGATCGAGGTGTCGCCCGACGGGACGCAACTCCTCGGCCTTGGTTGGGATCAGACCGAGCGGCGGTCGGTGATCGCTGTGATGCCCACGGCCGGTGGAGCTCCGCAGACCATCCCCCAGATTCAGAGCGGCGGCGGGGCCGGGTGGGGTCCAGACGGGCGGAGTTTGGGATTTGGCGCCTTCACGGGCGGCGCGTTTCAGCTCTTCTCGTACACACCCGGCGATAAAGCGCCGAAGGCGATCGCAAAGTTCCAGGACAATGTGTTCGGCTTCGCATGGGCCCCCGACGGCACGCGGGCGCTGATCTCGAGAGGGCAGAACTTCAGCGACGTCGTGCTGATCGCCGCGAAGGCCGCCGCGCGTTGAATCGGATGTGGGTGGCGATCGGCGTGGCGGTGGTGCTACGTCTTGTCTGGATCGTCATCGCCTCGTCACGGCGCGGGATCGACGCCTTCCTCGTCTTCGACTCGTCGGGCTACATCGAGCTCGCGATGGTCTTCGCGTCTCGCGGCGAATTCGCCAGCATGTCGGGGACGCCTCAGATCTTCAGAACGCCCGGATATCCCTTGTTGGTGTCAGCAGGTGCTCTGATCGGCCATCCAATCGCGTTCGCGATCGCCCTGAACGTCTTTCTCACCGCGGCAATCGTGGCTGTCGTCTTCGTGATCGCGACGCGTCTTTTCGAGAATACGAGGACCGCCGGCATGGTGCGCGCTGATCGTCGGGATCGAGCCAACGATGCTCGCCTGGTCGCTTCGCGTGATGCCGGAGACGCTGCTCACGCTCTGTCTCGTGCTGTTCGTTCTTTTCACGTTGCGGGCGCTCGATGAGCCGCGCGCGCGATGGATCCTGCCGGCCGCCGCCGCGTTGTGCGCGGCGGCCTATGTCAAACCGGTGATCTGGCCGTTCGTCGTTCTGACGTCTGTCGCCGGTGTTATCGCGCCGGCGATATCGCGAGTGCGATACCGGATACGCGAGGGTATTGCGTTTCTTCTGACGTGCGTGGCGCTGCTGGCGCCGTGGCACGTTCGCAACTATCAGCGCGCGGGGTACGCCGGATTCTCCACGGTGATGGCCCGCGCCGCGTACATCGCCGCCGCCGGACCCATCACGGCACGTCGCGAACAGCGGCCCTACACGGAAGTGCAGGCTGAGTTGGTTCAGAAGGCGAACAAGCGGCGCGACCATACCGGCTACATGCGCGAAGGGCTCTCCGTCGTCGCCAGCGATCCTCTCGGATACGCGTGGACGCACTCCAGGGGAATGCTACGAACCCTCCTCGAGCCCGGCGCAATGGAGTATCTCCGCTTTCTCGGCGTCTACTCACAGGGTGGTCGTGCCGTCATGGACCAGCAGGGTATCGCCGGCGTCGCGCGCGCGTATCCGCTTGGCTTCTGGCTGTCGATCGTATTTGCCGTCGTCCTGGTGCCGCTCGTGGTGTTGCCGGTAGTTGCTCTTGTGCGCCTGCCGCGTGACGCGCGCCCGGCGTTCACCGTATTGGCGATGGTGGCTGGCTACCTGATCGTGAGCGGAGGAGGCATGAACGCGACGAGCCGCTTCCGCGTGCCTGCCGTCCCGTTCTTCGTGCTGATGAGTGCCTACGCGTTCAGAGCCGTCTCACTCTCCCCTCAGTGCGACGACCGGCTCCACGCGTACGGCGCGGCGGGCGGGGATCCACGAGGCGAGCAGCGCAACAGCGGCGAGCGCGGACGGGACGAGTACGAACGTCAGAGGATCGCGCGCGCTCACTCCAAACAGCAGGCCGGATAAGACCTGCGTCAGCGCAAGGGCACCTGCGATCCCGATGGCGAGCCCGGCGCCGGCCAGCTTCATTCCACCGCCCAGCACCATCCGCAGGACACTGTTGCGATCGGCGCCGAGGGCCATCCGGATGCCGATCTCGTGAGTCCGCTGGGATGTCGCGTATGCCAGCACGCCGTAGACGCCGATCGCCGCCAGCACCAGGGCGACAGCGGCAAAGATCCCGAGCAGAAGGGTTACGAACCGCCGGTTGGCTTCGGATCTCGCGACAGTCTCGGCGACGGTTCTCACACTCGATATCGCCTGGTCCCGATCGATCGACCAGACCTGTGCCTGCGCGGCCCGCGCGAGCGCCGCTGGATCACCGCTGGTCCGAACGAACATGAACATGCGCCGGTCTCCCGACTGCTGATGGGGGAAGTAGGTTTCAGCCCACACCGGGCGTCCGAAGCCACCGCGGCGCGTGTCGGCAACGACGCCGACGATCGTGCTCCACCTCGCCTGGGGATTGGTCGGATTGCCGAAGGTGATCCGCCTGCCGAGCGGATCCTCATTCGGAAAGAAACGGCGGACGAACGATTCGTTCACCAGCGCTACGGGCTGCGACTGCCGGGAATCGGCGTCGGTGAACATCCGGCCGCGGAGCAGCGGAATCTGCAGCGTGCTGAAGAATCCCGGGGTGACGGCGTCGAACGGGACCGGAATGTTCTGCTGGGATGCGTCAACCGGCGGTCGTCCCTCGACCGCGAGGGCGGCCGAATTTGGCAGCTGTGAGAGCAGCAACGACGTGCCCGCGCCGGTCGATTGGACACCGGGCAGCGCCCCGAGCTTCTCTCCAAGCTCGCGAAAGAATGCCACTGTCTTCGCCGGCTCGGAGTATTTCAGGCGGGGGAGCTCGACTCGCAGCGCAAGAACATTCCGGGTCGCGAATCCAGGATCGACACTGTTGAGCGCGACGATGCTGCGGACGAGCAGACCGGCGCCAATCAGAAGAACGAGCGCCACCGCGAGCTCGGCCACGGCAAGAACCGACCGGATACGGCGGCCGCCGGCGCCGTCACCGCCCGATCGGCCCCCCTCTTTGAGACGGCCACTGCTGTTGTCACCTGCCGCGTGCACGGCAGGAACAATACCGAAGAGGAGGCCGGTGACGACCGCCGCTGCCAGTGCATACGACAGCACTCGGATGTCGATCTGGATGCTGTGAAGCCGCGGCAGTCCTGGCGGCGCCAGTGACTGGAGCAGGTCGACGCTCCATGCCGCCAGCAGCACGCCGATGGTGCCACCGATCACCGCGAGAACGATGCTTTCGGTCAGCATTTGCCGGAGCAGCCGCGTACGTCCCGCGCCAAGTGCCGATCTGATCGCGAGCTCGCGCTGCCGCGACGACGATCGAGTGAGCAGCAGATTCGCGACGTTGGCGCAGGCGATGAGCAGTACGAAGCAGACGGCGCCGAGCAGAACGAGTAGTGGCCGACGGACGTCACCGACGATCTCGTCGTGCAGCGGAACGAGCCGGACGCCGATGCCCGCATTGGCCGGGTACTGGCGCTCGAGACGTGAGGCAATGCCGTCCATCTCCGACTGCGCCGCCGCACCTGTGACGCCGGGTTTGAGACGCCCGATGATGGTCAGCCAGAAGGCCCCTCGTTGCGTGAACATCTGACCGAATGGACCGGTCGGTGTCATTGGTGTCCACAGCTCGGCATCTTCCGGGTAGGCGAACGTTGCCGGCATTACCCCGACGACTTCGTATGACGCGCCGTTCAACGTGATGGCGCGTCCAACCACACCGGGATCTGCACCCATCCGGTTCTGCCAGAAGCCGTGGCTCACGACCGCCGTCTGACCCGTGCCGACACCGTCCGCCGCGGTGAATGCGCGCCCCAGCATCGGTGGCGATGCCATGGTTTCAAAGAATTCCCAGGTGACGGTTGCGCCGCGGATCTGCGCCGGATCTCCGAGGCCGGTCAAAGTGAAACTCGGGCCCGTATACCCGGAGATGCGCTCGAATGACTGGCTGGCATTGCGCCAGTCCTCGAAATTCGGATACGTGCCAACGTCCTTGTCGAAACCCTGCCGCGGGTTGTAGGTCCACAACATCATGAGCCGTTGCGAGTCGGGATATGGCAGCGGCCGCAGGAGCACCGCGTTCACGACGGTGAAGATGGCAGTATTCGCACCGATGCCGAGCGCGAGCGTGAGGACAGCGACGGCGGCGAAGAGCGGCTTTTTCCGCAGGCTCCGCAGGGCGTACAGGATGTCGTTGAACATGCTCTCCTTCGTACCTATGCGGCCTTACTCAGCCTTGAGCGCCGTAAGCGGATCGACGCGCAAGGCCCGTCGCGAGGGGATGTAGCTCGCCAGCAGCGCGACGCCGAGCAGGAGTCCGGCGACGGCGGCGAACGTCAGGGGGTCTGTCGCTTCAACCCCGAAGAGGAACGAGGCCACCAGGCGCGTTGCGACGACGGAACCCGCAAGCCCGAGTGCGACACCGATGGCCGCGAGCGTCATGCCCTCGCGCACGATCGGATTGACGACCTGGCGCGGCCGCGCGCCAAGCGCCACCCGGATGCCGATCTCACGCGTGCGCTGTGCGACCGAATAGCTGATCAGACCGTACACGCCGACGGCAGCCAGCAGGAGCGCGGTCACCGCGAATCCGCTGAGCAGCATCGTTCGAAAGCGCGGCTCCGCGACCGAGTCGTGGACGACCTCGCTCAGAGGGCGCGCGCGCTCGACGGGGAGCTCAGGATCGATCGCGCGGATCTCCGCGCGGACCGCCGATGCCACCGCGCCGGCGCCTCCCGGGCTGCGCGCCACGAGGGCCATGAACTGGAGCGGAAAGTAATGGAACGGCAGATAGAAGAGCGGAGCGGGCTCGGTGTCGAGCCCCAGGTTCCTCGAGTTCGCGGCGACGCCGATTACCGTGAACCACTCGTCCTTGGTGTCGTCGAAGCGCAGGCGCTTCCCGATCACGTCCTCGCCCGGCCAGTACTTCCGCGCCATTGCGGCATTGATGATGATCACGCCGGGCGCAGGGTCACGGTCGCGGTCGGTGAAGTGCCTTCCGGATAGAAGAGGAATCCCCATCGTCTTGAGATACTGCGGCGAAACCGAGGCAATCGACGCACGCGGCCTGCTGGCTTTGTCGAGACTCGGCTTGCCGTCGATGTAGAACGATCCGGTTGCGTTCTCGCCTTCGAGAGGATTCGGAAAGGCGACCGCCGCGCCCTGCAGCTCTCCGCGCGTCGCGAGGCGATCGAGGAGCTGCTGGTAAAAGGCTGCCTGGCGCTGGCCGTCGGGGTAGCGCCCCTGCGGGAGCGGAAACTCCACCATGACGACCTCATCGGCCGCAAAACCGGGGTCGGTGTTCTGCAGCCTCAGGAAGCTGTTCGCGAGCAGTCCGGCCGACACCAGCAGGACGAGCGTGAGCGCAACCTCGAGAACGACCAGCACGGCCCGGCTCCGTGCCCGGCGCCGGCCGCCGGTTGATCCCCTGTCACCGGCTTCGCGAAGCACCGTCGACCCGTCGGCACGCGATGCCTGGAACGACGGGAAAAGTCCGAACAGCAGAGCACTGGCGAGCGAGATCACAAACGCCGCCAGCGCGACACGCGCGTCAACCGCAATCTCGCCCGTGCGCGGGACTTCGTCCGGCATCACCGCGACGAGAAACGCAACTGCCCACCCGGCGAGCAGCAAGCCAAGCAGGCCGCCGGCGATCGCGAGCAACAGGCTCTCGCCAATCAGCTGCCGAACCAGGCGCATCCGAGATGCGCCAAGCGCCGCGCGGATCGCGAGTTCTCTCTGGCGTCTGGAGGCGCGGGCGAGCAGCAGACTTGCGACGTTCGCGCAGGCGATCAACAGGACGACGCCGACAGCGCCAAACAGTATGAGCAACGCCTTGCGCACATCGCCGACGATCCGGTCGTGAAGCTTCTGGACCGTCACGCCGCGCCCCCCGTTGCTGGCGGGTAAGCGCTTGGCCATGGCCTCGCCGATCGCTCCGAGGTCCTGTTGTGCCTGTTCAACGGTCATACCGGTCTTCAATCGGCCGACCGCCTGAAAGTAGACGACGTTCCGCGATTCGAGAAGATCCCCAGGGACGTCAATCGGCGGCAGTGGCACCGGCTTCGGCGACAGCAGCCACGCCTGCGCTCCTTCCGGATAGTCGAAGGATGCGGGCATCACGCCGACGACGGTGTGCGGAATGCCGTTGATCCTCAGGCGGCGACCGATCGCGTTCGGATCCGAGCCCATGGACTGCTGCCATGACTTGTGGCTGATGACCGCAAGGGGTTCGGCGGTCGACGCGTCTGAGGCGCGTCCGAACGTGCGGCCCATCGCGGCCGGCGTGCCGAACACGTCGAAGTAATCGACGGTAACGAGCGCCCCGGTGACACGCACCGGCTCTGCCGCCGCGGACGCGATCGTCAGCGCATCTTCGCGGTACCCGGCGAGCACGTCGAGAGATTGGCTGCCGCGCTGGAGCTCCAGAAAGTCCGCTGCGGCGTGCGATCCATGCGGTTCCGCAGCAGTACGGGTCCATACCTGGATCACGCGATCCGCGTTCGGATACGGCAACGGCCGCAGCAGCACGCCATTGACGACGCTGAAGATGGCGGTGCTGGCCCCGATGCCGAGCGCCAGGGTAGTGACGGCGATCGCGGTGAAGCCGGGACTCTTGAGAAGCGATCGCAGCGACTGGGTCATGTTCACTCCGTTCGCAGCGCGACGAGCGGATCGACTCGCGTGGCGCGGCGCGCAGGCAGATACGCCGCGAGCAGGGTCGTTCCCGTAAGCATCGCCGCAGAGGCCATGAGCGTCAGCGGATCGACCGGAAAGACGCCGACGAACATCCCGGACAGCGCGTAGGTCGCGGCAACGGCTGGCAGAGCGCCCCACATGACGCCGCGACCGGCCAGCTGCAACCCTTCGCGCACGAACAAGCGGACGACGTCTCGCTCGGCCGCGCCAAGCGCGACGCGGACACCGATTTCACGAGTACGCCGCGTCACACCGTAAGCCGTCACGCCATACAGGCCGAGGCCGGCGAGCGCCAGCGCGACGGCGCCGCAGATAGTGAGAAGCTTTGACAGGGCGCGCTCTCCATCAAGACGTTCGGCGACGTAGTCGCGAACCGGACGCGCGGCGTAGAGTGGCAGGTTCGCTTCGATGCCTCGAAGGGCACCCTCGATCTCACGCAGCACCTGTGCAGGAGGCCGAGGCGACGCCGCGAGGATGACGAGCTCGCCCGGGTCGTCGCCGTAGGGAAGCCAGGCCGCCGGCCACGGACGCTCCGTGAACTCGTCGATCTGCACGTCGCGGGCAATGCCGACAACGGTGCGGAACGGGCCGTCGGGACCGTCCACCGAAAACCGCTGGCCGATGGCGTCTCCATCCGGCCAGAAACGCTGCGCCATCGTCGCGCTGACAATCGCCGCGTCCGCTCCTTTGACGAGATCGGCGGCGGTGAAGTCGCGGCCGCGCACGATCGCAATACCCATGGTCCGGAAAAACCCGGTGTACACGCGATTCACCGACACGCGTTCCGGACGTGCGTTCTCGTCAACTGGGCGGCCCGGCAGCGACAAGCCGTAGACGTAGACGCGACCGCCGAACGGGACGAGATGAGCGATCGTCGCGGCGTCGATTCCAGGCAGCGCGCGAACAGCGGTCACCGCGCGGTCGTGGAAGGCCGCCGCGCGTCGAGCGTCGTAGTTCACCAGCCGGAGGTCAGTTGTGACGGCGACACGGTTGTCGTACGTGAATCCGACGTCGGTCGTCCAGGCGGCCGACAATCCGCGAATCAGAATGCCCGCGGAGGCGAGCATGACCAGCGACATCGCCAGCTGACCGATGACGAGCCCTCTCTGCAGACGGGAACTTCGCGGGCGCGCGTCGGAACCTGGCTCGGACCTCAACGCCGGCAGGAGCGGCAGGTTGGCGGCGCGCAGCGCCGGAGCGAGACCGAAGCTCACCCCGGCGACGAGCGAGGCGAGCGCCGTGAAAAGCAGGACACGCCAGTCAGGCGTGGATTCGACGACCGCGGGTACGTCGGCGAAGCGGACGATGGCTTCGGTGCCCCACATCGCGAGAATCAGACCCGCAGTGCCGGCCGCGGCTGCGAGCACGAGGCTCTCGGCGAGGAACTGGCGGGTCAGCGCCCCGCGCGTGGCGCCGATTGCGAGACGGATCCCGATCTCGCGCTGGCGCGCCGCCGCGCGAGAGACGAGCAGCCCGGCAACGTTCGCGCAGGCGATGAGGAGGACGCAGATGGTGACGCTCATGACCAGCGCGGCGACCGGTGCAACCTGGCCGCGGGTCTCGCCTGATGTCCCGTGATACTTCTCGACCCTGATGGTGAACCCTTTGTGGGAGGCTGGCTCCGCCGCGGCGATGCCTGCCGCTACGCCGCCGAGCACTGCCTGCGCCTGCCGTATGCCGGCGGCCGGTGCGAGCCGGCCGATCCCTGAGAGCCACCAATTCTCTCGCGAGAGGGCGTTGCCCTCCTGCGGAATCACCGCGCTGTGCGCGCCGAGCGGAACCCAGAGGTCCGACGGCTCGAAGCGGTCGGGTCCGGTAAAGCCGAGCGGGGTTATGCCGATGATCGTGAACGGACGTCCGTTGATCGCGACGCTCCGTCCAACGACGCTTTCGTCAGCTCCGAAGACGCGCTGCCACGTTCCGTAGGAGATAACTGCGGTCAGGTCGCTGCTGTCCGCTTTCGGCGAAGGTACGTCCCTGGATGGCACCGACGCCCAGCACATCGAACATGTTGGGCGTGACGATCTGCGCGTTCAGCCGCGTCGCCGTTCCGCCTCCGCTGAGGCCGACGGGCACCTGCGTGAAGGCGAAGGCGTCCGAGAGGACGTCGCGCCGCGCGCGAAGGTCCTCGAAGTCGGGATACGTCAGGTGTCCGCGCGGACCGTCCGGCGTCGTCGACGCGGACAGGATTGCGACCAGCCGTCCAGGATCCCGGACCGGGAGCGGCCGGAACAGCATCGCGTTGAAGATGCCGAACAGCGCGATGTTCAGTCCGATCCCGACGGCGAGCGTCGCGATCGCAACTGCAGAAAACCCAGGATTCACGAAAACCGAGCGGATGGCGTATCGCATATGGGGCCTGACCCCGTCTCGCAAAGCCAACGCGCTGCCATGCAGAAGCGTCGCTGCAACCTGTTGGAATTATAGGAGGTTGCGGATTCGGGGTCAGGCCCCGTTTCGTCAGCCTTGTTCGGAACCGGGCAGCGGTGTCCCATCAGTGGGGCGGCTGATAAACTGCCGCGCGTGAGTGAGCGCGTTCTGGTCGGGACGTCCGGATACAACTACCCGGAGTGGCGCGGGACCTTCTATCCCGAGAAATTCAGCACGAACAAGATGCTCGCGTACTACGCCGAGCGGTTTCCGACGGTTGAGATCAACTACACCTTCTACCGGATGCCGACCGAGAAACTGCTGGCCGGTTGGGCTGAGGGGACGCCTGACGGGTTCAGTTTTACGCTCAAGGCGCCGCGGCGCATCACCCACGATGCGAAGCTGCAGCGGTGCGAGGATCTCGCCCAGTCATTCTGTAAGACGGCGGCCACGCTTGGGCCGAAGCTCGGCGTTCTTCTCTTTCAGCTCCCCCCGAATTTCAAGAAGGAGGTCGCCGTCCTCGCCAGTTTTCTCGAGCTGCTCCCCGAAGGCACGCGCGCAGCGTTCGAGTTCCGCCATCCTTCGTGGTTCGATGCAGACGTCTTCGAGGCGCTGCGCGCGCGCAACATCGCGCTCTGCGTCGCCGACAGCGAGAAGCTCTCGACCCCGGTCGAAACGACAGCCGACTATGCGTACTTGCGCTTGCGGGATGAGGGATATCAGCAGGCCGACATCGAGAAATGGGCGGCTGCGGTTCGGTCCCTGCCCGCGTCCGACGTGTTCGTCTATTTCAAGCACGAAGAGCAGGGCCTCGGTCCCGATTTCGCGAAGCGTTTCATCGCAGCGGTGGAGGCCGCCCCTTAAAGGCCGGCTGAAGCCGGCCTCTACCGGTGGGGGCCGGCCTCTACCGGTGGGGGCCGGCTTTAGCCGGCCCGGCAGCCTCGCCGGCCCAACGCCGCGCGAACTCCACGATCCGGTCCTCGGCCCAGTAGCCGTCGGTGTCAGCGCCTGCCTCACCGAGAAACGCGCAATGCCCGCCGTGACGAGTGATCACCACCGTGATGTTGGGATTGGCGGACATGGCAGGGTCGCGAAACGGCTCACTCGGGACGAAGGGATCGTCTTCGGAGGTGATGACCAGCGTGGGAATGCGGATCCGATCGACCACACGCATGGCGCTCGCCCGATGGTAGTAGTCCTCCGCGCCGTCGAAGCCGAAATACGGCGCCGTGTAGCGATCGTCGAATTCACGGACCGTGCGGATCGACTTCAACGGTGCGAGGTCGAAGCGACCCGGCTGACACTGGTCCTTGCGCTGCATGCGGGCCCGCAACGCGCGGACGAAGTTCCACTGGTAGATGAAGTTCTGCCGGCGCTCGAGCGCGTGGACGCAGCGCGACAGCTCCATGACCGGTGACACGGCGCAGATCCCGCGGAGCGCGGACGGCGGCGCGTCACCGTAGTCGCCGGCGAGCTTCAGCGCGATGTTGCCGCCAAGTGAATACCCGGCGACGACGATCCGATCGATTGCATCCGTCCGCACGACCTCGCGAATGACATGGTCGGCATCATGGGTCAGGCCCGAGTGGTACAGCCCCGGTCCGAGATGCTCGGTCCCGCCGCAGTTGCGCTGATTGAGCAGCAGGACGCTGAAGCCGGCACGAAATCCCTTTGCCGCGAGGCCGCGCATGTAATGCGCGCTGCTCGATCCCTCGAGCCCGTGGAGCGCCAGCAGCACCGGGTGTGAAGCGCGCTCGCGCTGCCAGTAACAGTGCGCGAGCACCTGGGTGTCACCCGTAACCGCGAAGAACCGTTCCTCGGCGGCCGGCAGGTCGGGAAATCTTCGTGGCCGTGCCCAGGCGAAGACGGTCATCAGATGCGCGTTCCGCAGCCGATTGCGGGGGACGAAGGTGCTCAACGTAATCGATAGATTCGAATGGCGCCGCTTTCGAACGCGAGCGGCAGATCGACCGGGCTGCTCGGTGACCAGATAGTCGAGCTCGTACTCGGCGCCGAGACGCCGCGCCTTGTCCGCGGAGAGCAGAGGGAAGTCGTGAAGATCCCGCATCCGCCGCTCGGTGCGTTCGGCAATGGCGCGATCGTAGAGACCAAGCGCCGTGTCCTTCACCCCTTCGACGAACACATCACGGTGCGCGGCGACGCGGACGCTCGTCCCGTACAGGATCGCGTGCATCGGGTCGGCGAGCCAGCCGCTGCCGCGATCGGTGCTCCTCGCCCACGTCATCGCGCGGCCCCAGTCATTCTCCGGAATAGTGGCCTGGATCACCGGCCTCTCGATCTCGACGCTGACGTAGACCGCACGCGCAACGGAGAACGCCAGAATGAGGAGCGCAGTCAGCGGTCCGCGCCGAGTGAAAGGCCGGCTGCCCTCGACTGCGCTCGGGCCAGGGAAGCCGGCCTCCACCGCCCTAGGCCGACTGAAGTCGGCCTCTACCAAAGGGCCCTCGGCGAGCGCCCATACGGCGTAGACCGTCGCGAGGAAGTCGAACATGAGAAACAGGCGCGCCGGTTGAAGCTGAAATGAGAGGACGATCTGCATCGCCTGGAGAACCAGGAATACAACGAAGACGGCGGCGAGCGCCGAGCTCCCGAGCACGAGGGCACGCTCGCGATCCCCGACGAGCCCGCTGCGCTGCCGGCGAACGTATAGCCAGCCGATCAGCGGCAGATAACCCAGGTTCAGAATCCACGCATGCGCCGGCCAATCCAGGATGAACAGGTACTCCTTGGTGGAGAGCATCCGGCGCCATTCATCGTCCATCACGTTGAGACGGCCGGCCAGAGGGCCTGCGACCAGCGCCCACACCGACAGTATTCCGACCGGCACCGCCGCGACCACCATCACCCGACGCATCTGCGGATTGGCAATCGCGATCGCCGCCGCGAGCCAGATCGCGAACCATACGGCGGCTGTAGGGTGCAGGACGGCCGCAGCGGCGATTGTCGCCGCAGCTGCCGCATCGCGCTTCCGCAGAAACAACGCGATCGCGACGATACCGATCCCGAAGGCGAGTTGGCGCGGATGGAAGTATCCCTCGAGAGTGTTCGTCCCGGATCGCGTGATCGCGTGGCGCAGCGTCATCGCGGCGAGCAGTGCCACACCGGCCCACTCCGTGCGGTAGATACGTTTCGCGACCAGCCACACCCCGGTCGCCACCAGGACGAGCGATATGACGTGCAGCACCGCGAACAGAACCGGGATGGATACTCCGGTCGCTCTCACGATTGCCGCCATCGCCTCGTCATAGATCGTCAATCGTGCCTGTGCGGCGATCACGGCGGCGTCGCGCACGTAGAGGCCCGGATCGAGCTTCGCGAAAATGACGGGCAGGTAGAACGCCTGGTCCGACGCGCCATACCGGTAGCCGCCGGAGTTCAGGACGGCGAGGACGATAAACGGCGGGAGGTAGAGAAGGAGCTTACGGCTGTTCATCCGCCGTTGGGCCGTACATCGGCGGCAGCGGAACATCCTTCAGGCGCAGGTAGACACTGAGCTGCCCGCGGTGATGGATCAGGTGATTCATGACGAACGAGCGGACGGCCGCTGCGCGTGGGAGCGTGAAGATCTCGTGGCCGCCGTGCTTGAGCGTCCACGGCGCGTTCATCTCCGCGTCGGTCGCCTTCGCGAGACTCGCCCGCGCCGCCGCGACTTTCCGGTCGAACTCCTGCAGCAGCACGTCGCGCGACTCCGGCGCTTCGAGACGCGCTTCCTTGTCGTTGGACGCTGCCAGGTCGTAGAACGGCGCATCCATCGTCGCGCTGCACCAGAACGGAATGTTGGCGACGTGACCGGCCAGTTGCCCGAGACTCATGGATTTCGGATGCGGCTTCCAGCTGAACTCCCCCTCCGGCACGCGCTCGAGCAGCCGCCGCGTCGTTGCCAGTTCGTGGTCGTATTCGGGAGCAGGGACTGGACGATCGGCATCGCGGTATTTTACAGCGGGATTACAGCCGGCATCTGTCAACTCCTAACCGCGAACTTCTAACTCCTAAGCTCTTAGAGTTAGCCAGTTAGCAGTTAGCAGTTAGGAGTTAGGCGTTAGAAGTTGGTTTCACTGCATGAAGGTGGTGTCGGCTTCGACCACCACGCTTTTCTGCCCGAGAAGCTTGTCGCCTAGCATGACCTTGACCAGGTAGGTCCCGGCCGGCACGACGATATTGCCGCCGCCACGCCCACCGCCACCCTGCTGGGCCTGTAGCGCCGGCTGCTGTGGCTGCGCGCCGCGCTGAGCACCGGCGGGCTGACCCGCAGGCGGCTGCGCTCCGCGCCCGGGTGCCTCGGCTTGCGTTGCCGGCGCTGCTGCCTGCTCCGCCCCGCCACCGCCGCGGCGTCCGCCGCCTGGAAGTGTCGGCGAGAGGTTCCACTGCACGCGGTTCATTCCGGCGGTCTTCGTGCCGTCCATCACGCGGATCTCCCGGCCCATGATGTCGCTGATGGTGATCCTGACATCCCCCTGCGGCGCTGTCTTCAGCCAATAGTTGATCGCGGTGCCGCGCTGCGGGTTCGGCGCCTTGAACACGTTCGCGCCTTCTGACCAGATCGCTTTCTGGATGTCGTTCGCATACGCGACCGCCGGGCGCACATCGAACACATGTGCCTCGGCGGTGGTCATCTGATCGCTGAGTTGTTGCAGCGGCGTAATGTCGTCGATGACCCAGATGCTCCTGCCGTGCGTCCCGATGATCAGATCGTTGTCGCGCGGGTGTACCAGGATGTCGTCGACACGTACCGTCGGCAGTCCGTTCATGAATCGCTTCCATTCCCTGCCGCCGTTCAGCGTGACGTAAAAGCCGTATTCATTCCCCAGATACAGAAGGTTGCGGTTCTTCGGATCCTCGCGGATCACGTTGACGTTGCCTTCCGGCAGATTACCCGTGATCGACGTCCAGGTTTCACCGAAGTCCGTCGTCTTGTAGACGTACGGCTTGTGGTCATCGACCCGATGGTTGTCGATCGTCAGATACGCCGTCCCCGCCTCGAAGTGCGACGCCTCGACGCGTGAGACATGACCTTCCTTCGGCGCCGCTGGCACCTTCTCGATCACGTTCTTCCAGGTTGCACCGCCATCCCGGCTCACCTGCACGTTGCCATCATTGGTGCCGACCCAGAGAATCCCCGGCACGACATACGACTCGCTGATCGTGACGATGTTGCTGTACGACGCGGCGCCGTCATGTTTGGACGCCATCGGCGCCTTGCCGTCGACACCCATGATCGGGCGGTCGTTGCGCCCGATCTTGCGAGTCAGATCGGGCGACGCCGTCCATGTGTCGCCTCGATCGTACGAGCGGAACAGCCGCTCCGCACCCAGATAGATCGTGCGGGGATTGTGCGGCGACAGGATGAACGGGGTGCTCCAGAAGAAGCGGTAGTTGGTGCCCGCAGGCGGTACCGGCACGACGTTGCCCTGCGGATTGCCGCCGAAGAGAAACTGCTGCGCGAGCTGCTGGAGCTGCGCCGCCGGTGTCGCCTGCTCCGGGGTGGCTGCAGGCGGGGGAGTCGGGGGGGCGCCGGCCGGCGCGCCCTGGGCCGGGGCCGCCGGCGCCGGCTGTGGTGCGCCCGCGCCGCGTCCGGGTATCTGCGGGCCGCGAGGGCGGATCAGCGTCGAGCGGCCGGCGCGGAGATCGACACGGTTGGTATTCCCGTCCTGCGATTCCGAATAGAGGATCGTCCAGTCGGTCGGATCGTTCGCGGTGTAGAAACCGTCGCCACCTCCGACGCGGAACCAATCCGAATTCATGATGCCGTTGCTGCTCCGCGTCGCGCTCGGGCCGCACCAGCTGCCGTTGTCCTGCAGCCCGCCGCAGACGTAGTACGGCTTCCGCATGTCGGCGCTGACGGCGTAGAACTGACCGAGCGCCATATGGTTGATGTGCTCCCAGGTCGCGCCCTGGTCGTGCGAGACATTGAGACCGCCATCGTTACCGAGCAGAATGTGCTGGTTGTCGCGCGGATTGATCCAGATGGCGTGATGATCGCTGTGGGGGATGCCTTGGAGCTGCCGCCACGTCTTGCCGCCGTCGATGGTCTTGAAGAATGGCGCGCCCCCCTGGTACGCGATCTCAGGACTGGTCGGATCGACGCGTACCTGGCTGTAGTACATCCAGCGGTCCCCCTGGTTCGAGACGATCCGCCAGGACTTCCCGCTGTCGTCCGAGCGCCACACGCCGCTTTTCTTCGGATCAGGCGGTGGTAGGGGAACGTTCGGATCGCCGCGTCCGGCGCCACCGCCGGCGCCACGCCCCTGGCCGGGCGGAATGAGGCTGCCGTCAGCATTCACGCCGGCACCGGTGCCGCCGCTTGGCCCGACTTCGAACGACGCGTAAATCGTCGACGGCTTCGAACGCGCGATGTCGAGACCGATTCTGCCGATTGGCTCGGTTGTCGGGAGTCCGTTACCCGACAGCTTCGTCCATGTTTTGCCCGCATCGCTGGTCTTCCATAGACCACTACCCTTGCCGCCGCCGTTGAAGCCCCATGCCTGCCGGCGTCGCTGGTACGACGCGGCATAGAGCACGTTTGGATTCGAGGGATCCATCGCAACATCGGTGAATCCGGTGTCGTCGTCGATGAAGTTCGAGTTCGTCCACGTCTTGCCGCCATCGGTGGTCTTGTAAAGACCGCGCTCCTTGTTCGGCCCGAACAGATGGCCGACCGCAGCGACATAGACGATGTTCGGATCCTTGGGATGGACGACGACACGCCCGATGCTCTGCGTTTCTTTCAGGCCGATGTACTCGAACTTCTTGCCGGCATCGGTCGACTTGTACATGCCGGCTCCGAACGACGAGCTCTGGCGATTGTTCGGTTCGCCGGTACCGACGTAGATGATGTCGGGGTTCGACGGGGCCAGGGCGATGTCACCGACGGAGGCAACTGGATATTCGTCGAAGATCGGCGTCCAGGTTGTGCCGTTGTTGGTGGTCTTCCAGATTCCCGCGGTGGAAAGCGCGATGTAGAAGGTGCTGGGTTTGTTCTCGTCCACGGCGATGTCGTCGATCCGTCCGCCCATGTTGGCAGGGCCGATCGAGCGCCACACGAACGGCTTCAGCATCGGATCGTCGGTCTGATTGATCGGAGGTGGAAGCGGCGGAACCGGCGTTTGCGTCTGCTGCTGCGGCGCGCCCTGCGCGAGGAGATTGACCCCGGCGATAGCACAGACCGTGATACCGGCCCACACGACCAGACGCACCTGAAGTTGTCCTCGCTTCACTCTCGACTCCTCTAATATACCGGGGGGCTTCGCCCCGTCCGCCTTCGCCCGCGCTGTTCGGTCCGCGGGCTCCGGCGAGACCTCGCCGAAGCCGCTTCGCGGCGGAGGCGGGCCGGACCCCCTACACGCGCCCTCGCTCGCCGCTGCGCCGGCTCGCTCCGGTCGCGTGGCTCGCTCGCGGCGCTCGCTTGCACCACAGAGTTCTCGTGAACTGTTACGGAAAGACCGTGGATTGCTGGGGATTCTACGTCAGGATGCGCGCTCAGGAATTATTCCGGTTCAAGAACTCCAGCATCTTCGCTGGTGCAGTCTGCGCGGTTTGTTCCGCCACCGTAGCGTCCCAGGTACTCGGCACGCGCGAGGCACTCCTGCAGGTAGCGTGCGGACGAGAGAGTGTGGGAATGGTCCCCTCCCGGAACGATCAAGGCGGGGAGGTTCAGCTGGATCAAGTCCTCTGGCTCGGCGCCGGGAGCGGTGTCGCGATCGATCAGCGTCCGGCCCATCGACATCACCAGCGACTTGTAGCGCTCCACATCCTGCTTCACGTACGCCGCTGCAAACGCCGGATCTCGCCGCAGAACCGAGACCCACGGACCACCGCGGGGATCCTGACCGAAACTCTTGCCGTCCGCCGCCAGGGCGACGACGGCATCGAGCCCGTGCTGGTGCACGTACGCGACATGCTGCGCAAAGCGCAGGTGACCGTTGATCCTGTACCGCGCCCCGCCGACCGGCCAGTAGAGAACCAGACTCAGCGCAGTTTCCGGGTGAGCCACACCGAACGCAACCGCCGGGCAGCACCCCATGCAGGCTCCCATGATGTGGGCCCGGTCGATCTTCAGATGCTCGAGCAGTCCCTTACCCTGCGCGACATAGTGCTTCCATGTGACACGTTCGACCCGTCCGCCGGATTCCCCGGTCTCGCGCCGGTCGAATGTAACGCAGGTGTACGACTTCGAAAGGTGGTCCACCGGCTTGATCTGAGCGTAGATGCTCTGCGTGGACCACTTCTCCAGCGTCGCATCGAATCCGCCGGGTGAGAACATCAACACGGCAGGGCCGGAGCCGGTGACCTCGTACCGTGTCGCGATGCCGTCAATCACCGCCGTGGCCAAATGTCCTCCTCAGGTCGTCACGGTGCGGACGCCAGCGCCACGGATTTGCCGCGCCGCGCGGACATCGTCCGCGAACGTCTTCATCGCGTCGAGTACGGTCTGTGCGACGTTGGCGTATCGCTCTGTCTTGTGGTCGTCGATAGCGGACGCCAGATACCCGACCGCGGCAAACGCCGCACGCACGCGGCCGTCGAGCCAGGGCCCGCCTCCGAGCCCGCCGATCACCGGGATCTGGACCGAGCGTGTCACCTCCGGGCCGGC
Source organism: uncultured Acidobacteriota bacterium (assembly GCA_963810305.1). GTDB lineage: Bacteria > Acidobacteriota > Vicinamibacteria > Vicinamibacterales > 2-12-FULL-66-21 > JACDCA01. The sequence continues at coordinate 36,001 of CAWEMY010000011.1, forward strand.
GACCGGCCCCGAGTTGGTGAAATCAAGTAGCGCGGCCCCCGCCTGCTCGAGGAGCTTCGCCTCCTCGACGAATTGATCCTTCATCTCGGTCGCGAGTTCCGGTCCAGCCTTCGCCATTCCGCCAAACTGCATCGCGGTATGGGGAGTGATGCCGAGCTGCCCCCATACCGGGATGCCGGCGCGAGTGATCGCGCGAACCGCATCAGGGAATGCCGCCGCGCCGTCCAGCTTGACCAGGTCGGCTCCCCCTTCCTTGACGATGCGGACCGCGGCCTGCACCGCACTGTCCGTGCTTTCCTGAAGCGGCCCGAAGGGAAAGTCGCAGCTGACGAGCGCTCGCTTCACGCCTCTCCGTACGGCCTGGCACGTCAGAATCATCTGGTCCAGGGTCACATCGAACTCGCTGCCCAGCCCCCAGAGATTCATGCCGACCGAATCGCCGACCGAGACGATGTCCATCCCGGCGCGGTCGACGATCTGTGCCATCTGGTAGTCATAGACGACCACCCCGACGATCTTTCGTCCGTCACGCTTCATCTGCTGAAGCGCCGCGATGGTCACCTTGGCCTCCACTGATGTCTCCTTTCTGGCGCTCGCCGCCGCGGCTTCGCCGCGGTCCCCTCCGGCGGCTCGCTTAAGCTCACTCCACTCCGCTCGCACTTCGCTGCTCGCTCCGCTCCGTTCGCGACTGGCGCCGGAAACGCCGGCGAGGTCATTCTCTCTACGATTGCGCGTGCCGTTTCAGCATAGCCGCGAGCGGCTGCGAAGGATCAGCGAGCGCGGCAGCATCGACCGGCACCTGCCGTTCGATGAGGCGTCGGGCCGCCGCAATATCGCGTTGCGCGTTGATGCCTGTCGCGTAGACCAGTCGGCCGTTCCTGATCTCGAAGGTCAGCCAGCTGCTTCCCGTCAGGGGCCGCCGGACGCGTTCTGCCTGAGACGACTCCCAGCCCACTCCTTGAATGTACAGGTCGTACTGCTCGGACCAGAACGACGGGACGGTGACATACGGCGTGCTCACGCCTGCGGCATTGCGTCCGGCGACCGTCCCGTGATCCTGCGCGTGGCGCCAGTTTTCCAGGCGCACAGACCCACTCGGCCCGGGAAACCGTACCACGTCCCCGGCCGCATAGATCGCCGGGTCAGACGTTCGACAGCATTCGTCGACAACGATGCCGTCGTCGATCGCGAGTCCTGCGGCAGCAGCCACCCGGACGTTGGGCGCGACGCCAGTGCCGACGACGACCAGGTCCGCGACGATGACATCGCCAGCGGTTGTCACTGCTTCGACGGCATCGGCGCGGCACACCGATGAGACGAGCGCAGTACCCACGCGTATCGTGACGCCATGCTGCCGGTGAGCGTCATGGACTATCGCGGCTGTCTCCTCGTCGCATACGCGGGCGAGGATGCGCGGCGCCATCTCGACCACCGTGGTCCTGACGCCGAGCTCCGCTGCTACCGCGGCGACCTCGAGGCCGATCAAGCCACCGCCGATTACGAGCAGGTGCTGGCATTGACGGAGCGCTGCTTTGAGCTGCTGCGCGTCAGCTTCGGTGCGCAGATAGTGGACGTGCGGTGTGCCGAGCGGGAGCTGGGGGATTTCACGGACCACCGAGCCGGTCGCGATCACCAGCGCGTCATAGGCAAGCTGTCGGCCGTCATGGAGTCTGACTGATTTGGCGGGACGATCGATGGCGGCACAGACAGCGCCGGGTTCGACGTGCACGTGATGTGCGGCCAGGCCACCAGGGCCGGCGATGAGGGCGTCCTCGGGCTGTGCCTGACCGAGCAGCACCGCTTTCGAGAGCGGCGGCTTCTCGTACGGTTCGCAGCGTTCGTCGGTGAGGAGGGTAACCGCCGCGTCCGGATTCTGCTGCCTGGCGGCGATGGCCGCGAACGTCCCGGCGGGTCCGCCGCCAATGACCACGATCTTCCGGGGGGCAGCCGACACGCGACGACTAGGCCCGCAGTGCCGTCAACATGTCTTCGACGTAGTCATCCGCATTGGCGATCACAACCATCAGCGACCACGGCCGGAGCTGCGAAAGTGTTTTCGCAAGGTCTTCGTCGGACGCGGATGCGGCGCTGACAACCAGCGCGGTCGTCATCACCCGCCGGTGACTGCACGCCTCGCCGATCAGTGCGGCCCGGTCGGCGTGCCCACCCGGTGACGCCACCATGACGACAAGGTCCGCACGGTCGACTTCGTCGATCAGGTCCGCGGCTCCGCCGCTCAGATCCTTCAGCCAGGCGCTGGGGGAGACGCCGGATGCTGCGCCGGACACCGCCGAGGCACTGAAAAACCTCGCCTGGTGAAATCCGTGTTCGGCGAGACCCTTCACGACGTCGTCGCTTTGGGGATCCATGGCGATGACTCGGATCGCGCGCGGCTTGGAGTTCGCGGCTTGGACGCGAAAGCGTGCCTCCGCGGCCGAACTCATGCGGGCAGATTCGCTCAGCATGGGGGGATTCCAATCACACCGATGCCGGCGCGACCGCGGGCCGGGCGATGAGGGCCTCGCGCGCGCCGTCCTTGAACGGCTGGTCGGGCGGCAGAATGATTGCGGCCGACCGGACTCGCTGGTGCGCCGCATCGACGCCAGGCGGGACGACACCCTTATCGACGAAGGCCTTCACGGCGCGCAGAAGTCGATGCCGCGCCATGATGATGCCGTTGTCGGTCGAGACCAGATTCTCCTTGGTACGGTCGACAATCGGGCCCATGGACTCCTGCAGCGAGGCGTCCTGCATGCCGATGCCCTCAATACCGCTGAAGGTCCGCCCGGTCTTCTGCGCCGCGCGATCCATCAGGTAGTCGTTGTCCTTGTTGGCTGCGGGCCGGTAGGTGCCGGGCACGTACTTCACGTGGATGCCCTTGCCGTCCCTCATCATGCCCAGTTCATCGCGGGTCAACTCGCGGATCGGGTGGTAGTCGTAACTCCACGCCCAGCAGTTCTCGTCGTCGATCGGGATCCAGAAGTGGCCGTGCACCGAATGGTTCCCGCGGGGAGCGATCATCGTGAACGACGGCATGACCCACTGCGTGATGCGCCAGTAGTATTTGCCATCCTCGGCGTTGCGCCGGGCGCCGATGTAGAGGCCCCCGGGGCTCTCGACGACCTCGAACACCGGTCGGGAGTCGCTGAGGTTGTACTGGTTGCCCCTCGCACCCTTGAACAACGGATCCGAATTGAGATCTCCCCGGTGCAGGAAGGAAACGTGACTCGAGTCGATCCCCCCTTCCATCGCCTGGAGCCAGTTCGACTCCTGCAGTCGTTTGCTGGTGAACGTCTGTGGCGCAGGCACGGTCGCGAATTCCCATTCCGGCAGGGGAGGCTGCTGCTCGGGGGGGCCCATGTAGGTCCAGAGCACGCCGCCGCGCTCGACCAGTGGATAGGACTTGAGCTTGATCTTGTTGGCGAAGCCGGATGCCTCCGGTTCCGACGGTACGTCCACGCACTGCCCGGTCACGTCGTACTTCCAGCCGTGGTAGGGGCAGCGCAGCCCGCATTCCTCGTTGCGGCCGAACCAGAGCGACACCCCGCGATGAGCGCAGAACTCGTCGATGAGGCCGTAACGTCCGGTGGTGTCCCGGAAGGCGATCAGACGTTCAGACAGCAGCTTCACACGAACCGGCGGGCACTCGTTTTCCGGCAGTTGCTCCGCCAGCAGCGCCGGGATCCAATAGCAGCGGAACATCCGGCCCATGGGCGTCCCCGGACCGGTCTGTGTGAGCAGCTCGTTCTGTTCCTTCCTCAGCATGTCGCCCCGCTCCCAGGCCGGCTGAAGCCGGCCTCTACCACCAACCAATGGTCAGACCATTGTATACCACTGGTATACTGGATTGATATCGGCTCGAACGGCTCGTTCCATGCCAGGAGCCCCTCAGCATGTCGTCGGCACGGATAAAACTCTGCGTCACCGGGGAGGTGCCTCCCGGCGAGGCGCGCAAAGTGGAAACCCACGATCTTGCCCTTGCCGTCTTCAACGTCGACGGCAGCTTTCATGTGACCGACGACGCCTGCACGCACGGGCCGGGGTCGCTGTCGGAAGGCTACCTCGACGGGGAAGTCATCGAGTGCAACTTCCACCAGGGTTGCTTCAACGTGCGGACCGGGGCGGTCGTCAGCCCTCCCGTGCGTCGTCCCGATCAGAACTTACACCTCCGTCGTCGAGGACGGCATTCTGTACATCGAGCTGCCGCCGCCTCCTCATTCGAACCGCGATCGATAGTGGTCCCACACCTTTCGGAACAAGGTCGGGGACCACAGATTCTGCCTGCACGCGCGCTGTTCGACCTCGTTCAGCACGTACGGCTCGCCGATTTGCGACGCCATGTACTGGCGGCAGGCGTTCTCTTCCGTATACGCCGCTAACGCGAAGCACTCCGTGATATCGGCGCCAACGACCACGGCGCCGTGTGATTTGAGGAAGACCGCGCGCGCGTTCCCGAGGGTCTCGGCCAGCTGGCGTCCCGCCTCCTTCGTATTTACCGACAACGGCGAATCGACCACCGGCACCTCGCCCAGCAGCGCGCCTTGCGGCATGACCGGTTTGAACTCGATGCCGGTCATCGTCAGAAACGTCGACCAGCGCGGATGCGTGTGCATTACCGCATTGACGTCGGGCCTTGCGCGGTAGACCTCCGCGTGAATGTGGAACTCGAGCGGCGGCTTCGCCGTGCCTTCGAGCAGTGCGCCATCGAGACCAACCGTCACGATGTCCTCCACGGTGAGTGACCGGCGGACGGACGCCCCCGAATTGACGTAGAACGAATCCGCATCCCGGCGCGCGCTGCAGTGGCCGCCATGGTCGATGATCTCCGCGTGCGCCAGCATGCGCACGGCATCCACGAGCTGCTGCTTCACTCCGGGCCCGGCGGGTCCGGCGGATTGGCCTGTCGAGGATACGCTCAACGCTCGGTCACTGCCAGGGCATGACGGATACGTGGATCGCCCCCTCCGCCCCCTGGCCGCCGACCGACTTGATCGCGTAGTCGACGTCCTTCAGACCGAACCGATGCGTGGTCATCAGCTCGAGCGGGAAACGTTTCGCACCGAGGTGGTAGAGGGCGAGCTCCACCGCGCGGTACGAATGCCCGCGCGCGCTTTTCAACGTCATTCCCTTGCGAGTCAGGCGGCCGATCGGGAAGTCGGGAAACACTTGATTGCCCTCTCCCTGCACCACCATGGTGCCGCCACGCCGCTTTGTCGCTTCAATGCCGAGCAGCACAGCCTTGGCGCCGGCGCCTACGGTGCAGTCGACGACAACGTCAACCCCCCGCCCGGCGGTGAGCTGCATCACCCGCTCGAGCGGATCTTCCTTGTCGATGTCGATGACGTGATCGGCGCCGAGCGCCTTCGCCACCTCGAGCCGCCTGCCATCCTTCCCGGTGCCGGTCACGATGATCAGCGCGGCTCCTGCCTGCCGGGCAGCCATGGCGCAGCAGAGCCCCTGCTGTCCCGGGCCCTGAATGAGCACGGTCGATGCGTATCCTACACCGCCGTCCATGAGGGTCCATTGAATACCGTTCGACATCGGCGTCGCGATGCCGGCGAGCTCCGGCGTCAGGCCCGGCGGCACGCGGTGCAAGACCGCATTGATCGGAAGATAGAGGTAATGACTGAAGCCGCCCCAGAGGCCGGGCGGGTTCTCCATCGAGGTGTAACCGTAGCGGATGGCCTTGGGATCGTAGAACCACTCCGTGGCCTCGCAGTGCCGGTACTCCCCCATGTGGTCCCATTCGCAGTTGCCGCAGGGGAGATAGTGCTCGAGGAAGACGAGATCCCCTTCCTTCATGCCCTTGCGCTTCGCGAACTCGCTCCCCACCTGCGTCAGGTATCCGACGTTCTCGTGCCCCATGATGAGCGGCGCGCCGCGCAGCGGCAGCTTGTACTGGCTGACGTCGGTGCCGCAGACGCCAGCGACTTCCATCTTCAGCAGCGCCGCATCGGGCGGGATGTCCGGCAGCTTCAGTTCACGGAGCTCCGTGGTCGAGGGTCCTGTCTTCACTGCCGCGAGCGTAGTGTCCGACACCTTGTGCAACTCCTGTAAGGCGCGCACGGCGCGCTGCGGAGCGGCGCGGGGCATGGGTCCGCAAGCGACCGACGGTCCGGGCGGAGCCCCGGTCAGTGAGATGAGTCCCGGCCGCAACGCGGCCGGTCTGCGCGCCCCGGCGTTCGAGGATCGGCTGCAGACGGGGATATGCCTTCCTGACGTTCTCGTCGCAGATCTTTCGTTTGTCCTCGGCGGTCAGCCACGCGATCCCGTCGAGGCATGGCTTGTTGTCGTCGAAGAAGCGGCCGGTGGTCGGATCGATGGTCGTGACCCCGCCGAGCATTTCCGACGCGAACAGGACGTTGTCGATGCCGACAACCTTGATGAGCATCTCCATGGCGTCCTGACTGTAGACGGTGGTATCGAAGTACAGCCGCTTGACGAACTCTTCGAACGGCTCCCATTTGTTCATGATGCTGATCGCGCGGTAGCGGGCGGCCTGGTACGGCACGTTGCCGCCGCCGTGGGAAATGACGAGCTTCAGTCGCGGAAAATCCTTGAAGACGCGCGATTCCTGCAGCTGCAGGAATGCCGTGCTGTCCACGTTCAGGTAGTGCGAGCCCGTGGTGTGGAATGCCGGATTGCACGTCGCAGAGGCATGAATCATCGCCGGCGCGTCGAGCTCTTCGAGCCTGGCGTAGAGCGGATACCACCATTCGTCGCCGAGCGGCGGATCGGTCCAGTAGCCGCCCGAAGGGTCCGGGTTCAGGTTGCACCCGACGAACCCGAACTCGCGCACGCACCGTTCGAGCTCCTCGACGCACTCCTTCGGGCTGACCCCCGGTGATTGGGGGAGGGCACACACGCCGACGAATCGATCCGGATACAGGGTGCAGACGCGATGGATCAGTTCGTTGTTCGCTTCGGTCCAGTACCGGCTGACGCGTGCGTTTCCGAAATGATGTCCCATCGCCGACGCCATCGGGGAGAAGAGCATCACGTCCACCCCTCGTTCGTCGAGGAGCCGGATCTGCCCCTTTTCCAGCGACGAGCGGATTTCGTCGTCGCTGATGTTCACGGCGCCTTTCGACGGCCGGCCCATGTTGGAAATCTGCAGCGCGCGGAAGATCCGCATCCCGGGAGGGACGGTCGTGTAGTGCCCGTGGGCGTCGATGATCATGTGAGCCGCATCTCCTCGAGTGATGATTTAATCAGCCGGCGCAACTGCGACGCAACCGACATGACAACAAGGATCCACGTGCCGAAACTCGCGCTGACACTGGCCTGCTGGAACTACGACCGTACGCGTGCGCTGCTCGAAGGCCGCGTGACGCCCGAAGGCGTGGACCTCAATTGCCTGACGCTTCCGGTCGAGGAGACATTCTTCCGGATGCTGCGCCACCGTGAGTTCGACATCGCGGAGATGTCGTTGTCGTCGTATGTGCTGTCGCTCTTCCATCCGGACCGTCCGTTTATCGCGATCCCGGTGTTTCCGTCGCGGGTGTTCCGGCATTCCTCGATCTATGTGCACGCCGGCAGCGGCATCACCGAACCGCAACAGCTCGCCGGGCGGAGAGTCGGCAATCCCGAATACCAGTTGACGGCGGTGGTCTGGATCCGCGGGATCCTGGCCGACGAGTACGGCGTCCCGACCGACAGCGCGACCTACTACACCGGCGGTCGAGGAGGAACCGGGGCGCGCCGAGAAGCTGGCTCTCGACCTCCCGCCGCGCATCCGCATCGAGCGGATCGGGCCGGATCAGACGCTGTCTTCGATGCTCGCCGCGGGGGAGATCGACGCGCTCTACTCGCCGCGCGCGCCGTCCAGCTTCCGGGACGGCAGCGGCAGGGTGCGGCGGCTGTTCCCGGACTTCATGTCGGTTGAACGCGAGTACTTCCGGCGAACACGTATCTTTCCGATCATGCACACGGTGGTCATCCGCCGCGAGATATACGAGCGGTCGCCGTGGCTGGCCCAGTCGCTGCAGAAGGCCTTCTGCGCCGCGCAGCAGGAGACCTACCGTGACCTGAGCGAGACCGCGGCGCTCAAGGCGATGCTGCCGTGGCTGATGTCGCATGTCGAAGACGTCCGACGCGAGATGGGTGAGGACTTCTGGCCGTACGGATTCCAGCCGAACCGCGAAACGCTGTCGACGTTTCTTCGTTACTCCCACGAGCAGGGCCTCTCCAGCCGGCTGCTGCAACCGCACGAGCTCTTCGCCCCCGAGACACTCGAGACGTTCCGGATCTGAGTCGTAGCTGTTTCGCGGGGATGGTGCCGCTTAGACTGACTATGGGATTGTTCGATGCGCTGATAAATAACAGGAGACCAAGAGATCATGAGACAGTCCGTGTCAGGGCCGGACCCGCGTGACGTGATTTCGGCGAACGCGGGCCCGGTCCTGACGCGGACATCCTCCTGGTCTCCTGGTCTCTTGTTCATCTAACGGCGCACCGAATAGCCCCAGAGCCCATCCAAGCGGCACGACCACAGATACTCTCAGTCTTCACGCGTTACCTCCACTCCGCGTCCGCGGGGTAGATGTGATGCAGCACGCGGCGGCTGTAGGCGGAGGCGTCCCGCCAGTCGCGGGAGAGCTGCATCCAGCGTTGGTAATAGTCCTGCTCCCGATGTGCATGAAGGTCGGCTTCGCTCCTGAACACTTCATAGAGACAGATCGTCTGCGGATCGTCTGCGTCCTGCAGCACGTCGAACCGCAAGCATCCAGGTTCCTTGCACGCTGTGCTCGGCATGCCGGCGCACGTGGTCGACGAATTCCGACAGGTGCGCGGCCTTGACCTTGATGATTCCCAGGATCGCGTACATGGCGGTGTCAGACCTTGCCCGCGATCCTGCGGCACGCCTCGAGCGCCGCGAACGAGCGCGTGGGCGGCGCCATCAGAAAACGATAGCCGTCGTCGATCGCCTTCTGCGCATTCTGCGCGTCGACACGCGGCCGTCCGCAGACGACGTGGTGCTCGTTGCAGATGCGCAGGATCGCCTGCATCGCCTCGAGCACTGCCGGGTGATCGGATTGCCGCGGGTAGCCCAGATTCTGCGACAGGTCCCCTTCGCCGCTCAGCACGACGCCGATGCCCGGGACCTCGGTCAGGATCCGAGGGAGATTGTCGATCCCGGCCACGTCTTCACACATGATCACGACGAGAATCTCTCCCTGTGGCGCCAGCGGCCATACGTCGGCGCGGGCGTAGTATTCCTGCTGGGTGAGCCCCCAGTAACGTGCCGCGTTCGCCGGGTAATCGCCCCGCAACCCCGCCGGCTCGTAGTTGGGAGCAGAGCGGGGCCGCGGATACCGGCAGGCTGCGACCGCGTTGTACGCCTCCTCCACAGTGCTGATGCGAGGCCACACGACGCCGTAAGCGCCGATGTCCAGCACCTGCTTCGCCATCCACTCATTCATCTCGCTGCCGTTGACCGGCACCCGGATCAGCGGCGCTACCGCGGGCGCGAGGGTCCCGCGCTCGAGGATCTGCCGGCGGCTCAGCAGGTATTGCATCCCGTCCCGCAGTTCGCTGATCTCGTACGGATTGTGTTCGGATTCGAAGATCACGCCGTCATAGGACGCGGTCGACACGGCGATGGCGTTGTCGACGGTCGGAGGAGACACGAATGTCGTAATCGCGACCTCCCCCTGTTCGAGGGCCCGAATGACGGTATTGAGGCGTGGAATCGCGGTCATCGCGCCCACGAGCCTCTCGCGGTACGGGCGTGGAGTCAAGGCCCCGCTTCTGGTCCTACCATTTGACCTCGATCATCACTTAGAATCCGGGGCGTGATTCCAGCGACGAAGGCTTCCGACGTGGCACCCGGCCCTCCCGAATCGACCATGGGGCACGGACCTGACGAGGGAAAACGCGGCCCGATCGCCCTGCTTGTCTTGTGGACGCTCGTGGTCGTTGTTCCCCTGACGCTCTGGTTCGCTCCCCTTGGCATCGATCCCAAGATGCAGAAGGCGCTCGCGATTACCTCGTTCATGATCGGCTCGTGGATCACGCACTGGCAGGACGTCGCCTTCAGCGGCCTGATGGGCCTGTATCTGTTCTGGGCGACCGGCGTCGTGGGTTTCGGCGAGGCGTTCCACGGGTTTGCCACGACCACGCCCTGGTTTCTGTTCGGCGCCATCCTGTTCGGCCTGATGGCGACGAAATCGGGGCTGGCGCGCCGGCTCGCGTTCATCATCATGCGCGGCATCGGCCACACTTACGCGCGACTGCTGCTCGGGATCGTGGTCGCCGACTTCCTGCTGACGTTCATCGTCCCGTCCGGCATCGCCCGCGTCGTCATCATGTCCGCCGTTGCCATGGGCCTCGTCGAGTCCTTCGGCTATGGCCGTGGCAGCCAGATCGGGAAGGGCATGTTCATCCTCCTCGTGTACACGGCGACCATCTTCGACAAGATGATCATCGCCGGCGCGGCGTCGATAACTGCCCGAGGCCTGATCGAACGCGTTGGCGGAGTCCACGTGCTGTGGAGCCAGTGGTTCCTGGCCTACCTGCCCTGCGACATCCTGACGATCTTCATCGCCTGGCGGCTGGTGCTGTGGATGTATCCGCCCGAGCGCGAATCGCTCCCCGGCGGCGCGGCCTTCCTGCACGAGGAAGTGCAGAAGATGGGCAGGATGACGGCGATCGAGTGGAGATCGATCGCCCTGTTCGCCCTCGGACTGGGCCTCTGGATGACCGACTTCATCCACCACATCCCCTCGCCCATGATCGGACTCGGCGTCGGGCTGGCGACCCTTCTCCCGCGCATCGGCGTGCTCACCGTCGAGGACGTGAAGAAGGTCAATCTGCTGCCGGTCTTTTTCGTCGCGTCCGCCATCAGCATGGCGCACGTTCTGGAAACTACGAAGGCGCTCGAGATTCTCACCGATGTCCTCTTCGCGTGGACGCAGCCGTTCATGGGGAACGTCTGGACGTCAACCGGGGTCCTCTACTGGACCGCGTTCGTCTATCACATCGTCATTGGCGACGAGATTTCGATGCTGGCAACGTCGCTGCCGATGCTGATGAATTACGCCAAGAGCGCCGGACTCGACCCGCTGGCGATCGGCATGGTGTGGACGTTCTCGGCCGGCGGCAAGATCTTTCTCTACCAGTCGGCGGTGCTCGTGGTGGGCTACTCGTACGGCTACTTCACCGCTCGCGATCTGTTCAAAGTCGGCGCGGCGCTGACGATCGTGGAATGGCTGATTCTGATGCTGCTGGTGCCGCTCTACTGGCCGCTCATCGGCATCTAGCGCTATTTGAATTCCTCTAGCGCCTGGAGCAACTCTTCCTTGGTATGAAGGACCGTCCGCCCCCAGCGACGCAGCCCTGTCGGCGCGTCCTCCCAGCGGGCTTCAGGTCCGTAGACCAGGTAGGCATCCCAGAGAATCGGCGGCTCGACGCCCTTCGAATGGGGGACAAGCTTGTCCCGCATGCCGTCCATTCTGGACGCATACCATTCGCCGACTTCTCGTTCTTCATCCCAGTAGTGCCGGACCCGGCGGTCTGGCAAGGCGGTCGACGGCCACCGCTCCGGGGCATCCCCGGGATACATGCTGAACCAGACGGCGTAGATTCGAAGATTCGAGTCCTTGTGCGTCTTGACCAACTCCTCCTGCACCCACCGGGCGCCGTTGACGCAGGCGGGTCACGTCGGCGACAGCAGTAAGACGACGCGCGGCTTGCCACTGTCCTTGTTGAACTGCGCCTTGAGCCCGTCAACGCCGGTCAGATCCTGAAGGACGGGCTTGTACTCGCGGCAACCGGCGAGAAAACTGACGGACAACAGGCACAGCGGCAGAAGCGTGGCGAGGACGCGGGCGTGTCGGTTGTTCATTGTCGCGAGAGACAGCGTCCTATGCGGTGCGCGGTTGAGTCAAGCCGGTCTGATATCGTAAGGGACTGAATCCTGCCGGTCTTCCGGAGTCTTGTTCATGAATATCGTGGCACCCTTCACTGCCTTGCTCCTGCTGTCGATGCAGGCCGACAATGCCGCGCTGTTGACACGCCTGAAAACGCTCGACAACGCCGCGGCGGCCCGGGTGGTAGCTGCGGAAACCACCGCCACCCGCGAGATCCTCGATCGTCTGGTCGCGCAGGTCGATGCCTCGGTCCACTCCGACCGTCAGCGACCCGAGCAGCGTCGAGTGGAGTACGACCGCGAGGCGCTGACACTCGGTCTTCGTCTGGGTTCTGTTTTCGGCCGCGCTACCGGCGACCGCACATACGCGAGGCGCTTCGAGGCGCGGAAACAGCGCCTCGAAGGCACTCAGTTGCTCAACGACCGCCGGTACCGCGAGGCGTTGAAACCGCTGACTGCCGCGCTGACCGAGGCACAAACCCTCGGCGACAAGTGGCTGCAGGCCATTACCCGCGTGAATCTGGCCTACGGTCGTCTGGAGCTCGGTCACGGCCAGGAGGCTCTCGCCCAATCGGAACGGGCCGCCGAGATTGCGAGCACGCTGGATGACAAGGCGCGCGCGCTGACTCTCTACAATCTGGCGTCGGTGCACCTGCACCTGAAGAATTTCCAGCGGTCGGTCGAGTACTCGCGGCAGTCGGTGGCCGTCAGTCAGAAGGCTGGCGTGAAGTTATGGGAGGGGAACAGCCTGCTCAACCTCGGCGCCGCACTTCAGCAGCAGGACGATCTCGAGGCCTCGCGCGTTGCCTTCGAGCAGGCGCTCGCTGTGCTGGAGACCACGCGCGATCGAATTGGCGCGGGGCGGGCGCTGTACAACCTGGGTCTCATCGCCATGGAGCAGGAGCGCTACGAACCAGCGGCGGAGTACATCGAGCGTGCGCTGCCGATCATCCGCAGCGCCGACATCCGGCATTCGCACGAGATCGAGCTGGATCCCGCGCGTTACCAGAATCCGATCGAGGTCGCCGCACTGCAGATCCTGATCGACATCTACTCGCGGACGGGCCAGGAGGACCGCAAGGCAACGCATATGGCGGCGCTGCGCCAGGTCAGGGCCCGGCCGGATCCCGCCGGACATTCTCACAAGACGCCGTAGTAGCCGGCGCGCGCCGGCCGATCAGGTCCCGAGCCCGTCGGCCGCTTCCGCCGACGGTTCGGCACGGAGTACCGGCGGACACCCGAACGAGTAGAACAGCGCCGGGGTGAAAATCTGATCGAGCAGTGTGACTGTGACGAGTCCACCGAGAATCACGATGGCGACCGGCTGCAGGATCTCGCTTCCGGCCACGCCACCGGAGAATGCCAGCGGGATCAGCGCCAGTCCGGTCGTCAGCCCGGTCATGAGAACCGGCACCAATCGCTCGAGCGAGCCGCGCACGATCATCTGCTCGCTGAACGTCTCCCCTTCGTATCGCATCAGATGGAGGTAATGCGACAGCATCATGATGCTGTTGCGCGCGCTGATGCCCGCCAGCGTGATAAAGCCGACCAGCGACGCGACTGAAAGCGTCCCGCCGGACATGAAGATCGCGATCACGCCGCCGACGATCGCCAGCGGAATGCTGGCCATGACCTGCAGCGCCAGCCGGGTCGACTGGAAGTGGCCATAGAGCGTACCGAACATCAGTACGATCGAAATCAATGACAGCAGGCCGATCAGCCGCGTCGCCTGCTGCTGGCTTTCGAACTGGCCGCCATATTCGATGAAGTAGCCCGGCTCCAGCGTGACCGATTCGCCGACGACTCGCTGGATATCCGTGACCACGCTCCCGAGGTCACGCCCCGCGGTGTTGCACTGGATGACGATGCGGCGAAGCGCGTTCTCGCGGAGGATCTGATTCGGACCCGAGCCGCTCGACACGTGGGCCACGCTCGAGAGCGGCACTTTGCCCCCCTCGGGCGCGTCGACCAGCAGGCCTTGTAGCGCTGCGATATCCCCTCGGAACGGTTCGTCGAGCCGCACCACCAGGTCGATTCGCTTCGATTCGTCGATCGCCTGCGAGACGACGCGACCGTTCAGCGCGGTTTCCAGCAGCTCGTTGGTCGGCGCGACCTGCACCCCATAGCGGGCGGCCGCCGCACGATCGATACGGACCTGGATTTGCGGGATGAGCGTCTGCTGCTCGATCGCGACGTCGACGACCCCGGGGACCTGCCGGATCGCCTCTTCGACTACTTTTGCAGTCGCGCGCAGCCGCTCGAGGTCAGGGCCGAAGACCTTGATCGCAACCTGCGCCTGGATGCCCGAAAGGATGTGGTCGAGGCGGTGGGAAATCGGTTGACCGACGTTGAGGGTCACGCCCTGAAGCGACGCGAGGCTCGATCGCACGGCCTCCAGCACCTCTTCGCGGCTGCGCTGCGACGGCCCGAGCACGACGTCGATCTCGGTGTTGTGCACTCCCTCGGCGTGATCGTCGAGCTCCGCGCGTCCCGTACGCCGGCCGGTAGATGCCACATCCGGGAGCGCGAGCAGTGATTGCTCTGCCGCCTGGCCGATCGCATTCGAAGCGTCGAGCGAGATCCCCGGAGGTGCGCTGACGTTCACCGTCAGCGTGCCTTCGGTAAAGGGCGGCAGGAACTCGCGCCCCATGGCGAAGAACAGTGAGCCCGCGATCAGAAAGCACACCAGCGCTCCGACGACCACTGCGCCGGCGTGTCGCAGGCCGAATCGAATGACCGGCAGATCGAGCCGCTTCAGAAAACGCACCAGCGCACTGTCGGTCTCAGAGCGGATCGCCTTGACGCTGGCGAAGAGATACGAGCACAACACCGGCGTCAGTGTCAGTGACACCACCAGCGACGCCAGGATCGAGACGATGTAGGCGACGCCAAGCGACGAGAACATCCGCCCTTCGATGCCGCTCAGGAAAAACAGCGGCAGAAAGGCAAGACCGACGACGATCGTCGCGAAGACGATCGAGTTTCGCACCTCGCTGGACGCCTCGAATACGACCTGCAGGATCGGCCGAGGCGTGGGGCTGAGCCTGTTCTCGCGCAACCGCCTGAAGACGTTTTCAACGTCCACGATGGCGTCATCGACGACTTCGCCGACGGCGATCGCGAGGCCGCCGAGCGTCATCGTGTTCACCGACAGGCCGAACCAGTACATGACGATCGCGCTGGTGAAAAACGACAGCGGGATGGCGGTCAGCGTGATCGCGGTCGTGCGGAGGTTCAGCAGGAACAGGAACAGCACGAGGGCGACGATGACCGTCGAGTCGCGGAGGGCCGTCTGCACGTTGTCGATCGCCGACTCGATGAAATTCGCCTGACGAAAGAGCGTGCGGTCGATCTGGATGTCCGGCGGGAGTGACGCCGCCAGATCGTCGAAGGCGCGGTCCAACTCGGCGGTCAGGACTGTGGTCGACGCGCCGGGCTGTTTCTGAATACTGAGGATGACGCCCGGCTTGCCGTTGACGCCGGCATCGCCGCGCTTGACCTGCGCTCCCATCGTGACGCGGGCGACGTCTTTCAGCGTGACCGGGACCCCGTGGCGTGTCGTGATCACCGCCTGTTCGAGATCCGCGATGGTCGACACATTGCCAAGGTTGCGGACCAGAAACTCGCGCTGCCCGGCAATGAGGTAGCCCCCGGTGGTATTCAGGTTTGCGGCACCGACGGCGGCTTGGACATCGTTCAGGGACAGGCCGTACTGCTGCAGGCGGTCCCCCTTGACCAGCACCTGATACTGGGCGACGCCACCGCCGATGGCGGTCACCTGCGCGACTCCCGGGACCGACAACAGACGTGGGCGCAACGTCCAGTCTGCCAGCGTGCGGACCTCGAGCGGCGAGCGTCCGCTGCTGCTGACGATCCCGACCAACATGATTTCGCCCATCAACGAGGCGATCGGTCCGATGGTGGGCGCCACTCCCTCGGGCAGGTGTCCCGCGCCGAGCTGCAGCCGTTCGGCGACGATCTGGCGATCGACGTAGACGTCGGTGTCCCAGTCGAATTCCACGAACAGGAGGGCGAGACCGGCAGTCGACGCGGAACGGACCCGCTGCACGTTGGTGGCGCCGTTCACCAGCGTCTCGAGTGGCAGTGTGACCAGGGTCTCGACTTCTTCCGGCGCCAGACCGGGCGCCTCGGCGAAGATCGTGACGACCGGGCGGTTCAAATCCGGAAAGATGTCGACGTCCAGGCGCGGTACGACCAGGACTCCGTACACCAGAATCATGGCGGAGAGCGCGACGATGAGAAGCCGATTGGCGAGGGAGAACCGGATGATCCGATTCAGCATTCAGCTAGTCTCGGACGACGACAATCCGAGCCGATCCGCCGATCTTGAGGGCGCCGCCGGGATTTGGGACATCGAAGATGACGTTGAGGGCACCGGTCTCCGGATTGATCATCCCGGAGATGGCGACGGGGCGCGACAGAGGCCGTTCCGACCCGATCGCAGGGGAAGTAAACGAGGCGCGCGTAAATCCCTTGAGCAGCGCCGCCCGCTGATGATCGTAGACCTGGGCCTCCAGCCACACGCTTGATGTGTTCACGATCGTGAAGAGGCGCCGGAATTCGTCGGTGCCATTGAGCTCCCCGGGACGAAACCCGATCTCGGTGATCACACCGGAGATTGGCGCTTTGACGATCGTGGTCTTGGGGTCGCGCCGCTTGATGACGTCCTTGTAGACCTCGACCTGGCGAACGAGCAGCGATTCTTCCTCTTTGGCCCCCTCATAGACCCGGTTGAGGAGATCCGCCTCTTCTTTGCGGAACGGGTCGGCCGGGTTCGCCTTCAGCTGCGCGGCGGACTCCTGCCACCGTTTTTCCGCCTGCTCCCGGCGCGTCCGCGAGAGCTCGCGCTCTGCTGCGATATCGACGGCGCGCGAATTCATCTGATAACGCTCGTCGGCAGCGAGCTCCAGGACGACGTGAGCCAGGTCCTCGTCCTTGGTAACGTGATCGCCGACACTCAGTCGCCGCCCTGCGAAGTCGATGCGGCCCCAGAGCGGCGCCACCACCTCGGCGCGCAGCTCGGGCTTTGCCTTCACTACCGCCGCGAGTGAGACCGGCCCCAGCTTGGGCGCGGCGCCGGCAGTTCCGGCCGCGTTATTGACCCGACCCTGCGTGCCGGTGCTGGCGGCAGCGTCCGGGACCGGTCGCTGCGCGGACAACCGCATGCCGACACGGAGAAGCCGGTCGGGATTCGGCACTTCGAAAAACGCGGCCAGCGTTCCCGTTTGCGGATCGAGCGAATTGGCGACGCGTACGAGCCGACCCTCGAACGGCACCTCCGGGAACGCCGGTGACGCGAAGCGCATCCGCGCGGGTGGGCGGCGCGATACCATTTCTTCAGGGAACCGCGCCTCTACCCAGACGCGCGAGAGATCGAGGATCGTGAAGAGCTTGTCGTTCTCGTACTTGAGTTGCCCGTGGGTGAAGGTCACGTCTTCGATCGCACCGTCGATTGGTGAGACGATCGGGCGTCGCACCAGATCGCTTTCGGCGATTTCCGCGGTATGCATGGCGAGAAGTTTCTGGGCGCGCTGCGACTCGAGCCGGCCCGTCGCTGCGCCGAGGTCGGCCGTCTCCACCGCCTGCATCACCTGCATCGCCTGCTTGACCGAGGGCTCCGCGTTTTTCGCCAGATAGCGCGTCCGGGCGGCGGTCAGGTCAGCCTGCAGACTCGCCCGTTTCGCCGCGAGCATCGGCACGAGGTACAGCCACCGTTGGTTGACCATGTGGACGGCGTCGTGAAGGACGTAGTTGTATTCGAGTGTGGCGAGGGTCTGGCCGCGACGAACGGTTCGTCCAACGTGCGGAGTGATGCTGCCGAAAAGCACTTTGGCGCTCGCCGGTACCACGATGTCGACCAGCTGCCCCGGAACGGGAACGACGGTGCTGGCGATCTCGTGAGGAGCGTCCGGATCACCCTGCGGCAGGTCGCCGCCCGGCGGTTTGGGCTTCGGCGGATGGGTATGGGGCGGCGTCCCTGGAGGATGCGTGTGATCGGGCGCTGCCGGCTGAGCGCCGCCCGGCGCAGCGACGCCCGGCGCAGCCACCGGCACCTCGGACGTCGGAGCGCCGAGATCCCATGCAACCCCGCTGAGGTGCCGCTCGGGAAGAAACATCCTGCCCACTCGAGGCCCGAGCCAGAGGTGAGCGCCAACGAGGACCGCCACTGCCGCGCCCACCAATGCCGCTTCGCGTGGGAGCGCCGACCCGCTGGATCCCGCCGCGGCGCCGCGGGCGCGCCACGCGGAAAAGATCAGGGCGCCGAAAATGAGGAGCACGATGGCATCCAGCAGGATCGTCGTCCTGAAGACCGGACCGGCCGAGACGCTGACAGGGAATTCGGCCGTGATCGTCTCGGACCCGACCTTCGCGCTGGCGGCGACCGCGTACTGTCCGCTGTCCCTGAAACGATACCGCCCCGTGAAGGTGCCGGGTTTCTCCCCCGGACCGATGTGCGGCAGCGTGTACGGATCAGTGGCTGTCGAGATGATGCGCGCCTGGATGTCGTTCGACGCGACCGGGCGTCCGGGTTGCGGCCCTGCCGCCGGATCCGGCCCGCCTTGCATCTCCAGGAACTGAAACTCGAATCTGACGTCCTCGCCGACCAGCGCGTCCGGCGGCAGCATCGCGAACCCGATCCGATAGGTTGCGTTGCCCGCCTGCGTCTGACGGTAGATGGGACGCTGCGGCGCGTTGTGCCCCTCGTGCGCGGCCAGCCAGGCACCTGCGCTGAGGAGCGCGACCGCAACAGCAGCGCGAGTTCCCGTGGAAAATCGCGACGCCGTCGGCGAACCAGGCGTGCGTGGCGCCGCCCATGCGAATGTAGACAGCACTCCCTGACCTCCGTTTGTGACTCAAAGCGCCCCGCGCACAGCGAACCGCGCACAGCGAACGACGTGGTGACGGGTGACCGACGCGACTCATAGTACGCGACCGACGTCGGGCGGTGTCAAGTAACGTTGATGGTAGGACCATCGTGGTAAATTGCCGTACGCAGATGACAATGACTCGGGCGTTTTTCGCCGCGGTGCTGTTGGTGATTTTCACGTGTGCCGGAGTAGCTCGTGCGCACGCGCAGAACGTCGCCGGCGCGGCCTCCGGATGGGTCACCGATGCCACCGGTGCCCCGGTTGCCGGCGCCGTAATCACCGTGGTCCATACCGAGACGCATGCCTCGAGGCGGGCGACAAGCGATGGCTCCGGCAGGTTCCGGATCGCGTCCCTCTCACCAGGCGATTACCAGATTCAGGTCGAGGTCGCAGGCTTCGCAGCCAGCACCCAGCATCGTCACGTGGCCGCGGGTCAAACAGTTTCGCTCGACATCCAGGTGCAGGTCTCGGCGCTGCAGGAACGCATCGACGTGCAGGCTTCAACTCTGCAGCGAGATTCCGCTGAGCTCGGCGGGCTCGTCGATCGCGATCTGGTATTGGGCCTTCCGGTAAATGGTCGCAGCTACGAGCAGTTGGCGCTGCTCGAGCCCGGCGTCGTGGCAACCACCAGTCGGGAGACGAGTGTTCTCTACCAGCACGGCCTGAAGATCAACATCAACGGCGCGAGCAGCCGGTCGAATGCGTTTCTGCTCGACGGGACCAGCGTCACCGATCTCTATAACAACGGGCTGGGCAGCGTCGCGGGCGTGTTTCTCGGTTTGGAGGCGGTTCGCGAGTTTCAGGGTACTGACCAATGCCTATGACGCCTCACATGGAGGAGTCAGCGGCGGCGTCGTCAGCATCATCACCAAGTCGGGCTCCTCGGACCTGCACGGGTCTGCCTTCGCGACGTTCAGGGACGGTCGGCTCGACGCCAAAAGCTATTTCGACAGTGAAAAGCCGGAATTCTGGCGGCGTCAGTTCGGCTTCTCGCTGGGCGGACCGGTCGTCCGCAACCGAAGTGTGTTCTTCGCAACCGGCGAGTGGCTTCGGGAGTCCCGGGGCCTGACGCAGGTGACGACCGTCCCATCACTGGCGGCGCGCAACGGCCAGTTGCCGGATCCGCTGACGCCCGGACAGACCATCGCCGTGAATCCGTCGGTCACCCCTTTTCTCGATGTCTTTCCGCTCCCGAACGGCCAGGACTTCGGCGACGGATTAGCGGAATACCGCTTCGAGGCCGTGCGCCCGATGGACGACAACTTCGGCCAGGGCAGGATCGATTTCGATCTCGGCCGCGGCAACCGGTTGTTCGCGAGGGTGACCCTCGACAGTGCGAGCAAGACCGAGCCGGCCAACTATCCCGGTGCCGGCGTGGACTGGAAATCCATCGGCCGCTTTCTGACCGTCGAGGACCTTCACGTCGTGTCGGACTCGGTCGTCAATACCGGACGGTTCTCGCACAGCCTGACGGATCTCGAGCAGACCGACACCACTGGCCAGGGCCTCGACGGCGCCTTGTCGATCGTTCCGGGACGCGGGATGCCGCACCTGCGCGTCGGCGGCATGCCGGCGTTCGGCTCGCTGGTATCGCCGCACACGCGCGCCCGTCAGCGACTGTTTGCTTTTGCCGACGACGTTGCGATTTCGAAGGGATCCCACCTGCTGAAAATGGGGGCGCTTGCCGAGCAGTTCGAGACGCTGATCGATTTCCAGATCTTCTGGCCGGGACGCTACAGCTTTCCGGGCATCGCGCAGTTCCTGCAGGCACGTCCGACCGTCCTGTCCCTGGCACTTCCCGGATCGGAGTCTCTACGCGAGCTCTCGACTACGCAGCTGGGCCTGTACTTTCAGGACGACGTCAAGATTTCTCCGGGCCTGACACTGAACGCCGGGCTGCGCTGGGAGTTTGCCACCGCGCCGACTGAGGCCGAGGGACGCCTGGTCACGCTCGAGGATCCGCTGCATGACACGGTGCCGCTCGTCGGCACGCTCCTGAGCACGCGAAAGGCGAATTTCGCGCCTCGCGTGGGATTGACGTGGATGCCCGACGCCGATGGTCCGCTCATCATCAGAATAGGCAGCGGCATTTTTTACGACATCAATACGCTGCCATTCGTCGCGCAGACCGTCGGCGGCAATCCTCCCTACTTCAACCAGGTGACGGTTCGAAACCCCAAGTTCCCGAAACCAGACATCCCGGCGTCCACGGAGCTGAGCCTCGGTGTGCCGGCGTACGACTGGAAGACGCCTCGCCTGGTCCACTACAACGTGGCGGTCGAACGCGCGCTGCCGTGGAAGACGACGCTGGCTGTCGCATATGCGGGGTCCCGCGGCAGCAATCTGGTTCGGTCGGGGGATACCAACGCGCCAATTCCCGACGTTCTGCCCGATGGTACGAGCCTGTTCGTTGCCGGAAGACCGCGCCGGAATCCCGCGTTCGGAGCCATATCGCTGCGATCGACCGACGGGCATTCGTCGTATGACGCCCTTCAGGTGAAGCTCGGAAGACGCTTTGACAACCGGCTGCAGTTCCAGGCGAACTACACCCTCGGGCGAACCATCGATGACACTCAGGGTACGGTGCCAACCGAATCGGACGGCAGCGTCACGCAGTGGATGGATCCCGATCGTGCCGCGACCGATCGCGGAGCGGCGGACTTCGATCGCCGGCATAATCTCACCGCAAATTTCATCTGGACGACGCCGGACCTGACGCACACCCCCGGGGTGTTGCGCCGGCTGCTCGGCAACTGGCATGTCAGCGGCATTCTTGCGGTCAGGTCCGGGAACCCCTTCACCGTCGGGATCGAGGGCGACTACTCGCGCACGCTCGCGCGCGTGTCGGTGCACCGGCCGAATCTGCGCGCAGGCGTCGACCCGGACGACATCATTCTTGGCGGAGCGGAGCGCTATTTCGACCCTGCGGCCTTCGAGCTGCAGGCGCCCGGCACGTTCGGCAACGTGCGCCGCAACAGCCTGACCGGCCCGGGGCTGGCCACGCTCGATCTGGCATTCGCGAAGGGGACTCCGATCTTCAACCGGGCCGGCGGACGACTCGAGTTTCGTCTGGACGTCTTCAACGCGCTCAACCGCGTCAACTTCGGCATGCCGCAACGGATCGTGTTCCCCGGCGTGCGACAAGGGGAGGCACCGATCAGCAGCGCCGGCCGGATCACCTCGACAACTACCGGACCCCGCGAGGTCCAGCTCAGTCTAAGGACTTCATGGTGAGGCTTCGCGGTGCGCGGGGCGCAGGGCGCGGGGCGCAGGGCGCAGGGCGCGGCGCGCGGGGCGCGGTGCGCGGTGCGCGGGGCCCGGGAGCGGCCTTTCCGCTCGTCGTGAGTCTGGGATCGTTTCTGATGGTGATGTCGACGGCCTGTGGCTCGCCGCCGGCCTCGAACGCCTCTGCGGCCGAACGTCCGGAGGCGCCGGCAGTACGCCTCGCGCCCGTAACGGAAGCTCGTCTCGATAAGACCGTCGTCGTCGCCGGTGATCTTGCGGCGAAGGAAGAGGCCGTCTTGAGCATGAAGGTCCCTGGCCGCCTGGAAATGGTGGCGGTGGACCTCGGCAGCACGGTTGCCGCGGGCCAGGTGATTGCGCGCCTCCAGACCACCGCGTACAAGCTCCGCGTCGCGCAGGCGGACGCGACGCTGCGCCAGGCCCGGGCCCGCCTGGGTTTGAGCGGCGACGGGGATGACGCGGTGGACCCGCAGCAGGTGGGAGTCGTGCGCGAGACGCGCGCCGTGCTCGAGGAAGCCGAGCTCACATTGGGCCGGGTCAGGACCTTCGTCGAGCGTGGGCTCTCCCCGCGCTCGGACCTCGACGCCGCGGAGGCGGCATTCAAAGTCGCCAGCAGCCGATATCAGGACGCGCTCGAGGAGGTACGCGGTCGCCAGGCAATTCTTTCGCAACGCCGCTCGGAACTGGAGCTGGCGCGGGAACAGCTGTCGGCCGCCGTGCTGGAGGCGCCGTTCGCCGGCCAGATCCTCGCGCGCGTAGCCGCGCCCGGGCAATACGTGGAAGCCGGGACGCCGATTGCGACACTCGTTCGGCTCGACCCGTTGCGGCTTCGCGTCGAAGTACCCGAGCGGGCCGCGCCCAGCGTGAAGCGCGGCCAGAAGGTTCGCATAACCGTTGAAGGGGAGACGGGCGACTACAGCGGTGTCGTCGTGCGACTGAGTCCAGCGATCTCCTCCGACAACCGGACGCTGCTGGTGGAAGCGGAGATTCCGAACGATCCGGCGCGATTGCGCCCCGGCTCCTTCGCCCGCGCCGAGATCGTCGTCGAGCCCGACCGGCCCACGCTCATGATCCCGGCCGATTCGGTCGTCAGCTTCGCCGGAGTCGACAAAGTGTTCATCGTCGAGAACGGCAAGGCGGTCGAGCGCCGCGTTCGCCTCGGCCGGCGTGAAGGCAAACACGTCGAAGTGGAAGAGGGGCTCGCGCGCGGCGCGGCGGTGATCGCCCAACCGGGCACGATGTCCGCGGGGCAGGCGGTCAGGATCGAAACCCGGTAGCGGCAGGTCGATCGATGCAGAGGCTCGCCGAAATCTGTATTCGCCGTCCTGTTTTCGCCAGCATGCTCATTCTCGCGCTCATGGTGGTGGGCGCGGCAAGCTGGCTGAATCTCGGTGTCGACCGGTTTCCCGCGGTCGACCTTCCAAACGTCCGCGTCCGGACGGTCCTCCCAGGCGCTTCTCCCGAGGAAGTCGAGATTCAGATCACCGAGCGGGTTGAAGAGTCCATCAATGCGGTGGCGGGGCTCAACGAACTGCGGTCGGTGTCGGGCGCCGGCGTTTCCCAGGTCCTGCCCACTTTCGAGCTCGGACGCGATATCGACGCGGTGACACAGGAGGTTCGTGATCGGGTCGCGGGAGTGTTGCGCGATCTGCCGGTAGGCACCGAGCCGCCGCTGATCGCGAAGATCGACAACGATTCAGCCCCCGTGTTGACGATAGCGGTCTCGGGAGAACGCACGCTGCGGGAGCTCACCGAGATGGCCGACCGGCGGGTCAGGCGGGCGCTCGAGCGCGCGAGCGGCGTCGGTGAGGTCGCGGTCGTCGGCGGCCTCGAGCGGGCGATCAACATCTGGATCGACGCCGACCGCCTGGCCGCTTACCGGCTGCCGATCGGCGAGGTTCGCGCGGCGCTTGCGAGCCAGAACGCCGACCTCCCGGGCGGAAACATCACCTCACCGACCAACGAGCAGACCCTTCGAACGTTCGGTCGAATCACGGATCCGCGCGATTTCAACGATCTCGTGATCAAGACGGTCAACGGCGCGCCGATCAGGATCCGCGACATCGGGTGGGCCGAAGACGGGACCAAAGAGCGTCGGTCGTTCTCGATGCTCAACGGGGTGCCGACGGTGGTCCTGCAGATCCGCCGCCAGAGCGGCGCGAACACCGTCGAGACCATCGACGCGGTGAAAGGCCTGCTGGCGCAGGTTCGTCACCAGCTGCCTGATGACGTCCATCTGGACGTCATTCAGGATCAGTCGCGCTACATCTCCGCGGCGCTCCACGAGATCAACCGCCATCTGCTGCTCGGCAGTCTGCTCGCGTCGCTGGTCGTGCTGCTGTTCATGCGCAGCTGGCGCGCGACCATCATTGCGAGCGTCGCCATACCGGCCTCGGTCGTCTCGACCTTCGCGCTCATGTACGCGCTCGACTTCACGCTCAACAGCGTCACGATGCTCGCCCTGGTGCTGATGGTCGGCATCGTCATCGACGACGCGATCGTGGTACTGGAGAACATCTTCCGATTCGTCGAGGAAAAGAAGCTGACGCCGTTCGCCGCCGCGAAGGAGGCGACCGCCGAGATCGCGCTGCCGGTCATGGCGACGACGATGAGCCTGGTGGTGATCTTCATCCCGGTCGCGTTCATGTCGAGTATCTCGGGAAGGTTTCTCTACCAGTTCGGCTTCACCGCCGCCGCGGCGATTCTGGTGAGCCTGCTGGTGTCCTTCACGCTGACGCCGATGATGACGGCGCGCATGCTGCGGAAGGACACGACTCCCGGCCAGCACGGGAATGCGGCATCCCGGCGCGGATTCTACGGAGCGATCGAGCGTTCGTACATGGCAGCGCTCGATTGGTCCATGCGCCGCCGCGCGGCCGTCGTCGCTGCCGCCGTCATCATCTCGCTGGCGGCGTTCCCGTTGTACTCGGTGGTCAAGCAGGAGTACACCCCAAGCGACGTCGACGAAGCCGAGTTCGAGGTCCGGCTGATGGCACCGCAGGGAACGAGTCTCGCCGCGATGGGCGAGGCGATGAAGGCGGTCGAGCAGGAGGTGCGCACGATCCCGGGGGTGCGACTGGTCATGGCCAGCGTCGGCGGTACTTTTCTCGGCGCGGTGAACGAGGGGGAGTTGTACGTCCGGATTGCGCCGCACGAAGAGCGCGTCTTCTCGCTCAGCCGCCTGTTTGGCGCTGTCATCCGGCTGCAGCCGCAGGAGGCCTTCCACAACAACTACACCCAGCGGGACGTGATGCAGGCGGTGCGCGCGAAGCTGCGCCGGTTCCGCGATCTGGACGTGTCGATTCGCAACATCCAGTCGTTCAGTCTCGGTGGGCCGAGCTGGGACATCAACTTCGTACTGCGAGGCCCCGATCTGAATGAACTGTCCCGGCTCGCCGAGGAGCTGCGCGGTCGCGCGGAATCGCTGGGTCTGGTGGACGCGGTGACCACGCTGGAGCTCGACCGGCCCGAGGTGCAGGCGCGCATCGACCGCGCGCGTGCGGCCGATCTCGGCGTCGACACCGCACAGATCGCCGGCGCGCTGCGATTGATGGTCGGTGGCGACGAGAGGGTCACGCGCTTCCGCGACGCGGAGGTGAACGATGACTACGACGTCCAGCTGCGGCTGGCGCCTGAGGATCGCGGCGATCCGGAAACGATCTCGCGCCTCTATGTGCCGCGGACCGGAGGCGGTCTGGTGCGCCTCGACAGCCTCGTGCAGCTCGTGCCGGCCGTGAGTCCGTCGCGGATCGACCGGCTGGATCGTCAGCGCCAGGTCCAGTTGCGCGCGGGCATCGCTCCGGGCTACGCACAGGCGGACCGCATCGCGGCGCTCCGGGCGGAGGTCGCGCGGATCGGACTGCCGCCCGGCTACACGACCGCAGTGACCGGCCGAGGCCGGGAACTGGAGCGGACGGGCCGCGAGTTTGCCTGGGCGTTCCTCCTGTCGCTGATCTTCATGTACATCATCCTGGCGGCGCAGTTCGAGAGCCTGGTACACCCGCTGACCATCCTGCTTTCGCTGCCGATCGCGATTCCGTTTGGCCTGGTGTCGCTCTGGGCCACGGGCAATACGCTCAACCTGTATTCGGCGCTCGGCATGCTGGTGCTGTTCGGCGTGGTGAAGAAGAACGCGATCCTTCAAGTCGACCATATGAACGGACTGCGCCGGGCGGGGGTCGAAAGGACGCAGGCGATTCGTCAGGCGAACCGCGACCGGCTTCGTCCGATTCTCATGACCACGCTGGCGCTGATCGGCGGCATGCTGCCGCTGGCGCTCGGTACCGGCCCCGGCGCCGAGGAGCGCCGTACGATTGCCGTGGTCATCATCGGCGGGCAGTTGCTGGCGCTCACCGTGACGCTGCTGCTGACGCCGGTGGCGTACGCGGTCCTGGACGACGCAGTCGTGGCGTCGCGCGGCGCGACGAATGGCCTGCGAAGATATCTGTCAGACTCGGGCAAGTGGAGGCGCCGGGCGCCGGCACCGGCGGTGGTGCCTCGCCGCCGCGATTAGGTGTTCGCTGTGTCCTCGAGTCCTTGGGGGAAAACGATAATGGGTCATGTGACGCGTCTGAATGTTGTGGCGCTCATCTCATCCTGCGTCGCCCTGGGGGTGGTTGGGCGTGCGGCCGGCCTCGGCGCGGCGCAACAACAGCCCCCGTCGTTCCGCACCGGCGTCGACTACGTCAACGTGGACGTGAGCGTCACCGACAGGCAGGGGCGACCGGTGCTGGATCTTGGTGCCGGGGATTTCGAGGTCTACGAGGACGGCCAACGGCAGAAGGTCTCCGCCTTCTCGCTGGTGAAAATCCCCATTGTGATTGGCGTGCGTGCGCCGTCGTCAGGCGGCCCGGAACAGCGAGTCGTGCCCGACGTCCGCTCGAACGAGCGGGACGCGAGCGGGCGCGTCTTTGTCCTGCTGCTCGACGATCTTCACGTCGCGACGCTGCGCACCGGGCTGGTGAAGACGGCGGCACGGCAGTTCGTCGAGCGTTATCTCGGTCCCAACGATGTCGCCGCGGTCCTCCACACGAGCGGCCGCAGCGACGCCAGCCAGGAGTTCACGAGCGATCCTCGTCTTCTGCTTCGCGCCATCGACAAGTTCGCAGGCCGCAAGCTCCGGTCCGCGCTGCTCGAAAAGCTCGACGTCTACGCGCAGCGCAACCCGGATGCAGCGACCAGAGCGGACATGCGGCTGGAGCGGATCGACGATCCGCTCGCCGCCATTCGGTCCGATCAGGCGAGAAGCATGCTGTCGACACTGACCAACCTCGGGGACATGTTGTCGCGGTCGCTCGGGCAACGAAAGGCGGTGGTGCTCTTCAGTGAAGGCCTCGACTACGAGCTTCAAATGAGCGCGGCCCAGACTGCCAGCGGGCTGACGACCATCACCAACCCGGACGCGCCCATGCTGCTGCGGGAGCTCCAGCAGGTGATCCGCGCGTCTGCGCGCGCCAACGTCAGCGTCTACGGGGTGGATCCACGCGGGCTCGCGGCCACCGGGGATGACCTGATCGAGGTCACCTCATTGCCTCAGAACCCGCTGCTCGGCCTGACTCCCGCCGCGTTCGATAACGAAGTCAGGGCGGCGCAGGACACGCTGCGAGCGCTCTCGGACGAGACCGGTGGCTTCGCCTCTGTGGACTCGAACGATCTCGCCGGTGCGTTCGAACGGGTGGTTGCCGACAACAGCACGTATTACCTGCTTGGTTACAACTCGAGCAACCCGAAGCAGGATGGCAAGTTTCGCAAGATCGAGGTTCGCGTCACGCGTCCGGGCGTTCGCGTTCGCGCGCGTTCCGGTTACACCGCCGCTCCGCCAAGGAAGGTGGAAACGCGGCTGCTGACGGAGGCGATCGAGCCATCTCCGGCGCTGCGCGAGGCCCTGAACAACCCGCTCCCGGTGGCGGGGCTTCCTCTGCGGGCCTTCGTCGCGCCGTTCAGGGGGGAAAGCGGTCCATCCGTGCTCGTCAGCCTGGAAGTCGATGCGCGGCAATTCAGATTCGAGCAGAAGGATGGGCTGTTCGTCGACACGCTCGAGGTTGCCGTCGTGGCGCTCGACGAGCAGGCCAAGTTCAAGACCGGTGACCGGCACCGGATCGAGCTGAAGCTGAAGCCATCCACGCACGCAGCGGTTCAGGCCGAAGGCCTCAGACTGTTGTTCCGTCTCAGCCTTCCGCCGGGGCGATTCCAGGTGCGCGCAGCCGCACACGAGTCAGGGTCGGGAGCTCTTGGCAGCGTTTTCAGCGACCTCGAGGTCCCGGTGGCCTTCGATCGGGCACAGCTCTCCCTCAGCGGAGTGGTTCTGACGACGGCGCGGGCGGTTGCCGTTCCCACCGCACGTCCCGACGCCGTGCTTCAGAAGGTCCTGGCGTCGCCGCCGACGGCCGCGCGGAGTTTTCAGCCCTCCGACACAATCACCGCATTCTTCGAGGTATATGGGCCCGCGGCCTCCCGGTCGGAGGTGGACGTCGTCACGACCGTGCGCGGCGCCGACGGGCAGACCCGGTTCAGATCCGAGGCGCAGCGGCAGGGCGGTGTGACCGGCGACGTCAGCAGGTTCCTCGTCCCGGTCGCCCTGCGCGACCTGCCTCCGGGCGATTACACGCTGTCGGTCGAGGCGCGTGAACGGAGTGCTCCGGAACGCGTCACGAGCCGCCAGATCCCATTCGAGATCGCCCCCGGCCCGGGCCGGTAAGGAGCCGCCTCGGGCGTGGGTGGATCGGCTGGGTCGCTTGGTCCGACCTTTCTTCTTGACAGTACCCCGCCACAGGCCTAGAGTTCGGCTACGCTCGCTACCCCCAAAGACTTTGTACGTGGACCCTTTTCGCAAAAGCCAGGCGTCAAGGCGCTAGTGGAGGCTCTATGAAACGCATGCTCTTCGCATTGGTCGCCCTTCTGCTCGTTGGTGCGCCGAACGCTTTGGCGCAGCTGACGACGGCGACTATCTCGGGGACGGTCACGGATGGCAGTGGCGGGGTACTACCTGGGGTCGCGGTGACGGTGAAGCACGTGGAGACGGGAGTTTCCCGCGCCGTTGTGAGCGATGCGGGCGGCCGCTACGAAGCGCCGAGTTTGCCGCTGGGCCCCTATGAAGTGCGCGCTGAGTTGTCGGGATTCAAACCGCTGGTGCGCACCGGCATCTCGCTGACGGTCGGCCGCCACGCGGTCGTGGACATGACCCTGGAAGTCGGCGGAATGCAGGAAGCCGTGACCGTCGTCGGCGAGGCCGCACTGCTCGAAACCAGAACAGCCACCGTCTCCGACCTCATCGACTCGAAACGCGTCGAGGAGCTGCCGCTCAACGGCCGCGATCTGACCCAGCTCACCTACTTGCAGCCCGGCATCATCAAAATCCCGCGAACCGGCGGCGGCGTCTTCAGCGGCATGGGCGACGTGATCAGTGTGGCCGGCAGCCGAGGCAACCAGAACCTCTACCTGCTCGACGGCGTGGCGTCGTCGGACCTCTCAGGCAACCCCCAGAGCGCGATGGGCTCGTATGTCGGCGCCGAAACGGTTCAGGAGTTTCAGATCGTCACCAACAACTACTCGGCCGAGTACCGCAGTCAGCCCGGCGGCATCATCAGCGCGGTCACCAAGTCCGGAACGAACTCACTGCGTGGATCAGCGTTCTGGACGCACCGGAACGATTCACTCGACTCCGCCAACTACTTCGACACTGCATTTTCAGTGAAGCCCGATTTCAGCCGTCACCAGGCTGGCGGGTCGATCGGCGGACCGGTGTTACGCGACAAGACGTTCTTTTTCGCGAGTTATGAGGGTTTGGACGAGCGCCTCGGGGTTAGCGACACGATCACCGTTCCGAGCATGCTGATGCGCCAGGGCATTCTTCCCGGCGGCCGTGTGGTTCCCGTCAATGCGCGGTCCCAGCCTTATCTGTCGCTCTGGCCTGTCCCGGGGCAGGGGAACTCGATCATTCGCGAAAACGCTGACGGAACCATTCAGATTGGCGGCGTCGAGAACCGGCCGACCAAGGGCGACTATTTCCTCGGCAAGGTGGATCACCATCTCGGACGATTCGGCCGGCTCGCAGTGACGTACAACTACGATGCCGCCGACCGTTCGATCTCGGGCATGCGGTCGAGAGTCGGGGCGGCGACGTCGGGGGCCGGCGACGGGCTGGCCGACGCCAGCACCAAGCACGTGTTCTCGGCCAAGCACACGAGTATCTGGTCGAAGACGTTCGTCAATGAGTTGAGCGTGGGGTACAGCAGCACCAAGCCGGAAGGCTCGATCCCGTTCGACCCGCAGGATTTCGGCACTCTCCCGTTCCTGCCGCAGCGCGACCTTCTCGGTGAGCTGGGCGTCAATAGCGTCGCGAGCCTGGGATATCGCACCATTCTCGACGCCTACGGGCAGTACATCTGGACGATCCAGAACGCGGTGTCGTGGAATCGCGGCAAACATTCACTGCGGTTCGGCGGTGAGATCAACCCGATGGACCTGACCCAGGAGAGCTGCGCCCGCGGCTGCAACGGGGTCTATTCGTTCGAGAGCTTCGAGAAGTTCCTGCTGGCAGAGCCTCAGTCGTTCGAGGCGACGCTGCCGCAAGGGGACACGCCGAACCGCGACCTGCGCCAGTGGCTCTTCGGAGCGTATTTCCAGGATAACTGGTCCGTACGCTCGGATCTCACGCTGAACCTCGGGCTGCGTTACGAGTACATGACCGTGCCTGAGGAAGCGAACGGCGCCACCGGTAGCCTGGTCGAATACTCGGACACCTCAGTCCAGATCGGCCCCCTTTACAAGAACGCCACAGCCAGAAGCTTCAGCCCGCGCCTCGGAGTTGCCTGGGCCCCTGGCGACCGCAAGACCTCTCTGCGCGGCGGCTTCGGGATCTACTACGAGCACCCGAGCCTCTATCATGCGCGCACCACCATGCAGGAGCTGCCGCCGTTTACGCAGGTGGGCTCGGTGAATCAGACCGATCTCACTCCCAGGGGCATACAGCTGCGGTTCCCCGACGCCTACAGCACCCAGCTCGATCTGCTCAGCGCGGCGGTGAACATCCGCAGCCTGATGTTCAACATGGACACGATGTACGGGTACCGCTGGAACGCGATGGTGCAGCGGGAGCTGCCCGGCAAGTGGGTCGCGTCGGTCGGATACACCGGCTCGCAGTACCACAATCTCCTGATTCAGTCGATCGGCCATATAAGACGCTGGCAGGGCTTCCCCGATCAGCCGGTGGAAGGGCCAAAATTCTTCCCGGTCGGCGCGGGCCGCGTCAATCCGACGTGGGCTGACATGCGGCTTCAGCACACGAGTGGCGAGGCCGACTACGACGGCCTCACGGTGGGACTGCAGAAGCGTCTGAGCCACGGGCTCGATATGCAGGTCAGCTACGCCTACTCGACGGCCCACGACCAGGGCTCGGGCGTGTCGAGCGGTGGCGACAACTTTTCGCAGGGGCAGCGCACGGTGCAGGGGTTCTGGGACCTCTACCTCGACTACGGCCTGTCCTCGTTCGACGTCCGGAACTTCTTTACGACCAATTTCACCTACCAGCTGCCGGGCGACAACCTGACCGGCTTCGTGGGTGCGCTGGCAAAAGGCTGGCGTGTCAACGGCATCCTGATGATCACGGATGGATTCCCGTTGTCGGTCAGCGGGTCGACGACCGCGTCCACCAATCGAATCGGCAATGGCGACGGATTGCGCGCCAACCTCGTTCCCGGAGGGGACCCTAACCCAGTGCTTGGCGGTCCCGATCATTACTTCGACGAGACCCAGTTCTCGCCGGTCACGGCGGGCTTTTTCGGCACGGCGCCGCGCAATTCGCTGATCACGCCGGGATTGGCGACTTTCGATCTGGGCTTCTCGAAGGCATTCCCGGTTTTCGGCGGCCGCCGATCGATCCAGTTCCGGGGCGAGGTCTTCAACCTGTTCAACCGCGCGAACTTCGGTACCCCCAACACCAGCATCATCAATAACACCGGGGTGCCGAATCCAAACGTCGGTCGGATCACCAGCACGCGGACGACCGCTCGCCAGATCCAGCTCGGTCTCCGCTTCGTGTTCTGATCCGGCGGCGTCGACTCTGAGTATGAGCTTCCACAGCGGGGGGCGATCCCGCCCCCCGCATCCTCGCATCTCCCGAGCGCGTGAACTGCCAACCCGATCGCGCACACTCTGCTGACGAAGGAGGCGCCTGTGCAGTCACTGGTTAGAGATCTCGTACAGCGCAAGCTGACTCGCCGCGGGTTCCTCAGCGGCATGGTCGCCGCAGGCTACAGCGCCGCCGCGGCGCGTTCAGCGCTTGCCTCGGTATCCCCGTTTCTGGAGGACGGTGCCCAGACGGGGGAATTGACACGATCGGTCACCGGAACCGGCGGAGCGCTGCTTGCCGAGCAGATCATCGAGACCGGGGCGAAGTACTTCTTCGTGGCCAACGCGTCGGGCCTCGGTGCGCTGTGCGATTCGCTGGTCGACCGGCCACAGATCCAGCTGATTCAAGCCACGCACGAGGGGCAAGTGGTGGCGATCGCGGACGGCTACGCCAAGGCCTCCGGCAAGATCGGGTTCGGCATGTACAGCCGCGTCGGGCTCCCGCACTCGTCGGCGAATATGTACAACTCGATGAAGGATCGGACGTCGGTCGTGCTCCTCAGCGACCATGCCGACACCAACGTCGAGGGGACCGACGCCCACGAAGACATCGACGACTGGCTCGAGCCGGTCAAGCAGTACACCAAGTGGCGGTGGGTCGCGCACCAGGCCGAGCGCATCCCGGAATGGGTGCGGCAGGCGTGCAAGGTATCGACCGTCATGCCTGGCGGGCCGTGCTACGTCCGAATTCCCCGCGACCTGATGTATCGGGAGAACGTAACCGCGACGATCTTCAAGGGGGAAGCGTTCCGCATCCCGATGGAGCTCAGGCCCGACGCAGCTGCGGTTCAACGAGCGGCGCGGGTTATCTGGGAGTCGCCGAGTCCACTCCTGCTGGTCGGGCCCGAAGTCAGCCAGTGTGACGGGCGCGCGGATGTCGTGAAGCTGGCCGAGCTGCTCGGCATACCTGTCGTCCAGCACCGGAGTTACTACGCCGATTTTCCGACTGCGCATCCGTTGCATGTGGGTGAGCTCGGAGAAGGTCGGCGCTTCCCTGAAAAGTATGACTGCCTGATCAACTTCGGTGCGCGGCCCAGCCGAGCGCCGGCCGGGACGTCGTACATCCACGCCAGCATCGAGCCGCTGGCGATCGGTCGCGGCACGCCGCTCGCCGCCGGTCTGCTCGGCGATCTTGGGCAGACCGCGCGTGACCTGACCGAGGCGATCAAGAGCCTGGTGCCCGCCGACAAGCTTAAAGCGAAGGCTGCGGAGCGTATGGCGCTCGCGACCGCGTACACAAAGAAACTGCGCCAGTCGCGCGTAGGGATGGCGCGCCGCTCCACCGGCAGCCCGGTTCCCTGGCAGCGGCTGGTGGTGGAGCTGAACGATCTCCTCGACAAGGACGCGGTCATCGTCGAAGAGCTCGGGACCGAGGCGAAGGTACTGAACTTCTTCGACTTCGCCGACGATGCCAAGCTGAAAATCGGACGCACCGAAGGGCGCTCGCTCGGATGGGGCACGGGGGCCGCAGCCGGCGTTCAGCTCGCGCTGCCGAACCGTCAGGTCGTCAACTTCCAGGGTGACGGTGGATTCCTCTTCGGTCAGACCGACTCGCTGTGGACGCACTCGCGGTACGACCTGCCCATCATGACGGTGATCTTCAATAACCTGAGTTATGAAGAGGTGCGCTGGAACATCATGGGCAGGGACGGCGCCTCCGGCAAGGCCGGCCGCGACTACATCTCGTATCTCGGCGATCCAGATGTCGACTTCACGAAACTGGCGGCCGCCTACAACATCGAAGGGGCGGTCGTAAAGAACACGGACGAACTGCGTCCAGCGATCGAACGGGGCATCAAGGTCACGCGAGACGGTCGTCCGTTCATGCTCGACGTGCGCTTGCTGAACACCGGCGCGGGCGCGGAGCTGACGTGGTATCCGAAGTTCTCGCTCGCCAAGTCACGGGAACGTCGCGCATGATCGCTCGGCGTTTCAGCGCGGCGGCCTGCACGCTGATCCTGACGGCGACGGCGGCGGTGACCATCGCGCGGGAGAATCCGCAGCAGGGGCGTCGGAGTGGAGCGTCCGACCCCTTCGGGGCATACCTGCCACCAGGCGACGGGCAGGCGCTGGTTGCCAAGGGATGCATCGGTTGCCACGATCTGGGCGGGGTGGTGCGGCTTCGAGCCGCGGCGCCGAAATGGGAGGCGCTGGTCCTCGACATGGGCGCCCGGGGCGCACCGATCGAGCTCGATGACGTCGATCCCATGGTGCGATATCTCAGCACCGTGTTCGGACCGAAGGCTCCTCCCTTCGTCGATGCGCACTCCGCGACCAAGGACGAGTTAATCAAGCTGCCGGGAGTGTCGCCAGAGGCGGCCGACCGTCTGATCGCGGCGCGCTCCTCGGGATCGCTGTCGTCAGCTGAGCAGGTACGGACGGCACTCGGCCTCGACGAAACGGACTTTCAGAAGATCAAGTATTACGTCTATGTGAAGTCGTCACCGCCCGACCGGAATCGATAGCCGGAGGGCAGGGGTTCGAAAGGATAAGGAGAATCGTCTGATGATGCGGAAGAGAATCTGGGTTGGCAGCGTAGCAGCATTGTCGTCGGTGTGTTTGTTGAGCACCTCGGGAGTCGCGGGGCAGAAGAAACTGGAACCGCTCAACGTGCCGCTGACCGATGTGTCGATCAATAAAGTGCCCTACGTGACCGCCAAAGAGGCAGGGCTCTACGAAAAGTACGGTCTCGACGTTCACCTGTACATCACTGAAGGGGCGGCGAAAAAGGGCGAAGGGGACGGGATGGCCCCGCCGAAGCAGTTCGTCGGCGGCAAGGGATACGACATCAGCACCGGCGGCGGTGTCGGGTTGACGGTCGGCAAAGCCCGCCGCGGCGGCGACGACGTCATCCTGGCGACCACCGATCACGAGCTTCGGTGGCACGTCTATGCCAAACCGGAGATCAAGACAGTCGATCAGCTCAAGGGGAAGCGATTGGGCGTGACCGGCAACTCGAGCTGCACCGGACTGGTGGGCCACATCATCGCCAACAAGAAAGGGTGGACGGTCGGCTGGGGTGAAGACAACAAGGCCGTCCCCGGTAAGGACCTGACTCTGGTAAGAGCGTCCGAAGCCCGGCTCGACGCGCTGGAGAACAATCTGACCGACGCGGTCGTCGTCAACGAACTGGGCTTCACGCATGCGGCGAAGATGGGCCTCAAGCCGTTGATCGATCTGAGTACGTGGGACGAGCCGTTTCTCTGTTCGGGTGTGAGTGCACGCTCGACGTGGCTCAAGGAGCCGGCCAATCGCGACAAGACGATGCGATTCCTGAAAGCCACGCTCGAGGCGATCGCGATGATGCACAAGAACGATCCGGTTGCCATGCGCGCCATCGGCAAGTGGTGGGGTGTGCCGGACCGCGAAATCCAGCGAAAGATGCTGATGACCGGCAAGGACATTCCGCGCAAGCCGTACCCGAACGTCGACGGCATCAAGCTGGTGATGAAGCTGTACGACTCGCCGGAGATGCAGAAGAGGAAAGCCGAGGACTTCTACGACGACAGCCTGATGAAGGAGCTCGACAAGAGCGGGTTCATCGACAAGCTGTACGGCGGCAGCCAGTAGGTCAACATCCGAGAGATCGACCGGTTGTCCGCGCCTGAGTGACGACCGGGTCGATCTCGAGGACTCTCACGACGTGAAACCAGGAGGGGAATCGTGCCTGATCAGATGACGAGAGTATTAGGAACCGTGGCAGCGGCGGCGTTGGTGTTGAGCGCGGGTTCGCCCACGGGCGCGCAGAAGCCGATGGACAAGCTGCTGGTCCCGCTGACCGATGTCTCGATCAACAAGGTTCCCTACGTAACCGCCAAAGAGGCAGGGCTCTACACGAAGCACGGTCTGGACGTGCAGCTGTACATCACGGAGGGAGCCGCGAGAAAAGGTGAGGGCGACGGGATGGCCCCACCAAAGGAATTCGTCGGTGGCAAAGGCTCGGACCTCAGTACCGGCGGGGGCGTCGGGCTCACCGTCGGCAAATCACAGCGGGGCGGCGACCGGGTCATTCTGGCGACGACCGATCACGACCTGCGGTGGCACGTCTACGCCAAACCGGAGATCAAGTCGATCGAGCAGTTGAAGGGCAAGCGCCTGGGTGTGACCGGGGACTCGAGCTGCACCGGATTGGTCGGCCACATCATCGCCAACAAGTACGGTTGGACGGTGGGTTTCGGAGACGCCGGCAAGGACAAGGACCTGAACCTGGTGAGAGCCTCCGAAGACCGGCTCAACGCCCTGAAAGATGACAGGGCGGAGGCTGTCGTCATCAACGAGCTGGGCTTCACGCATGCCGCCAAGATGGGGCTCAAGCCGCTGATCGATCTCAGTACCTGGGACGATCCCTTTCTCTGTTCAGGCGTGAGCGCCAGCAAGGCGTGGCTCAACGAGCCGGGCAATCGCGACAAGGCGCTGCGGTTCCTCAAGGCCACGTTAGAGGGCATCGCACTGATGCACAAGAACGACCCGGTGGCCATGCGCGCGATCGGCAAGTGGTGGGGTGTGCCGGACCGCGAGATCCAGCGGAAGATGCTGCTGACCGGCAAGGAGATTCCACGCAAGCCCTACCCGAACGTCGAGGGCATCAAGCTGGTGATGAAACTCTACGATTCACCCGAGATGCAGAAGCTGAAGGTCGAAGACGTCTACGACGACAGCCTCATGCGCGAGCTGGACAAGAGCGGGTTCATCGACAAACTGTATAGGTAGGCGTTAGTTACGACCGCCCGGCGGACGTGGGACCCGAATCGTTCGATTCAATGGTAGGACCTTGACAGTGGCCTCGCGCCGTCATAGCATCCGCGAACGAGGCGGAGCATCGCCCGATGTGGTTAGTGCTCCATCCCTCACGACATCGAACAACTTGCGTGCGAGTTCGGGAGAAATAGCAATGCTCCATCGAAGTCTGGTTTTCCTGGTGATGTTACTGATGGCTCCGGCCGGCGCATGGGCGCAGCTGACGACGGGAACCATCACCGGAGTAGTCAAGGACAGCAGCGGCGGTTTCGTGCCTGGTGTCACGGTCGTCGTCCAGAACGTCGAGACGGGCGCGGCGCGCACCATCGTGACCGGCGCTGACGGCCGCTACGAGGCGCCAAATCTGCCGGTTGGTAATTACGCCGTCAAGGCGGAGCTGACGGGCTTCCAGACCACCAACCGCAGCGGGATCAACCTGACGGTCGGGCGAACGGCCGTCGTCGACCTGGAACTGAAGGTCGGAAACATGACCGAGGCGGTTGAGGTGAAAGGCGAAGCCGCCCTCCTGGAAACCACGTCGGCCACCGTGTCCAACCTCGTTGACGCCAAGAGGGTGGTCGAGCTGCCGTTGATCAACCGTGACCTGACGCAGTTGACGTTCCTGCAGCCCGGCGTGTTGAAAATGCCGACACCCGGCGCCGGCAACTCCGGATCCTTCAGCGGCATGGGTGACAAGCTGAGCGTCGCCGGCGCGCGCGGCAATCAGAACATCTTCATGCTCGACGGCGTCTCGAACAGCGATCTGTCAGGCAATCCGCAGGGCGCGACGGGCGGCTACGCGGGCGCGGAGACGATCCAGGAGTTCCAGATCATCACCAACAACTACTCTGCGGAATACCGGAGCCAGGCCGGCGCGATCATCAGCGCCGTGACCAAGTCAGGCACGAACCGGTTCCGTGGGTCGATGTTCGAATTCCACCGCAACGACGCCCTGGACGCCTCGAACTTCTTCGACAAGAAATTCGGCGTGGAAAAACCCCAATTCGATCGCAACCAGTTTGGCGGGTCGGTCGGCGGACCGATCGCCCGCAACCGTACCTTCTTCTTCACCGCCTACGAAGGGCTGCGGCAGGATCAGGGGCAGACGTCCACGATCAACGTTCCCACCATGGCGGCGCGTCAGGGGATCCTGCCAACCGGCAATGTGACGGTCAATCCGATCGTGGTCCCGTATCTGAACCTGTATCCCGTGCCCGGCGACGGCAACACGGTGGTGAGGGATCTGAACAACGGTACCGTTCAGCTCGCATATGCAGCGAACGAGAAGATCGATGGCGATCTGTTTACTCTGAAGCTCGATCATCGGTTGAGCGACGGCAAGAAGGGGATGTTGAGCGGGACCTACAATTACGATGACTCGTCCCGCCAGAATTTTGGCATCCTGCGCAGTGACGCGCTCCTGAACAACAAGCATGCGCTCGCGATCAAGCACACCAGCGTGCTGGCGGCGACGACGCTGCTCGACTCCAGCTTCAACTTCAGCGATACCCAGCCGGAAGGGGACGTACCTTTGATGCCGCCGGACGACCCGGCGCTGGTGTTCACCCCTGGAAAACCACGCATCGGCGAGCTCATTATTTCCAGCCCGAGCATCAGCATGCTCGGTACCTCCAGGGATCGGGACGCGTATTTCCAGCGAAGCTATTCCCTCGGTCAGAATCTGACCTTCCAGCGCGGCCGCCACTCGATGCGAGTCGGCTACGACGCGAGTTTTTACCGCTACATCCAGGACACCTGCTCGAACGGCTGCTTCGGAAGTTACACGTTCCGCACGCTGACAACCTTCCTTCAGAACGTGCCACGGCGGTTCGATGCCCGCCTGCCGGACGCTGTCAACGTCAAGACGCTGGACCAGGCAATGATCGGCACCTATGTCCAGGACAACTTCAGGATTTCGCCGTCGTTCACGCTGAACTTGGGACTGCGCTACGAGTACTCGAGCGTTCCGGAAGAACGCAACGGCGCGACATCCCACGTGACGGATCTGACGCTCGAGACCCCGCTGGCGCAACTCAACGAGCCTGGCGCTCTCTACAAGAATCCGATGGGGAAGGCGTTCAGTCCGCGGGTCGGGTTCGCGTGGGCGCCGGGAGACGCGAAGACCTCCATTCGGGGAGGCTTCGGCATGTATTACGAGCACCCCGGGTTCTACCACATCCGTACCGCCCTGCAGGAACAACTGCCGTTCAATCAGTTGGGACGCATCGACGACGTCGACGCGAACCGGCTGGGGCGTCCGCTCCGCTTCCCGGATGCGTACACCACGCAGGCCGACATGCTCGCCGGCCGGGCGAGCATGCGCGGGTTCCAGTACGACCTCGACACCTCGTACGGCTACCGCTGGAGTCTGACCGCTCAGCGCCAGTTCGGAGCGAACTGGGTCGCGACCGCGGGCTACACGGGATCGCAGTTCATGAATCTCTGGTGGCAGGGTCTTCCCAATATCAAACAGTGGGAGGGGTACCCCGCGCAGCCGTCAGGTCCGAAGTTCTTCCCGGCAGGCGCGCCGCTGATCAACCCGGAACTGG
Source organism: uncultured Acidobacteriota bacterium (assembly GCA_963810305.1). Taxonomy (GTDB): domain Bacteria; phylum Acidobacteriota; class Vicinamibacteria; order Vicinamibacterales; family 2-12-FULL-66-21; genus JACDCA01. The sequence continues at coordinate 75,417 of CAWEMY010000011.1, forward strand.
CAGACGCGCGAATTCAGTACTCGAACGCTGATGCCAACTATCACGGCGGATCGTTCAGCCTGCAGAAGCGGTTCAGCGCCGGCCTGCATTTCCAGGCCTCGTACACCCTGTCAAAGACGGTTGACGACGGGTCCGGGGTCACGAGCGGCGGCGATCGGTTCCCGCAGGGACAGCGCTTCATGTATGCGTGGGACCTGGAAAAGAGGCACGGGTTGTCGGCGTACGACATCCGCAACAACTTCACTTCGAATTTCACCTATCAGCTGCCATGGGGGCAGACCCTCACGGGAATCACGGGGGCGCTCGTCAAAGGATGGCAGGTCAACGGAATCCTGACGCTGATGGACGGCTCGCCGCTCACGGTGTTCGACAGCAACACCGCGCAGGCGGACCGGATCGGCCCGACCGAGGGGTTGACCGTGGACCTGGTCCCCGGAGGAAATCCGAACCCGGTGCTGGGCGGATCGGACCGTTATTACGATGTCACCCAGTTCGCACCGTCGAAGGTGGGTTTCTTCGGAACCCTTCCACGCAACACCTTGATCGGGCCAGGCTTCGCCAGCTTCGATACCTCGGTGTTCAAGACCTTTACGCTGAACCAGGGTCGAGAGCTGTCGCTGCGCTTCGAAGTGTTCAACGTGTTCAATCGGGTGAATCTCGGCACGCCTGACATGACCGCGTTCATCGACGGCGTCGTGAATCCCCAGGCCGGCGAGATTGACAGTACGCGCGGCCCCGCGCGCCAGATGCAAGTGGGCGTGCGGTTCGTTTTCTAGAGACGTTTACTTCTTTCATTCGGACGCGAGGTAGCTGGATGTCGCCTCCCTTGTCACGTTTGCGCCGGCTCGCACCGGCCATCATCGCTGGTTCGCTGGTTTTGGCTGGCGGGTCGCCGCGATGGCTATCGGGCACCGATGCCACGAGCCAGCGCGCTGGAACGCTGGTCGCGTTCGAGCCGATGCCGAATCTCTGCGTGATGCCGGCGGCCGAGCAGCGCGCCGCGATGCGGCAGGAGTATGCGGCGATCCAGGCGGGCCGAGTGGTCAGCGGCGCGGCGACTCCGGAGCGGACGATCAAGGATCCCTATCCCTCCTTCGCCGGTGTGTCGGTTGATCCGGTTCGGAACGAAGTCGTCTTTACCGACGAGAGCCTGTTTCAGGTCCTGGTCTACGACCGCACGGCGAATACGCCTGCGGGTGTGACCCCTCCGAAGCGGGTGATCGTCGGCGAGAAGACGAATATCGAGTTTCAGTCCAGTGCCTGGGTGGACCCGAAGACCGGCGAAATCTACGCCGTGAACAACGACACTCGCGACACCACCGTCGTGTTCGGGGCCGGCGCCACCGGCAATGCGGCACCGGTGCGCAGCATCGCCACGCCGCACGGTTCCTTCGGGATCGCGGCCGCTGAAGCGCACGACGAAGTGCTGATGACGATTCAGCATGATTCGGCGATCGTCGCCTACAAGAAGAGTGCTGGAGAGGGGGATGCGCCGGTCCGAATGCTCCAGGGGCTTGCGACCAAGCTGGCCGACCCGCACGGGATCGCGTATGACCCGCAGGAGGACGTGATCTACGTCGCCAATTTCGGCGCGACGCACGATGTCAGCGCCAAGGAGGGTGGCGGCCGGGACCGGCGCGGCCGGGGACGGACAAACTGGCCGCTCGGGCGCGACCAGGCAGTGCCGGGTTCCGGCACGATCAACAAGCCATCGATCAGCGTCCACCGCCGTCTCGCAACCGCCAACGAACCGCCGGTTCGCGTCATCGAGGGACCCGCGGCGCAACTGAACTGGCCCACTGGGCTGGCCTTCGATCCGGGCAGCCGCGAGCTGTATGTCGCGAACGACATGGGCCCGTCGATTGTGGTGTTCGACGCCGCCGCGAAGGGCGACGTCGCCCCGAAGAGGGTGCTCAAGGGATCCAGGACCGGTCTGGCGAATCCGACGGCGGTCTCACTCGATCTGAAGAACAACGAGCTGTGGGTGGCGAACTTCGGCGGTCACTCGGGCGTGGCGTTCGACCTGAAAGCCTCTGGCAACATTGCGCCCAAGAGAATTATCCGCAACGCTCCGCCGAACACGCCGTCGCTGATGATCGGCAATCCCGGAGCGGTCGGCTACGACACGAAACGGGAGAACATCCTCGTCCCTAATTGAGTCGCTCATCCGCAGATTGCGGTGTTCGCCAGGCTGGCGGACGGAGGGGCGCAGAGACTGAGGGCAATTGAAGGACAGGCGACGTTGCTTGGCCGGACGATGCACGCGATTGCGTATGACGCGATTCACGACGAGATCGTCGTGCCGCAGCAGTTCGGCCAGGCGATTTTGACCTATGCGGGAGACGCGGCCGGGGAGGCCCCCCCCAAGCGGGTGATCATCGGGTCGAAGACGCAACTTAGCCGGCCGGACAGGGTGGGGATCGATGCCGTGAACAACGAGATCCTGGTGCCGGAAGACGACAAGGTGCTGGTGTTCCCTCGTGAGGGGCAGGGCAACGTCGCGCCGATCCGCATCGTCGGAGGGGCCGAAGCAGGCGTGATGGGGACCGAGGCGGTGGTCGTTGATGCGAAACGCGATCTCATGATCGTCGCGGGCAACTATCGGCAGGGGGAACGAGCCTCGAATTCACTGATGATCTTCGATCGCACCGCCTCGGGGAACACCAAACCGAAGCGTGTTATTACCGGGATCCCGGACAACCGTAACATCGCGATCGAGCCGGAAGGAGGATGGATTTTCGTGGCGCTGCCGGGCACTATCGCGCATCCCTACGGACATGTCGGCGTCTGGCACATCGACGACAACGGCGAGGTGCCTCCCAAGTTCCGTATCGGCGGCCCGAATGGGTCGCTGCGCATGCCGCGGGGAGTGGTGCTCGACCCGAAGAACCAGTCGGTGATCGTGTCTGACAAGAAGCTGAACGCCATTCTTACGTTCAGAATTCCGGAGATCTTTACGGCGACGGCCGCGCAACGGCGATGAACCCGGCGGGCGAACACAGCAGAGGCTTGGTGGAGCCGCACATGGCGGAAGAGGACGAGAGACATATGCATAAGAAAATCCTGAGTTGGATCACTATCGCGGCGTTTAGTTTCAGCAGTCTCGGCACGACCGCGTTTGCGCAGCAGGTGCCGCCGGAGCTGATCACGTATCCGGAGCTCATCGTGCACAACGCGAACGTCCTGACCTTGGACGCCAAGGACACCGTTGCCCAGGCCGTCGCTATTCGCGATGGAAAATTCCTGGCAGTCGGCACCAATGCCGCGATCATGCGACTCGCGGGCCCGAAAACGCAGAAGATCGACGCGAAGGGGCAGACGGTGATGCCGGGCATCGTCAACACGCACATCCATCCGAATCGTTCGGTGATGAGCCAGTACTTCGAGCAGTTCCCGCCGGAAGTGCAGACCATGCTTCGAGCGAGCGGCCGACTCACGAAGCCGCGCGACAAGGCGGATGCGCTGGCGCAGATCGCCAACGCCGCTCGGGCCGAGAAGGGTGCGTGGGTCAAGATCGGCGGGCAACGAACCGATCTGGTCCTGCACGAGCTCCGCATTGCGGATCTCGACGCAGGCCGTTCCCGATAAGCCGCTCCTCATCACGCTCTCCGGCTGGTGGGGCATCATCAACAGCAAGGCGCTCGCCGAGCTGAAGAAGCGCTACCCGGAACCGACCGGCCTGGTGACGATGGCCCCGGATGATGCCGCCGTCCCCAAGCACGCTGCCAAAACCGCCCGCCAGGGCAAGTCGAGCGACGAGGGCAAGTTCACGGGTCACATCATGGGGACTCCCGTTCTGGCTCGTGCGCGAAGAGTTGATCCCGAAACCGACGGCGGAATTCCTCGCGCCTTACTTTGCGAAGTTCCTGAAGGAACAGCTCGTCCCGGCCGGCATGACGACGATGTCGTCGCGATTCTCGGCGCTCGAGATCCGCGCCTATCGCCTGGCGGAAAAAGACGGCAAGCTGCCGATGCGGATTGCCTTCGGCCACGAAGTGGGCCGCTGGAATCCGATTTTCGAGCGCGACATGCAGCGGGTCATGACCGACGTCATGAACTACGGGACCGACATGATGTGGCTCAGTTCGATCTCCATCGGCATCCCGGACTCCAATCCGCTGCAGGGCGCCGGGGCGATCTGCTCGACGTTCCCGAAGCTGCAGCTCCGGGAGGGTGAAGGGTTCCCCGATGGCGTCTGCCTGTGGGACATCGAGGGAGATCCCACCAAAGAGACCATCAAAACGATCAATCGCCTCGGCTATCGTGTGGGCAACACACACACCTACGGCGATCTTGGCCTGCAGATGGCCATCGACACTCTGGAAGAGGCGAAGAAGGAACGGCCGCTCCAGCCGCTGACGGCGCTCGATCACAGCCAGTTGTTCAATCCCAACGTCATCAAGCGATCCGGCGAACTGGGGATGATCTGGAGTCTGAACCCCGGCATGTTCGCGGGCGCGCGCAGCGGCGCGATCGAAGGGACCTACGGCAAGGAGGTTGCGAACCGGATGCTGTCGCCGGTCAAGAGCCTGCTGGATGCCGGCGCGCTGGTCTCCTATGAAGGAGAAGAAGGGACTGAGAACCCGTTCAATTCACTCGAGACGCTGGTCCGCCGTCAGACGGCGCGCGGCCACGTCCTCGGTGAGCGTGAGAAGGTCGACCGCCGGACCGCGCTGCGCATCATGACCGAGAACGGCGCCAAGTACGTCCTCAAGGAAAAGGAAATCGGCTCGATCGAAGTCGGCAAGTGGGGCGACTTGATCGTCATCGACCGGAACCCGCTCGATCCGAAAGCGGTTCCCGACGACCAGCTCGCCGACATGATCGTGATGTATACGGTCGTCGGCGGCAAAGTGATGTTCGACCACACGAGGGATCCGCGGCCGAAGCTGAGCAAGTCGGTCGGGTCCGATAACGAAAGATAGGATCGGCGAGCACGTCAAGACCGCCGGGATGCATTCCTGGCGGTCTTGACGAATCGCACATCATCCACGATCATCGAGGGGTTGGGCCCAGTGCGGACTTCTATTTCGATTCAGGCGGCGTTTCTCTCAATTGCGCTGGCGGCGGCAATCAGCGTCGGCATGCCTCAACCGGTCCAGGCGCAGCAGGCCGAGTCCAAAGCCCAGGTGGAATCCAAAGTGATGCTCGACATCGGCAACGCCGATGGCCCGCCCGGGCGAACGCTTCCGTTGCCGCTCAACATCTCGGTGCCGGAAGGGATGAAGATCGCTGAGTTCGAATTGGATGTACGTTTCGAAAAAGACGTGGTGTCCTTCACCCGCGCCGACCTCGCGCCTCAGGGCACGGCCGACGAGATCAAGTTGACGAGCACGGTCGAACCCGATCCCAAGAGCGAGAAGCACTCAATTCTCAAGCTCAAAGGGGTCACCACGAAATCACTCAGCAGCGGCGCGGTCGCCGATCTCTTTTTCCGCATCAACCCCAAAGCCAAACCGCCGGGCGGGAGCACCGGTCACAAGGCTGCGAAGTTCACGACGATCCTCAAGAAGGACGCCAGGGTGAAAGTCGCGGAAGGGCAGCTGGCGGCTGCCGGCGGCAGGGACGGCGAGATCGACATTACGTCCGGAACCGCAATCTTCGGGTGCTTCTTCTACATGCATTAGCGAGCGCCGCGCGGCGCGGCGCGTCGAACGCGGCGGAGCGGGCTGCCGGCATCGCGCCAGGGAGCTGACGTGACTCCACCGCATGGCGTCGCGCCTGCCGGGAGAAGGCAGGAACGAGGAGGTCGGCTTGCATCCACACCGCTTGGCCGTTGGGCTCGCGCTCCCCTTCTAGCTTCGCGGGGCATCTGCGAAGCGATCTTCGCAGCAGGTCGCCAAGCACACTACCGGGCCGCTTCGGTTTAGAATTCCGCGGCATCCGATCTGTCAGTCACGGCATTACTGTAAAGCACGGCACAAGCGAGTCGTTCGGAACCACCGTCAGTCTCGTCGAACCGATCTGAAGGACTCCCGTCCGACAGACACGCGTCCCGCCTGCCGGTATGGTGAACGCGGTCGAGATGATGTACCTGTCGCCACCGCGCGGAACTGTCAGTGGCGCGCTTGTGCTGACGGTCGCACCAGTTTGATCCGTAACAACGAGCGTCAGCGTGCCGGAATCCGCAGACGCCACGCCATAGCCGCCTTGCAACCACACAGTTGCGGTGGTGCCAACTTTGAAGCTGCCTTGATACGCCGCCGCTGACACACGAAGCCCGTCTTGCAGATGTACCGTCAACAGCGCCGACGCGCTCTGGCCGGAGTAGGTCGTAGTCAGTGTCGCCTGGCCCCCTGACTTCGCTACGAAGGCACCGGTCCCCAGCGAGGTAACGATGTTCGGATCGCTCGACATCCATACCGCGTCTATGCTCACGTTGACCGAACCCGCCCTGACCAGGCAGACCACGATGTCACCGGCGAGTACCTGTTGGCGCATTGCACGTGAGTACGAGTCCCGACCCCGGCGAAGGGGCGCCCGGAGCCGTGGGCACGACACTCCCGCACGCAGCCGCCATCGATAGGGCCGCGCTGAGGGCGCCGATGCGACTCATTGGCATGGCCCACACATGATAATCATAGTGTCGCTGGGGCGCGCGTTTGCTGCGTCGGGAAGGCCATGATAGCCGACGAATCGGAGGCTACTCGCGAGCCCAGCTTCAACTATCCGCTTCGTATCGATCAGTCGCGAAGGTATTTCGACCGGCCGACGGTGGATCAAAAAGCCGCTACTTCGAAGGCCGGATGCCCGGCTAACGGCCTCTATAACGACGCGGAGCGTCAGGTGACGTCGACGAAGTACGGCACGGCGCGCAAGGCGAATACCATGCAGAGCAGGACGACCGCCGGGACCGCGAAATAGTGGAACACCGGCCGGTTGCGGATATACCGCGTCTGCACGAGCGACCCTTTCTCCAGCGAATCGATTGACGAGGATGCTGCCTGCAGCTGCGCTGCGGACGTGGCATCGTAATAACGCCCGCCGTACCCCCTGACGGCATTGGCGAGCTGCACGACGGCAGGACGAGTCTTGGCGACTTCCGTCAGGTCGATGCCGACCATGTGCACGCGCGTCCCCGCTTCATTCGCCTTTGCCAGGGTCACGAGCGGGTCCTCACCGAAGTTGTGTTCGCCGTCGGTAAAAACCACCATGACCTGGCGACCGGATCCGCGTTCGAGCTTCATGCGCGCGAGCAGCGCGCTGCCGGTCGATATGCCGTCGCCGATCGCCGTCAGTCCCTCTTCTGCAAGCGTCTTGTCGTCGATCATTCCGACGTAGTCGCGGAGATATTGATGATCGAACGTCAGCGGGCTGACCACGTAGGGGTAGTCCGAGAAGACGATCAACCCGATGCGGTCGTCGGGCCGTCGCCCGATGAAGTCGATCAGCGCTTTCTTCGTCGTTTCCAGGCGGGTGGCGGCGCCGGCCCGGCCGCCCATCAGCTCCTGCATGCTCGATGACAGATCGAGCACGATGGCGATGTCCACGCCTCGCGAAGTCACCTGGCGTTCAGAATAGGGGACGACCGGCTCGCACAGCGCCAGCGCGATCAACGGTAACACCGCGGCCGCGGCGATCGTCGGCGCCTGCCGCAGGCGGGAGGCCCGGTACCGATGAGCGTTGAGCAATGAAGTCAGGGGAAAACTGACGAACCGTGGCCGCCGCAACATCCGCCACACGACGATCAACGCCAGCGCCGCGGGGATGGCCCAGAGATACGCCGGGTGCTGCAGGACGAACGTCTTCATCGCGCATCAGCGCCCAGGGAGTTTTCCGCCTCGAGCAACACCGTCTGCCAGTCATCCGCCGAAGGATTCTCGGGCGCATATTTCGCCCGTTCGCATTGCTGCAGGACGTGCTGAACGTGCTCCAGCTTCATCGGACGGCGTTTGTGGGTCGCGACGGCGCCGATCTCCGCCGGCGTCAGCGCCAGCGCAGGGACGCCGGTGGCCTGCTGCAGGTTGGTCCGCACCCAGGTATCGAGTTGCGCGTACGCTCCGCGCAGCGAGTCCGGTGAGCTGACGTCCAGGGCCTTGATTTCCCGCAACGCCGCGAGCCGCTGTCGCCGCGACTGGCGTCTGGGCCCGCCGGCCGTCCGGCGCCGGGCGCGAAGCACCAGGTTGGCCACCCACAGAACGACCGGCACGACCGACAGCGCGACGAGACCGAATCCGACGGGCCGCGCCCATTGGACCCATCGCGGGAGCGGATACACGCTGCGATCGTCCCGCAGTGCCGCGGTCACACCCTCAGGGATGGTGCTGCGCAATGAGAGTGCGAGCGGTGGCACTTTCACTTCGCCGGCCGGGACGACGTCTTCCGCTTTTTTTCCGGCTTGCTGCATGAAGTAGCGCACGGGAATCGCGCCAATCCCCAATGACGCCGCGTCGGGTTCGTAGGCGACCACCCGGTAGCGCATCCGGTGGATCACCCGGTCGGGGACGGACGCGTCTCGCTCGACTTCTGCGCCCAGCAGCTCGAGGCCCGTCAGTGGCAGCCGTTCCGCCGCCAGGTCGTCCGCCAGGATGTCCACCTTCGGCGCACAGGTCAGTTCGACGGTGTAGGTGATCGGGTCGCCGACCCACACGGCGGTTCGGGTCACAGTGGTACTGATCTGAACCGGCGCCGGCGGCGCCGCGGCAGCGCCGCTCGGAGGCTTCGCCGTACTTCTGCGCGCCCACCGTGGCGGTGAGCATGCACAACAGCGGGTATACCAGCCTTCTCACCTTCATCCTAGTCTCCTTCGGGCGAACAGATTGAGCAGCGGTTCCATCACCACTTCATCGGTTCGGACGAACAGGTAATCGATTGGAATCCGATAGCAGGCGTCGACGATGGTTCGGCGACGCTCCGCCACGGCTTCCGTGTATGCCTCCCGGGTCGCCGAACTGAGGCCGACCCGCAGGCTGCGGCCGTTTTCGGGATCCCGCATCCGCACCGCGCCATGGCCACGTGGCAGCGCGACCTCGGCGGGATCTTCCGGAACGATTGCGATCACATCGTGCCGCGAGGCGAGCATCCGGAGCTCGGCGCTGCCGAAGACGTCCTCCTCGGTGATGAAGTCCGACACCAGACACACGACGCTCATGGTCCGCAGACTCCTCACGAGATGCCCGATCGCGGGAACGACCGCCGTGTGCGTCCCGGTCTCCTTGATCGACCACAGCTCCTCGAGCAGCTGCCACCCGCGGGCGCCGGCGCGCCGGGGAGCCGACCAGTGGAGAAGCCGGTCCGAAAAGGCGAGAAATCCAAGATTGATTTGATCGCTCGATGCCGAGAAGAGGATCGAAGCGGCGATGAAAGTCATCGCCTCCTTCTTCGAGTACCTGGTCGATCCGAACGTCATCGACGGCGACATGTCCAGCGCCACCACCACGTTCAACTCGCGCTCGGCGTGGGTCTGGCGCAGGTAGGGCGCGTTGAGCCTGGCGGTGACGTTCCAGTCGATCCGCCGAACGTCGTCCCGCTCGCGATACGGCCGGTGCTCGTCGAAATCGAAGCCGGTGCCGCGCAGCGGACTGGTGTACGGACCGATCCGCAGGTTGCGAATCTTCTTTGCGGTGTACACCTCGAGGTACCGCAGCTCGCGCATGACGTCGGGAGGGATCATCGGGGCACCGCGTTACGGGATCGGCACCGCCGAGAGCACTTCGCGCAGGAGGGCATCGGGGGGGACGTTCTCCGTCTGAGCCCTGATGCTGCGCACGATGCGGTGCCGGTTGGCGTCGTAATAGATTTCCTTGACGTCCTGCGGCAGGACGTAGGCGCGGCCGTGGAAGAACGCCGTCACGCGGACGAGGGCCAGGATGTGCTGGTACGACCGGGGCGAAACGCCGAGGAGAAGCAGCTCCTTCAGGTTCGGCAGGCCGACATCACCCGGATCGCGCGTCGCGCGTCCGATCCGCACGATGTATTCCCTGACGCGGTCGCTGATGTGGACATGAGCCCGGATCAGGTCGCGCATCTGCGCGACGTCCGAGGGGGAGACCTGGCGTTCGAGTTCCAGCCGCTGGAAGTTCGCCTGCAGCATGTGCAGCTCGTGCTCGGCTGCGGGATAGTCGACCGACAGCATCATCGAGAAGCGATCGAGCTGCGCCTCGGGCAGCGGGTAGACCCCCTCGTGTTCGACCGGGTTCTGCGTCGCCAGCACCCAGAATGGATCGTCGAGGCGGAAGGTCGTGTCCGCGAGCGTGACCTGACGCTCCTGCATCGCTTCGAGCAGACCGCTCTGCGTTTTCGGGGTAGCGCGGTTGATCTCGTCGGCGAGCAGGATGTTGGTGAAGATCGGACCTTTCTCGATTCTGAATCGCGCCGTGGAGGCGTCGTAGATGCGCGTGCCGACGATGTCGGCGGGCAGCATGTCGGGGGTCAGCTGGATACGCTGGAAGCGCGCCGAAATGGCGTGCGCCAGTGTCGTGATGGTCAGGGTCTTGGCGACACCGGGAACCCCTTCCAGAAGGACGTGTCCGCACCCGGAGCGGGTTTCGCTGCGAGTGGCGGCATACGGGATGGCCGCAAACAGGCCCGTCAACAGCCGACGAATCAAGATCGGCTGGCCGACGATGACACGCGCAGTCTCTCGCTCGAGAACCTGGAGTGTCTCAAAAGCCTCTTCGGGAGTAATCGCTGGTCTGTCGGCGGTCTCGGTCAGGTTCATAGTAGGGCTACCAACGCCGCGGCGGCGATCCCGGCGGCCGCGAGCAGATACACATATACGTCGCGATACTCCGTGGTCGTGCGCCAGCCGGTCTGAACCCGATTGGCGTTGGCGATCTCCTCGAACGCGGCGCGCAGTTCGCTGCCTGTCGCCGAGCGGATGTATTGGCCGCCGGTGGCGGCGGCAACCGCCCGGAGTGACGATTCGTTGAATCGCGTCGTCATCGTCCGGCCCCCCTCGTCCTTGAGCAGGGATTCGCGTTCGCCGGGGAAAGTCACCGGGATCACCGACTGCTGTGCCGAGCCGATGCCGATGGTGTGGACGCGCAGGCGCTTGGTTCTCACTGCCGTGAGGGCCTGGTCGAGCGTACTGCCCTGATCTTCACCGTCCGAGATGATGAGCAGCAGTTTACGGGTCGTCTGCTTGTCCTTGCGTACTACTTCCAGCGCACTTGTGAGCGCGGCGCCGATATCCGTGCCGTAGAGGACGGCTGGGTCATCACGGATCCAGTCGAGATAAAAGAGAATGCTGTCGACGTCGCTGGTGAGATACGACAGCACGAGCGGCGTGCCGGCGAAACCGACCAGTCCGACGCGATCGATGGCTTCGGGCTTCCGCCGGAGGAAGTTCTCGATTTCCGTGAGCGCACGCTCGGCACGCGACGGGCGAACGTCACGCGCCTGCATCGACACGGAGCGGTCGAGAATGAGAATCAGATCCTGACGCTCGAACTCCGCCGTGCGGCGCTCGAGCAGGACCTGCGGCCGCATCAACGTCAGCGCGAGAAGAGCCGCCGCTGATGAGGCGAGGACCAGGACGACGGCATCGCGGCGCCACGTGCTGCGGCGGGAGAGCCCGCGGAATCGAGGCTGCACCTTCGTCCGCTGGCGAGCGTTCCAGCGGTAAAGAAAATGCGCCAGCCAGAGGGCAACCACCACCGGGACGGCCGCCAGCCACTCCGCCATTTCCGGCTGCTCGAACTGCACCATCATCCAGTCTTCTTCACGGGTTCGCGCATCGGCCCCTCCTTGGAGGGTCGAAGCAGCTGTATGAGCGACGGCGGCACCTGTTTGGGCTTGCTGCGCAGGGCCGAGACCAGGCGGGCGGACAGCTCGTAGTTGTATTTCGTATCCCAGTCATCGGGATCGGCAGCGAGCGCCATCTTGAACGTGTCCTTGGCGCGATTGAGCCATGCCAGCCGTTCTTCCGCCTTCTGTTCCAGTTCCCCTTTCGCAAAGAGCGCACACCCCGCCCAGAAATGGGGCGAAGCCGCTGGCGGTGCCGTATCGGCGGCCTCGAGGACTGCGTCGTAGTCTCCCTTCTTGTAGAGCAGCGCGAGCTGGTTGTGGGTGGATCGCGCGTAGTCGCGCGCCAGGATCTGCTGGGTGATCGGCATCTCCGCGAAGCGCGCCGTGCTGCCCTGATATACCTGCAGGGCACGGGCGGAGTCGCCCGCCGCCGTAGCGGAGGCGGCCTCGATGAACGGCTCCGTCCAGCGGGCGTAGAGGAGGAGAGCCACGCCGGCGATCAACGCCAGAACCGCGATCACGACGATGAATGAACGCACACGAGGAAGCATCATCACACCTGCAAATCAGGAAGCATTCTCAGCCGAGCGACTCCGGCGTCGGCCGACGCAGTAATTTGGTCCATCGCGCCGCCACCGCGCCGATCCTCGCCCCCTGCAGCCGCGTCCGTGCGTCCTCGACCAGCGAGTAGGCGACCGGCACCAGCAGCAGGGTGAGAAACAGACAGAGCGTTTGACCACCGATGATGGTCACGGCGATGTCGCCGCGCTGCCGCGCCCCGGCACCGGCGCCGAAGGCGGTCGGGATCAATCCCGCGATAATCGCGGTGGTGGTCATCAGGATAGGCCGCAGCCGCGTGCGCGAGGCCTCCAGCAGCGCGGCATCGAGCGGCATGCCGCGCTTCCGCAGCACGTTGGTGTAGTCGACCTGCAGGATCGAGTTCTTCTTCACGATCCCCAGCAGGAGAAGAATGCCGAGCGTGCTCCACAGGTTGAGCGCGCGCCCCGTCATCGCCAGCGTCAGCAGCGCAAACGGGACCGACAGCGGCAGCGCGGTCATGATGATGAGCGGCTGCACGAAGCTCTCGAACTGCGCCACCAGGACCATGTAGACGAAGATACTGGCAAGAGCGATCGCCAGCATCATGTTGGCGGCGGTCTCGTCCAGGACCTGCGCCTGCCCGGCAAATCGACTCCGGTAATCAGCCGGCAGCTCGAGCGCGCGAACTTCGGTCTGGACCTTCGGCAGCGTCGCGTCGAGCGCATTCCCTGGGCGGAGATCAGCCGACACACCCACCGAAAACTGGCGATCGAGGCGCGTAATCGAGGTCGGCCCCTCACCGCGCTCGAGCCTGGCGACGTTGTCGATGCGAACCAGTGCTCCGCTGTGTGAGGCGACCATCAGTCCGCCGACCGCGCTGACGTCGTTGCGCTGATCCTCACGGACGCGCATCTTGACGGGGTAGCGTTCACCGCCCTCGCGGTAACTGGTGATCTCATCTTCGCCGCTCACCATCAGGCGCAGAGAGCCGGCCAGCTCGGCCACCCGGACACCAAGGTCGGCAGCTCGCTGTCGGTCCACGGCGACGCGAATTTCCGGGTTGCCGAGATTGACCCGGGCCTTGATGTCGATCAGCTCCGGCAGCGCGTGCAGCCGCTCGTTCAGTTGGACGGCATAGCCGCTGAGCCTGACCAGATCGGGCCCGTAGAGATTGACCAGCACCGGCCAGTTCGTGCTCTCACCACCGCCGATGGCGGATCTGAACAGCACGGTCGGGCGGTAGGTCTGATACGCGGACATGGCCTCGCGCGCGACCATCGCGATCTCTTCCTGGCTCTGCGAACGCTCCTCGATCGGCTGCAGCTTCACGATGACATGCGAGTGGTTGACCCGCTCCAGGATCGTCGGCATGACATTGGCGACGCCAGGGACGTCCTTGAGCTTGGCGCCCATCTCCAGGACGAGCTTTTCCATTCCGGCAAGCGACGTCCCCTCCGGAGCATCGAGGGTGATCTCGAATTCCCCCTGATCTTCGTTCGGCAGGAACGAGCGGCCCACCAGTTGCGCGAGCGGAACGGTGGCGGCGAAGGTCAGGATGCTGATCGCCACGACAGCGGCGCGATGGTCGAGCGCCCATCGCAGGCTCCGGGTGTAGCCCCGCTCGATCCATCGATAGATCCGCTGCCCGTTTTCCGTGTGCCGTCCCGCGGCCGGCCGGAGCATTCGGGCGGCGAGCATCGGTGTCAGGGTGAGGCTCACGAGCAGCGAAACCATGATCGCGAACGCCATGGTCATGCCGAACGGATAAATGAACCGCTGGGCGTAACCGGTCATGAACGCAACCGGCATGAAGATCACCACGAGCGAGAGTGACGTTGCCGCCACCGCGAGCAGAACTTCGCCGGTGCCCTCGACCGCGGCGCGGAATGGCGGGAGCCCTTCCTGCTCGATCTTCCGGAAGATATTCTCGAGCACCACAATTGCGTCGTCGATGACGATCCCGACGGCGAGCGTGAGACCGAGCAGCGTCATGGTGTTCAGCGTGAAATCCATGACCCGCATGAGCGTGAACGTCGCGATCAACGACGCGGGGATGGCCAGCGCGCTGATGATCATGGCTGGCACATTGCGGATGAATGCCAGGACGACGAGGCTCGCCAGCAGGCTGCCGAGTATCAAATGCTCTTCCAGCGAGGCAATCGATGCGTAGATGAATGACGATTCGTCGCGGGTGTAGACCAGCTTCAGGTCCGGGGGTAACCCCGCCCGGATCCCGTTCAACGCCTGCTTGATCTCCTTGATGACCGCGATGGTGTTCTGGCCCGATTGCCGTCGGACGTCGATAACCACCGCTCGTTCGCCATCGAGAAACGCCGCCGACCGGGCTTCTTCCTGCGTATCGCTGACTTCGGCGACGTCCGATACGCGGATCGGCGTCCCGCCTTGAGTGGCGACCACGATCCTGCCGAACTCCTCGACGCGCTCGAGACGTCCCGGCGTTCGCAGCATCACTTCGGCGTCGCCCTGATCGATACGTCCGCCGGGGATTTCGACGTTCTCGGCTGCGAGCGCCGCGCGGACCTGGCCGGCGCTCAACCCGTGGGCGGAGAGCTTCTCGATATCGAGCGTGACGTGGATCTCGCGAGCCCGGCCGCCCGCAACCGTCACTTCGCCGACACCGTTGACCGCTTCGAGGGCGCGGCGGATGCTCTTGTCGGAGATCTCCGAGAGCGTGCGCAGATCGTACGGCCCGCCGACCGCGATCGTGAAGATCGGTTGTGATTCGGGATCTGTTTTCGCGATGACCGGGGGATGAACCTGAGGTGGCAGGTTGCCGAGCGCTCCGGCGACCTTTTCCCGAACATCCTGCGCCGCTTCGTTGATGTCCCGCTCGAGGACGAACCGGATGGTGATCCGTGCCGAGCCAACGGTCAGCCGCGACTGGATCTGATCGATGCCAGCGATACCGCTCAGCGCCTGCTCCAGCGGCTCGGCCACCGCGGAGCTCATTTCGTCCGGGCTCGCACCCGGCAGCGCCACCGCCACGGTGACTGTCGCCGGGTCCGCCTTCGGCAGCAGGTCGACGCTGAGATCGCGGAAGGAGAACAGGCCCGTCACGACCAGTGACATCACCAGCACGGTCGTGAATGCCGGACGGCGTACACGAAAAATCGGCCAGACTCATCGGCCGGCTTCCCCTGGATCGCGTTTGCCGGAGGCGGCTCGTGGCGCAACGGTCTGCCCTGCGGTCAAGCCCTCGACACCGTCAGCCACGATGACGGTGCCGGCGGTGATGCCCTCGAGGATTTCCACGCGCTGGCCGAGGCGGTCCCCTAATTTCACTTCGGCCGCCGCCAGTGTCCCGTCACGGACGACGAACACGACGGTACGGCCGTAACGGGTCTGCAGTGCGGTGACCGGCACGGCGACGGTCTTGTCGACCTGGTCGGTCACGAGCCGGACGCGCGCAAACGTGCCTGGCTTCAGGGCGCCGTCAAGATTGGGGACCGCGGCCTCAATGGCGAATGCCCGCGATCGCTGATCGACGTCCGGGCTGATGCGAGTGACACGCCCCTCGACCGGACGATCGGGGTAGGCATCGACGCGGACGCCGATGGTTTGACCGACGCGAATGGCCGGCGCGAACCGCTCGGGGATCTGCGCCGTCAGCCGCAGCGGATGCAGACGGACGATACGCATCACCGGCGTCTGGACGCGGACGAACTGGCCGGCCGAGACGAGCCGTTCGGCGACCACCCCCTCGAAGGGTGCGCGGATGACGGTGTCCTGAAGCTCCCGGCTGGCGCCCTTGAGCGCCGCGCTGCGGGCGCTGACTTCTGCCAGGAGGTTCCGGGCGGAGGCGAGCGCGGCATCGTAGGCCGCTTTGGCCGTCTGGAGCTGGGTTTCGGCGCGTTCCAGGTCCTGGGCCGGCAGGAGGTTTCTGGCGGCGAGTTGCCGAGACCGTGCCACCGCTTGTTCTGCTTCCGTGCGGCGGGCGATCGCGCTGATCACCTCCGGCGTCTGCTCTGGCGCCGGCAGTTCTTCTCCGCGTGCGCCAAGCCGGGCTCGCGTCTGGTTCAGGGCCGCACGCTGCTCGTCGGCTCGGTATTGCAGTTTTTCAGCGTCCAGAATGACCAGCGGGGCGCCTTTGGCGACGCGATCGCCCATGTCCGCCGCCAGCCGCGCCACGCGCGCTTCGACCTCCGCGCTGACGATCGCCTCGTCGTGAGCCGCCAGGGTTCCCACCGCCTCGACGTCGCGCCGGACTTCCACCAGACTCACCTGAAGCACGTTGACCGGCAGCGCGGCGGCGCCGTTCTCGGTCCGGCCCTTTGCCGCGCCGCCGCAGCCACCGACCGCGAGGATCGCGGTCAGAGTCAGCCACCGGCATGAAGTGGACCAGTCCGTCACCTATTTTTCCGCCGTCTTTCCGTAGATCACGAACCACTTGTCTTCGAACATCGAGATCTCTTCGATCTTACGCAGGCCGGCCGCTTTCATCCAGGTGTCCAGCTCTTCTCTCGTGACCTGCAGTTCCTTCTGGTCGCGGTGCGACGCCTCCGGTTTGGTGGCATCGAGCTCGATGACCGCGATGCGCCCGGACGGTTTCACGTAGGACGCCACTTTCTGCAGGTATGCCGGCCGCTTGTCGACGTGGTGCAGCACATCGTGAAAGAACGCCAGGTCCACCTTTTCGGGGATCATCGGATCCTCGAATTTGCCCAGGACCGGGTGAACGTTGGTGAGCTGCTGTGCGGTGGTGCGCTGCTGCAGATGATCGATGAAGCGCTGATCGACTTCGACCGCGTAGACCTTGCCTGGTGCGACTGCCCGGGCAAGCGGCCAGGAAAAGACGCCCGCGCCGGCGCCGATATCCGCGACCACCAGACCCGGCTTGAGGCCAAGCTTCGAGATGATCTCGTCGACCTTCAAGCCGGCGACGCGCTCCGGCCGTTCAAGTCTCGCGATCCAGTCCTCGGCGGGCCGCCCGCCGAGCTGCGGGCCGGCGGCCAGCGAAACCAGCGCAAGCCCCAGAATGGCTACAGTCATCGACACGATCAGGCGTTTCATCATTCGATCCTTGGTCTTTGGTCTGCCGAGTATCGCCGCGATCCCTCACGACTGCGGCGGCAGACTCTGAAGTGCGTGCCTCATCCCCCGCGGCGTCGTTCTAACTGCCCCAACGGCATCGACGCCCCCGCCGGAGGCCGCTTCGGCTCGGACGGTGAACACCGCCGTGGCGACTTCTCCATGCCGTTTGATCTGCGTCCAGATCCGGTAGGTCCCTGCTTCCGGCAGCGCCGCCTTGAAGGTCAGCGTTGGTCCCCCTCGGGCAGTCGGGCGTCCGGCAGGGACGAGTTCCACCGGGTGCGCGTGAACCACTCTCGACATGTTCTCACTGACCGCCAGCGAGTGTCCCCACGCTCCGAGATACGGTTCGACATCCTCGACTGGCTTGCCGGTTTTGGCGTCCGCAAGCCTGTAGAGGAATTTCTCCTCGCGGCCGGCGAGCAAGCCTCCTGCGGGAAGCTCCAGGGTCACCGACAGGTCGCCGACGACGTGATTGAGCAGCCCGTCGGGCACGAGGCGTCCTTCGGCGGCCGCGATGTCGCCGGCCTCGACGTCCGAAGTGACCAGTGGCTGGTTATCCACCTGCGGCGTGCCGCCGGACGGCAGAAAGTCGGAATAAAGCCGGTAGCGGCCCGAGCGTGGCAGTGTCAGATCGAGTGCCCACGACCCGTCTGGCTGCTGTTCCGGGTGAACATGATCGTAGTGGGCGAGGTCGGCGCCGATCACGAACATATGAAAGCGCTTCTCATGAACGACCGCGAAGTCGCGGATCATCGCGCGGCTGTCGGGGTGGCGAACGGTCAATCGTAGTCGGAACGGATGCCCGGCAACGATCCCGCGGGGTGTCTCGATTTCGACGTTGTATTCGACCTCGTCTGGGGAACCGGTGGGCACCAGCGTCATGCCGCAGATCGAGCACGTCCCCGCCGCCTTCGAGCGGACATTTGGATGCATCTGGCAGGCGTACGGCGCGCTCTGCGGCGCCGCTGCCGGGGCTTGCGCCACCTGATCCGGCTTTCTCGGCGCCGCCCACGCCGGGGCCAGGCAGACGACCGCCACGATGCTCGCGGCTACCGCCACCCGACCTGATCGGCCGGTCCGGAGCGCGCGCTCGAGGTGTATCATGGGCATTCCGCTGATCCCGTATTGGTCGGACCTTTCGTGCGAGTGAGTATACCCCGTTAGCCTGATGGGTCAAGACGTGACAACGGCGCCCTCCCGGTGTCTTCAGAGGGGCGAATGCCGCCCTTGAAGCAAGCGCTCGACGAACTCGTCACTGCCAACCGGATCCTTGCCCATGAGCAGGTCGTCGATGCCTTCGGCCATGTCAGCATCCGCCATCCCGAAGCGCCCGACCGCTACCTGATGTCGCGTGCGCGGGCTCCTGAATGCATCGAGCTCGCGGACGTGATGGAGTTCACCCTCGACGGAACGCCGATCGAATCCTCCGCTCGAAAAGCTTACGCCGAACGGCATATCCACGGCGCCATTTACGAAACGAACCCGGGGGTCCTGGCGGTCGTCCACAACCACAGCCCGGGTATCATTCCGTTCGGCATCACCGGCACGCCGCTGCGCCCGGTGATGCACATGTGCGCATCGATGGGCGCCTACGTCCCTGTCTGGGATTCGCGCACGGTCTTCGGCGACACCAATCTCCTCGTGACGAACATGGTGATGGGCCGCGACCTCGCAGCGGCTCTCGGCCACGGCTCCGTGGCGCTCATGCGCGGCCACGGTTGCGTCGTCGCCGGCGGTTCGCTGCGCGAAGTCGTCTTCAACTCCGTCTACCTCGAGCTGAACGCCGGGCTGCAGCTGAAGGCCGCCGCCCTCGGTCCCATCACGTTTCTCAGCGACGGCGAAATCGAGGCGGTGCGCGCCACCCGCAGTTCGTTTACCTACGAGCGCGCCTGGGAATACTGGTGCCGGCGAGCCGGGCGCGAGTACGACTACCGTCCGATGGAAGGCCCGCTGTGAAGCTGCGCCTCAAACCGTCGAGTGAAGAACGGGAGCGCCGGTGTGAGGCGCAGCGTCACTGGGAATCATAGGCGGCCCCGGTCAGGTGCTGCGTTTGGTTCGGCCGGAGGCTGTCTCCCGTGAGAGAAACTCGCTAACCAACGTGCGACAGGCAGGAGCGGTGTCGGCAGCCACGAGCGGACTCGTTCACGGAAGAGCCACCCCCTGATGGACTGTGAATGGGCCGAAAGGTAGGGATCCCGAATCGCCGTGCAGTCGCGGAGGAAGATACCGAATGTCGACCCCGGCAGCTTGCGGGCGGTGAACGGGATGCCCTTCCGACCGAGGTCAGACACGATAGCGCGGATTGCCCGAGCGATGACGTCGTCGTCATGAAAACAGATCGCGGCGTTCGGTGCGCAGACCCTCAGGCAGAAGGCGAAGTCGGACAGCACGGCGGAGTATGTGTGCTCACCGTCGATGAAGCAGAAGTCCGCGCCAGGGAGGCCACCATAGTCGATGTCACGCGCGTCCGCGTCGAAGCTGGTGATCTTATCCAGTTGGTCCGGCGACACACGACGGAGGTTGTCCAGCATCCGGGCAGTGGAGTTACCTTCGTACGCGTAGTGCCTGGCCGCGGTCGTCGGGCTGGCTGAGGGGCCGTCTGTCGATAGAGACGATCTTCCGGCACCGGGGGTCCACCAAGTGCTGCTGAATGCTGCCGCCGAGGTGAGAGCCAATCTCGAGGTAGACATACTCGGACTGCTGACGGAGTGATCGCTGAACGGCAAGCCAGGCCTGACGGTCGCCGATTGTGGACTGTGATGGAACTGCGTCGAACAAGCTCACGTCAAGCGACTCGATACGAACTGCGATATCACCATCGGCCACGTTCATACCTAATCCCCTCTGCGGTCTGTAACGAAGTTCAGTTCGACGCAGTGCGTCGCGCTGTGTCTATCTGATCCACCAGGCACACGGAGTAGTACCGTGAAGATTCTCGCATTGGACCTCGGCAAGTTCAACAGCGCGAGCTGCTTTTACGACACGAAGACCAGTGACGATCAAACCTTTAGAAGGTGTCTAGCCTGGCCTTAGCCTAGACGGACATCAGCCGATCCCGCCGATCGGTGTGGTACTCCAGGAGCTGAAGGTTCGCGGCTTTGATCACCGCGGTCTCTTCGGCGATCCGCCCGAGATCCCGGCCGGGGACGATGGCATACATGTCCCCTGAATCGAGGCCCGTATAGACGCGATTTCCGACACAGCCGACGCTCGCCACCATGCCCGACCTCATCGCCGCCGGCACCGACATGCATGTCGGCCGGCCAAACGTACTCAGCTGTGCAGCCACTCCGGCCCGAAGGGCCGACTCCTGCAGCAGCATCACCATTCCCGCGCGTCCGCAGAACACCACGACGTCAGGATCGACGGGTGTGTCGGCGAGCGGCGCGTAGACAATTGCGGAGGGGGGTGCGGGCAAACGCGGGATCCCGGGCACTTCCTCCATTCGAATGTATCCCGCGCTCGTCAGCATGGTCAGCGTTGCGGGTAACTCCTGCTCCCGATCGGGGGGGAGGGGGATATTGTGCGTATGCGCCCCGATCGCGCAATTGTAGTGATCGCTCGGCACGGTGTAGAACGTGCGGCCCTCGGATGCGAGCCGCCAGAACGTGCAGCCTGATGGCACGGTGCCACTGAACCTCAGGACGTTCCGGGGCGCGACGCCCATCGACGTAATCGCCACCGGGCGCCGTTCAAGCCGGAGGTTCATGAAGAACCGCTCCTCGAGCTGCCGGTAATCTGTCATCGCCATACTCCTCTAAAAGACCGGAAGAAAGACCAATCGCCGTAGTCCAGCCCTTTAGGGCTGTCCATCGAAGGGACGTCCAACCCTATAGGGCTGTCATCCGACTCGCACGTCGAGCAGAAAAGCGAACGCCTGGGTTCAGGCTTTGGGTGGAGGAGTGTGGTGCGTCAGGATGGGCGCCAGGTAGGAATCGAAAACCTCGACGGTGCGATGCCGCAGTGTGAGGTCGTACGTGATCGCCGTCTGGTCCGGCAGGACCGCCACCGTCGAGACGCCAACCAGCAGCGAGCACTCCGCGAGGAGCATGCACTCGACTTTCCCGGATCGAGCCTCCGGTTTGGGCGCGTTCGAACGCAAGCAGAACTGATCGCAGTCCCCATTCGTAGCGCCCGCCGACGCCACCGGCGTGGGCGCTCTGGCGATGCACACCATTCGCACGCCGGTGAGCGGCACGAATGCAAGCAACAGCCAGATCAGGAGCTTGTACATGGTGAGCGGCACACGACAATAACTGGGCCGGACGTGAGGTGTCAACGGTCGGACCATGACGTGTCGGACCATGACGGCGCAGGCGGTAAGATGTCCGGACGCTACTCTGATGGACACCGAAGTGTTGATCGTCGGCGCCGGCCCGGTCGGCTTGACTCTGGCCATTGCCCTCGGTCAGCGCGGGATACGCTGCACGCTGATCGAAAAAAAGGGGGCGCCGGAATTCCTGCCGAAGATGGAGCGGTGCAACGCCCGCACGATGGAGATCTTTCGGCGGATGGGTCTCGCCGACAAGGTTCGTGCGGCGGGGCTCGATCGCCACGTCCCGATGGACGTGTATATAACGCTGGCGCTCAATCAGCCTGAGCTCCTTCGGTTGAAATACCCTTCGGTCGCAGAGGCACGAACCGAGATCGCCGGCTGCGACGATGGCTCGATGCCGCTCGAGCCTTACCAGCTGATTTCCCAATACACGCTCGAGCCGCTGCTGAAGGCCGAATGCGAAGCCCTCCCGGCGATCAGCGTTCGATACGGCTGCGAGTTCGTTTCGCTGTCGCAGCATCCCGACAACGTGACAGCGATCGTGCAAACGCATGGGGAAAGCCATCAGATCCGCGCGCAGTACGTTGTCGGGTGCGACGGCGGCGCCAGCGTGGTGCGCAAGCAGCTGGGGATTCAGCTGCGGGGCGAAGGCGACCTGCTGCGCCTGTATCAGGCGCTCTATTACAGTCCCACGCTCTACGACAGGATCCCGATCGACGGCGGGCCGGGACGGGGGCGCCACTACCACATCGCCGACGGCCAGTCGACGTTCCTGATCATGCAGGACTCGACGAAGCATTGGACGCTGCATGCCAACGTTGAAAGTCCGGAACAGATGGCCGCCCAGTTCGAACGGGCCATTGGCGTTCCGGTGCCATACGAGATGCTCTACGTCGGTGCCTGGAAGTTGAACTTGCTGCTCGCGGATCGGTACTGGAGCGGGCGCGTGTTTCTCGCCGGCGACGCCGCGCATCTGGTGATTCCGACCGGCGGCCTCGGCATGAACACCGGTGTCGGCGATGCCGTCGATCTGTCGTGGAAGCTGGCGGCGACGCTGCGCGGGTGGGGAGGACCGAACCTGCTCGCCTCGTACGAAGTCGAGCGGCGCCAGGTCGGAGACCGGAACATCGGCGCGTCGCGCTATGCGTGGCTCGGCCGGCGCAAGTGGCGGTCGGCGTATCGTCCCGATATTTGCGACCGAACCGCCGCCGGGCAGGCGACTCGCGATAACCTGACGCGGATTGCGGCAGTCGAACAACCCAAGAGCAATGAAATGATCGGCGCGGAACTGGGCTATCGCTACGTTGGTTCCCCAATCGTCTGGGATGAGCCCGGAGGGCCAGAGCATCTTTTCCGGGAGTACGTGCCGACCACGTGGCCGGGCGCCCGCGTGCCGCACGTGTGGGCGGCGGAACAGACGCCACTCCAGGACTTGATCGGCGACGGCTACACGCTGCTGCGTCTGGGCCGGACCACCGGCGATACGACCCCGCTCGAGACCGCCATGCGTTCGATCGGTGCGCCCTTCGAGACACTTACGGTGGAGGCACCCGCGGCGCGTGATGTCTTAGGATATGACCTCCTTCTGCTTCGCCCGGACCTTCACGTCGCCTGGCGGGGGAACGCGCTGCCGAAGGAACCCGCACTTCTGGCCTCTCTCGTGACCGGACACTGATCCGCTCGCCACCACCGAGTTCAAAGCGCCGCGCACATGAATCTGAAAATCGACGTCTTCAACCACGTGTTCCCAAAGCCCTTTTTCGAACGCCTGCAGGAGGTGATCGTCAACAAGGGGGCGATCAAGCGCTGGCTCAACATCCCCTTTCTCCACGACACCGCCGTCCGGTTCCGGATGCTCGAGGAGTTCGGCGACGACTATCGCCAGGTGCTGTCGCTCTCGGCCCCGCCAATCGAGTCCATCAATCCCGACCGGCAGATCACCATCGATCTGGCAGCCCTTGCCAACGATTCGATGGCTGATCTCGTCCGCCAGTACCCGCAGCGGTTCCCGGGCTTCATTGCCTCGCTCCCGCTCAACCATCCGGACGAGAGCGTTGGGGAACTGGAGCGCTCAGTGAAGGAGCTCGGCGCCCTGGGAGTGCAGGTGTTTTCCAACGTCAACGGTCTTCCGCTGGACGACGAGCGATTTTTCCCTCTTTTCGAGACCGCCGACCGCCTGCGATGCCCGATCTTTCTGCATCCCGCGCGCGGCGCGAAGTTCGCTGACTATCCCGGCGAAGAGAAGTCAAAGTACGAGATCTGGTGGACGTTCGGCTGGCCCTATGAAACCAGCGCCGCGATGCAGCGGCTGGTTTTCTCACGATTGTTCGATCGGCTGCCGACCGTCAAGATCGTGGCGCATCATCTCGGCGCGATGGTCCCGTATTTCGAAGGCCGGGTCGGGTACGGGCTCGATCAGTTCGGCAGCCGCACCGCGGATGAGGACTATGAAGGTCTGCGCCGGTCGATGCCCCGGCGGCCGAAGGATTACTTCAAGATGTTCTGGGCCGACACGGCGGTGTTCGGAAGCCGGGCCGCCACCGAGTGCGGGCTGCAGTTCTATGGCGCCGATCAGGTCATGTTTGCCTCGGATGCGCCATTCGATCCTGAGGGAGGATCGATGTACATCCGCGAAACCATCAAAGTGATCGACAGCCTCGATATTTCAGCCGCAGACCGCGACAAGATCTACCGCGGCAACGCCGAGCGGCTCTTCAACCGCACGTTCTGAACACACGCGCCGGGGGTCACCACAGAGACCAGAGGCACAGAGACTCTTACGTAAAGACAGAGAATTTCAGAACACAGAAGTTGTTTCTCTGCGCCTCTGTGCCTGCTGCGCGCTACAGCGCCGCGCGCTACAGCGCCGGACGGCGCTTGTGCCAATCGGTTGCCGACTCATACGCGTGCGCGAGCGAGAGCACCCGCGCATCCTGAAACGGCCTGGCGCAGATCTGCAACCCGATAGGCAGGTTCGCCGGCTCCTTTGAGAAACCGCAGGGTAATGAAATGGCCGGGAACCCGCACACGTTCCACCACGAGCGAAACGTCTCCGGCGGGTCGACCGCGACGAGTCCTGGCGATGGCATCGTCGGACTGAGCAAGGCGTCCAGCGGTTCGAACACCTTGTGCATGTCGTCGATGAACAACGCCCGCGCGCGCTGGGCCTGCTGGTACTGAGCCGCGGTCACCAGCGAGCCTCCCTCGACACTGGTTCGCACCCGTGACACCCCGGGCCCCGAGCGCCCGATCTCCGAGAGGTACTTGTCGGCGGCGTCAGTGGTGAGAAACTGCCGATGATAGGTGGCGGCGTCGCAGATCCGGATGATCCTCTGACACCCGGCCGCTACTTTCATTCGCGCTGGAAAGGTGACTTCCCGAATTTCGGCACCGAGCCCCTGGAGCACCTTGACGGCATCAGCGAACGCTTGCTTGACCTCGGGATGAAACTGGTCGATCTCGGCGGCGGCGATCACACCGAGGCGCATCCCGCGGACGTTGCGTACCAGCCGCCGGTAGTCAGGCATCTGAACGCGGACGCTCGAGCGGTCTCTGGCGTCGTATCCCGCGATGATGCCGAGGAGGATCGCCGTGTCTTCCACCGTCTTCGCCATCGGCCCCAGGTGGTCGAGGCTCCAGCTGATCGGCACGACCCCGTAGCGGCTCACGAGACCGAACGTCGGCTTGAGACCCACGACCCCGCAGGTGCTTGCGGGATTCCGGATCGAACCTGACGTATCGCCTCCGGTCGCCCCGAGCAGCATCGACGCCGCGAGTGCCGCGCCGGCGCCGCCGCTCGACCCGCCCGCGTTGCGGGTGAGATCCCAGGGGTTGTTGCAGCCGGGTGTGTAACCGCCGAATGACCACTCGGGGAGGTTCAGCTTGCCGATCAGAATCCCGCCGGCACCGGTCAGGCGCTCGACGATGGCCGCGTCGAAGTCCGGGACGAAGTTCTCGAGCACCGGTGTCGCAGCTGTCGTCCGGATGCCCTTCGTGTAATACGTGTCCTTGACTCCGACCGGAATCCCGTGGAGAGGACCGCGATAGTTACCCCGCTGGATCTCACGCTCGGCGGTCCGTGCCGCCGCCAGCGCCTGTTCGCCGGCGACCGTAATGAAGGCGCCGACCTTTGGATTCAGCGCCTCGACGCGCGCCAGCACGGCCTGCGTCAGCTCCACTGGTGATAGTTGCCGCTTCGAGATCTGTCGCGCCGCATCCACGATCGTGAGAGCGGGAAGATCGATGCCCGCACCAGCTGCGGTTGCGCTCGCGGGCCGCTGCGGCCATTCCCCTTCGGTAGCGGCCCCGACCGGAGAGGTTGCGAGCCCGGTGAGAGCGGCCGTCGATAATTCGAGGAATCTGCGGCGGGTCGTTTCGGTAGAGGCCGGCTTCAGCCGGCCTGTCTTGTTGCCTGCGGAATGTGTGCGCACCGGAGTCACTTCCCACCGTCCGCAGCAGATGGGACCGCCAGCGAGGAGAAGCTGGCCGGCTCCGCTTCTCTCGGAAGCGGCAGCGCATTGAGCTCCGCCAGGGAGCGCATCAGGCTTTCGTACTCGCGGAGAAGCAGGTCCAGG
Organism: uncultured Acidobacteriota bacterium; assembly: GCA_963810305.1. Lineage (GTDB taxonomy): Bacteria > Acidobacteriota > Vicinamibacteria > Vicinamibacterales > 2-12-FULL-66-21 > JACDCA01. Next base: position 101,547 of record CAWEMY010000011.1, read on the forward strand.
CGTTCATCCGGCACTCGGAGGCCATTTGCTGTAGCAAGGATCCTCAGGGTCTCTCTCGTCATTTTCTGCATCGCGCACTCCCGATCTCAAAGGTCCTGGATAGCAGTCTGGGGGAGGTCATGGCTGCGCCAGCCAGGTCAGGGCCGCTACCAGCCCCCCCGCCACCTGACGCGGCTTTTCGACGTGCCCGTAATGGGTGATCGGGACGTCGAACAGCAGCACGCGGACGGGGATGCCGGGATTTGCCTTGCGGAACTGATCGGCGACCTGAAGCTCACGCGCCTTGGCCGGGTCCTGATTCCAGTGCCCGTCGTCGAGCTTCGCCACCGTCCAGATCATCTTCTTGTAACCAGTCACAGGCGCGCGCATGGTGGTGAAGAGGTCGCCGATGACCTCGTCCGGCTTGATACCGAAGGTGTTCCCCTTCAACACCTGCCGGAGCTGTGACGCGACGTGCTCACGCAGATTGTCGGCGCTGTTGTGCTCGATGTTCTGCAGCGTCTGCTTGAACTGTGGGCGTCTTGTGTTCTCGAGACCCATCCACTTGGTGGCAATCTCGACGCGCGTCTTGCCGTCTTCCCACAGAGGATTCAGCGGACCAAGGTATCCCCGCGAGTAGCTTGCCGCCGGCCTTGGATTCAGATCCCAGATTGCCGGGTAGTCGTCGGCCGTGCGCTCGCCGCGGAACTCCCGCATCGCGCTGAGCGACGCGGGCCCACCGGTCCCCCAGCCCAGTGACAGCCCCCGGAGTCGATCCTTCAGGGTCGAATCATTGAGGATGAACTGGATCTCACCGCCCGTCGAGTGTCCAACGATGACGATCGGACCATTGGTGGCGGTCTCGATGAGACGCTTGACCCCCTCGGTCACGACGCGAAAGGTGTAGACCGAGTGGCGAATCCTGGCTTCTTCTGGTGAGACGTCGCGATCCAGCAGGTAACCGGGAATGCGCTGCCCGAACTTGGCTTCGGTCCAGCCGCCATGCCGGTAGTTGCCGGGGATCGTAATCAGCACCACAGGCACGCGCTGCGCAAGGTACTGGCCGAGCCCTGGTCGGTTCAGCGGGTCGATGAAGAACTCATACCAGTTCGCCGATCCGCCGTTGATGATCGCGAGCGTCGGCATCCCCGGCAGCGGCTTGCTCGGCGTGAGGTGGAGGGCGGAAATGTCCCAGTCGAGTCCGTAGACCTTGTAGCGCACCACGTGCCACTTTGCGCGGTAGCCCAGTTTCTCCGCCGGCGCTGCTTCGAGTTTCCGCGGATCGAAGGCACCGCCCGGCGCTGTATCGGCGAGCGCCTTGACTGTCGCGCCCCCGTCCGGCAAATCCCACCCGAGTTGATCGAACAGCTCCGGCGGCACGGCGTGATACGCGCGATCCTGGCCGAGCGCCTGGAGCACCTGTCGTTCGGGCGTCCCTTGTGCGGCACGAACCACAACCACTGCAGCGGCAAGGACCACCGCAGTCAGCGTGGGTGTCAGTCTTTTCATCTGAACCTCGTTCTCGATTGGTCAGACCTTACATCGGTTTGGGCGCTCATTGTCGTCGAAAATCGCCTAGAATCACACGCCACGCCGCAGCGGCTACCATCGGGAGTAACACTTCATGTCACGAACAGTGATCCAGCCCGACTCGCTGAAAGACCCGCGTCCCCGGTACTCCCAGGGCATCGTGACTGATGGCGGCCGGTTGCTGTTCATCGCTGGTCAGACCGCCGCCGACCGCGACGGCAACGTCGTCGGAAAAAACGACCCCGAAAAGCAGGCGGAGCAGGTGTTCGCGAATCTGGGCGCCGTTCTGGCAGCGGCGGGGGGGACGTTCGACAATCTGGTGAGTACCACCACGTACCTCACCGACATCAAGTACCGCGAGGCTTACAACAAGGTGCGTCTCGAGTACTACGCCAACAGCCAGCCGACCAGCACCCTCGTCGTCGTCAAGGCGCTCGGGGGAGAAGATTTCCTGATCGAAATCGACGCGATCGCCGTTATTTGAGACGGTCGCGCTCTTCGGACGCGGCATGCAGGCCGGTGTTGCCTGCAGGCACGCCGGCGTAGATCGACGTCTGCAAGAGCACCTCTTCGATGTCGCACCATTCGAGCTCGTGTTCGAGACCGGTGCGCACGTGCAGCCGGAACTCTTCCCATCGTCCCATCGCCGCGGTCGTCGCGAGGACGAGCAGTCGCCGCGTCCGCACGTCCAGCCCGGGGCGCGTCCACACGGTGCCCCACGCGTAGCGCGTGATGAAGTCCTGGAACTCGGGAGTCGATGCCGTCGACTCGAGCGCTTTGTCCACGTGCGCGTCGCCGAGTACCGCGCGACGGACGCGCAAGCCGGACTCGCGGCCGTCGGTTCTATCCGTCGGCAGAAATGCGTGCAACGCAGCACTGAATGTCCGCGGCAGTTCCAGATTCGACAAGTGCGCCGTCGCCAGATGGACGACTCGTGGACGGCGGATGCGTGAGGCGAGGATTTCGCTGTGGCCATTCCACGGCAGAGAGACATCCAGGTCACCGGCGATCACCAGGGTGTGCGGTTTGATATGCCCAAGTTCCGCGGTGAAGTCGGTATCACGAACGGCGGCGCAGCACCCCGCATAGCCTGTCGGATCGGTTGCCAGCAACACGCGCTTCGCACCAGCGACAGCGGGGGCGCTCGACTGCAGGAGCCGGGGAGAAAAGAAGCGCCCCATCACCGTGTCGGCGACGGCCGCCATACCGGACTGGAGAACCGTCTGCCGGCGGGTCTCCATCGCATTCGCGTCGGGCCGGGGAGACGTATTGGCCAGAACGAGCGCAGTGATGCGGTCGGCAGCGTTGAGCGCGAGCCACTGGCCGATCATGCCTCCCAGGGACAGACCGCAGAAGGCGAAGTGCTCGATGTGCAGACCATCGGCGATCGCCAGCGCGTCGCGGCCAAGCTGCTCGACCGTGTACTCGCCCGCGGTTGCGTCGGACGCGCCGTGCCCGCGTATGTCGTACCGCAGCACCCGGAAGTGCTGACCGAGATCCGCCGCCTGCGGGTCCCACATCGAGTGGTCCTGCCCAAGTGAATGCGAGAGCATGACGACAGGGCGATCATCGCGCCCGTCGAGACGGTAGTAGTGGCGGGCGCCGTCGCTGGTGAAAAATGGCATTGGTGTTGGCTGCGGTCAGTCCTTTTCGCCGATGAGACGACGACGGAAGTACTCTGCCGATCCGAGGTACGCCTCGGGCGTGGCGAGAGCGGATAGCACGGCGGCGTCGACGACGGTGCGTGCCTCGGCGTTCGCGGCCAGCGACTCTGGAAACGTCGTGTGGCCCAGCGCCGCGTCTGCGAGTGCGTCGGAGATGAGGCGCGCAGCTCGCTGACGCCCAACCATCGGCGCGAGCAGTGTCATCGCACGCTCCGAGAACACCGCGCCACGCGTTGCGTCGATGTTGGCCTTCATCCGTTCAGGGTCGACCGTCAATCCTTCTACCGCGTCCGCCAGCGCGAGGACCGCTGAGCCGGTCGCCGTCACCGCGGCGACGATGGTTGCGCTCTCCGCGTGCCAGCCGCCCAGCCCACGCTCGTGTTCCTGCACCATCCCGGAGAGGAACGCGGAGACCAGCCCCGGCAGTCGATTGGCGGCCGCGAGCACGGTCGCGCATCCGGCGGGGTTGCGTTTGTGCGGCATCGACGAGGATCCACCGCCCGGTTCGGACGCCTCACCGACCTCATGCTGCATCAGCAGCGATACATCGCGCGCGATCTTCGCGAGCGTCCCCGCATAGACGCCGCTGGCGGCGACGAGGGCCGCCAGTCGATCTCTGTGGCCGTGCCACGGGGCCTCGGGTAACGGCAGTTCCAGTTCGGCCGCGAGCGACCTTGCCACATCGGGACCGGACGCGCCGAGGGCGGCGAGCGTGCCTGAGGCGCCGCCGAACTGCACGACACAAGCCTCAGCGAAGGCAGCCTTCAATCGCGCATGGCCGCGCGCTGTCGCTGCGAACCACCCTGCCGCCTTGAGACCGAACGTGATTGGCGGCGCCGGTTGTAACAGCGTTCGACCCAGCATCACCGTCGACTTGTGCGTATCCGACAGCCGGCGGAGCGCGCGTGCGAGACGCTCGTGATCCGCGTCGATGACCCGCGCAGCCTCTCGAAGGCACAGCACGATCGCGGTGTCGCTCACGTCCTGGCTCGTCGTTCCCCAGTGGACGAAGCTCGCCGCCGCGGCATCCGTCCCGGCCACACGCGCCGTGAGCATCTCGACGAATGGGATAGCGATGGTGCCGGACGCACGGGCAGCGCTGGAGATGACCGCGGCATCGAAGTGGCCAGCCTCTGCCGCCCGGCCGATGATCTCTGCCGCATTCAGCGGCACGATCCCTGCCTTGGCCTGCGCGCGGACGAGCGCCGCTTCGAACCGGCCCATCGCGGCCAGCAGCGCGTCGTCTGAAAAAACGGCGGCGAGCGCTTCGGTCGTTCCCAGACTGTCGAATAACCTCACCGCCCGATGCTCAGCCATCGAAGAACACCGTCTCGCGTTCACCCTGGAGCCGCAGCTCGAACACCCAGACCCCCGGCCGCGCGCCATCAGGGTGCGCGAGCAGCGTTTCGCGGCGATGCTGGGGGACGAGCGCGAGCACCGGATCCGCGTCGATCGCCGGATCGCCCGCGAAGTATATGCGCGTATGCAGGTGCCGCAGCAGGCCGCGGGCAAAGAGGCAGAGAGAAACATGTGCCGCCTGCCTGCTCGCCATATTCGTGGAGGCGTTCGAGGGTCGGACGGTTTCGAATGTGCACGTTCCGTCCTCGCGGGTCGGCATCCGTCCGAAGACGCCGTCCTGCGTGACTTCCACCGCCGCGTCGCCTACCGGCTCGCCATCGCCATCGGTCACGCGAACGACGAGCGTGATCGGATCCCCGTGTGAACGACGCTCGACGATACGGCCGTTCGGCTCGGGCTTGAGTCCCAGGTGAAAAAACGGCCCGACCGTTTGCGAGGCGGTCGCGATCAGCTCGCCGTTCCCGCTCACACGCGCTCCTCGAAAGGCGTGGCATGCTCTCCACGGACGACGATGTCCCAGGCGAATCCGAGCGCCCACTCCGGTTGCGTCAGCGACAGATCGAATCGCGACACGAGGCGCTGGCGCGCGCGCTCGTCGTGAACCGACTGCAGCATCGGGTCATACGGGATCAACGGATCCTCCGGGAAATACATCTGTGTGACCAGGCGCGTGCGAAAGCTGCTGCCGAAGATCGAGAAGTGAATGTGCGCCGGTCGCCAGGCGTTGTCGTGGTTGCGCCACGGATACGCCCCTGGCTTGATCGTCGTGAACTTGTAGCATCCTTCGGCGTCCGTGATCGTGCGGCCGGCTCCGGTAAAGTTCGGATCGAGCGGTGCGGGATGTGCGTCTTTGACGTGGTAGTAGCGTCCCGCGGCATTTGCCTGCCAGACCTCGATGAGCGCATCGCGCACGGGCCGTCCGTCTTCGTCCACCACCCGCCCCGCCACCACAATCCGCTGCCCCTGTGGCTCTTCCCGATGCTGTCGCGTCAGGTCATTGTCGGTTTCGCCGATCGGCCACCAGCCATATACGGGCGCATTCAGATCGGACAAGGACTCCGGCAGGTGAATGGCGGGCTGCGACGGCGCGCGGCGGACGGTCGACTTGTATGCGGGAAAGAGCAGCGGAGGCTGCGTGCCCGCCAGCTCTGGTCGGATCATCGAATCTCCATCAGCCCGCGCTGGCTGTCCCATGGGCGCGCGCCGTGCGGGTCAACAGGTCGCGCAGCGTCGCCAGCTCGCCGTCGGTCGGCGGCGGTGTTTCGCTGACGGTGCCGCGGAAGCGTACCGGCCAGCCGGTCTTCTCGCGCACCTGCGCCTCCGTGACGTTCGGGTGTAGCGTGGCCACTTCGAACTCGTTCGTCTCAGGATCCGGACGCATCGTGCAGAGATCGGTCACGATCAGCGTCGGCCCTTCGGTGCGCAGGCCGAGCGCCTTTCGCTCCCGGCCGGTTGGACCGTGACCGAGCGACGTCTGAAAATCGAGTCGCTCGACGAATGACCGCGCGCCGTGCGGCATGACGATGAACACGCGCCCGCAATGCACCGCGATCTCGGTGGCCCCGCCGCTGCCCGGCAACCGGACCGCCGGATGTGTGTAATCGCCTACGACGGTGCTGTTCAGATTTCCGTACCGGTCCACCTGCGCGCCGCCAAGAAACCCTACGCTGATGCGTCCACCCTGAAGCCAGTACTGGAACATCTCGGGCACGGGCACGGTTGACAGCGCTGTCTCCGACAATTCTCCGTCGCCGATCGACAGCGGAAGTACGTGGGGCTTGGTCTCGATGGTCCCCGACTCGTAGACGAGCGTCAATCGCGGCGCGTGAGTCAGGCGAGCGAGGTTACACGCTGCAGATGGGAGCCCGATACCAACAAAACAAATGTCTTCGTTCCGCAATGCCCGCGCGGCCTCGACCGTCATCATTTCGGTGGCGGTGTAGCTCACGAAGCGATTTCTCCTGCCGACGCACCGACTCGCCGCACGTTGTGGTCGATCCACTGCCGGAACGACTCCCGATCGCGAGAGATCGCATCCCACCGTGTGTAGAACGTGTTGTCGCGCTGGTAGTAACCATGGGCATACGACGGACGGGCTCCGCCGGGCGCATGGACGATCGCGTTGATCGTCCACGACGGAAGCACCACGGCGTTGGTGCCCTCGGTCTGGAGGTCATCGACGATTTCCTCCACGGTTACGATGGCCGATCCGGCCGCGAGAACCGCTTCCTTCTGGACGCCGACGATGCCGCTGATGAGAACGTTACCGCGGCGATCCGCCTTTTGCGCGTGGATCACGGTGACATCGGGTTTCAGGGCAGGCACTGCGGCGAGCCGTTCACCCGTGAAGGGGCAGACGATGAACTGGATCCGTGGATTCGCCTGAACAAGGTCGGAGCCGAGATAGCCGCGGAAAACCGCGCACGGCATGCCCGAAGCGCCAGCCGCGTAGGCCAGGGCCATGGCGGCGTGACTGTGCTCCTCGATCTCCAGAGCGTTGGGCCAGCCATGCTCGACGGCATCGCGGAAACGATGCAAGGAGCCAACTCCGGGATTGCCACCCCACGAGAAGACCAGTTTTCGCGCGCAGCCGCAGCCAATCATCTGATCGTAGACAAGATCCGGCGTCATCCGGATCAGCGTCAGGCCGGTAAGCTCCTGGCGGATGATTTCATGCCCGGCGGCAAACGGAATGAGGTGGGTGAAGCCCTCCAGCGCGACCGACGCACCAGGCACGACATACCGGGAGATGGCTGTCTGGAGACTGAGGAATTCAGCCACGGACCCTGACGGCGGCGCTTAGAGGCAGGCGCTTGCCGGCACGCGCCGTCGGCTCACGGCAGGCTTGCGAGAGCGCATGTCGCCGTCTCCGTCGTCGCCGCTCTGCATCTGCTGAGCGAGGGTTTCGCCGATGCCGGTCTGGACCTTGCCAATATGTTCCAGCATGAGCTGCTGCGCCGCGACCTCGTCATGACGTTCGATCGCTTCAAAAATCGCGCGATGGAATCGGCAGATGCCCTCCTTGACAGGTCGAGGGGTGTCGATCGCTGTGACGATCTCGAGGATCAGATCCGAGAGCGAATTCATCAGCGTTTGCAGCGGCAGGTTGCCCGCGCATTCGGCGACAGCGCGGTGGAACAGCAGGCTGTGCGGTCGGAAATGCCCGTTCCGTGCAAGCGCGGCTTCTTGACGTTCGAGCACCAGCCTCAGCTTGGTGATGTCTTCAGCCGTTGCCCGGCGTGCGGCGAGACGCGCGATCGGAGGCTCGATCAGGAGCCGTGCCTCCGTCAGTTCCTCGTGCGAGGTCCGGCCAAGCTTGAGGACGAGCGAGAGGGAACGCTGTACGGCGTCGTGCCCCATTTCGTTGATGAACGCCCCGCCGTCAGCGCCGCGGCGGATGGCCAGGAGTCCGAGTTCTTCGAGCGATCGGTAGGCTTCGCGGACAGAGACCCGGCTCGTCTTGTATCGACGCGCCATCTCCCGCTCAGCCGGCAGCTTTTCGCCGGCGTTGAGCTTACCGCTTGAAATCTGGCGCTTGATCCGGTCGGCCAGGTTGTCGGAAACGCGAGCAGTGCGCGGTGGTCGCTGCGGCATCAGGCGCCATTGTGTAGAAGCAGCGCCCTGACGTCAACCGTCAACAGCGGCATAGACCGTTACCGCCAACCCCAGCCGATAGAGCCGCTTAGCGCGACCCTGACGACAGGGTTGCCCACGCGTCCTTAAATAACTGCGGCAGGTGATACGCGAAATAACCGCTGCTGCCGCCGTCAATTGCGTAGATCACGCCGCGTTTCGGGTCGAGCGCGATGCCGCCGGGCGAGATCAAACGGCTCGCGGGCCCCTGAATCAGTGCGCGGGGCGCGATGTCACCGTTGTCATTGATATCCCAGACGCCGACGAAGCCCGGGCCAACCCGGCCGCTCGACGACTCCTGTGCCTTGGTGAACTCTTCTTCCGGCCGCGGCTTATCGGCACGGTACGGCTCGAGCTGCTTCTCCTGCATGCTCTGCTGGGCCAGGAAGATCCTGCCGCTTTCGGGATCCACTGCCACCTGCCGGAAGTGGGCCAGCCCGGTGTTTCGGCCGGAGATGATCGTCCGCGGAACGGCATTTCCGTTGTCGGTTCTATTGAACGTGATGATGCCGGTGGTCGAGGACGACCGGCTCGCCGCGATGATCACGTTGCGGACCGGGTCCACCGCGACGCCGACCACGTCGAGCAGCTTCGTGTTGTCGCCGTAGAGGACACGCTTCGGTGCGACGTCCCCTTGAGCCTTGCGGTCGAAGATGAGAATGGCGCGCGCCGTCGTGTCGCCGACCATGATCTCGTCGTGGATCGGATCGACAGCGATCGTCTGCGGTCGGATCAGCCGGGTCTTCGAGCCCTGGATGACGCGCAGCGGCGCTTCCGAGCCGTTCGCGCCGCCGCGGAACACCAGGATCGCGCCGCCGAGCGCGACCGGCATCGACATCTCATCGTTCACTTCGTCGTAGGCGACGCCGTGTATCGTGCGGCTCAGCGATGTGCGCTGTCCTTCAATGACCCGTTGCGGTGCGACCAATCCGTTTGCCAACCTGGCAAACACCGAGACTCTCGGTACGCTGACTCAATTGGGGACGATCAGCGCGTCGCGCTTGGTGTCGTACGCCGCCGCGGCGGCGTTGGTGAAGGTCAGTGCGGGCGTGCCGGGCGGCGCGTTCCGGACGATGCGTTTCGGGCCTGCGTTGCCGCTGGCGTCACGATCGAAAATCAGCGCGGTGTGATCCGAGTAATTGGCCACCCAGATCTCGTTGCGCGTGGCGTCTACCTTGACGTCCACCGGACCGACGATTCCGGTCCGGTCACCTCGAAGAACGCGCTTCGGCGCGACATCGCCTTCCGCCGTGCGTTGGAAGATGTGGATTGAGTTGTCGCCGTAGTTGGCGACCAGGATCTCGTCGCGCTGCGCATCGACGTCGAGGCCCATCGGCCAGTTCAGACCTGTGCGGCTGCCGCTGATCGAGCGGACGGGTTTCGTGTTGCCTTCGGCCGACGCCGCGAAGATGCGGATAGACGGAGGCTCGAAGCGGCCCGGCTCATACACCTGTGGCGTCTTCGACAGAGGGTCGTAGGGGCTGTACGGACGAAGCTCGGTCCAGTTGCCATGGTTGGCGACGACCAGCTCTTTCCGGTTGTCGTCGTATGCAATGCCGTGCGGATCCGCCAGACCGGTGTCGTAACCGCGGAGCGACCGAACCGGCGGGTCCATGTTCTGCGCGCCACGGCGGTAGAAGACTATGCCGCTCAACTGCTGAACCGAGACCGCGATCTCGTCGCGCGCCATACTGAGCGCAATGCCCCACGACTGGTGCGGGGTCTCGAGGCCTCGTACTGGACGCACGGCGCCGGTCTGGTCGTAGCCAAAGATGACCACGCCGCCGCCATCGTTGTTGGCGGTGTAGACTTCCTTCCGTTCCGGATCGACAGCGACGCCTGCGATGAAGCCGATCCCGGCGTCGGGTCCCATGATGTGTGTCTGTGGATCGGTGATCGCCGGGGTATTGCCCCCCGCCGTCGTGGAGTACGAGAGCACACCCGACAGGCTCGAGTCGCTGAAGAATGCCCGCCCGGCCGCCGGGTCGATCGCCAGGCCGCCAAACGTGGGGTACGGATCGAACACGGTGCGCGCCGGCATGACATCGACGACGGCAGACTCCTCCAGCGGCCATTCGTACTTACTCTTGCGTACGACCTTGTCCGTGAGCCGCCCGCCGGCGCCGCCACCGCGAGTTTGCCGGAAGGCCGATCCTTCCGGCGGCATCAGACACATCTCGGATTCCGCCGGCGAGCGCAGCAGCGCCTTCAACGCGTCCGCCTCGACGAGCTGCTGATGGCGTCCGCCAGTCATCACCAGCGTGATGACGGCGCCGGCACAAAATAGAAGTCGCTTTCGCATAGATCCTCAGCAGGTACCGGGCGCACACGCCCGTGGAAAGGTCATACCTTACTCGTCCAGCGTAACGATAACATGGGGTCCCGCACCCCGCCAACGGCCGGCAGCGGCGTTGCGCGCTCGCGCGGCATAAGATGAATCGTCATGGCTGATCTGCCTCTCAAGACTGCGCTCGCTACCTACGGACAGACCAGGGCGCTCAAAGACCGAACTGTCCGGCCACCATCATTCACCTTCGAGTTCGAGGAGGTGCCGAAGATCATTCAGGCGTTCCGCCGGATGGTGCGCGGACTGGAGTTCGATGTCGCCGAGATGGCGATCACCACTTACATCTGCGCGCGAGCGCACGGCAAGGCCTTCACCGCCATCCCCGTGTTCCCGATGCGCGCGTTCCATCACGGCGCGATCCTCTACAACACGCAATCGGGGATCAAGACCCCCAAGGACCTCGAGGGGAGAAGGGTAGGAGTCAATCGCGGCTACACCGTCACGACTGGACTGTGGGCCCGCAGCATCCTCCAGCACGAGTACGGCGTCGACCTGACGAAGGTGACATGGGTGCTTTCCGGCGACGAACACGTCAGCGAGTACCGGCCGCCGTCCAACGTAGTGTCCCTCGAAGCCGGGAGCACCCTGGAAGATCAGCTTGCCTCGGGAGGGGTCGTGGCGGCCATCGGTGTGCCCATCGACTCGCCTGACGTCAGGCCGCTCATCCCGGACGCGCCGGAAGCGGGCTTCCGCGCCATGCGCGAGCGCGGACTCTATCCGATCAACCATACGGTGGTCATCAAGAACGCGGTTCTCGACGCCCATCCAGGACTGGCGCGAGAGGTCTTTGCAGCTTTTTCCGAAGCGAAGCGGCTGTATGTGGAACCGCTTCAGGCGGACCGGATCGAGGCTCCATCCCCGAGCGACAAGGTATTCCGGCGGGTCGCCGCACTGATCGGTGACCCGCTGCCTTACGGTATCGAGCCGAACCGTCGCGTCCTCGAAGCGATTATTCAGTACAGCGTTGAGCAGAAAATCATCGAGCGGGCCGTGGCAGTCGACGACCTGTTTGCGGCCGGCACCCACGGACTCCTCGGGTGAACCCCACTAGCGGTTCCCGAAGTTGACCTTCGGCGCCTGCTGCGCGTCCGCCGGAGCGGCGAAGTAGGGATACTCGCCGAACCCGAAGATCTTGGCCGTCACGTTCGAGGGGAACCGCCGGCGCGTCGTGTTGTACTCCTGGATTTTTTCGTTGTAGCGGCCGCGTGCGACCGCGATCCGGTTCTCGGTGCCCGACAACTCGTCCATCAACCGCTGGAAGTTCACGTCGGACTTGAGGTTCGGATAGTTCTCCACAACGACGAGCAGGCGCGCGAGCGCGGAGGACTGTTCATTGGCCGCCGCGATCGTCTCTTCCGGCGTCTTGGCACCGGCGAGGCGCGCGCGGGAGTCGGCAATCCGCGTGAATATCTCTTTCTCCTGCGCCGCATAACCCTTGACCGTCTCGACGAGATTCGGGATCAGATCGTTGCGTCGCAGCAGCTGGTTCTGCACCTCCCCCCACGACGCCTTGATCGCCTCTTCCTGCGTGGTGAACTTGTTGTACGAACAACCCGACAACCCTGTCACCACGAGCGCGGCAACGACGAAATTCAGAATCACTCCTGCACGTTTCATCATCGTCTCCTTAGCACGTAGCACGTAGCACGTAGCACGTAGCACGTAGCACGTAGCACGTCGCACGTCGCACGTGGCACGTGGTTTGTCACCATCCGCCAGAGGCGCCGCCACCACCAGACCGGCCACCGCCAAATCCGCCGAACCCGCCACCGCCGCCGCCGCCGAATCCACCTCCGCCGAAGCCACCGAAGCCGCCGCCATAGCCGCCACCGAAGCCCCCGCCGAACGGCCCGACCCCGCTCGACCAGCCGAACGGCCCGCCCCAGCGCCGGCGCCGCCGCCGGCCTCCGCCACGGCTCATCAGGATGAAGATGATGATCATCATCACGATCATCCCGAGCGGGGGCCCCCGCCGCGTGCGGCGCTGCACCGGCGCGGTCTCACGCGGCACGTCCTGGAGGCGCACGCCGCGGCCCTCGGCGATGCGATTGATGATGGCGGTGGTGCCGCTGACGAGTCCCGGACCGTAGCGCCCGTCGCGGAAGTGGGGCGCCATTCGCTCGCGGATGATCTGCCCGGCGAAGCCATCGGTGACGAACCCTTCGAGATCGTAGCCAACCTCGATGCCGATCTTCCGTTCGGCCGCGGCGACAGCGATCAGAAGTCCGTTGTCTTTGCCCTTCTTGCCGATGCCGCGCCCGGCATTCTCGAACATCTTCACTTTGAACTCGTCCATGTCGGCGAATCCTTCGATGTTCGGGACGGTGACGACCGCGACGACGTCGCCAGTGGCGGACATCAAGGTGTGGATCCGGCGTTCGAGCTCCGCCTTGCTTGCCGGATCGATGATGTTCGCGACATCGTTGACCGCGCCGGTCAGCTGCGGCGTCGGCGGTTGCGCGAAGATCTCACCGGCGCCCGCGATGAGACAGCAGGCAAGAACAAGGCTTCGGGTCATGTGCGCTTCCACTCGTCCACGAACTCCCAGATGCGATCGACCGCGGCGATGTACTGTTCGAGAAGGGCGGTCGGCTCTGCGATTGTGGACGATCGTCCGGCCCTTCCTTTGGCGAATACTTCCCGCGTCAATTCCGCCGGGACGCCGAGAAGCGTTTGCGCCTCTTCGGCGACGTCATGGTGCGCGCCGGCCGCTGGCGCCTGACGCACCAGCCAGACCAGGTTTTCCAGAAGCCGGCGGAATCCTTCGGCGGAGGCGCCGATCAGCCGGGACACCGCTCGAGGATCTCCTCCAGACTCGAGAAACCCTTCCCGCAGGTGAATGAGGTGGCTCTTCGCCTGAAGCTCGCAGGCGCGCCGGAGGTCGGCCTCGGAGACCGTCAAGCCTTCGAACGGGTCGCTGCCCTCTATCACGACGTGATGCGCGAGGATGTCGCCGTATTCGAGGGGGAAGACGTCCAGCGTTCGGATGAACTCGTGCTCTTCCAGCAGCAGGGGAACTTCGAGGCCCCGCACGTTCCACCCGGTCGCCAACGGCACGCACGCTGCCAGGTCCTCGAAGGTCAGCCGGTCGACCAGCACGAGCGTGTGGGTGTCGCCATCAGGATCGTGTTCGAGGCCGTAGGCGCAGATCGACAGCAGCCGATGGCCGAAGACGCGCCGGAGATCCGCGGCCAGCACTGCGAGAGACCGCCGCTTCTCCGAGGAAAGCGTCGCTGAAGACATCAATCTATTATTAACCGCGATGCAATTACGCAGCCTGAACGTCGGCTGCTTCGGCGGCGGCACGGGCCTGCCGAGTCTGCTCGGGGGGCTCAAGAGCAATCCGTGGCTCACCGTCAACGCCGTGGTGACGATGTTCGACAGCGGCGGGAGCTCGGGTCAGTTACGCGACGAACTTGGCGTCCTGCCGCCGGGCGATGTTCTGAAGTGCGCGCTCGCACTCGCGCGCAACGAGCGCGAAGCGCGGCGCGTTCTCCTGTCGCGGATGCCGCTGCCCGAGCACGTGCGATTGCGTGGTCATACCAGCGGCAATCTGCTGCTGTCGATGATGGAGCGGTACAGCGGGGACTTCGTCGCCGCGGTCAATGGTCTGTGCGCGCTGCTCGGCTGCCGTGGACGGGTGTGGCCGGTGAGCACCGAGCAGGCGACAATCTGCGCCGAGTATGGCGACGGGTCGAGCACGCGAGGCGAAGTGGAGGTCGATGCCGGGCAGTCCGCCGGCCACGCGGTCGAGCGACTCTGGCTCGAGCCTGAGGTCACCCTCCATGAATCGGCCGCACGCGCGATCGCGTCATTTGACGCGATCGTGATCGGTCCCGGCAGCTTTTATACCAGCCTGTTGCCGATCTTTCTCGTGAAGGGATCAGCGGCCGCGATTCGGGAAGTCAAGGGCCCGGTGATTCTCGTGACGAATCTGCTGACCGAGGGCAGCGGCATGGCGAAGTTCACAGCCGGCGAAGCAGTCCGTAAGATCAGCGACGCCATCGGTCGCCAGGTCGATGTCGCGCTGGTCAACACGTCGACGCCCGGCGAGGAAACCCTCGCGCAGTACCGGCAGGAGCACAAGACACCCCTCCCGATCGGCGATATCCCATCGTCGTGCGAGGTCGTGCTCGGTGAGTTCTGGTGCCGCGACATCGCGCGCCACGATCGGAGGCGGCTCGCGACGGCGGTCTGGGCGGTGTTAGCGAGGCGGATGCTGTAACGTGCGACGTGCGACGTGCGACGTGCGGACGTGCGACGTGCGGACGTGCGGACGTGGGTGGTCTTGAGCCACTGAACGGATTCCTCCTGCGCGGCGTCTTGCCTGTATTACCGAATGAATGACCTGGCGGGCGGCTTTCCCGGGACGTTCGTGAGCGCCGATCACGGCCTGGCGCGGGAGTTCGAAGAACGGCTACGGGACTCCGGAACGCTGGCTTTCCGGGTCGCGTACAGCGTCCTGCGGCATCGCGAAGATGCTGAAGACGTCGCCCAGGAATCACTCGCCAAGGCCTACCGCAGCTTCGCCCAACTGCGCGATCGCGAGCGTTTTCGCGCCTGGCTCGTGCGGACGACCTGGCGGATGGCCCTGGACCGCCGACGGGGTGATCGCCGGCGCCTCGGCCGGGAGCAGGTGGTGATCGGTTCCGAGTCCGTGTCCACCGAGGACGTAGTCGCGGAACGCGAGCGCGCGGCCCTGCTCTGGACCGCCATCGACTCGCTTCCGGAAAAGCTTCGTCTGGTCACTGTTCTCTCCGGGATCGAGGGGCACGACACTCGCGACGTGGCCTCGATGCTCGGGATTCCTGAAGGGACCGTACGCTCTCGTCTGTTTCTGGCCCGGAAGAGCCTGGCGGAGAAACTGCAATGGCTGTCGACAAACACATAGACGTCCCGGACGAGTTCGATGCGCTCCTGCGGAAGGCGCTGTCGGTCGAACCCTCTTCTGCCTTTCTGCCACGGGTGCGCGAACGAATCAGTGAGCAGCCGCATGGGCTGCATCGGAACTGGCGTCTCTGGCTCACCGGCGCCGCAGCGGCGGTCGTCTGCGTAGCCGCGGTAGTCGTCGGCACGAGGAGGGATGGTGCGTCCGGCTCCGGCTGCGGTGCCTCAGTCACCGGTAGTCCAGCAGGCGCGGCCGATCGCAGGACCCTCGGTGCCGAAGACTGCGGCTCCGGCCGTTCCGAAGCCGTCGCATCGGCGTACTGCCGCACCCCGGACGGTTCCCTTTGCCGCGCGGTCATTGGACCAGCCTGTCGTCATCGTCGACGACCGGCAGCGTGCGGCGTTGACCGTGGTCATGCGGATGGTGAGTGAGGGACGGCTCACCGAAGACACCTTCAAGCAAACGACGCCCCCTTCGATGCAGCCGATCCGCGACTTCGTGGTGCCGATTGGTGTGAAGCCGGTGGAACTGAGTCCGATAGCGGTCGGCGGCGTCTTGCAGTCTGAGAAGTGATCGACATTGGGCTGAAAGGCCCGTGAGGAGTCCATCGTGAAGAAGATCATCGCCGTTCTGGTACTTCCCCTCATCGCTGCGACAGCGTTGACCGCGAGCGCGCAGGACTCGACGAAACCTGGCGGATCCCAGAGCGCGAGTACGCAGGTGCCGCTGAAGGTACAGCTGGTGGTCTCGCGCTACTCCGGCGAGAAGAAGATCAGCAGCGTCCCCTACATTCTGTCGGTCGTTGCCAACGACAACGACAAGACGAGCCTGAGGATGGGCGTGGACGTACCGGTGCCGGCAGAGCTGTTTTCAGCTGGTCCGAAAGCGGACAACGCCACCATTCCGACGACCAGCTACAGCTACCGCTCGGTCGGCACGAACATCGACTGTGCCGCGCGGACGATCGACGGCATCCTGTTCAAGCTGGATCTCGGCGTGTCGGATACGTCCGTGTTCATCCCCGAGAAGGCAGCCACCGGGGCCGGTGGCCTCGCCGGAATTCCGGCATTTCGATCGTTCACATCGACCTTCAACGTTCTGCTGAAGGACGGCCAGACCACGCAGCACACCTCCGCGACTGATTCGGTCAGCGGGGAAGTCCTGCGCGTCGACGTGACGTTAACGGTGCTGAAGTAGGTGGTTGTTCCGCGGAGCGGGATGCGGGATGCGGATGCGGATGCGAAATAGCGACAACTAACGGTCGCGCCGCCCCGCGCCCCGCGCCCGACACCCCGCGAACTGCGCCCCGCGCCCCGCGCTACTTGATGATCGCGCCCGTCGCCTTGATCTGGTACTTTTTCGACGCCTTGGCGTCGTGCGTCGCATGTTCGCTCGCTGCTTCGGCGCCGTGCTCGTCCTTCGGCGCGATCTCTTCGAACACGCCTTCGGCGGAGACCTTCTTGCCCTTCGCCGACACCGGGAACACGATCACGCCGTCTTCTACTTTCAACCGGACGGTCGGCGCATCCTTGTGCATCGCTGTCGCCAACCGCAAGCCAGCAGCCCATGCTCTGGCAGACGGCGGTGGCGACGCCGTCCACACGGATGGTCTTGCCGACGTAGTCGCCTGGCTTTTCGATCAGCGCCTTGATCGGCGTTGCGTCCTTCAGAGTCACGCCCGCGCCGAGCCTGGTGTCTTCCGCCGAAACCGCTACCGTTGCAGCCGCGAGCACGCACGCGGCAACTAGTGCTTTCATCCTGCCTCCCTGTATTCTTGAATTGTAGCCTTCAACCCTTCAACCTTACTTCAGCCTTCGACCTTCAGCAGTGCCTTTGCTCACTCTCGACTCCGTTTCCCTGGCGCTCGGGCACCTGCCGCTGTTCGACCACGCATCGCTGCGCATCGACGCCGGTGAGCGGATCGCGTTGATCGGCCGGAACGGTTCGGGAAAATCGAGCCTGCTGAAGGCCATCGCCGGAGATCTGCCACTGGACGGAGGCAGCATCTGGCGCGCGCCCGCACTTCGCGTCGCGCGTCTGGACCAGGATGTCCCCCTCACCGGGACGCGCACCGTTTTCGAGGAGGTGTCGATGGGACTCGGCGAGCTGGGCGCGCTTGCGGCCGCGTACCATCGGGCCGCAGCGGCGCTCAGCACGGCGAGTGTCGCCGACCATGACGCGGCGCTCGAGCGGCTGGGGGACCTGCAGCACCAGCTCGAGGAGCGTGATGGCTGGAGTCTCGAGCAGAAGGCGGAGCTGGTGATCTCGCGCCTGTCGCTGCCGGCGGACCGCCCGGTTGGAGAGCTGTCGGGCGGCTGGCGCAGACGCGCACTTCTCGGGAAGGCGCTGGTCTCGGAGCCGGATCTGCTCCTGCTCGACGAGCCAACCAATCATCTCGACATCGACGCCATCCTCTGGCTCGAGGAGTATCTGTCGGCCTTCCAGGGAGCGTTGCTTTTCGTCACGCACGATCGCGCGTTCCTCTCGCGGCTTGCGACACGCATCGTGGAGCTCGATCGCGGGACGTTGTCGTCGTGGCCCGGAACCTATCCGTCGTACCTGGAAAAGAAAGCCGCGGCTCTCGAGAACGAGGCGAGAGATCTTGCCCGTCTGGATAAGAAGCTGGCGCAGGAAGAGGCGTGGATCCGACAAGGCGTCAAGGCCCGGCGGACGCGAAATGAGGGGCGCGTCAAGGACCTCCTGGCTCTGCGCGCAACCCGGGCGGCGCACCGGCAGCAGCCGGGCAGCGTGCGGATGTCGATCGACTCAGCCGCGAGCTCCGGTCGGATCGTTTTCGAGGCGGAGAACGTCAGCAGAAGCTTTGGCGGCGAGCCGGTCATCAGCGGTTTCTCCCAGCGCATCATGCGTGGCGACCGGATCGGATTGATCGGACCCAATGGATCCGGGAAGACAACCTTGCTGCGGCTTCTGGTCGGAGAACTCGAACCGGACGCCGGTACGATTCGCCGAGGCACGCGGCTGCAGGTCGCCTACTACGACCAGCAACGCGAGCAACTCGATCCGGATGCGACCGTGGCCGACAGTGTGAACGAGGGCAACAACACGGTCACGGTAAATGGGCAGCCGCGCCACATCATCGGCTACCTCGCCGACTTCCTCTTTCCACGGGAACGCGCACTGTCACCGGTGAAGTCGCTGTCGGGCGGAGAGCGCAATCGCCTGCTGCTCGCGCGGCTGTTCGCGAGACCCGCCAACGTCCTGATACTCGACGAGCCCACCAACGACCTCGACATCGAAACGCTTGAACTTCTGGAGGAATTGATCGGCGATTTCGAGGGCACCGTTCTGCTGGTCAGTCACGACCGCGTCTTTCTCGATCGCATTGTCACGAGCACGCTGGCGTTTGAAGGCAATGGACGCGTGACGGAGTATGTCGGGGGCTGGGAGGATTATCTGCGGCAGGCATCCTCAACTCCAAACTCGCAATTCCAAAGTCCCAAAGTCTCCGAGCCCCGAGCCCCGAGCCCCGAGTCCCGAGCCCCACGTCCCGAGCCCCGGCCCTCCGACAGACGCAAGCTCACGTTCAAGGAACAGCGGGAGCTGGACGCGTTGCCCGAGCGGATCGCGACACTGGAGGGGGAGCTGACGGCTCTTCGCGCCGAGTCGGAATCCGCCGATTTTTACAAGGCCGGAGGAGATCGCATACGTGCGGTGCTGGCGCGGATCGAGCATGCCGGGCAGGAGCTGGAGTCGGCAATCGCCAGGTGGATGGAACTGGAAGAGCGGCGCTAGCGAGGTTTCCGCGTACCGGCGAGGAACTCCGACGGCGTCTCTACCCTGAGGCCATGCCTGAGGGCGGCGAGAAAGTGGCGGCGGTTGTCGGTCACGATGACACGCGCGCCGGCGGCGCGGGCGATTTCCGCGATATGGACGTCGTAGATCCGCCCGCCGGAAACCGCATCCTCAGCGATCAGCCGAAGCATCGATTTCCGGTCGGCGGCGGGAAGATCATGAACGGTCATCCGGCCGCTGACTTCTTCCTCCAGCAGACGGATCGCGTCGTCCGGCGGCAGCCTGAACTCGGGAGGCAGGCGCGTCGCAACTGAGAGGAACTCGAGACAGCAATGCCAGGCCGTGCCGGGGGACGGAACGTTCTTCTCGGCGACGGCGTGGAGCAGCGACTGGGCCGGCGCGCTCTGCGGTCCCAGATCGATCAGCCCGGCCAGCAGGACACTGGTGTCGAGAAAGACGCTCACGGCCATCGGTTACGCTCGTCTTCGATCAGCGACGCGATGTCGAGCACCGGACGCGAGTCGGCGGGAGCGGTCGGCCGCGCGACCAGGCGGCGGCCTACTTTCACCAGCTTCGGCCCGGGGGCCACCCGCTCGATCCTGATCCCGGTCTCGTCCACCGTGATTTCCAGCTCGGTGCCGGCAGTCAGTCCGGCGCGATCGCGAACGACCGCTGGAATCACCACGCGTCCTGCCTTGTCAATGGTAGTTCGCATGGCAATAGAATACCATGTGTCAAACCATAGATTCTCGGCGATGGAATCCACTGGCGATTCTTGACCGACATGTCAGCGCGGGGCTGCTCCCGGTGGACCCACCGAATCCGGCGCCAATCTGAAGAACGTCACGCGGCTTCCGGCATCCGTATCCTGTGCCCAGACCATGATTCTAGGATCGAGCGCCAGGCGTTCGATCGCGTATTCATACGACGGTTGGCTCCCTTTAACTTCGTGGACGACGAGCACTGTCGCCCCTGCACGCTGCAGATGCCGCAGTGATCCGTCGTCTGGGAATGGCCGGACATTGAGCAAGAGCTCGAGATACGACGAAGGATAGTGGCCGCTATAGCCGTTGAGCAGCGGGCGCCAGTGTAACGTCGAGCGATACATGTACTGGACATCCACCATCTGCTCGAGCCGCCACGGAACCGTCACCGGCCATTCGAAAATCACCGCGTCTGGCTCCGAGCGAAGCGTTCGGTACCACGCCGAGATCCCCTGATCCACGTTCCGCAGGGCTGGTCGGGAGAGATATTCGAGGCAGGCGAGAGCGACGACCGCGAAAGCAATGAGATTCGCTCGTGAGCGCTGTTTCATCGGTGCGGTTACACGACCGAGCGCAAGGCCGGCGAGAACCGAGGTACTCAGCAGGACCAGGACTGTCGCTCGCGCAGGCACGCGCAATCCTCGGTACGGCAGGACCCATTCATGAAGCAGCGGGTAGATCACGCCGTTGAATCCGAGTGCGAGTTGAAGCGCGACGGCGAGACCCGCGATGTGCAGCAGGCGCAGACGGTCCCACGGCGGCCAGAGAGCAATCACCACCAAAGCCGTGGCCACCACTCCCGGGAACAGATACCGCTCCGGCACACTGAGCCTGTTGGTCCAGCCGTAGAGGGTATTGGCCGGCGGGGCGCTTCGAAAATCGCTGATCTTCGCGCTCCAGGCCTTGATGTCCCCCAGATTCCGGTCGCCAAGATGGTCGCGGTTGCGAAGGTAGGGCATCGAATAGAGCGCGAGCACCAGTAGTGGCGGCAGCAGCATCCATCCGCACGCCTTCAACGTCTTGAGAGGCGTTTTGACGAACCACACGACCGTGATCAGCGGCAACCACGTCAGGAGAAAGATCCCGTAGTAAATACAGCTCAGAACCTGACACGCCGCCAACGCCGCGACGAAGAGGTATCCCCTGACTGCCTCGGACATGACTGCGTGATGCCATGCGAGTACCGCAAGCGGCAACCAGAACGAGAACTGCATCTCGAGATGATCGAAGTGATCGAAACGAAAAGGGGCGAAGCCATAGATGACGCCAGCCAGAATGCCGGCCGGGACAGACCCGCTCAGTCGGTGCACCAGCGCGTACGAAGCCAATGCGTTGAGCACGAACGCGGCGAGCAGCGCCAGGTTGTAAATGGCCACCGGTGGGATGCCGAGCCAGTGAAAAGGGGCCAGTGCCACGGCGGGCAGCAGGACGGCGTCCGAATACGCGAGCGTTTGACCTCGCGGGTAGAAGATATTCGCGTCGAAGAGGTGACGGGGGTCCGTACGCAGCTGGTGCCCCACCCACGCGAGCCGCCAGACCGAGAACAGCGCGTCGCCGTGGTGTCCGATTCGCGACGCCGGGTTGAGCGCCAGAGGATAGGAGTTGGCGACCGCGAGGCCGGCGAAGAACGCCGCGATCAGCGCTGTTCGAATCCACGCCTGCGAGCGCGACGCCATTGAACGGAGTGCGTTACTCGAACGACCTCGTGAACAGCTCCTCGACTGCGTTCTTGCCGTTGTCGTTGATCGACCGTGTGCCCGTGCCGGTGAAATGCGGGTGGGTGACCCGTGGTGTATCCGCGAGCTTGTTCCAGTCGCTGCCGGTCCATTCGAACCAGTCGTTCTTCTCCTGATCGAAGACGAACAGCGGCTTGTTGCACAGTTTGGCGAACTCGGCGCCCCAACCGGTACCGCCACGCACCGTCCCGTCCTCGAGGATCGCACCGACGACGTAGATTTCCTGGCCGTGGTTGACCTGGTACCACAGGGTCTGAAGGATCTTTCGCAGGGTCGGGCTGTCGGTGTAGCGGCGATGCATCAACCGCGAGACGTACTCGAGACTGACGTCGCCCGCCTGCAGTTCTTCGTGATTGAGTACTCGGATCCCGCGACGCCTCGCCTCGTTGTGCCCCTCGAAAGTAAAGTTCACTTCCTCGATCCCGTGACGTTCGGCGCAGGCGCCGAACTCCGCCTCGGCGCCAGGCGCCGCGCCGCTAAAAAGAATGAAGTCCTCTCGATTCATCGTTTCGCGCTCGTTTTCCTTTTAGTCGATGTGGCCTTGGTCTTTGGTGTCTTGGTAGGCTTTGTGGCTTTTGTCCGTGAAGCCGCAGGCGGTTTCTCCGACGATCCACCGGCTTTGAGCGCAGCCGCTCGCTCGATGATTTTCGCCAGCATGGCGCCCGCTTCACCGCCTTTGGCGGGGCGATGCGATTCCCACACGTCGGGTTTGTCGGCTGCGAGGATGTCTTCGAAGTCTCCTTCGCTCTTCACGCTCTTCGGCGCGAACTCGGTGATGTCGAGCTCGCCGGCCCATTCGTCTTTGTGCTTGATCAGCAGCCAGCTTCGTCCGCCACCTCCGGCCCAGCTGCCGCCAGTGCGCACGAGCACCCAGGAGCCTTTGAGCTTGTAGCCGTCCAGCGTGAACTTCAGGTCGCCCTTCCGCAGGGAGGCGCCCACATCCTCGGCTTCGGGCGACCAGGTCCCCTGATCCCACAGCATGACGATCCCGGCGCCGTAGCCCGATGGGATCACTCCCTCGAACGTGCCGTACTCGATCGGGTGATCCTCGACGTGCATCGCCAGCCGCTTCGTTTTGGGATCGAGCGACGGACCCTTCGGCACCGCCCACGAGAGCAGCACGCCGTCGTGCTCCAGCCGGAAGTCGTAGTGCAGGTGGCTGGCGAGATGTTTCTGGACGCAGAAGAACCGTGGCTTGCCCTTGCGCTGCGCGCGGTCTTTTTGTGCGTCGCCGACCGGTTCCGGGGATTTCGTGAAATCGCGCTTGCGCCGATAGTCCTCCAGAGCCATGCGCTAAAGATACCGGGAGTTCGCTCGCCTCGACGACAATTCTCAGTCGCCGATCAGACGCGTCAGCGGCTTTCGGAACAGTAACATCAGGAAGCCGGCTACCATGGGCACAATCGCCACGACGCCAAGCAGCTGACCAAGCGGCATCGAGCCGTAGAAGGACGCGGCCTGCCCACCCAGGAAATTGCCAACCGACGCACCGAGGAACCAGACACCCATCATGAGGCTGACGATGCGGGTAGGGGCGAGCTTGGTCATCGAGCTCAGTCCCACAGGACTGAGGCAGAGTTCAGCCACGGTGTGCATCAGATACACGAAGAACAGCCACGAAATGCCAACCTTGACGCCGGTCTCGGCAATCTGCGCTGCCGGTATCAGGATGAGGAAGCCAATCCCCACGCCGACCAGGCCAAGCGCGAACTTCGTCGGGCTGGCGGGCTGCCGGTGTCCCAGCCTGACCCAGAGCCACGCGAAAACTGGCGCCAGCACGATGATGAGCAGGGCATTGACCGACTGCCACCAGCTACTCGGGAAGACACCGTAGCCAGGCACTACGTTTTCAGTGCTGCGGTCTGCAAACAGATTGAGCGTCGATCCAGCCTGTTCGAATACCGACCAGAAGAGTGCGGCGGCGACGAAGAAGACACCGATGAGATACAGTCGCTTCCGCTCCGCCGGCGTCCAGTCGCCGGCAAGAAACAACCAGCCGAAAAACCCCACCACGATGGCCAGGAGCACGTAGGTGTAGGCATCCGTGACGTGTTCGGCCGTGATCGGCAGCACACCAGTGGCCATGCCGATCCCGAGCAACACAAGGAGAAGCATTCCGCCTCCCAACCCGAAGATCGCCTGCTGCCGAATGCTCGCCGCGTGTGCCGGCGACTTCGGCGGGCTGGGTTCACTGCCCGCCGTTCCGAGCCGGCGGCCACCGAAGGCGTACTGCAGAAGACCGAGCGTCATCCCCACTCCGGCGGCGCCGAAGCCCCAGTGCCAGCTCGAACTCGGATCCATCCCCCAGCTCTCGATGATGCCGCGGAAGCGCACGTCCTGCGCCAGATATCCGGTGATCAGCGGGCCGACAAAGGCGCCCGTGTTGATGCCCATGTAGAAGATGGAGAAGCCCGCGTCACGTCGGATGTCCTTCTCGGTATAGAGCTGCCCGACGATCACGCTGATGTTTGGCTTCAGCAATCCGGTACCGAGCACGACGAGCACGAGTCCCAGATAGAACGTGCTGAGCGCCGGAATCGCGAGCGCATAGTGGCCGGAGGCGATCAGGATGCCGCCGTAGAGGACCGCGCGGCGCTGCCCGATCAGCCGGTCAGCGACCCAGCCGCCCGGCAGACTCATCAAATAGACCATCGAGGTGTAAGTGCCGTAGATGGCCGCGGCGGCTGCGTCGGCCATCCCCATGCCCCCGAGGGCCACTGGAGCGGTCATGTACAGGATCAGGAATCCGCGCATGCCGTAATACGAGAACCGCTCCCACATCTCCGTGAAGAAGAGCGTCGAGAGCCCTCGTGGATGCCCGAAGAACCCGCGATCTTCCGGGGCAGCGACGGCAACAGCGGCATCGGTCATGGAGGGAAGAATACCCGAAGTGCGCAGGGCGCAGGGCGCGGTGCGCGGTGCCGGCGTGTCAGAATGGAGGGGTTGTCCGTTCTTCTGATTTCCACCTATGACATGGGGCGCCAGCCGTTCGGGTTGGCGTCGCCGGCGGCGTGGCTCCGCGAGGCCGGGGTGGAGGTTGTCTGCGTCGACCTGACCAGGGAGCGGCTGCCGCAGGACGCGGTAAAGGCGGCGACGATGGTCGCCTTTTTCCTGCCGATGCATACGGCGACGAGGCTGGCGTTGCCCGTGATCGACCGCGTCCGCCGGAGCAATCCGGCGGCAAGAGTCGTCGCCTACGGCCTCTACGCGCCGCTCAACGATGCCCTGTTGCGGGAACGAGGCGTGGACGTCGTCCTCGGCGGTGAATTCGAAGAGGACCTCGTGCGGGTGGCGGTCGAGGGCGACGAGGGTGCGAGGGTGCGGAGTGCGACGGGTGCGGGGAGTGCGAGGAGTGCGGACGGTGCGAGGGTGCGACGGGTGCGATAGCGCGGCTGAAGTTTCGAGTGCCGGTTCGGGACGGTCTTCCGCCCCTGTCGAAATACGCGACGCTGCAGCTCCACGACGAGCGGCGGACGGTCGGGTATACGGAGGCGAGCCGCGGGTGCAAGCACCGGTGCCGGCATTGCCCGATCGTGCCGGTCTACGACGGCCGCTTCCGGATCGTTCAACCGGAGATCGTGATCGCCGATGCGCGTGCGCAGGTGGCCGCGGGGGCGCGGCACATTACGTTCGGCGATCCGGATTTCTTCAACGGCATCCGCCACGCGCGGGAAGTCGTCGAGCGCCTCGCGCGCGAGTGCCCGGGTGTCACCTATGACGTGACCATCAAGGTCGAGCACCTGTTGAAGCACGCGGACGCGCTGCCGCTGCTCCGCGCGACCGGCTGCGCCTTCGTCACCAGCGCCGTCGAATCACTGGATGACGCCGTGCTCGCCCGGCTCGAGAAGGGGCACACGCGGCGCGACTTCGAGCACGTCGTCTCGCTGTGCCGCGAGGTTGGGCTGCCGCTGTCGCCGACCTTCGTCGCGTTTACGCCATGGACGACGATCGAGAGCTACCTCGAGTTGCTGCAGGAGATCGAGCGGCTCGATCTCGTCGAACACGTGGCCCCGATTCAATACGCCATCCGGCTGCTCATCCCGCAGGGGTCGCGGATGCTGGAGTTGCCGGAGGTCGCCGGCCTCGCCGGCGCGTTCGATCCGCTCTCGCTGACACACCCCTGGCGGCATCCCGATCCCGAGGTGGACCGCCTGCAGGAGCTCGCGGCACGTCTGGTGGGCGTTCGCATGAACGCACCCCGGAGCGAAACGTTCGACCGCGTCTGGAGCGCCGCGCATACCTTCGCGTCCATCGCCGCTCCGGTCCGCACCAAGCCGGCCATCGCGCGCGCCACCGTCCCCTACCTCAATGAGCCCTGGTACTGTTGAGCGGAACCCAATGCAGAGCAGGTTGCTCTCTTGTGATTCTTCGATCGTCAACGCCTAACGCCTAACTCCTAACTTCTAAGGCCGCGCAGATTGACTCGCGCAGTTAGCAGTTAGAAGTTAGAAGTTAGGAAGTTGTCTGCGTGAGAATCCTCCTGCTGTCGACGACGACCGGCTATCAACTCCGATCTTTCGGGGAATCGGCGGCGCGTCTCGGCATCCAGTTGATGCTGGCGACCGACCGTTGTCACCTTCTGGCTGATCCCTGGCGCGATGGTGCGGTCGCGGTCCGGTTTCATGAGGAGGAAGAGTCGCTCGGGGCCATCCTCGAGGCTGCTCGGGAGCGGCCACTGTCTGGGGTGCTGGCCGTTGGTGACCGGCCGGCGGTGCTCGCCGCGCGCGTCGCCGAGGCATTGTCACTGCCAGGAAATCCCCGGGAGGCGGCAGACGCCAGCCGGAACAAGAAATTGATGCGTCAGCGATTCGCGGCCGGCGGCCTCGCCGGCCCCTGGGTGATGACGCTCTCCGCAAACACCGACGTCACCAGCCTCGCTTCGTCGCTCGCATATCCCGCGGTCGTCAAGCCTCTCGGTCTCTCGGGCAGCCGTGGCGTCATTCGCGCCGACACACCGCAGCAGCTGGCGGCCGCCGTTGACCGGGTTCGCGCGCTGCTCACCCGTCCCGCCGTCCGCGCGCTGCGAACGGGGCTCGAGAACGAGTTGCTGATCGAGGGCTACATCGAGGGGCGTGAATACGCAATCGAGGGTGTGATGACCGACGGGGCGCTCCGGATCCTGGCCATCTTCGACAAGCCCGATCCTCTGGAAGGACCGTTCTTCGAGGAGACCATCTATGTCACGCCATCGACGGCGTCACCTGAGGTCCAGTCGTCGATCGCGTCCGAGCTTCACCGTGCCGTCGCCGCACTCGGCCTCGTGCACGGCCCCGTCCATGCGGAGTGTCGCGTCGGCGCCAGCGGCGTTGTGATGCTTGAAGTCGCGGCGCGCCCAATCGGTGGCCTGTGTTCGAAGGTGCTGCGTTTCGAGGACGGCAAGACCCAAGTGCCCCTCGAGGAGCTGCTGCTGATGCACGCGTCAGGCGCTGACATTTCGACGTGGGTTCGCGAGCGCCAGGCGGCAGCGGTGATGATGATTCCGATCCCGACGCGGAGTGTCTTCAAAGGGGTCGCCGGGAACGACGAGGCCCTGGCGGTTGCGGGGGTCGAGGAGGTTCGGATCACTGCGAAGCTGGACCAGCTGCTGGAGCCGCTTCCGGAGGGAGACAGCTACCTTGGCTTCATCTTCGCGCGCGCGGAGAACGCGGCGGAAGCGGTCTCGGCACTCCGAGCGGCGCACGCGCGGCTGACGTTTCGGATCGAGCGTGAAGTGAGACTTGCGACGTCGGGCTGACCCGACTGACGACTCCCGACCGTCTTATTTGCTCTGCTGCGGCACGTAGCCGGGGGGAAGCGGCGCTTCCTCACCGAAGAAGAAATCCTCCATCTGCTTGCGAACGAG
Source organism: uncultured Acidobacteriota bacterium (assembly GCA_963810305.1). Taxonomy (GTDB): domain Bacteria; phylum Acidobacteriota; class Vicinamibacteria; order Vicinamibacterales; family 2-12-FULL-66-21; genus JACDCA01. Next base: position 129,042 of record CAWEMY010000011.1, read on the forward strand.
CTCCTGCGCCTCCTTCTGCCAGGGCATCAGGCGGTACTCGTTGAGGATCATCTTCATCCGTTCTTCCCACATCTTCCACGCTTCGGCGGAGACGTTTTCGAACACGCGCTGACCGAGCTCGCCGGGCCACGGCGGGGCGTCGAGGCCGGGCATTTCCTTCTGGAACTTCTGACAAAAAACGGTGCGCCCGGGGGCGTTGCTCGCCGGAGTATTCGGTTGGGTGGGGCCGCCGCAGGTTGCCATGACCAGCCATCTTACCAGACCGGTCTCCGCTTCACGCGGTGTAGGGTTTTGCTCCAGGGTATGAAGAACGATGGACGCTTTGGCCGCTATCTTGACGAAATTCAGCACTTTAACGGCTAACTCAGCCTTGAAATGGCAAGTTCACCGTGGCATACCGTTTGATAACAGGCCCATCGGTAGGAAGCCGTTTGGGAGGCGCATTAGTGACGAAACGAACAGAATTACCCCCGCGCCCCCAGGAACGGGATACGCCGAAAGAGGCGCCAGAAACCCCGGCGGACGAGCCGAAACCCGCGCCCGTCCAGGATCCGCCGGTCGAACCCGACCCCGCACCCTACGTGGTGCGCGGAGGTCAGACGGGACAGTTCAATGAGAGTCGCATCATGAATGAAGCTGTGAAGGTACCGGGAGAACGGAAGGAACGCCGCGGCTTTGCCTCGATGTCGCCTGAGAAACAGCGTGAAATTGCGAGCAAGGGCGGGCGCGCCGCTCACCAGAAGGGGACGGCGCATGAATGGACTGCCGAGGAAGCGCGATCGGCCGGACGCAAGGGCGGCCAGATCAGCCGCGGAGGCCGCGGCCGGCTGATGGAGCCGGTCAGTCCCCTGCCTCAGCCTGCGCCGGACGAAAGCACGCGCGATGGGCAGTAGACGTGCGAAAATGGGTGGGAGTTACGGAGGCGTGTGCGTATGTTGAAACGTGGAACGATGGCGGTGGTGGTCTCGCTGACCTGCTTCTCGGCGGCGTCGGCCCAGACAACGCCGCCCAGCCAGCAGCCGGCGACGTCGTCGCAGCAGCCGGCACCGACGATGAACGGCGATACCCGGAAGGCCACGACAACGGCCGATGGGGACACCGGGCTATGGTTCGTGCCGACCGGGGAGATTCTGCCGGCAAAGAGGTGGTCCTTCAGCGTCTACCGGGTGAACTTCGACTACGAGGAAGGGTTCACGGACGTGTCGAACTGGCCGGTCACCTTCGGCGTCGGCCTCGGCGATCGCGCCGAGCTGTTCGGCGCGTTCCATGTGGTGCGGCGCATCGACCGCGACGTCCGGCCGGTCTTCACCAGTAACCCGGAGTCGGGCGGCATGGTGAACGAATACCCGTTTGTCCGCCAGGGGTGGTCGGGGGATACCGGCTCGGCGACCTGTGGATCGGCGCGAAGATCAACCTGATCGCGCCGTGGCGCAATCAGAACGCCGGGCCGGCCTTCGCGCTGCGCGGGATGGTCAAGATCCCGACCGCGAAGGATGATGACGACAACAACGAACCCGGCCTCGGCACCGGCAAGACGGACTTCGCCGTTGATGCGATCCTGAGCAAGGAGGTCAACGAGCGCGTCGAGCTGTCCGGCTTCGCCGGATTCATCGTCCGCGGCGATCCCGATGGCGTGGATCTGACCAACGGGATCCGGTGGGGCTTCGGCGCGGGCTTCCCGACGCGCGCGAACCTGCGGCTGACGGCGGAACTGCACGGCGAGAAGTATCTCGACGATGAGATCATCAACTCGCGGATCCTGATCGGGCACGAGGACGGGTCGATTGCGCCGCCGCTGACCAGCCTCGATTCGCCGATCAACGCGTCGCTGGGCCTGACGTGGATGCCGGGCAACTGGTTCCTCGGCGCCGGGCTGAACTACCGCTGGGCGCTCGACGGCCGCAGCGAGTTCGGCGCCTACGACGACGAGACGGGGGATTCGCTCGGCTTCCAGTTCCGCCTCGGGTATCACCCGGGCGTGCGGATCTATGTCCCACCGCCGCCTCCGCCACCGCCGCCGCCACCAGTAGCGGCGGCCGTCCATGACCTGTCGGTGAAGGCGCAGTGCAACCCGTGCACGGTGGAAGTCGGCAAGACGTCAACCGTCACTGCCTTCCCGCAGTCGTCCATCGGCTGCACCGTGACCTACTCCTGGTCCGCTCCGACCGGCACGCTCGCCGACCGGACGGCGAAGGAAACGGTCTGGACCGCGCCGATGCAGACCGGCACCGTGCCGGTGACTGTCACGGTGACCTGTCCGCAGGACGGCAAGACGGCCAGCGACACGGTGAACATCAACGTGATCGCCGCGCCGGTCAAGGAGTTCGTCTTCGAGGACGTGCACTTCGACTTCGACCGCTACTCGCTGCGGCCGGAAGCGACGCGCGCGCTCGACGAGGCGATCCGCACGATGCAGGCGAACCCCGAGCTCCGCGTCGAGATCGAGGGTCACACCTGCAACATCGGGACGGCGGAGTACAACCTCGCCCTCGGCGAGCGCCGTGCCCACTCGGTTCGCGACTACCTCACCGGGCGCGGCGTCGGCGCCGACCGGCTGCGGACCGTGAGCTACGGTGAAGAGCGTCCGAAACACGACAACGCGCGCGAAGAGACCCGTCGTCTCAACCGCCGCGCCGCGCTCGTCGTTCGGATTCAGAGGTAACCGATGTAGGCGGTCCGGCTTCCGCTACGAACGGCGGCCCGACTGCTCAACAGGAGCCGGCACGATGCGTTTTGTAAACATCTACCTGATCGGCTATTTCCTGCTCGTCGTCGGCGCCCTCGGGGCGCTGTGGTACGGCGGCGTGCTGCGACAGATCTCGCCGGTATGGATCATCATCGGACTGGTGATCGCATTCGGCCTCGGGATCATGCTCTCAGTCTCCGCAGGGAAACCGGAGATCACGCGGGAATCCTGACTTCGATGAGGGTGCGAGGGGTACTTCGATGAGGGTGCGAGGAGTGCGACGGGTGCGAAACGGGCTTTAAGCCGACTCACCGCGCTCCTCGCACCCTCCGCACCCCTCGCACCCTGGCACTCCGCGCACCCCCCGCACTCCTTCGCACCCCCCGCACCCTCGTCGTCAGCCCCCCGTTGGCACATCTTGTGAACACTGCTGGGTCGCCACGATGACGCCGTTAGTTTTCCGTTCGATTCTGGTGACTTTTTTCCTCGTGAGTGTCATCGCGTGCAAAGAAGACACAGGGATTCAAGTCAAGGGCTTCAAGTTCACGGGAAACAACGCGGTGACCACGGGGCAGCTCAGAAGCGTCCTCGCGACAGCGCCGAGCGCGTGGCTGCCGTGGGGGACGAAGCGCTACTTTTCACGCGATCAGTTCGAGGCTGATCTGAAACGGATCGTGGCGTTCTACACCGACCGCGGCTACCCCGACGCGCGAGTGACGTCCTTCGACGCAAAACTGAGCCAGGATCAGACCTCGGTCGATCTCACGGTCAACATCTCGGAAGGTGAACCGGTGGTGGTTGAGCGGATGGTGTTCGAGGGGTTCGAAGCGCTGCCGGAGGACCATCGGCGGTCGCTCGACACCCGGCTGCCGCTGAAGATGGGCCAGCCGCTGGACCGCGCGCTCCTGAGCGCGAGCCGCGAGGCGGCGCTCGACGAACTGCGCGATCACGGGCATCCCTACGCCTCCGTGCGCCTGGCCGAGAATCCGGGCAGCGGCGAGCGGCAGCGCACCATCACCCTCAGTGCCGATCCCGGTCCAATTGCGCACCACGGCGAGATCCAGATCTCGGGCAATACCACCGTCAGCGAGAAAGTGATCCGCCGCCAGCTCACGTTCAAACCCGGCGACCTGTTTCGCCAGAGCGAACTGCAGGAAAGTCAGCGCAGACTGTATCGCCTCGAGCTGTTCGAGTTCGCGAACATTGAACCGATCGGCGTCGAGGCCAGGCCTGAGACGGTTCCGACTCGCGTGACCGTCACCAAGAGTAAGCATCGGAAGGTGACATTCGGCGTGGGTTACGGCAGCGAAGAAAAAGCGCGTGCGCAAATTGACTGGCGGCATGTGAACGCGTTCGGCGGCGCCCAGACGGTTGGCGTGCTCGCGCGGTACTCCGGCCTCGATCGCGGCGTGAGGCTCAGTTATCGGGAGCCCTACATCTTCAGTCCGCACTGGTCGCTCGGCGTCAACGGTCAGGCGTGGCACTCGGACGAACCCGCGTTCACGCTCGATACGACCGGTGGTCGTGTGACCATCACCCGCGAGTTCGCGCGTGGCGGGGGGTTCGTGCTCACGCGCCGGCCGCGGATGGCGCTCTCACTGACCTACGCGAACGAGCATGAGAGCTCGACGATCACGCAGGAGGCGCTCGACGACCCGAGCTTCCACGATGACCTCATCGCCCTGGGGCTCGATCCGCGAACCGGAGAGACGTCGGGGCAGCGATCGGCTCTGAGCGTCGACGCCACCCGCAACACCACCGACAACCTGCTCGACGCGAAGCGAGGCTACGTCGCCAGCGTGCACCTCGAAAAGGCAGGCGGCTTCCTCGGGGGTACCTACGAGTACCGCGAGGCGACGGGCGAAGGCCGCGTCTATCAAAAACTCGGCAACTTCGCGGTGATTGCGATTCAAGCGCGCGCGGGCACGATCGAGGCGTCAGGGTCACCCGACGTGCTGGTGCCGTTTCACAAACGGTACTTTCTCGGCGGCTCGACAACCCTTCGCGGATGGGGACGTTTCGAAATGGCGCCGCTCGACGACGAGGGGCTTCCGATCGGGGGCACGAAATTCACGAACTTCTCCGCGGAGCTGCGTGCGCCGATCTGGCGGCAGCTCTCGGGTGTCGTCTTCGTGGATGGCGGCGTCGTCTGGGCCGATCGCAGCAGTCAAGTGCAGAACGATACGGGGTGGCGGTATGACGTCGGCCCCGGGTTGCGTTACCAGACGCCGATCGGACCGATCCGGGTCGACTTCGGATATCAGCTCAATCCCCTTCCCGGCCTGATCGTGAATGGCGAGCCCCAGCCGCGCCGATACCGCTTTCACTTCAGCATCGGTCAGGCCTTCTAAACTATGAACTCTGAACTACGAACGGTGAACCGTGAACGGTAACTGGTCACGCAGATGAGGGCTCTGAGGCGTCTTCTTCAGGCGATCGCCATCGTCGGCACCCTCTTCGTCGGGGTCGATGGCGGTTGCGCTGATCGTCTCGCAGACGCCCTGGTTCAAAGACTGGCTCCGCCGCTACATCGTCCGCGAGTCGAAGCAGTATCTGAATGGCGAGCTGTCGATCGGCACCCTCGGTGGCAATCTGTTCTTCGGCGTGCAGCTCGCCGACGTGGCGGTGGACGTGTCCGGCGAGCGCGTGATTGCCGTCAAGGCGCTCGAACTCGATTACAACGCGCTGCAATTGATCTCGCGCGGCATCGTCCTCGATCAGATCAAGCTGGACCAGCCGCAGCTGAAGATCGAGCACGATGCTCAGGGCTGGAACCTCGCACGGCTGGTCCGCAAGCAGGAAAAAGAAGCGGACCGAGAGGGACCCGGTCGTAGCGTGTCGATGCCGCTGATCCAGATCACTGACGCCACGGTGTCAATACGTGATGCGGTAGGGACGAGCGGATTCGAACTTCCTCGGCAAGTGCAGGACGTCGACATCAAGGCCGGTTTTCGAGTACGAGCCCGTGCACTACTCGATCGACCTCGAGCATCTCAGCTTCAGCGGCACGGCACCGGAATTCGCGCTCGGCCAGGCGAACGGAAAGATCGCGGTGCGCGACGACAACATCTATCTCGACGGGCTGGCGATCAACACCGCTGAAACGGCCGTCCGCTTCGACGGAGTCATCGAACAGTATTTGCGCACGCCGGTCGTGAAGATCACGACGACCGGGAAGTTGTCACTGCCGGAAATCGGCCGCGTCGTTCCGGCACTCGCCGGATATCAGTTGCACCCTGACATCAGTGTCAAGGCGGACGGTCCGCTCGAACGCGTGGCGCTCGAACTCGACGTCCGCTCGGAAGCCGGCAGCGTGAAGGGACAGATTACCGGCGACTTCGAGGGTCCGGTGTTCGGCGTCGAAGGCGAGGTCGATCTCAACAAGCTGAATCTCGGTCCGATTCTGAAGAATCCTGCGCAGCGAAGCGACATCACCGGGCATGCGCGGGTCGATGTCGAGTTCCCGGACACACCCGCCGGCGACGCCGTTGAACGAGCGCGGCAAGGCACGTTCGCGTTTTCAGGACCACGCGTCGTGGCCTACGGGCTACGACGTCAGCAACGTGCAGGTCACCGGAACGCTGGCTGGCCGTCGCATCGATGTGAACGGACGAGGGGCGGCGTATGGCGGCACTGCCACCGCGCGCGGCTTCATCGTCGACTCCGTCGGGAGCAATCCCGCTTTCGTACGACCTGCGCGGCACGGCCGCCGGAGTCAATCTCCGGAACCTGCCCCCAGCAGTCGCGGCGCCGGACGTGACGACGAACCTGTCGCTGTCGCAGTATCACGTCCGCGGGCAGGGCAGCACGCTCTCGGGCGACGTCGTGCTGAACCAGTCGACCGTCGAAGGGGCGACGCTCGGCGACGGTACGGTTGCGCGGTTCGACGTCCGGCCTCGGGCGGTGAGCTACACGGCGCGCGGAAGCGATCGCGGACCTGGATCGTCGAGCGCATCGGCCGCGCATTCGAACGTGACCGCCGTTGCGAAGCCGGAGTACGCGAGCCGTCTGAGCGGCACGTTCGACGTGAAGGGCAGTGTGCCCCGGTCGCCCGCGGCGCGCCGGCCAGCAGGACTCGACGATCGCGACGATGACCCTCGACGCGTCGGGGACGCTGAAGAACTCGGAGATCCTCGGCGGCCGTCTGCCGGAGCTCGGGTACGAGGCGCATATCGCGAACGGGACGCTCTCGGCGAAAGTGAATGGCCAGGTGGAGGGATTCGATCCCGCTCGGGTGTTCGAGCGTCCCGGGCTCGAGGGAACTATCACCGGCACGGTCAGTGCGGACATCACGATCGCGAATCTCGGCGCAGAACGCGTGTCGGCGTTCGACGGGCTCACGCTGAATGCGAGAGGCACGCTGCGCGACTCGACCATCATGGGCGGGCGGCTGCCGTCGCTGGGCTACGAAACCCGCATCGCCAACGGCACTCTATCCGGAAAGGTGAACGGCCCGTTCGAGCACTTCGATCCTGCGCGACTGGCGTCGCGGCCTGATCTCAAAGGGGACGTCAGTGGGACCGTGAACGCCACGTTTGGTGTCGCGAAGCTTGGAGAACCGTGACCCCGGATGCGATCACGGCGAGCGGTCAGCTCGACCTTGTCGCCGTCCACGGTCGGTGGTCTGCAGATCGACAGCTGCGACGGTCGACGGCAGCTATGCGAACGAGATTGCGGATGTAAAGCAGTTGACCCTCACGGGGCCGGACGTCAAAGCGACCGCGTCGGGCCGCGTCGCGCTGAATGCGACGGCCGTGTCGAACCTCAAGTATCACGTGGAAGCCATCAACGTCGCCGAGCTGGCACGGCTTGCCGGACAGCAGGAAGTGGGCGGCAGCGCCGTCCTCGACGGGACGATCACGGGGAACCGGGCAGCGTTGACGACGACCGGCACGCTCGACGGCAGCAAGTTGTCGTACAAGACCGGCAGTGCACTCGATCTCGACAGCACCTATACGGTAACGATCCCCGACTTCCAGGTCGCGCGTGCGCGTGTCGACGCAACGACCTCGGGCACGTTCCTGAAGATTGGCGCCGTTGAGATCAACGAGCTGACGGCCAAGACCACCTATGCCGACCACCGAGTGGACTTCACGACAAACGTCAAGGAGAAGACGCGCGAGCTGGACGCCACCGGACAACTCATCCTGCACGCCGATCACCAGGAACTCCACCTGCCGACGCTGGCGGTACGAACACAAGGCATCGAATGGCGGATGGCGCCAGGCAGCGAGGCGACCATCAAGTACGGGCAGGACCGCGTGGACCTGCAGAACATCCGGCTGGTCAGCACCGACCAGTCGCTGGACGTCACCGGAACCATCGCGCTGAAAGGGGACGCCCCGACTGGCGCGCTCGATATCAAGGCTCGCAACGTGGACCTGCAACAGGTCGAGACGCTGCTGCTGCAGAACCGCGGCCTGGCCGGGCGCCTGACGGCGGACGCGAAAGTCACCGGGACGCTCGAGAGCCCGGCAATCGACGGGCACATCGAAGTACGCAACGGGGCGTTTCAGACTTACAAGTACGAGTCTCTCGTCGCCGATCTCGATTACGCCGGGCGGCGGATGCAGGTGGATGCGACGCTCAACCAATCCGCCACCGAGCGGATCACCGCGAAGGGTGCCGTTCCGCTGTCACTCTTCCGGCGCGGCACGGGTGGACACACTGAGGCCACGGCGGAAGAAACCGTCGACCTCCAGATCACATCGACGACGATGAACCTCGGGCTCGTCCAGGGCTTCACGGATCTGCTGGCCAACGTCACCGGCACGCTGCAGGCGGATCTACGTGTCACCGGGTCCGGTGCCGATCCGCACGTTGTCGGCTACGTCGACATCCGCAATGGCGCATTCGGCGTGCCTCTGAGCGGCGTGTCGTATACCGGCCTGAACACCCGCATCAACCTGACGGAAGACAAGTTGACCCTGCAGGAGTTCCAGATCCTCGACGACCACGGCGGTCCGCTGCGGGTGTCGGGAGAGCTCGCCGTGCACGAAAAGCAGGTGGGCGCGGTGAATATCACGCTGGGGTCGGACAATTTCGAGATCATCGACAACGAGCTCGGTGATGTCGGCGTCGACTCGTCGCTGAAGATCACCGGTGAACTGCGCCGGCCGAAGATCGAAGGCACGGTGAAACTCGAAGACGCGCGCCTCGAAGTGTCGCAGATCATGCAGCTCTTCTACGATCCGTACTCCACCGAGGCGATCCCGGAGGTCGTTTCGGCTGAGCGCACCGTTGAGAGGCACGGGCAGCGCCGAAGAGGCGACGAGGGCGGCGCTGAAGAAGGCCGAAGCCGCTGCCGCTCCTCCTGGCGCCGAGCAGGCCGCAGAGAAGGAACCTCCAGCGCCGGGCGGCATCGCGGATCTGCTGACGCTCGACGTGAGGCTCGAGATACCTGACAACCTCGTGCTGCGCGGCAAGGACCTCCGGCCGAGTGGCCCGACCGGGACGGCGCTTGGGGACATCAACCTCACGGTCGGCGGCGACGTGAACATCCGGAAGAATCCTGGCGGCAAGCTGACGTTGCTCGGAACGGTCGAAACCGTCCGCGGAACCTACCAGTTCCAGGGGCGCCGATTCGACCTCGTCCGCGGCGGGCAGATTCGGTTCGTCGGCGATCCGGACTTCAATCCCTTCATCGACGTCAGCGCGACGCGCCTGATCCCCAATACCGGTGTCGAGGCGCGCGTGCGCGTGACCGGGACCGCGAAAGTACCGGAGCTGGCTCTGACCAGCAACCCTCCGCTCGAGGAGAGCGACATCCTTGCTCTGATCGTCTTCAACCGTCCGGTGAACGAACTGGGGACGGGCGAGCGCTCCTCACTGGCGGCGACCGCGGGCGGCATTGCGACTGGATTCATCGCCGCGCCGCTCGGCGAGTCGATCGGCCGGGCGCTCGATCTCGATCTCTTCGAGATTACGACCAACACCGAAACCGGCGATCTCGGCGCCGGGGTCACACTCGGCCATCAGATCGGGGAGCGTACGTTCGTCAAACTCCACCAGCAGTTCGGTGAGCGGAACATCACCGAGTTCATGATCGAGTTTCAGCTCGCGAGGTTCCTGCGGCTGGAGGCCACCGCGAGCGCCGGAAGCCGTCGCCTCCGGCAACCGCCTCAACCAGCGCCGCATCGAGCGCGGCGGCATAGACCTGATCTTTTTCTTCAGCTATTAGCACGTGGGCACGTACGCACCGCACGTTCGCACGTGAGCACGCAGCACGTGAGCACGTCGCACGTCGCACGTGAGCCCGTGTCAGTGTCGCCCGAGCGAAGCGACCTGGACCCTGGCGTCGTTGAAGCACGCGCCGCCGCCGATGTCGGTGAGCGTATCGGGGACCAGCGCGTTCGACGTCATGCCGTTGTAGGTGCTCTTGCGCCACAATCCCTTCGGGAGTGACACGGTACCAGGACGGATGTCCTTGTTCAGCGCGACGGGGCAGTGCACCTCGCCGTGCTCGTTGAAGACGCGTACCGGGTCGTCGGTGGCGAGGCCGCGCGCGGTGGCATCGGCGGGATTCATCTGGAGCACCGCGGCCCGCTGGCGCAGTTCGGCGAGTGTCGATGACACGCTCTTCTCGCTGGCCGGCGAGATCAGCGTGAGAGGGAACTGGTCGGTGGCCGGATCCGGCTGGTACCCGTACAGGCCCGCGGGGGCTTCGCGATCGAATGTTTCTGAGAAGAGATGAACTTTGCCGTCCGCCGTCAGGGGAAATACATCGACGAACTGGACCGGCGCACCCCGGTGCGGCGGCGTCGCGGCGCCATGCTCCATCAGGTCGCCGCGGATCTCTGGCGGCAGCTTGCCCGCGATGCGCAGCAGCGTCTCGGTCTCTTCCTCGGCGCCGCCAATCCCAAGGCGCTCGGCAAGCTCCGAAAACACTTCGGCGTTCGGTCGCGCCTCGCCGACCGGCTCGATCACCGGTCGCACGAGTTGCAGCGAGATGGGACCGTACCCCTTCGCGATGTCGTAATTCTCCACGAACGTTGTCGCCGGCAGCAGGACGTCGGCATACCGCGCCGTGTCGGTAACCACCTGCTCGTAAACGACGGTGAACAGGTCTTCACGTTTCAACCCCTCCAGCACGCGACTCTGATCCGGCATCGTCGCCAGTGGATTGCAGTTGTAAACAAAGAGCATCTGAACCGGGGGGGAGTTGAATTCGGTCAGCGCGCGGCCGAGATGATTCATGTTCACCAGGCGCGTCTCCGGCTCGGGCGTCTCGTCGACCCAGGTCGCCGCCTTGATCCCCCACGCCGAGGAGTTGCTCATCGAAAAGCCGCCGCCGCGCACGCCGAACTTGCCTCCGACTGCCGGGAGCGCCAGCACCGCGGCAGCCGCGCTGCCGCCGTTGCGATTCCGCTCGAGGCCCCATCCGCAACGAACCAGCGCCGGGCTCGTGGCCGCATACATTGAGGCCAGTTGCTCGAGCGAAGCGGCCGGGACGCCGGCAATCTCTGCGGCACGCTCGAACGTCCACTCCGCCGCCCGCGCCCGCAACTCCTCGGCGCCCGACGCGTGTTCGGCCAGGAAGTCACGTCCTGCGCCCGTCTCGAACAGATAGCGGTGTATCGACAGTGCGATCGGCAGGTCGGTACCGGGTTTCGGCGCGATGTGGAGGTCCGCCTGCCGCGCCAGACTCGTCGCGCGTGGATCGACGACGACGAGTTTCGCTCCGGCTTCCCGCGCTGCCTTCAGGTACGGGATCAGGTGAATACCGGAGGCGCTGGGGTTGACTCCCCAGAGGATGATGAGCCGGGCGAGGAGGTAGTCCTCGTAGGTGACTCCCGGCATCTTGCCGTAGAGCATCTGATTCGCGGCGCCGGTTGGCGCGGCGCACACCGTGCGTGCCAGCCGGGATGTGCCGAATCCGCGAAAGAGCACGGCATCATTGGTGTCCTGGGTCAGGAGCCCGTTCGATCCGCCGTAGCAGAAGGGAAGGATCGCTTCGGCGGTGTGGCGGTCGCGGATCTCCTGCATCCGCTGGGCGATGTGATCGAGCGCTTCACGCCAGGTGACCCGGGTGAACGTCCCCTGACCTTTCGGGCCTTTGCGGACCGCCGGATACAGCAGGCGATCCTCGCCGTACACGCGCTCGCCGAAGCGCCGCACCTTGCCGCAGATGTAGTTCTTGGTGACCGGGTTCTGATCGCCGCCGTTGATGCTGACGATCCGCCCCTTTTCGACGGTGATGTCGAGGGTACAGGAGTCCGGACAGTCGAGCGGGCAGGCGGTTCGTACCGTCGAATGGCCCCAGGTCTCCGCCTTCTGCGTGCGCATGGAGGAATTATCTCACGCGCCTTCAGTGACGACGATCAACGCGCGTGTGGATCGATCCAATCGGCACGCCGCGCGGATTTCCTTCAGTTCCTCTGATCCGCCGAGGGCGATAAGCGATGCGGCGCCACACGCCCCGGATGGGCCCGCGCCGATCCGCTCCCCGGGCGGAGCACTGGAGAGCATCTCCATGGCTGCAAGCACGCGCTCGTCATCCACGGTCATGAATGCGTCGATGCCGCGGAGGATCGCCGGCCATGCCACGATCGACGGATCGGCGCAGCGAAGCCCCGCCATGATCGTATCGAGCCCTCCCTCGACGTGAACCGGCATGCGAGCCCGGGCCGATTCGAACAGGCACGCGGCCTGGTCGGGCTCGCAGGCAATGGCAAAGGGTCGTGACGCGCCAAAGCGCGATGCGAACCAGCTCGCCGCCGCGCAGACCAGGCCGCCGACCCCGCCCTGGATCAGCACGACGTCAGGCGCACGATCCCACTGCACCGCCGCTTCTTCGAAGATTCGTGTATACCCTGCCATGATCCAGCGGGGTATCTGCTCGTAACCCTCCCACGACGTGTCGGAGACGACCGTAGCGCCAGTTTCGTCAGCGTAGCGGGCGGCCTCTTTCACCGCGTCTTCATATGTGCCGGGTACTTCGACAACGGTGGCGCCGTCGCCTTTCATCGCCTCGATCCGAGCCGTGCGCGTTCGTTGCTCCTCGGCCCGTGCATGGTGCGCCCTCGGAATGAAGACGGTGGCGGGCGCCGCCTTCTCCCTCGCCACCCGCGCTACCGCGCGTCCGTGGTTCCCGGCGGTCGCACACACGACACCACGCCGTAAGTCGTCATCGCCGAGGCGATGCATGGCGTAGCGTACGCCGACGATCTTGAAGGCGTTCAGTCCGAAGCGGCCTGATTCGTCCTTCGCGTCGATGCCATCGACCCCGAGTCGGGCCGCGAGGGTGGGAAGCTGAACGAGCCGGGCAGGGGCGAGGTGCGGCTGGCCCGCGAAATACGTGTCGACAGCGCGATACTCGTCGTCTGTGAACAGACCGCGGAACGTCGAATTGCGCTCGACCGCCGGATTGAGAAAGGCTCTCACTCTCCAAAGCCTAACTTCTTTAGGAGTTGGGAAGGAACAGCTGCGCATCCACGGTGTCTAAGACGAAGCCATGATTCGTGTCCTGATCGTTGTGCTCGCTGTCTGTGCCGTTCAACTTCAGCAGGAGATCGATCCGGCGCTGAAAGCCGCGGTTGACCGTTTTTTCGCCGCGCAGGTGAGCGAAGACGTCGAGGGATACCTGGCACTGTGGAGTCGAACCGCCGAGCGGCCGCAGGTCCATCAACTCCGATCGATCTTCGATGGCGGAGACGACAAGTTTCTCGATCTCGAGATCACCCGTGCGTCCATCGACGGGACGACCGCGCGCGTGCGACTCGCGGTGACCCGCGTGCGAACCGCGGTCAATTTCAAGAATCCGGACGGCAGCCCCAGGCTGCTCAGTTCCCGCCTGCAGTTCTCTCTGTCGTACGTCCTGGAGGAGGGGGAATGGAAGCTCGTAAGAGAAGGGTCGCCGGTCGACGAACTTGCGGTGACGTTGATCCAGACGAATGACCCCCTCATTCGCGCGAAGCTGCTGCAAACCGAGACGGACCTGGTCACTTCGCGGCTGGTTGATGCGATCGGTCGGCGAGCCGATCAACTCGCTCAGAGGAACGACTACCGCAGCGCGCTTGGCGTCTATGAGCGAGGTCTCGAAGTCGCGCGCGCCGCCGCAGATCGCAAGTCTGAAGGGCAGATGCTCCAGAACATCGCGAACAGCCACTACTTTCTGCGCGATCTGCCGACCGCGCTTGCCACCTATGAGAAGAGGCTGGCGCTGGAACGCAGCGTGGCCAATGACGACGGGATTGCCAGTGCCCTGGTCGGGATTGCGACGATCCGTTACTCCACCCACGACTACACGATTGCCCTGACCACGTATCGAGAGGCTCTGGCGATCCAGGAACGGCTGGACGAGGAAGCGCTGGTCGCGACGACGTTGATCAGCACCGCCAACGTCCAGTACCTCCAGGGAGATTTCGAAGGCGCGATCGCAGATTACCGGCGGGCCGAACTACTCAAGCGCAAGTACGACGACTTCGGTGGGGCGGCGATGGCGCTCGAGGGCCAGGGGCGCACCTACGCTGCCCAGGGCGATTACGCCGCGGCGCTCCTGGCGTTTTCCGGCGTCCTCGACGAAAGTCGCAAGCGGAACGATCCGCGGCGTCAGGCGAGCGCGCTCCAGAACATCGGTGACACGCACATCAGGCTCGGCAACCTCGACGCGGCGCGCACCTCGTACGACGAGAGCCGCCAGGGCTTCGAAAAGATGGGCGATCTCTCGAATGCCGGCCGCGTCTTGCAGGGCTCAGCGGTTACCGAGCTGCTGTCGGGGCGTTTCGCGCCGGCCGAAGCCGCCTATGGAAAAAGCATCGCCGCATGCACGGCGGCGACTCCGTCGTCCGATGCGGAATGTATCGCCCGGGCACTGGTCGGGCTTGGATTCGCGCAGGCGGCGCAGGAGCGCTATGACGATGCGATCCGGTCGTATCGCAAGAGCATCACAGCATTCGAACTCCTTAAGGGTGTTGAAGCAGTCGGCACGTGCGCGGGTCGGTCTGGCCGAGGCGCTCTCCGGCAAGGAACAGTACGCGGCCGCGATCGCCGAGGCAATCGAAGCACGCCGCGTGGCGGTGGTGCTCGAAGCCGATGATCTGCTCTGGCGTGCACTGGTGGCACAGGCGCGAGCCCAGCGGAAGCTTGGGAAGAAGGACGAGTCGCTTGGCGTCGCGCGTGCCGCAGTGACGGCGGTGCAGACCATGGCCCGCGAGGCGCTGCAGCGTCCCGCCCACGCCGTTCCGCGCGATACGACCGCCGCGTACGCCACCGCCGCGATTCTCCAGGCCGAGGCCGGGGATGCCGCCGCAGCATGGATAACCGCGGAGGAGATGCGCGCCCATGCCCTGCGGGCGGCAATCGCCACCAACGAGCGCGAGATCGCGCGGGGCATGACAGCGGACGAGCGCGCGGCCGAACGGACGGCGGCGGCGGAAATCACCGCTCTCTTCGCACAACACGACCGTGAAAAGGGGCTTCCCAAGCCGGACGCTGCCCGTCTCGCGCGCCTCGACGCCGCGCTCAAGACCGCCACCGCGCGACGGAATACATCGCAGGCGGACCTGTTCGCACGCCTCCCTGACCTCCGCGCCTGGCGAGGTCTTGCGCCCGCCGCAACCCTCGACGAGATCAAGAGGCTCGTCGACAGCGGCGCGCTACTGGTGCAGTTCGTGCTCGATGAACGGGACCTGCTGGTGCTGACCGCGGAATCATCAGCGGACGGCGTGATCCACCGGGCTCATGTCGTACCCGTTCGTCGTCAGCTGGTTGCCGAGCGCGTCGCTCAAGCGGTCGATCCGGCATCGCTGGCTGACGCAGAAACCTGGCGCAAGGCCACTGCCGATCTCGTGAAACTGTTACCGGCACCGGTTCTTGCCCAGATGTCGGCAGCGCGAACGGTGATCGTCATTCCGGATGACATGCTGTGGCGAGTGCCGTTCGAAGCGCTGCCCGCCGGAGCCGGATACGTCGGAGATCAGTCCACGATTCACTACGCGGCCTCGGTGACGTCCATCGTACGTGCTCCGCGCGTCGTCGCCTCGCCGGCGCAGGTGAAAGTGATCGTTCCCGCCGCGCCGGAGATTGCGTCCTCGCTTCTCGAAACACTGAAGACGACAGCCCCTTCATGGACGTTGCGCGCCGCAGATGCGGCCGAAAAGGAAGCCGCGGCAGTCGGCTCAGCCCTCAGCGAGACTGGTGCGTTGGTGCTCACCGGCAAAGCCGCAACTGAGGAAGCGGTGCGCGCGGGTGCCACCACCGCAACTGTGCTGCACGTCGCGGCTCCTTTCAGGATCAACGCCGCAAGCCCGATGTTCTCGCCAATACTGCTCGCGCCCGGCGAATCGGTCGAGAGCCGCCTCCGCCAAGGCTTCGGCGCCCAAGACGTGGCCATCTCAGAACGGCATCCTCGAAGCACGGGAGATCCCGAACGCAGAGTTCACGACGCGCCTTGTCGTCTTCTCCGATCCGGCGGCAATGACGATGCGGGAAGGGGCCGCGGCGTTACCGACCCTGCAGTGGGTCCTGCGTGCAGGAGGGCTCGAGTCGCTGGTCGTCAGGCGGTGGGCCGGCGACGAAGACGCCACGACGGCGCTATTGAAAGCCTTCTATGAGCGTCTGCGCACAGGCAATTCACCCGCGGAGGCGCTTCACGCCGCACGAGCTGATGCGCGCAAGGCTGGTGCCCCACCGCAGGTCTGGGCGGGTTGGTTGATGATCGGCCAGAACTGAGTTACCGCTTCGGATAACGATCGGGAAAGAAATCCCTTCCTCTCAGAATCTCGATACCATTCTTGAGAGCGCCGACCAGCGGCATCGCGTTCAGACCAGTGTCGAGGGTCCCGCTGATCACCCCCTTGCGGCGGACGGTGGCGCCGATGGTCGCGACAGCGATCGCGGTTCCGAGAATGGGCATCGATCGTCGTAAGCGCTGAGAGAGTTTGACCCCGCCGTAGCGAACGAGTTTCTGTCGCATGCTCATAGGCTCCAGTTGTGCAATTCGCATTCCCTGCAGTAGTGTGCGGTCGAGGTTGTCCTGAACCCACATGTCGTCATCATCGGCGGCGGATTTGGCGGGCTCTACGCGGCCCGCGCCCTGAATCGGGCCCCGGTGCGTGTCACCGTGCTCGATCGGCGTAACCACCACGTCTTTCAGCCGTTGCTGTACCAGGTGGCGATGGCGGCCTTGTCCCCCGGTGACATCGCGTCGCCGATCCGATGGATCCTGCGGCGCCAGAAGAACGCCGAGGTGCTGCTGGCCGAGGCGCGCAAGATAGATCCGAAGCGGCAGGTCGTCATTCTGACGGACGGCGAAATTACCTACGACTACCTGATTGTCGCCACTGGTGCGACCCATGCCTATTTCGGCCATGACGACTGGCGGCCTGTAGCGCCGGGACTCAAGTCTCTCGAAGATGCTCTCCAGATTCGCCGACGTGTGCTGCTTGCGTTCGAGCGCGCGGAGCGTGAGATCGATCCGGCGAGACGCGCCCGGCAACTCACCTTCGTCGTGATCGGCGGCGGCCCGACCGGCGTCGAGATGGCCGGTGCGCTCGCCGAGATCTCGCGTCAGTCACTCGCACGGGACTTCCGGCATTTCGATCCCGGGTCGGCGCGGATCATCCTGGTGGAAGGGGGGCCAGGGGTGCTTGCGGCATTCCCCGACCCTCTCCGACAGGCAGCGCTGAAAGATCTCGAAGATCTCGGTGTCGAGGTCCGGCTGAACTCCATCGTCACCGGAGTCGTCCCCGGACGAGTGATGATCGGCGAGGTTGCGATCGAGGCAGAGACCATGTTGTGGGCCGCGGGAGTCGCCGCTTCGCCGCTCGGCGCGTCGCTCGGAGTGCCGGTCGATCGCGCCGGACGCGTCAGGGTGGAGCCCGACCTGACGATTCCCGGACATGGCAAGGTGTTCGTTATCGGAGACCTCGCTTCGCTGAATGACGAGCACGGCGAACCGCTTCCGGGCGTCGCGCAGGTCGCCATCCAGATGGGCCGACACGCCGTGCGGAACATCCTGCGGTCGCTTGAGAAACAGCCGCTGCGCGCGTTCCGCTACAAGAACCTGGGGAATATGGCGACGATCGGTCGCGCGTCCGCGGTGGCTGACTTCGGATCCTTCCGGCTCACCGGTTACCTCGCCTGGCTGGCGTGGCTGTTCGTTCACCTGGTGAACCTCATCGGCTTCAGAAACCGCGTCATCGTCATGGTGCAGTGGGCGTGGGCTTACGTCAGTTATCAGCGAGCAATCCGCCTGATTACCGGCGACGAACCTCCGGCCACACCGTGAAACCGAATAACGTAGTCCAGCCAATCAGAGCCGCTCCGCCGGCACCGCGAATCCGCGGCGCCGCGGTACTGATGCTTGTAGCCGCTGTGGCGGCGATCGCCCCGGTCCCTCCGACGTTGATCGAACGCGTGTTCTCGCGCGGGTTCTATCCGACGGTCCAGGGACTGCTGACGCCTCTCTCGAACATCGTGTCCTTCGCGCTCCTCGATGTAGCCGCGGCAATCCTCTTCGGCATGTTGCTCGTGGTCGTTGTCCGGGCGGTGCGGCGTCGCGGCTGGAAGCCGGGCCTTCGCCACGCCGGTGTCTTCGTTCTGAAAGCTCGTCGCCGCCGTGTATCTGATCTTTCTCGTGATCTGGGGATTGAACTACCGGCGCGTCCCGCTGGAGCAGAAACTGGACTTCGATCGTGCGCGGCTCTCGCAGCAGAACGCGACTGCGCTTGCGGCCGAGGCCGTGCGACGCGTCAATCAGCTTCACCGCGCCGCACACGCGACCGGTTTCGAAGGTGCGCGGCTCGCGTCCGCGTTCGGCGCCGCCGAGCGCGTGCTGGGCGCAGGTGGTCCCACGCCGACCGGACGTCCCAAAAAATCGCTGCTCGGTCTCTATTTCCGCGCGGCAGCGATCGACGGAATGACCGATCCGATCTTCCTCGAAGTGATCCTGAATCCCGACCTGGTGCCCATCGAGCTGCCGGAGGTGCTGGCGCACGAGTGGTCGCATCTTGCCGGCTACGCCGATGAATCCGAAGCCAGCTTTCTTGCCTGGCTGACCTGCCTCCGTGGCGACGATCTGGCGCGTTACAGCGGCTGGCTGGCGGCCTATCGTCGCGCCGTCGACGTTCTGCCGCGCGATGTGCGCGCGTCACTGCCTCAGCTCGAGGAAGGTCCGAAAGCCGACCTGCGGGCCATCGCCGCACGCCTCGGACGTTCCTCCCGGGTGGTCCGCGAGGCCGCCCGAGGGGCCTACGATTCCTATTTGAAGGCCAATAGGATCCCGGAAGGTATCGAGAATTACGAAGTTGTCATCCAGCTGATGCTCGCGACCAGCCTGGGTCGCGAGTGGTCCCCGGAAACAGCCCGGTAGAGGCCGGCTCGGTAGAGACCGGCTTTAGCCGGCCTGGGTCTTGCTTTGCGACGGGGGATGGCACCAGATTGCCTCGCGTCGGCGCGTGCGGCGGGATTGCGATATACGACCGATGGCCGCCCGGGTATCCGGCGAGTGAAGCACGGCTCCACGTTCCGGTATTTCGCACCCAACGGGCGGCGGGTTACCAATCGTGACGAGCTCGCGCGGATCAAGTCGCTGGTCATCCCGCCGGCGTGGGTGGACGTGTGGATCTGCACGGATCCGAACGGCCATCTGCAGGCGACCGGCCGCGATGCCCGTGGCAGAAAGCAGTACCGCTATCACCCGAAGTGGCGCGCTGTCCGCGATGAAACGAAGTACTACCGGTTGATTGGCTTTGCGAAAGCGCTGCCTGCCATCCGCCGTCGCACCAACGCCGACCTGCGGCGCAAGGAGCTCGAGCGCGAGAAGGTGCTGGCGCTCGTCGTCCAGCTTCTCGAGAAGACGCTGATCCGCGTCGGCAACGACGAGTACGCGCGTCAGAATCGTTCGTTCGGATTGACGACGCTGCGTGACGGGCACGTTGATGTGCGGCGCGGCCGCGTCCATTTCACGTTTCGCGGCAAGAGCGCGGTGGAACACGAGATCGCGCTCGATGACCGGCGGCTCGCGCGCATCGTCCGCGCCTGCCGAGACATCCCCGGCTACGACCTGTTTCAGTATTACGACGGGGACGGGGCGCGGCGTGCGGTGGGATCATCGGATGTCAACGAGTACCTGAAGACGATCACTGGCCAGGACTACACGTCGAAGGACTTCCGCACGTGGGCGGGGACGGTGCTCGCCGCGGAGTTGCTGCGGCAATGCGAACCGTGTACTTCAGAGACACATGGCAAACGGAACATCCTGCGCGCCGTGGAGTCGGTGGCGCACAGGCTCGGGAACACGAAGGCGGTCAGCCGGAAGTGTTACATCCACCCGGCGATCTTCGATTCCTACCTGGATGGATCGCTGTTGAAGCCCTCGGCGCACACGGGCGAAGCGGCCGTGCTCGCATTGTTGCAGCGACGCGCCGCGCGAGAGCAACGCAAAAAGGCGTCGTAATTAGGTGGGGCTCCGCCCCACACCCCGGCTCGGTCGCTTGCGGGGTCCCCTGCGCCCCGCGCCGCTCCCTCGCAGGCGCGCCGTGCGCGCCTTATCGCGAACTGATGCGGATGCCGCCGTTCGTGCCTTCGAGCTCGATCCGCGGGCCGCCGCCATTCAGCCGACCATCCAACCTGCGCCGTGACTGCTCACCGCTCGAGTCGAGGGTCAGACCGGTTGTCTCGATCCCACCGTTGGTGATTCGCGCGCTGATCGACGCCTTCGCGCTGGACGGCAGGCGCAGACGGATACCGCCGTTCGTGCATTCCAGTTTCACGCCCGCTTCGGGCACCTGAGAAAGGTCCACATCGACGCCGCCATTGGTGGTGCTGGCTTCGATCTGCCCCGCGACGTCGCGTGCCTTGATACCGCCATTGGTCGTCTCGGCGCTGATCTTGCCGCCGACGCCTTCAATCTCGACACCGCCGTTGACCGTCGAAACGCGTAACTCGGCGGTCTTCGGCACGCGAATGAAGTATTCGACCTGCAAGTTGCCGCCGCCGAACAGGCCGCCGCTGCTCCGCTGCACTTTCGTTTCGATCTTCACGGTCGAGGGGGAACTCTCTTCGACGATTTCGATCCGCGCCAACGCTGCCTTTGCGGCCTCTGACGAGGCGCCGGAGGCGATCTTGTTTGCGACGATTTCGACGTTATTGCCCTCCGACGGCTTGACGTCGATGCGGCCGTTGATGTTGCCGATCTCGACCCGGCCGCCCGGTTGCAGCTGGTAGGTCTTGCGCCATTCCGCCGTTTCCTTCTGCTTGTGCTCGGCGATGGCGATGTCGCAGCCGGCCGTGGCGAGGAGCAGGAGGGGAAGGATGAGGGCGGCAGCACGCATCCGATGGGTGGTGATCGTCATTGGCTCTCCTTATTACGTGAGGCTCCGCCCCACACCCCGGCTCGGTCGCTTGCGGGGACCCCTGCGCCCCGCGCCGCTCCCTCGCACGTGCTTATACGCCGATCCGGAGTCAGGCGTTCCGGAAGCGGGCTTTGCGACCGGAACGGAGCGGGAGCGAGTGAAGGTCGCCAGGCGGGGTGCAGGGGGCCCCGCCGATCCATTAATGAGGCTATTATGGCGCTGATGTCCGATCGGAAATACCGGCACCGGGGCTACCAGGACGAGCCTCGCGAGCCGCGCGGTGAGCGTCCACAGGTCAAGAAGGAATACGCGCCGAGAGGCCAGCCTCCGATTGCACCCAAGACGTTCAGCATGCCCGGATTTCGGGAAGTGGTGCGCTGTGCCCGGTGCGGCAACGAGTTGACGGCGGCGACAGCGTCGAACCCGGACGGGACCTGTTCGCGATGCGGATCCGCGCTGCACAGCTGCGCGCAGTGCCTGCACTTCGACTCGAGCGCCGCGTTCGAATGCCACAAGCCGGTGCCGATCCGTATTTCCCCTAAGGACGCCCGTAACACGTGCGGTGAGTTCGAGCCCCGCACCACGGTTGAACGGCAGACGAAACCCGCCAGCGCACCCAGCAGCGGCGGGCCCAGCGCGCGGCAGGCCTTCGATGATCTCTTCAAATAGGATTGCCGCGACGCTGCTGGTGATGATCCCCGCGCTCTCGATCGCCACCGTCGCAGCCGTCCACCAGGCGAAGCCGGGCAGCGCACCCGTCTCCCGCTTCGAGGTGGTTCGCAGCTATCCGCACGATCCGCAGGCGTTCACGCAGGGCCTCGTGTTTCTCGACGGCGTGCTGTACGAAGGCACCGGCTTGAACGGACGCTCCGGCATTCGCAGGGTGCGGCTCGAGAACGGCGAAGTGGTCAAGATCCAGAAGCTCGAGGATCGCTATTTCGGCGAAGGGATCGCGGTCGTGGGTGACTCGATCGTCCAGCTCACGTGGAAGTCCGAGGTCGGCTTCGTTTACGACCGCAATACGTTCCAGCGGACGAAGACTTTCAACTATCGCGGCGAAGGGTGGGGGCTGACCTTTGACGGCAAACGCCTGATCATGAGCGATGGCAGCGCGACGTTACGCTTCCTCGATCCGGCGTCGTTGAAGGAGACGGGACGTCTGGAGGTCCGCGACGGCGGCCGCCCGGTCCCGCAGTTGAACGAGCTCGAAGTTGTCAAAGGGGAGATCTACGCCAACGTGTGGGGGAGCGATCGCATCGCGCGCATCTCACCGACGACCGGTGCAGTGATCGGATGGATCGACCTGACCGGCATTCTCAGCCCGCGCGACCCTTCCTCCACTGACGTCCTAAACGGTATCGCCTACGACGCGGCGAAGGACAGACTGTTCGTCACTGGCAAGCTCTGGCCGCGTTTGTTTGAGATCAGGGTGAGATAACAGGAGATAAGGAGTTCAGGAGTTTTCTTGGGTTAAAGCAGAGGCCAGAGGCTTCTGGGTTTTAAGAAAAAGAGTTCCTGATCTCCTGATCTCCTGTAACCCTCAGGCGCGGGCGAATTAGGAACGTCCGCAGGCTGCGTAGCGTTCGTTCCAGCGAGTCGCGAGCGATGCCGTCAATCGCCCTCGAGATGAACACCCGCGCGAGCAGCGGCACTCCCCGGCTGAGCGACACCGATTCGCACTCGATCAACACCCCGTCGCCCGCCTGCTCGAACCGCCAATATGCGTTCAGCCGCCAGAGGAAGCCCCGATCGTTGCCGGGCGTCCGCTCGCTTTCGTTCGGGCGGCCCACGTTCTGCAGCTCAGCGATCCTGGTCGCGACCGAGCGGCTGGCCGCGCGTGTCTGTCCGAATCGGTGGTAATCGACCGTGTGTTCGGTATTGAGCGTCGCCGACACGCCGTAGGCGCCACGTTCCAACCGCAGGAACACCTTGACGGTGTTCCCCCGCCGCTCTATCAGTTTGGACGCCTTCACTTCTGTGTAGAACTCCGATTCGCGGCCGGCATAGTCCTGCAGCCGCTTCACGACCGTGTCCACACTGGTATTCGGCACGTAGATCGCGCCCGCCCAATGATGGATCTTCGCGTCAGGGGCACCCGGGGGATCGACGTCCACCATCGGGACATTGCCGCTCTTCGCTCGTTCGCGCCAGGTGCCGGCGCGTTGCATGTCGAGGGCGAAGAAGTCTTTCGGCGACGCCTGAGAGTGACGTGCGTCGACCGCCGCGACATACTGGTCCCACGCCGCCACTGCCGCAGCCGAGGGTCCGGCGACAACCAGCACGCTGTCTGCTTCCGACGTAGCACCCAGCGTCGTTGCGGGCTGAGAGACGACCAGAGCGGCTGCCACACAGAACGAGGCAATCGATCGTCGAGCGAAAACGACACGGTCCCCGGCGAAGAAGTTCACGCTGGAGCACAGCATGATCGCCGCGAGGTTTGAAAGCAATGGATCGATGCCGCACGAAACCAGCGCGGCGGTGACGACGATGTTGCCGGCGAGCGAGATGCCACCGTTCAGGGCATGGAATCGTGCGAGACGCGCGACCAGCTCACGGCGATTCCGCGCGCGTCGATCCCGCCAGGTCACCAGCTGGTGCCACACGAAGTTGTGCAACAGGGTGGCTTCGACGGCAAGTGCTGTGGCGACGCCGAGAGGCAGATCCGTAACGGCGAGAAGTGCGGCGAGGACGGCGAGCTGAACGGCAACGCCGGCCAGCCCGACGCCGTTGAACTTGACCCATCGACCGAAAGTCTCCACGGACCAGACGCCCGGCGAGAGTCCCATCACTGGTTTCATCACATCGAAATGTGACAGGCGCACGCGTTTCGGCTCATTGGGCTTTGACCACCATGTTCTATTTTGTAGACTAGAAGGATGAGCGGACGGCAGAATTACCTCGGAGAGTTCGAGCAGATCGTTCTGCTCGCGGTCGTCCACTTGAAGGATGAGGCCTATGGGGCCGCCATCCGGCGCGAGATCGAAGCGCGCGGCGCCCGCTCCGTGTCGATTGGTGCCGCATACGCGACGCTCGACCGCC
The DNA here is from genome assembly GCA_963810305.1 of uncultured Acidobacteriota bacterium. Taxonomy (GTDB): domain Bacteria; phylum Acidobacteriota; class Vicinamibacteria; order Vicinamibacterales; family 2-12-FULL-66-21; genus JACDCA01. Next base: position 153,063 of record CAWEMY010000011.1, read on the forward strand.
TGGTCGACAAGGGCTACCTGCGCGCCCGAGATACCGCCGGCGGACCGGAACGCGCAGGACAGCCGAAGCGATACTTTTTCATCACTCAACGCGGCATCTCGGCCCTGGAGGATGCACGGGCGCTGCAAGCACGGATGTGGCACGGCATCCAGCTCGAGAAGGGACGCAAGACGTGACTCCGCCGCGAGTTCCACGCTGGCTGCTCGAACGCACGCTGCCGCCCGAGGACCGAGGAGTGATCCTCGGCGATCTGGCGGAGGAATTCGAAATGCGCAGAAGGTGGAGGAGCGCGGGCGAGGCTGGTGGTATTACCGTCAGGCGATCCGGGCGATCCCCGGTGCGATCTGGCGGCGCCGGCCGCGGCTCCGCAACATTGTCGACGACCTCCGCTTCACCTGGCGTTTATGGAAGCGCCATCCTGCGTTTGCGGCAGCGGCCATTTCCACCCAGGCGATCGGCATTGCAGTTACGACCGCGGTGCTGGTGGTGGCGTACGCCATCCTGTTTCGACCGCTCCCGTATGCGGATCCGGACCGTCTCCTCCATCTGTTCGAAGGCACGGGACGGAGCGGCCAGCTGTCCTACAGGGATCTTCTCGACGTCCGGAGCTCGAACCGCGCATTTGAAGGCATTGCTGGATATTCGGGCGGGAGCCGCACGTTAACGATGCCCGGCGCATCTCCGGAGCGTTTGCCGATGGTGGCCGTCACCGATGGGTTCTTCGAACTGCTCGGCGTGTCGCCGATTCTTGGCCGGTCATTTGGAGCCGGGGATGTAGTCCGCGGCGCGCCGCCCGTCGTGATCCTGTCCCACCAGGCGTGGTCCAGGCGGTTCGGCGCAACGCCGGCAGCAATCGGCGAGGCCATGGTGCTCGGCGGAGTGCCGCACGAGATCGTTGGCGTGCTGCCGAAAACGTTTGCCTTCCCGCTGCGCGGCCAGCCCGAGCTCTGGCTGCCGTTACGCCCGACTGTCCAGCAGGAGGAGCGCGGCTACCTCCACTGGATCGATGCGCTGGCGCGCCCGCGCCAGGGCCTGAGCCAGGCGCAGATCCGTGCCGACCTGGATGCAACTGCATCTGTTCTCGCCGCGCGCGATCAACGAAACCATGCCGCCGTCAGCCTGCGGTCGATAGGGCTTCGGGACATGATCGTTGCGCCGGTGAGGCCGACGATCAACGCGCTGCTTGCCGGGGTGGTACTCGTCGTTCTGGTGACCTGCGCGACGACGGCCGCGCTGCTGCTGTCTCGCGCTGCGCCGCGCCGACGGGAGCTGTCGGTCCGATCGGCGCTTGGTGCCAGTCGCAGCCGGATCGCCGGTCAATTGCTCACCGAGAACGTGATGCTCTCACTCACCGGAGGTGCGCTCGGCATTCTCGGCGGACACTGGCTGATCCGTCTGTCCGTTGCGGGCATGCCGGCGCAGCAGCGATCGACGCTGCCGAACTTCGACAATCCCGGCGTCGACCTGGTCGTGGCAGGTGCGGCGATCATGATCTCCCTGGTTACCGCGCTGATTTTTGGCGCCGCCCCCGCCTGGCGTGCCTCGCGGTTGGAAGATCGCGATACGTTGAAGACCGCGCGCGTGACTGCGGCGCCGGGAGAAATTCGTCTGCGATCCGGCCTTGTCGCCGTGCAGGTCGGCGTCGCCCTGATGCTGCTGGCAGGCGCGGGCCTGCTGGCGACGAGCGTCCAGCGGCTGCTCAGCGTACCTGTGGCGTTCGATCCCGAGGGGTTGCTCACCATGCGGCTGAACCTGCCGCCGAAGTACGGGACCGCTGAAGCAGTTCGCGCCTTTCAGCGGCATCTGCTTGACGCGCTCCAGGCCGAACCGGGCATCAGTTCCGCGGCGCTGATCAACCAGGGCCCGCTGATGGGCGGAGGCAACACCGGGGACCTCCAGGTGTCCGGCCGCCCCGTCGACGCCGGGTCGCGTGGTCCTGCGGTCGCGATCCGGACGGTCAGCGCAGGCTACTTCTCGACCATGCGTGTGCCCCTTTTACGCGGGCGCTGGTTCGAGCCCACCGACCGGGCTGGATCTCCACAGGTCGTCGTGATCAATCGGGTGCTCGCCGACAGCGTCTTCGCAGGATCTGACCCGGTCGGCCAGCGGGTGTCTTTTCAGTTTGCGCCAGGCGAGTGGCAGATCGTCGGCATCGTGGACAACGAGCGACTGAACGACCTCGACGGTCCGCTGCTACCGGCGCTGTACTTCACGGCGGAGCAGGATTCCAGCGGCTCGTACATGGTCGTGGTGCGTTCAGCCGACACCGCTCTCGCCGCCGCCACGGCAAGGCGTGTGGTCGGTCGCCTCGATCCTGACCTGCCCGTCTTCGGCGTCAAGACGCTCGACGCCATGGCGGCGGAATCCTCAGCCGTGTTTCTGCGGCGGGCAACGTTGTGGATGCTGGGGACATTCGCAGCCGCCAGCGTACTGCTGGCGGCGATCGGTCTCTATGGGGTGCTGGCGCAGAGTGTGGCCGACCGGACGCGAGAGATCGGGGTCCGCGTCGCGCTCGGAGCGAGCCGGGCAGGTATCGTCCGGCTCGTCATGCGGCGTGCGCTGGCGGCAGCGGGCACCGGAGCCGCCCTGGGCGTGCTCGGCACGCTGGCAGCGTCGAAGTGGCTCTCGGCTCTGCTGTTCGGTGTGAGCCCGCGGGATCCGATGACGATCGCTGCGGCGACCGTCCTGCTCGGAGCGGTAGCGCTCGCCGCCTGTGTGATCCCCACCCGGCGAGCGCTGAACATCGATCCGGCGTCAGCCGTCCGGGAGTAAGGGGTCAGATCTTGTTTCTTGCACGATTGTCCTGAACTGACTACGTCCACGGCGGAGGACGATCGTGCAAGAAACAAGATCTGACCCCGATTTTTCACTCGATCGCCAGGAGCGACGAGGCGGTACGGAAGTACCAGCGGCCGTCCACCAATGCCGGGGACGCCAGCGTCTGCTCACCGAGCTGATTGACGTGCAGCAGCTTGAACTCGCGCCCCGCCTGTAGCACGAACGTCTCGCCATCGTCATTCGTGAAGAACACTTTGCCGTCGTACGCGATGGGTGAGGCGGAGAACCCTTCCTTCTTCGCTTCGCCCAGGCGTCCCTGGTAGAGCACCTCGCCGCTCTTGACGTCGTGCGCGGTGAGAATGCTCTGCAGGTCGTTGACCAGGTACAGCACACCATCGACGACCACGCCGGAGGGAACGAACGGCGACCCTTTCGGCGACTTCCACGCGACATGGGTGGCGGTCACGTCCCCGCTGCCGCCCGGCCGGATCGCGATCGTCGGCCCCTGCCGTCCAGAGGAACAGATCACCAGCCCTTCCGCGACAACCGGCGTCGGAATCACTTCGAAGGTGAGGCCGCCGACCGTCCACAGCTCTTTACCGGTTTGCGGATCGTAGGCGTACACCTTGCGCTGGCTGCTGATGATCAACTCGTCGCGGTCCCCCGCGCGAATCACGACGGGCGTGCCCCACCCGGTCGTTTCGACGCGGTCCGTCTTCCACACTGGCTCGCCGGTGTTCTTGTCATACGCGGCCACGAAGGACTTGGTCGTGTCGGTACCGCGATGGTCCTGGAAGATGAAAATCCGGTCCTTGTAAAGAATCGGGGAGCCGGCGCTGCCGTGGTAGTTGTTGAGGAGCCCGACCGGGCGCCGCCACACGATCTTGCCTTTGAAGTCCACCGCCATTAGCCCGTGTGTCCCGAACGACGCGTATACCAGCTTGCCGTCTGTCACCACCGTGGCCGATGCATGGCTGTTCTTCGGATAGATGTGTTCGACCCCTTCGGAGGGGACGAACGTCTCCCATAACTGCTTTCCGTCCGAGCGGCGGAAGGCGAGCACCGACATCTTTGCCCCGTCGTCACGCGCAGTTGTGAGGAAGATGTTATCTCCCCACACGATCGGCGACGAGTGGCCGCGTCCAGGTACGGGGACCTTCCACTTCACGCGTTCGGTCGCCGACCATTTGTCGGTGTACTTTCCATTCTTGACGATGCCCTGGCCGGAGGGGCCGCGCCAGCGCGTCCAGTATTTCGCGGCTTCTCCTTCGACTTCGATCATCGATACCGTCTCGAAGGCGGAGAGCGCGGCAACCGCGCCGGCGACAGCGGCGAGGACGGTTAGAGTGCGGTGCATTTTCATCGCATAACCTTTCCTCAACCCCGTTCCCGAGTCAACAAGGCAGGGACGAAAACGAGATCACGTGCTCGCCCCTGCACGTTGCCACGTCCGCACGTTGGCACGTCCGCACGTTGGCACGTGGCACGTCGCACGTCGCACGTGCACGCGACGTGCGACGTGCTGGGTTAAGCTTCCGCGATGGGAAAGACAGTGGTCGGCGTGGTCGCACGGATCCTGGCCAAACCCGACAGTGTTGAACACGTGAAGAGCGTCCTCCTGGCCGCGGTCGATCCTACCCGGCTCGAGCAGGGCTGTGTCGTGTACGACCTGATGCAGAACAGCGCCGATCCCACCGACTTCACGTTTTACGAAGAATGGACCGACGAAGCGGCGCTGGATGCGCACGGCCGGTCCGCGCATATCGCTGCGGCGTTCGCCCGGCTGGACGGCCACCTGGCCGCACCACCGGACGTTCGCCGCTACCGGTGCCTCACCTCATGAATGACGTAATCGCCTTCGTTCTCGCCAAAGAACGGCGGATGGTCGCCCGATTCGTTGCCGCCGGCGCCACATCGCGCGAGCAGGCGCGTTCGCTCGAGCAGCTCGGCGTGTCGCGCGGCGTGATTCTCCGGCGTCTCAGAGAACGAGCTGTGGTCCGCCAGGTCGGAACGGACGGCTATTACGTCGATCAGGAAAGCTGGGCCGCGGTCCGTCGCATGCGCCGCCGCACCGCCAGCGTCGTCGTGGCAATTGGTCTGGCGCTCGTGTTCGCAATTCTGTTCGGCGCACGCCGGACTCGGGCCCAGGAGCCGCACCCCGTAACCCGCACCGCGCACCGCGGCAGCGAAGACACAAATTGGCAGGATCTGCGGTGGCGCAATGTCGGGCCGTCCCGCGGCGGACGCGTGACCGCGATTGCCGGCGTTCGAAGCCAGCCGTGCACCTTCTACATGGGCGGCACAGGCGGCGGTGTGTGGAAAACCCAGAACTGTGGCGAGTCGTGGACGCCGATCAGCGATGGGCAAATCGAGACCGGTTCGATCGGGTCCATCGATGTTTCCGAATCGAACCCCGATGTGGTCTACGTCGGCACCGGCAGCGCGGCGATCCGCAGCAACGTCATCATCGGTCGCGGTGTGTACAAATCCACCGACGCCGGACGGACGTGGCAGTTCGTCGGTCTCAGGGAGGCAGGACAGATCGGTTCGGTCCGCGTACATCCGACGAATCCGGATATCGCGTGGGCGGCAGCGCTCGGCTCGCCGTTCGGTCCGAACGACGAGCGAGGCATCTACAAGACTGTTGACGGAGGGAAGACCTGGAAGAAGACGCTGTTCGTGAACAGCGAAACCGGCGGGCGCGTCGTCGCCGTGAACATGGCCGATCCCAACGAGCTCTACGCCGGAATGTACAAAGGATTTCGGAAAGGGTGGGACATCGTCAGCGGCGGGCCGGCGACCGAGGGAGGTATCTACAAATCGATCGACGGCGGCAACACCTGGAAGAAGCTTTCCAGCGGACTGCCACAGCCACTGATCGGCAAAATCGATATCGATATTGCGCGCAGCGCCCCGGCGATCGTCTACGCGATGATCGAAGCGCCAGCCGAACAGGGAGGCCTGTATCGGTCGGACGATGCCGGCGGGACGTGGCGTCTGGTCAACAACGCCAGCAACCTGCGGTCGCGGCCGTTCTACTTCAACTACGTCGATGTCAATCCGAAAAATCCGGAAGAAGTGTGGGTGAACGCGCTCAGCCTCTCACAAGTCCGCCAACGGCGGCAAGAGCTTTACCACGGTGAGCACGCCGCACGGCGACAACATGGGGATCTGGTTCAACCCCGACTCCCCGGAGACGTTCATCCAGTCGAACGACGGCGGCGCAAATGTCACGCGCGACGGCGGCCGCAGCTGGTCGAGCATCCTGAATCAGCCCACCGGCGAGTTCTACATGGTGAGCGTCGACCAGCAGCATCCATACCTGCTGTATGGACCGCAGCAGGACAACTCCACCGTCGTGCTTCCAAGCATTCCGCAGGTCTCGTTCGGGTTCGATCATCCCGCGCAGGCGTGGACGCAGGCGTCAGGCTGCGAGACCGGCGGCATCATGCCGACGCCGGACGGCAAGGTGATCTGGGGCGCGTGCAAGGGTGAGCTCGAACGCTTCAGCGTCGAGACCGGCCAGTCGCAGGGACGCTGGATTTACCCGCAGAATCGATACGGGCATCATCCGTCGGACATCGAGTATCGCTTCCCGCGTCAGACCGTGATCCTGGTTTCGCAGCACGATCCGAAAACGGTCTATCAGGCCTCCCACGTTCTCCACCGCACGACGGACGACGGCGTCACCTGGCAGGTCATCAGCCCGGATCTGACCTGGCACGACCCGAAGTACCAGATCGTCCCCGGCAATCCGATCACGCGCGACGTCACCGGCGAGGAGGTGTATTCATCGATCTACTCGATGGCCGAGTCGCCACGTGACCGAAACGTCCTGTGGGTCGGCGCCAACGATGGTCCGGTGCACGTCACGCGGGATGGCGGGAAGACCTGGAAGAACGTCACGCCGAAAGACCTGCCTCCCGGTGGGCGCGTGCAGAACATCGACGCGTCGGCCGCTCGCGCTGGCACCGCCTACATCGCGGTCTACCGGTTCCTCTTCGAGCACGATCTCAAGCCGTACATCTATCGCACCGACGACTACGGTGTCACCTGGTCGAAGCTGACTGACGGAACCAACGGGATCCCCGCCGATCATCCCACGCGGGTCGTCCGCGAGGATCCCGAGCAGCCCGGCCTGCTGTATGCGGGCACCGAGTTCGGGTTTTTCGTCTCCTTCGACAATGGCCGAAGCTGGCACTCACTGCAGCGCAACCTCCCGGCCACCCCGGTGACGGACCTTCGCGTCCATCGCGGCGACATTGTCATTTCGACGATGGGCCGCGCGTTCTGGATCATGGATGACGTTTCGCCGCTGCGGCAGCTGGCAATGGCGTCTGTGATCTTTCGAAGCCGGCGCTGCTCCAGCCCTCGAGCCGCATCCGCTACCGCGCCGCAACGGGCGGTCGACGCGGCGGTGGCGGTCCGGAGTATCCACCGATGGCGCAGCCGATCGATTACATGCTGCCGGCGGGGTTCAAAGGCACGCTGTCGCTGGAGATCACCGATGCTACGGGACGGGTAGTCCGCACTATCGGATCCGCGGCGGAACCGCGCGCGGGGCGGGATTCGAGCGGCGCGCAGGATCCTGACGATCCCGACATGCGCGGCGGCCGCGGCCGCGGTGGAGCGCCGGCCGCCTTGACGACAAAGGCCGGGCACAACAGGCACTTGTGGGATTACCGCTGGGCGGATGGTGGTCCGCTTGCCGCTCCCGGCAGATACACCGCGAAGTTACTGGTTGGCACACCTGGCGACCAGAACGCGCAGACCGGAAGCGCGACGCTGTCCCGCACGTTCGACGTGAAGGTTGACCCCGGTGTGATCAAGGATGGCACCAGCATCGCCGACCTGGTGGATCAGCAGAACTTTCTTCTGAATCTCCGCGTCGCGATGAATGACGCAGCTGCCGCACGGCTGCAACTACAGCAGGTCATGAAGAAGGCCGGCGTGCAGCCGGCGCCGTCGCCAGGGCCTGGCGAAAGCACCACGCAGCTCCTGCAGAAGCTCGAAGCCGCGAAGACGCCGGCGGCAAACCTGCAGGCACTGTGGGCACGGCTGGTCACCGCTCCCGGGACGTACCAGCAGCCGATGCTGATCGACCAGCTCGCCAGCATCAACCGTGTGGAGAGTGCCGCCGATCAGAAGGTCGGGATGGAATCCCGCCGCCGGTTCAACGATCTTGTCAAGCAGCTGAAAGAGATCCAGTCGGCACTGCAACGGTTGAGATGACCGATGGCCGAACTGAAAACCAGGGAAACGCAAGCGAGCGCCGGAGGGAAGTCGCCGCAGGCGACCGCGAGCGCGCAGCGAGGCGGGGAATGTCAAAGGGGCCCCGCCGAGCGAAGTTAGAGACGAAACCAGGTGCGCCGACCACGTGATCGAAACCGCATCGTTGTTGCAGTGAGTGCGGTGGCCGCGCTCGTGGCGATTGTCTGCTGGTCTGTGTACGCCCGCCAGGCGCCGCTGCCCGCGGCGCGCGAGACCGTGATCGCCAACGAAGGAGCGAATCTCGCCGCTACGATCTCGTACCCGTCGGGCAAGGGTAGATTTCCGGGAGTGGTGCTCGTCCACGGGTCGGGTCGGATGACGCGGTCCCAGCTGGAGCGACAGAAGGATCAACTGGTCGCCGGCGGCCTCGCGGTGCTGGCGTACGACAAGCGGGGAGTCGGCGAATCGACCGGCGAGTACGACAACGTCGGTGTCCGGACCAGTCCCGAGCGCATGCCGCTCCTCGGCCGAGATGCGCTGGCGTGCCTGCGCGCGCTGCGCGAAGACGGCCGTATCGATGCCAGCCGGGTGGGGTTGCTCGGCAGCAGCCAGGCGGGCTGGATCATTCCTGCCGCGATCGCCGGCTCGGTGCCGGGTGAAGTCCGCTTCGCGATCGTGCTCTCGGGTCCGGCAACGAGCGTCGGCCTCGAGCACGTCTATAGCGAGGCGACCGGGGACGGTATCCGGCCGGCCGAGGCACTGTCGCCCGAGGCTATCGACGCACGTGTGGACGCCTATCGCGGGCCCCAGGGGTTCGATCACGTGCCCCTGCTGCGCGCGCTGCGGACACCCACGCTGTGGCTGGTCGGCGAGGCAGACGAGAGTATTCCGGTGCGGCACACGCTGCGAAACCTGCGTGACGCGATCAGCGCCGGCGCACCGATCACGCTGCGCACCTACCCGGGCGCCAACCACGGACTCGGGACAGCCACCGGCCCCGCACCGTACTGGAAGGACACGATCGACTGGCTGCGCGCCGAGCGCATCCTGCAGTGACTTGTCCGCCGCACCTCGCAAGAGCGACGGTGGAATTCCCTCCATTCTCCTCGTGCAAATCCGTATAAATCGCGTATGATCCGCAACAAGAGCGGGGTCCCACCGGAGGGTTGCCTCCTGCGTCGGCTGCGCCGTCGCGCAGCGCCGAGAACGACGCGACACCGCAAGGCATGAGCGAACGGAGCGGAGTGGGCGTTGGGACCCACGTAGCGAAGTGAGCCAGCCGGGGTGCAGGGGTCCCCGGCGATACTAAAGGAGCAGCAGAGAAGATGGCCAAGAGCGCGAAAAAGAGCAGCAGCAAATCAAGCAGCGCCGGCAAGAAGAAGACGAGCGGCCGGAAGCCGAACGCGGCCTTCATGGCCCCGGTAACGCCGGACAGCGCGCTGTCGCAGATCGTCGGCGCCAAGCCGCTCCCGCGGACGGAGCTCACGAAGAAGCTGTGGGCCTACATCAAGAAGAACAATCTGCAGGACGCCAAGAATCGCCGGATGATCAAGGCCGACGACAACCTGCGGCCGATCTTCGGCAAGCCCCAGGTCAACATGTTCGAGATGACCAAACTGGTCAACAAGCACGTCAAATAAGCTTTCTCGCTCCACGGCGCCACACGCGCCGTGGAGCTTGCTCGTGAAGTCGCAGCATCCGCGCCGCACGTTTCTTCAATCGCTCGGAGCGGCTGTCGTCGGCGCCCACCTTGACGTCGAACGGCTGATCGGTGCACCTGGCCGCCCGGGTCATCGGATCGCCGAGTGTCAATTGGTCACGTCGGCGTCGCTCGAGTCGATGGAGGCGTTTTACGGCGGCCGCCTCGAGCTGGAGACCCGGCGATCGCTCGGGCGGCTGATCGTCACGGCTGGCGATACCCAAATCGTCTTCAGCGAGGACCGGCAGGCCTCGAACCCCTTCTATCATTTCGCTTTCAATATTCCAGAGAACAAGATTGTTGCTGCGCGCGAATGGCAGCTGGCGCGGTCGCCCCTGCTCCCGATCCCCGAGCGCAACCGCGCCGCCGGGTTGCCACCCGACATCGTCGACTACAGCCATTGGAACGCCCATTCGATCTTCTTCCTCGATCCGGGCGGCAACGTCGTCGAGTACATCGCGCGCCACGATCTGAAGAACAGCGCGGCCGGTGCCTTCAGTTCGCGTGACATTCTCGGCACCAGCGAAATCGCTTTGATCGTGGACGATGTGCCCGCGACGGTGACCCAACTTCGTTCGGCGCTTGCGCTCGAGTCGTATCGCGGCGCCAGCGCGGAGTTCGCCGCGCTCGGTGACGAGTCAGGTCTGGTGCTGGTGATGCGCCGCGGCCGGATCCTGAACTTCAATCCCGCCAGCCAGGAGAAGGCCGCACGGGTCTACCCGACGCGCGTGCAGCTTCGCGGTGCGGCCACAGACAAGGTCGCGATCGCCACGTTCCCGTACCAGATCCGCAAGGCACTCTGACCTCTGCGAGGTTGGAGGTCGGTCGTTGCCGCGTGCTAACATCGCCGGTCCTGTCTTCGAAAGGTATTCCCGAATGAGTTCGCGCCGGTTCATGCCGGCGCTGCTGCTGCTCTTCGTGGGCAGCGGCTGCGCCGCGCTGATATACGAGATCGTCTGGTTTCAGCTCCTTCAGCTCGTCATCGGATCGTCGGCCATCTCGCTCGGCGTGCTGCTCGGCACGTTCATGGGCGGCATGTGCCTGGGCAGCCTGCTGCTGGCGCGACTTGTCGGCAGCGGCCAGCACCCGCTGCGCGTGTACGCGTATCTCGAACTGGGGATTGGCGCCCTGGGTCTGCTGATTCTCTTCGGCCTGCCGGTGCTGTCGAGTGCCTATACCTCCCTCGGCACCACCGGCGTCGTCGGCCTCCTCCTCCGGGGCATCGCCGCCGCGATCTGTCTGCTCCCACCCACACTGCTGATGGGCGCCACGTTGCCGGCGATTTCCCGTTGGGTGAAGTCGACGCCGGAAGGAATGTCGTGGCTCGGATTCTTTTACGGCGGGAACATCGCCGGCGGCGTGCTCGGTTGTCTGCTCGCGGGGTTCTACCTGCTTCGCGTCTACGACATGGCGATCGCGACCTACGCTGCCGTGGCACTCAACCTGATCGTCGCCGGGATTGCCCTGGCGCTTGCGCGGGTCACGACCTACGAGCCGGAACCGGTGGTGGCAAAGACCAGAGCGGCCCGAGACGACAAGACCAAAGCACCTGACGACCATTCGGGAGCGGGCTCCTGGGCGATCTACACCGCCATCGGGTTGTCAGGATTCACGGCGCTTGGCTCCGAAGTGCTCTGGACGCGGACCCTGTCGCTGCTCTTCGGCGGGACCGCCTACACCTTCTCGCTGATCCTTGCGGTTTTTCTCTTCGGACTCGGGATCGGCAGCAGCATCGGCTCGGCGCTCGCCGGACGTGTCGAGCGGCCGCGTCTCGCGCTTGGCTGGTGCCAGATGCTGCTGTGCGCCGCGATGGCATGGACCTCGTACATGCTGACGGATTCACTGCCGTTCTGGCCGATCAATCCGTCGATCTCGACCAGCCCGTGGTTCAACTTTCAGGTCGATTTCGTGCGCGCGCTCTGGGCGATGCTTCCGGGCGCGATTCTCTGGGGCGCCAGCTTCCCGCTCGCACTGGCTTCGGTCGCCGGAGGACGCAAGGATCCGGCGCGGCTCGTCGGCTCGGTCTATGCCGCCAATACCCTCGGCGCGATCGCCGGCGCGGTCGGCGGGAGCCTCTTGCTCACCATCTGGCTCGGGACGCAGCGGTCGCAGCAGGCCATGATCGTGGTTTCCGCAATTGCGGCGCTGTTGACGCTCGACGCCGCGCTGGTCGAGTCGGACACGAAGAAGCGGCGCCCTCAGATTGCCGCCACGCTTCTGCTGGCCGCCGCGATGGCAGGAGCCGTACTGCTCGCGAGGACGGTCCACGGGGTGCCGCCAATCCTCGTCGCCTACGGCCGCTACGCAGCGACGCGCGTCGGCGAGGCGGACGTCATCTACATGGGTGAAGGCTGGAACGCATCGGTGGCTGTATCCCGGCTCTCCAACGGCGTTCTGAATTACCACAACGCCGGCAAAGTGCAGGCGTCGAGCGAGCCGCAGGACATGCGCCTGCAGCGGATGCTCGGACACCTCACGACACTGATACCGAAGGATCCGAAGAACGCACTCGTCATCGGCTGCGGCGCCGGGGTGACGGCCGGTGCGGTGTCGATCGATCCCGCGGTCCAGAAGCTCACCATCGCCGAGATCGAGCCGCTGGTGCCGAGCGTCGTCTCGAAATATTTCTCGGACCACAACTTCAGCGTCGTCACCAATCCAAAGACGCGCATCCATATCGATGACGCGCGGCACTATTTGACGACGACCCAGGAGAAGTTCGACGCGATCACATCGGATCCGCTTGATCCCTGGGTCAAGGGAGCGGCGATGCTGTATTCCCGAGAGTTCTTCGAAATCGTGAAGCAACGCCTCAACCCCGGCGGCGTGGTGACGCTCTTCGTGCAGCTGTACGAGAGCAACACCGAAGCCGTGAAGAGTGAAGTGGCCACCTTCCTCGAGGCGTTTCCCAACGGCATGGTTTTCGGCAACACCAACAACGGCCAGGGCTATGACATGGTCCTGCTCGGGCAGGTCGAGCCGACAGTAATCAACCTGGACGAGATTCAGCAGAAGCTTGCCCGTCCCGAGTACCAGCCGATCGCGAAGTCGCTGGGCGAGGTCGGCATGAATTCGGTCGTCGACCTGTTCTCGACGTTTGCCGGCAACCGCAATCAGCTGCAGCCCTGGCTCGCTGACGCGACGATCAATCGGGACCGCAACCTCAGGTTGCAATACCTCGCCGGCCTTGGCGTGCATCTCTATCAGAGCGACGTGATTTACGCGCAGATGCTGCGCCACGCCGACTATCCGCAGGGCCTGTTCACCGGATCCGAGGGGATGCTCTCGGCTTTGCAGCAGGCCATGCGACAACAGCACGGGAGATAAGGCACGTGCGACCCGCCTTCGCGCTGGTGACTCAACGCGCGCTTCGGCGAGGCAGGCTTGCTTACGTGCTATGTGCGACGTGCCTTCTTGTTGCGGTTCTTCAAACTACAGTGATCACACAGAAGCCTCAGTATCCGGTGACTCGCAGGAGTGACGTGGTCGATGACTATCACGGGACCAAAGTTGCCGATCCCTACCGCTGGCTCGAGGATCTGAATGCTCCCGAGGTAGCGGCGTGGATCGCCGAGCAGAACAAGCTGACCGAGGGCTACCTGCGCGCTCAGCCGATTCGGACGTATTTTCAGCAGCGCATCGCGCGGCTGTGGAACTTCCGTAAGACCAACCTTCCGCTCACTGAGGCAGGCCGCCTGTTCTACCGGATGAACACCGGCATGCAGCAGCAGTCGCCGCTCTACATGCGGGAGGGACTCGACGGCCCGCCGACGCAGCTGATCGATCCGAACATTCTCTGGCCGGATGCGACCACCTCACTCGCTTCGTTCTCGCCGTCGCCGGACGCGCGGCTGCTGGCCTACACGGTTGCGGCAGGGGGAGCGGACTGGCAGACGATCCGCGTGCGGAGCCTGACGACGGGACAGGATCTCGCCGACCAGGTGGAATGGATGCGATTCTCCGGCCTTTCCTGGACCGAAGACGCCAGAGGGTTTTTCTACTCGCGCTATCCGGAGCCGCCGAAAGGGCGCGCGATGTCCGAAGCGCTGTCGGGTCACGCTCTCTACTATCACGTCGTCGGGACGCCACAATCGCAGGACCGGCTGATCTACGAGAACAAGAGCCACCCGACGTGGTTCGTCACCGGTGGGCTGACCGAGGACGGTCGCTATCTCCTGGTCGTGACGTCGAAGGGCTCCGACAACAACAATCGGCTGTATCTCGCCGACCTGGGGGATCCCAGGAAGCCGCACATCGCCGCACCCATCAAGCCGTTGATCGAGACCGACGATGCGGAGTTCGCGCCGTTCGGGAACTCCGGGCCCGTGCTGTTTCTCCGGAGTGATCGTGGTGCGCCGAATCGCAAGGTCATCGCGATTGACACCCGTCGGTCAGATCCCGCCGCGTGGAAGACGATCGTGCCCGAGGGGTCCAGCGCGATCGAGAACGTCGCGCTGGTCGGCGGACGGATCGTGGTCGAGTACCTCGAAGACGTGAAGAGCAGACTGGCCGTTTTTGCGCTCGATGGCACACGGCAGGGTGACATCACGCTCCCGGGCCCCGGCTCGCTCTCCGGCTTCAACGGACGTCAGGACTCGCCACTGATGTTCTATGCCTTTACGTCGCCGCTCTATCCGACCACGGTGTTTGCTCACGACCTGACTTCGGGGAAGAGCACGCCGTTCGAAGCGGGCAGAACACCGATCGATGTGGAGCGCTACGAGACCGTGCAGCTCTTCGCGCAGTCCACGGACGGCACGCGCGTGCCGTTCTTCGTCACCGCACGTAAAGGCCTGGCCCGCGACGGCAGCAACCCGACGATGATCACCGCCTATGGCGGATTCTCGGTGAGCACGGTGCCTGGTTACCGGCCTGACGTGCCGGCATGGCTGGATCTCGGCGGTGTCTGGGTCACCGCCAACCTTCGCGGCGGTGCCGAGTACGGTGAAGCGTGGCACAAGGCCGGGATGCTGGAGAAGAAGCAGAATGTCTTCGACGATCTGATTGCCGTCGCGGAGCATCTCGTCAAGGAGCGATTTACGTCTCCCGCGCGGCTCGGTATCGCAGGGGGCTCCAATGGCGGGCTGCTCGTCGCCGCCGTGATGCAACAGCGTCCGGATCTGTTCGCGGCAGTGCTTCCTGCGGCCGGCGTGCTTGACATGCTGCGCTACGACCGGTTCACCGGCGGCAAGGCCTGGGTGACGGAGTACGGTTCCGCGTCCAACCCGGAGCACTTTCCCTTCATCTTCAAATACTCTCCGCTGCATAACCTGGTGCCCGGAACGTGCTATCCGGCGACGCTGGTGACGACCGCGGATCATGACGACCGGGTGGTGCCGAGTCATTCGTTCAAGTTCATCGCCGCGCTGCAGGCGGCCCAGGGATGCGATCGGCCGGTGCTGATCCGCGTCGAGACCGGTGGATCGCACAATTACCGGTCCACCGACAAGCGGATCGCGGAGCTGGCCGACGAGTGGACCTTCGCGGCGGCGCATATGGGTGTCGCGGCGCCTCGATAAGTCTCTCGTTCGTCGCTTTTATTAGTGCTTGTTCGCCCAGATGCTGCAGAACGACGCGTTGTCGCTGCCGGTGATCTCCCGGTCTTCCGCTACGTAGACCGCGTTCATGATCGCCTTGGGCGAAAACTGGAATCTGCCGTCGGCCTTCAAGGTCACTTTGCCAAAATGTGCCAGGCCGAAACCGTGACCTGCCTCATGGATGGCGATGCTCTGGATGTCGACGTCGCGGGGGTCGCCCCCCCCGGTAGTCCACCCGAAGCCGCGGTTGTAATAGATCTCGCGGAATGCGACGTCCGCGCGCCCATTCCTGTCGATATCGGTGGGCGTGACCCCGTCGTCTTCGACAAAAATGAAGGTGAAGGTGGCCGCCAGAATCCCGCCGACGCCAGGAAAGACCGCGTTGAAAAACGCCGGTGGCAACCAGCCGGCGTGCGTGATGTCGGCATAAGGCGCCTCGGGATTCAGGGGGCCGCCCAACACGAGGTTGTCGACAACATCCGGGTCCGCACCCGTATCGGCGACCTTGACGACGTTCGGACCGTTGCACTTGAAATCGTCCCACGCTGCCATCGACGCATCCAGTTGCGCCTCGGTCACCGCGTTCGGCAGTACGGCGATGCCGGCTGGCGTCCGTGTCAGTGCGGACCCGTCGCTCTGATCCACCAGATAGGTGATCGTGTCCGGTGGCGAGCCGCGACGAGGATCGTCTTCCACGAACTGGCTCGAGAGGCGGTGGGTGCGGTCGTTGGCGAAGACGATATGCGGCGATGCGCCGTCCCAGCCATCCGCGGTGAATCTCAACTCGGCCTGGTCGAGTGCGACGTGACGCATCCCTCCAGCGCTCAAGCGCGCCTGCATCAATGCGAGCTCAGCGCTGTAGCTGCCATCCTGTTCATCGGCGGCACTTGTGCCACCGGCGTTGCCAGAGAGCTGACCTATCCCGAGAATCACCACCACGACGAGCGGCTTTATTCTCATAAGTGACACCGTCCCCCTTCTTTGTCCGCGGAGCCTATCGGACTGGCGCGCGGCAGTTCAAGCTCGGCCGCAGCTTACAATGATTGAGGTGTGCTGACTCATGACGAAACGAATCCTGGCGGGTGCAACGATTGTCTTTGGTGTCGCAGCGGCGAGCGGGATGTCACAGGCTGGAATGAATGCTGACGAAAAGGCGCTCGTGGCGTTTGTCGACACGCACAACAAGGAAGCGGTGACGCTGCTCGAACGGGTTGTCAACATCAACAGCGGCACCCAGAATCATGCCGGCGTCCAGGAGGTTGGAAAGGTGTTTCGGCAGGAGCTGGACGGCCTCGGATTCAAGACACGCTGGGTGGACGGGGCACCGTTCAAACGCGCCGGGCACCTCATCGGCGAACATCCGGGCAGTGGACCGAAGATCCTCCTGATCGGCCATCTCGACACGGTGTTCGAAGCGGACAGCCCGTTCCAGAAATTCGAGAAGATCGACGAGACTCATGCGCGAGGCCCCGGCGTCATCGATATGAAAGGCGGAAACGTCATCCTCGTCCAGGCCCTGAAGGCGCTGGCGTCGACCGGCACCTTGAAGAGCATGAACGTCACCGTGGTGATAACCGGGGACGAAGAAGACGCAGGGGAGCCGCTTGCCGACGCACGAAAGGCTCTGGTGGACGCGGCCACAGGCGCCGCATATGCGATCGGCTTCGAAGACGGCCCAGGAGATCCCCGCACAGCGGTCGTCGCCCGGCGCGGCACGTCGGCATGGACGGTGCGGGTCAAGGCGCAGCCGGCGCACTCCTCGCAGATCTTCCGCAAGGACATCGGCACCGGCGCCATCTTCGAGGCCGCCCGCATTCTCAACGCCTTCCGCGAAAAGATGGCGGGGGAGCCGCATCTCACGTTCAATCCCGGGGCAATCGTTGGCGGCACGTCCGCGGAGCTCGACAACGTCCAGGCCCGCGGCACCGCCTTTGGAAAAACCAACGTCATCGCCGAACACGCGATCGTCACCGGCGACCTCAGGACGCTTTCCCAGGAGCAGCTCGCGAGGGCCAAGACGACGATGCAGTCAATCGTCGCGGGCCCGCTGCCGCACGCCGAGGCGACCATCACGTTCGAAGACGGTTATCCGCCCCTGGCCCCCAGCGAAGGCAACCACAAGCTGCTGGCGATGTACGACAAGGCGAGCCGCGACGTCGGCGCTGGCCCGGTAACGGCGGTTGACCCCGATCGCGCCGGTGCCGCTGACGTGTCGTTCGTCGCTGGCGAAGTGAAAATGATCCTCGACGGCGTCGGGTTGATGGGCACCGATGATCACACCGTCAAAGAGACCGCGGACCTGGCGACCCTGCCGTCGCAAACCAAGCGGGCCGCGGTACTTCTGTATCGTCTCGCCACCCAGAAGTAGCGGTTCGTCACCGGCATTGTGCGCTCGGACGATGGTCGTGGTACTCTCTCCCGCCATGTTGACAGCCTGGATTCTCGCGCTCGCGCTTTCCGTGCAGGCGGTTCCACCTACTCGAAACTCCTGGGAGAAAGAGTACGCGAAAGGCACGGCGGAGTCGTTTGCCGCGAAGTTCGAGGAGCCCTCGCGCGCGCTGTTTCGCTACCGGGCGGCGATGACCGGCCTGATGCAGGTCAAGCCCGGCATGACGGTCGCCGAAGTGGGCGCCGGATCAGGGTACCTGGCGCGTTTTCTCGCGGAGAAAGTCGGAGCCGAGGGTCGAGTCGTTGCCAATGACCTCGAGCCCAAGATGGTCGCTTATATGAACGAGCGCGCCACAAAAGAGGGCCTCAAGAATTTCAAGGCGATCCAGGGACAGCCGACGTCCACCGGATTCGAGAACGGCTCGATCGACGCGATGGCGACTGTTTACGCGTTCAGCTTTTTCGACCAGCCCGAAGCGATGCTGAAATCGATGCACGCGTCGCTCAAACCCAACGGACTCCTGTTGATCGTCGACTCTCCACGCGAAGGCATCGACAAGTCCGCGCCCGGCATGGACGCGGAGGAAGTCGTCGAACTCGCGTCCGCCGCCGGTTTCAAACGTGAGCGCGAGAACGGCGTCGTCCCCGGACATTACGCGCTGATCTTCCGGAAGCAGTGAACCAATGACATTGAAGCTGATCGTCTTCGTCTCGCTAATCCTGAGCACCGCGGCATCCAACCCGCCGGATCCGGCCACGACCTGGCCCGGGTTTCGTGGCCACAATCTGAGTGGCGTGTCACCGGTGACGAAGATCCCCGATCGCTGGAGTGAGAAAGAGAACCTGAAGTGGGCCGTCGAGATCGCCGGCAACGGATGGTCCTCGCCGATCATCTGGGGCGATACCGTCTACGTGACGTCCGCGATCGGCAAGAAGCCGTTCAAGCAGCCCACCGCGGGACTGTTCGGCAACGACTTCATCGCGGAGATGGTGCAGCAGGGCCTCAGCCAGGAAGAGATCATGAAGCGTGCGAAGGCGCGTGACAGTGAGACTCCTGAAGAGTCCGCCGAGCTGCGCTACATGCTGTACGCCCTCGACGCAAAAACGGGCAAGGTCAAGTGGGAGCGTGAAGCGATCGAGGCGTTGCCCTTCCGCGGCCGCCATCGGAAGAACACCTACGCGTCGGAAACGCCGTTCACGGACGGCGAACGCCTGTACGTCTCGTTCGGCCAGAACGTCGGGCTGTTCTGCTACACGATGGATGGCAAGCCTCTCTGGAAGAAGCAGTGGACGCAGCAGCCGATCTACCTCGATTTCGGGACCGCCTCGTCGCCCGTCGTTCACAACGGCCGCGTCATTCTGCTCCATGACAACGAAACGGCGTCGTACATCACCGCACTCGATGCCAAAACCGGCGCCGAGATCTGGACGACGCCACGCAGCGGGAACGGCTTGAAGTCGTCCTGGATGACGCCGCTCGTCTGGACGAACTCGATGAGAACGGAGATCGTCACGACCGGCCATGGTCTGGTCATCTCCTACGACCTCGATGGCAAGGAACTCTGGCGCGTCGGCGGGATGTCGCAGTCGTCGCCGTCGCCATCGGCATGGGAGGGGCTCCTGTATGTCGGCACGGGCGCACAAGGAGACGCCAACCGCCCATTCCTCGCGGTCAAGCCGGGCGCGTCCGGTGACATCACGCTGAAGCCCGGAACCGCCAGCAACGACTTTATCGTCTGGATGCAGCCGCGGGTCGCCGGCTACACGCCGTCGGGCGTCGTCCACGAAGGCAAGGCGTACGTGGTTCACGATACCGGCATCCTCAACGTACTCGACGCGAAGTCCGGCAAGCCCATCTATCGGGCGCGAGTGGGTGGCGGCGGCCACACTTTTTCCGCCTCGCCGGTGGCGTTTGGCTCACGTGTCCTCTTCCTGACCGAAGAAGGGGTCACCTTCGTGCTCGACACCGGCAATGCATACAAGGAAATAGCGCGAAATGATCTCGGTGAAATGGCCCTTGCGTCGCCGGCCATCGCCGGGGACGCCCTCTATATCCGGACCCAATCCAAGCTCTACAAAATCGGCTACTAAAAACGGCATGATTTCCGCATTCCACCCCGTAGAGGAGCGGAAAGACATGAAGCGAGAGCTCAGTGTGTCGGTCGTGGTCGCGCTCGTGACCTCGGTTTCCCTGGTCACGGCGCAGACGAAGATCACGGCGCCCGGCAACAAGTACACCCCCGCACAGGACGTGCAGCTCGGGCGCGAGGCTGCCCGGGAAGTCGAGCAGAAGCTGCCGATCCTGCGGGACGACAATATCGACAACTACGTCGAGGAGATCGGCGAGCGCCTGGCTCGGAACATTCCGCAGGAGTTCCAGCACCCCGAGTTCCGCTACAGCTTCGACGTCGTCAACTTGCGCGAGATCAACGCGTTCGCGCTGCCTGGCGGCCCGATGTACGCGCATCGCGGCATGATCGAAAAGGCGGGCAGCGAGGCGGAGATTGCCGGCGTGCTGGCGCACGAGATCAGCCACGTGGCGCTTCGCCACGGCACCGCGCAGGCGACCAAGGCCGGCAAGTATCAAATGGGGCAGATCGGCAGCGCCATCCTCGGCGCCATCATCGGCGGCCGAACGGGTGAAGCGGTATCGACCGTCGGCCAGTTCGGATTCGGCGCGGCGTTCCTGAAGTACTCGCGCGAGTACGAGAAGCAGGCGGACCTGCTGGGAGCGCAGATCATGGCGCAGGACCGGCTACGACCCGCGATCCATGGCTTCCATGTTCCAGACGATCGAGAGAGAGGGGGGTGCGCGCGGCCCCGAGTGGCTCAGCAACCATCCAAACCCTGGCAATCGCGTTCGAGTACATCACTCAGGAGGCCCAGGCGCTGAGGGTCGAGAACCCGGTGAGCGACACGCGTCAGTTCCAGAACGTCCAGGCGCGCCTGCGGTCGATGTCACCGGCGCCGACCAGCGAAGAAGTCGCCCGCAGCGGCGGCGGCAATCGATATCCCGCAGGTACCACCGGATCCGCTCGACCGAGCGGACGAGTGGAGGCCCCTTCAACCCGCTTCACTACCTACAACGAAGGGGACGTGTTCCGCATTTCGGTGCCGTCCAACTGGCGCGAGATGTCGAGCGAGAACCAGGTGACGTTCGCGCCCGAAGGCGGCTACGGCGCGATCAATCAGCAGAGCGTGTTCACGCACGGGGTGCAGGTCGGCCTGGCGCGCAACGAGACCCACGACCTCAGGCAGGCGACCGACGAGCTCCTCCAGTCCCTGGCGCAGTCGAACCGCGGCATGAGCCGCCCGTCCGGCTACAGCCGCATCAACCTCGGCGGCCGATCGGGCCTTCGCACCGTGGTGGCAAACGACTCAGACAACACCGGCCGCGAGCGGCTCGCCGTCTACACGACGGAAATGGCGGACGGGACGCTCTTCTACATGATCGGCGTCGCCCCCGAGAACGAGTACGGCGCCTACGACCGAATCTTCGCGCAGGTCGCCAGTTCAGTCCGCTTCGCGCGGCAGTGATAACAGGAGGGCCAGGAGATCAGGAGCTTTTTGGTTTTGTCTTTACAAAAGCGTCTCCTGATCTCCTGACCTCCTGTTACCCTCCTCCTGATCTCCCGCTCCTGATCTCGCGCTCGCGGGCGTATTATGCGGCGCATGAGACGCATGGCCCTCCTCCTCCTTCTTTCACTGCCGCTCGCAGGCAGCGCCTCCCAGGCCCCGCACATTGATGAATCGAAGATGGACGCCGTGTTCTCGCGCTGGACGCGGGAAACTCCCGGTTGCGCCGTGGGCGTCGCCCGCGGCGGCAAGCCGGTGTTGCAGAAGGCATACGGGATGGCGGATCTCGAACACGATGTGCCGAATGCACCCGACACGATCTTCGAAGCCGGGTCGGTCTCGAAGCAGTTCACCGCCGCGGCGGTGCTGCTGCTCGCGCAGGAGGGCAAGCTCTCGCTCGATGATCAGGCGCGCAAGTACCTGCCCGAGCTCCCCGACTACGGCGCGCCGCTCACGGTGCGGCACATGCTCCAGCACACGAGCGGGCTTCGCGACTGGGGAGAGATTGCCGCCATCGCCGGGTGGCCGAGGACATCGCGCGTCCACACGCATGCGCACGTGCTGGATATCGTTAGCCGGCAGAAGGCCCTGAACTTCCCGACCGGCACGCAGTGGTCCTACAGCAATACCGGCTACAACCTCGCCGCTGTCATCGTCTCGCGGGTGAGCGGAAAGTCATTCGCCGAGTTCTCGCAGGAACGGATCTTCGGGCCGCTCGGGATGACGCGCACCTCCTGGCGCGACGATTACTCCCGCATCGTCAAGGGACGCGCCATCGCGTATGCGCCGGCTGCCGGGGATTATCGGATGGACATGCCGTTCGAGAACGTTCACGGCAACGGCGGTCTGCTGACGACCGTAGGGGACCTGCTGAAATGGAACGAGAACTTCGTCACGCCGAAAGTCGGCGACCGAGCCCTGGTGAAGCTGCAGCAGGAGCCTGGGAAATTGAATGACGGGAAACCGCACGAGTACGGGTTCGGTCTGACGGTGCGTCCCTACAAGGGACTTCCGGAAGTCAGCCACAGCGGGGCGACTGCCGGGTATCGCGCGCATCTCACCAGGTTTCCGCAACAGCATCTCTCGGTTGCCGTTCTCTGCAATGTGAGCACCGGCAATGCGACCCAGTACGCACAGACCGTCGCCGAGATGTACCTGGGGGATGCGATCAAAGCGATGACGACTACCGCCGCTTCGCGTCCCGCGCAAGCGGAAACTCGCTTTACGCCTGATCCGAGGGACCTGGCTGCATACGGGGGTCGCTATTATAGCGACGAGGCCGAGGTCGTGTACGAAATCGCGCTCGACGGGCAAACCGTCGTCCTCAAACGCAGGCCGGACACCACCTTGCGGCTCCTGCCGAGTCGCGCGTGACGAGTTCAGCCGTCCAGGCGGCAGCATCAAGTTTCTGCGCGGCCCGTCGGGCGAGGTCAACGAGATCAGCCTGCGCGGCTCGCGCGTCTTCGATCTGCGCCTGCGGAGGGAAGGGATCACAGGAGGTCAGGAGGTTCACAGGAGGTTAGGAGATCAGGAACTCTCGGTTTCTGTATCTCGGAAACCCTTCACAGAACCACGCGCCAGATCGCGCTGGCGAATGCTTCCAGGCGATCGATGATGAGGTAGACGATCGACGAGATGTCGTCGTCAGTCATCGCAAGGACGACTCGCTCGGGGCTGCCGAGCACGGCAGCGATCAGCGCAGCAGCGACGATGCCAGCAACGACACCGACGACGGCGCTGAGCGCCAGGGCGTATTGTCTGGTTGCCGCGAGTGTCATGACCTAACAATACGAACGCGCGCAGCGCCGGTACGGGCCTTTCGGTGAATGGCGGCCGCAGATCGGGGAACCGCGCAGGCCTACCGATTCAGGCGTGGCGTCGTCGGCGGCGGACGGCGATGGCGGGTGGCCTGTTCGTACGAATAGGCGAGTCTGATGAGCGTCGGCTCGTCCCACGCCCGGCCGAAGAAGGTGACACCTGCCGGGAGCTTGCCGCCGAGCGTATAGCCCATCGGTACGTTGATCGAGGGGAAGCCGGTGGTTGGGGAAAACACCTGGCTGTTGTCACCGTGGGGTGTATTCAGATCGCCAATCAGACGCGGCGGGTTGCTCCAGGTTGGGTAAACGTACGCATCCAGCGTCTGCGCGTCCATCGTCTTGACGACCGCCGCCCGGTAGCGGTTCCGGTACTCCGCCTCAGCCTTGCACGACTCGGAGTCCAGCGCGTTTTCCGTGCCCTCCTGCGCGCGCGTCAGCCGCAGTTCCACCGACGGGTGAAAGCGGCGCGACTTGACGATCGCGTCGAGGTTCTTCACGGGTACACGGTCGCCGAGTGAGGCCAGATAGCGGTTGATGTTGTACTTGAATCCGCCGCAGCTGCCCACACCCTGGGGCCGCCTGATCTCATCCAAGCCCTCAACCGTTGCCGGATCCACTATTGTGGCGCCCGCCTTTTTCATGTCCTCGAGCGCGGTCGTGAACACCTTCACGATTTCCTGCGATGTCGACTCCCGCTCGTAGGCTTGCCGAAGCACGCCGATACGCGCCCCTTTCAAGCCGCTCTTCACGAGCGAGTCGCGGTATTGCGGGATCGTCGCCGGCCGTCCACCCGGGCGGAGTCCCGCGGGTTCGAAATCCTTCGCGAGTGTTACCGGGTCGGCAGGATCTTCTCCGACGATCACTTGAAACACCGTGACCGCATCCTCGAGCGAGCGGGCCATCGGTCCGGCAACATCCGCGAGCAGGTTCAGCGGCACGACCCCCGCGCGACTAGTAAGCCCCATCGTCGAGCGAATCCCCGCGAGTGCCTGGTGCGATGAAGGACCGCGGATCGAATTGCCGGTGTCGCTGCCAAGGCCGACGGCGCCGAAGTTGGCCGCGACGGCCGCGGCGGTGCCACCACTCGAGCCCGCGGTTACACGGTCGAGCGCATAGGGATTCCGGGTGTAGCCGGGCAGCAATGAGTTCACGGTTTCGTACGGGCTGAACGCCCACTCGGCCATGTTCGACTTGGCCAGGACGAGTGCTCCCGCCTCCTTGATCCGCTTCACCTGAAATGCGTCGCGCCCCGGATCGAAATCCTTCAGCGCGAGAGATCCCGCGGCAGTTTGCAGGCCCGCCGTTTCGAAGTTGTCCTTGACGATGAAGGGGATGCAATGCAGCGCTCCAGACGGCCCGGACGCTTTCATCCGCCGATCGAGCTCCGCCGCCTGAGTCCGCACCTCGGGGTTGATGACGGTGATCGCATTGAGCGCAGGTCCCTGTTTGTCGAAGGCGTCGATGCGCCGCAGGTACGCATCGACCAGTGCGGTGCAGGTCAAGCGTCCGCTTTTCATCGCCGCGTGAATTGCGGTGATGGTCGTTTCTTCGAGCTGAAAACCAGTGGTTCGCGGTTGCGGGACGAGCAGTGTGATGGCGAGATAGAGCGGAACGGCCGTCTTCACGGGGCGTATCTTATACTCACGTGCGACGTGCGACGTGCGACGTGCGGGGATACGGAGGAAGAATGCTAGCGATCTTCATCGTTGCGGCGATGGCAATGAACAGCCCTGAGGGGTTGGCCAACGTTCGGGCACAGCAGGTGGAAACCCCGGACATCCGGAACTTCCTGCAGGTCACGCCAGAGTTCTGTACGGCCGGGCAGCCGCGGATCGAGCACTTCGCCGCGCTGAAGTCCAAAGGGGTAAAGGCGGTTCTCAATCTGCGGCAGCCGAGCGAGCATAGGGCAGACGAGGAGAAGTCGGCGGTCGAAGCTGCGGGGATGAAGTATTTCAACATCCCGGTGATCTACGCGAAGCCGACCGATGCACAGGTCGACGAGTTCCTCGCCATCACTGACGACAAGGCAAACCGGCCGATGCTGGTCCACTGCACCGCCGCGATTCGGGTCGGCGCGTTCTGGCTGATTCGCCGCGTTTTGCGCGACGGTATGAGCTGGGACGCCGCACTCGAGGAAGCCAGGAAAGTCGGATTGACGAACGCGCCCCACCTCGAGGAATTCGCCAAGGCCTACATCGCGACACACAAGAAATAGAGGGGACGAAGCGGATGATTACTGACATTCGTCTCGCCCTCAGGCGCCTATGGGCCGGCCCGGGCTTCGCCGCGGGCGTCATCGGCACGCTCGCGCTCGGCCTGGCCGCTGCGACCTCCATGTACACGGTCGTCGACGGCGTCCTGCTCAAGCCGCTGCCATTCACCGAACCGGACCGCCTTGTCCGGCTGGGTGCCGACTTTACCGGTCGCAGCCTGCGCGATATCGGTCTGTCGCAACCCGAGCTCGAAGACTTCGCGCGGCGGTCCGGTGCGTTTGCCTCGATTGCCGGAGTGTGGTCCATCACCGCGAATCTGGTCGGGGCAGATCGACCCGAGCGGGTCGAAGTGCTGCTGGCGAGCCCGGACTACTTCGCAGTACTTGATGTTCGCGCCGCGATCGGCCGGACCTTCACGCTGGCGGACGCGCAGCCCGGCATCGCCGCGCCGATCGTGATCAGCGATGAGTTCTGGCGCCGCGCCTTCGGAGGGTCACCGTCGGTAATCGGACGGACCCTGCGCATTGACGACGATCCGTACGAGGTCGTCGGCGTGATGCCTGCGGGGTTCCGCCATCCGGCGCCCACGGTCGAGACGGACGTCGATGTGTGGGCCGCGTCCGGATGGCAGTCATCGCCGTTCCCACCGCCAGCCTACAGCGCCCGCTTCATCCGGTTCGCCATCGGCCGCCTCCAGCCTGGTGTATCGCTCGTCGAAGCTCGGGCGCGCGTGGACAATCTCGGCCGCCAGCTGACCGCCGAGCATCCCGACGACTACGTCGCCCGGCTCGGATGGACACCAAGGCTCACGCCGCTCGCCGAGAACCTGGTCGCCGGCGTCAGGCCGGCGCTGTGGGTGCTGATGGGCGGGATCACGTTTCTGCTCGTGATCGCGGTCACGAATGTCTCGAATCTGCTGCTGACTCGCGCGACCGCGCGGGAGCGTGAGATCGCCGTTCAGCGCGCGCTCGGCGCCGGGTCCTGGCGAATTGCGCGTTCCCTGATGGTCGAAGGAGCCGTGCTGACGGCGGCGGGCGCGGCGACTGGGCTTCTGCTGTGCCCCTGGCTGGTCGGACTGCTCCTGCGAACGGCGCCAGACAGATTGCCGCGAGCCGCGGACATCAATGTCGACCTGCGCGCATTGCTGTTCGCGACGGCCCTGGCCGCCGTCGTCGCGATATTCGTCAGCCTCGCGCCTGCCCTGCAGGTCGCCCGTGCCGGCATTGTCGATCGGCTGAAAGAATCAGGTCGGGGTGTGCCCGGCAGCCGCCGCACACGGCTCCTGCGTCGTGGGTTCGTCGTCGCGCAGGTTGCCGTCGCAATCCTGCTCCTTGCAGGAGCGGGGCTGCTCGTGCGCAGCCTCCACAATGTCACCAACGTCAGGACCGGGATCGATCCGCGGCTGGTGATGACCGCGAGAACATGGCTGCCACAGCCGAACGACCCATCCTCCGGCCCCTATTTCACCCATCCGGCGCGTACTGCCCTCATCCGGCGCATCATCGAGCGGCTCGAGGCGTCGCCCGGGGTGGCGCATGCGGGATTCTCGACAACGTTGCCGCTGGTGGAGGACGGAATCCGCCCGACGGCGTTCGCCGCCGAAGGATGGTCGCCGGACAAGAGCGACTCGGCCCGCGCGTCGTTGGTGCCGGTCAGTCCTGGTTATTTCAGGGCGCTCGGGATCACCCCGGTGAGCGGTCGCGTCATCGCAGATCAGGACGACGAGCGCGCGCAGCGTGTCGTGGTGCTGAACGAGACCGCGGCTCGCGCCTACTTCCCCGAGGAATCGCCAGTCGGCCGCCGCTTCAGGTTCGTCGGCCGTCGCGGGCAAGTCCCCGTCGACGCGCCATGGCTGACGATCGTTGGCGTTGTACCAGACGTCCGCGAGGAGGGCATCGATGCCGCCGTCGCGCCGGTCATGTATCTGTCGCTGTGGCAGAACTCGAACCTCGCGCTGACGGTCGTCGCGAAAGGCACGACGGCGCTTCCGCCAGCCGATCTGATCCGCACCGCCATTCAACTGGCGGATCCGAATGTGCCGATCTTCGCCACCCGTTCGGTCGACGAACTGATGGATCGCGGCCTGGCACAACGCCGCTTTGCCGCTCGCCTCATTGCGGCGTTCGCACTGATGGCGCTGGCGCTGGCGTCGTTCGGGCTCCACAGCGTGATCGCCTACAACGTCAAGCTGCGGACGCACGAGATCGGTGTGCGGCTGGCGCTTGGCGCCACCGCGGCGCAAATCCGGCGCATGGTTCTCGGCGAGGGCATGCGGCTGGCCACGATTGGCGTGGTTGTCGGCGTCACCGGCGCCGTCCTGCTTTCGCGAGTGCTCGCGACGTTGTTGTTCGAGGTGCCGCCGCGCGATCCGCTCACCCTGTCCGCCGTCGTCGGTCTTCTCCTCGCAGTTGTTGCGCTCGCCACCTTCGCAGCGGCGCGCCGCGTCGGCAGCATCGACCTCGCGATTGCATTGAGGCCGGAATAGGGGCCTGCTGAATGGATTCGACGCGCCTGCATTTCGGCATTTTCGAGCTTGCGCCGGACACGGGTAAGCTCGCGCGCGAAGGCGTTCCGGTTCGCCTTCAGCCGCAACCGGCGAAGGTGCTCGCCCTTCTCGTCCGCCGGGCCGGCGAAGTGATCACACGTGAGGATCTTCGACGTGAGGTGTGGGGCGACGGTACCCACGTCGACTTCGATCGCGGGTTGAATTTCTGTATTGCGCAGATACGGACTGCGCTCGGCGACTCCGCCGAGTCGCCGCGATACCTGCAGACGATTCCAAAGCAGGGATATCGATTTATCGCGCCGGTCAGGCTAATCAGGCCGGCTGAAGCCGGCCTCCACCGCGACCCAGCTGAAGCCGGCCTCCCCCGCGAACCGGCTAAAACCGGCCTCTACCGAGGTGCCATCGCTCGATCTGTTGCGGCGGCGCTGGTTGTCGGCATTCTCGGGTTCGCCGTCAGTCGGGTCATCGCCCGCCCACCGACGGTCGTTGTGATTCCGTTCTACGACGAGACGGGACTCGCGGACCGTGGTCCGATCGCGGCCGCTCTCGGCGATACGGTCGTGGCGCGGCTCGCCGAAGGGGAGCGGCGGCGGCAGTTGAGCGTGATCGGGAATGCGCCCTCGCTGCGCAATCCCTTTGCGCGCCACGACGTCCAGGACATCAGCCGCAAACTGGGAGCTGAATACCTGATCATCGGACAGCTCAAGACCGACGGCACGCGCCTGCGGCTCGTCGTGCACCTCATACGTGTTGCAGACATGAAGCACCTCTGGGCCAACACCTACGACGACGATGGGTTCACGCTCGAAGGGCAGGCGCGCACGGCTGAAGCGGTGGCTGCGGCAGTGACCGCCACGCTCGCAGGAAACTAGTGCCTGGCTGCAGTTACCGGTTTTCGGCGCCGCGGGCCGCGGACGGCACTGAAGTCGCGAGCGCGCGCAGCTCGTGCGGTTTGTCCGGCCGGCCGAACCCCATGACCCGCTGCGGCAGACCGCCAAACGACACCGCCCACGCGGCGTACTGCCCGCCGTCGTTGACGACCTGCTCCGCGCGTGTGACGTGGCGCCCGGCCGACAGCAACAAGTCGTCGGCGAGCCTGTCGCCCGCCATCGCCGCCCGGAGCGCGACTCGTCCCTGGTCATCGGCGAGATCGAACCCGCGCACGTCGAGCGACGGGCTTCCCTGACCGTAGCGATGCTGCTCCAGCAGCACGGGGTGCAACGGGGCTGCACTCGCCGCGTAAAAAATCACGCGCGCGTCGAATGGCTGGCGATTGTCGATCAGCACGGCGACGGACCCGTTGCTTGCCGCTTCTGTGATGTCGTGCCAGGCGGCGTCGCCGAAGCCGATGGTCGTCAGGAATCCAACGAGTCTGTACGCGTGGCGCCGCGGCGGCTCCTGCTCACTGGAACCATTGGCTTCGAGCGCGCGCGACAGATCGACCGGTTCGAAGTGAAACCCGCGCGGGGCGAGCTCTGCGTGCCGCGCGTCCAATGCGAAAACGGGCGTCCCCGATGCGAACATCTGGCGCACGCTGTGCGGGTCCCAGTGAGGCTGGATCAACGTGCGCCTGCGGTCTTCGCCTTCGGCCGCCCGGAAATAGACGACCACCGAATCGGCGATGTAGTCCTCGGGAAGAAGTGCCGCCGGCGACGGCAGTTGGGCAAACAGCGCCCGAAAGAACCGCGCGTCGCCGGTGCGTCCATGCCAGTCATTGGCGCTGAAATTGGCGTGCACGAGAGTCAGCGGATAGAGCAGCAGCAGCACGCCAACCGCGGCCGCCCAGCCACGTCCCGGCAGCTTCGCGACAGCGAGACGGATGGCATCACCGCCGGCAGCCACGGCTGGCGCAGCGAGGGCGAGCGGCACGACCAGAAACCCGCGAAGATCGCCGCCGACGTTGAGCAGGAACCCACAGAGAGCGCCGAACGCGAGCGTCACGAATGCCGCCGTGCGCCAGTCGCGCCGCAACAGGACGACCGATCCGATGATCGCGAGTGCGATGCCGACGTAACCGATCTCGGACCGTACCAGCCGGCCGAACTCCGGCACGCGCTTCGTCATGAATTCGTCCCATCCGAATGCGAAGACGTGATCGCTGAATCGGCTGGCGCGCACAACCTCGACGAGCTCGGGAAGATTGGAAGCGGTGGCCTCGCGGTACGGGGAACCATTCCACGTCCGATGGACGATGTAGCCGTACTGCAGAAACCCGCTGGCCACGATCGCGGCTGCTGGCAGAAGCGTGCGTGGACGAAGCGCCTGGCGCGGGTGCGTGAGGAGCAGAAAAATGACGATGGCGGGTGAGATCGCAACGATCGAGAGGTGGTTCCCAAGCGCGAGCGCGAAACAGAAGGCGGCGGCGAACAGGTGTGCATCACGCCCTGTCCGCCGCCACCGTACCAGCCAGTAGACGATCCCCAGCAGCAACGCCGCCCCGAGTGTGTAGACCTCGGCGAGAACGGAGTAATTCCAGAACGCCGCACCGAACGCCAGCACCAGCGCCCCCAGCGCGGACATCAGCCGGCTCGATCCCAGCGCCCGGCCGAGCAGCGCCGCAAATGTCACGGCAACGCTTCCCATTACGGCCGACAGCAGATTCGCGCGATACGCGAGGGTCCCGACCGGCAGGTAGGACAAGGCGTGCGACAGCAGCGTGTGCAGGGGATAGCCGGGCGGGTGCGCCGTGCCGAGTGCGGCGCCCACATACTGGAACTTGGCGGTATCCTCGGGCCCTCCCACGTCCGGCATCAGCGTGCGCAGATAGACGGCGAACGCGATCAAGCCGACCGACACCGCAACAAGGGCGTCGGCGCTGATCACCGGCCGGGACGTTCGTGCCTGTGGAGGGGCAGGAGTAAGCATTCCAAAATCGCGAGTCGACCACCGCACTCCGAAGAGCGGGATTATCAAGGTAATCACTCCTCACACCGCAGCGCAACCTGTTGACCGTCTGGGGTTTGTGAATTTACATGGCTCCGTCTCGCAACTGGCTTGCGTCCGTCGGCGGTCAACAGCACCATCGCGGTCCAGGAGAGGACCACGATGGATCAAGTCAACAGGCGTAACTTTCTCGGGATCATTCCGGCCGCGGCATTCTTTTACCCCGCGCGCCAGGCACCGCGCCCGATCAGTCCGTCTCCCGCGCCAGAGGGTTTCCCGCATCAGGCCGCCGCGGTCGTGAAGGAGATGGTGGGGGTTGCCCACGGCAACGTGGCGAAGGTCAAAGAACTGGTCTCGGCCAGGCCGGCGCTCGCACGGGCGACGTGGGACTGGGGTTACGGAGACTGGGAATCAGCGCTGGGAGCGGCGTCTCATGTCGGTAACAAGGAAATAGCGGCGATCCTGATCGACAATGGCGCGCACCCAACGATCTTCTCAGCGGCGATGCTCGGCCAGACCGATGTGGTTCGCGGGTTCATCGCGGCGGCGCCCGGTATTCAGCGTACGCGCGGTCCACACGGGATCACGCTGCTCGCGCACGCGCGTGCGGGAGCGAACGCCGAAATGGTGAAGTATCTCGAGTCTCTCGGGGATGCGGACCCGCGTTACACGAATCAGCCGCTTTCTGACGACGAACGGGCCGGACTCCTCGGCACTTACTCGTTCGGCCCGGGACCGACCGAGCGGCTGGTCGTGTCACGGAACACGCGTGGCGACCTCGTCATGAGGCGTGAAGGGGAGGTGGACCGCAATCTCTTTCACCATGGCAACCGGGTCTTCAACCCGTCCGGCGCCGAAGCCGTGAGAATTCGATTCGAGCCCGCGACCGGAGCCGCCACATCGGTGGAAGTCGTCGACGGGCCCGTCATCATCCGCGCACGTAGCACGTAGCACGTAGCACGTCGCACGTCGCACGTCGCACGTCGCACGTCGCACGTGGTCCGTCACTTGACGGTCTGCGCGGCGCCGCTCGAGATCGCGCGGCGGAGGATGTCCTGCATCAGCTCCTCCGCGCGCTTCACCGCTTCTTCCATGCGGCGGTCGAGCCCCGACATTTCTTTGTCGAGGACTTTCATCTGTTCGTCGAGCTCGCGCATCGGTGCGTCGAGGTCGCGCATGCGGTCGTCGAGCTTGCGCATCTCGCGATCCAGTTCTTTCATTCGATCGTCGAGAGCCCGGCGCTCTGTATCGATCTCCTTCTGCTGAGCGTCGGTCAGCGATCGCGCTGATTCTCTCGCGGCAAGCCGCCCCTGACGCTCTCCGATCGCGCCCTGCTGCGATCCGATGACAGCCTGCTCGGCGCCAACCTCCCCCTGCTTTGCGCCAATCTCACCCTGCTTCGCGCCGATGCGTCCCTGGCGTGCGCCAACGTCCCCCTGCTCGGCCCCTATCTGGTTGGGCCCCGACCAGGAGTTCTTAATTTCGCGAAGCACTTCCGGATCCCGAACGACGTACTCGCGCCCCGACATCCGGAACCACAGCATCGGCTCATCGGCTCGTCTGAAGGATTTCGCACGATTGATATCGCGAGGGACCGATCCAGACATCGTCGTCTGGTTGTCGTCGAAGAACATCACGAAGTTGAGTTTGTCGGCGCGCGTTTCGGTGCTCGCGCTTTGAACGTCGTCCGGCGCGGCCGCCGCGGTCGCGACAGTGCCAGCTTCCGGCGGGCTAGCGGCGGTGGCGGAACGAGCAGAGAGCTGCAGCGGAGCGATTGCCGCCACAGCCAGCACCGCCAGCGTCGGCGCCAGCGCACGTGTGGTGATCGACCGCGAAGAGGGATCGCGAAGCATGACTATCCTCCGTTTCAATATCGAGAAGGACCAGGGCGCACCGGCTGCGGCGAGGCTGCTTCTGGAACCGACGACGCCGAGGTCCAGCAGCAATCCGCCGTACTCCTGCGGTGCAACATCAAGGGCCTCGAGCACCGCGGCGTCGCAGGCGGCTTCACGCCAGAACAGATATTCACGCGCGGCGATGTGCGCCAGCGGGTGGAAGAAGAAGAGGGGCTCGGCCGCCGCGGGAATCCAGCCGAGAAACAGGTCCCACCGTTTCAGATGCACGAGCTCGTGGCAGAGCGTCATCCGCTGTTGCGCGGCAGACAGCGCCGTGAATCGGGTCAACGGCAGGAGCACCACGGGACGCCGCAGTCCGGCGACCAGCGGCGTTACGACGTCCTCAGAGATGCGCACGTCGGGCAGACGTCGGAGGCCGATCAGAGCTGCCAGATCGGCGGTCATCGACTGCAGGTGCTCGGGAGCTCTCGATGCCCGCGCTGTTACAGACTGCACGTTTCGCCAGCGACCGAACCCGCGATAGATCGCGACGCCACAGCCCAGACCCCACGCGATCAGAACCACCATCGACCACGGGATCGTGCGCGGACCTGCCGCGCGCGCTTCGCGGTTCTCGAGAGCAGGCTCGAGGCTGGACGATGATGAGGGTTCGATTGCAACGGTAGCCGGAGACGCAGGGGCGTGGGCCGGAAGCAGCGGAAGGGACACCGGCGTCGTCCAGACGAGCGCGACGACAAATTTTGCCGCCACGCACCACCACAGGAAAGCTTTCGCAGCCGCCGGCAGACATGAGACCGTGCGGCTGAGGATCCAGACCATTGCGGCGAAGATCGCACCGTCGATGGACGCGCGGACGAGCGTGTCGAGCATCATCGATCCTTTTTTCTCTTCGCATGGAGCCGGCCGACGAGGCGCTCCAGCTCACGAACCTCGCCGTCCGACAATTCGTCGGCTTCCGACAGGTAGGCCAGGAAGGGAGACACGGACCCGTCAAGGTTCCGCTCGATGAAGCGCTGGACGGCACCTTTGAGGAGGTCCGCCGACGTCGACCGCGCCCGATAGCGGTACACGCCGTCGCTCAATCTGCGGCCGAGGTGCCCCTTCTGACGCAGCCGTTCCATCATCGTCAACACCGTGGACCGGGCAAGCCCGCGAGGCAGGCCGAACTCGTCCGCAGCCTCTCCTACGGTGATCCCACCGCGGTCGGCGATGTGCCGCAGCAACGCCAGTTCCTGTTCTCCGATGGACATTGACTACACCTGTCGTCAACCAACCTAGCACTGACGACAGGTGTAGTCAAGAGTCACGTGCGGGGCTTGGGGGCTCGGGGCTCGGGGCTCGGAAATTGCAACACTGCCAATCATGAGCAAGAACAACAACGTCAATCCAGGTCAACACAAGGTCGCCGGTCGGGAGCGCCAGGGCGAAGACGGTGGACGCGACCAAGCAGAGAGCCGAACTAGCGAAGCAAGGCGCCGAATATCGAGCCGAGCCGCAAGGCACCCGACAAACGCGCCGAACGTAAGCCCTAGCTTCATCTGCTCCAGACGTCGTTCAAGCGACCAGCGTGCGAGACCGTGCGCATCTCCTCGAGGCGGAACACCGTGTGCAGCTGCACGCCCCGCGGAACCGCCAGGTGAAAGTCGTCGGCGACGCCGGGGGCTGGGCAAAGCGCCGATTGTGGTCGGCCCAATACTCGGTCTCGAGAAACGCGTGCGCCGCCGCCACGTCGGCGATCCCTTTCGTGGAGGTGTTTCACGAGCCGATCTGTTGCGTCCCGTGGTTGCGCTCGATCCGGCCTTGGCCTGCGGCGAACTCGCGGGGATGATTTTGATCCCCAGCGCGGCGCACATCCGGCCAAATTGGGTCAACGGCTCGGCGCCCGTCTCGCGCTCCGCCTGATTCGGCCGCCGCACATAGACATTCGTCCAACCCGTATAGAGCGCGCGGGGGATCCCGTACCGGTCGATCCAGGCCCGCACGATCTCCACCGCCGCCCAGATCGTCTCCTGGGCGCCGAACCGTCCCAGACTCCGTCCGGTCGCGTCGTCGACCAGCGTCAGCAAACAGCGGTGCGGGCCGCGATCTTCAAACCACGGATGAAAGCTCCATCGAGCTGCACCAGCTCGCCGAAGTGCGCCATCCGCTCACGACGGCGGCGATGCGGGCTGCGCTTGCGCGCCCGGCTCCAGAGTCCCGCCGCCACCATCCATCGCCGCAACGTCTCGTGATCGACGGTGAGCCCGTCTTCGCTCGCCAGATGCTCGGCCGCCAGCGTCGGCCCAAACCGCTCGTCGATCCCGCCACTATATTTCTCGTGGATCAGCGCCAGCACGCGGTCGCGCCGTCTCGGGTCGGTCGTCCGATTCGAGCGGCGGCCCGCGCTCCGATGCGTCAGGCCCTTCGCCCCCTCGGCGCGGTAACGTCGATACAGACGCTTGGCCTGGCGATAGCTCACCTCCATCAGCGCGGCCGCCGATCCCAACGTCAACGTCCCCGCGCACCCGAGCCAAGACCCCCGCGCGCCGCAACTCCCTCGTACTCATCGCCGTCCGTCCCAATCGCGACCTCCGAGGTCGCAACGGGGACATTTCTAACGAGTCGCAGGGACATTATCAACGAGTCACAGCGAGTCACGTGCGACGTGCGACGTGCGACGTGCCACGTGCGGACGTGCCACGTGCGAACGTGCGAGGTGCCGACGTGCGAACGTGCGAGGTGCCCCAGGTGGCACGGGTCGTGCCTCAGGCAGCGGGCATGGCGAAGAGAGCGGAAGAACTCGAGTGCTGGCAACTGGCGAACGAGCTACGGACGGAGGTGGTTGCAATTTGTTCGCAGGACAAGGTGGCGCGGCATTTCAGATTCTGCGACGGTTTCACGGAAGCCGCGGGGAGCGTCTGTCACAACATTCGGGAAGGGTTTGTCAGGTACGAATCGGGCCCGCTCGTGCAGTTCTTTACTTACGCACTGGCGTCCCTCGAAGAGGTGGCGGATTATCTTGTGGAGTGCCGCACCCGTAAGTTCATCGATGAGGCCTGCCATGTCCGGTTGCGCGATCTTTCGGAGCACACGCGGGCAACGACGATCAATTTCATGAGAGCCCACCAGTCCAAGCTCCGCGAAGCCAAACGATCGTCATCTTCGCGACGGGTGGATCGTACCTCGAAGCCGAAACGCTGCACGTGAGCACGTGAGCACGTGGCACGTCAGCACGTCTGCACGTGGCACGTCAGCACGTCTGCACGTTCGCACGTGGCACGTCAGCACGTTCGCACGTGAGCACGTCGCACGTCGCACGTGAGCCCGTACGCCCGTGGCTTATCTCGCGACTTCGCTGGCCCAGTTGACGACGAGATTCAGTGTGGTGATTGGCGTGTGTTCCCGGATCCGGTCGGCGACGAGGAAGTTCCCGTTGGGCAGGGGGGTGTATACGCTGAGCTCAGGACGGCGGAAGAGCGGTTTCGCAATCGAGCTGGGGGTGCCGGTGACGGCATCGAATTGGACGCTGAACAGGGTTCGGTCGTAGAGGTAGTAGAGCGTGCGGCCGTCGGTGGACCACGCGGGCTCAGACCCGCCGGCAGGCGAGACCTGGACGCGCCCGCCGGTGCTGCTGAACGGTCGCACGAAGACTTCGTAGCGCTGCGGTTCCATCGATTGATATGCGAGCCACTGGCCGTTCGGAGAGACACGGCCGGACGAATCAACCGCCGGTGACTTGACGAGCAGCTCCGGCTGGCCTTCGGGGACTGTCAATGTCCACAGGTCGAACCGGGTTTCGGGGGTGACTTCCACGTAGACGAGGCGCTTCCCGTCCGGCGACCAGGCTGTCGGTCCCTGGACGAGCGTTGTCTCCTGGAGGCGGACCGGCGGAGTCGAGCCATCAGCCCGGTGCAGGTAGAGCTCGTTGCCGCTCGAATACGCGAGCTCGACGCATCCCGGTCTCCACGCCGGATCCATTGCCGATCCCGTGTGGGTGAGCTGAGTCAACGCCCCGCCCGCAACACGTCCGATCCACACGTCGAAGCCAGCACGCCCCACAATCGAAACCGCCAGACGATCCCCGCACACCGAGATTTCCTGGAAGGCGCGCGGCTCGTGCCCGAGCGCGCGCGCCTGCCCCTCGAGGTCCACCT
The DNA here is from genome assembly GCA_963810305.1 of uncultured Acidobacteriota bacterium. Classification (GTDB taxonomy): domain Bacteria; phylum Acidobacteriota; class Vicinamibacteria; order Vicinamibacterales; family 2-12-FULL-66-21; genus JACDCA01. Next base: position 189,660 of record CAWEMY010000011.1, read on the forward strand.
CGAACAAGCGGCGATCCAGGCGCGTCTCGTCGCGCGGCACGTAGACGAGGGAACCCGACTGCGAAACAGCGTACTGCGCAATGCCGGTCATGCCGGTCATCACGCCGTCCAGCACCTGGCGCTCCGGCCCAGGACGGCTGCCAGGTGTGAATGACGCGGCAAACAGATTGCCGCTGCGCGTGAACACGAGATGGCTGTCGGCGAGGTAAGTGGCGGACGACGCCCCTTTCACGAGCTCGGTCTGCGTGCCCGTGGAACGTGAAATCGCAACGATTGTTGCGGTTTGCTCGTCAGCCCTCCAGCGCGTCGCGATGACCGTGTCGCCATCGGCCAGAACGCGCGGCCAGCGATATCCAAACCCGTCTCCCGGCGAAGCGACGAGCGTTCGCGGTGCGCCCCCTGCTTCGTCCACCTCGAGCAGCCCGCCGGTCCAGTCCGGGGCATAGATGATCGTGCCGTTGCCGCTCCACGTACCCCCGAGGCCACCGCTTGCGTTGGTGACGACGACCGGTTCGCCGCCTGCCAGGGCCACATGCTTCAGTTTGCGTTGTGAAAAAAAGGCAATGCGGCGTCCGTCAGGCGAAAAAAACGGCGCATGAGCGAAGGTAGTGCCCGAAATCGGGCGGGCCTCGAATTGATTCAAGCGCCGCACGAACAACTGGTTAGCCGAGCCGTTGCTGGCAACGTAGACGATTTCCTGGCCGTCGGGTGACAACGCGACGATCGGATAGAGACTCATGGAGAACGGCGGCGCCTGTGTCGCTGGCAGAGTGATCGTCGCGCGCGTCACCGGATCGGACGATCGCCGCTCGCCGACCAGCCACGCCGAGGCGACTGCCACCGCTCCGATCGCCAGCGTCGCGATAGCGATGGTCCCAGAACCCATCCGGGACCGCTGACTCTGCGGCTGCGGGGCAGGAGGGAGAACCACCGATGCCGGGCCGGGGACGCCGCGCGGACCTCCTGAGGGCACATCCACGGTGACTGGCGCGATGAACCGGTACCCACGGCGGTGGACGGTCTGAATGTAGAGCGGCTGCTGCGAGCTGTCCCCCAGCGTCTGCCGGACGATCCCGAGCGCTTCGGTCAGCGAGGTCTCGCTGACGTTGGCGTCCTTCCAGACCGCATCGATGAGCTCCGCCTTCGATACCACCCGTCCCGGACGCTCCAGCAGGTAGAGCAGGATCGCGAGCGCCCGCGGCGGCATCCGGACCTCCTCATCCTCGCGCCACAGCGATCCGTCTGACAGGTCGGTTCGAAACGGTCCGAACCGCAGAACGCGCCTGGCTGACGGATGAAAGCTGAGGCCGGGCTCGGTGGTTTCCCTCACGTTGCGCATTGTACGGGGTCGAACGAGCCCGCCTTCTGGAACGTTTCTGAAATCCTTGCGAAAACCTGAGGCTTTCCTCCGCTGTTCTTGAGGACTTGCGAACTCCCTCGGCGCATCCTGAGGGCAGCTGGGGAGGCAAATCATGCCGGTTTATCGTTTTGGCGAGTTCGTTCTGGATACGCGGAGCGGGGAGCTGCGCCGCGGGGCATACCGCGTCCGGCTCAGGCCGCAGCCGGCCGCAGTCCTCGAATACCTGCTGCAGCGGCCCGGCGACGTGGTCAGTCGCTCCGACCTTCGCGATGTGCTCTGGCCGGACGGAACGTTCGTTCACTTCGACCACGGACTCAATTCCTGCATCAAGCAGCTCCGGGCGGCGCTTCTCGACAGCAGGTCGGCCCCACGCTTCCTGGAGACGCTGCCCCGACGCGGCTACCGCTTCATCGGCCCCGTTGCCGCGACCCAGGCACTAGAGAGCAGGCAGCCGGGGGCTGGGCCAGCCTCCGCTCCCCCTGGGTCGCCGGACTTCGTGGTGGCAGGCAGCGCGCGCCTCGGCGGCGGGCGGGTCCGCGTTCACCTGACATTGAGTGATCCGGGAACGGGCGAAGAGATCTGGGCGGTCGATTTCGACTGCTCCGGCGACGACGTCCGCGCCGCGCAGGCGCGAATCACGGCCGAAGTCCTCGATGGCGTGGCGGGCGCGCTCCCGGGAGAGTCGCGCGGGACCGTCGCGACGACAGGTCCGGCGGCGGCCGCGATGATGTAGGCGTCCGTCACACGCAACGGGCATTTCAAGGACCAGCAGTGCATTTCGACGGATTGATGGTTGCCCTGAAATCAGGCCACTGGATAATCCGCGGCGTGCCCCGGAACCAGCTGACACGCTGCATCGGAATCCTGCTGGCGTCGCTCGCCGTCCATGCCGACCGACGGGCCGGTGACCGAAGCAGTGCTCCGGGAAATCGCTCGCGTGGAGCGGGATCTGGCCCGGTCGGCACCTCCGGAGGAACGTGGCGCTGCCGAGACACGGCTGCGTCGTGCTGCGGACGCGGCCCGCCGTGGACGCCAATACCTGGCCTTACACGACCTCTCAGCGGCCTGGCGGATTGAGGGCGCCCTCACTCGCTCGAGTGTGCTGGCGCCCAGCGTGAAAACGCTCGACGACTTCAGGCGCGAGTGGGCAGCCGCGGGCGAGCCCGGTCCGCCCACCGAGGCAACGGGTTTGCCTCTCGCCGTCGCGGCCCTCGCCACCTCGTCGGAGGCGGTCGCGCCGGCGACCTATCGAGCCAGTCTGCCGTACGCGGAAGACGCCGGTCTGCGTGCTGGTCTCTATTACCTCGCCGAAGCGCGCGCAGCCCGTGACTTCGGTGCCTTCTGCCGGACCTTGAAGTTTGAGGCGGCTGGTCCGCGACCGGTGCTGCGCTCGATCGAGCCCGAACTGGATCGGTTCGAACGCGATGTCGTCAAGGCCTACGACACGGCAGACGTGAATGCGCGCCGCGGCTTCATCGTTATCAACGTTGGCTCCAAGATCGCGCGTGAGCGCAATACGAGCGGAGATTACCCGGCTGCGCTGCTGCAGTATCTGCTCGCACGGTACCAGTTCGGCCTGATCGTCACCAAAAACGCCCACCCGGAGGCATCGTCGCGCCTCGCGGCATTGTCGAAGACGATCGTTGGCGCGGATCATTCTCTCGCACAGCTCTTTTTCGAAATGGCGTCCGCGAGTCTCGAGGCACCCGACGGTGCACGTGGTGCGAGTGTGATCGCCGAGTTCGTGATCCCTGAATACGTATCGATCGTGAAGCCATGACCAGGCGAATTGTCAGGCCGGCTAAAGCCGGCCTCTACCAGGCCGGCCTCTGCGTCCTCCTGTTGTTGCCGATGCTAGGTCTTGCGCAGCCGGTGCCAGTAACCATCACTCTGGTTCGCTGGCCGTTCACGTGAACGTTGTCGGATCCAGCAAGTTTGCTGATCAAGGACGTCGCGGGTGAATTTGGCGCGGGCGTAAGAGTCGTCACCGAGGAGTATGGCAACTCGCCAATGGCGACACGGTTTGGCGTGCGCAGGTATCCCGTGGTCTTCGTCGACGATGTGCTGGTTGCGCGTCCCAAGGACTTCGGCTTCGCGGGGCCGGATGACAAGAGCCCCGGCCTCTACATTCCGTGGCGCGAGCCGTCGAGTCAGCAGAGATTCAAGACAGACCTCCGCCGAATCGTTCAGCGGCGTATGCAGGGTGAGCGCGTCGAAGGATTGAATCCCGACGATGTCCGCGGCGGCGCCGAGGACGGCCCCGCGACACTTCCGCCATTGACCGTGACGGCACACGGCGGTCGTGAATTGAAGCCCGACGGGTTCACCGGCAAAGTCGTCGTCGTAGAAATATGGGCTACCTGGTGCCCGCCGTGCCGGTCGACGCTGGCGTGGCTCGATGAGCTCAAACGCACCAACGGAGACAGGATCGCCGTCGTGGCGATCGCCGTCGATTCACCGGAAGCCGACATCGCCCGCATGGTCAGCGAGCTCAAGCCCTCATACGACGTCGTCATCGGCACGCCGGAACTGCTGGCGCCGTTCGGTGCTGTCGCAGCAGTACCAAAGATGTTCGTCTTCGATGTCTCCGGCCGGCGTGCGCAGGTCTTCCATGGAGCGCCTCCGGATCAGCACGAGAAGGTCGGCAGAGTCCTGAAGTCGCTGCTTGCGAATTCTCAGCGCGAGCCTGAAGGCGCCCCGCTGATTCCTACTTTGCGGCCCCGCCCGCAGTCGTAGGCCAGCCCTTGAGGGCTGCTGCTTCCTGCAGGATCTTCAGCTGTGCGGCGTCGAGTCTGACTTCCCGCAGCGCTTTGTCGGTCGTATCCGGCGGCGGCAACCCGACGACGCTCCTGCCGGTCAGATGCTGGAAGAACATCAAGGCGGCGAGGTATGTGCCCATCGGCGACGGATGGAACTGGTCCGTCGCGTAGAGCGGGAGTGATGGATCCTGTTGCCAGGCTGCCCGCCAGCCTTCCCCGACCGGCACCAGCGTCCCGCCGACGTCCTCTGCGGCGAGCCGGTACGACTCGACCACGTCGTCCATGAAGTTGAGGCGATTGCGTGACGTCCACGGGCTGTAGAGGACGACCTTCGCTCCCTTCGCCTTCACCTCGAACGCAAACTTCTTCGTGAACTCTCGGAGGATCACCCGCGAGTCCGGCTGCGACGAGGGCCCCTGCTGCAGGACCACGTGCGTCCATTGGCCGTTGCGGATGCCCCGAAGCGCGTCCCCCTGATCCCAGTGTTCCTGAAGCCCAAAGTCTGGCATCGCGACGCCGCGGCAGACGACGCGTCCTTTGAGCCCGGCGGACGCCGCGACCGCCTCGATCATCCCCGGCAGATTGTTCTCGTAGGTGAGGCTGTTCCCGATGAAGAGCGCGCGTACGGCGGGTGAGCTGTTGTGTGCTGCGGGGTAACTCGCCAGCGCAAGAAGGAACACGGCGAGGATGATCGGTCTGCGCATGTTTGAGTGAGTGTGCGAACAGGCGGTCAAGAAATCAAGAGAACAATGAGTGTTCTCCTGACCTCCTGACCTCCTGTTTTCAGTCGCCTGATCTTTAGAAGATGAACTTCACCCCCACGCGCGCCTGGATGGGCGCCTGGAACGCGTTGTCCATCAGGAAGCGCGCGTCCTTGACGACGTTCTGGCTGACGATCAGCTGTTCGAGCGTCTGCTGGCCCGCGTAAAAGAGATCCTCGTTCGGGATCACGCCGTTGGTCTTCTGGTAGATCGAGAACTTCGACGTGGCCGTGTCCTGGTTGAACAGGTTGAGGACGTTGAGCTCCAGCTGCAGCTGCTTCGTGGTCATGAACCGGATGCGATGCGACAGCAGCACGTCGGTCTGTGAGAAGGTTGGCGTTCGGCCGTCACTGCCGCGCCCGAGATACTGGACCGGCAGGTTGTTCGGCGGATAGATCCCGACCAGGCGCGTCACCGGCAGCCCGCTCGCCACGAACTGGTTGACGCCGACGCTCGTGCCGAAGTTGAACTGGTAGATGAACTGCGTCTTGAACTGATGCGGGCGGTCGGTTGCGAGCGGGCCGAGGTCCGCCACGCCGCCGTCCTTGAACATCATCATCGGGTAGTCCCACAGCCGGCCGACGTTGGGGCTGGTGCGGCCGTTTTCGTCCGACTGCGAGAGGCCTGAGAAGTTGCCGTGCAACCGGCTCCACAGGTAGCTGCTGCGGAGGTACCAATTGTCGGCAAAGCGCTTTTCTACCGCGAACTCGACGCCGTCATAGTCTCGAACCGCCTTGGGGTTGGCCACGCCGGGATGGGCGATGGCGGTCAGCCCCTCACCCGGGTTCGCGATGACGTAGATTTCGTTGCTCTGCGCGTCGAGCGCGCCGGTGTCCTCGACCGCCCGATCGATCTGCTTGTGGACGTAACGGACGTTGATCGCCATTACATCGTTCAGCTGGTGGTCGTATCCAATGGTGGCTTCCTGCTGACGCATCGGCTTGAGGTCAGGATCGATGCTGTCGGAGCCGAGCGACACGTGGCGGAAGTCAACCGGACCGCGCAGCAGCTGTCCCGGGCACGCCGGCGGGCATCCGGCAGCGCTGACCAGGTTCGGCCAGTCGTATGTGTCCAGCGTGTAGTAGTACTCCAGCCACTTGTCGCCGCCGAACGAGCCACGCGGCAACTGCAGCTTGAAGATGTCGTAGAAGACGCCCCAGGAGGCGAACACCTTGGAGCGGCCGTCACCCTTCACGTCATAGGCGAAGCCGAGACGTGGCGCCAGCTTGTCGTTGAATCCGAATTCAATGCCGAAGTCGGGAACGTCCGACTGGGTCGTGTAGGTCGGGACGCGCTCGCGCTCGGTTCGCAGGCCGGCGTTGATGGTCAGCCGGTTGTTGACCGTCCATGCGTCCTGGATGAACACGCCGATGTTCGTGCTCGAAACGTTGCCTTCGGTGATGAACCCCTGTTCCGGTCTCACCCCGTTGCTGCGGACCTGATAGTAGCCGTAGGGGCCCCGCGAGCTCGGATCATCCGAAACGAGCGGCGTGTTCCAGTGAAGCAGCACGCGGTTGCGCGACTCACCGATCAGCACGTCGTTGCCGAGACGATCGGCCTGCAGGCCGAACTTCATCTGGTGCTGACCCGCAAGGCTCCCATACACGGTGCCGTCGGCCTGGAAATAGGCACGCGTCTGCTGATCGTAGGTGTTCTTGAAGAACGCCGCGGCGGGGAACGACGCGAACCCGGTCGGTTTGCGGAGGTCGATAGGAACGCCGGGGATATTCAGGTTATTACCGGTCTGGAAGACATAGCGCGGCTGCTCGGTGACGTTCGTGTCGTTGACGTCCGAGAAGTAATAGCCGCCCCGGATCCCGAAGAAGAGCTTCGGCGACGCCACCCAGTCGAGGTTGCCCGACACGCTGTAGTTCGGAAACGTCTGCGTCAAGCCGTAATTGGTTCCAGTCGGCTCGGTGCCGGCCAGGGCCGGCAGGAGACCGGTCGTTTTCGCCCAGCTGTTGTTGTAGGCGAAGCGGCCGCGCAGGCTGTCGCTGAACTGCGCCGTCGTATTCGCGCTCAGGTACTGCACGTTCACCTTCTGGTCCTCGTCGAACGTCCCGGCGACCGGGTTCTGCGCGGTCGAAGGAGTCACCACCCGCGCGTTGTCGGTCAGCGCCGGCTGATATGCGCCGAAGAACCACGCACGGTTGCGGACGATCGGGCCGCCCACTCCGAAGCCTGGTTCGAGGCGGGTCGACTCGTCTTTCGGATACGTGATGTACTCGGCGATGTCGGAGTTGGCCAGATTGAGGCGAAGAGTCTCCCGGTTGCCCCCGCTGAGCTGATCTCCCTGCAGCTGCATGCTTGCACTGCCGCGCCAGCTGTTAGTGCCGCTTTTGGTGACGGCGTTGATGACCCCGCCGGTCGCGCCGCCGAACTCCGCGGTGTAGCCGCTCGATTTGACCTGGACTTCTTCGACGAAGTCCGCGATCAGGTTCTTGCCCGACACGCCCGTAACCAGCGCTGTCGTTTCCACGCCGTCGATGATGAAGCGGTTCTCGGCGGCACTGGCGCCGTCGATCGAGAGGCCACCGAGCTTGGACTCGTCATTGGCCCCGGCCGCCTGAGTGACCAGCGTGCTGAAGTCGCGCCCCTTCGGCAGGAGCTCGACCTGCTCCGCCCGGATGTTGGTCTGGCGGGCGGACTGTTTCACGTCCACCAGCGGCGACTCGGCGGAAATACTGACCGACTCGGTGACGCCGGCAACTGCAAGCGCGAAGTCGACCTTCTTGACCTGGCCGAGCCCGACGCGGACGTCTCCCAGCGACTGCGGCTGAAAGCCGCTCATCGTGGCGGTAACGGAGTACCCACCGGGCGCGACCGACGGGAACCGGTAGGTACCTGTGGGGTCGGTCACGGTACCTGATGACCGCGCCGTTCTCGGCTTTCGCCTCGACGGTCACACCGGGAAGCACTGCTCCCGATGCATCCTTCACGACTCCTTCGATGACGCCGCGCTGTTCCTGCGCCGATGCCGTGAAGCACCAGCAGAACAGGACGGCCATCATGACTGCCATCACTCTTCGCATGCCTATCCTCCTGAGTTGTTCGTCGTCCGCAACGCGTTACGCGCGCGGCCGCACCGCCACACTGCAAACGCAGGGGGCCGACAGGGGCGGAATGCTGGATTCGAGGGTGACGTATCGGTGATTTAGGGGTGACGATGCAACCCGTTGTGCCGCACGGACGTAAATCGGTGGTGGACGTCTATCATTCAGGTTGCGATCAGCACTCAGTCAGGGTCCGGGACGAGCGGTGTGGTCAACCGTCCCCGTGGACTTCGGGCCGTTCAATCAACCGGAGGTGCGTATCCAAAGCCACAGAAGAATCACCGGCCTCAGCCGTAGCACAGAGGTGACAGTGATGGGGATGTTGCTCGTTCTGGCGCTGGGGATGTCGACGGTTGCGCGCGCACAAGTCGATCAGGTGCGGGCCGAGCAATATTTCAAGGAAGCCGCCGTCTTGTGCGAGCGCGAAGGTGGACGGCTCTGGGGAGTCTCGCTGTGCGGACCGATGGTGATCGCGGACGCCGCGACGCAGACGATAGCGGCTAACCGGCCGATGCCGGCCGCCACCCGACCGGCCGTACTCGGATTTGCGAACGCGGCGCTCGACTGGGGCGGCGAGAGGTGGAGCACATTCGTCTGGCAGCGGATGCCGCAGGACGAGCGTCAGCGCGGCGTGCTGATGCTGCACGAGCTCTTCCACCGCATCCAGCCGCAGCTCGGCTTCTTTCTGCCCGAGCCGAACAACAGTCACCTCGAAACGGTCGACGGCCGCTACTGGCTGCAGCTCGAATGGCGTGCGCTCGCGAAGGCGCTCGGGTCTTCCGGGATCGATCGCACCAGTGCGCTCGCCGACGCTCTGGCATTCAGAGCCGCGCGTCGAGCGCTGTTTCCGACAGCCGCCGATAACGAACGGATTCTGGAAATTCAGGAAGGCCTGGCGCAATACACGGGAACAGTCGCCGTCGCGACGACATCCGCGGAAGCCGTGACGATGGTGGTCGAGCAGCTCACCAAGGCTGCCACGCAGGAGACGTTTATTCGAACGTTTGCATATCCGTCCGGCGCAGCATATGGCGTGCTGCTCGATGGCTCGTCGCCCGGCTGGAGGCAGAAGCTCGTGCCGACGGACGATTTTGGCGACCTCGTCAGAGCCGCCGCGAAGGTTGGCGACCTGGCATCCGGGGAAGCCGCGGCCGCGCGGTACGGCGGGGTAGAGTTGCGTCAAGCGGAACAGAAGCGCGAGCAGGACCGCGCGGCGCTGCTCACGGACCTGAAGCGCCGATTCGTGGAAGGTCCCGTCCTCATCATTCCGCGTGCGCGCACCGCGTCCTTCGTCACAACGGGGATGGTCCCGATCCCCGGCGCAGGCACGATCTACCCGACCTACAGGGCGGTAACCGACTGGGGCACGCTCGTCGCCGAGCGCGTTCTCATGTCCGCCGATCAATCAACGGTTGCGGTGCCGGCCCCCGCGAGTGTCACGGGCGCAGAGCTCGCTGGCGACGGCTGGACGCTGAAGCTCGCACCCGGATGGGTCGTGCGGCCCGGCCCGCGCTCGGGAGATTTCGTGGTGATCCGAGGTGACGGAGGACAGCGGAGATAACGGGTGCGAAATCCGTTACCTCCGTCCCCTCCCCCGGCGCTATCCTCATAACAGAATGAGACGATCCGCTCCTTTTGATTAACCCGTGTGCCCGCAGGAGGCGAAGCGATCGCGTGACGCGCGCGGCGAGGTGGCGGCGGTGCGTGGGATCGGTCTCCGTCTCCGGAGAAAGGTGGCGGCGGAGGTCGCGGTTTTGAAATCCTTGGAGGGTGAATTCTCCGGACAGGATCGTGCGGAAGAGCGGCGCTTCATCGGGACTGATGGGCCGCAACGGTCGATAGGGTCGTCCGTGGCGGGTGATCCGCTGACTGACGGAGTCGAGCAGGCGGTGCGACGGGATCGGGTCGCCCACCACGCTGAGCGCGTCCAAATAGCGCGCGGCCGCCGCGCGGCCCAAGTCGGCGCGACGGCGCATGTCGGCAATCCCGCGTCGGAGGGGGAGCCAGTCGAGGCGCCGATCGCTCGGGCGCCGGCGGAGGACCTTGAATCGATCGGGGTTATTGAGGGTCATTTCCACGCGCAGGAGACGCGCCGCTTTGTCGTACATCTTGATCGAGTTCTCATCGAGCCAGTGACGGATGCGGATGCCTTCGGGCCGATGGACCAAGGTACTGTGGGCCTCGCCTTGAAACCGGCCGGGCCGCTCCCGTCCGAGGAAGCGCAGCAGGTCCCCGGTCGTGAAGTGCTCAATCGCATGATGCAGCAGCCGGGGATAGACCGCCTGGAGATCCGCGGCGGTCGCAAAGACCACGTCGGTGGCGAATTCGCTGTCCCGCACGCTCCAGTAGTACGGGGCCAAGAGGGGCGGGTCGCCCGCCTGCCACGGATTCACCAGCGCGGCATAACGCGTCAGCCACGGGTCCCACTGAAAGGTCAGCAGTTGCGCACTGTGCTCAGCGGCCGCCGTGAAATCATTCGGGATCAAGGCGTTGCCCTGCGCGGTGTGCGCGACGCCAGCCGCGGTCAACCGCCGCGCCAGCCACTCGCGCCCGTTGACATAGATCTGCAGCGGCAACGGCAGCCACGCCTGCAGCCGGACGTGCATGAGTCCAAAGTCGCGATCAACAAAGTAGAAGTAGAGATGGGTACCCGGCGCTATCCTCATCACATGCGCAGCCCGCTCTGTGCCTCTGTGTCTCTGTGGTGGCGCTGACGCTCGCACACGCGTCACAGCAGCAGGATCCGCAGAAACCGACGTTCAGGACGGGTGTCAATCTCGTTCGCGTCGATGCCTATCCGACCCGTGACGGAAAGATCATCGAAGGGCTGACGGCGGCCGACTTCGAGGTACTCGAGGACGGTGTGCCGCAGAAGATCGAGTCCTTTCAGTTCGTGCAGTTTCCGCAGAGCAATCCTGCGGAGGAGCGGCGGGATCCGAATTCACAGCGCGAAGGCTTCCAGCTTGCGGCCGATCCCTCCTATCGTGTCTTTGTCGTCTACCTCGACAACCTGCATGTCGATTTTGGTGGTTCGCACCGGTCGCGCCTGCCGCTCATTACTTTCCTCAACCAGGTGCTCGGGCCGAAGGATCTCTTCGGGGTCATGACCACCGTGCAGCGGCCGCAGGACCTGATCCTCGGCCAGCAGACGCTGATGATCGAGGAACAATTGACGAAATACTGGGACTGGGGTCGTGGTTCCAGAGTCCTCGAAGACGATGTCGACGTGATGCTGCAGGCGTGTTTTCCGGGCCAGGCAGGGGAGCTGATCGCGAGGCGCCGGACCGACGAAGTCTTCTCCGATCTCGAGGGTCTTTCGACCATGCTGGCGGACATCCGCGAGGAACGGAAGAACATCCTGCTGGTGTCGAACGGCTGGTGGCTACCGGGCCCGTCCAACCGGCTGACCGAGACCATCGCGCCACAGAAGCCGTCGATCGGCGTCAGTAATGAGGGACAGCCGACGCTTGGCGCGCGGCGTGGAGAAGTCTCCGAGCGGTGGTGCCAGGAACAACTGCAGCGTCTGTCATCGATCGACTTCCAGCAACGGCAGCGCGACCTGCTCGACCTGGCGCGCCGGTCGAATGTGACGTTCTACGCGCTCCGCCCGATTGGTCTCGCTGCGCCCGCGACCGTCGCGGGTATGCGCGCCGACCGCAACGCCGTCGACAGCCTGCTCGTCCTCAGCAACAACACCGACGGGATCGCGGTGGTGAACACCAATGATCTGACCACGGGGGCGCGGAAGATTGCGGATGATCTGGCGGCATCGTACGTGCTCGGCTACTACCCGACGAACACCAAAGCCGACGGGCGTCTCCGGAAGATTACGGTTCGTTTGAAGGCAACCAACGCGACCGTCCGCGCGCGTCGCGAATACCGCGCCCCGACAGAGCAGGAGATTGCGTCTTTGCGCGCCGCGGTCACAGCCCCCATCGCAGCCGCGGCTGTGAGCGGCGCCGAGAGCGCGCTCGCGGAACTGAAACGTCTTCGCCCGGCTGCTCAGGTGCACACGCGTGGCGCTGTGCTTGGCGATGACCTGATTCTCACGACCGAGCTGACCGCACCGGAAGTCGAGTCTGGCCGCTGGAAGGAGGGAGGCGACGTGCAGATCATGGTCAGCAGCGCCGGCGGCGAGCCGATCACGACTGCTCGCGCGCGCGTGGAGCCGGGCGCTCGTTCGGCGGTGGCGCGAATCCCTCTGGCCAAAGCGCCGGGGCCGTTCAATGCCGCAGTACGGGTCAGGAACGCCAGTGGGGGTGACGCGCAGGATGGCATCTCTGTCGAGCGGAAATCGTCGGTGTTCGGCGACCCGTTGCTTTTCCGTTTGCCGCTCCCCGCGGTGGCGAAGCCGGCGGGATCGGTTTACTTCCGGCGCACCGAACGGATGCAGATCCGCTGGCCGGTCACGGCACCGTTGACCCAGCGCGAGGCGCGGGTGTTGGGCCGCGACGGTGTCCCGCTGGACTTAGCTGTTTCGGCCAGCGACCTCGAAGAAGCGGGAACGCGCTTTGTCGTCGTCGAGCTGAACCTCGCGCCTCTGACCGCGGGCGAGTACATCATGGAGTTGAAGGGAACTGCGGCGGGGAAAAGCGAAGCGGCGATGCTGGCGTTTCGGGTATTTCGTTAAGCGCGGGGCGCGGGGCGCGGGGCGCGGGGCGCTGGGGCGCGAGCCGCGGTTCGCAGTGCGCGGTGCGCAGCGCGGGGCGAGTCACCTATTCAGTCTTGATTATTCGCCTGTCAGCATTCACCATTGAGTAGATGATCTTCGGGTTTCTACTGGCCCCCGATAAGAGGATTACTGAGAAGCTGCTGGGCGATCGTCTGCGTGGCGGACGTATTCGCTGCCCTGCCTGCGACTGGCAGCCGCAGCCCTACGATCGGTGGTGCTGTGCGCCTGGGTGCGGCGAAGTCTGGAACACCTTCGAGACTCGCGGCACCTGCCCGGGCTGCATGAAGCACTGGACCCACACCGCCTGCCATCGCTGCGACGCCTGGTCACGTCACGAGGACTGGTACGAAATCACCGATCGCTAATCGCCCTGCGCTCTTCGCCCCCTCGCACCGCCCCCGCACCCCCCGCACCCCGCTCCTATCTCCCCAGCGGACAGCTGATCACCGCCGGCGCCTCCGCAGGCTCGGCGAAGAGTGTCGACAGCGGGTCGAAATCCGTATCGCGATTCCCCGGCGCCCGCGCGTACGCGAGCCGCGCATGATGCTCCTCCGTCCGCGACATCGTCGTGGATCCGCAGTCGCGCGCGGACCAGTTGGTGCTGAGGACGTCGCCGCGCGCGACGTGGTAGAAACCAAGGGCGTGGCCGACTTCGTGCGCCAGCGTGCGCGGCGCGATCGTGCCGCACGGCGTGTCGCACCGGCTCGCCAGATTCAGGGTGAGACTGCCTGGATCCGTGCCGACCATCGACCAGCCGCAGAATTCGTTGCCAGGCTGGTTCACGAACGAGACGTTCACCACGCCTGGTCGCTCGCCGCGCGCCCCTGCGGCGAATTCCACCGCCCCGGCGGCGAGGCGACCACCGGTCATCTGCGCGACCGATCCCTGAATGACCGAGCGCACCAGGTCCCGTTCGGAAGATGAGAGCTCGGTCCCGTCGCGGGGATTCCTGGTGTCGACGTAAAAGTTGGGATTCCTCGTCCACCGCTTGAGCCGCATCAGGCTCGACGGATCGTCGAACTGGTTCCTGATCAACTGCCGGTAGAACTCCAGGGAGAACGGCGCGGCATCGCGAATGAGGTCGATCGAGATCTGTCCGCCGCTGGTGACCGACTGGAGATGCGTGCGGCGGGTCAGATACCCGGGCGCGGAAATCTCGATGATCACGTCCCCCGGCAGACGCCCGTCAGTCAGCTGCCAGACTCCACCGCCGGATGTCGTGAGCGTCTGCGGGCTGCCCGCCACCGTGAACGACAGCGTCGCGGCATCGATCGGGTGTCCGGTCAGGGCCTCGACGACAATACCGCGCACCGCTGAGGTCGATTGATTCGGCGTCGAGGGTTCGGTTGGGCTGCTCTTACTGGTACACGCGCCAACCAACGACACACAAATCACAAGCGCGAAGCCGATCGGACCGGCTCCACGACCCGATAGGTGCATTCGGATCTCCGGAGTTTCGCAGGGTCGGCGAAATTGTAACGTGGCGGATACGGCTTTGCCAGTGGGATCCGCCGCTTTTGCTGCTGCTGGGCTACCTTTTCGCGTGCTGCTGGGCGACCGACAGCAGTGATCGAACCGTCTCGAGGGTGTCGGCGTCTTCGGGTTTCTTGTCTTTGCGCCAGCGAAGCATCCGAGGGAAGCGGACGGCAATCCCCGAGCGATGGCGCGAAGACTCAGCAATACCCTCGAACCCCAGTTCGAAGACCTGCACCGGTTCGACGTGTCTGACAGGGCCGAAACGCTCCCGCGTGTGCCGGCGGAGCCAGCGATCCATCTCACTGATTTCCTCATTTGAGAGCCCGGAGTACGCCTTTGCTATCGGCACGAGCGCTCCCTCATGCCAGACGCCGAACGTGTAGTCGGTCAACAGGCTGGCGCGCTTGCCGCTGCCGGGCTGTGCGTAGATGAGCACGGCGTCGATCGAGTAGGGGTCGATCTTCCACTTCCACCACTCGCCGCGCTTCCGACCTACGCCGTACCGTGACGTCCGCCGCTTGATCATCATCCCTTCGACGCCGAGCGCCCTCGAGTTCGTCCGCAGCGCTGCGAGGATGTCCCAGGATGCCGCTTGCACCTCCGCGGACATGCGCAACACTCCTTCACCTCCGCCGATAGCCTGCTCCAGCAGTCCGCGGCGCTCGGCCAGCGTGCGCTGCCGGATGTCGTCGCCGCCGCTTTCGAGAATGTCGTAGGCCATGAAGACAACCGGCACCGCACGTGACATCTGCGCCACCTGTTTCTGGCGTCCGATGCGTTGCTGGAGTGCGGAGAACGGCAGCGGCCGGTCATCACGAAACGCGAGCACCTCACCGTCGAGCACGGTGCCGTCCGGCAGGCGAGTCGCCGCCGCGGCGATCTCCGGAAAGCGGTGGGTGATCAATTCCTCACCACGCGACCAGAGATGAACGGTCTCCGCCCGGCGAATCAACTGAGCGCGGATGCCGTCCCACTTCCATTCGACCTGCCAGTCTGCGAGGTCGCCAAGCGCATGCACATCCCCTTCGAGCGGCGCCGCCAGGCAAAACGGATACGGTCTCGACTTGTCATCGTCGGTGTGCTCGGTGGAGAGGACGTTCTCGAACCAGTCCGGCGTCGGGGTCCATTCACCCATGAGCCGTGCGGCGACGATCGGCGTCTCGAGACCGGCAGCGGCCGCGATGGCGCGGACGACCAGTGTCTGAGACACGCCGACCCTGAACTCTCCCGTCAGGAGTTTCAGCAGGATGAATCGTTCGAGACGGTCGAGCGTTCGCCACCATTCAGAAACCCGGCGCTGCTGCTCTTCGGGATCCAGATCACGGAGTGGGAGGATGCGCTCGTCGAGCCATGTCGCAAGCGGCAGCGGGGGTTCGGGCACGGTCGGCAGTTGATCGAGCATCAGCGCCGCCGTTTCAGCGCCGTCTCCGACGACCGAATAGCACTCGCCCAGAATCCATTCCTCGAACCCGGTGGCGGCGAGGGTCCACTGGCCGATCGAGGCATGAGGGACCAGCCGTTTGAGGCGGCGGCCGGTCAGAAAGAACACGGCCCACGCAGCGTCCGCGCGTGGGGCGGCGGCGAAATACCTGGCCATCGCCGCCACCTTCGCGTTGGTCGAGGTGGTGCTGTCGATCTCGTCGTAGAGCCTGGCAAACTTCCGCATCAGTCTCCGGACGGCTCGCCTTCCCAGGCGGTCCGAATGACGCCGGTGTCCAGGCCGGTGGATCTCAAATAGCGTGCGAGGGGCTCCGCGTAACCGTGAGTCGCAAGGACACGCTGCGCGCCGGTATCGGCGACAGTCTGCAAAATGGCCGGCCAGTCCGCGTGGTCGGAGATGACGAAGCCCTTGTCGTACGCGCGTTGCCGGCGGACGCCGCGAACCCTCATCAACCCCGACGCGAACGCGTCGGAATGCGTGCCCAGCCTCCGCATCCATGGCGTGCCGCGCGCGGAGAGCGGCGCGAGCACGAGTTGCCCTGTGAGCGACACCTTTCGGGACGTCCGGCCTCCGTCGCGTTCGATGACCTGGCGGACGTCCGGGAGAGCGACGCCCGCTTCTCGATAGGCGTCGATCATGCCCGTGAGCATTCCATGCACGTAGACGGGTGTATCTGACACCCGCGCCAGTTCCGCAAGCAGCCGCTGCGCCTTGCCGATGGTGTAACAGAAGATGACGGACGTTCTGTCTGCCTCGCGGTTTCCGTTCCACCAGGCGAGAACGTCCGCCATGACGACCGATGTCGCGTCCCAGCGGTAAATCGGGAGGCCGAACGTCGATTCGGTGACGAAGGTATCGCAGCGGATCGGCTCGAACTCCGCGCACGTGGGATCCGGCGCCCGTTTGTAGTCACCTGCGACGACCCACACGCCCTCTGATCCCTCGATCCGGATCTGCGCCGACCCCAGCACGTGACCCGCCGGATGGAAACTCACGCGGACGTCCCTGACGTCGAGCGTCGTTCCGTACGGCAGCGACTCGACGATCGCCTCGGGTCCGAAGCGGCGCCGGAGGAGTGGGACTGTTTGCGGCGTGCAGAGATAGGCGTCACTCCCGGGACGCGCGTGATCCCCATGGGCGTGCGTCAACAGCGCCCGGTCCACCGGCTCCCACGGATCGATGTGAAACCCGCCGGCTTCGCAGTAGAGGCCTTTCGCCGTTTCTTTCAGCACGTCATTTCAGTCTAGGACGAAGTACCATGAACGTCTCCATGCAAACAACGGTTGACGCGCGGCTTAGTGACGTGCTCGAACGTTACTGGGGCTACGGGTCTTTTCGTCCGCTGCAGCGCGAAGCGATGGAGGCGATCCTTGCCGGCCGCGATTCGATCGTGGTGCTTCCGACAGGTGGTGGCAAGTCGCTGTGCTTCCAGGCGCCGGCACTCGTCCGCGACGGCCTTGCCGTGATCGTCTCGCCATTGATCTCGCTCATGAAAGACCAGGTGGACACGCTGACCGGCAACGGCGTGCCGGCGGCACTGCTGAACAGCTCGCAGTCAGCCGACGCGCGCACGTCGGTCACAGCTGGTCTGCGCGAAGGGCGGTATCGGCTGCTCTACGTTTCACCCGAACGTCTCGCCGGCGAGGGCGGCCAATCCTTCCAGACATGGCTGTCACGGTGCAACGTCAGCTTCATCGCCGTGGACGAGGCGCACTGCATCAGCCAGTGGGGACATGACTTCCGCCCGGAATATCGCCAGCTTGGTGAGCTCCGGTTGCGATTTCCCGGGGTCAGTCTCCACGCGTATACCGCAACGGCGACCGCACGCGTGCGGGGCGACATTGCGATGCAGCTCGGGCTTCGTGAGCCATTGGAGCTGGTGGGATCGTTCGATCGGCAGAACCTCGTCTACCGCGTCCTGCCGCGCGCGAATCTCAAACGCCAGCTTCAGGAAATGCTCGGTCGGCACAAAGGGGAGGCGGGCATCATCTATTGCACCTCCAGGCGCGAGGTCGAGGCGCTATCTGCCTGGCTTGGAGGCGTTGGCGTGCGCGCGCTGCCGTACCATGCCGGCCTTGACGATGGCACGCGCAGCCGCAACCAGGATGCATTTCTCGAAGAAGAGATCGACGTCATGGTGGCCACCGTCGCCTTCGGGATGGGGATCGACCGCTCCGACGTGCGGTTCGTAGTGCACGCCGGTGCCCCGCAGTCGCTCGAGCACTACCAGCAGGAGTCGGGGCGCGCCGGTCGCGACGGCCTCGAAGCCGAATGCGCGCTCATCTACTCGTCGGCCGACTTCATGAAGTGGCGCCTCATGCTCGAGAAGAGCGGGGAGATGACCGACGGGGTGCGCCGCCTGCTCCGGCAGATGGAGCGCTATGCGGCAAGCGTCGGGTGCCGCCACCGCCACCTGGTCGAATACTTCGGCGAACGGTATGGCCGAACTGATTGCGGCGCCTGCGATTTCTGCCTCGGCGAGCTGGAACCGGTCGGCGAGGCGGCCGTCCTGGCGCGAAAGATCCTCTCCTGCGTCGCGCGTGTCGGCCAGCGATTCGGCGCGTCGCATGTCGCCAACGTGCTGTGCGGGAGTGAGAACGAGCAGGTCCTCTCGCGCCGCCACAACGAGCTCACGACGTTCGGCCTGCTGCGGGACGCAACGTCCGCCGAGGTGCGCGGCTACATCGAGCAGCTGGTCGCCGCCGGATTTCTTCGGCAGACCGACGATGCGTTTCCGGTGATTGCATTGACCGCGCCGGGTGTCCAGCTTTTAAAGGATTCGAGTGCCGCCGGGGATCTCGCGCTCTCGCGGCAGCGCCGCGTCGTCCGCGAGCGCGAGCAGAAACGGTCGCGCGTCGAGACCGAAGCGTGGGAGGGAGTGGACCGCGCCTTGTTCGAGGAACTGCGCGCCGTCCGCCTGCAGATCGCGCGCGCGCGGGGGGTCCCGCCGTACGTCATCTTCCACGACACGACGCTGCGCGAGCTCGCGAGGCTCAAGCCGCAGACGCTCGCGGAGCTTCGCACCGTCTACGGCGTCGGCGCTCGCAAGGCGGAAGACTTGGGGGAGACGTTCTTGAACGTGTTAAGGGCGACGGCATGACGTGCGACGTGCCACGTGCTACGTGCGACGTGCGACGTGCTGACGTGCGACGTGCCACGTGCTGACGTGCTGACGGAGGGCGAATGGCGGCCTATGTGATTGCGAATATCGATGTGAAAGATCCAGTCCGGTACCAGGACTACATAAAGATGTCCCCGGTCAGCATCGCGAAATTCGGCGGACGCTTTGTCGCGCGCGGGGGGAAGACCGAGGTGCTGGAGGGAAACTGGATGCCGAAGCGTCTCGTGCTGCTGGAGTTCCCCTCCGTTGAGCGCGCCAGGGAGTGGTGGGCCTCCGACGAATACGCTCCAGCGAAAGCCCTGCGTCAGGCGACGTCCTACGGCGAGCTTGTCATCGTCGAAGGTCTGTGACAGCGGGACAACACAGAGGCACAGAGACACAGAATGTAAAGGATTTTTTGCGACGGAAATGGCACGCGTGGGCCTTGACGAGTCCGACAAAATGGTCCGACAAAATAGGTTGACAAAAACAACCCTGCGGGCCTACGCTCGGCCCCCACGCCCTTACCGGAGCCCGGTTGCGTCGGTGGCGCGCCAACAGCGCCAGATCGCGTGAACGATGCCGGTTTTGGCCGCGTTGTTCGGATTCTCTGGTTGCCACAGCCAGAGGCTGAGGTCACCTGACGCGTAACGCCCACTCAAGAACGAGGAGCGAATCATGAAGCCGACTGGACGTCGACTCACCCTTGGCGAGCTTCAGCAGATCGATAGCGTGATTACGCTGGCGCAGGAGCGAGGCTTCAAGCTGAGTGACGAAGTCAAGGTTCAGAGCGAGATCTGCTGCTGCGGCGCCATTGGCACGACGACACACGGTCATCTGGTCCTTCCCGAACAGGATCAGGCGATCGTGCGCCAGCTCGTGGAGCTGGAGTCGCGGTTGACGTTCAAGCCGACGCTTGCACAGCTGATCGAGGCGCGTGGCAAGCTCCTTCGCGACGCAGGCGCCAAGCAATAGGCACAAACAGCGGATCAAGCCGCCTGTGCACGAGTGGCTGACTGCCGTCATCCTGGCGGTGGTCTTCGTTGCGAGCATCTTGAATCAGTTGCCGCTGCGCTGGTGGGCGAGCGTGGTCGCGCGGTTCGATCCCTGGACGTTCCTTCCCTTCTGGGCCTTCTTCGCCCCCAATCCTGGCTACGCCGGCACACATCTCGTCTACCGCGATCGGGATGTGGACGGGTGGACGGAGTGGGCCGAAATCCAGATCCCCGATACCACGGCCTGGCGGTGGGTGTGGAACCCGGGACGCTTCGAGCGAAAGGCGATCCAGGATCTCTTCAACGGGCTCATCCGCGCTTCGAAAGAGATCCGCAATCCGGCGGCACTCGAGCTCACGACGGCCTATGTTGGCTTGCTGACGTGGGTGATGGCGCAACCGCCCTTGCGCCCGGCGACGACGCATCGGCAGTTCACCGTGCTGCAAGCCGTTGGACATGGTCCCGCGCGGTCGCTTCAAGCCGTCGTCCTGTCGCGCGAGTACGTCTTTGCTTAGCGCCGAGTTCGCGCTGTCGATCGCGTTTCGAGCGTCGATTGCCGCGCTCACGATTGGGTTCCTCGAACAACTGAGCGTCTTCGAACGCGCGTTCGGCCCGCGCGGCCCCTTCTCGCCAGCGATGGCGGAAGTCTTCGGTCGCAAAGGGGCAGCTCAGTCGTCGTTCAACGGAGCCGTTCGTGCCGTGCTCGCGATCGGAATCCTATTCGGCTTGGCGGCAGTAGTGGCTGGTCCCTACCCGGCCGTCGGCCGGTTGAGCGGCACAGCAGTGCTGATCTGCCTCGTCCTCTCGCGGTGGCGGCGAGTGATGGCGAGCGACGGCGCCGAGCAGATGGCTGTCCTCACGCTGCTCGCGGCGTGCCTTGCGGTACTCCCAGGCGTGAATGAGAACGCCACCAGAGTTGCGGTGTGGTTCATCGCCGGTCAGGCGATCCTGAGCTACGTCACGGCCGGGGTGGCGAAAGCCGTCTCGCCAACGTGGATGCGGGGCGACGCGATTCCTCTCATCATGAGCTCCGAATCTCACGGGCAACCGTGGATGGCGTCGCTCCTCCGCTCGTACCCGGCCATAGGCACACTGCTCACGCGCTCCGTGGTCGTCTTCGAATGCGCATTTCCGTTGATTCTCATCGGGCCGTCCGAGCTGGCGATGGGGCTCCTCGCGATCGGCTTCTCGCTTCATCTCGGATGCGCCGTCACGATGGGGCTCAACGCGTTTCTTCTGGCGTTTCCGGGAGCGTACGTCTGCGTCGCCTACGTCGCGCAGACGACCTCGCCGTTCTGGTAGGCCAGTCCCTGGACGATTTTCTTGATCAGCTCCGTGGGCTGTAATTACTTGCCTGGCTGAGCGCTCCGCCGCGGACGCTGTTTCGCTGAAATTGACTTGATCACCATCCGCCGCCGGCCGGCAGGATCGATCGGAACGTCGGCCAGACGGAGCGCGTGCGCGATCAGCGCGCGAATCTCGGGCTTGTCGAGATCCTTCGCCGACACCAGGCGGACGTGTCGGACGACGTTGCCGCTTCCTTTCAGCAACTTGGCGGGATCGGCGATCTCGGGGCCGTTCTGGATGAAACACAGTGTCACCCAGCGTGGAAACACGGCGAGCGATACGATTGCCTCCGACGCGCGCTCAGTCGGACCGAAGCCGATGACGAGCGCGTTGTAGTTGTCGTAGACCATTTCGACGGCGCCCGGCACGAGCCGTCTCATACGGGTGAGCGCGCTTCGCGCGTCGACGGCAACACCGGGCGAGAATTTCGACAGGAACGCTTTGAGCTGTTCTGCGGGTTGCGCCGTTGTGCGGGTCGCCGGCATTGTGAAAGGTTACGCCAGAATGTCTATCCGGATCGTCCGGCTCGGCTCTCCGCGCGCCGCAGGCGAAGGCCCGCGGCTTGGAACCGTCCGCCGGCCGCCGCGTGGGGTGAAGAAGACCGAATACGCGAAACGCGATTTCTTCGATGTGTGGCTGCCGGAGCTTGCGCCGTCCGCGGCGTTGTTCTCAGGGGCGCGAGGTCAGCCCTGGACGCCGGACCGCTGGCGACAGTTCGCGAAGCGCTACCGGAAGGAGATGGGAGAGCCGGCGGCGCGACATCTCCTCGAAACACTAGCCGCGTTGTCGCGTCAGTCGAGTTTCTCGATGGGTTGCTATTGCGAGGAGGAAGCGCACTGCCATCGCAGCCTGCTGCGGGAGGTGCTCGAGGAAGCCGGAGCGTCAATCATCCCGTGAGCGCGCGCCGCTCGATGGCGCCCAGCCACATCCGCCTGATGATCGCGCTGCCGGGATAGATCAGCCGCCAATAGACTGCGAAGCGTCGTCGGGCCTCTGGGCTGTTCGCGAACACACGTGTTTCGGTTGAAACGACGGATGCGTGCGGCCCGTCGGGTGTCACCCGGAAGTTCATCGTCGCCAGCGCGAATCCCGGTGGCAGCATCCGCTGAAAGACGTCAGGCGTCAGCCGCCCGCGGGTGCCGGCCGGGGCGACCAGCACCGTGCCGATGACCAGCTCCTGAGGCGCGTCATCGGCAAGGCGCACGAAACCGGTTCGTGTGGCCACGTCGATGATCGACTCAGTAGATCCGGCGTTGAGAAGGCTCGTGGGCGCCGGTCGTCCGCCGCGGCGGATCCAGGTCAGCGTGTGGAACAACCGGATCTCGTCAGCGCGCACCTTCATGATGGCTTCGAACACGCGCGCAGGTGGTGCGGCAACCCGCAGCGTGTGCACCTCATGGAACTGCCAGACGGGGGCGAACTCATCGATGCGCGTCGAGCCGGTTGTCCGCGATTCGAATGTCGGCGCCATCAGGGCGCCCATCGCTGCCAGGAGCGCGACGGCGGCGAGCCCGAGCGCCCGACGCCGCGTCACGCGTATCCGGGCGATCGGCTTGACAACGAGTGCCAAAGCTACCAGAAGCGCCAGGCCGCCGGTGTAGACGAAGAGGGAGGCGAACATGTGGGACTCTTTCTGGTATAACGCGTGGGTTCTCGTAGTGTGACAGAGGGGGTGAGTGTGCTGCGTCGATGGTTTGGGCCGAGCAAGAAAGAGATCTGGCGGCAGTTGAGCGAGGAGATCAACGCGCGGTTCATCGAAGGCGGCGCGTGGAAGACCGACAAAATCGAAGCGACGCACCATCAGTGGATCGTCACACTCGACACCTATGCCGTCTCGACGGGCAAGACCGTCATCGTCTTCACCCGCATGCGGGCGCCGTATGTCAACCCCGATGGCTTCCGCTTCACGATCTACCGCCGGGGCTTCTTTTCCGGTCTCGGGAAGAGGCTTGGCATGCAGGACGTCGAAATAGGGCTCGAGGAGTTCGACAACGAATTCATCATCAAAGGGAACGACGAAAGCAAGCTGCGGCAGCTGTTCGCAAATCCGAAGATCCGCGAGCTGATTGAAGGCCAGAAGGACATCAACTTTTCGGTCAAGGACGATGAGGGATGGTTCGGCCCGACGTTTCCGGACGGGGTCGACGAACTGACGTTCGTCGTCGCCGGTGTCATCAAGGACATCGAACGCCTGAAGCACCTGTACGAGTTGTTCTCGACCACGCTCGACGAGCTATGCCGGATGGGGTCAGCCTATCAAACCGACCCCGGCGTCAAAGTGTGAGCGCTATCGCCAGTAGCCCCGTCGCGCCGTGACATCTCCGCGGCGGTTCTTCAGCTTCACTTCGAGCGGATGCCACCCCCCGGGCGGTACTTTCCTCGGCGAATAGGTGAGGAGGTAGCGACTCTTGAAATCCGCGACGATCTTGGCGAACGTGGTTGTCAGCTCGGCCCCTCCCTTGACCTGCAGTCGCTCCCCGCCTGTCCGGTCGGCGAGATCTCCGAGAAAGTGGCCGGGGAACAGCTCGGGCTCGTCTTTGTAAAGGCTCTGCTCAGTATCATCAGGCGATGGGTGCGTCGACACGGTGTAGATCACCATGTCGCTGCGGAGCGCCGCTTCGATGACCGTGGTCGTGTCGAGCCAGCTCACCGTGTCCAAGCCATCGGTGAATACCAGCAGGATCACGCGGCCGGGCGCCTGCTCGCGCAGCACGGTGGCGGCAAACACGGCGTCGCGCAGTGCTGTCGATCCCTCGGCTCTCATTCGATCGATGGCGGCGATGATCCCCTGGCGATCACGGGTGATGGTTGCCGGCCGGTCGATCCTCTGCGAAAACGTCAGCAACGCGGCGCTGTCGTCGTCACGAAGTGCCTGCACCGCGGCGCGTGCCGCCGTTTTCAACTGGTCAAGCATCCGCCCCTTGACGCTGCTGCTGACGTCCAGTGCGAGAAACAGGGTCACGGGTACGTCTTCGACCGCAACCGCCTCGATCTGCTGGACCACCTTGCTGTCGCGCAGCTCGAAGTCGGCGGCGGTGAGACCGACGACCGGACGGCTTCCCTGCCGCACCTGCACATCGACACGAACTGCGTCCGCAGTGGAGCGGAATCGGGCCGGCGACTGCTCCTGTGGTTCGAGACAGGTGAGCGCCGCGAGGAGGGAGAGAACGGCCAGCCGCGTCACTTCCGCGCCTCCTCCCTGAGCGCCTTGAGCAGTTCCTCGGGCAGCCAGTACTGCCCGTAGCGGTATCCCCACCACGGATCCTCGACGCCGAGTAGCGCGGCGCGTTCGACGTAACCCGCCGCTTCGCGTGCGTCGCCGCGACGCTGCGCGTTGTGGGCTCGGGCAATCAGCGAGCTTTGGTGTGTCGCCGTCTCGGCGAGCAGCGCAGCTGCGTCAGCCAATCGATTCTGACGGTCGCGGATCCGGGCGAGAAACAGCCTGGCGAGATAGCGCTCGCGTGCGTCGAGGGAGCGCGCGATCAGCTTTTCGAAGAGCTCAGCCGCCGCTCCGTCATCCTTCTGCTGCATGCGAACCTGAGCCAGCCGAAGGATCCCCTCAATGTTCGACGAATCGAGGCGCAGCGCCCGTTCGAGGTACTCGCGCGCGCGCTCGAGCATCTGCTTGCGAGCGAACCGCGCCGAACTGAGCTGCCGGACAGTCCACGAGAGCGTGCCGCCCGGTTCAATTCGTCGGGCTCCTACTTCCGGACCGAGCGTTCTGAACACCCGCAACAGCGGCTCGCCCGCCAGTGAAGCGAATGTCTCATGGAGGGTCCCGCAGGCGACAAACAAGGGGGCATACGTCTGCTTCTCGTGACAATGCGGCGTGAGGATGTGGTACGCATCCGTGAACTCGGCCTGCGCCATCCGCTGCAGTCCGATCGCCAGGATCCACTGCGCAGCAAAGGGATCTTGCTCGCCTGTGAGTGCAGCCGCGGCTCCAAAGGCATTGGTCGCGAGGGCGAGATGGTGGTCTGCAACACTAACCGCGTCTCGATCCATCGGCAGCCCCGGATACATGGAATTCCGCGCCACGAGTGCCGCTTCCATGTGCAGTGCGGCGAGTGAGCGAAGGAGCCGCGGTGTCCAGGGGACGACATCTGTCGGTCTTGGCGGCCAGCCGGCCGCGATCCTTTCCATCTGGGCGCGAATGGCGCCGACGGCCTTCTCCTGCTCGTCTTTCGCCATCGACCCAAGCAGCTTCAGGGCCCCGGTGAGATCGCCGGACCGATATCGTTGGGTCGCTTCGTAACTGTGCTGAATCCACTGATCGACGGCGCTCTTGTTCTGATCGAAGGGGCCAGACCGCGGCGCCGCCGGGACCAGAAGGGCCGTGATCGTGAGCAGAACGACAAGCATGCTCTTATAAGCAGCGTAGCAGACCGCTGCTGCTAGAGTACCGGCTGATGAAAACCGCGTGGAACGACGCCGACTATCGGGAGCTGTGTACCAGGCTCGATCGGCTGCAGGCGAGTGCATCTCCCAAATGGGGCCGCATGACCGCGCCGCAGATGCTCTGCCATTGCACTGACGCGCTGCGAATGGTGAGCGGAGCCCTGCCGACGGCACCCAAGAACGCGCCGATCCGGTTTCCGCCGCTGAAGCAATTGATCATTTACTGGCTGCCGTGGCCGAAGGGTGTGCCGACCGCGCCGGAGCTGCTGGCGCGAGCGCCTTCCGAGTGGCACGGAGAGCTGGTAACGCTCCGCGAGGAACTTGCCGCGCTGGTGAAACGCGGACGGTCAGGGCCGTTCGTGCCACACCCCGCATTCGGGCGGCTGACACCACGGGCGTGGGGCGTGCTGGTCTACCGGCACCTCGATCACCATCTTCGCCAGTTCGGCGTTTAGCACGTGCGACGTGCGGTGCCGGGTGCCAGGTGCGACGTGCGATGTGCCACGTGCGGACGTGCGAACGTGCCAGGTGCGAACGTGCGCCTGGCGCACCCCGCATCCCGCGCCCCGCGCCCTGCGCCCCGCGCCCCGCGCGCTACGCTACGTGCAAGGCGATCACGAGAACCGGCCAGCAGACGAACGCAGCCAGAGAAAGACCGTACGGGCGGGGGATCGGAAGTGGCAGCACCATCGCTACCGCTGTCGTCGTGAAGACGGCGATGGACGCGGCTGTGCCTGGGTTCAGCAGCAGAACAGTTGCCCAGACCAGTGCCGCGACGGGCGCGGGCAGGCCAATGAATCCGTCAGTCTGCTGGTGCGAAACGTTGTAGAACGCGAGTCTGCTGACGGCGCACGCGACGAAGAAGAACACCGACATCCACCAGAGAACTTCCAGGCCGGCTGACCTGTCCGCCGAAGCCTGGGCGAAGGCGGAAGCCGGCCTCCACCGCAACAGCAGCATGCACATGGCCGGTGCGACACCGAACGAAACGGCATCGACAAGGCTGTCGAGTTGCTCGCCGATGGCGCGCTGATCCTCATCGCGCGCGAACAGCCGCGCGAAACGGCCGTCGAAGGTATCGAGAATGACGGCGACAGCGATCAGTGCGCCGGCGAGGCCGGGCGACCGCTGGCCGGCGAAGGCGATTGCCCCGAGAGCTGCCAGCAATGACGCATAGGTCAGCAGGTTGCCGGGATGAAAGCAACGCAGTGGAGAAGCGGACGCCGTCATGCGGCGCGCTCCAGCGGAAACATCTGATACAGCGTTCGCCAGGTTCGGAGGACGCGCGGCAGGAACGCCTGGCTACGTACCCGATGGACGACCGCGTACATCGACAGCCGATTGATCAGCAGATCGTATAGAGCACTGCGAAATCCCTCGAGCCACACCGTTCGGTCAATCACGCCCCCGTGCTGCCGCTCCAGCGCGGTGCGATGTCGATCGATCCACGGAGCGACCCCTTCCAGCGTCGTATCGGCCGGCAGAACGAAGCAAAGAAACTCCGCGAGGTCACGCTGCGGCGCTCCGATTGTCGCAAGCTCCCAATCGTAGGCGCACAAGCGTCGCATCGCTGCCGCGCAGGCACACGTTGCGCGGATTGAAATCGTTGTGGATCAGCGTGCGCGGGCCACACTCCAGCGCCGGCCACCACTCTTCAACTCGCGTCAGCAGGCGCCGCTGTATGGCGATGATGTCCGTGTCGGACCACGAGGAGAACAGCGGTGCGGCATGATCCGCGAGCGCGCTCCAGAGAGGCGACATCTCCGCCATGCCGCTGGTTGACGGAACAGATCCGATCCACGGCCTGGCGCGCAACTCCGCCTCACGGCCGATCCAGATGGCGTGAAGCTCCGCGAGTCCATCGACCGCTTTCGCTATTTGCGACGGTCGCCATGTCGGATGCGCCGAGACGTCCGCCGCGACGACATCGTCGACGTATTCCAGAGCCGCGATCCAGGTGTGCGTTCCTTCGTCGGCGATGGATCCGAGCAGGGCAGGCGAGTGTCTACGGAAGCGCGGATCCTGTTGACGGTAGATCTCGATTTCCCGCTCATGTGATGCAGCGAATCCAATTCGGTCGCTGAACCGGCGATATTGCCGGCCGAGGGTTGGATCCACCAGCTCAGCGAGCGCTTCTCCGACCGCGATGACGTCTGTGTCGCGGGCCTTCACCTTCGTCATCACATCCCGGCGGCGCCCCTCGCCGTCGGTCAGCCGTACGCGGAAGAGCCCGGTCGTTCTTCCAGATCGCCACGCCGTGAGCTCGCTGATGATGCTGTGGTCTGAACCCGCGCCGAGGATCTCCACTTTCGAGATCGGCGTACGCAGAAGGCGGGAGAAGAAGGCGCGGTCAAGGGTGAGCGGCTCGACGGCGCGTTCAACAGTCGCTCTTGCATGCGGTGGGTCAGGCAGGTCCCCGGCGGCGCGGAACGCCGCAAAATACTTCTCGAGTAACGGTGCGTCGAGTGCGACGGCGAGGTGTCCCGTCCGGCGGAGGAGCGCTCGTGTCGCGGCGCCGGTTGCGTGCACACGCCTCCGTTCCTCGTACAACTCGGGTCAGTGTCAGCCCTCCTGTGCCGGCGGGACGTTCGAGGAAGAACGAGCGGAGCGGACGAAGCGGATGCGCGGCGCTCGTGGTGCTCAACGGCCGTGTCTCGCGCTCGAGCTGACGCAGCCACTCGTGGTACGACACCAGCCGGACGTCGTACCCGTACATCCTCATCCACAGCACGCATTCACGCCAGTGGCGTGGGCGATCGTGGCCGAGATGAAACACAGGTCCGCGCGCGCGTGACAGGCGGAGAATGGCGGCGGCCACGCGGTCTACCGGCTCGCAATCCAGATTCCAGTCCAGGTCCGGTGCGGTCCCCATCGCCACGCATCCGCGCACCAGCGCCGAGATCAGGTCGTCGCGGTTGAACGCTCCATCAACGCTGTGTCCGGAGATCAGCGCCGGCCGATAGATGCGCACCGGAAGCCCACGGCCACCC
The DNA here is from genome assembly GCA_963810305.1 of uncultured Acidobacteriota bacterium. Lineage (GTDB taxonomy): Bacteria > Acidobacteriota > Vicinamibacteria > Vicinamibacterales > 2-12-FULL-66-21 > JACDCA01. The sequence goes on from CAWEMY010000011.1 coordinate 218,012, forward strand.
GCCTGCCTCACCAGCGCCTCCGCCACGATCTTCGTTTGCGCGTATCCGAGATGCACACCGCGCAGTGCGGGCAGACTGTCGAGCGTCTCGTCCACGACACGCGGGCCTTCCGTCGAGTAACACACCGACAGACTCGATATGAAATGGAAGGGAATTCCACGCCGGCACGCCAGCCGCAGAAGCTCCAGAGTCCCCAGGACGTTTGCGCTCCTCAAGGCGCTGTATGTGAACACCCAGTTCACCGCCGCCCCGCAGTGAAGGACCGCGTCGACTTCGCTCGCGAGCTGTTCGAATCGTGCGTCGCTCAGGCCGAGGCGGGAGTGGCTGAGATCTCCCTCGAGCAACTCGATTCGAGGTTGTTGGGCCGGCTGAAGCCGGCCCCTACCGAGACCGGCGTGATGGGCCGGCTGAAGCCGGCCCCTACCGGAGTGCGTAGAGGCCGGCTTTAGCCGGCCTGACTTGCGGCCTCACCAGACACACCAGGGTCGCCGACGTCGTCTCGAGAAGTTCCTGAATCAGCGCCTGACCGAGAAATCCCGTCCCACCGGTGAGCAGGATCTTTCGCGCGGAACGGAGATCCGTCGTTCGTGCGCTCCGTTTGGACGTACGAACGTCCGCCGGCAGGACGGCGTCGGCGAACATCTGATCGAAGGGATCTTCGTGCGCGCGGGTACGCGATTCCCTCGCGCATCAGACGCGCCGCCAGCGTCCTGGCGTCCGCGCAATCGGCGAGCACGTCCGCCGGCAGATCGCAACCGAGCTCCGCCTCCAGCGCCGCGGCAAGTTCGATCGTCGCAAGCGAGTCGAGCCCGAGAAGGTCGAACGGCGTTGCCGGGTCGATTTGCACGTCGGACCGAAGGCACCGTGCGGCCACGGCGGTGATCGTGGATTCGAGTTGTTCGGTCATGACGTGGGTACCCCAGTTCGGGAGGGATCACTCCAGAAGGCGAGCAGCTGGAACTCACCCGCACGAAACGCCGCGCGGCAGAGGAAGCGTTGGAGCTTTCCGCTGGTAGTCTTCGGCAGGCTTCCCGGCGGCACGAGCGCGACGGCGCACGGAGACACCTGGTGCCGCTCGGCGACGGAACGCCTGACCGACGCGATGGCCTGCTGGAGGTCGCCGTCGGATTCCGACCGGGCGGGATCGGTCTCGGCGACCAGCGCAATGCATTCCTCTCCGTCGCGATCGACGGCAAAAGCCGCGCAGCAGCCCGGACGAACGGCTGGATGCGCTTGCTCCGCGGTCGCCTCGAGGTCCTGGGGATAATGCTTCACGCCGCGGACTATGAGGACGTCCTTGATCCGCCCGGTGACGAACAGCCTGCCATCGACGATGCATCCAAGATCGCCGGTGCGCAGGTAGGGACCGTCGCCGGAGTCCGAGATCACCGCGCCGAAGACCTGCGCCGTGTCCTCGGGCTTGTGCCAGTAGCCAGAGGCAACGCTCGGGCTGTTCACCCAGATTTCGCCGATGTCGCCGTCCGCCACGACGACGCGAGATTCGGGATCGACGATGCGGATCGCGTGCCCGTCATCGATGACACCGGAGCTGACGAGGGAACGCCCGTCCGGCGTATCGACGAAGACCGGCCCATCCTCTGGACCGCTCGAAACCAGCAAGGTCGATTCGGCGAGACCGTAAGAAGGTCGCAGGGCTTCCCAGCGGAAGCCGCACGGAGCGAAGGTGCGATGAAAGTGTTCGAGGGTCGATCGGCGGACCGGCTCGGAGCCGTTGTACGCCAGGCGCCAGGTCCGCAGGTCGAGCGCCGAGCGATCTTCGTCACTGACGCGCCGCGTGCACAGGTCATAGGCGAAGTTGGGTCCGCCGCTGTGGGTGGCCCCGTAACGCGAGATCGCCTGCAGCCAGCGCGCGGGTCTCTGGAGGAACGCCGCCGGCGACATCAGGTACGAGGGATAGCCGCTGAATACGGGCTGCAGCACCCCGTTGATGAGCCCCATATCGTGATTCACGGGAAGCCACGACACCCCGGCGCTCGTCGAGTCGTACCTCCCGAGAGCCGCGCCGCGGGCGAGGTTATCCAGCAGGTTCGCGTGTGTGACGACGACTCCGCGGGGTATCGCAGTGGAACCTGACGTGTACTGCAGCAGCGCCACGCTGTCGGCGCCTGCGGACGGCGGACGCCAACTGTCCGCCGCTTCGTCTGGCACCTCTTCGACGTTGACCCAGCGAAGCCCCGACAGTTCAGGCACGAGCGCCTGGAGCAGAGGCGCGCGCTCGTGAACAGCCGTTGACGACAGGACGAGCGTGACCCCGGCGTCCGCGATCATGCCTCGCAGACGCGTGCTCGACCGGTCAGCGCGCGCCGAGGACGGCGGGTAGGTCGGGATCGCGATCGCCCCCGCGTAGAGGACCCCGAAAAACGCCGGAACGAAATCCACTGACGGGGGCAGCAGGATCAGCACTCGCGCACCCGGCTCACTGTGCGAGGCGAGAACCGCCCCGATCGCTCGGCTGCGGGCATCTATCCGGGCCCACGTCAATGAGGCGTGTTCGCGCTCCCCAGCTTCGAGGAACGTGAACGCGGTATCGCCCCCCTGTGCCGCCGCCCGGTCGCGCAGCAGCTCGATCATCGATACCGGACCGTGTGTAGTCACGCGCATCGCAGCTCCTGGTGTGTCCGCACAAAAAGCGCACGAACTTTTTCCTTGTTCTCGACGACGTCGGTCTCTTTCCAGTCGGTGGTGTGGATCGGCGGGCAGCACGTAGACGTCCACGATGCCGCGGCCTGCCCGATATCCGAGACCGGGATCGACATCGGTCGGGATGTGGAAATACATCGGCACGATTGGCGCGCGCAGAACGGTCGCGAGGTGGAATGCACCCTTGTTGAAGTGCCCGATGTCCCCGGTCGTGATCCGGCCCCCTTCGGGGCTCAGGTAGACCGATTCGCCCGTCCGCCGCAAGACCTCGCCTGCCCTGGTGAAGATGCGTCTGCGTTCGTCCGGCCGATCCTGCGGGACGGTGAAGAACGTGCCCATCATCGACGCGATGAAGCCGAGCGGGATCCACTTGCGCAGGAAGCCACTCAGGAAGAAGCGGGTGTTCGGCAGACCCAGGGCAACGAGGATGAAGAGGTCCAGCGTGGACGTGTGGTTCGACACGTAGACGGTCTGGGTGCGCGGAAATGCCGTGTGTCTTCGCCGCCTGGGAGCGGCAGCGCTGCTGATGAACCCGCATGCGGACGCCGTAGCAGGCGCAGAATGCAGCGGGCGAGCAGGGTGGCGATGCGCGCGTACAGCCGCCGCGCGCGGAAGAGCGTCACGACGCCGAGCGGCAACATGCGCGACGGCCGTCAGCGTCATCAGCAGCGAGGCTGATGACGCCCAGTGCGATCGCCTTCACTGCGCCCTCCTGCAGATCACCGTCTGCATTGCCAGGTTCAGTCGTCTTTCGAACAGCAGCAGCGGCAGTAGCAGGATCTGTCCAACGAAGTAGGGGAAGATCGCCTTGTCCAGGTTCAGGCCACGCCCTTTGAGCAGGCGGAATGCGGCGCCCGTGAACAGGTAGAAGTACGCGGGGAAGGCGCCGTACGGCAGGTAGTCGACTACCTCGAGGCCGGACTTGCGCACGGCGCGCAGCAATGTGTCGCGGTCGAAAAGCACGGTGTGTTGCGGCGCCTGCAGACCCGGCCAGCGATTGCCGAACCAGCGGAACGTCCGGCTGTCGAGGCGCGGCACTTCAATCACGAGCCGACCCTCTGGTTTCAACACGCGCCGCGCCGTCTCGAGACTGCGCAGCGGATCGTAGTCATGCTCCAGGAAGTGCCACATCGTTACCAGGTCGAACCGGTCCGGCGCGAGATCCGCCTCGTAGAAGAGGCCGCAGTGAAACTCGACTTGCGCCAGTGAGGAGGCAGCGCTGAGGTCCTTGAAATCCACTCCGCACACGTGTGCACCCGTCGTGCGGCGCAGCCGCTCGAGGAAGGTGCCCACCGCACACCCGACGTCGAGGACCTGACTCGAAGGTCCCAGCGACACGTAGCGGGAAACGATCCGATCCTTGGCGGCATCGAGCTTGTTCATCGCGCGCTCGAAGAGCGGCGTCAGCAATCCCCAATTGCGCTTCTTGCGATGCGCGATGTAGGTGTCGTCGTAGTACCCAGCGATGTGTCGCAGCGACACGCGTGGATTCTGATAAGCGAGATCGCATCGCGTGCAGCGCACGAACTGAAACTCCCCGGGCGTGCCCCCGAGATCGTCCTGGGCGGTTACGAACGGGCGTGTCTCAGTCGCTCCACACAAGTAGCAGGAGACCCGTTCGAAGAAGTCGGCCGGCCGTCGAACCGACTGACCTGAGGCGGCCTCCAGGCCGGCGTACGAGTCCCGATCGACGACCGCGTCGATGACGTTCATGAATGTCCTCCAACAAGCCGGGCAAGCGGACTGGCGGGGTCGTGCCATGCCTCGTAGACGCACACGATGAGATAGAGCACCATCGCGACAGAGAGAATCTGAACGGGCGCTTCGAGCACGCGCGAGCCCGCCACGATCCCCACCATCGCCGGGTACTTTGCGAGGAGCAGCTGCTCCCCTGCGACGCTGCGGCGGGTTCGGGCCAGGTACCAGACCCCCAGAGCGGCGGTCAGAACGGCAAGCACGCCGACGGCGATTCCACTCGGGTCCCGCCATATCGCGAGGCAGATATTCAGCACGGCGAGAGCACCGCACAAGGCCACGATCTGCGTCCCTTCGCCGTCACGCACGAGCACCCGGCCCGGGTGCTCGACACGATCGCGGCCGCGGTCGGCCAGGTCGTCCCACATTCGGAACTGCGCCAGCAACAGCAGCGCGACCGCGAAGTCGATGGCGAACGACGTCCAGGACGCCGGTGGCACGATGACGGCCGCGGCAATCAGCAGCGCCAACGGCAGGAAGAGGCGGAGCCGGAAGCGTTCGCGGAGGTAGCTCACGACCATCACCGCGCCTCCACATGGACGATCCCCTGGTTGCCGTCGACGACGACACGCGCGCCATGGGGAATGAGGCGGGTGGCGTCCTTCACCCCGACGACAGAGGGGATGCCGAACTCGCGCGCGATGATCGCGCCGTGGGAAAGCATTCCGCCTCTCTCGATGACCAGACCCGATATGAGCGGAAAGATTGGCGCCCAGCCAGGATCGGTCTGGCGCGTCACCAGGACGTCCCCTTTGGCAAGCCGGTGCGACTCGGTGACGTCGAGCAGGATCGCGGCGTTCGCCGTCGTTCTTCCTCCGCATGCTCCGACGCCGGCGAGCTGCGCTTCTGGTTGTTCGATCCCCCTCGCACCGGGATGCGCTTCGGGCCGGAAGTATTCGCCGACCGGAATCGCCATCGAGTCAGGCGGCGTGGTCTTACTCAGTTCGGCGTGAGCGGCCTTGGTGATGTCGATGATTCGCGCCAGATGGTCCGGAAACATCGCGCCACCGGCAGCGAGCAGTTCGAGCTCTTCCGCGGTCAAATAGAAGACATCATCGCGGTGTGTTACGCGCCCCGTGGCGGCGAGCCGCTCGCCGATCTCGAGAGCGACGCGGCGCAGCCGGCTGTACAAGAGCGCCTGCTTCAACCGAGCGCGTTCCCGCAACTGAATCGACCGCTGTGTCCAGCGAAGGATCGTCGCGACGATCAGCCTTTGCCTCCAGCCGAGCGCAGCCAGCACTGCGTGGGTCTGCTCGAGGCGCTCGGACTTCTGTCGCTTCAATAAGTCGACAGGCGAGTCGCCGTCCAGTGCCGCATATGCCTTGAGCAGCTCGATGACGGGCGCGGGCTCTTCCTGGAAGCTTGGGACGGTGAGCATCAGTTCCGCGGAGCAGCGAAACCCCCAGTGCTCCAGATAGTCCTCGAGTGCCCCGCGGAAGGTGGCGAATCTGCTCGTCGGTGGAGAGCGCGGCGAGCACCTCATCGGGTCGTTGATTCCGAATCAGTGCAGTCAGCGCCTCGTCGCGGCGGATCATCCGCGACAGCTCCCACAGCCGCACGGCAGGAACGCCGCTCACCAGGTCAGGCAGCGCTTTGAGAAGGGAGTTGTGGAGTGACTGCTGGTCGCGGCCGGGGAACGAATGCGTCAGCAGCCGCTGAAGCGCTGCGTAACACACCATGGACGCCGCGTCAGCGAGTGACGCGTTCTTCCAGCGATGGCATCGTATGTCGATGAAGCCGCGGAAATCGTCCAGAAGCTCGGATTGGGTCTTCTGCTTCAGTCGCTCGGGACGAGTCTCGGCCGCGTAGTCATCGACTGTCTGTTCGAACTGTCGCACGCGGCTCGTCAGGAAAAGGTATTGCCAGGTGGTCTTTGCCGCGATCCACGCGAGCTCGAAGGCCTGGCGCACCCGGTAGGCCGCACCAGCGCGTGGGGTCGTGGTCTCCTCGGCCCCGACGAACTGGTTGAACGATGCGGCGAGCAGGTCTCCGAACGGCGCTGACCGGAGCACCGAGTGGATGCTCGTCAGGTTGTAGTACATCCGCGCGCCGTGGACGCCGATGATCTGGCGCAACGCCGGCTCCATCAGGCGCAGGCGGCGCTCAGAAATGCCGAAGGCGCTGCCCAGATTGCGGAAGTAGTGGTAGTAGCCGGCGCGCGCGATCGAATAGAGGAGCGGCGAAATCGGCTGCGGGAAGTTCTCGTTGACGTTGGCGTTGGACCAGAAGCAGGTGCGTGGGTCCGTGGGCCCCTGGGTCCGGGCGGCATTGGATCCGTGGGTCGTAATCGGGCGAGACTGGACGATCCACAGCTTTCCAGCGGCGTCGATCGTCCACTCGATGTCCTGCGGGCAGCCGAACGCCGCTTCGATGTCGAGTGCGAGAGCCGCAAGCTCGGCGATCTTGACGTCGTTCAGCAGGACCGCCTCCGCAACCGGCACATCGTCCGGCGCCGCCAGGCGCACCCATCGTAGAGGCCGTCGCTGTCAGCCGGCCGGCTTCAGCCGGCCTGTCAGCCGGCCTGTCAATCGCAACCCGACCCGGATTCACCGCGCCCGAGACGAGCGCTTCTCCCATCCCTCCGCAGTACTCGACGAGCATCTGCTGCGGGTCGGTCGGCGACACCGTGAAGAGGACACCCGACAGCACCGCCTCCACCTGCCGCTGAACGATGATCCCCATCCCGTCGAGTGCCTTGCCACGCGCCTTCTGATAGGCGAGGACACGCGGTGACTGCTCGCGAGGCCCACACTCGTTCGATCGCTGAGCGGAGCAACGGCTCGGTGGTCACGTCGGCAACGGAATCGAGCTGCCCGGCGAATGAGGCATCGGCCGAGTCTTCGCCGATCGCCGAGCTGCGGACGATTACGGGCGCAGAGAGAAGCGGCATCAGCTCTTCGAACTCGATCGCGCCGGCGACGAGCACCTCGTTCGGGATGACAATCCCGTCGGGCACCCGCGCTCCCGCCGCCATGAGCCGGGCAAGGTTCGCCGCCTTGCCACCGCAGCCGGTGAGCTCTGTCGCTTCGGAGAGCGGCACAAGGGAAGTGAGGACGTTCATGCCGGGCGCGCCTTCAATCCGAGTTGGAACATCACCACGCTGAAGACCCAGTGGATGGCGGGTCCGACAATCAGAACGACCGCCCACGTCTGCCACGGCATCGGCACGAGGACAGTCATGGCAAGCAGCATCCCGATCCCTGAGTCCAGACGGTCGGCCAGGAACTGAATCGCGGATGAAACGCGCTTGAACGGCGCAGCCCCGGGGACGATATCGAGCTGCCGCTTGACGAACGAGTTCGGCAGCTCGCCGGCCATGAATCCGAAGCCTGCCGCCGCACCTAGCGCCGCGAACCATCCAGTCGAGAGGTCCCACAAGCCGGCTGACGCGGGCGTGATCGCAGCCAGCAGCGCGAACGAGGCGGCCGCGGCTGGCACCATCACCACGAACCCGCGGATGGTCTTGTTCGCGCCGAAGAGCCTCCGCCGGCGAAAGCGCAGCCCGCCGTCGAGCGGCAGCGCGAACGCCCTCGACATCGGAGACGCGAACCACGCCGTCTGCGCAACGCCGGCGAGGGTGAACGCCAGCAGGATGAACGCGCCGCAGGCAGTCGCATCGAGCGGCATGGCGGTGCTAGACGTCAAAGCCGGTTTCCAATCGATTCTGGAACAGCAGGACGTCGCCGGGGATGCGCTTCGCCCGCGAGATCCACTGCCACCAGCCGATCTCGTTTTCAGGCGAGTACGGAATCCGGCGCAGGTGGTAGCCGGGCACGAATGGATACATGTGATGCAGCTCGTGCGCGTCGAAATGAAGAACGAAGGCGGACGCCAGCGCGCGGCAGCCGGAGCGAGCGGGTAAATGGTTCCTGCTCGATCGCGGGGAACGGCTTGACCGCCGCTCCGTGACTGACGTTCTGAGGCACGTGGGTGTGCTGACTCAGAAGGAGCAGATCCTCCATCGCGAGGCTGAGCAGCAGCGCAAGGCCGCAGGCGCGAAGCATGGCTGCCGGCCCGAGGAGCGCCGTGACGACGGCATACAACGCGACGAGGGTCAGCACGTCCCGGACAAGCGCGCGCCGGTCGGACGGTTTCGGAAACATGCGCAGCAGCCGCGCGAGGTGCCAGTAGTTGCTCACGCGGTAGATGATGGAGAACAGCGGGATCCAGAGCCGCCAGCAGGTATTGACCAGCGTCCGCTCGGCGCGCCCGAGCGGACGCGGCACCAGCGATTCGGTCGTCGGATCGAGGTCCTGCCAGCCCGTCCACTTGTGATGTCGTCCGTGGACGCGCGTCCAGGCGTGGTATGGGATCAGCGAGAAAGCGGCGGCGACCCGTCCTGCTGCCGCATGCCATCGGCGGGTGCGAAACAGCGTTTCATGCCCGCATTCGTGCAGGATCACGAACCACTGGACGAGCATGACGGCAAGGAGGGCCTGACCGCACAGCCACAGGACCCATCCGCCGGCGAACGACAGCACCAGGCCGAGCACCGTGCCCGCCGAGGCGATCGCGATCACCCGCAGCCCGGCCGCATTCGTCGCGCGGAGGTGAGTCAGGTCGGCCGGAAAAGGTGCCCCCTCGCTGCGTCCCATTGCGTTCTCCTGTCATCGTAGTCCAGCCCTTTAGGGCTGCCCATCGAAGGTCGTCCAGCCCTTCAGGGCTGTCGTAGTCGTAGTCCAGCCCTTTAGGGCTGTTTTCGTAAACAGCAGGCCAGCCCTTTAGGGCGTTCGTCTCCTCGAGTCCAGCCCTTTAGGGCTGTCTGGTAACAGGAGCACGATAGGAAATCAGGGGATTCTGTGTCGTGACAGGGGGCTGAAGAAGTGTGAAGAAAACGTGTCAGCGGTCGCTCTTCCGTCGTTCCATTTCCTCCAGTGTTTTTGGCCAGTCCTGCTTGAGGAGCCGCGAGAGGGCCCGATCCGACAGCAGGCGACCCTCGGTCTGGCACGTCGCGCAGTAGTTGCACTCGTTGTGGGCGTAGACGATCCGCTGGATTGGCGCACCGCAGGCGGGGCACGGCTTGCCGAAGCGGCCGTGTGCCGCCATGCCCTCGCGAAAGGCAGTGACCTTCTCGGGGAATCCCGCACCGACTTCGTCGCGCGTCCGCGCAATCCAGGCTTCCAGCGTCCGCTGCGTGGCGTCGAACAGCCGTGCGATCTCGGCGTCGGTCAGCGTTCGCGTCTGCTTCATCGGTGAGAGCCTCGCCGCGTGCAGGATCTCGTCGGAGTAGGCGTTGCCGATCCCGCTGAAAATCTGCGGATCCGTGAGCGCGCGCTTCAGCGTGTGATTCTCAGCCGTGAGCCGTCCGGCGAAGGCGGCAAGGTCCGCCTCCAGGACCTCGAGTCCGCCGCGCTCGAACTCCGTCAGGCCGGCAGCATCGCGGACGAGATGAATCGACGCTTGCCGCTTCGCGCCCGCTTCGGTAAGCAGCAGCGTCCCGGAGGGAAAGTCGAACGCCGCCATCCCGACTTTCCCGGGAATCGCCGCGCCCGGATCGCGCCACCGAAACCGTCCCGCGATCATGAGGTGGACGACGATATACAAGTCGTCGTCGAACACGAAGACGACGCGCTTGCCCATGCGCCGCAGTGCCGTCACGCGCTTCCCCTGGAAGCTTTCTGGTGAGGGCTCGATCGTCCGGATGATGAAGGGATTCCCGATCCGAATCCGCTCCAGCGGCTGACCGACAACTCGCGGCGTCAGTGCCTCCAGATAGATGACGATGTCGGGGAGTTCGGGCACTGCAGAAGTTTAGTGCCGGACTGCCCGCGCAGCTCACAGCGCGCGCCCCAGCACCGCTTCGAGCTTCGGACGATAGCCACGGCTCAGCGTCAACGTCGTTCCGTTCTTCAGCACCAGCGTGAAGTCGCCGTGGAAGTCCGGCAGCAGTTCGCGGACGCGGTCGATCTGCACGATTGACGAGCGATGGACGCGGACGAACCGGTCGGGATCCAGCTCCCGCTCGAGACGGCCCATCGTGTCGCGCACTAAGTACTCGCGCGAACCGGCATGAAGCGTGACGTAGTTGTCAGCCGCGCCGATCCAGTCGACATCCGCGAGATCGAGCACATGAACTCTCCCCTCGGTGCGCACCGGGATCCTCGTCAGATGCTTTCGTCCGGGGGCGAGAGCCTCGAGGAGCGCCAGTACGCGATCGTCCACTCGCACGCCCTGTCTCTCTTCCACGCGCACTCTGGCGCGGGAGATGGCGGTCGCCAGGCGTTCGGCCTCGACGGGCTTCAAAACGTAGTCGAGCGCGTGTACCTCGAACGCGCGCAGGGCATATTGGTCGTACGCGGTCACGAAGATGACGACCGGAATTTCCTCCGGAGACATCGCCTGAAGTAATGCGAACCCGTCCAGCTCCGGCATCTGCACATCGAGAAGGACGATATCCGGTGAGAGCTCGCGGATCATGTCGAGGGCCGTCGCCCCGTCGCCGCATTCACCGGCGACGACGACCTCCGCGATCGCGCGCAGCAGCCGTCGCAGCCGTCTCCGTGCGACCGGTTCATCGTCGACGATCAGGACGCGGAGCGGGTCGCTCATTCACGTCCTCGCCGCGTCGGTCTGAAACGGGACCACAATCTGCACGCGGGTGCCTCCGGCCGGCCGGCTGGCGATGTCGAACACATGGGTGTCGCCGTACACGGCCTTGAGACGCTCGCGTATGTTGCTGAGGCCGATCCCGTCCCGAATGGCTGCCGGATCGATTCCCGGTCCATCGTCTTCGACTTCTATGATCAGGCGGTCCGCGTCACGCCGGGCGCGGATGATGATGCTGCCGGCAAACCGGTGAGCCCCGATTCCGTGCTTGATCGAGTTCTCGACGAGCGGCTGAAGAATGAAGATCGGCACCAATGCCGCAGTGATGTCGTCAGGGCGCTCGACACGGGCGCTCAGGCGATCGCCGAATCGCGCGTGCTGGATGTCCAGATACTTCGACGTCAGCTCGAGCTCACGGTCGAGCCGGACCAGATCAACACCACCGGAGTCGAGCGTCTCGCGAAGGAGTTGGCTCAATCCGGTAATCATTCTTTCGGCAGTCGCCGGACTCTCGTGGACCAGCTCCGCGATCGCATTGAGGGTATTGAAAAGAAAGTGGGGATGGAGCTGCATGCTGAGAAGTTGCAGCCGCGCATCGGCGAGCCGCGCCTCGGCATGCAGCGCACGCAGCTCGCGTTCGCGCTCGCCGCGGTAGTACGCGTGGACGTGAACCACCGCGATGATGCCCCAGTAAATCAGATAGTGTGTGGTGAGGTTGCTCAAGAGGAAGTACTGGTGGACCCCCATCGCGTTCCGCGCCATGCGCGTGAGTGACACCTTGAGAATCGCCACCGGCAGGCCGACAGCCGCCAGGATCAGCGCACGGCGCACCCAGGCGCTGCGGGTGAGCAGCAGACGTCTCGCGAGCCATGCGACCAGCGGCGTCAGGGCCGCCCATACGTACCACTCCGTCAACGCCATCGAGAGCGTGAGGCCCCACCGCGGAGGCTGATACGTGATCGCGTAGGTGAGCGAACTGCTGACCGCGAAAACCACGGCGAGCAGCGTCCAGCCGGCAAGAACGGCCAGCCATAGCAGGCTTCGGCGCATGCAGGATCTTACTGGGTCCGTGGGGCCCCAATGGTCCGCCGGTGATGGTTAACGGACGGCAGGTGCCTCGGTCGACGCCGCTCCCGCCCGTCGCGTCCAGTACGCGCGACGCGCGAAGGCGACGATCCCGAGGACGCTGAAGAACACCAGCTCGCCAACGCCGCTCCCTCCGTGTGTCAGTCGTGTAATGGCGGCTCCGACCATGACCACCATCAGCGTCAGTGCCGCGGGAGTGGCGAGCTTCGGCACCAGGAGTGCCAGTCCGCATACGGCCTCAATACCGCCAATCACCAGGTAAAAGTGATCCGGGTAGCCCCACACTCGGAACATGCGCTCCCAGGCAGGACTCGTGAACTTCTGGATACCCGAACCGGTCATCGCCAGTGCCATCAACGCTTGCAACAACCACACGCCACCGATCCGTAACTTGCGCATCAATCACCCCCAAGGAGAGGGATCGTCCGCTACAGGGCAGCGTCCGGCGCAGCTGATTGGGGTGAGTTGGAGAATATCGGGGCAGACTGGACGACCTCCCCGGGGCCTGCGACCCGTGATCGACGACCCGTGCTCGACGCCCCGCGCTCCGCGAACTGCGCCGCGACCCGCGCTCCGCGACCCGCGAACCGCGAACCGCGAACCGCGAATATACTGCGGCATGCACCGCCGATATCTGATCCCCGCCCTTTTCATCGCCATTGTCGCCCCCGGCGTGATGGCCGAGCAGCCGTCACGCGGCGGTGTCAGCTCGATCACGGAAGCGAACTTGAAGGAGTGGCTGACCTACATCGCGTCCGACGAGCTCCAGGGGCGCGCGACCTATACCGAGGGCCTTGGCCTCGCGGCGGGTTATATCGCCGGCCACCTGAAGGAGTGGGGAGTGAAGCCGGCCGGCGAGCACGGCAGTTATCTTCAGACCGTGAAGGTGCAGGGCATCCGCACCAACAGCAAGGCATCCGTCACCGTGGACGTCAACGGCCAGTCGCGGACGTTCAAGGACGGCGAAGGGATCACCTTCTCGCGCCAGATGGGAGCGAAGCAGACGATCGACGCAGGCGATGTGATCTTTGCCGGATACGGGCTGCAGATCCCCGCAGCCGACTTGAATGATTACGCCGAGGGTTCTCCGAAGGGAAAGGTTGTCGTCTATCTCGGCGCGCAGGGTCCGGCGACGCTACCGGCAGGATCCGGCAGGCTGCTCATCGCGCGCGGCCGTTCCGCGGTCGAAAAGGGGGCTGCGGCGGTGATTTCTCCGGGAAGCGCGTTCACCGGCCGTGGCGGCACTCCAGCAGTACCCGCGGCGCCGACCGGCGGTCGAGGCCAGCAGCCGGCCGACAATGGTGATTTCACGACCGTCCAGCGATACGACGCGGTCGTCACACCGCAACTGTCGGCGCAGGACTCCTTTCTTCGAATTCCTCTTCAGCGGGTCGGACCTGAAGTACGCGGACCTGAAGGCAATGGCGGACAAGCGCGAGCCCCTGCCACGCTTTGCGCTCAAGGGCGTGAAGGTGACGATCAACGTGGATGCCGACTATCAGATCGTTCGCACCCGGCGCACCAACAACGTGGTCGGCATCGTCGAGGGCAGTGACCCGAACCTCAAGGACACCTACGTCGCCTTCGGCGCGCACTACGACCACGTCGGTTATCGCGAGGGAGGAGTACCGGCGGGCGGTGGCGCGGATCCAGGGGGATGCACGGGCCAGGTGCGACCCACGCCCGATCCCGGCGACGTCATCAGTAATGGCGCAGACGACGATGGATCCGGGACGGTGGCGCTGATGGCGCTCGCAAAAGCGTTTGCGACTGGACCGAAACCGAAGCGGTCACTGCTCTTCGTCTGGCACGCGGGCGAAGAAAGCGGGCTCCTCGGGTCGCGGTATCACGCCGACTTCCCGGTCGTGCCGCTCGACAAGATCGTCGCGCAGCTCAACATCGACATGATCGGCAGGAACCGATGCGACGATCCGGCGCAGTCGAACACCGTCTTCGTCGTCGGAGCAGACCGTATCAGCACCGAGCTTCACAACGTCAACGAGGATGCGAACCAGTCGCTGTCGAAGCCGTTGACGATGGATTACGAGATGAATGACCCGGCCGATCCGCAATCGATCTACACGCGGAGCGATCACTACAGCTACGCCCTGAAGGGGATCCCGATCATTTTCTACTTCACCGGTCTGCACAAGGATTACCACTTCGTGACCGACGAAGTGTCGAAGATCGAGTTCCCGAAGATGGCGCGGGTGACGCAACTCGTGTACACGACCGGTCAGCGGGTCGCCAACATGGACAAGCCGCCAACGCGGGACAACAAGGGCCCGCGCGCCGGCAAGGGAACTTCAGGGAAGCTCCCGACGGACCGGTAGCGCCGCGGACGGTAGAGGCCGGCGGACGGTAGAGGCCGGCGGACTGGTAGAGGCCGGCTTTAGCCGGCCTCCCCTTATTGAATCCTGACCAGCTGACCGCGCACGACGCCCGAGGGATTCAGCGCGGTGTGGGCGTTGAAGTAGAACCCGTTCGGATTGTTCAGGATTTCGTTGGTATCCGACTGGTCTACCGCGATGTTCTCGAAGCGCTGCCCGGTAATCCCGCCGTTCACGAGCGGAATCGCCGTCGCGCGGTGAGCCCGGTGTTGACCTCGACACCGCCGGCGACGCCGGCGAGACCGCGATGAATGTGCGCGAGGATCCACGTGCTGCCGGCTGGGAAACCGCTCATGTTCACGATGAAGGTGGCCGTGGCACCGGTGACGTTGTTCCCTGCATCGCGGTTCAGGCGAAATTCAATCCGGACGTCACCACGTGCGTTTGTTTCCAGCCCCGTGCTCGACGGTGTGTTTCCGCCCACTTCGTTCTGTGCGCTCAGCTGCGCCGTGAATACCGCCAGGTTCGGATCGGCCGGAGACGTCGGCGTATCGTCGTCGCACGCAGCCAGACCGGTTGCCAGCATCAAGACCAGGAATCCCCGTTTCAGCATGTGGTCCTCCCCACTCAGAATTTTCGCGTGATGTTGAACCCCAGATAGATAGCATTCGGCGTGCCGCCGCGCGCGATCTGGCCGGGGGTAGTTGCGAAGGAGTTCGTCAGATTCAATTGCAGCGTGTGGCCGCGCGTCCACTTCTCGACCCCGACGCCCCACATGTGCTCGCCGGGATCGTGACCGGAGAGCCGCGGCGTGTACTCACCGACGACGAAGACTGTCGGCCGGACGCGTAGACGGCCTCCCAGACCGACGTAGAACGTGGCCTTGTGCGAGGCATGATCTTCTTCATCCTGCCCGTCACGGCCAGGCGCAGTCTTGTGGTCGTGATCGTGGTCGATTGAACCCCCGGCGACCCGCTCGGCGTCGAACGTGCCGTAGACGTAGGTCGGGGAGGCATACAGCGCCAGTGCCTGACCCCACGTTCGTGAGAAGACCGCTCCGGCTCCGGGTTGGTGACCGTCCTGCAGGTTGTCGAGCGCTTCCATCGAGGCGAAACCTGAGACCCCGAACGGCAGCCCCTTGTCCTGACGAACGGCATCCCAGCGCGAGAACAGTTGCAGCGCCTTATTCAGTGTGGAGCGATGGATGCCGATCTGGATGTTTTCTTCGACGGCAAACCGGTATTCGAAGCCGATGACGGCGCCGTTGTCCAGGGCGAAGAGGTCGTTCGCGAGATCCGAAAAATCGCCGAGCTTCAGGTCACGGGCGAAACGGTGCGTCAGCCTGAAATACCCATGATGCCGCGCCATTGACTGGGTCGTCGGCAAGGCGATCAGGTTCAGCTCGATTTGGGGATCGGCGCTTCTGCCGGGGGCGGCCGGCGCATCCTGCGCAAAAGCGGGTGACGCGATGAAGAGCAGGGATGCGGTGAGGGCAGAGAGGCAGCGAACGGACATACGGTCCTCGGTGCGAGAGGCAAGCCCCGTGCCCGGCTGTGAGTCACTTATCGCAACGCAATCAATCACTTACAGTGCCTAGCTTACCCTTTCGGTAAGGCTGTTACGTCGCGGGTAACAGATAATCGATTCATGAGAAAGAAGGCCGCTGCGGGCCTTCGCGCCGTCTGGACGCACCTGGCGTCGCGCGATCGCGACGAATTGCGGCTGTTGCTCGGCGCCTTCGCGCTCGTGGGGATCATCCTGGCTCTCATGGCGCTGGTCGGGAATGTGCTCGAGGGAGATACGCAGCAGTTCGACGAGCGCTTGCTCAAATCCCTGCGCAAGGCTGACGCGCCGGCCGAACCGCTGGGGCCGCGATGGTTGAAGCTCGCCGCGTTCGACATCACTGCGCTCGGTGGCCCGACGGTGCTCGGACTCACGGTCGTCGGCGTCACCGGCTATCTGCTCCTGCACGGCCTCTATCGCAACGCGCTGTTCGTGCTGACCGCCAGTGTCGGCGGATGGATCATCAACGATGTCCTCAAGGTGCTGTTCGCGCGGCCGCGTCCCTCGATCGTCCCGCATCTCAGGGAAGTGTCCAGTCTCAGCTTTCCGAGCGGTCACGCCCTGACCTCCGCGGTCGTGTTCCTTACGCTCGGGACTCTGCTCATGCGCGTGGCGAAGAAGCCGTTAGCCAAGTGGTATTGCATCGCCGTTGCCATGGGCGCAACCGCACTCGTCGGCGCAAGCCGTGTCTACCTCGGCGTGCACTATCCAAGCGACGTCGTTGCCGGATGGCTGATCGGGCTCTCCTGGGCGTTGATCTGCTGGATGGTCGAACGCGCGGTGGAACGCCGGTACGGTCTGAAGAAGGAACGCGCGGAGGCAAGCTAGAATTTTTCCTGAGATGAGAGGCTTCACTCTTGCCCTCGCGACGATCGTGACGGTAGCGGTGCCATCGCAGAGAGACGAGCCATTTCTTCTCGCCGTTCTGAATCGTGACGGGCTGGCCCAGCCGTTTGCGGCGTTCGACGGGCGCCGGTGGAAGGCGCCGTGGCCGGATCACCGGCAGACCGAACTACCCATCTCGCTCGGGAGCGTTGACTCGGCGTGGTGGGGGATCGGCGCGCCTCCTTCACGGATGACGCTGTGGGCCCACGGAAGCGCTGTCGCCGAGACCTCGATTACGGCGCTCGCGGCGATCCGCGGCTTATGCTCGGCGCGGATCGGTCTGCGCACCGATTACCAATCGAAAACGCTCGCTCCGCCCAGAATGAAGGCGCCCTATCCAAAGGACGGTCTGCTCGTCGCCGGCAGCGCACAGGTCGGCCCCATCGAGATGGTCGCGCCAGGATCGGAGGAGTGGAACCGCGCCCTGATTCTGCTGACCGATGCCTTCAACAAGGCCGAGTCGCGCGCGATCGCCTCGTTTGGCGGCTGGCGGCATCCGGTCCGCGAGGAGTCACGGCGGCGTCAGGCGATCACCATCGAAGCGATCTACAAGGCGCCGAGCGACGCCCCCGGCTGGACGACGTATTTCGTCGAAGCCGTCCGGGAGTACCAACCGACGTCGTTCGTCCCGACCGGACCCCGCGGCCTGGCGCGCAAGGACGATTGCGGCCTGACGACGACGGGGCAGGCGTGGGTGCATCTCGGTCCGGGGAACAAGAGTGAGGTGGAGTTGACGTCGCGCGTTACCTACTGCGATCGCAAAGGCGTCAACGTGATGCTCCCGTTCGGTACCGTCCGCGCCGGCAAGCGCACATACTGGGTCTACCAGTTCTCCGGCTACGAGGATGAGTGGTATCAGGTCGTCCGTCCCGAACCAAAAGACATCGAGGTCGCCGTCAGCTTCCACGCAGGTTCGTGCCCTGAGTAGCGGGGTGCGGGAGTGCGAGGGGTGCGGGGGGTGCGGGATGGGGAGTGCGAGGGGTGCGGGCGAGTGCAGGGACGCGGGTGAACCATCAGGACTAGGAATCACGGATTGAGCATCGTCGTCCAGAAGTACGGTGGGAGCAGCGTCGCGGACGTGGACAAGATTCGCGGCGTTGCCGAACGCGTGATGCGGACGAAACGCGAAGGCCACGGCGTCGTCGTTGTCGTCTCCGCGATGGGAGACACGACCGACGATCTTCTCGCGCTGGCCAAGCGGGTCTCCGCGAATCCCGATCGCCGTGAGCTGGACATGCTGCTCTCGGCGGGCGAACGGATTTCGATGGCGCTGCTCTCCATGGCGATCCGGGAGCTCGGCGGTGATGCGATCAGTTTCACCGGGAGCCAGTCGGGGATCATCACCAACGACCGCCACGTCGACGCGCGAATCATCGAAGTCAGGCCTTTTCGGGTCCAGGACGAGCTCGCGCGCGGCCGGGTGGTCGTCATCGCGGGCTACCAGGGGGTGTCGTATCGCCGCGAGGTCACCACCCTCGGCCGTGGCGGCAGCGACACGACGGCCGTAGCGATGGCCGCGGCGCTGAGCGCGGAGTACTGCGAGATCTGCTCAGACGTCGATGGCGTCTACAGCGCGGATCCACGGATCGTCCACGACGCGCGACGCATCGACACTCTGTCGTACGAAGAGACACAGGAGCTGGCCGAGTCGGGCGCTAAGGTGCTGAACGCGCAGGCCGTGGAGTTCGCAAAGAATGCGGGCATCGCGATCTATGCGCGTGCGACCGCCTCGGAGCTGCCGGGCGCTGATCCCTCGGCTGACGGCACGGTCGTGCGCCGGTACGCGCCGCGAACACCGGGTTCCGTCGTTGGCGTCGCCAGCGAGCGGGACGTTTTCGTTCTCCAATCGGCAGGTGACGCCGTCGAACTGCTGGCCTTGCTCGACGCGCGCGGCGTCGTGGGCAAGCAGCTTCAGTCCACCTCCTTCGGCGCTCCCGGCGATGGCGTGACGCTGGTCATTTCACGCGAGAACCTGCACGACGAAGGACGGCTGCGCAAGGACATCGATCAGTCGTATGGCGCGGCCGCGTCGCTGGTGGATGGCATCGGTGCGGTCAGCGTGGTCGGCGCCGGCATCAACGCGAGCTACGGCAATCTGCTTCGCGGCACGCAAGCGCTGCGCGACGCGGGCATTGCGCCACAGGCGCTCTCTACCTCGTCGTTCCGAATCACCTGGATCGTTCCGCGTCCTGCGGTGGATGACGCCGTTCGCGCGTTGCATTCGGCGCTCGTCACCGCTGACGTTCCGCGCTTACCGTAGGAAGCTCGCCCCGAGGCGCTCGGGCTCCACCTGCGTGCCGCCGTACTCACTCACCGCGCTGGACGACTGCCACCGATGAAATGGACCGCTACGCCTTGCCCGCCTAGTTCGCCGACGCGGGTCGACCACCCAGCACCGAATGCAGGAACAACGGCTCGAAGAAATCGCACTGCACCTCCCGGGGACGGATGGCTTGATGAATCGTCGAGCCGAAGACTATGTACTTGTCATTCCCACGTCCCCGCCCCGTCGGGCGCGTGAGGGCCAGCCAGGGGATCACGGATTCGTCGTCAGTGTTGGGACTGCCTGTGGCGGCGAACCGTGTCCAGTAGCCGCTCATCGAGTCGTGAAGCGCGACGTCTGGAGGAAGGAGCGTGTAGATCGGGAAAGGCGGGGCATAGTTGTTTCCGAAAATGATGTTCGACTCGACGCCGTGTATGACGTGATTCAGTGAAAGCGTGTCGATTTCGTATTCGTACGAGACCAAGTACGCCGGCGTGCGGCTCCGCTCGATCAGGCGCGCGAGTCGCCGCCCTTCGCAGACAAACTGAGCATCGCCGGTGACGCGGGCCATCGCTTCTTCCGGAGATGGAACGCTGGACTCAGGGTCGACATCAGCCGGGTAGAGATCCAGAACGCCTGGTGCATGGGGGCCGAACTCGGTCATCACCCAGTTTTCGTACTGCGCGAGGCTGACGCCGGACGGGAAGCTCCGCGTAATGAACGCACCCCATCCCTCGTCGCGATTGAAGCCGACGATCGCCGGGACGCGGTGGAAAGCACCCGACTCGAAGAGCAGCCGCGGTTGATCCGGGATGACGGCGCCATCGACCACCGGTTCCCAGAAGATCCGATTCGGCGGCTCGGCGACTTGTTGGGTGCCCTGAGAGAGCGCCGTCAGCACCGCATCACGGCTTTTCGAACGCATGCACGTACCAACCTGTGCTGGATCAGTGCAGCCGAGAGCCGTCGCAAAGGCGTCCCCGGTTACCGCTGCCTCCGCGCCCGTCGTCCACCGACTGGTGGGATATGCGCTCTGGATGATTGCCCGATGGAAGAGGCCGGAGCTGCCTGGCGAGACGAGATGCAGCCCGACGCTTTGACCTCCGGCTGAGGTACCCGCGAGCGTGACGTTGTCAGGATCTCCACCGAACTGCGCGATGTTCTCCTGCACCCAGCGGAGCGCGGCTCGCTGATCGAGCAGACCGTAATTGCCGGCGGTCCCCTCAGGCTCAGCGGCGAGGGCGGGGTGCACGAGAAATCCAAACGGCCCCAATCGGTAGTTCGGCGCGACGACAACCGCGCCCGTCTCTTCAGCCACTCTGCGGCCGTTGGTCCCGGCGAAGTTGGCTGACGCGCCAGTGAAGGCACCGGTGTGCAGCCACACGATCACGGGCGCTGGACCGTTCGGGAGCGGGTCGGCAACCCACACATTCAGCCTCAGGCAGTCTTCGCTTCCCGAGAGCGATGGTGTCTGCCCGAAGAAAGAAACGGACGGACAACCGGGCGGAGGGGTTGTCGCGTTCAGGACCGACGGCGTCCACGGCGTTGCCGGCTGCGGCGGCCTCCACCGGTTGAGGCCCGCTGTGGACGCCGCGAACGGAATACCGAGAAACGCGCATGACGCGCCGAGATCGGCTCCTTGAACGTCGCCGGCCGGCAGTGTCACGAAGCAAGAAGACTGAAGCCCTGTTCCTGACAAGTTCTCCTGTTTCGGTGCGATGAAGCAAGTTGATAGGACCACGGCACTTATCAAGGCACGCTGTCCTGCCATTCGTCCCATGGCGCGTGTCATGGCGGTCTCCTTTCGAGTAATGCCGGAAATACGCGGAGCGTGGTCATTTAGTCCTTGAACAGAGGTCCAAAAAAGCCCCAAAATTCCTCCCTCACGCTTTCCCGAACGCGTCATGAGCGGCCAGGACCAGCGGGCCTACGAATTCGGCGCTTTTCATCTGGATGTCGCGGAGCACCGGCTCCTGCGTAACGACCAACCTGTTCCGCTCACGCCCAAGGTCTTCGAGCTTCTCAGGGTCCTCGTCGAGAACGCCGGACATCTGGTCGACAAAGAACGCCTGCTGAAGGAGCTGTGGCCGGGAACGTTCGTCGAGGAAGCCAACCTCAATCGCGGCGTCTCGGTCCTCAGGAAGGCTCTCGGCGAGACGTCCGCGGAGCGCTACATCGAGACCGTCCCAAGGCGCGGATATCGATTCGTGGCCACCGTCCGCGTGCCGGAACCTGGGATTCGATCTCGCGCCGGAGTCTGGGGGCTTGCAGCCGCCGTGGCCCTGGTGGTGGCCCTCGGCGCGATCGTCAGGTACACCGTGGCGCGTTCCGTCGAGCCCAACGGCCGCGTCACCAGAGTCGCTTCAATTCACCGGCAGCTCACGTTCACCGGCAAGGAGCTCACCCCGACTCTGTCACCGGACGGCCGTCGCATCGCCTACGTGTCGCACGGTTCGCCCCACCGGCGGGTGATGATCCGAGAGATTTCGACCGGAGAGCCCGTCGAAATCTTCAGTGCGCCCGAAACCGGAGGGCTGCGCTGGTCGCCCGACAGCACCGATCTGATCTTCTGGGCGGGTGGAGCCGGAACTGACGGCGTGTACGTCGCAACACCCTCGAGTGGAGGGGCACGTCGAGTCGCTGCGAAAGGAGCATCGACTGCCTGCTGGTCGCCCGACGGTTCCACGATCGTTCTCGCGTTCTTCGTTTCCCGCCAGCTGCTGTTTGTCGACAAGGCGGGGGAGGTACGGCAGACAGTCGCGCTGCGGGACATTCACGACTGGATATGGGACCTGGATTGGTCATCGGCCAACGGACGTCTTCTGTTTGTCGCGGATGACGATCAGCGGCGCTCGACCGTCTGGACGATACGGCCGGACGGAACCGATCAGACCCGTGTGTTGACCGCGACGACCGAGATTCTCGGGGCTCGGTGGGCGCGCGGAGGAGAGGCGTTCTACTATTTCGGCCGAGTCAACCAGACGGTCTCTCTCTACAAGGTTGTCGTCGGCCCGGAGCACCGAACGGCAGGCGTACCGATTCTGCTGGTGAGCGGCCTCGAAACCGATCAGACGTTCGGGCTCTCCGCGGATGGAACCCGTCTCGTCTACGCGCGCGCCCCGTATTACTCGAACTTGTATCTCGTCGAGCCAGTTGCTGCGAAAGGTCATGAGCAGATACGACGAACGCAACTGACTCACGGCACCGCCGTGGTTGAGAGGCCGCGCGTCTCACCTGATGGAGAATCCATCCTTTTCAGCATGGGGTACGAATCGCGGGCCGACCTTTACACCATGCCGGCGGCCGGCGGGAGACCGATACAGCTCACCTCCCTGAACGCCTTCAGCATCGGCGGCGTCTGGTCCCGCGACGGGCGCTCGGTGGCGTTCGCCTCCACTGAGGGAGGCAAGGCGCGCGTCTGGGTGGTGAACGCGGATGGAAGTTCCGCGCGCCCCCTGCCGACCCACGACCTGAGTGAGAGTTTCGAGCTGTCGTGGGCGCCCGGGGAGCGCCTCCTTTATCAGCAGGCAGGAAACCGGAACTACTACCAGGTCGACGCGCAAAGCGCAATGCAACGGCTGTTGGTCAAGGACAGTTCGGTTGGCTGGATCGGATCACCCGCGTATTCGCCGGACGGAAAGAGAGTTGCTGTCTCGTGGAATCGCCGGTCCGGTCGTGGGGTCTGGCTCGTCGACGCTGACGACTCCCGCGAGACGCTGATCCGCCCGGCCTCCGGTCCATCCGATTCCGTGCCGTTCCCGATTGGCTGGTCTGTCGACGCCTCATCCATCTACGCGCTCGACGGACAGACAGGGGCGTACCGTGGTCTCTCGGTTCCATTCGAGTTGACGACAAGGGAGGCGAGGATTCTAAAAGTGCCGGTCAGTGGCGGGCCGCCCACAACGGTGATGTGGTTGCCCTTCGAAGAAATCGGCACCGTGGCGATGTTCCCCGACGGGCGGAGGTTCGTCTGTACGGTCTATACCTCACGATCGGACATCTGGGTCGTCGAGGACTTCGACGTTTCAGCCGAACCGACAGTCGATGCGCGGCGCCCGAGCGCATCGAAGCGCGGACTCTGATCAATTCTTCAAGGCCTCGAGCGGACTGATGCGCGTCGCGCGCCGGGCGGGCAACCAGCACGCCAGCAACGCCGACGCTGTAATTGCCGGCACCGCGATCAGGTAGCTGACCGGGTCCCCAGGGGTCACTCCGAACAGCTGCGTTTTCATGAACGTCGCCGCCATTGCGCTGCCAGCAAGACCGAGGACCGATCCGACCAACGCCAGGGATGCACCTTCGCGCATGACAAGTCGTCGCAGCTCAGCCCGGCGCGCGCCGAGGGCGACGCGGACGCCGAATTCATGTCTTCGCAGCGCGACCGCGTAAGACGTCACGCCATAGACGCCGACGCACGCAAGCAGAAGCGCAATTGCCGCGAAGCTTGCGGCGAGCAGCGCCGTGAAGCGCCTGGTGGCCCTCGCATTGGCGACGTATGCATCGAGCGGACGCGCGTCCGCCACGGGTAGCAGCGGATCGATCGAGCGGACCGCCGCCCGGACTGCGGCCACAGCCACTGACGGATCTCCCGAGGTCCGAACGACATAGGCCATCGGATTGCGGAACGCCTGCGGCCATGGATAGTAGATCTGCTCGTTGGTTTCCTCGGTCGGGCGTCGGTGCCGGACATGCTTGATGACGCCGACCACTTTCACCATGGTGTCGGGCGAGCCGGACGTCGAGGGATCGGCCAGCATGCGCTTGCCAAGCGCCGACTGGCCTGGCCACGTGCGTTCGGCCAGGCGCTGGTCGACGATCGCTACCGCCTCGGACTTCGCCGTATCCGACTCGGTGAAGTATCTCCCCTCGAGCAGCGTCGCGCCGATCGTCTCGAAATACCCGGGCATGACCGATCGGGTGTCGGCCACGCGCGCGGACGCGACGTCGGTCTTCCCTTCCGGCAGATAGGGACCGCCCCAGTTCGGGAGCTGGTCGTAGGGGAGGTGACTGATCGCACCGGTCCCTGTCACTCCCGGCATCGCGGCGAGTTTTTCACGCAGCACCCGCGCAAAGTTGACGGCCGCGTCACCCGACTGATAGCGCGGCCCGGCGAGTGAGATCCGGAACGTCAGCACGTGGTCCGCATCGAACCCCGCATCGACTTGTTGCAGGCGGGCGAACCCTCGCACGAGCAGACCGGCGCCGACGAGCAGGACAATGCCGAGCGCGATCTGCGCAACGACGAGCGCGGCGCGGGTACGGGTACTGGATGTTGACACCGCCTCGACGCTCCCCTCGCTGAAGCGCCACCGCCAGGTCGGTTCGAAGTAATTCAGCCAGCGGTGCAAGAGAGAACAGCACGCCCCAGGTGAGCGCCACTGCGGTGGCAAACCCGAGCACCTTCCAGTCGATGACCGCAACGTCGATCCGGACGAGCGCGGCGGGCCGAACGGCGAGTAGAGCAGCGAGGCTGGTTTGCGCCACGACGACGGCCGCCAGCCCGCCCAGACTCGCGAGCACCAGCCCCTCGGCGAGGCACTGGCCGAAGAGCCGGCCGCGGCTTGCGCCAAGTGCCATGCGCATCGCGGTCTCGTGCGACCGCGACGCCGCTCTGGTCACCAGCAATCCGGCGACGTTCACGCATGCGATCAGCAGCAGGAGACCCACGCCGCCGAAGAGGGCCAGCAATGCCGGACGGACTTCCCTGACGCCATCGTCCTGCAGGCCGACGGCATAGAAAGTCGCACCGCTGCTCCCGTACTCCTTGAACTCACGCCCGAGTTGTTTCGCGATACCAGCCACTTCACTCTGCGCGGCGTCGAGTGACACCTCCGGCTTCATGCGGCCAACAACCCTGAGGAACTGCTGGCTGCGCGGCCACTGGGTGAAACGGGCGTTCAGAAGCTGCCACGCCTGCAGATCATCCGGCACGCTCGCATCCGGCGGCAACAGCAACCGGAACGTCCGCGGCATTACCCCGACGACCGTGGTCGGGCGTCCATTCAACTGGATGCGACGGCCGACAACCGACGCGTCCGCTCCGAACCTGCGCTCGAAGAGTGACCATCCGAGAATGACTCCCGGCGATGCCGATTGCGCCTCGTCGCCTCCGGTCGAACGTGCGTCCCAGGGCGGCCTCAGCCCCGAGCACGCTGAAAAAGTTGGCGGTGACGAGCCCGATCCGCAGCTGCTCAGGGTCCCCCTCGCCGGTCAATGCGGTGGTGTTTGCCCAGATCCCGCCAAACGATTCGAATAACTGCGCGCGCTCTCGCAGATCGACGAGCTCCGGCCCGGCGAGCGGGGCGCGCGGGTAGCCGGCCTCGGTCAGGTCCTGCCAGATGAACACGAGGCGGTCAGCGTTCCGGTACGGCAGCGGTTCGAGGAGAAGGGCATTGACCAGGCTGAAGATCGCGGCAGTGCTGCCGATCCCAAGTGCCAGGGTGAGCGTGGAGACGATGGCGAAGCCGGGCGCCTTCCACAACTGCCTCCAGGCGAAGCGGATGTCGCGCAGCGTGCAGTCGGCTGCGACACCGATGCGCGCCGCCCGCACGCGCTCTTTCACCTGCTCCACGCCGCCGATCTCGATCAGGGCCGCGCGCCGGGCGGCGTCCGGCGCAAGACCGCGCGCCTGGTGACGTGACGTCAGCTCCTCGACGACGAAGCGCATCTCGTCGTCGAGATCGCCATCGAGCTGCGACGGTCGCCGCAGGGTCGACCACAGGCTTGTAATGCGTCGTCGGAGGGGCACCGATTTCTACTCCGCCTCGAGCACCGAGCCGATGGCCCCGGCGATCCGTGCCCAGTTCCGTTTCTCAACCCCGAGCTGCCGACGCCCCGCCGCGGTGAGGCGATAGAGCTTTGCCCGGCGTCCTTCCGCGGTCGTGCCCCATTCCCCCTCGAGAAAGCCCTCCTGCTCGAGGCGGTGCAGCGCCGGGAAGAGCGATCCCGCTTTGACCGCGAAAGTTCCGCGGGTGATCTGCGCGATGCGATCCGCCACCGCGACACCATGACGGGGCTCGAGATCCAGGGTCTTGAGGATAAGGAGGTCGAGCGTACCTTTGAGAAGCTCGGTCTGCTGATTGGCCATATCGTTCTAGCGCTCCGGGGCAAGCTGCCAGCCGGTGTTCAACCACTTGCCGCCTCGTCGCACGAACACCTCCGTCGCCTTGCCCCGCTCGGTCCGCACACTGCCGCCCTGCTCGATATCGAGCTCGTAGGTCGTATAAATGATGACTGTGTAGCCGTAGGCCTGGAACTCCGTGCGCGGGAACGCCAGCCGCGTCAACTTGCCGCCGCCTTTGGCGAAGCGCTCGGCGCCGGACACGATGGAATCGTAGCTACCGAAACCGTCGCTGCCGGAATGCATGGTGATCAGCTCGGGCGGCAGCAGCACCGACAGCGCCTTGGTATCCCCGCTGTAGTACGCACGCCACACCGCTTCGCGCGCCGCGAGGATCGGCTTCTTCTGTGCGTCCGTGAGTGGCTCGAACGTGCTCATTCGAGCATCCTGATAGTCGGGATGGAGCGACGTCTGCGACGCGACCTGGATCCAGTTGCCGTCTTCCCTGGCGTAGATGTCCATGAGCGTCAGCTTCGACGTCCGCGGACGCGTGCCCTGCATGTGGTGGACGTCGGCGACGAAATTGACGACGCCGACGTCGCCGTAGAAGACCGTGTCGTATTCCTGGATCTTGTAGCCGACCATACCCTGGCCCTTCGGCTCCATGCCTTCGCTGCCGACGTTCGCCTTCATGTAGCCGTCGCGTCCCTTGACGACGGTCCGAGAGGACGTCAGGTAGCCGCGCCAGTCGCGGCCGTGCGTCGCCGCCAGCTTCGCGGCGTCCTTGTCAATGAATGCGGCGAAGATGCTTTCGATGTGCGCACGAATGGCGGCGGCGTCGGCCTCACGCCCGGACGTCTGCGCGGCTTGCGCCCACACCGCGACCGACCCAGCGACACCCACCATGCCGACGAGCAACATCCGTAGCCTGGCGTTCATCGTCCACCTCCTGTCGAGCGATGGTCAGATATAGAACATCAATATCGAACGTCGAGGAGCATACACAGGAGTGGCGTTTCGTGCAAGCGATCCGGTCGTTCCGGTGCGGCTGTGTTACGCTGCCGGCTTCGTCAGCGGTTCCGCTTGAACACTTTGGACTGACAAGGATCGAGAGATGATCGACCGACGCGAGTTCCTGCAGACGACCCTCGCTGGTGCGGCGGCGTTTGCCGTTGTCGACCGGGCGGATGGGGCGCAGGCTGGCGACGCGGATCGCGCCGCGGTTGTCGGACAGATTGCCCCGCGCCACGCCGCAACCCTGAAGATGTTGCAGGACTGGATCGCCCTGCCGTCTATCGCCGCCGAAAACCTGAATTACCCGCAGGGCGCGGAGCACATGGCGCGGCTGGCGCGTGACGCCGGGTTCGAGCGCGTCGAGGTCATCCCGACAAAGGGCAAGCCGGGGGTGTTCGCCACGCTGGATGCCGGCGCGGATTCGACGCTGGGCGTCTACTTCATGTACGACGTGAAGCAGTTCGATCCGAGCGAGTGGTCGTCGCCGCCGCTCGAGGGGCGGCTGGTCGATCGGCCCGGCGTTGGCACCGTCATTGTCGGACGTGGTGCGACCAACACCAAGGGACCTCAGATTGCCTTCCTCGCCGCGCTGCATGCGTTCAAGGCAGCGGGCAAGAAGCTCCCCGTGAACCTCGTCCTCGTGTGCGAGGGGGAGGAGGAGATCGGATCGCCGAACTTCTCGGAGATCGTCTTCAAGCCTGAGGTCGAGGCCGCACTGAAGAAATGCGCGGGCGTGATCATCCCGCTCGGCAACCAGAGTCTCGGCGGCGCCGTCGAAATCAACCTCGGGGCGAAGGGGATCGTGGAGCTCGAACTGGTGTCGAGCGGGGCGAAGTGGGGCCGTGGCCCGACCTCCGACGTGCACTCCAGTCTCGCCGCGCACATCGACTCGCCGGTGTGGCGTCTCGTGCAGGCGCTGCACACGCTCGTCAAAGCCGATGGGCACACGCCCGCGGTGGAGGGCTTCTTCGACAAGGTGCGGCCACTGTCTCCAGAGCTCAAGCGGATCCTGGACGAAGCGATTCCAAAACGCAACGAGGCGGGGGCGAAGAAGGTGCTCGGCGTCCAGCGGTGGATCGCGGACGAGCCCTGGGAGGTGTCGCTCCGCCGGCTCGTGACGCAGCCGACGATCAACATCGAGGGGTTGGTGGCGGGTTACACGGGTCCGGGCGGCAAGACGATCCTGCCGCATCGCGGTGTAGCCAAGATCGACATGCGGCTGGTGCCCGACATGACCGCCGCCGGTACCCTGGAGCTCCTCAAGCGGCACCTCGCGAAGCACGGATTCGACGACATCGAAGTGAACATGAGCGGCGGCTACGACCCGACGGAGACCGCGCCGGATTCGCGTCTGATTCGCGCGCAGCAGGCGGCGTATCGCAAGGCTGGTATCGAGCCGGGGCTGTGGCCGAGGCTCGCCGGGTCGTGGCCCGGCGTTACGTTCACCGGGCCGCCGCTCCGTTTGGCCGCCGGCCAGTTCGGGCTCGGCACCGGCGGCGGTGCACACGCGCCGGACGAGTTCTTCCTGATCGACTCCACGAATCCGAAGGTTGCCGGCCTCGACGGCGCGACCGCGTCGTACGTGGACCTCTTCTACGCGCTCGCGCAGGTCCGGTGAGGGTATGCGACCGCTCGCGCTTCTAATGCTTCTCGCGTCGCCGCTGCTGGCGGTCGGGCAGCGCGGCAACGTCCTCCGATCGATCGTTTCAACCAGCCGGGTACGTATGCGCTGACACACGTGTCGGTCATCGATGGAACCGGCGCTCCCATCAGACGGGATCAGACAGTGGTCGTCGACCGCGGGCGGATCACGTTCGTCGGTGACGCCGCCGGCGCACCGATTCCCGTGTCCGCTGAGGTGTTGGACCTTACTGGCCGGACTGTTTTCCCCGCTTCTCGGACATCGGCAGCCTGAAACTGCTGTACACCAATTACGGCTTGGATCCGGTTGTCGCGATCAGGACCGCCACGCACGAAGGTGCGAGGTTCCTCCGTATCGACGAGCGAACCGGGACCATCGCCATGCACAAAGAAGCAGATCTGGTCGTGGTCACGGGCGATCCGTCGACGCGCATGCGTGATGTCGAGAACATTGAGCTCGTGTTTTCGAACGGGGTCAGATTCGACCCGGCGAAGCTACTCGAGGCGAATCGGGGCCTGTACAAGTTCGCGGCCCACGAGCATGCGTTGCGGCGTTAACCGGCCGCGTCGGCGTTAGCCTCGATTCAGGCCGCCGCGGCGCGGGGGTTATCGGTTGTGCCTGCCGTCGGTTAGAATCGGCGACAGCCCGATGCCCGCTCAACTGAAGCGCGCCGTTCAACTGACCTCCTTCGACGAAGAGGAACGAACACGGCCGCGGCTGCGGTACTGGTTGTCGCGGCCCCCTCGGGAACGGGTTGCGGCGGTCGAGTTTCTGCGGAGGCAGGTCAATGGATCTGGCGCCCGACTTCGACGAGTTCATCGAGTGCTTGAATGTCCATGGGGTTGAGTTCGTCATCGTCGGCGCGTACGCCCTCGCTTTCCACGGCGCGCCCCGGTTCACCGGTGACCTCGACGTCCTGATCCGCCCCACCCTGACCAACGCCGGACGGCTGTTGAAAGCCTTGGACGCGTTCGGCTTCGCGGTTGCGCCGTTGACTCCCGAGAAGATCGCCGATCCCCGCCGCATGCTGCAGATGGGTGTGCCTCCAGTGCAGATTCACGTCATGAGCACGATCAGCGGCGTCAACTGGGACGAGGTCTGGGCCGATCGTCTCGAAGGCCCTCTCGGGCGGCATCGCGTTGCGTTTCTCGGCCGCGATACCTTCCTGCGGAACAAGCGCGCTGCCGCCAGACCAAAAGACCTCGCCGATATCGACGCGCTGCAGTCCGGGAGCGACTGACGGGGATCGATCGTCTCCGGCGTCAGGAGGCCTTGCACGCCATTCCCACGCCGATGGAGGAGGCGTCGGAGGAAGCGACTCCCCGGGAATCGGGTATCCGGGGGATACCAGTTGCCGTCGCCGCACGTCCAGTCGGGCCCCGGTTGTATCGTCGGGCGCGACGCTGGCAGAGCGCACGCATCCCCGGAGGGAGCCAGCCCTCATTGCAGCACGTGCCGCCGCCTAGCGCGACGAACGGATCCCCCGTCGTGCAGCCTCGACCGATGAGGACGCTTCCTACTCTTGCCTGGTTCGGATACGACAGCGCAGTGGAGCCCGCATGTGGTATCCGGATGCCGCGTGGGACCGGCACTTCGATGACTTCCCATAATCGTTCGCGCGTTAGGAGACCCCTCGGCGTAACCGATCAAGGGGCAGCCCCGGTTGACGGGAGGTTTGGACCTAGCTAAGCTTAGTCCATGAAACAGGTGAATCTGCATGCCGCCAAGACCACGCTCTCGCGACTTGTGGACGAGGCCGTCGCCGGCGAGGAGATCGTCATCGCCAAGGCCGGCAGGGCGCTGGTGCGCCTCGTGCCCGTCGGTCACGGGTCGCGCCGTGCCGGGTTCGGCGCCGACAAGGGCCGTATCCGCGTACGAAAGGACTTTGACGCGCCGCTGCCGGCGGCCGTGTTGCGGGCGTTCGGCGTCGAGCCGTGAGGCTGTTGCTCGACACGCAGACCGTGCTGTGGTGGAGGGAGGGAAATCGCCGGCTCGGTCCACGCGCCCGCGCGGCGATCGAGCGCGAAGCCGCCGCCGTGCTCGTCAGCGCCGCCAGTGGCTGGGAGATCGCCATCAAGTCGCAGATCGGCCGACTTCGCCTGCGCGAGCCGGCTGACGTCTGGGTGCCCTCGGCGGTCGAGACCAGTGGCTTCGGGTCGCTCAGCGTCACGATGCGACACGCGGTCGCCGTCGCCAGCCTGCCCACCCATCACGCCGATCCGTTCGACCGCCTCCTCATTGTCCAGGCACAGCTCGAAGACCTCACGCTGGTCACGTCGGACGAGGCGTTCGAGGACTACGACATCCGGCTCCTCGATGCCCGAAAATAAATGAGGACGGAGCGACCGGTGTAACCTGCCACCCGTGAGCAGCTCTCGCCCGTTTCCGTTTCGCCATCTTCCCGCGGCGCAGCAGTTCACACTCGCGATCACCGTGTTGAGCGTCCTCTGGACGCTGTTCCTGCTGCTCTTTGGCGGGATCGACTTCTCATTTCTCGGCATTCGCTTGCGATCGCACCGGTGGTCCGACCCGGCGATGGTCGCCGTGGTATCCCTCCTGGTCTTCGCCTGGTTGCGACGACGTTCGAAGACACCGGCGGCACGATCCGGTCGCGCGATCGCGGCGGCGGTGGGGAAGTGGTGGCGCACACCCGACAATGTGCTGCTCGTGGCGATTCTCGTGGTCGCCGCCATCGCGCGATTCTGGGGGTTGACATTCGGGCTGCCACATCCAGCGGCACAGGCCTGACGAGGAAGCCGTATCGGCGCTGGCCGGCAACTATTACCTGGGTTACTTCGAGCAAACCGACTTCACCTATCCGCCGCTCTTCATACTCGCCGTGGCCGCCGCGCTCTGGTTTGCCTTTCGCA
The DNA here is from genome assembly GCA_963810305.1 of uncultured Acidobacteriota bacterium. Taxonomy (GTDB): domain Bacteria; phylum Acidobacteriota; class Vicinamibacteria; order Vicinamibacterales; family 2-12-FULL-66-21; genus JACDCA01. Next base: position 249,687 of record CAWEMY010000011.1, read on the forward strand.
CGGCACCCGCGATGCTGTCGCGGCTGAACATTCGTCTCGGGCTGTCCGATCCGACGATGTCGGCGCAGCGAATCGTGGCGCGTCTCCTGAGCGCTGCTGCTGGCGTGATCAGTGTCTGGCTCGTCTTCCGCATCGGGACGCGGCTCTTCGGCCGGCCGACGGCATTGGTCGGTGCCGCATTCCTCGCGCTCGCCTTTCTCCACGTCCGCGATTCGCACTTCGGTGTGACCGACGTGCCGATGACTTTCATGGTGCTGGTCGGGTTCCTCGCGATCGTCAAGTTGTCGGAATCCGGTTCGCGCCGCGATCTCGTGGCCGCCGGGATCTGGACGGGCCTGGCGGTTGCGACGAAGTACAACGCAGCGCTGCTCGTCCTGCCGGCGTCGTTCGCGATTCTGAACGATCCGCTTCAACGTCCGATTCAGAGTCGTCTCGTTCGAGTCGTCGCCTTCGCCGCGATCATGACGGCGGCATTCCTGATCGTGTGCCCCTTCTCCGTTCTCAGCTATGAGAAGTTTCTGTACGACGTCACGAACGTCTCGCGACATCTGGCCGACGGGCATGGGGTCGATCTGGGGAGAGGATGGACCTACCACCTGACTACGACGCTGAGATACGGGCTTGGCATTCCGCTGCTGGTGGCCGGCATCCTCGGTCTCCCGTTGATGGTCTGGCGAGAGGGACGCCGGGGCATCCTCGTGGCACTGTTCCCGATCGCGTATTACGCGCTGATCGGGAGCGGCCGAACGGTCTTCGCACGGTACATCCTGCCAGCCGTGCCGTTCCTGTGCCTGACGGCCGGATACTTCGTCGTGACGACGGCTGCGGTCGTCACGAGCTACCTCCACCGGCCACGTTGGCGGATTCCGGCGACAACGGTCATGACCGCGGCCGTGCTGTGGCCATCGCTGCTGTCGGTCATCGCGTTCGATCGCTTGATCGCCAGGGACGACAGCCGCGTTCTCGCGCGGCGCTGGGTCGAAGCGCGATTTGTGCCCGGAACCACGATCGGCCAGCTCGGTCTCCCACCTGGTAATTTCGGCTCCGTCTACGTCCCCTACGAAACCGACTACCGGTTGTCCGACATCACCGCCACCTCAAAGCCGACGCTGGTCATCGTCGTCTCGGGGCCATTCGGATCATCGCGTCTTGACAGCGTCCCGCCGTGGCTGGAGCGTGACTACGATCTGCAATTCGTTCAACAGGTCGTCGCCGAAGACCACCCGGCGAACGTATACGATCGGCAGGACGAGTTTTACGTGCCTCTCGCCGGCTTCAATCAGATCGTGCGGCCAGGCCCCAACCTGAGGATTTACGTTCGTCGCGGCGCGCGGACCACTTCAGGCAAGTAGCGGCGAGCATGGTCCACGCCCGTATCGATGCCGTGGACGCCTGTGGCCCAAGTCGAACTATTCCGTCCGCAAAGCGACGAGTGGATCGATCAACGTCGCGCGCCTCGCCGGCACGTAGGCTGCCAGTCCGGCAAACAGCACGAAGAGCACGGCTATGCCAGCGAAGGTTGGTGGATCCAGGGGTGTCAGCTCGAAGAGCATCGATTCCAGAGTGCGGGTGAGCGCGGCCGCTCCCAGCAGTCCGAGCCCGAGACCAAGCGCGGTAAGCACGAGGCTCTCGCGGAGGACGAGCCCGAGCACACCGGCCCGCGGTGCACCCAGAGCCATCCGGATGCCAAGCTCCCGCGTTCGCTGAGCCACCGTGTAGGAGATCACGCCGTAGATCCCGACCAGCGCCATCGTGACACCAAGGGCCGCAAGCACGCCGAGCAAGACCGCGTACATGCGCGGCCGCGCGACGGTCGTTGAAATGATCTCGTTCATCGGCGCCACATTGAAGAGGACGCCTTCTACGTCGGCCTGGTCGAGAAGCGTCCGCACCGTCCTGATCGCTGCACCCTCGCCGCCACCGTATCGCACCGTGTAGTAAGGACCCAACGGGAAGAGCGGCGACAGATCCTCTCCCCATTGACGCGCATCAAGAAAGAACTGAGGCTCCGCGGCCCGATCGACCCCCCACTGTCGCACATCGGCGACCACACCGACGATCGTCCATGGCGTGCTGCTCTGCGCGACATACACTCGCTGGCCGACCGCATTGGCGCTGTCGCCAAAGTCGCGCCGGGCCAGCGCCTCATTGATGATCAGGACGCGGGGCTGGCCTGCACTGTCGCGCTGCTCGAATGTGCGTCCGGCCGTCAGAGGGATGTGCATGGTCTCGAAGTAGCCGCGGCTGACGACACGGACGTCGGCGCCCTGTGCCGGGGAAGACGGCTGACTACCTGGGGTTCTGCTCACCGCGAGCGTGTCACGCAGTCGCACCAATGGCAATTGATTCGCATACGCCGCACTTACGACGCCGGGCTGCGATTGGAGCCTCGAGACGAATTCCTCCGCGAACCGTCGAAGTCTCGGCAGCGGGTACCGCTCTGACGGCAGCGACACCTGGAAGGTCAGGACGCGCGCCGCCTCGTACCCGACGTCGACCCGAAGCAGGCCGATGAAGCTGCGGATCAAGAGGCCTCCACCTACCAGGAGGACGATCGACAATGCCACCTCGACGACGATGAGCGCGCTGCGAAGGCCGCTCCTTCGGAGACGAGCACCAGCCGCGGCCGGTTCGTTTCGCAGCGCGGCGAACGGGGTGTGACGCCGGTGCTGCATCGCGGTGATCAGCCCGAACAGGATGCCGACCAGCACCGCAACTCCGACGGTGAAAGCCAGCACCGACCCATCGATGTGGACGCTATCAACACGGGGAATCATTCTTCCGTCGGCTTGACCGAGATCGATCCGATCGATGGTGGTCGCAAGCTTTCGCAGAAGCTGGACGCCGCCGGCCGCGAGGCCTGTCCCGAGTATCGCCGCGACCGTGGTCAGCAGCAGGCTTTCGGTCATCATCAGCCGCAGGATGCGAGCCTGGCCAGCCCCGATGGCCAGGCGGATCGCCATCTCCCGCTGCCGTGCGACGGATCGAACCAACAGCAGATTGGCGACGTTGAGACAGGCAATCAGGAGGACGAATCCGACCGCGCCCATGAGCACAAGCAAGGCGGGTTTCACCGGCGCAACGAGTTCCTGCTGGAGGCCGACGGTCGAATAGCCGAGCGCGTCGGGTTCCGCACGACGTCGGCGCAGGTCGCGAAGGACTGGTTCGATGCTCGCGGTCGCCGCATCCGCGGAGACACCAGCCGCGAGCCGCGCGACGACGCGACCGGTATCAGATGATCGCAGCGGAATCCAGTATTGCGCCGCACTGCCAGGCAGGTATTCAAAACCGGACGGCATGACCCCGACGACCGTATAGATCTTTGCACCGGCGGGTCTGCCCGGCCCCAGCGCTGGCTCGAGCGTGATGCTACGTCCGAGCACGCCGGGATCACGAGCGAAATGCCGCTGCCACGAACCGTAGCTGAGAATCAGGACGTTCGGAGCTCCCTCGCGCTCGTCCTCCGGCCCGAACAATCGTCCCAGGACTGGGCGGACGCCGAGCATCGGGAAGACCGATGCGGTGAGTTCTCCTCCCGACCATCGGGGTTCGTGACCGCGCCAGTTGGTCAGCGAGAACCCGATGTTGCCGACGCGATCGAAGGCACGCGTGCGTTCGGCGAGTGCCTCGGTCTCCGCGGCGGTCAGGCGGAGCGGCTGCTGGTTCGGAGCACCGGTCCTCGTTTCGGTGGTGACCAGCAACCGCACCTGACGCTCAGCAAATTCGTAAGGCAGCGGCTGAAGGAGAACGCCGTTGACGACGCTGAAGATCGCTGTGTTGGCACCAATCCCGAGCGCCAGTGTCAGGATGACGACGGCACTGAAACCAGGATGGCGTCCCAGCGTGCGCACGCCGTACGCAACATCCCGCCTGACATCGACGGCCCACGCTGGTGCTAACCGGGTTGCAGCGGCCATGCTCGCGTCGAATTGTTGGTCGTGCGTCAGTGGATCGTCAAGAGCTCGGAGATTTGCCGCCGCAGCCGCGGCGGTGCCGCGCGGGTGGCGCGCCCGATGTGCGCGAGCAGCACCAGCGAGGCATCGCGCCGGATACTGTCGACAATCAGGACTTCCATGTTCCGCTTGCCTGGTGAGAGTTGAAGTCCGAATCGGTCACGGAGGACCGCAGTCACTGACGTGGCGCGGTCCTCGTCCCATCCGAACTCGAGGTTGTACGAACCCGTGACGCCCGTCTCGTCAATCACCGGCTTGCCGAGAATGCTCTGCAGCGCACCGGCGAGTTCTTCCATATTGGCTTCCTTGACCTGCACGGCCCGATCCTGAATCCAGATGGCCGGTTTGTGCCCCCGGGATCGCTCCAGGCGCGAAGGGTCGGTCGCGCTCAACACGAACACGTCGAACGGGCGGACTTCGAAGTGAGTCTCCAGGCGCAGGCGATGCTTCAATTCCTGCTGGAGCAGTGACCGAAAGGATTCCGTTTCGTCGACGCCGACGACGGCTTTCAGCGAGTATCGCGTCTCGGCCAGCCACGAGGGTCCAATCACTCGGACAGACGGCACGTCGTAGGCCGTCGCCAGCATCCCCTTGAGCGTCATGCCGTCGGCCCGCATCGTATTGGTACTGATCGAGGCGGATCTCCCCGACGCAGGTCCGATAGCAAACTCCATCCATTGCCGGGACGCGTCTCGTTGCGTGAGGAGAACGAGCCCAACCATGACGACGACTATCACGATCGTGCCAGCCACCGCTGACAATCCCAGGCGAATTCGTCGACCGCCGCGGATCACGCCGTACACAGCAGCGAGGATGAGAATTGCCGGGAGCGCGAATAGTGCGACGACCGCGGCCTGGCCCCGGTCCGCTGTCGCGTCCTTTCGGCGCGCCGCGAACGTCTCGGCCGCGGCGTTTCGTGGAAACAGCGCCGCGATGTCCAGTACGCGCTCACCTTTCTTCAACTCGTCGGCGAGATTGAACGTCACGACCCTGTCGAAATCGTGGAAGTAGTAGAGGTGCATGGTGCGCGCACGCAGGTCGTAGATGTTGGAGTAGAGCGTCGGCGCATTGCCCTTCTGATGAGTGGCGGCGAGGATGCGGCGAAAGAGGTCGACCGAGATGCCCTCGCCCGCGCGCTCCAGCATCTCGGACGCAATCGTGAACCGGCCGTCCTCCGATCCGTTCGAGCGGGACTGGTGAAAGTTCGTCTGCACGAAGTGGCGGCGTGATTTGCGCACGATCGCGTTGCGTTCGATCGACACCGCGTCGCCTGAGGCGTCGGCGAACATGTAGATCGCCTCAACCAGGAAGTCGCGGTTGTACTGACTGAAGAGGCGAGCAACCTCCTCCACCGTGCTGCACTCCGCCATCGCGCGGTCGACGATATTGCCTGAGAAACGCGGGAGATCGGATCCTGCGGCGGCTTTCATCGGCGGGGCTGAAAACGCGTCGAACCATAGGCCGCGCTCGTTCATCCCCCCCTGCGGCGTCATGTCGTCAAACCCGGTGTAGACGCGACCGTAGGAGCCCGGCTTTGCTGGAAGGAACCAGATCTTGGTCCGGGGATTGTCCCAGTCCTCGTTATTGCCGACGAGAATCTGTCCTCCGCCTACGGCGCAGAAGGCGGTGCAGGCCTGGGCAACCGTGTGGCCGATGAGCGCGAACGCGCAGCCGATAAGGCCGGCGAAGACGATTCGACGTATCCGCGCGTGTCGCATCACGGTCAGCTCCACAGAGCAAAGATGATTCCCTCGCTATCGGCTGAAAATCCGGGCCGGAGGGATCGCATTCTGTCCGAAACCGGGACGCCGCGACCGCCCCTGAACAGGCTCCGCCCCGCGAACCGCGCCGCGCGAACCGCGAACCGCGCCCCGCGAACCGCGCCCCGCGAACCGCGCCCCGCATCCCGCACCCCGCATCCCGTCATATTTCACCCCGGCGGGCGTTATACCCTTGGCGACCAGATGGAAGCACACGGCAACACCGCCGCATCGGACACGCGGGATCTGTTCCGCGAGCATGGGGGAGCGGTCTATCGGTTCGCGCTGGTGCTCGTCCGGCATCACCAGGACGCGGAGGACGTGGTCCAGGAGACGTTCATGAAGCTCCTGCAGCACCTCTCGTCCGCTGGGAACACTGCGAACCTGCGCGGCTGGCTGTTCACTGTCGCCGCCCACGCGGCGCGCGACCGGCAACGGCGGCGCATGCGCTGGTTGCCATGGACGACCCGTGCAGAGCCTGCCGTCGATCCAGCGGCGCTTCCCGACGAGGACGGGAGGTACAAAGCGCTCCGTGAGGCGCTTCGCGGTCTTTCACACCGCGACCGCCTGCTGCTCGCGCTGCGTGCACAAGGACTCACGTATCGCGAGATCGCGGCCGCCGCAGACATCCGGGAATCCTCCGTGAGCCAGCTCCTCGCGCGTGCGACAGAGCGATGGAGCAGAGGCACGGCGGAATTCAGAACAGGGGACCGTTATGAGCCATCTTACGACCGCGCAAATCCAGGCCGTCGCTGACGATCAGGCGCCGCCGGCAGACCGCGATCACGCCGCCTCGTGCCCGTCTTGCGCGGCGCAGGTCAGCGAGCGGCGGCAGAGCGCAGCTTCATTCGCATCAGCACTGAACACCGCGGTGATGCCGTCGGCAACAGCCCGACGGATCGAGACCGCGCTCGCGGCGTCGACCGCACCCGCGACGGGTGCGGGAGCAACCCGGCTCCGCCCGGCGCCGTCACCCCGGCGCTGGCGGTCGGCAGCATGGGGGTCGGCAGGGCTGGCGGCGGCGATCGTGCTGGCGATCGTGTTCGTCGCGCCAATGATGAAGGAGGATCGAGGCGCCGTGTCCGCCTCCGAAATCCTCGCGCACTCGGCCAGCCGGCTGGCCCAGGAGAGTACCGGCATCGAACTGCTCGAGTACGAGCTGGTGCTCGACGGGGTTCCAAAGGACATGATGCCGGATCACGCCAACGGCACCTACCATGTCCGCCAGGCCATCGACCACACCGTCCCCGGGCGGTTTCGTTACTCGAGTTATGGACCCGGCGGTGAGCCGATCTCGTCCATCGCGCAGGATCCGGCGTCAGGACAGCGCGTGATGATGGTCAACCTCGAAGGCCAGGCGTATCGCTTCGAGGTGAGCGTCCCATCGAATGTCGGACCGTCGCTCCCCGAAATGGAACGGCTTCACATGGAAGCGTCAATGATGATGATGCAGGCGAGCGGGAACCAGCTCGTCGAAATCGTCGAAACCGCGGAGGGGCGCCAGTACCGGATCGAAGTGCCGAAAGTGAGCGCACCCGGATCGAACCCCGTCTGGGACCTGACCGAAGCGCGGGTCCTCATCGATGCGAAGGACTACCGCGTCCACGAGCTTGCGGTCAAAGGCACGTTCCTGAAGCAGCCGTACAGCGTTTCGTACCGTTTGATCAGCCGTGATGTTGTCACCAGCGTCGCACCGGACACCTTCGAAGTGCCCCGGCAGCCCGGAGAGATCCTGGTCAGCGGTGAAGGTTCGGCGGTGCCGGCGCGCGACGCGATGGTGCTCGCGCTGCGGGAGCTCGCCAGGCTGAAAACGCGCGCCAATGACATCGCAAGCGACTGACGCGATCCGGATCGACGGGCTCGCGAAATACTACGGGCCGGTCGTGGGGATCGATGACATTTCGCTGCAGGTCGAACGCGGTGAGGTGTTCGGTTTTCTTGGCGCCAACGGCGCCGGCAAGACCACGACAATCCGCGTGCTGCTCGACTTGCTGCGCCCGTCGAACGGCAGCGCCGCCATCCTCGGCTTCGACTGCCAGCGTCACAGCCTGCAGGCGCGACATCAGGTCGGCTACCTTCCCGGCGATCTTCCGGTGTATCCGGACCTCTCCGCAGGCGGTTATCTGAAGTATCTGTCGCGGCTCGATGGCCGCCCGGTTGGCCGGGACTACCTCGCCCAGCTCCTTCGGCGCTTCGACGTCAGCGACCTGGACCTCCGCCGCCGGCTGCGGGACCAGTCGCACGGGATGAAACAGAAGATCGGCATCATCCAGGCGCTGATGGCCCGGCCACCGGTCGTGATCCTCGACGAACCCACCGCCGGTCTCGATCCATTCATGGTCCATGCCTTTCGCGAAGTCGTCGACGAGCTTCGTGGCAGCGGCACGACGGTTTTTCTCTCCTCACACGTTCTCACTGAAGTGGAAACGACGTGCGATCGAGTCGGCATCATCCGTGGCGGGCGGATCGTGAGTATCACCGGCATCGCCGATCTCAAGGCGCGGGCACCACGGCGCGTTGTGATCGAGTTCGCGACCTCGGTGAGCTTTCCAGCGGACCTCGACGGGATCACCGCCCGCGAGATCGCACCGGCGCGGTGGGAGGTCGACGTGGCCGGCTCACTCGAGACACTGATGAAAGCCTTAGCGCCGCTGCCGGTCCGTGACCTTTCGATCGAGCCCTTCAGCCTCGAACAGCACGTCCTCGCGTTGTACGCATCGTCTGACAACCCTGCTGGAGGCGGTGCATGAGTCTTGGCGCTTTGATGCTGCGCTCCGCTGTCCAGGCAAAGTACGTGCTCCTCGGCGGCATCCTGTTGCTGTTTTTCTTTCAGCTCCTCTTGATCGGACAGGCTGCCGAGATCGAACGCTCGAATGCCTTCGGACGGATGGCTGAATTCGTACCCGCGTTCCTTCAAAACGGGCTCGGCCAGCAGGCGCTGCTACTGGCCACCTTCAAAGGCACGGTCTCATTCGGCTACTTCCACCCGGTCATCGTCTGCCTGCTGTCGCTCGTGGCGGTCTACATTGCGACCGAACCGGCGCACGAAGTGGAAAGCGGCCTGGTCGATCTCGTCCTGGCGCGCGCTGTGCCACGACGGCGGTTGCTGACGCGCTCGCTGTTGCTCTCGTTCGGCAGCGTTGCGGCGATCGCCACATTCATGCTGTGTGGCACGTTCCTCGGCCTCAGTTGGCTGGCATCGGACGGCTCGTCCGTCGACTCGCGGGTTCTCTTGATCCTGGTCGCGCATCTCGTCGCGGTGGCGTGGTGCTGTGGCGCGATCGGGCTCTTCCTCGGTTCGATCTCGAAACGATGGACGACTGCGTTCACCACTGGCGCGCTCATCGTTGTCGTCGGCTATCTCGTGGACTTTCTCGCGATCGGCTGGCCGCCGGCTCGCGTCATCTCCGGGTTCTTCCCCTTCGACTACTTTCCGGCGCTGGTGATTCTCGCTGGCAATTCAAATCCATGGCGCGACCTTGGCATCCTCGCCACGGCCACCGTAGCGTTCGCCGCTCTAGCGTTCTGGAGATTCGAAAAGCGAGACGTGTAACAGAACGCGTTGCGCAGTGCGCGCCGCGCGGCGCGATCCGCTACTTCACTGTCCCCCTCGCCCAGTCCCACCCTTCAAGGCCCTTCGCGTTGACGGCCTTCACCGAAATGATGGTTCCGGCGGGAGCCTTCGGCACGTTCGCGGACGGCTGACTGACCCGGAACTGCTGCGCCTCCGGGTTCGACGGCGGCCCATAGGCGACGATGTAACCGGTCACGCCTTTTTCAGGACTTGGCATCCAGGTTACGCCGGTTGCGCCGCCTGTGGCGCTCGTTACCTGCACGTCCTGCAATCGGGACGGGCTCGACGCCAGGAGCATCAGCGTTGCCGCCGTCGTCTTGGCGACCTCGGTGACCAGTTGGTGGTTGATCGTATCGAGCAGGTCGTGCGACTGGTGGTAATGCGGATTTCCGAGGACAGGATACGACCCGATGCCGCCGACGATGTCGCCGTAAGCCTCGTAGTAGGCGGCGGCGTCGGTGCTTCTGTAGTACAGGGTGTCGTAGGTGATCATGTTGCTGAACTGCATGGCGGCCGCGTGCTGAATGTCTCGGATCCCGGCGTTCGAATAGCGAATGGTGTTGTCCAGCCGGTGGTCGTTGGCCCAGCCGACCATGTCGTTGTTGAGTGCGCCGACGATCCGGACTTTGTCCGCCACCGCGCGCCGGACGAATTCACGGCTACCGAGCAACCCAGCTTCTTCTCCAGTGAACGACGCGAAGACGATCGTCGCCGGTTGCGGGCGTCCGGCGAGAAGGCGGGCCGTCTCCAGCAGCGCCGCCGTCCCCGACGTGTCATCGTCTGCTCCGGGGCCGATCGCGACCGAGTCGTAGTGGCTGCTGACGACGTAAACCAGCTCGGGGTTGACCGTCCCTTTCAGCGTGGCGATGACGTTTGCCGTCTGCCCGCCGAGAGCACCGCGGCCGGCGAACCACTGGTATTCCGGTTCGTAGCCGAATGACTTGTACGCCGCCCATAGATACTCCGCCGCGCGTTTGTTCCCCGGACGAGTGATGTGCTTCGAGTCGAAGTCGAAGAGGGCCTTTTCATGCGCATAGACGCGGGCAACCGAGGCCTCGTCGGTCGCTCGTTTGACGTCGGCGGAAATCGGCGCGTAGATCCGCCGCGCCTTGGCGCGCAAGCGCCTGTTCGCCGGCGAGATTCGCGCGCAGCCTGGCGCGCAGATCGTCCCGTGTGACCCGGCGTGTCATGTCGACGAGATAGAGGCCACGTTCGACTGAGATCGTGTCGCCGTCGCGGTCCGCGACGATCAGAAGCTTTCGTCCGTCCGGCGATGGCACCCAGGCGTACTCAGGCGCGATCGTCCGGACCGTATTGTTGTGGAACAACCGTGTGCGTGTGCCCGCATTGACGTCATGAATGTAAGATCGGCGGTGGCGTGCCTCGCCGATCATCCCGAGCACGCGCGTGTCGTCGAGGAAGCGGGGAAGGATGTCGTGCTGGATCTCCCGCGTCATTCGCGTTTCGACGCTGCCATCGCGATTGACGAGGAAGATCTCCCAGTCCTCCTTCGGCATCATCTGGAAAGCGACGCGGCCGCCATCGCGCGACAGCGCGGGCGCATCGATACGCTCCGGTCCCTTGCGCGCCACGGTCGCTGACGTCAGGTCGCCGGCCGGCGCGGTCGCGAGTCGGGTACTCGGCCCCTTCCCGAGTGACATACGCGACAGTGGATCCGTCGGACGAGAGTGCGAGCGACGTCGCGGTGACGGTTGTGGTGGCGCCGGTGTCGGCCCGCAGGATTCCGAAAGGCCGCGGTGCGCCGGCGTCGCCACGGCCGCCGCCGGCGGTGCGAACGGAATACGTCGCCACCGCGCCGGATGCACTCACGTCGAGAAACTGCTTGTCCCCTTCGCCTGTCGTGATCGCGCGGGGTGCCGCGCCGTCCGCCACGGTGTAGATCTGCGGCACTGCCCCTTGTTCGCTCGTGCTCCCTGAGAACAGGACCCCTGCGGACGTAAACGCCAGACCCGTCTTACGCATGTCCGGCGCCGCGAGCTCCGTCTCACGGCCTGATGTGAGATCGCGGATGACGATTTTCGAGTCGAGCGCGAGTTGCTGGTTGAAAGCTGCGGTGCGCGCCTGGCGCTGCGCCGGCGGGGCGGCGTCAAGCGCCGCCTGGAGCTGACTCAGTGCAGATGTCCATTCCGGTTTCAGGTAGGCGAGCTGCTTTCCATCCGGCGAGAACGTCAGCGCGTGACCTTTTAGCTCTGCGATTGATCGTCCGGGATCTTCCGTGCGAATCACTCGGGTGACTCTTGCCGGCAGCTGACCGGTTTCGAACGACGCGTGCGTGGAATCGGGCGAGAAACGCGGCGCGCCCCCGTCGGTTGTCAGTTCGACCGTCTTGAAGAGCTCGCCCGTCTGAAGTGCGATTGTTTCCAGCGTTGCGTCATCAACCCCGGGAGAGTCGAGGATCTGGAGGTACATGTTGAGCGCCGTGACGTAATCGCCGCGATCCCACGCGAGCGCAGCGGCTTCGAGCGGCGAGTCCGCCGCTCTTCCGGACAACGGCATCCACAGCGCGGCCATGACGGCCGGCAGCACCATCAGAATCTGCGTTGAACGTCTCATGCGAACGCGGAGCATAACACGCCCAACTTCTTGCGTTGCCCGTGCGAATGGGAGTCCGACCCAATGATTGCGCTGCGCGCTGAATGAGCTGAATGGTAGGAGCCACCAGGCGCATAGTGAGTGCGCCTGGTGGCCTAGTTGCACAGCCCTAAAGGGCTGGCCTACGTGAGCGCCTGGCTCGCGTCTCTGTCACTTCTTCTCGAGCAGTTTTCGCAGCTCCGCGATGTGCGTGCGGAGCAGCTCCACCTGCGCTTTGTCGAGTGTCATCCCGCCGCTTTCGTTCTGGGACTTCAGCAGGGCTTCGATCGCCGCGACGTGAGTCAGTGCGTCGGCTGCCGCCGGCTCGCTCGCGGGAGCGCCGCAGTGGCTGGCGGGGATGTGGGTTCAGTCGGCGGTAAGGTCGGTTCAGCAGGCTTGGTCGGCGCCGGCGCTGGCGCATCCGGAGTTGCCGCGGCTGCTGCGCCGCCCCCCGAGGCGCGTTCAAACGCCGCGAGGCTCTTCCGCATCTCGACCAGCTTGTCGCGCACCGGCGGATCCAGCGTCATGCCGCCACCGCTCGTGCCGACGGCGCCTTCCGTGCCGGAAGCCGGCGCGGCACCGGTATCGGGTCCGAGAAGCGCCGTCAGGTTCGCTGACACCTTCGCGTAAGCTGCCGGCCAGTTGCTCTGGGTGGTGATCAACTCGTTGAAGTTGGATATCAGCTGCGCAACCTGGGTTCTTGCGTCGCCGGTCAATTTCCCCGCTTCGGGCAGCTGCGTCATCTGGCTGAGCGCATTCCGGGCTTCGGTGAGGTGCCGCTTGGCGGCTTCCGCGTCAACCTTCTGCGCCGCCGGAGCGGCTGGCTCGGTCGCCGGAGGCGCTGACTGCGGCGGCGGTTGCGTCGCCGGTGGTGGCGTCGCCGGCGGTTGCGTCGGTTCGGTCGCCGGTGTCGGTGCGCTCGGTTCGGTTTTCGGTGTGTCGCCGGCGGTCGGAGCCTGAGTCGACATCGCGGTCGCGAACGCCGTCAGGTGAGTGCGGAATTCGGTCAGCTTCGTACGCGTGGCGTCGTCCAGGGCGGCGGCGGCCGGCGGCTTCGTGCTCGTCGTTCCGGACGTGCCTGTGGGACTCACCCCGAGTAACTGCGTCACGATCTTATCCATGGCGGCCACTTCGTTGCCCCAGTTGGCGGTCGCACGCGACACGCGGGTCTGGGTATTGGTCGGACTGGGGGTCTGGGTCACGCCGACAGCGCCGGTGTTGCCGGCAGCGGCCATCCCCTCGAGTGTCGTCATGTGCTTCTTCAGTTCGGCGACCTGAGCGCGTGCTCGCGCCGGGAGATTCGCAGTCCCAAGCTCCTCGAGTGTTGTCTTCGCCTGTCGCAGGTGTTCCTGTGCGGAGCCCTGGCTGGCGGCGGGCGGCTGCGCGGCGTCAGCCGCGGGCGGAGTGGATTGAGTTGCGGGCGGCTGTGTGGCCGGTGGCGTCTGCGCGGCAGCGGCACCCGGCAGCATCAGCAGGGCCGCGGCGGCTACCGTCACTGTCCAAGTTGCGGAAGATTTCATTTACTTGCTCCTCTCTGAGCAGATCCTGTCTTTCGAGTTCATTGAGGAGTCGAAGAGCAAGCGAGGTGCCACGCCAGGACTCGCGAGCTCTGCTATGTGCGGAACGCGGGATGCGGAGATGCGGGATGCGGGATGCAGCGGTGACGAATTAATTCCTTCTGATCTCCTGTTCTCCTGTTGAGATCGCCCGGCGGTGGCGAACGAATTCGATCACCATCGGAAGAATCGACACGAAAATGATGCCCAGCACGACCAACTCGAAGTTCTTCTTTACCACTTCGATGTTACCGAAGAGGTAACCCGCACCCACGCAGATCAGAACCCAGAGGACGCCGCCGGCGATGTTGTAGAACCCGAACGTTGTGTAGGTCATCGACGCCGCGCCGGCTACGAACGGGATGAACGTGCGCACGATCGGGACGAAGCGGGCGAGGACGATGGCCTTGCCGCCGTGGGTTTCGAAGAAGTCGTGCGCTCGCTCGAGATGGTTGGGATTGAGCAGCCGTTCGAGCTTGCCGCGGCGACCTTCGGGTTTGAAGACCCGCGGGCCGACATACCTGCCGACGCTGTAGTTCACTGCGTCACCGAGGACGGCGGCGACAACCAGCAGCAGCAGAACCAGCCGGATATCGAGCGCGCCGGTCGCGGCGATTGCCCCGGTCGCAAACAATAGTGAGTCCCCGGGCAGAAACGGCGTGACGATCAGACCGGTCTCCGCGAAGATGATCGCGAACAGAAGGCCGTAAACGACGACTCCGTGAGTGTCGACGAACGCGGCGAGGTGGACGTCGAGATTGAGAAACAGGTCGAGCAGTTCTGCCATGTATTCGAACATTGTAGTTCGCGTGCCATGTGCGGAACGCATGAGTGCAATGCGAAAGTTATGCGGTTTGCGGCTGGCATCGGGTCGTATTATTCGCGCATGTTGAATACCGAAGTTCCTTACACGCGAACTCTGACGCTCGTGCTGCCCGAGTCGGAATGGCGCGCGCTGCGCGACGCGGAACCCGATGCGGTTGCCTGGCTGCACTCGCAGATCCGGAACCGCCTGATGCCCGGCGAGGAGCGACGGCCGCAGTCGATCCGTTCCGCCGACGCGGCGTGGGACGAAGAGTACTGATGCTGGAGCTAACCCGGGGGCGCGAGCTTCAGACGAGGCGTCGTGCGGCGCAGCGCGTCGAACATGTGCTGCACCATCCTCGACACTCTCGCGCCGCGGACGTAGACCCACCCGGTCTCCCGCACCAACGTCACGCCGGTAATGCGCTTGCACCGGAGGGTGCCGCTGCGCACCTCGCGCGCGAGCGCCTGGTAGGGCAGGATCGTCAGGCCCATCCCGATCATCGTCAGCGCCTTCAGAATCTCGACGTTCTCGGTTTCCATCACGATGCGCGGCCGGATGCCGTCGCGTTGCATCATGTCGTCGATCACGCGCCGGGTGCTCGAGCCGCGTTCGAAGAGGACCCACGGCTGCCCGATGAGATCCGCGGCAGAAACCCGCCGCAGCTTCGCCAGCTTGTGCGAGGGAGGCATCACCAGCAGTAACTCCTCGCGCATGACCGGTACCTGTGTGAGATCCGCCCCCTCGATCGGCAGCGTCAGCAGGCCCGCGTCAATCGCGCCGCTCCTGATCCGCTCCAGAAGCATCGGCGTCGCGCCGGTCGTCAGCTTGACGTCAACATTCGGATGCCGGCGGCGAAACTCCTTCAGCAGTGCGGGGAAGACGTGGAGGCACACCGTCATCCCGCCACCGAGGTGCAGGGTGCCCGCGAGTGTCTGATGCTGATCGACGATACTGGCGGTCGTCGCACGCACATCGGCAAGGACGCGGCGGCTCAAGTCGAGGAGCGCCGTCCCGGCGGCGGTGAGACGAACCTTGCGGCCGAGACGGATAAACAGAGGTTCGCCCAGTTCCTCCTCGAGAAGGAGTACCTGCCGGCTGACGGCGGACTGCGAGACGTTCAACGACCGGGCCGCTGCCGTGAAGGATCCCTGTTCGGCAACCGCGCGGACTATCTCTAGTTGGCGAATGTCCAACCCTACAGCTTCACCCGCAGCCCCGCGAGAATGTGAAGGCCGCCGACGGTGTCACGCTCTTCATGAATCGATGTTACAACGACGGCTACGTACTCGCGGGATACAACCGCTCGAACTCGGGGTCGTCGTGGAGGATCGCGAGATCGGGATCGCGTCGCGCCCAGACGGCGTCCTTGAATCCCGCGTCCCAGGCCTTGCGGATTGCGTCGAGCGCTTCAGGCTTGCGCTGGAGCATGCAGAACGTGCACGCGGCATTGTAGAGGACGGTGGGTTCATTCGGTCGCAGGAGCATGGCAAGGCGCGCCTCGCGCATGGCATCGTCCTCTCGCTCCAGCGACGCGAAGGTGATCGCAAGCTGCATGCGCGCGCGCGCGTCGTCGGGCACTTCGTTGATATGGGCCTCGAGTGCCTGGACGCGCCGGATGTTCATATTGCGCAGCGCGTCGCTTTTGCCCATCGCCCGCAGGGCGTTGAGGATCGGGACGTAAATGTTGTAGTCAGCGCCGCTGACGCGGACCGCTTCGTCGGCGATGTCCGCGATCTCCTGATAATGCCCGGCGGCAAACAGCGCACGGCCGAGCATGTAGTAAACCCCTTCGCAGTCCGGCTTCTGGGCGATCGCCATCTTCGCTTCGGTCACGGCCTGGTCGTATTGCTTGTTGGCGTAGAACACCCATCCACGCGCGACGTGTGCTTCGGGCAGCTGTGGCTGCAGAGAGACCGCTCGCTCGGCGGCGTCCCCCGCCCGCTCGATCCAGCCCGAGCCGGAGCCGTGGCGGTAGTGATGCTGGGCGCAGACGTTGGCAATCCCGGCGTAGGCCAGCGCGAACTTCGGATCGAGGCTGACCGCGCTCTCGAACATCTGCAGCGCGAACTCGAGATCCTGCTGGGTCAGTCGTCGCGCGTAGCTCTTGCCGCGGAGATAGAGGTCGTAGGCCTGCAGATTCGCGGTCGGCTTGGTTGAAATAGCGGCCTGTTCCTGCGGGGACAGGGTAATCCGGAGCGCGTCGGCGATCTTGCGTGCGATCTCGTCCTGCACTTCGAACACGTCCTGCAGCTCACGGTCGTAGCGCTCGGACCAGAGCGGAAAATCGGTTCGCGTGTCGACCAGCTGTGCGTTGATGCGCAAGCGATTGCCGGCGCGGCGCAGGCTGCCCGCGAGGACGTACGCGGCGCCGATCTGCTGGCCGATTTGCGCGGGTGTGACCGGTTTGTCGCGGAAGGCGAGCACTGTCGGACGCGAGAAGGTGTTCAGTCCACGAATCTTCGACAGTTCCGTGATGATGTCTTCCGTGATGCCGTCCCGGAAGTACTCATCCTCTTTCACACCACTCAGGTTTTCGAAGAAGAGCACCGCGATCGACCGTTCAGCCGCTTTGGTGCCGGATCTCGGAGAATCGCCGGCTGGGTGGCTGGCTGCCTTCGCCTCCGTTCCAAGGTCGCGCCGGGCACGGATCAGGTCGGTGCGCAGGTCCGTCGCCGACTGGTAGCGCAGGTCGCGGTCCTTTTCGAGTGCCTTTTCGATGACCCGGCCGAGCGAAGCGGGCAGCGCCTGATTCACCTGGGCGACCGACGGAGGCTCGCGATTGAGAATCGCGTCGAAGACAACAGCCGACGTGTCCCCCTCGAACGGCAGCCTGCCGGTCGCCATCTGATACAGCACCGTACCGAGCGAGAACAGGTCGGTGCGCGCATCGGTGAGTTGACCGCGCGCCTGCTCCGGCGACATGTAAGCGACCGTCCCCATGGTGGTGCCCGGCATCGTCAAGTCCCGCGGGCCCTGGGTGGGGGATTGCGCGTTGCTTTCCGCCGCGTTGTTGTACTTCGCGAGGCCGAAATCGAGCAGCTTCACCTGGCCCCGCGCGTTGATGAAGATGTTCGCCGGCTTGATGTCTCGATGGACGATGCCCTTGGCGTGGGCCGACTCGAGCGCGTCCGCGATCTGCACTGCCATGTCAACCAGAGGACCCGCGGCGATCGCTCCGGCGGTCATGCGTTGGCCGAGCGTCTGACCTTCGAGCAATTCCATCGCGATGAAGTGCTGGTCCTGCCACTGCTCGATCGCGTAGACCGTGCAGATGTGCGGATGGTTCAGGGCGGACGCTGCGCGTGCTTCTCGCTGAAACCGCTCGAGCGCCTGAGGATCCGACGACAGCGCCGGCGGGAGAAACTTCAGCGCGACATGTCGGCCGAGCTGTGTATCTTCCGCTTCGTAGACGACGCCCATGCCGCCGCTGCCGAGCGCGCGGATGATGCTGTAATGAGAAATGAGAGTACCGATCATGGGGGAGAACGGATTATACAGCGCACGTCCGCAGCCCGCGTACCTCAGGGCTGCGGTCTTCTGACCGTGGTTCCGGGATCCGTCCACGCCGTCAGCCGCTCGGCCAGGTATGGAAAGAACGGATTGCTCGAAACCCGCATCAAGGTCTCCACCGGAACCGTCAGCACTGCTTTCTCACCTCGTGGACTGAGCGTACCCAGGTGCACCAGGTCCAGGGAGGACGACCGAGGGCTGCGGCCATACAGCTCGTCGTCGAGCGGGAACGGCAAGGCAATGTGCGAGAGCGAGAACATCTCAGGCTGCCAGGCGAGACCGAGCGGCCGTGTGTGGATCTCGGTCTGACCGGGACGGATCGAGCGCTCGACGACCTCGATCGATTCCCGATCGGTGTTGGTCACCAGCGAACGACCGTACCGTCGCGGCGACCGGTCGGTCAGTCGGGAGAGAACCGCGGCGGTCGCGGGGTCGATGAACGGCTCCATTCCCGAGAACCGGTTGATGTCGAACAGCACGAGCTCAGATCCGTTGGCCTCGAACTGGTCGAACATCGCCTGCACTACCGCGGTGGTGCTGACCGTGGCGTCGACGACCGACTGGAACGTCAGCACCGGCGGCAGATCCTTCAATCGGCCGGCTTTCCCCAGCCGCAGGATCTGCGCCTGCACCTCGCTCGACAGTCGCCATGACTGCAGGCCGGCATTGGCGGGAAAGGAAGTGTACTTGAACGGGTTGTACTCGGGCAGGACGTCGAGCCAGCGCGCCTTCTCGAAATACGGGACCGGACCGAGAAAGCTGATCGCCCGCGCCAGCCGGGCAAATGCCGGGACACCGATCATCGGCGAGATCAGTGTCAGCCGCGTGGGCCGCACCCCGTCGCCGCGCTCGACCTGGTCGAGCGCATACTTCAGCACCAGTGCGCCGCCGTTCGAATAACCGACCAGCACCAGCGGCCTATCGGGGCCGATGCGCTCGCGCACGTGCTGAACGCCGACCCGGACGGTGGCGGCCCAGTCCTCCCACACGGCAGTGGTCAGACCGGCTGGCACAGTGCCGTGCCCCGGCATCCGGAGCGCCACACCGTAATAGCCCCCGGCCTTCAATGTTTCCCCGACCGCGCGCATGCTGTACGGCGAGTCGGTGAGACCGTGAACCAGTAACGCGCCTCCAGCGATCTCGCCGGTCGGCACGATCTCGTATGTCCTGTTGCCGTCCCAGCCAAGGCGTGATGGATGCGAACGGCTCCGGGTGTCGTACCGGTTGGCCTGTGCCGGCGCCGAACCGGCGGACGTGTACTCGACATGCGCACGGACGGCTGCGAAAACAGCCTCCTCACGTCGCAGATAGTCAGCGAAGCTCGCGTTCTCGAGATTCGCCGCGGTCGCGTCGGACGGCACGTAGCGATGCCACGATTGCAGATCCGGCAGGCGCCGCCGCGCGGATACGGCGCCGCCAATCACCACGGTGGCGACGATCAGTAACGCAGTCCAGACGGCGCGGAGCAGCCAGCGTTTCACGAGGCGAAGGATATCGCGCCGTGACGCCGTTGCATGGGCGTCCCATGTAATATCGCGCCCATGGGGCCCGGCCAACGCTCGTGACCGTCGTTTCCCCTGAGCCCCGTCCCTCGTTCGCTCGGCGACGCTTCCTCAGCGCGGGCCTGACCGGAATCATCATCGTCGGGATCGTCGCGATCTACGTGCACAAGGTCGCGGGCCGGATGCCGGACTACGAGGTTTACCGTCGCGCAGCCGAGCGGGCGCTCGTCGCGGCACCCCTCTACCGCCCGGACGACGGGCACTGGCAATTCAAGTATTTGCCGGCGTTCGCGGTCGTGATGCTGCCACTGGGGTTGGCCCCGGACCGCGTGGTACGGGCGTGCTGGTTTGCGGGATCGATCCTGATCCTCGTGCTCGTCCTGCGGAAGAGCGTGCGCGTCCTGCCCGAGCGTTTGCATTCGCGCGCCTATCTCATCGGGATCACCGTCCTGGCCCTCGGAAAGTTCTACGCGCACGAGATCGAGCTCGGGCAGGTGAACATCCACATGCTGGCGCTCGTCGTGCTGGCGCTGGCCGAGATGCAAGCCGGCCGGGAAGTCTCGGCCGGTCTC
Organism: uncultured Acidobacteriota bacterium; assembly: GCA_963810305.1. GTDB lineage: Bacteria > Acidobacteriota > Vicinamibacteria > Vicinamibacterales > 2-12-FULL-66-21 > JACDCA01. The sequence goes on from CAWEMY010000011.1 coordinate 269,514, forward strand.
CTCGTCGCCGCGGCAATCGTGCTGAAACCGTACGCAGTGCTGCTGCTGCCCTGGCTGATCGCCCGCCGGCGCCTGCCGTCGATCGCCGGCGCCGCGATTGGCACCACCGTCGCGCTGCTGCTGCCGATATCGGTCTATGGCTTCGAGGGCAATGCGCATCTGCTCGCAGACTGGTGGCGAACGGTCACGGACACGACGTCATCTAATCTTGGGGATTTCAACAACGTGTCGGCAGCTTCGGTGTTCGCCCGATGGTTGGGCCCGGGCGCCGCCGCGCAGGCGCTCGCGGCGGCACTCGTCTTGACGCTGCTCGCGGTCGCCGCCGCCGTCTTCTTCAAGCGTTCACGGGTTCCCGCGCCCGAACCGCTCGAGGCCGCCCTGCTGCTCACGATGATGCCGATTATTTCCCCCCAGGGTTGGGACTACGTATTCCTGCTCTCGACGCTGGCGACAATGCTGCTGATCAACTACCGCGCCACGCTTCCGAGCGTGATAAAGCAACCCGTCACCGCCGCGCTCATCGTCATCGCCTTCAGCATCTACGACCTCGTCGGACGGGCTGTCTACCTGCGTTTCATGCGACTGTCGATCATCACCATCTGCTATCTGATCGTCATCGGCGGACTCGCAGCTCTCCGCTGGCGCAAGGTTGCTTGAGCAGGCTCCGTCGTGCTGCGGGCAACTACACCGCGTGCATGGTATTCTGCGCGCGCGAAGCTCATCCATGACGGAGGTGAACGTGTCCATCCGATCCGGCGGCGTTCTAGCCGCCCTCGCATTCGGAATGATGATCGTTGCGGCCAACGGCGCGAACGGCCAGAAGCTCGAGGTCGAGGGTTCATCAGTCAAGCGATCGCTGCGCGCAAGGTGCGACGCGGCGATCACCGCAAACGACCCCTCGATGAAGCCGAGCACCCTGAAAGAAACGATCGGCATGGAATCGAGCGGGGGCAATTACCTGTTCGAATTGAAACAGTCGGACGGCGGACGCTTCGTGTGTCAGATCTGCGACGAAGCGAATCCCAATGTCGATTGCGGAATGCTCGGGCTCAGGCTCGGGCATCAACCAGCGGGCGGCGAGATGCGCGACCTGCCGGCGGAGCTCGATCGAAAGTGCGCGTACTTCCTGCAGAAAGAAGTGACGCGCTCGCCCGCGGTCAACCGGGCGATGGTCCAGCGGATCCGCACCACGGCGGATCACACCGACAAGAGCTGGCTCTACATGATGAATCTCGACGACAAGGAATATCGGTGCGTCGTCCGCAAGAACGACGGCAACTTCCGCGTCGAGGCGAAAAACGGCGACACGTGGCGTCCGATTGCCGCGGGTATTTTGTTTTGATGACAGTTTGGGCCGGCTGAAGCCGGCCCCTACCAGAGGCCCCTACCAGGGAGGAATCGACACGATGGTGCTGGAACTGATTTTCGTTTTGTCGGCCGCGGAAATGCAGACGACGCAGAAGGAGAGGTGCGCGCCCAATGCCATCGATGCGTCCGTGCAGCGCACGAACCCGGAGATGGCATGCGTCGACCGCAACGGCCACTGCGTCAGCGTGACGCTCGACGGCAAGCCGACCGTGGCGCTGACCGACGAAAAGGTCGCGGCGCGCGTGCACGCGATCAAGCATGGCGAGGACGTGTGCTGGCAGATCACGCAGCCCGTCTCGACGAAATTCCGGCTGACCGCCGCGATGGGAGGGATCTACCCGAAATTCATCGGCACTCTCGAGCAGGTGCAGGTGAATCTCTACCGCCTCGAGGACTACGATCCCAAAGTGGACAGCCGTCTGGACTCGCTGAACGGCGTTTCGATGCGCGCGGACGGCGCGCCGACCGGCACGTGGCAGGTGCAATCGGACCGGCCTCTGCCGGCCGGCGAGTACATCGCCGTCTTCCGGCTCTCCGGTTCCGGCAACTGGGACCGGCAGGCAGTTTTCCTCACGCTCGATCCCAAGATCGCTCCGGCACCGAAGGGGCAGTGATCGGCTGAATCGATAGCTGGCCAGCCGAAGCTCGGAAAGAAACAGCGCGCGCGGACCTCTTCCTCCTCTGAAGATCCACCTCTCGTGATAGGTTCGTCGTCCTGTCGCGAAAGGAGTTTTGGCATGTCTCATCCCGGATCCGCTCCCTGCCCCAAAGGCTTCGCCCCCGGGCAAGGTGGGCCGGCCGGCATTGTCGTCGTAGAGATCGTCTCGGTGAAGCCGAACACCGACCTGGAGGGAGACGACGACTTTGTCCCCTTCTACGACAACCATGCTGACATCTATGGGTTCGTGACGATCGACGGCGAAACGTTCGATCTGCCGCAGATTGCCGAAACCGATGCTCCATTCTGGGAGGCAACGGGGCCGCGCAAGGGTGTGTTCGAAAAGGCCGTGACGAGCATCAGTGTGCCGATCAAGATCGACATCTGGGAAGGGGATTCCGGACTCACGTTCGACGACGACCACGTCGATATCAATCCGATGCCGGGCAAACACCACCTCGATTTCGAGTTCAATCTGTGTTCGCTCACGTTGTCCGGAGACCTCAATCGCCCGGCGCAGGGGCTGCACACCATTGTTCCCGGCGGGCCGGGTGATGAGGGGGCCGTAATCGCGTTTCGCGTTGGAACCAAAGACGGACGCCCGGTATCGCAGAACGATCTCGCCCTGGTGGATCTCGATCTGATCCAGGTGGTGCCCAGAACGAATCGGCTGGTCGCACGGAAGGGCACCGTGGTGATGGTCCTCATCGCCAACAATCACACCTTCACCGTCAACACGACCATCCAGATCAGGATCAGCGGCGGCGGGTTCTCGGTTGACGAGACGTTTCCGGTGCAGATTGCCGCCGGCGAAGTGAAGAAGCAGTATCTCTTCGCGGACCATCCACTCGCCTTTCCGACGGCCCCGGCGTCGTACCCCCTCGCGGTCATCGCCGATCTCATCGATCCCGGGTCGAGTGCGCTCCCGGCCGACGATTGTCGCGTTCGCAACGACAGCTTCGTCAACCGGGTCACATGGAAGGTAGTGACGACCAAGCCGAACTTCTCGCTGCTGTGGGCAAAAGTGGGCTCGCTGCTGGACGTCGGCAATTACGCGCCCGACGCGCACTTCAACGAGATCGTCGAGCTCGGTCTTGGCTACATCAGGGCGGTCTACCCTTTGATCGGTCCGACGTCGACCACCTCGCCGATCGACATTCCACCGCCTCCAATCACCGCCGCAAGTGACTGGCTGGTGTCGGTGCTCAGCGCGTTCGGGGTGCCGCTCGATGCGGTCGAACCGGTGGTCCTGACCTTCGAACTGAACGGGCTGGCGGCGTTGCTCCCGCAGAACCGCCTGATGGGCGTGCTTCCCAACAAGGACTGGTTCGAGCGGTTCTCCGGCTGGAGCGACGTGACCGGATTCTCGCTCGGGGAATTCGCCTCCTCGGCCGTCGTCTTCCTGCCACGTCTCGAGAGCGGATCTCAAATCGGACCGCAGACGACGCTCCCGGCGCACGAATTGGGCCACACCTTTGGTCTCAGCACTGACTCACGGCTGAAGACAAGCTGGGTGTGCGATATCGACTGGCCGGTCGTGGGCAGTGCGGCCTGCGGACTCGTTGGCGGGTTCGACGAGTACGAGCATGACGACCCGAACCTCCAGGACGGGAACCCCGCGAGCGGATATTGGGTCAGAAGAGGGAGCGAGCCTCCGGCCCTGGCTGGCCTGGCGGACCAGGAACAGTGCGACTCGCACTGCTTCATGGGTAATTCCCCCATCAATCCCGAAAAGAACTGGGCGGCTGCCGGTCGCTGGATCGATCCTGCCGACTACAACCGGCTGATCGACAAACTCGTGACGCATCCGGATCCGGAAGTGGTTTACGTATCCGGGATGATCAGCTGGCACAACCAGATGTATCTGGGTCGCTGCATTCGTCTCGGCGCGGGGGTGCCGGATCATTCAGGCAAAAGGGGCATGTACGGGTTCCGTTTTCTAAACCGGGCAGGTCGTCTGTTGAGCGAGATCGGTTTGCCGGTCGCATGGAACCACGCGGAGTTTCGAAGAGTCATGCCGGTGACCTTCTTCGGCGTCACTCTCGAGTTCCCCGAATCGGCTACCCAGCTTGAGATTTGGAATCGCGGTACTGGCACCCGACTCGGTTACGTCGATCTCGACCGCAGTGTGCCGGAGGTCCGTCTCGAGCCGGCGAAGCCCGACGGAAAGGCGTCGGTTCGTCTCCGTTGGCAGGCGCACGATCGCGAAGGGTCAGAGCTGACTTACGCGGTGATGATCAGCCCGGACGGCACCGACTGGTGGCCGGCCGCGTACTCGATCACCGAGCCGGAGTTCGTCCTGAACACCGGATCGCTTCCTCGCGGTGAATACGAGGTGGAGGTGTTGGCGCTGAATTCGATTCATGTCGGCCGGTCGAACCGAGTCACGGTGCAGACAAGCGGTTACTGACGCCGTCTCCGCCGCAAAACCCCCGCTCGTTCCAGTCCACACCGCCCGTCACCGGCCGGACGTCGTCGCGGGTTCGCGCCACAACGAGGCGACCAGCGCGCAGCGGAGCTCGTCGCCACAGATGACCCCGGGGGAGGGTCGGATGTGAACGCCGACGAAGCTCGGAAAGAAAGAAACCCTTTGTCCTGATCGTGACGAGATGGAATTTATGCGGTGCGGCGGCGTCGCCACCGACGCACGCCTGCGCCGACGAGGCCGGTGCCGAGGAGGAGCATCGACGCCGGCTCCGGGGCGTCGGCTAAAGGATTCACGTCCACTGGTTCCGTGGTAACCGAGCCTGCGTAGTTCAGCCCGAACGACACAAGCTGGCGCTGAGCCACTCCGAAGCTAAATGTGTTCAATCCCGCGAGCAGGAAGGGCTGCAGCTCCGCGAAACTGAATGTCCGTTGCGTCGTAGTCAAGCACCCGATCGGGAAGTCGGAGCAGGTGGTGTATGCATTGCCTGCCATAGCAGCCTCGGATGCCAGAACGTTGCCGTTCAGCAGCACCGAGGTGGAGTCGTCGGCTCTGACGGTCAAGCTGCCGCTGATTGCGGTTCCACCGGTCAGAGTGAAAGCCTGGTTGAACGTGACCACGGTATTGTTCGGAACCACCACGTAATTCGCCCCGCCAGGATCGCCGGTCTGCCCGCCGACTACGCCGTTCGGGTTGGCGTAGGAGACCCACGACGAGCCGGCGAGCTCCGGTGCCCACGAGGGATGTCGCTGGATGACAACGGTGGCGCCGCCACTCGTGTTGGTTTCGCCAGCGTCTGCTGCGGTCCCCTGACTGGCGAGAGTAATGACGTCAGCAGACGCAACCGATGCGGCGCACACGAGCAGCACCGGGGCCAGGAATAGCGGTCGGCTCTTAGTAAAATCCATCTGAATCTACCTCGTTGCAGCGGAGCAACAAACAACATCTTCTGACGCCGCCGACGCGCGACAACGTCCAGCACGGCGGCGCGCTGCTCGAATTGAGCGTTCTCACTTCGCCACGGTCATCTTTGCACGTGAGCAAACAGTGCGAGGGCAAGTCTAGCGAGCCATTTGACGGGGCACCATAGGCCGTGTGCCACATTGTTCTAAACCGCGGAGGCATAGAAAACTACGTCGCTGACACTTTCGTCAGCCAAAGCGCGCCATCGATGACGGCACGGACGGTCCGCGGTGGTGCGCGAGGCGAATGCGTCCGGATGGTGGTAAGCGGTTGAGAAATGGTGCCGGAGGTGGGGATCGAACCCACACTCCCCGAAGGGAACGGGATTTTGAGGCCTGCGAATTGGGTGAGTAGAACAGATCAGAAGCGCTTCCTACGAATGTCGGTGTGATCACACGTGATCACAAGTCGCCGCGTCGAACGTAATCAGTCGCACACAGCGGCAAATTATGTTCGAGTGTGCCGCGGGAGCTCGCTTCGTGTAGTCGCGCCCTGACATCGCTGCTTTTGCTAATCCCAGAACGCCCTAAAACGTTCTTATCGTCATTTTCATGCCGCTACCCGTCCATGTCGATGCCGCCGAGAAATAGCCGGAAGATCGTACACAATCACAATCCGCCTCGCATTCCGACGCGCCGTCGTCCGCTCTGTTATTGTCGCTGGCTGTGATGACGGCCGCTGGGGCCTCCGCGCGTCTCATCCGGATACTCGCACGCGCCCTCACCGCGATCCTGGCGATCGAGGTCGCGATCTGCCTGTACGTACTGACGTTTGGCGGCTTCCGCTTGCACTTCGGTCTGTTGCGGATCTCGGCGGGGTCGTGGCGTACTCCTTTCACCCAGGCGATCCTCCTCGCGCTCGTCGCAGCATTGCTGTATTGGCGGGATGCGATCCGTCGCGGCGAGTGGGATGTCGTGCCGCGGCTGGTTGGGCGACTCGCCAGTCGAGTGGTTGCGGCGGCGCGGGCCGAGCCGATGCTCTGGGCTGCGATCGTCGTGGCTGCGGTCGCCGCAATCATCGTCTGCAATCGCGTCCTCTCGCGGGCGTTCATCGTGGGCTCGGTCGAAGGCGGCGCGGTCTACGTATACATCCGAGGTGTCCCGTCACAGATGCCGAGCACCATCCTTTTCGTCGGCGTGTTAGTCGCGGCGGCAGTGTGGGGATTGACCGCACGGCGGGACGCGCGGGGCGAATGGGCGGTCGCCTTGGGGTGGATCGTGATCGCAGCCGGATGCCAGCTGCTTCTCCGATCGCTCACGCCGTTCACGTTCGAGCAAATCATCCGCAGCGACGGCGCCTACTCCTTGTACACCGTTACCCAGCAGTACCGCGCGGAGAGCGTCCTCAGCCACTTTGCCGAGCTTCGCGGCAACTGGCCGCTCCACGCGCACAGCAACATGCCGGGTAAGCTGATGCTGCTCTACGCGTTCGAGTTGATCTCGAACGACCCGACGATCCTCTCGTGGCTCGTACTGGCTGTCTCAAATCTCGGCGGTCTGCTCCTGTATCTATTCGTCCGCGATCTGTTTGGCGACCGACGGATCGCGCTCTACGCGTTCGTGCTGTATCTCTTCGTCCCTGCGAAGCTCTTTGTCTTCCCCGTGATGAACACGCTGACGCCGGTGGTCACGTTCGTTTGCCTGCTACTTTTCGAGCGCTGGTTACGGTGGGCGAGCCTCGCCTACGCCATAGCCGCGGCTGTATCGCTGTACGTGCTGGTGTTTTTCGAGCCGGTGCCGCTCGTGATCGGCGCGTTCGTTGCTCTCATCCTCGCACGGGCGCTCATGCAAGGCGACATCGTCTGGAACACGCTGATCCGGCAGGGTGGGTTAATCGTGGCGACGTTCATGGGCATGATCGCGCTGGTCTGGCTGCTGTTCGATTTCAATCTTGTCGATGCGTTACACCGCGTCGCGGCGGACGCCGCCGGCTTCAATGCCAACCACCGCCCGTATGCGGTGTTCGCGTGGAGCAACCTCGTCGAGTTCGGCTTCGGCGCCGGTGTCATGCAGGTGGTGCTGTTCTGGTTCGCTGCGGCAGATGGGCTGCGCAGACGCACGGGCTCGTTCGCTAGCTAGTCCCATCGTGCTGTTCGCGGCGGCGCTCATCGTCATGCTGCTCGCCCTCGATCTCTCCGGCATCAATCGGGGCGAGGTGATTCGCCTCTGGATCTTCCTCGCGTGCCTGTTCCAGGTGCCTGCGGCCTATGTCTGCGTCCGCCTACAGACTCGTGTTGCTTTCCTTATTGTGCTGATGCTGACGATTGTCCAGTCTGCGCTGGGGACGGCGACCATCGGCTTCGCGGTGCCGTGAGCGCTCCGGTTGTCGCGCGTCCCTCGCCTAACGCTGCGACGATTGAATGGGAGCACCTCGACTGAAGGAGATGCCCGTCCTTCCGCGCTGAATTGTTGGTGCCGGAGGTGGGAATCGAACCCACACTCCCCGAAGGGAACGGGATTTTGAGTCCCGCGCGTCTGCCAGTTTCACCACTCCGGCTGAGAAGGTGAGAACAAGATTATACGACGTCATCACGTGCGACGTGCGACGTGCGACGTGCGACGTGCGACGTGCGACGTGCGACGTGCGACGTGCGCGACGTGCGCGACGTGCGCACGTGCGCACGTGCGCACGTGGCACGTGAGCACGTGAGCACGATGCACGTGACGACGTAGCACGTCGCACGTAGCACGTGTCATAATCCCGCGCGAATGGGAACATTGAAGGTCGTCGTCCTCTACGACCGATGGGAGGAACCCGAGGACGCCGCGGCATCGGTCGAGAGTGCGCCGCTCACGCGCACGCTGGATAAGAAAGAAGTCGAAGAAGAAGTCGTCGAGACGCTCGCCAAGCTCGGACACGACGCGACCCTGCACGTGCTCGACGGCTCGATCAAAAGCCTCAACGCGATCGCCAAGATCGAGTGCGACCTCTTCATCAATCTCGCCGAGTCGTTCGCCGGCAACGATACCGCTGACTACTGCATCGCCGCGTACCTCGAGCTCCTCGACAAGAAATATTCCGGCAGCGGCTCGCGCGGGTTGCTGTATTGCCAGGACAAGGCGGTGGCCAAGAAGATCCTGGAGTTCCACGGCATCCACACACCCGTTTTCGCCCGTTCGTATCGCGGCAGGCTCGATTTTTCCCACGATCTCGAATTCCCGGTCATCGTCAAACCGGCGCGGGAGGATGGATCGATCGGAATCGAGTTCAATGCCGTCGTCTCGTCGATCCGCGAACTGATGGAGCGGATCGACTGGCTGCACGCCAATTTCGATTCGCCGGTCCTGATCGAGGAGTACGTCGAAGGCCGCGAGATGTACGTCGGTGTAATCGGCAACGAACATCCGGAGGCGCTCCCGGTCATCGAGCTCGACTTGTCGAAACTGCCGGAAGGGACGCCGCGCATCGCCGGCGCCGAAGTGAAGTGGGGGAAGGGGACGCGCGCCTACAAGGACACGAAGTCAGCCGTCGCTGAAGGGCTGCCAGACGAGGTGACCGCGACCATGCAGCAGACGGCCGTCGCGGTCTACCAGGCCCTCGAGCTCCGCGATTACGGACGCATCGATATGCGCCTGCGGCCAGATGGCCGCGTCGCCGTTATCGAAGCGAACCCGAATCCATGGCTCGCGTCAAAAGCAGAGTTCGCCATGGCCGCCCGCAAAGCCGGCCGCAACTACACGCAACTGATCGAAGAGATCGTCGACCTCGCCCTCGCGCGCTACGCGTGAGCGAGGGAGATCAGGAGATAGCAGGAGGTCAGGAGATCAGGAGAAACTTTTTTTAAAGACACAAAACGGCTACCTCGGGACGCCATCAGCCCGCCACAAATACAGCGTGACCTCATCGCCGCGGGAGGTGACGAAGCGATCGACCGTGTCGGCCGGCCAATCCGCTCCCATACTGAACGCGTGCGACACGATTCGTGCTCCTGGCTTCAGTTGCCTGGTCAGGATCGGACGCAGCTTTGCGTTGGACGATGAGAGAAGGTAGAGCGTGACGACGGTCGCTGGCGAAACGTCCACCGTCATCGCGTCCTGCAGCCTGAACTCAACGCGGTCCTCGACGCCTGCTGCTCTCGCATTCGCGTTGGACTCTTCGATGCGTCGCGGGTCGATGTCGACTCCCACACCCCGGGCACCCCGCTTCGCGGCGGCAATGGGAATGCGTCCATCACCGCAGCCGAGATCGTAGACAACGTCCCCCGCTTTTACCTCCGCCAGCGTAAGCATTCGATCCACAACGTCCTCCGGTGTAGGGACGTAAGGCGCCAAAGACGTCGCCTGCGGCAGAAATCCCAGCCCGAATACGAAAAGGATGATGCGCACCATCCCAAAATCATAAAACGAAGAACATCCCCGGTGACGTTGTCTGGCGAACACCCGCAAGCGCAGCGTTCGTAGTGGTTTACGGCTACGAGCCCATCCGCAGTAACCGGCTGATTTTTCTGGTTGGAGGGGTCGCGGGCCTGCCGTGCGGCAGATTTCAGCGTCAATCTGCGCAAAAAGCGACGTTTTTAGGCGCATTTTCGGCTATACTGAAGGGACTGCTCAGCGGGCTACCACCCAGCCTACATACCTTTCTCAGTTGGGGGACATGTGACATTCCAGGTCGGTGACAAGGTCATTTACCCAAACCACGGGCTCGGCGTCGTTCAAGGCATCGAAACAAAAACAATCCTCGGAACTACCTGCGGTTTTTACCACCTGCGTATGGTCGCGAACGAAACCACAGTGCTCGTCCCGGTGGACAACGTTGACGGCGTCGGCCTGCGCCGCGCCATCAATGACGAAGAGATCGATCGCCTCTTCGGTCTTCTCGGCGACGGGAAGATCGACAACCATCAGAACTGGAAAGGGCGCTTCAAGGACAACTCCGATCGGATGCGCACCGGCTCCATCTACGATGTCGTCGAAGTACTCAAGAGCCTGACGTTTCTGGCGCGCTCCAAGAACCTGTCGTTCCGCGAGAAGCGCATGCTCGATCGCGCCAAGTTCCTGGTGATCTCCGAGATCTCCGAGGTCTCGCGCGAGGGCTCGAGCTCGATCGAGGAGAAGGTCGACCGCGCACTCGAGCGCTGTTTCACGATGAAAACGCGTTCGATCGCGCGCGCCAAAGCCGCCAAGGCTACGGCGACGACTCGCGTGTCGGCGCGACGGACGGCAAAGGCCTCCTAGACTGATCGCGGTATTCAGATCGATCGCCACGTACGTCGCCGTCTCGGCGTACGTGGCGCTCGCCGGTCCCCCCTTCCTGCTCATCGCCATCCTCTTCCAACAGGTTCCGCTGCTGTATCGCGTCGGGCACCTCGGCGTCCGTCTCGGTCTTGCGCTGAGTGGTGTGCAAGTGCGGATCGAAGGACGCGACCACGTGCTGCGCGACCGCGCCGCGGTCTATGCCGTGAACCACACCAGCAACGTCGAACCGCCGATCCTCTTTCACGCTCTCTCGTCGATCTTTCCCCGGCTTCGGGTGCTGTATAAGGCAGAGCTGCGCAAGCTGCCGATTCTGGTGCGCGCCTGGGACCTCGCTGGTTTCGTCCCGCTCGAGCGGGCCAACCCCGAGCAGAGCCTTCCGGCCATCGATCGCGCCGCCGAGGCGCTGCGTGAGGGGAACTCCTTTCTGATCTTCCCCGAGGGCACGCGGAGCCGGACAGGAAGTCTGCTGCCGTTCAAGAAGGGAGGCTTTATCATGGCTATCAAGGGGCAGGCGCCGATCGTGCCGACGGCGATCACCGGGGCACGCGAGGCGCTGAGCAAAGGGAGCTTCGTGATCAGGCCCGTCACAGTCACGGTGCGGTTCGGCAGTCCGATCGAGACAGCGGGCATGACGATGGATCAGCGAGACCGGCTGGGCGCCGCCGTCCGCAGCTCGATGGAGGCCCTGCTGGCGAAGGGGTAAAAGATGGAGATCCTTGCAGCGCTCGGCCGGACAATGGGTTTCTCGTTCGCGGCGGGTATCAACCTCTACGCGACGGTAGCCATCCTCGGGCTCGCGAGCCGTTACAACTGGGTTTCGCTGCCGCCGCAGTTCCGCGCCTTCGACAACGACATCGTCATCGGCGTCGCGATCGTCTTGTACATCGCCGAGTTCGTCGCCGACAAGATCCCGTGGTTCGATTCGATCTGGGACGCGGTGCACACGGCTATCCGCCCGGTGGGCGGCGCGGTCATCGCGGTAACGACACTAGGGGACGCGAGTCCGACGACTGAAGCGCTCGTCGGCCTTCTCGGCGGCACTCTGGCGGCGGGATCTCACTTCAGCAAGTCGGGCACCCGGGCGCTGGCGAACACGAGCCCGGAACCATTTTCGAACTGGATTCTGAGCATCGCCGAAGACGTGTTCGTGGTCGGGCTCGGCTTCATCGCTCTCAAGTATCCGATCGTTGCGGCGCTGGTCGTCGCGCTGTCGCTGGTCTTCATCGTGATGTTCGCGACCTGGATCATCCGTGGCATCCGGCGAAGGTGGGGCAAACGGCCGTCTGAGCTCATCGTTCAGAATTCATAGTTCATCGTTCATCGTTTCAGTTCCCTCCCGTGGTGAACGTGAGCGTCCACGGCTTGACCATCTGGCCGTCGAGCGCCGTGATTCCCTCGAGCACGTCAACGCGGACCTGCTGAAAGCGTTCGAGCGGTTCGGCGAAACGGATCTCGATCGCGTGTGCCCCGTCGTTGTACGTGACGGTGAATGCCGGCGGCTTTGGCAGCGGCGCGGCGCCGGCTGCCGGCGACGGGACATAGCTCACCGCCACCCTGTCGCGGATCGACTTGGGATCGACGTCGCGCGAGAACTGGATCCGTACGCGCACACCGCGCTCGACATCGTCATCATCGTCGACCGGTGCGCTGAAGATGACTTCCGGCTGCGGCAGTGGAGGACGCTCGGGTACCGCTACTTCGACCGCCGTGCCGGCGGGCTGATTCGCGGCGTGGAGCGATGACGCGGTGATGTAGACCAGGCTGCCGACCTGTCCGACGACGCCGACTACCTCGAGCCAGCGCCCGGTGTCGACCCGCGCATTTGGATCCAGGTCGAAGCCGTTGCCCTTCGGCCGCATCCCGGTCACCCACACGGCACCGTCGGCGGACTGGACGACGAAGTCCCATTTGCCTTTGCCGAGCGCCTGGGGGAGGTCGCCGTACAGGTTGCGGCCCTTGAAGCGGCCGACCACTTTCACCTCGCGTCCTTCGTAGCGCTCGGGGGCGAGCGCGATGGCTCGAATCGTTGGCGCGGACGGGGGAGACGCAGGCACCATGGTGGCGCCGAGGATGACGAATACCTGATCCCGACCCGGCCAGCGCCCACGGGCCGTGGCCTCGAGCACCTGTGCAAAGTCGTATCCGGTGAACCGCCCGTCTCCCTGCTCGATTCGGCCAAGATCCCAGAACTCGCCGCGGATCTCGCCGCGGCCCGAGGCCGGGCGGTCCTTCCAGAAAATGTAGATCGGCTTGGTCGTCTGAGCGACGCGCGCCCCTCCAGCCTCGTCCGAGGTGACGTGCTCGATGACCACCATTCGCCCGTGATAGAAAACCGCCGACCGGATCAGCGCCTCGGCCGTCGTGGCGATTCGGGTGGCGCCCTGAGCCCCGACGCTCGCGGCTGTTGCGCACAGCGCGACCGCCAGGAAAGCCTTCCGCATGGCTCCGTTGTAACACAGCTGCGCGGGGCGCGGCGTCGGGGCGCGGTGCGGGGCTGACCGTGCTGGTAGCCTAAACTGTGGTTTGTGAAGAGTGAGAACAAGCTTCCGGTGAAACGCGTCAGCCGGGAAAGCTCCGAATCGGTTTCGGAGCTGACCACCAACCGGTTGTCGGTATATCTCCGCTGCCTGAACGCGCTCGACGTGGCTGGCGTTCGAACCGTTTCGTCACAGGCGCTCGCGGAGCAGTTTCATCTCAATGCGGCTCAGATTCGCAAAGATCTCGCTTACTTCGGGGAGTTCGGCGTCCGCGGGGTCGGCTACTACGTGAAGGAGCTCCGCCGGCATCTCCGGCAGATACTCGGCATCGACCGCGGGGTCTCGGTCGCCATCATGGGGGCCGGGAACCTCGGCCTGGCACTCGCGGATTATGCCGGCTTCCGTGAGGAGGGGTTCGAGATCGTTGCGATGTTCGACACCGCGCGTGAGAAGATCGGTCACCGTTCGAGGGCCGGCGTCCCCATCTACGACGTCCGCGAGTTGAGAAAAGTTGTCCGCCGCGAGCACATCGGGATCGCCGTGATTGCCGTTCCGGCCGGTGCGGCGCAGGCAGTGGTCAATGTCGTCGCCGCCGCCGGCATCAGGGCGATCCTGAATTTCTCTCCCGGCGCGATCAGGGTTCCCGAAGGTGTAAAACTGAAAAGTATGGATCTGACGGTGTCGCTCGAAAGCCTGTCCTTCTTTCTCGCGCACGGCGAGGAGGCACCCTGAGCCGCAAGGCTGCAGAGAAACCGCGGGGCGCGAGGCGCGGGACGCGGGGCGGATCGAAGCGGCTTTCGCATGTCGGACCGGATGGCGAAGCGCGAATGGTCGATGTTTCGGGCAAGCCCGCAACAGCGCGCGAGGCGGTCGCCGCCGGACGCGTCTGGATGTCGGCGGAAGCTGCACGCATCGCCCGGGCCGGGAAGTCGAAGAAGGGAGATCCCGTCCAGACCGCGAGGCTGGCGGGCGTCATGGCGGCCAAGCGGACGGCCGAGATGATCCCGCTGTGCCATCCGCTGCAGCTCACGCATGTGGACGTCGACATCGCCCCACAACCCGACGGCTTCGAGATCCAGGCGCGCGTGCGCACCAACGGGCCGACCGGGGTCGAGATGGAGGCGCTCACTGCCGTCTCGGTTGCGGCACTGACCCTCTACGACATGATCAAGGCAGTCGACAAGGCGATGGAGATCGGCGGAATTCATCTGATCGAGAAGCGGGGAGGCCGCTCGGGTGAGTTCAAGGCCGATCCCTCCCTTCCACCACGGCGTCGCCACCGTTGACCATTCTCGTCGCCATCTACAGCCAGGTGAGTGCCTGGAACATTCCCGAGGCTCACATCGCACGGCTTCGCCGTGAGTTTCCGCATCACTCGTTCGTCTACGCCAGGAGTGACGATGAGGTGTCGCGTCTCATCGCGACCGCCGACGCGGCGTTCATGGCAGAGATGACGCGGGATCAGTTCCGCGCGGCGCGGTCGCTGCGATGGATCCACAGTCCTGCCGCGGGCATCGGCGGCATGCTCTTCCCGGAGGTCCGGGGGTCGGTGGTCGTCCTATCCAACTCACGCGGGATGAGCGCTGACGTGATCGCGGAGCATGTGCTCGCCCTGGTGCTCATGCAGTTTCGCAAGCTGCAGCTCGCGATGCGGCGGCAGTTGGACCGTGTCTGGTCGCAGGACGAAATGTTTGCGCCTCCACCGACGCGGACGATCGCGGGCGCCGCCGTACTCATCGTCGGCCTGGGCAGCATCGGCGCGGCGGTGGCGCGTCGATTCTCCGCGCTCGGGGCCATGGTCACCGGCGTCCGCAGGCATCCGGAGCGCGACACGCCTGACGGCGTCATCCGCGCGGTTCCGCCAACCGCGCTTCTCGAACAGCTGCCACACGCCGACGTCGTCGTGATCGCCGCACCGCATACGTCCGCGACGAAGCAGATGATCGGCGCCCGCGAGCTGTCGGCGATGAAAAAGGACGCAATTCTCATCAACGTCAGCCGCGGCAAGCTGGTGGACGAGTCAGCGCTTGTGGAGGCGCTTTCATCGAACATGATCGGCGGCGCTGGCCTCGACGTCTTCGATCAGGAGCCGCTGGATCCTGGAAGCCCTCTGTGGTCGCTGCCGAATGTAATCATCACGCCGCACACGTCCGGTTTTCGCCCGGATCACTGGGACGCCGCCACGGATCTGTTTGCCGAGAATCTCCGCCGCTTCGACGCGGGAGAGCCGTTGCTGAACGTCGTGGACAAGGACGCAGGATACTGACGCCTGCGCGGGCCAACCACAGAGACACGGAGACACAGAAAGCTCTTGTTTGTCTTTGCAATAAGAATCCTCTGTGGCTCTGTGACTCTGTGGTGCGAACGTACGCACGTATAATCTCCGCCCGTGAGCGAACCCGTCCCCGACGTCAAGACCATCGCCGACCTGCCGTTCCATTTCATGGGCCGGTTTCCCAAGCCGATGCTCATGGGCCGCTGCCGGGGCGGCGTGGTCGAAGGGCTCTCGAGCAAGGAAGTGTTCGAGCGCGTTCGCGAGCTCGGTCTCGGGTTCAAATCGCTGGGCGTCGGTGCCGGCGACCGTGTCGCGATCATCTCCGAGAGCCGGCCGGAGTGGGTGCTGTGCGACCTGGCGGTCCTGACGCTCGGCGCGGTGACGGTGCCGATCTATCCGACGCTCTCGGCCGCTCTGACGCGATACGTTCTCGAAGACTCCGGCGCCCGCCTTGCCATCGTCTCGACGCGGCTTCAGCTCGAGAAGGTTCAGGACGTCAGGCACGTCCTGCCCGCACTCGAGGCGGTCGCCGTCATGGACGAAGCGGCCGCGGCGAAGGCGTCCGTCCTCGGTCTCGAGGAAGTGCAGCGCCGCGGTCACGAGCAGATGAAAGCGCAATGGGGAGCCGGCAAGGAGTTCCGTGACGGGGCTCGAGCCGTCACCCCCGGCCAGCTTGCCACCATCATTTACACCTCCGGGACGACCGGCGAGCCGAAAGGCGTGATGCTCAGTCACGCCAACCTCTTGTCGAATCTGATCGCCGCCGCCGAAGTGCTCGACGTAGGAGAGGACGACGTGTCGCTGTCGTTCCTTCCGTTGAGCCACGCATTCGAACGGATGGCGTCCTTTCTGTATCTCTATACCGGCGTGACGATGATCTTCGCCGAATCGTTCGACACCATCGGCCGGGACATCGGTGTGGTGCGGCCAACGGTGCTGACCGGCGTGCCGCGCGTCTACGAGAAGATGCAGGCGCGGATCCTCGAGAAGGGGAGTGCCACACCGGGCCTGAAGGGCAAGGTGTTCGAGTGGGGGATCAAGGCCGGGCTGAAGCGGGCGCGCGCCACCCTCCACGGCAAGAGTCCGGGGCCGCTTACGGCCCTGCAGGCCAACCTTGCCGACCGGCTGGTGTTCTCGAAAATACGTCAGGGCACAGGCGGCCGGCTTCGGTTCGTCGTCTCGGGCAGCGCTCCACTGGCGGTCAGCGTAGCGGAGTTCTTCAGTGCCGTCGGTCTGCCGATCATCGAAGGTTACGGGTTGACGGAGACATCGCCCATCCTGACGGTGAACCCGCTCTCGGCGCCGCGCGCCGGTGCGGTGGGCAAGCCAGTCAGGGACGTGGAAATCCGGATTGCCGCGGACGGCGAAATCCTCGCCCGAGGCGCCAATGTCATGCTCGGCTACTTCAACAAGCCGGACGCGACCGCGGAAGTGCTCCGCGACGGCTGGTTCCACACCGGTGACATCGGAGCGCTCGACGCCGAAGGCTATCTATCGATTACCGATCGCAAGAAGGATCTGCTCGTCACGTCCGGAGGCAAGAAGATCGCGCCGCAGCCGATCGAAGCGGTGCTGAAGCGCAGCCCCCTGGTATCGGAAGCCGTCGTCCTCGGGGATCGCCAGCGTTATGCCGCGGCGTTGATCATTCCCGATTTCGCCGCCCTCGAGCGCCGCTTGAAGGACCTCGGACGCCCGCCCGCAGAGCGCAGCCAGCTGGTGAAGCGCGAGGACGTCGTTGCGCTCTACCAGGAAATCGTCAACGGCCTGAATCGCGAGCTGTCGCAGTTTGACCGCATCAAACGCATCGCCATTCTTCCCAACGAGTTCTCGATCGATTCCGGGGAGCTGACCCCGACTCTCAAAGTGAAGCGGAAAGTCGTGGAGGAAAAGTACCGGGACGTGATCCGGGAACTGTACGAGATTCAGAATTCATAGTTCCGCACTCCCGCGTTCAAGTCATGTTCATTTCGGTGGCGGTTCGATGTGAATGATCGCATCCGCCACCTGCGGATGCGCCGAGAGGATCCGGTCCTTCACCACGTGCGATAGACGGTGCGCCTCGTGCAGAGTCGTATCGCCGTGGAACCAGACGTGGAGGTCGACGAAGATGTGATCCGCGGATCCACGCGAGCGGATGTGATGACAGCCCACTACCTCGGGCACCGACATGACGATGGCCCGGATGTCTTCCTCGCTGAGGGCGATCCGATCAGACAGCACCTGTGATGTCTCGCGCGCGACCTTCCACCCGGTGCGTGCAATGAACGCCCCGATGACGAGTCCACCGATCGGGTCCAGCAGCGGGGCGCCCATCTTGACCGCGCCGAGCGATGCCAGCACCGCGCACGAGGTCAGGACGTCGCTTTTCGTGTGCATGGCGTCGGCCATGAGCAGCTCGCTCCCGAGCCGGCCCGCTTCACGCGATTCATAGCGGACGACGATCAGATTCACCGCCAGGGTTCCGAGCATCACGATGAAGCTGAGCGAGCTGACCTGTGCCGGTCGGCCGCCCGCGAATCCCGTGATCGCCGCCCTCACCACTTCGATCATGGCAATCAGCAGGAAGACGAAGATCCCGCCTGCCGCCAGCGTTTCGTACTTGCGATGGCCGTAGGGATGATCCTCGTCCGGCGGCTTCTGCGCGGCGCGCGCCGCGATCAGCCCCATGATGTTGGAGGCCGAATCGGTCAGCGAATGGAAGCCGTCCGAGATGATGCTGACGGCACCGGTGGCATAGCCAAACACCAGCTTTGAGCCGGCGACCGCCAGATTGAGGAAGAGAACGCGGAGGAGAACCCGCGAGACCGCGGCGTTTCGGTTCAGAATACTCGCGCGGCCGGCACCGGCCACCAGCGCAGTTGAACGCGGCCGATGATGTACTTCTTGGGCACGAGGCCCCAGTGACGGCTGTCGGAACTGTTGTTGCGGTGATCGCCCATGACGAAGTAATACCCTTCGTCGATCACCCGCGGACCCCAGTCTTCGTGGCTGCGATACTCGGCGGGCACGAAACTGTCGTCCATCAGGACGTCATTGCGATAGACCCTGCCGTCGACGATCTTGACCTGATCTCCTTCGGCCGCGATGACGCGCTTCACGAACGACTTCTCGGGACGGCTCGGGTAGTACAGCATCACGATGTCGCCGATCTGCGGCTCACCGATGCGGTACGCGAACTTGTTCACGATCAGGCGATCCTGATCCTGCAGCGTCGGCGCCATACTCTGGCCTTCGACGCGGGCCACTTGAAAGCCGAACGTCACGATCAGCGTCGCATATACCGCAGCGGAGGCGAGCGTCTTCAGCCACGCGACCAGTTCATCGGCGATGCGGCTGGAGAGCGTCGATGAGTCCACGGCCGCCGCTTCGGACGGCGCGAGGTGACCAGCGGGGCGGGACGAACGCCTGGAGGCCGCTCGGCGGGCAGATATCCTTCCGGGCCGGCAAACGACGGCTGCGTCGGCGCTGCATACGGCTCCTGCGGCGCGAAGGGATCGCGGGGCGCGTAAGCGTCCGGGCTGCGGAACGGCTCTGCCGGAGGCGGCGGAGGCGCGTTGAACCGATCGTCTGACTCGCTCATATCTTCAGGTACTCACGAAGCCGCTTCGTCTGCGAGCGGCTGACGGGGATCTCGGTGCCCTTCGCATCTTTCATGCGGAGCAGGAAATTGCGGCTGAACCAGGGCACTATCTCCTTGATCTTGTTGATGTTGACCAGGTGCGACCGATGCACTCTCCAGAATACCGCAGGATCGAGCCTGGCCTGCAGTTCATCCAGTGTCCGATAGTTAGACGTTCCAGACAAGCTGTTCGTTACAACCGTGATCACATCGTCCTCCACAGAGGCGTGGACGAGGTCGTCAGAGTGAACCAGCAGGAAACGGTCGGCAACTTTGATCGCCAGCTGCTCCCGCCGGTGCTGTTGCTCCGCCAGGCGCTGCAGGAGTCGCTCCAGTTCCGCGGTCGCAGGGACGGCTGAGGGACGATCGGTGTGAATTCGTCGGCGGACCCGGTCGACGGCCGTCCCGAGCCGGTCGACCTCAACCGGCTTCAACAGGTAATCGACCGCGTCCACCTCGAAGGCCTCGATCGCGTGCCGGTCGAAAGCTGTGACGAAAACGATGTGGGTCTCGGCGCCGTTCTCGAGCAGCCGCCGGGCGACCTCGAATCCTGTAAGGCCCGGCATCTGGACGTCCAGAAGAACCAGGTCCGGACCGGTGTTCTTGATCGCTTCGAGCGCGTCCAGACCGTCGGCCGCCTGGGCGACGACGTCAACTCCGCCGACCTGGCCGAGCAGGTAGCACAGTTCTTCACGCGCCAGTCGCTCGTCGTCCACGACGACGATTCGAAGTGCCTCGGGCGCGTCGCCGGCCATCAGGCCGTAATCCTCGAGGGCACTACGAGTTCCGGGATGACGACACGTGCACACGTGCCCTCCCCGGGGACGCTGTCGAGCTGCAGCTGATAGTTCGCACCGTAGATCACCGCCAGCCGCTCGTTCACGTTCCTCAGGCCGATGCCGTTGCCTTTGACCCGCGTTGCGTCCCGTGGGGAGACGCCCACGCCGTCATCGATGACATCGATGATCGCGTGCCCGTCCTTGCGGACGCTGCGGATGATGATGTGGCCGTGTCCCACCTTCGGCTCGATGCCGTGCTTGATCGAGTTCTCGACGATCGGCTGCAGCAGCATGCTCGGGACGACAATGTCGAGCGTGTCGGCGTCGATCTGCTTTTCGATCCGCAGCTTCGTCCCGAAGCGCATCTGCTCGATATCGAGGTACTCGTCGATTGCCTCGAGCTCCTCGCGGAGTGTCACGAAATGATCCTGGCTGCTGAGCAGCCGGCGGAGCAGGCCGGACAGCTTGACGATCAGCACGCGCGCGGTCTCCGGCTGCGAGCGGATCAGTGAAAGGATCGAGGTCAGCGTGTTGAACAGGAAGTGCGGGTTGATCTGGCTGGCCAGCGCTTCGACGCGAGCCGCCATCAGAAGCTTCTCCTGTTCCTGCAGCCGGTGTTCGATGCGCGCGCTGTTCCAGATCTTGATCGGGATCGCCACGCAGAGCACGGTGGCAAGGATGATCAGCGCGTGCATCCATGCGTTCGGTGGCGCGTGGTAAAAGAGCCGACCGCTGCCGAACCGGTAGCCGAGCGCCTGCTGGATGATCTCCAGACCGATTGGCGCGGCGAGCAGAATGACGACCCAGTCGATCTCGAACCGGCGCACCAGGCGCCACACGTAGCGATGCAGGTCGGTGAAGAACAGCGGCGAGAAGTGCCAGATCGCCTGCTTCGGACAGATCTCGCGAAGGCCGCCGCCGGCGAAACCGCAGCCGATCGCGAAAGGGAGCGCGATCCATTCTCCGCCGGCGAAGGCAGTGAGGCCGACCATCGCGCCGACGATCGCGCCCGCGTACGGCCCGGCGATCAGCCCCGCGAGAAACGCCCCGGGCAATGTGAGGTCGGAGGGCTGGAAGTTGAGCAGCAGCCTCACCGCGACGCCGGCGGTCAATGGGATCCCGATGCTCGCAGCGAAGATCAGCCGCTCGGGCCAGTCGCGTCTCTCGGTCAGCAGGATGCGGCGGAAGAACGCAAAGCGCACGAGCATGGTCGACAGCACGGCCGCAACCGCGACCTGTACGATCAGGGTCGTAAGCAGGAAGTACTCGGCGGAAAGCGCCGTCTGTTGGGGCATGGGTGGCTTTAGCCTCGGTAGAGGCCGGCTTTAGCCTCCGTAGAGGCCGGCTTTAGCCGGCCTAAGTATAACAATTGCGCTGAAGACCTGAGGTCGGACAACAATGGCTAACCCATGAAACTTTCGGTCGTAATGCCCTGCTTCAACGAGCGGGCCACTATTCGCGAGATCGTCTCGCGCGTTCTCGCCGTCGATCTCTCGCCGCTCGAGAAAGAGCTGATCATCGTCGACGACGGCTCGACCGATGGCACCCGCGACATCCTGGCGGAGCTCCAGGATCTGCCGGGGGTGCGGGTCCTGTTGCAGCAGACCAACCAGGGCAAGGGAGCAGCGGTCGCGAGAGGGCTGCGCGAATCCACTGGTGACCTGCTGATCATCCAGGACGCGGACCTCGAGTACGATCCGCGCGAGTACGGCATGCTCGTCCAACCGATCCTGGAGGGGCGCGCGGATGTGGTGTACGGCTCGCGTTTCCTCGGCTCGCCGCGTGGTCACCGCGTCCTGTACTTCTGGCATTCGATAGGCAACAAGGTGCTGACGCTGCTTTCCAATGCCTTCACCAATCTGAACCTCACGGACATGGAGACCTGTTACAAGGTCTTCGTCCGTGACATTGCCAACCGCCTCGACCTGCAGTCGAAGGACTTCGGGATCGAGCCCGAGATCACGTGCAAGGTCGCGCGCATGCGCGCGCGTGTCTACGAGGTGCCGATCTCGTACAACGGCCGGACATACGAAGAAGGCAAGAAGATCGGCTTCAAGGATGCCGTCAAGGCCGCGTGGGTGCTCCTGAAGTATTCACGGTGGGAAGCGCCGACCGGCGATGTAGGTGCCATTACGTTGCGGCGGATGGCCGTACTGACGCCGTATAACCGATGGCTGCACGAACGGTTTGAACGCTTCCTCGGTGATCGCATCCTGGAGGTTGGCGCAGGAGTGGGTAACCAGACGCGGTTCTTCGTGGACGAGCGTGGCCTGGTGATCGCCTCAGACGTCGAGGCACATTACCTGCGTGAGTTGACCGCGCGCTTTGGCGAACGGTCGAACGTTCGGATTGCGTCGTTCAGATTCCCATTGTCCTGCGAGGCCAGGCAGGAACTCATCACCTCCAAAGTCGACACGATCGTCTGTTTGAATGTTCTCGAGCACATCGAGGACGATTCTGCGACGCTTCGCGACTTTGCTGCCGTCCTTCCCCCGGGAGGCCACCTGATACTCCTGGTGCCGGCGCTCAAGGCCTTGTACGGCACGCTCGACCAGCATCTCGCTCACTTTCGGCGCTACTCGATGGACGAATTGCACGCCCGGGTCACCGAGTCGGGGTTCGCGATCGAAAGACTGCAGTTCCTGAACAGGCCGGCGGTGCCGGGGTGGTGGCTCAACTCACGCGTTCTCAAGCGGCGCGTGATGCCGCGGGGACAGTTGAAACTGTTCAAGTGGATCATGCCGCTCCTGAAACTGGAGGAACGGCACCCGCCGCGATTCGGCCTGTCGCTGCTCGCGCTTGCGACACGGCGTCCTCAAGAGTGATCCGCACGGCCACAGGGAGTCGCAGCAATTTGTTATGCTGTGACCTATGATCCGCCCGTTCATCGTTGGCTTCGCGACGACACTCAAACACATCTTCAAGAAGCCGATCACGGTCAATTATCCGGACCAGAAGATCCCGGTTTTCCCGAAGTGGCGCGGCAAGCAGGTCCTGATGCGGGACGAGTTCGGCCTCGAGAAATGCGTCGCCTGCGGCCTGTGCTCGGTCGCCTGTCCGGCAGACGCCATCTACCTCGAAGCGGCGGAGAACGACGGCACGGTCCAGGCCGGCCCCCGTTACGCGAAGGTCTACCAGATCCACAAGACACGCTGCATCTTCTGCGGCATGTGTGAAGAGGCCTGTCCCGTATCGGCCATCTTCATGGGCAAGGATTACGAGACCGCCGTCTACAGCAACAAGGATTTCATCTGGGACAAGGCGGACCTGCTGGTCCCGGCGCAGATTTCAAAATAAGCGTAGGGGCGGTTCGCGAACCGCCCCTACAACGACAGTGGACATTTTCGGCGCGTTAGGAGACATCCACGGCGATTTCAGCGCGGCGCGGCAAGTCATGGAACGACACCCCGAGGTGCCGTTCTGGCTTTGTGTGGGTGACGTTGCCGATGCGGACGGTAACTACGAAAGTCTTCCGGCGCCGCTCTACTGGATCAAAGGCAACAACGAGAACTTCGACGCGATAGCAGCCGGGGTCCTGCCCGAGAACCTGTTCCACATTCCAAACGGCCAGCTGAAGACGATCGCCTCCTTGCGCGTCGCGGGACTTGGCGGTACGCATGCGCCTACGATGTACGAGCTGTCGGTGGCAGATCTGCCGCATCCCAAGAAGAGCACCGCCAAAGCAACGGAGGCGGCGGACCGACGCCGGCATTTTGTCCGGGAGGAGGTCGAGGCCTGCAAGGCGCTCCACGGCGTGGACGTGTTCCTGTCCCATGAGGCGCCGCGTCCGTTTCGCGTGTCTCGCGGCATCGACGCGGGCAAGACACCGATCAACGACATCCTCGTGGCGATGAAGCCGCGGCTCCACCTCTTCGGCCATCATCACCAATTCACCGAAAACACCATTGGCGGCGTCCACTCCCTCTGCCTCGACCTGGTGTCGAAGTCGTACCTGCTGATTGACGGGAAAACGTTGAATTATCAGCACTTGTCGTCGTATCCTAGATAGTTGGGGTCAGGCCCAATCCCATGACCAGAGTGCCTTTTCTCGAAGCAATCGATCAACGTGTGCTCGTCTGTGACGGCGCGATGGGGACGATGTTGTACGGGAAGGGCATTTTCCTGAACCGCTGCTTCGATGAGCTCAACCTTACGCAACCGGATCTGGTTGCCGAGGTGCACCAGGCCTACGTCCGCGCCGGCGCCGACGTCATCGAAACCAATACGTTCGGCGCCAACCGGATGAAACTCGGTGCGTTCGGGCTTGCCGAACGGACGCACGCGATCAACCTCCAGGGCGCCCGCATCGCACGTCACACTGCCCGCGACCAGTTGTATGTCGCCGGCGCAATCGGGCCGCTGGGCGTACGCATCGAGCCGTGGGGAAAGACGGGCGTCGATGAAGCGGAGCAGTACTTCCGCGAACAAGCCAAGGCGCTGGTCGAAGGGGGAGTGGATCTCTTCGTTCTCGAGACTTTCCGCGACGTGAATGAAGTCAGCGCCGCGATCAGCGCGGTGCGAGGCATCTGCGACCTGCCGATCGTCGCGCAGGTGACAACCGAAGAGGACGGCAACACACTGGACGGCGCCGCGCCAGAAAGCTTTGTGCCCGGGCTCGAGTATCTTGGCGCGACCATCGTCGGCGTGAATTGCAGCGTGGGCCCGGCAGCGATGCTCGAGACCATCGAGCGGATGGCGCAGGTCGCCACGGTGAAGCTCTCCGCGCAGCCGAACGCGGGACGGCCTCGCGAGATCGAAGGACGCAACATTTACCTGTGCTCGCCCGAGTACATGGCCTCGTACGCGCGCCGCTTCATCAACAACGGCGTCCGCCTGGTCGGCGGCTGCTGTGGAACGACGCCTGAACACGTCCGCCACATCAAGATGGCCGTGCGCGCGCTGGCGCCGGCGGACCGGCCCAGGGAGAAGGTCAGCGTGCCGCGTCCGGCCGCGCCACACGTCGAGGTCGTGCCGCGCGCCCGGAAGTCCCGGATGGCTGCCGCCCTCGAGCGCGCGACCTTCGTGACCTCAGTGGAGCTCGTACCTCCGCGCGGCTTTAACGCAGACGGGTTGATCGCGCAGGCGCAGGAGCTGCGCGCTAACGGCGTGGATCTCGTCAACATCCCCGATGGGCCTCGCGCCAGCGCGAGGATGAGCGCCTTGTCCGCGTCGGTCATCGTCCATCAGCAGACCGGCATCGAGCCGATCCTTCACTACGCCTGCCGCGATCGGAATTTGCTCGGCATGCAGTCGGACCTCCTTGGCGCGCACTCGATGGGGATCCGGAACGTGCTGCTGATCACGGGCGATCCGCCATCGGCCGGGGACTATCCCGATGCGACGGCGGTGTTCGACGTCGATTCGATCGGGTTGACGAATGTCGTGTCGCGGTTGAATCAGGGGTTCGACATCGGCGGGCAGCCGATCGGCGCCCCGACCGCGTTCCACATCGGTGTCGCCGCGGATCCCGGAGCCCCGAACGTCGAAGAAGAAATCCGCCGCTTCGAATACAAGGTCAAAGCAGGAGCGGAGTTCACCGTGACGCAGCCGGTGTTCGATGTCGCCGCGCTGTCAGAGTTTCTCGGGCGGATCGACCACGTGCGGATTCCGGTGCTTGCGGCCATCACCCCGCTCGAGAGTCTCCGGCACACCGAGTTTCTCGCGAACGAAGTTCCAGGCATCCGGGTGCCGGAGCTCATCGTCGAGCGCATGCGCCGCGCCGACGCAGCAGGTCGCGCCTCGGAGGAGGGTCTCAGCATCGCGTGTGAGATCGCGGTCGAGGTGCGGCCGCTGGTGCAGGGAGTGCTGATTTCCCCTGCCACGGGCGCCCTGCGGAGCGGATTTGGTGTGATGAAAGCACTTACGGAGTGTTCGCGCCAGTAACTTGGCGCGACTACTACTTTGCTTGATCGCGTTTGGGAGTAAGGGATATAGTCGCCGGACTGCCTATGCCGTTATTTGAGCCGAAAACTGACGCCTCAGACGAGGTCGTGTCCGGATCCGATGCAGCCACGCGGGCTTTGTCGGTCACCGCCGTCGAAAACCACTTCGTCGAAGGGGTGTACGACAAGCTGGCGAAAGTTTACGACCTCATTTTCGGACCGACACTTCATCCAGGCCGGCTTCAGGCCATCGAGCGGATGAATATCCAACCCGGCGAGCGCGTGCTCGAGGTTGGCGTAGGCACCGGCATCAACCTCTCGCTTTATCCCAAAGATGCGGCGATTACGGGGATTGATTACACCGCGTCGATGCTCGAGAAAGCGCGCGAGCGTGCCGCGCGGATGCAGAATACACGGCTCCTCCAGATGGACGCCGCCGACCTCAAGTTCGCCGACAACTCGTTCGACATCGTCTACGCCCCGTACTTGATCAGCGTCGTCCCGGATCCGGTCAAGGTGGCGCAGGAGATGCGGCGCGTGTGCCGTCCGGGCGGACGGATCATTTTCCTGAACCACTTCCTCAGCCCCAACCCGCTCCTCTCGCGGATCGAGCGCTGGATCTCGCCGTTCACCATTCACATCGGCTTCAAGTCGGATCTGGATCTCCCGGCGTTCCTCGCGCAGGCAGACCTCCAGCCGAAGTCGATCGAAAAAGTGAACTTCCCGAAGATCTGGTCGCTGGTCACGACGGTCAAATAACACAGCCCTAAAGGGCTGAACTACGGCTGTTCGTAGTCCAGCCCTTTAGGGCTGTCCGTTCGTAAGGTCGTCCAGCCCTTTAGGGCTGCTTCATCAGAACGGCTTTTCCAGCGACTCTGACTGCGGCGTGAAGAGCTTCGCGCCGTCCTCGGTGATGTACATGTCGTCTTCGAGGCGGACGCCGAACTCTCCCGGCAGGTAGATCCCAGGCTCATCGCTGAACGTCATGCCCGGTGCGAGCGGTGTCTTGTTGCCGCGAACCAGGTACGGCCACTCGTGCCAGTCCATGCCCATGCCGTGGCCGACACGGTGCGTGAAGTACTTGTAGTCGGGACCGTATCCGCCGTCCACGATGACCTTCCGGGCAGCAGCGTCTACCGCTTCGCAGGGGACGCCGGGACGCGCCGCGGCCAGCGCCGCGTCCTGCGCCCGTCTTTCGATGCTCGAACACGCGCTTCATCTTGTCAGTCGGACGCCCGAGCACGAACGTCCGGCTGAGATCCGACTGGTAGCCCGCGATGTTGCAGCCGCCATCGATCAGGAGAATCGTTCCTTCGCGAACCGTCTGAGGAGCGATCGAGCCGTGAGGCAGCGCGGAATACTCGCCGACCTGCACGCCGGCGCCTCCTTCGAAGCCCAGTTGCGCGTGCGCGGAGGCCACCAGACCCGCGAAGTCGTTCTGCGTCATGCCTTCTTTGAGCGCCTTATACGCCGCTTCGTAGGCCTTCAGCGTCACGGTAGACGCCAGACGCATCAACTCGAGCTCGTGGGCGTCCTTGATCATCCGGCAGCCGGCTGTTATCGGCGTACCGCTGACGATTTTCACGCCGCGCGCGGCGTTGCCGACGCCATCACTGAACACGAACTTGACCGTCTCCTCGATGCCCAGGGCCCCGGTGGCGACGCCGCGGTCGCGCAGACCGGCGGCGACCAGCGCATAGGGACTCTCGTGCTCGTGCCAGGTGCGGACGTCGGCGTGACCCGGTGAACGGTCCGAGCGCAATCTGTTCGCGGGCGCGACCTTCCTCGAAGGCAGGGCAAACGAAGAACGGCTCACCGCTCGAGGGGATCACGCACGTGAAGAGCCGCTCGCCGCCATCCCACCGAATGTTCGTGAAGTATTCCAGCGAGCTTCCGCCGCACAGCATGAGGCCGTTGATCTTCTGTTCGGTCATCAGCTTTCGGGCGCGCTCGACTCGTCCGCGGCGCTCGTCCGCCGTGATCGGCCGCACCTGCGATCGCATTGACGTAAGCGCCGCGATCGAGGGCGGTAGTGGCGTTTGCTGGGGCTGGTCAAAGGCAAACAGGCCGGCCGTGTTCGCGCCTACGGTGGCCGCGATCGATGTGCCGAGGAACGTCCGTCGATTCATATGAATTTCACTCGATGGCTTCAGCGATCTTCGCGGCAGCAACCTCGGCGCCGTCGGTTCGAGGACGCTCGGGCGGTGGCGGCGCCGCAAGCAGGCCGTCGAGCCCGTCGCGCCAGCGACCGGCCAGGAGGGAGTCCTGATCGATGAAGGCGCACCGCACGTACCGGGGCATTTCCTTGACCAGCACGTCGTACTCCGGGAAGTGCCCGCGGGAAGTGTAGAGCATCGCCGTCTGGTTGGCGATGCATTCCGAGATGATGCCGTATCCAGGCTTCGTAACGACGACATCGGAGGCCGCGACGAGGTCTTCGTAACGGAATCCCTGGTCGTAGATCCGCGACTCCTTGACGAACGCTACGCCGTCGGGGACGGTCGAGGGGGGGTCGTTTCCGGTGATCACGACCGTCCAGTCCTCGAGGCAGTCGAGCGACGACATATCGAGACCGTTCACGCCGTAATGGCTGAACGACGAGAGGGCAATGGGCCGCTCCGGAGGTACATCGAGGCCGGTCGAGCACGTCCTCACGCAGCAGATCCGCGCGCGCGTGGCGAGCGACGAACGGGATGTCTTCGACACGCGCGATGGCGTCGAATCCGCCAGCCATTGGCAGCCGCAAGCCTTGCGTCGCCTGCCGATACGCCTCGCGGATCTGCGCGACCACGGCCGGTGCTTCGGTCTCGAAGTACTCGGAATAGGCGCTGTAGATCCAGTCCCACGTGAAGTTGCTGATCACCAGCGACGGGATGCCTGCCCGGGCAGCGGCCGCGCAGGCGAGTGGCGGTGCATCCGAAATCACCAGCCGGACGCCCTGTTCAGCCAACAGCGCCGCTTCGTGCGCGACTCGATCGCCGAATGTCGCGTAGAAGGCGTTCGCGCGGCGGGCGGTTTCAGCCTCGTCGAGATGCAGGCTGTCGATCTGGACGACCCCGGTGTCACATTCGCACTCGACCCATCGATAGGGCACTCTCATTGTCCGTTCGAACAGCCAGCGCGGAGCGGAGGTCCGCACAAGGATCGAGACCGGCGCACCTTCCGCGGCCAAGGGCATTCATGATTTCGATCTGGCGGGAGGCGTGGCCGAAGCCGTGACCCGAGATATAGAAGGCGACAGAGGGCAAGTAGAAACTATGAACTATGAACGATGAACTGACGCGACCGCGAACCGCGAACCGCGAACTACGCACCGCGACCCGCGCCCCGCGCGGCAGTGGCGCCGGTTGCACCGGTGACATCGGCTCCTGCCTTCTCATCCTCGTCGGTGAGCACCTCGTCGCCGAGCGCTGCTTCGGCAACGTCGGGGATCGAGATCGCCAGCGCTTCTTCGAGCGTGCGCACCGGGACGAACGTCATTTCCTTGCGAACGTCGGGAGGCAGCTCCGCGAGGTCGACCTCGTTGGCATGGGGGAGGATGACGGTCGTGATGCCTTGCCGCCGCGCGGCGAGCACCTTCTCACGGATTCCGCCAACCGGAAGAACGAGTCCGGAGAGAGTAATCTCGCCGGTCATCGCAACATCGGACCGCACCGGCACATTTCGCGCTGCCGAGACGATCGCGGTTGCCATCGTCACGCCCGCCGACGGTCCGTCCTTCGGTATCGCTCCCGCCGGGACGTGGACGTGCAGGTCCTGCTTGCTCAGGAAGTCCGGATCGATGCGCAGCCGTTTGGCCTGCTGCCGCACGTGACTCAGCGCCGCGCGAGCGGACTCCTGCATGACGTTGCCGAGTTGACCGGTCAGCGTCAGCCGACCGCCGCCGCCCGGCATCAACACCGACTCGATGAAAAGTACGTCACCTCCCGCTTCGGTCCAGGCGAGTCCCGTTGCCACTCCGGGACGTGACGTCCGAAACGCCGCTTCCGACCGGAAGCGCGCCGGACCGAGATACTCCGCGACGTCCTTTGCATCGACGGTCGCCGTGTGTGCCTCGTCGGTCGCGACCTTGGCGGCGACTTTCCGCATGATCGTCCCGATCTGCCGTTCGAGGCTGCGGACGCCGGCTTCGCGCGTGTACTCGGAAATCACGCGGCGGACCGCATCGTCGGTGAGCGTGACCTGGTCCTTCAGCCCATGCTCGTCGCGCTGCCGGGGGATCAGATACATGCGCGCGATATGGACCTTGTCCTCCTCCGTGTAGCCACTGAGCGGGATGAGCTCCATGCGATCGAGCAGCGCGGGATGGATCGTTCCCAGCTGGTTCGCGGTCGCAATGAACAACACCTTCGAGAGATCGATCGGGATCTCGAGATAGTGATCGCGGAAAGTATGGTTCTGCGCCGGGTCGAGCACCTCCAGCAGGGCGGCCGCAGGATCCCCCTGGATCCCGACGGCGAGCTTGTCGATCTCGTCCAGCATGAATACCGGATTCGCTGAGCCCGCCGACTTGAGCGCCTGGACCAGACGTCCCGGCATCGAGCCGATATACGTCCGCCGATGGCCGCGGATCTCGGCTTCGTCGCGCACGCCGCCAAGCGAGATGCGCACGAACTTCCGGTTCATCGCACGCGCGATCGACTGGCCAAGTGAGGTCTTTCCGACCCCGGGCGGGCCCACGAAACAGAGGATCGGCCCCTTCAGATCCCCCTTCAGCTTGCGGACGGCGAGGTACTCGACGATGCGTTCCTTGACCTTGTCGAGATCGTAGTGGTCCTCGTCGAGCACGCGACGGGCTTCGACCGGATCGAGCCGGTCGGGAGTGATCTTCGCCCAGGGGACGTCGAGGATCCAGTCCAGATACGTGCGGATCATCTGGTACTCGGGCGACGCTGGCGTCATCCGCTCCAGCCGCTCGACCTCGCGGAGCGCCACGATGTTGACGTGTTCGGGCAGCTCCGCTTCCTGCACGCGATTCCGAAGCTCCTGCGCCTCACCGTCCCCTTCGCCGAGCTCGCTCTGAATCGCCTTGAGTTGCTGACGGAGCACGTACTGACGCTGCGCGTCCGTCATTTCCTTTTCGGCCCGCGACTCTATCTGTCCTTTGAGCTCGAGCACCTCGATTTCGCGCGACAGCGCCATCGTGACGGCATCGAGCTTCACCTCGAGGCTCCCTTCCTCCAGGAGCTTCTGTTTGTCTTCGGCCTTCATGTCGAGAAGGCTGGCGAGCAAGTAGACGATCCGCAGCGGATCATCGAGGGTCGCGACCAGCGTCTTGACGTCCGCCGACAGGCCCGTCGCCAGCGACAGCGCGCGGTCGACGAGCTCCTGCACGCGCCGGACCCGAGCATCGATCTCGATCGACCGTTCGGATTTTTCCGGCAGCGGTTTGACCAGCGCCTTCAGGCCGCCGCGGTCGTTCTGGAGGAACTCCGCGCGCGCCTTGGTGACCCCTTCGACGAGGACGCGCATGCCCGTCTGGCCCTTCGCCATCTGCCGGACGACGGCGACCGTGCCGACGTGATGAAGATCGTCGGCTCCCGGGTCGTCGATGTCGTTCTTCTGCAGCAGGAGCAGCACCATCCGGTCGCCGGCGAGGGCGCGGTTGATGGCTTCAACCGAGATCGGGCGGCTCACGCCGAGCGGCGCGACGGTCAACGGAAGCACGACCGCGCCGCGAAGAGGCACGACCGGAAGCTCGGGCGGTAGTGGCGGCAACTGGGGAGCTTCGGCCATTCGTTTTCGATGATACCGGAATGCGCGGTGCGCTGGGCGCGGTGCGCAGCGCGCAAGGCATGAGTCGGCAACTCTGAACTATCCGCGACCCGCGCCCCGCGCGCTGCGACTCGCGCCCCGCGAATCGCGCGCGACCCGCGCGCCGCGACCCGCGCGCCCAGCGCACCGCGCGCCTAATACACCCCTGGGAGCATGCGCCACCGTACCTGGCGGCGATAGGCTTCGTAGCCGGACCCGAACGTGCGGACCAGGCCGCTCTCCTCGAACGGGATCGCCACAGCGAGATAGGCAGTACTGATCGCGGCGAACGAAAAACGCGTCAGGGTCATGTCTGGAGCGCCAAATACGAAGAGCGCCCAGCCGAGGTAAAGCGGATGGCGCACCATTCCGTAAACGCCTCCGGTTTCGAGCGCATGCGGCGCCGTGGCGCCGCCCGCGCGCGCGTGCAGCACTTGCCGCAGCCCTGACAGATCCAGAACGTCCAGCGCGCGTGAGCTGGCCACCGTCAGCACCAGCGCCGGCCACCTGTGCGCCGTAGCCGAGCCAGCGCCAGGGCCCGGAGAGTGCATAGAGAACGCCCGATATGGGTTGCCAGAACGCACAGACGAGCAGGAACAGCACGCTCGCCACAAACGAGTACAGCGCCCGCTCGACCGCCGGCGGAACCAGGTTGGTTATGGCGCGCTTGATCCCTGCACGCGCAAAGAGGCTGTGGTGAAGAGCAAAGATGGTGAACAGCGAGAAGTTGATCAGTGCCGGGCGCCAGCCGGCGGACGATTCAACTCGATGGATGACGCCGAACGTAAGGAGATACGCGTAGAGAAAATATCCCAGCGAAGCCGCGAAGAGGCCGGTGGCAAGCCACGCGAACGCGAGCTGCTGCACGCGAAGCCTATTATAGAGGGCATGTCTCAGTCAGCGTCCCACGCGGTTGCGTCTCGTCATCGGGACGGCGTTGCCGTCGCGATCACCGGCATCGGTGTGGTGTCGCCATATGGCCTGGGCCGGGAGAGGTTCTGGAAGCACGTCCGCCAGGGGTGCAGTGCGACGCGGGCGATCACCGACTTCGACGCGTCGGATTTCCCGTGCACCGTCGCCGCGCCCGTCCCGCCGGTGACCATCGACGAAGGCGCCGAGATCAACGGCCGCGCCGCCGGCAACGGGCATGAACAGGCGGGCCGGCCCGATCCGCGCCGTTATTCGAAAGCATCGCTGATCGCCGTACTGGCAGCGAGAGAGGCGTGGAGCGACGCCGGGCTGCGACTGAATGAACCGGGCGCAGGTGTGCTGGTCGGCAGCGGCGCCGGCGGGATCGACGTCGCCGAACGCCAGTACTTCGAATTCTTCAACGACGGGCAGAAGCGAGTCACACCGTACGCCATCCCGGTGTCGATCGTCGGGATGGTGTCGAGCGAGATTTCCATCGCGCTGGAATTGCGCGGCATCAGTCACGTCGTCTCGACAGGTTGCACGAGCTCGACCGACGCGATCGGATACGCCGCTGCGCTGATTCGGAGCGGGGAAGCCGACGTCCTCTTGACTGGCGGCGCGGACGCCTGCGTCACACCGGGAATGATCTTCGGGTTTTCACGGATGCGCGCGGTTTCGACCGCCTACAACGACCGGCCGGGAGAAGCGTCGCGGCCGTTCGATCGCGACCGCGACGGATTCGTCCTCGGCGAAGGCGCCTGGATGTGCGTGCTCGAGCGTGCCGATCGCGCCCGCGCCCGCGGCGCGAAGATCTACGCGACGATCGACGGTTACGGTTCGACCTGCGACGCGTACCACCGCGTTCAGATGGATCCGGACGGCGATGAGATCGTCCGCGCCATGCAGCTGGCCCTCGAGCGATCGGGGCGACCGATCGAGGAGATCGGCTACGTCAATTACCACGGGACCTCGACCCAGCTCAACGATGCGGTCGAAGCACGGTGCGTCCGGCGTTTCTTCGACACCCGTGCTGATCGCGTGCCCGGATCGTCGACCAAATCGATGATCGGTCACCCGCAAGGGGCGAGCGGCGCCGCCGGTATCGTGACGGCCGCGCTCGCGCTCCGCGACGGCTTTCTGCCGCCAACGATCAACCACCGCGCGCAGGATGACGGCTGCGACATCGACATCATCGCCAATGTCGGTCGCGCCGCGGAAGTTGAAGCGGCGCTGTGCAACTGCCTCGGCTTTGGATCCAAGAACAGCGCCATCGTCCTGGGGAAGGCGAGTGACACGACGCGGGCGATTGACGATTGTCGAAGTGCAGCTCGATGCGCAATTCAGTCACGCGGAGCGGCCGGAACGGAGCGACAGCGAGTGAAGGCCGCCAGGCGGGGTGCAGGGGGCCCCGCCGATACATAAATGGATGTATTGATCGCGGGCGCGGGGCCGGCGGGTTCGATCGCGGCGCTGGTGCTGGCGCGGGCGGGGGCGCGGGTGACGCTGGTCGATCGGGCACGGTTCCCGCGCGACAAGCTCTGTGGCGACACGATCAATCCGGGGGCCCTGGCGATCCTCGGGCGGCTCGGTCTTGGCGGGGTCACCGATGGCGGGTTGCGGATCGAAGGGATGATCGTCAGCGGCGGTGGCGGGGTGCGGGTGGTCGGGGCCTACGGCGGAGACCAGCGCGGCATTTCGCTGCCGCGGCGAGTGCTCGATGCCCGCCTGCTCGAGGCGGCGGTCGGAGCAGGAGCACGCATTGAGGAAGGGGTTCAGATCCGGGGACCGCTGACGTCCTCTGAGGCGAATCGGGTAAGCGGTCTGGAACTGAAAATGCCGTCCGGCACGGTCGAACGGCGCACCGCCGCGGTGACGATCGCGGCCGACGGAGCGCACTCGCGAATAGCCCGGGCAGCAGGTCTGGTGCAAACCCCGCCGACGCCCCGACGCTGGGCGATCGGCGCCACCTTCCGCGGGGTCGACGGCCTGACCGGGTTCGGCGAAATGCACGTGCGCGAACACTGCTACATCGGAGTCGCTCCCTTGCCCGATGCCGGGGTAAACGCTTGTGTGGTGACCGCCGACAGGAACGCTTTGCGCCAACGGCACCTGCTGCTGAGCACACTCCGGGAGGACCGCGACGTAGGTCCGCGCTTCGCCCGCGCCACGATGGTGACGGCCCCGTCGATACTCGGCCCTCTCGCGCTCGACGCAACCGCTGCCGGCACGCCGGGGCTGCTCCTTGCAGGCGACGCCGCCGGGTTCATCGATCCAATGACCGGCGACGGCCTGCGCTTCGCGTTTCGCGGGGCAGAACTGGCGGCCCTCGAAGCGCTCCGCGTTCTGGAGAATGGCTGGGGCGACGCGCATCGCCGGCTCGCGGTCGCGCGGCGGCGCGAGTTCGGCGCCAAGTGGCGCTTCAACCGTACTCTTCGCGCCGTTGCGTCGTCACCGCGGAGCGTGCGTGCGGCGGCACGCGCAGCCGCGGTCACACCGTCGCTGCTGCGCTACGCGATCCGCTATGCTGGCGACATTCGTGTCGCCTGATGCAAGTGCTCATCCCGCCGCGGTTCTCCGACGAGTAGGGGACCAACTCGGCCTGACCGACAGGCTTCGCTCGGCAACGCCATCCGATAAGTCAACGCGGCGGGAGTTGATCCTGGTTACCACGGGACTTGTGGTCAGCGTCGCCATCGTTCTGCACCGGCAGCTGCTGGACTGGTACGGAGTTCCGGATCCCGGTGATCCACTGTTCTCGATGTGGCGAATCGGATGGGTCGCGCACCAGGTCGTGGCCGACCCCCGCCACCTGTTCGATGCGAACACCTTTTACCCCGAGACGAGGACGCTGACCTACTCGGATTCGATGCTGTTGCCGGCACTCGTCTCGGCGCCGCTGGTGTGGATGGGTGTTCCGCTGGCGGTGGCCTACACGCTGCTCCTGCTGTCCACGTTCGTGCTGTCCGGCATTGCCACATACATGCTGGCGCGCGCGCTCTCGCTCTCTCCCGGTGCCTCGTGGATCGCCGCGCTGCTCTTCGCCTTCTGCCAGTACCGGTTCGAGCACTACAGCCATCTGGAGCTGCAGATGACGCAATGGATGCCGTTGACGATCCTCGCCGCGCTTCGGCTGCTGTCAACCGGCGCTCCGCGATACTTCGTATATCTCGCGCTCGCCGCCGCCGCCCAGTGGTACTCGTCCATGTACTACGGCGTTTTCCTGACTATCTACGCCGGCGTGTTCGTTCTGGTGCTCGCCGCGGTCTGGCGGCCGGGATGGGGGCGGTTGATCGCCGCTTCCACCGCTCTCGCCTGCGGCCTGGCCCTCGCCTGGCCGCTCGCACGCGTGTACAAATCCACAGAAGGAGATCGCGGGATTCGCGATACCCACGCGGTCGCGCATTACAGCGCGGAAGCCGTGAATTACCTCCATCCGCACAGCCGCAGTCCGTACCGGGACTGGCGTGTCGGAAAGAAGGTCAGCGAACGGGAGCTCTTTCCCCACTTCACCCCGATCGTGCTCGCGGCCGCGGGGGCCTGGCCGCCAATCGGCGCGACTCGCCTGGCGCTGCTGGTCTCAGGTCTGGTTGCCTTCGATGGATCGCTCGGGTTCAACGGCACTTGGTACGAGTTCGCCTACAACAACGTCGCGCCGCTACGATCGATGCGGGTGCCGGCTCGATTCGCGGTTCTCGTCAATCTCACCCTCGCTCTGCTTGGAGGATTTGGCGCGTCCCGCTTGATCGGTCTCGCTTCCTCAGTCAAACATCGGCGCGCGTTCTGGGCGCTGCTCACCGTTGTGTTTCTCGCCGAGTCGGCTCCGAGCCTGAAGCTGTTCACCGTGTGGAAGCGGCCGCCGCCTCTCTACTCGTCGCTTGGGCCGCGGAGCGGCGCAGTCCTGTTCGAATACCCGATGCACCTCGAGAATTTCGAGAACTTCGCATTCCTGTATTTCTCGACGTGGCACTGGACCACGACCGTCAACGGCTACAGCGGCTTTCTTCCGCGCTCCTACCGGGACCTCGAGGTGTCTACCGAGAACTTCCCACTCGAGGACACGGTGGCTTACCTGCAGAGCAGAGGCGTGACCCACGTGGCCGTCCACTGCGGGTTCTGGACCGATGAGGCCTGTGCGCTGGCTCTCAAACGCGTTGAAGCGGATTCGCGATTTCGGCTGGTGACCTCGACCTGGTGGGAAGGGAAGCCGGCCCGTCTGTACGCATTGTTGCGATGACAGCCGCGGCCCTTTTCGTGCTGGTCTTCGTGCCGATGGTTCTCGAGGCAGCGCTCTCCGCGCGTAACGAAGCCGGCCTGCGCGCGCGCGGTGCGCAGGAGCCGGCCGGCGATGTTTATCGCGCGATGCAGGTGGGGTATCCGGCGGCATTTCTGGTCATGATTGCTGAAGCCGGGTGGCGGCAGCCTGCTTTCGATGCCGTCGCCGCCTTCGGTCTTGCGACCTTCATTGCGGCGAAGCTCCTCAAATACTGGGCGATCGCGACGCTGGGCCCCCGCTGGACGTTCCGGGTGCTGGTGCCGCCGGGTGCGACGGCGGTCGCGTCCGGACCCTACCGTTTTTATCGGCACCCGAACTACGCCGCGGTGACCGGCGAACTGCTCGGCGTTGCGTTCATGGCGCACTCCATCGTCGCCGGACCACTCGCGACGATCGCGTTCGTGCTGCTGATCAGACGACGGATCGCAGTTGAGGAACGGGCGTTGGGATTGCGCGGGATGGAACCGGTCCGCTGATGATCAGCGAAGCCCGGCCCGAATCTCTGCCGCCGGTGCCGATGTGGGTCCGGGTCATGGACGCCACGGCGCTTGCGATCACGGCGATTCTCGTTTGGAAAGTCCTGAGCGCGGACACCCGCGCGGGTATTTTCGATTTCATTCCTCGTATCCGAGTGTCCTTTCTCATCTATGCCGCAGTCGGACTGGTCGCTCTGCGGCAGATCGCATTTCCACGACCGTCGGCGTTCGGGCGATTGGCGCAGGCGTGGCGCCGCGCGGGAGATCGACCTTATTTCGGCCCGGCCGTCAGGGTGTTTCTCGCCACCAGATTGTTCGTCTTCGTTGTCGGGATTTTTTCAGTCGCTGCGTTCGGACTGCACAAACCCGGCGTGGTGCTCAATTCGGACCCGTTGACGAATCTGCCGATGCGATTCGACGCCGGTTGGTACGGTGGGATCGCGACGCACGGGTACGACCGCGACGTCAACTTCGAACGGCAGAGAAACTTCGCGTTCTTTCCCGCCATGCCGTTGCTGATGCGGGCGGTCGCCCCGGTCTTCGGCAGTTCCGGGAGTGGCTTGCCACCCGAACGCCGGATGGTGCGAACCCTCTGGGCCGGAGTCGCGGTGTCGCTGGCGGCCTTCCTCCTGGCGCTCCATTACTTCGTCAAGCTCGCATCACAGCTGGTCGGGCCGGAGCGCGCGGCGGGCGCCACGTTGTTGCTGGCCGCCTATCCGTTCGCATGCTTTTTCAACGCTCCGTATACGGAGTCCTTGTTTCTGCTCGCCAGCGTCGCCGCCGCCTATCACTTCGGCCGGGCGGAATGGGCCTACGCTGCTGGATGGGGATTCCTGGCAGGGTTGACCCGTCCGAACGGTTTCTTTCTCAGTGTGCCGCTCGTGAGTGCTGGCGATTCGGCAGCTCCGGTCAGTCAGGACGGCCGGAACCGGCCGTGACTGGTCGCGGTCAGTCAAGGCGCTTGCGGCCGCGGCGATGCCGGTCGCGGGCATGCTGGCGTTCACGACCTATCTGTACTTCTTGATTGGTGTCTGGTTCGCCTGGTCGCGGAGTCACCAGGCGTGGGGCCGGAGCTTCACCGGCCTCGAGCCGCTTCGTGACGGTTATTGGCGCCTGCAGCAGCGAGGGGCTGGTCGGAGTGGCGCTGGCGAGCCCGTTCGACACGCTGAACGCGTTCGCCGCCGTCTTTGCCTTGCTGATGATCTGGCCGGTGGCGCGCCGGCTCGGCGCGGCGTGGGCACTCTACATCGTGCTCATCGTGGTACCGCCGATCTTCGCCGGCGGCGCCTTGTCGCTCGGGCGCATGACATCGACACTGTTTCCGATCTTCCTGGCCCTGGCGGCAATCCTTCCGTCCCGCAGCGTTCCCGGCTGGGCCGTGGCGTTCGCGATCCTGCAGGGTCTCTGTGCGGCGATGTTCTACACCTGGCGAGAATTGTTCTGAGTTGGTCAACTTCTAACGTCTAACTACTAACTGCCTAACTGATACTGATCACTGACTGACCACTGATAACTGACCACTGATTACTGACCACTGATTACTGACCACTGAAGACTCCCGACGCCCCCGCTTCGTCTCAAAAGGGACGCTGTACCCGTGTTCTATAATCGAACCAGTTAATGGAAGGCACACGCACGCACCGCCGCTTCACGGTGCGGATGCGGCCCCTGGTCGTCATCCTGCTTGCCGTGTGCCTCTGCGCGACCGAGTCCTCTCGTTCGGCGGCGCAACAACCGGCGTCCCCGCGTCCGTTCCCGGCGAGCGCCTGGGCAGCAATCGCGCACGGCAAGCTGGGCGAGGCCGAGGCCGAAGCGCGCGGCCGGGGTGCGGCGGATCCCGATGCCGTTGCGATCCTCGGTCACCTCGCAATCCGCAAGGGGCAGTACGACGAAGCCGTAAAGATTCTCGAACCAGCCGCCGCTCAAGCGCCGCTCGGTGCTGCCGCGCTGGAGCTCGGGCTGCTGCATCAGCGCCTGGGGCGAACCGAAGCCGGGTCTCGTCTGCTGACGCCGATCTTCCGGCAGGGATCCAGCGCGTCAGAAGCGGCGGTCCTCGCGCGTGCCGCTCGCGCAGCACAGGCGCTCAACCTTCCGCAGGAAGCCAACGCGCTGTTCAGGGCGGCCTCGTCCGCGTCGCCCGAGGATCCGGCCATTGATACGGCGTGGGGCGTGCTGTTTCTCGAGAAGTTCAACGAACCCGAAGCACTGCGGTCGTTTCAGCAGGTGTTGAAAGCCGATCCGCAGTGGGCGCCGGCACACGCGGGGCTGGCAGGCGTCCTCGCGGACGAGAACCCGCCGGCCGCGGCGCTCGCGGCGGCTCGGGCGCTCGAGATCGATCCCACACTCGATACGGCGGAGCTCCTGCTCGCGCAGCTCGATCTCGACAACACGCGCTACGCATCCGCGCGCGAGCGCATCGACCGCGTCCTGAAGAACAACCCGGAGCATCTCGACGCGCGGGCACTTCTCGCTGCCATCGCCTATGTCAAGGATGACCGCGCGGTCTGGGACGCCGAGGTGCGCAAAGTGCTGGCGATCCACGCCGGCTTCGGCGAGGTTTATCGAGCGGCGGCGGAACTGACGGCGCGCAACTACCGGTTCGAGGAAGCGGTCGCGCTCGCCCGGCAGGCCATCGCCCTTGACCCGACCGCGGCGCGCGCGCACGGCGAGCTCGGGATGCACCTCCTCCGCACCGGTGATGAAGCCGAGGCACGGCGGGCACTCGAGCGGTCCTTCACTACCGACCGGTTCAACCGGGTGACGTTCAACCTCCTCCAGATGCTCGACAAGCTGGAGACGTTCACCGTGGTGGAGGAGGGCGGGCTGGTCGTCAAGATGTCACCCGAAGAAGCGCCAGTGTTGCGCGAGTACGCGCTGCCGATGGCGCGCGACGCGCTGAAGACGCTGTCGGCGAAATACCAGTTCACCCCAAAGGGGCCGATCCTCGTCGAAATCTTCAACCTGCACGACGACTTCGCCGTGCGCAACCTCGGATTGCCGGGGATGATTGGCGCGCTGGGCGCCTGCTTCGGCCGCGTGATCACGATGGACTCGCCGAAGGCGCGGCCGCCGGGTGAATTCTCGTGGCAGGCGACTCTCTGGCACGAGATGGCGCACGTGATCACGCTGCAGATGTCGAAGCAGCGCGTGCCGCGGTGGCTCACCGAGGGGATTTCGGTCTACGAAGAGGGGCGCGCTCGTCCTGAGTGGGGCCGCGACATGGAAGTCGCGTTCGCGGCAGCGCTTGAAAAGGGCAAGTCGCTGCCCTTGAAGGATCTCAACTCCGGCTTTACCAGCCCGGAAACGATTGCGCTCGCCTACTTCCAGGCCTCCGTTCTCGTCGATCACATCGTCCGCACGTTTGGCGAAGACAAACTTCGCGCCCTGGTCACCTCGTACGGAGACGGTCTCGAGCCTGACGCGACGATGACGAAGGCGCTGGGCGTCACGATGGAACAGCTGCAGGGGGGATTCGACAAGACCGTCGACCAGCGGTTCGGGCAGCTGCGCGCCGCGCTGAAGCCGACGCCGGACCTGGAAAAGATCATGGCCGGCGGCCCCGACGCCTTGCGCGCCGCCGCCGCCGCCAACCCAGGGAGTTTTTCCCTGCAACTCGCGTACGGCCGCGCGCTCGCGTCGGCGAAGGATCGCAATGCGTTCGCGGCGCTGGAGAAGGCGGCGGCGCTGGTGCCGGTGGCGATCGGTGAAGACAGTCCGCACGCATTGATGGCGCAGCTCGCCGAGGAGCTCGGCGACGAACCGCGCGCGCTGTCGGAGTATCAGAAGCTTCTGGCCCAGGACCACACCGCCGTCGAACCGGCCCGGCGCCTGGCCGCGCTCGCGGAGAAGCTGGCCAACGGCGAGGCGGCCGCCATCGCCTTGGAGCGGATTGTGGCGCTCGATCCGTACGATGCGCCGGCGCACACCGGTCTGGGACGCATCGCGCTGAAGAAAAGCCAGGGAGAGATCGCCGTTCGCGAGTTCAAAGCGGCGATGGAGCTGCAGCCCGCCGACCGCGCCGCGGCGCACTGCGACCTCGGCGAGGCCTACCTTCTGGTTGGCCGCTCGCCGGACGCCAAGCGCGAGGCGCTGGCCGCGCTCGAACTGGCGCCCACCTACGAGCGCGCGCAGGAGTTGCTGCTCAAGGCGATCCAGTCGAAGTCAGTCGGAGAGTCGCGTTGGCGAACGGAGTGCGCCTGCAGACCATGACGCGCGTTGACCCGGCGCGGATCCCGCTCGCGGCTGCTGCGGGGTTGCTGCTCTGGCTGGTCGCGTCGATTGTCGCGCCGCCGGCCGACGCGCAGGTGGCCGGAGCCCCCGACTCCCGCTTCGCCGGCCTCCAGTGGACGTTCGCGCGCATTCGGTATACCGCGTGGACGAGCTTCCGCTCAGGGTCAGCGGCCCGGAAGACGAGCCGTGGTTCATCGATGCTCCCGCGGCCGAACAAAATCTCTCGCGCCGGATCCGCACCGTGACGTCGATCCATGTAAATGACCCGGTGGTCATCACGCTGGAGGATCCGAGTCTCTGGTCCTACCCGTGGATCTACATCGTGGAGCCGGGCACGATGCGCTTGAAGGATGCCGAGGTCCCGATTCTCCGGGAGTTCCTGCTGCGTGGCGGCACCCTGACCTTCGACGACTTCCATGGTCCGATCGAATGGGCCAACCTCGAACGTGAAATGCAGCGGGTGTTCCCCGACCG
The DNA here is from genome assembly GCA_963810305.1 of uncultured Acidobacteriota bacterium. Classification (GTDB taxonomy): domain Bacteria; phylum Acidobacteriota; class Vicinamibacteria; order Vicinamibacterales; family 2-12-FULL-66-21; genus JACDCA01. The sequence continues at coordinate 311,274 of CAWEMY010000011.1, forward strand.
TAAGATCGTCGATATCCCGAACGACCATCCGATCTTCAGTTGCTTCTACCAGCTCGACGGCTTCCCGCAGACGCCCGGCCTCGGATCCTTTCTCCAGGGACGCACCTGGGAGAAGGGAGGCTATGTCGGCACGCTGCGCGCGATCATGGACGACCGCGGCCGCGCCATGGTCCTGATCAACTGGAACACCGACATGGGCGATGGTTGGGAATGGTCCAATGCCGCGGAGTTTCCAGGTTACGTGAAGTACACCGCGCAGGCGTATCGGATGCAGATCAATGAAGTGATCTATTCATTGACGCATTAACGCGGGGCGCGAGGCGTGCGGAGAGTGCGAGGGCTGCGCGGGTGTGGCGAAAGGGTTAGATGAATCCAATTACGACGACAGAGACGGACATTGCGGCAGTCGCCGAACGGGTGGCCCTTGGCCGCGAGCGGATCCTGACCGAGATCCGCAAGGTGATCGTCGGGCAGGACGAGGTCATCGATCAGGTATTGATGGCGCTCTTCACCGGCGGCCACTGCCTGATCACCGGTGTTCCGGGCCTGGCGAAGACGCTGCTGATCAAGACAGTTGCGCAGATTCTCGATCTCTCTTTCAAGAGGATCCAGTTCACACCCGACCTGATGCCGGCCGACATCACCGGCACCGAGGTGCTGGACGAAGACGCCGGCCATCGGTCGCTCCGGTTCGTAAAAGGGCCGATCTTCGCGCAGATTCTGCTTGCGGATGAAATCAACCGCACGCCGCCGAAGACGCAGGCCGCGCTTCTCGAAGCGATGCAGGAGTATCACGTCACCGCCGCCGGCCGCACTTATCCGCTGGATCGTCCCTTCTTCGTGCTCGCGACGCAGAATCCGATCGAGCTCGAGGGCACCTATCCACTCCCCGAAGCGCAGCTCGATCGCTTCATGTTCAACGTCGTCATGACCTACCTCTCGGAAGATGAAGAGGTGCGAGTCGTGACCACCACCACCGGGGTAGAGACCGCTCCGCCGTCGCGTGTTTTCACCGGCGCGGACATTCTCGAAATTCAGCAGCTGGTGCGCCAGGTCATGGTGGCCGAGGACGTCGCCCGCTACGCAGTGCGGCTGGTGGATGCGTCACGGCCGGGGCGGCAGAGCGATCACAAGTTCGTCCGCGACTGGGTGAAGTGGGGAGCGGGCCTTCGCGCATCCCAGTCGCTGATCCTTGCCGGCAAGGCCCGAGCGCTGTTGCACAACCGCTATCACGTCTCGATCGCCGATATCCAGGCGCTGGCCCGTCCGGTGCTGCGCCATCGCATCATTCCGAACTTCTACGCCGAATCTGAACGGATCACCCCCGACAATCTCGTCGAGCGCCTGCTCGAGGCGGTTCCCGCCCCACGCAGCGGAATGTAGGGGATGCCATCCACGTCCGCCGCCCGCGACCTGCGATTTCTCGACCCCGCGATCATTTCGCGGCTGGGGACGATGGAGTTGAAGGCGAGGACGGTGGTGGAAGGCTTTCTCTCCGGCCTGCATCGCAGCCCGTATCAGGGGGTTCAGCGTCGAATTCGCCGAGTACCGTCAGTACCTGCCCGGAGACGATCTGTCGACGCTCGACTGGAAAGTCTACGCGCGCACCGATCGGCACTACGTCAAGAAGTACGAGGAAGAGACGAATCTCGAGTGCCACCTGCTGCTCGATCAGAGCGCCTCGATGTCGTACCGCGGTGCGGCGCCGATGAGCAAGCTCGAATACGGATCGGTGCTGGCTGGTTCTCTCGCGTACCTGATGCATCGGCAGCGGGACGCCACCGGTCTGATTGCCTTCGACGAGCAGATTCGATTCAGGCTGCCGGCGGCAGCCCGCCCCGGGCACCTGCACGCGTTGCTGCTCGCGCTCGAGCGCCTGAAGGCCGGGCAGCGGTCCGACGTGGCCCGGCCGCTGCACCAGTTGGCCGAGGCGCTCCTCAAGCGCAGCCTCGTCGTGCTGATCTCCGACCTTCTCGATGATCCGGAACCGGTCATCAAGGGGCTCAAGCATCTTCGCTTCCGCGGCACCGACGTCGTCGTCTTCCAGGTCCTCGATCCGCACGAGCTCACGTTCCCGTTTCGCGGCGCGTCGAAATTCAAGGATCTTGAAACCGCACAGGAGGTGGTCGCGGATCCCACAACCGCGCGGAAGGCCTACCTCCGCGAGCTCGCCGGGCTGACGCTTCGCTACGACCGCGAGCTGCGTGGAGCGGGGATCGACTACGTGCAGCTCGATACCTCACAACCGCTCGACTTTGCGCTGCTCACATACCTTTCCGCCAGGTCGAAAAGGAAGTAAGGCGTGAACTTCCTGTATCCGCTCTTCCTGCTCGGCGCGCTTGCGATTGCGATCCCGATCGTGCTGCACCTGCTGCGTCGGGACGTCGCGCCGGACGTGCCGTTTACGGCGGTCCGGTTGCTGCGGAAGTCCCCGGTCGAGCGCTCGCGGCGGCGCAGGCTTCGGGACCTGCTGCTGTTGGCCGCGCGCGTCGCGGCGCTGCTGCTGCTGGCGGCCGCCTTCGCCCGTCCGTATTCTTCCCGCGCCGATGCTGCCGCCAGCGGCCTGCGTATCGTTGCCGTGGACCGATCGTTCAGCATGGCCGCGCCGGGGCGGTTCGCCGCGGCCCTCGACCTGGCGCGTACTGCGATCGGCGAGGCCGGGTTCGCCGAGCGCGTCGCGGTGATCGGGTTCGACGAGCGCGCCGAGGTGATCGCACTCCCGGGAGGCGCGGCTGATGCGCGCGCGGCCGTGAACGGGCTCGCCGTCGGCCACGGCGCCACCCGCTACGCGGCGGTCATCGAGAAAGCGACCGAGCTCGCATCGGGTGGACCCGCGAGGCTCGTCATCATCACCGATCTGCAGCGGGCCGGGTGGGACGGCGAGATTCGCGCGAAAGCGCCGGCGGCGCTTACCCTGGACGTTCGGAATGCGGGTACGCCGATCGTGAATCGTCGCGGTCGTCGATCTTCGTCCGGGCCCAGGCGGAGTGGTTGTCGAGGTACGCAACGCGTCGGCGACTGCTCGCCAGGGAAGCGTGACGCTCACCCACAACGGCGGCGCCGTCGGGCGCGCACCTTTCAGCGCGCCGCCGCAATCATCGGTCGACGTGACGATCCCGTGGAGAATTGCGGCATCAGGATCGATCTCGGCGGCCGTGGAGGATCCCGACGGGTTCCCATCTGACAATACCAGGCATCTGATTCTGAAACGCTCGGGTGCGCCGGCCGTGATGGTGGTGCAGTCAGGTGCGGCCTCGGGCTTCTTTCTGCTTCGAGCGCTCGAGGCGGCAGGCGGCACAATCGAGGCCAGGCCTGTTACCGGGCCCGAGATCGGTGGTGGCCGCGCCGCCGCAATTTCGAGCCAGGCTGCAGTCGTTCTGCTGTCGACGCGCAATCTCGATCGGGCGGCTCGCGACGCGATCGTGTCGTACGTGCGTAATGGCGGCGGACTCTTCATTGCGGCGGCACCCGAGGTTGAACCCGCCGTGATCGCTGCGATGTTCGGGTGGGACGCGGCTGCGTTCACCGTGGACGCGCCGCCCCGGCAGCTCTCGATGGCCGCCACCGACGTCCGCCACCCGCTCCTCCGCCCGTTCGGCGCTCTGGCCGCGAACCTTGGCCAGATCAATTTCCATCAGACCTGGCGGGTGCGGCCGGACACGTGGCAGGTCCCGGCGCAATTCAGCGACGGCTCTCCGGCCGTGCTCGATCGCGCCGAAGGAGCGGGACGGGTGGTTCTGTTCGCGTCGGACGTCGATCGGCAGTGGAATGATTTCCCGCTCCACCCGGCGTTTGTTCCCTTCGCGGTCGAGGCGGTCAGATACCTGTCGGCGCGGCGTGGTACGACGCAGGAGCTGCTCGTGTCAGGCGTCCCGCCTGGCCTGAGTCCCTCGCCCGGCGTTCAGAAGCTTGCGGACGGGCGTCCGGTCGCCGTCAACGTGGACCCACGCGAGTCGAGCACGGCAGTCATGACCGCCGCCGAGTTCGAAGCCTCAATCGACCGACTGGGGCCGTCAGCCCATTCACCCCTCGACGCCGTAAAGGCGGAACAGACCGAGGCGCGGCAGAACCTCTGGCAATATGGCTTGATGCTGATGCTGGTCACGCTGGTGGTCGAGTCATTCGTAGGGAGGCCGTAGGATGGCGCACTTGAGCGATCTCCTCGCCCGCGTCCGGAGACGCTGGTTCGCGACCGTCGCGCTCCGCACGATCGGATTCGCCGGGGCTGCCGCAGGCCTGACAGCATTTGCCGCCATCGCTCTCGACCTGGCGCTGGCACCCGGCGGGGCAGCCCTCATCATTCTTGGGACGTCGGCCGTCCTGCTCTCGGTTGCCGCAGCCGTAGTCATAGTTTCCCGCGTCGAACGACGTCCCGACGACCGTCGCGTCGCCAGGTTCGTCGAGGAGCGCGCCGCCACGTTGCCAGGGATCGGTGCGCTGGACGATGCCGTGGTGAGCGCCGTGGATGCCAGTACGGCCGGATCCGAACGCGCGGCATTCAGGTCACTGATCGTCGCGGCGGCAACTCGCCGACTCGAAGGGGTTACTCCAGCGAACCTGGTGACCCGCGATGAGCTGCGACGGGCCGGGCTGATCGCCGCCGCCGGGGTCGGAGTGCTGGCCGTTGCGGTCATCGCCGGTCTGCCCTCGCTCAACCGTGCCTTCGAAACTGCGCGGTTGAAGTTCTTTCCGCATTCGATCTCGGTGGAGGTTCTCCCCGGTACCACTCGTGTCGTCGCCGGACAGCCATTGACTGTACGCGCGCGGGTGCACGCCGGCGGCCAGGACTTTCGCACGCTTCAGCCCCAACTCGTAGTCTCCGCGGGCGCCGAACAGCGGGCAGTCGCGATGACTCGTGCGGGCGATGCGTTCGAGTTCCTTTTCGAATCCGTCGACCGGACATTCCACTACCAGGTCAAAGCGGGGAGTGCCGCTTCGGCCGAGTACACGGTCACCGCGCTTTTCCCGCCGCGCGTGCAGCGCATCGATCTCCACTACAGGTACCCATCGTTCAGCGGCCTGCAACCGCGAAACGAAGAAGATGGCGGCGACATATATGCGCCGGCCGGCACTCGCGTTCGCGTCCGCATTCACACCGACAAGCCGGTGGTGGCCGGCGAGCTGGCGATGAGTGGCGGCGCGGTCTCGCTGAGGAACTCGGGGGATCGCTCGGTCGATGCGGATCTGGTCCTGTCTCGCGACGATTCGTATCGTGTCCGGCTTGCCGACCGCGACGGGCTGCGCTCGGACGGCAACAGCGAGTATTTCATTCGGCTGATGGACGATCGGCCTCCGGATGTGCGGATCCTCCGGCCCTCATCGGACCAGGGCATCACGCCGCTCGAGGAAGTCACCATCGAAGCACGCGCGGACGACGACTACGGCGTGTCGTCGTTCGAGCTGGTCTACTCCGTCAGCGGTGGCCCCGAACGGACGGTGCCGTTCGCCGGGCTGGCCGGAACGCCCGTCCAGAAACTTGGCTCACATCTCCTCGCTGCCGAGGACCTGAAAGTGAAGCCGGGGGACGTGATCACGTACTACGCGCGAGCCCGCGATGTCGGCCGCGGCAAGGCGCCGACCGAGACCAAGAGCGACATGTTCTTTCTGGAGGTGAAGCCGTTCAGCGAGGAATTCGTCGCGGCTCAGAGCCAGGCGGGTGCCGGCGCACCCTCCGGGGATCCTCAACTCGACAGCCTGATTGCCGCGCAGAAGGAAATCATCAACGCGACGTGGAACATCGAGCGACGATCGGAACGGGGCCGTTCGGCAGAAGACATCGAGGCGGTTGCCAAGGCCCAGGCGGAATTGAAGGTGCGCGCCGAACGGATCGCCGGCGCGTCCCGAGGGCGTCGGTTCCGCGAACCCGTTCCCCAACGCCTCGCCGGGTCGCAGGCCCAGCCGTCCCGGCCGGCCGGTGGCGAGGGGATCCCCGCGGCGATCGAAGCGATGGCGCGCGCGGTCGAACAACTAGGCACGCAGCGCACGCGCGATGCGATCCCGCACGAAATGGCGGCATTGAACGGGTTGCTCCAGGCCCAGGCGGAAGTGCGGCGCCGGCAGGTGATGCAGCAGGCGAACGCGTCCGGCAGTGGCGGCGGCAACCGCGCCGGCCAGGACCTCTCGGCCTTGTTCGACAAGGAGCTGCAGCGCCAGCAGAGGACGAACTACGAACAGCGTTCGGCAGTGGAGACCCGACCTGACGAGCGGCAGTCGAACGACGCGCTCGACCGAATCAAGGAGCTGGCGCGCCGGCAGGACGATCTGAACCGGCGGCAGCGAGAGCTTGCCGGCATGTCAGCCGAAGAGCGGAAGCGCGAACTGGAGAAGCTGACCCGCGATCAGATGGAGCTCCGGCGCGAAGCCGAGGAGCTGGCGCGCCAGAGCGGGCAGCAGTCCGGCCTTCGGGATGCGGCGGACGAGATGCGTGCCGCAGCCGGTGACATGCGCCGTGAGGATTCCAAAGGCGCTCAGCAGAGCGGTCAGCGTGCCGCCGACCAGTTGCGGCGGACTGAAGAACAGATGCGCGGCGCCAATCCTGAGGCCCAGCGGCGTGCCGCCGGCGAGCTTCAGAGTGAAGCGCAGCAGATCGCGCAGGAGCAGCGCCGCATTGCCTCAGAGAGGGAACGGCTGGAAAAGGGTGGCGAGTCGAATACCGAGGCGCGACGCAGGCTTGCAGGGGAGAAGGAGCGGCTCGCCGACCGCGTCGACCAGTTGCAGAGCGCCGCCCGCCGCGCCGGCCAGGATCCGAAAGCGCCGCAGTCATCCGGCGCCCGCGAGGCCGCGGCGGAATTGGAGCGGCAGCAGGTCGCCGGCCGGATGCGCGAGGGCGCGCGTGAGATGCGCGACGGCAACGCCGCCGGTCAACAGCCACAGAAACCCGACGGAAAGCCTGGCGACGCCGAACAGCAGATCTCGCGCACACTGGACCAGGTCGTCGAAAAACTTGGCGGCAACGCGTCGGCGGATGCCGGCAAGCTGTCGCAGGAGCTCGATCGGACGCGGCAACTGCGGGATCGTCTCGACCGGCTCGAAAAGCAGATGAAGGCAGCGCAGGGGAAGGGGGACGGCGAGGCAGCGAAGCTTCAGAAGCAGTACGAGCAGGAATTGCGCAACGCACGCGAGTCTCTCGGCCGGCAGGAGGGGACGCCAAGTAACGGTCTCGGCAATTCGACTCCGGAGCGTCATGAGTTCAGTCAGTCCGCGCCAGGAACGGAAGCGTTCAAGCAGGATCGCAGCGGCTGGGAATCGCTTCGCAAGGACCTCGATCGCGCGATCGAGCAGCATGACGCGGCGGTGTCGAAGCGGCTCGCGGGCAAGACTGGTGACGAGCGGTTCAATGCCGGCGGCAGCGACCGCGTCCCCGAGGAATATCGCCGGTTCATCGCGAAATACTACGAGTCGCTCGCGAGAGTGAAGAAGTAGCGTGACCTTCGCCAACCCGCTGCCCTGGTGGGCCCTGCTGGCCGCCGTCGCCGCCGGCGGCCTGATCGCCTGGCACGCCTACCGCCGGTTCGCCGCGTCACCGACGCGTCGCTACACGCTCTCCGCCATCCGCTTCGTCACGCTCCTGCTCCTCCTCGTGGTGCTGATGCGGCCGGTCGCCCGCAGCTCGGATGCGGACGCGCGCGATGCGGTGGTGCCGATTCTCGTCGATACATCCCGCAGTATGGGAATCGACGACGTGGATGGGACGCGGCGGATCGACCTGGCGAGACGTTTACTGACGAAGGAACTGCTGCCGGCTCTGAATGGCCGGTTCAAGACCGAGATCCTCGCCTTCGGCGAAGCGCTCGCTCCAGCGTCGGCCGATGAACTTGGCGCCTCGGCGCGTCGCAGCGATCTCGCCGGCGCGCTCGCCGCGGCGCGCGACCGATACCGCGGACGCCCCGTCGCCGGCGTCATTGTCCTCTCGGACGGCGGCGATACCGGCGGGATGGTCGAGCGCGGCGGCGCCGAACCGTCCGCACCTGTTTACGCCTTTGGCCTCGGCGCGCCCGCCTTCTCGGGCGATCGCGAGATTCTCAGCGTTACGGCGGCCGAAGCTGTCCTGGACGAGTCGCGAGTGGACCTGGCGGTGACGGCGGTGAGTCACGGGAAGGCGGGCGAGGCAATCGAGCTCCGGCTCCTCGAGAACGGCCGGCCGATCGAGGTTCGGCACGTCCGCGGCGGTCCTGGTGGTGGGCCTGTTCGTGAAGTGTTTCAGGTGGCGCCGCCCGGCGGCACGGCGACCGTGTACTCGGTCGAGGTTCCGCCAGGCGCCCGAGAGCTCGTACCCGAGAACAACATCCGAAGCGTTCTCGTGCAGCCGCCGGCGCGTGCGCGACGCGTGCTGCTGGTCGAGGGTGCGCCGGGATTCGAGCACAGCTTCCTCAAACGTGCGCTTGCCGCCGATCCTGGCCTGGAGCTGGATTCTGTCGTCCGCAAGGGGGTAAACGAACAGGGGGTTCAGACCTTCTACATTCAGGCCGCCCGTTCCCGCAGTGGCGCGCTCGAGAGCGGATTCCCTCCCGAGATCCCGTCGCTCTTCGTCTACGACGCAATCGTGCTTGCGAACATTGCCGCCAGTCAGCTCTCTTCGGCGCAATTCGAGGCGATCCGCGAGTTCGTTGCCCGCAGAGGGGGCGGTCTTCTCGTGCTTGGCGCACAGTCCTTCCAGCAGAAAGGACTCTTCGGCACACCGGTCGAAGACGCGCTGCCGGTGGGATTGAATCAGCGGGGTGATATCGCCGTGCGCGCATCCGGTTCGCGCGCCTATCGTGTGGCTCTCACCGCCGCCGGGGTCCAGCATCCGATCATGCAGCTCGCCGGCGCGCCGGATGAAAGCCGCAAGCGGTGGGAGGCCCTGCCGCCGCTTGCCGCCGCCGCACCGTCCGGCAACGCGCGGCCTGGCGCAGCGGTCCTGGCGACGACGAGCGGGGCTGGGGGTGTCAGTCACGCGCTGGTGGCGGTCCAGCGATACGGCGAAGGGCGCTCGATGGTGTTCACCGGGGAAGCGTCGTGGCGCTGGCGGATGCTGATGCCGTCGACCGACCGGGTGTACGACACGTTCTGGCGGCAGGCCGTCCGCTGGCTCGCAATCGGAGCCACTGACTCGACAGCCCTCGTCCCGGTATCGCCGACGGCACCGGGTGACCAGGTGGCGGTGCGGGTGGCGGTCCGCACCCCGGCCTTCGAGCCGGTGCGCGATGCGCAGGTGGACGTCCGCGTCACCGGCCCGGATGGTCGCCCTCAGGAGTCCGGCGCCTCCCTGGAGGAGGCGAGTGATGCGTCGGCATCGGTGTTTGCCGCGAGATTCACACCAGAACAGCCCGGGATCTACAAGGTCAGTGCCCGCGCGCGCCGCGGCGGTACGGACGCCGGCTCAGCCTCGTCATCATTCCTGGTCGGAGGCGCGGACGTTGAAATGACGGATCCGCGGCTGAACACGGCGGTCCTGTCGCGGCTGGCCGCCGCATCGGGCGGGCGGCTGCTCGAGTCAGGGCAGACCTCTCAGCTGCTGGAGGCGCTTCGTGCGAATGTGCCGGCCGCAACCCTCGCGATCCGTCGCGACCTGTGGCACAACGGCTGGTCACTCGCCGCGATCATTGCGCTGCTTGCAGGCGAGTGGGTCATGCGACGACGTTGGGGGTTGCGGTGACGGTGCCCAGGAACTTTGTCTTTGTGTTCCTAGCGGTCTTCGTGTGCCTGGTGGCGCAAGCCCGTGGCTCGTTCGCCGAGCAACGCTTTGCGCTCGTCGTGTCTGGTGCGACCGGCGGTCAGGAATATGCCGCGCAGTACACGGCATGGACTGACACCCTGTCGCGCCTCTTCTCAGGCAAATACAAGTTCGATCCGGCAGCGGTCATGGTCCTGACCGACTCCGATGCGCCGGAGAAAGCCGCCACCGCCGACAACGTCCGTAAGGTCGTGAACGGCGTCCGCCAGACGATGACTCGGGATGATCTCTTCATCATCGTCCTGATCGGCCACGGGACGTTTGACGGAGTGGACGCCAAGTTCAATCTCGTGGGTCGCGATCTCGAGTCCGCTGAGTGGGCGGCGCTCCTGCGCCCGTTGCCCGGCCGCGTCGTTGTCGTCAACACCACGGCGGGCAGCTTTCCGTTCATCGAGCGGCTGGCCGGCCCGAAACGGATTGTCGTCAGCGCGACCGATTCGGTCGCGCAGCGTTTCGATACTGTCTTCCCAGAGTATTTCGTCAAGGCGTTCGACGATGAGTCCGCCGATCTCGACAAGAATCAGCGGATCTCTGTCTGGGAGGCGTTCGCATCCGCCAGCGCGGGCGTTCGTCGTCATTATCAGCAACGCGGCCAACTCTCGACCGAGCGGGCGCTGATCGATGACAACGGCGATGGCACCGGACGCGCGGTCGCGGAGGACGGGCAGGATGGCGCGGCGGCAAGCCGGACGTATCTGGACGCGGCAGACGCAGCAGCGCCGCCGACCGACGAAGAACTGCTGAAACTCCTCCAGCGCAAGTCACTGCTGGAGGCGGAAGTCGAGGAGCTCAGGATCCGCCGCAGTTTTCTGCCCGCCGAGCAGTACGCGAAGGAGTTCGAACGCGTGATGATCGAGCTCGCGAAAGTCACACGCGACATTCGCCTCAGGAAGAAGACCTAGGCCACTAATTCCCGCTGAGCCGCCCCAGCAGTCCCGCCACCCTCAGGAGTTGGCGAACGTGGCTCCGCGCATTTCGAATCCTGAGCTCGCCACCGAGAGCGGTTGCCAGGTTATATGCACGGACCAGTTCGCCCACGCCGGCCGCATCGATGTCGGTAAGGTCTGAAAGGCTGACCACAATCCGCCCCTCACCGCGATCCAGAAGGGCCTGGATCCGCCGTGTAAGTTCCGCCGTGTGCGGCGCCCGCAGCGTGCCTTCAAGGGCAACGATCGAGACACGGGCGCGCCGTTCGATGACCGCCGTCATGGACTTCTTGATTCGTGACCTTCGAGGTGATGTCCCGATCGTTTCAGTTGAATGTCGCGGGGTGATTCCGTGGCAGTGCATGTCAGGAGACTCTCGAGTAAGCTCACTAGCCGCCGTGCGCACGAGCGGTCCGGGTCGAGCGCGGGATCGTAGATCGAGACGTCGAGTCCGAGCGCCAGCGGATGCCGAACGAGCGGCCTCAGAAATGCGACGAGTTCGTCGGCCATTGGACCGCCGGGTTCCGGAGAGTCGACGGCCGGGATCACCGCTGGATTGAGGACGTCGACATCCACGTGTACCCAGAATCCGCGTACTTCTGGTGAGGCTACACGCGCGAGCGACGCGGCAGCGACCTCATCACCGCGCGACGCCATCCATTGGCTGTCGGGGATGTCCAGAATCGGCGATGCGCGGAGCGCAGAGTGACCGTACCAGGAGTCCGCCGCGTCACGCCGGCCGACCAGAGCGGTGTGAGCACCATCAACCAGCGGCCTGCGGCCGGCTAGTCGCGCCAGCGGCGAGTTGCCGCGGCCGGTCGCGAGGGCCAGGCTCATGCTGGCCACCGAACCGGTCCTCGACTCCTCCGGGGTGGCGAAGTCAGCGTGCGCATCGATATACGCGAGCCCGACGGGACGCCCCGCTGTTCGCCGCGCCCCGAGAACGCACGCGAGCACGATGCTGCAGTCGCCGCCGAGCACGACCGCGAAGCGTCCATTTGCAGTCGCGGCCGCGACCCGTTCCCCCAGCGCGCGCGAATAGACCACTAACTGCGACTCATTGCGCGCCCGATTGGTCGGTCGCAGGTAGTCTTTGTAGGGTGGGGGCGACACATCGCCAAAGTCCTCCGCGCCAAGCCGCTCGATCAGACCCCGTTCCCGAAGAACAGTCGGTGCTCTGTCGAGGTGGCGGACCTCGCCATCGTCATACGGCCGGATGCCGATGCTCGACGGAGCGCCCACAACGGCGATCGGACGATTCATTCGTGCTCCTTAGAAGCCGGAGCCATTCCCAGGACGGAAGATCCCGCGCGGCGACGGTATCGGCACCGCGACAACGTTCGACCCTGTCACGGTGACGGCATCGCCGGCCGCCAACGGTGGAGCAAGCTGCACGGCTTCGAAAACGACGAGCGCCGACTCGTAATCGAGCGTGTTCTGTAGCAGATTCACCTGCGCCTCGAGGAGATCGCGCTGCGCCTGCGTGACCAGGAACGTGGTCGACAACCCGACTTCGAAACGGCGTTGCTCGGCGTCGAGGCGCTGTTGTGCGAACGTCGCGCTCGAGCGCGCAGCCTCGATGCGTTCAGAGGTGCTTCGAATCTGCCGACCCGCGCGCCGGACCGTGTCGGCCGCCTGCAGCCGAAGGCTGGCGATGCGCTGCGCAGCCTGCTTGCCCTCGACCTCCGCCCGCACCATGCTCGCGGCTTCGTAACTCTGCCCGATTGGGTAGCTGACACTCACGCCAAGGCTCCACGTCGGGTAATCGTTGGTAAAGACCTGCCCAAGCGCGTCGCCGAAGCTACGCTGTCGAAAGCCGGTGATGACGCCGGGGAATCCGCCGTCGCGCACGAACTGGGTTCCACCGAGACCGGCGCCGCGGTATGACGTTTCCACCCTGATGTCGGGCAGCCGCTGGTTGCCGTAGAACTCGACTGTCGATCGAGCGTTTTCGAACTCGTGAGCCGCTCGTGCGAGGTCGTAGCGGTTCTCGAGTGTCTTGGCGAGGGCGGCGTCCACGTCGGGGAGCTGGCCGGGTCGCGTCGGCTGCTCGACTGGATCGATGTGCAGCTGCCAGAACGTGGTGTCGGCCGGATTCATGATGAGCCGCCGCAAGGCGTCCTCTGCATCTTCCGCCACGGTTCTGGCGCGTATCAGGTTCTCGCGACGTTGCGCAACTTCCGCTTCCGCTTGAACGAGATCCAGCGGCGGATTCTGTCCCGCATCCACCCGAACCTTGTTCTCGCGCGCCAGCTCCTCTGCCAGCTCCAGCGACCGCTGCTGAACGGTAACGTTCGCCAGAGCCGCTTTGAGCGTCCAGTAGGTCTGCTTGACAGCCGCGACGGTCTGGACGACAGCTTCGCGGAAGCGCAGGTCGGAGCTCTCCTGATTTCGTTTGGCGATGGTGTACTGATGTCGTGCGGCGTCGATCGCCCGGTCTTTCAGAAGCGGCTGCGAAAAGGCGAACTGAAAGCCCGACTGCAGGCTCGGGTCGAAGCTGGTGAGCGGGTTGTTGGTCGTCGTTCGTGCCGCTTCCCACGAAACGCTCCACGTGCCTGATCCCCATGGCAGACGCTGCCGCACGCCGGTGGACGAGAACAAGTCGTTGACGTCCACCCCCTGGGCTCCCAACAGAGACGTCGAAGGAGGTGTGGCGATGCTGGAGTGTCCGAACGTGGACGAGAAGACCGGCGTGAAGGCCCCGCGGCTTTCCTCAACCCGTGCCGCTTCCACTTCGGTACCGAGCCGGACGATGGCAAGATCCGGATTGTTCTCCACGGCGCGGCGAACCGCATCGTCCAGAGTCAGCCGCAGCGTCGGAACGGCCTGATCGGGCGCAGCCTGCGCGGACGCGACCGAGTGGGAGGCAAGAAGAACCAGGGCGAGCGCACGGGCGGCGGCCCTGGGCGCGATGTCAGTCATGCTGTTGCTCCTTGGGGAGATGCGGTGCTCGGGTGAGATGCGGCACCCGCGGCGGCATCTGCCACGGCATCGTCAGCCGCGACAGCGGCGTGAGTTCGCGCCACGAGCACGTAAATCGACGGGACGACGAACAGCGTGAAGATCGTGCCGATGATCATCCCGCTCACGAGCATGATGCCGATGCTGTTGCGGGCCCCCGCGCCTGGTCCCGTCGCGATCACGAGCGGGAAGTGACCGACCACGGTCGCCGCCGTTGTCATCAGGATCGGACGTAGACGCGTCCCGGCGGCCTCGATGACCGCGGCGAGTTTGTCCTTGCCCGTTTCCTGGAGATGGTTGGCGAACTGGACGATCAGGATGCCGTTTTTCGAGATGAGTCCGACCAGGGTGATAAGGCCCACCTGACTGTAGATGTTGAGCGTCGTCAACCCGAGGAACGAAAAGAGCAACGCCCCCGAGACCGCGAGCGGCACCGAACCGGCCAGGATGATGAAGGGATCGCGGAAGCTCTCGAACTGCGCCGCGAGCACCAGATAGATGAGGACGGCGGAGAGCAGGAATGTCGCGAGGAACGTTCCCCCTTCGGTTCTGAGCTGGCGCGATTCGCCGGCGTAGTCGAGCGTGAAGCCGGCGGGCAGAATGGATTTTGCCTCGTTCTCCAGAAAGCCGAGCGCGCTGTCGAGCGGAACCGGCGGCGGTATGACGCCCTGCACGCGGACCGAATTGAGCTGCTGAAACTTCTTCAGCTCCCGCGGCTCTGCGCTGGTCTTCAGACTCGCGAAAGTCGAGAGCGGCACGAGCTTGTCGTCCGATCCTCCTGTGATGTAGATCTGAGACAGCTGATCCGGCGTCAACCGCTCCGCGCGTTCGAGCTGCGGAATGACTTTGTAGCTGCGACCCTGAATGCTGAAGCGGTTGACATAATCGCCCCCGAGCAGAACCCCGAGATCCCTGCCGGCCTGGCTCAACTCGACTCCCTGTGATCGGAGCTTGTCGCGATCGAAAACGATTTCGGCCTGGGGCTGGTCGAATTTCACATCGGCGTCAGCGAAGATGAACATGCCGCTGGCGAATGCCTTCTGGACGAGCTGTCCGGCGACCTCGACGAGCTGTTGTGGCTCAGCGGCTGACGAGATCACCAAGTCGACGGGGAAGTCTCCGCCACCTGGCAGTGGGGGAGGCGTCAGCGGAAACGCACGGACGCCCGGGATCATCGAGAGGGGGCCCGCCACTTCCATCTGGAGCTGCTGCGTCGTCTTGGTGCGTTCGCTCCAGGGCTTGGTGACCATGCCGCCGAACCCGCCGGTCGGGAAAGTGAGCTCGAAGGTACCTGCGGTCTCCGGGATCGACTGGTAGACCTTGTTGATCTCGGCGGCGAAGAGCTTGGTCTGGTCGATCGTCGAGTTCGGCGCCGCCTGAACGATCGAAAAGACCACGCCCTGATCCTCAGCCGGCGCGAGCTCGCGCTGCGAGAACATGTAGAACGGCACGATCAACAGTGCGACGATCGCCCACAACGTAAGGATCACCGGCCGATAGGCCAGCGACCGTGAAACGCCTCGCGTATACGCCTGCCGGAGCCTGTCGAAGCGGCGATTGATCCATCCGGCAAAGCCGCGCTCCGTATCGCCGGTGCGGAGCAGCCTGGCGCCCATCATCGGCGACAGCGTGAGCGCGACAACGCCGGACACGATGACGGCGCCCGCGAGCGTGAATGCGAATTCGCGGAAGAGCGCTCCGGTCAGGCCGCCTTGAATGCCGAGCGGGGCGTAGACGGCTGCCAACGTGATCGTCATGGCAATGATCGGACCGACCAGCTCGCGCGCGCCATCGATTGCCGCTCGATGCGGGGGCTTGCCTGAATGGAGATGTCGCTCAATGTTCTCGACCATCACGATTGCATCGTCGACGACGAGACCGACCGAGAGCACGATCGCGAGCAGCGTCAGAAGGTTGACGGTGAAGCCTGCGACAAGCATCAGGAAGACGGCGCCCACGAGCGAGACTGGAATCGCGACTATGGGAATGATCACGGCGCGCAGCGACCCGATGAACAGGAAGATCACGAGGATGACGATGACCAGCGTTTCGGTGAGAGTCGTGAGGACCTCTTTGATCGCGTCCTGGATGTATTCGGTCGAGTCGTAGGGGATACCGGACTTCATACCGGCGGGCAGCTGTGCCTGAATCCCGGGCATCGCTTCACGGACGCGGCTGATGACCTCCAGTGAGTTGGCCGTCGGCAGCACCCAGATCCCCATGAACACGGCGGTCTCGCCGTTGAAGCGGACGTCTTCGTCGTAGTTCTCGGCGCCGAGGACGACATCGGCGACATCGCCGAGCCTGACCACCGTGCCGTTCTGCTCCTTGACCACGAGCTGCCTGAACTCTTCGGGTGTCTGAAGATCGGTGTTCGCGATGAGGTTCACCGACACCATCGACCCCTTGGTTCGGCCGAGGGCCGACAGATAGTTGTTTCGACTGAGGGCGTCGTGAAGGGCGGACGGGGAAATGCCGTGCGCCGCCATCCGGTCGGGCTTGATCCAGACGCGCATGGCGAATGTCCGGTCGCCGAGGATGTCGGCGCGCTGCACACCACTGATCGCGCTCAACTTCGGCTGAACGACGCGGGTGAGGTAATCGGTGATCTGCGTCTGATCGAGGTCGGGCGACGAGAACCCGAGGTACATCGCGGCGAACTGCGTCTCCGCCGTCTCGAGCTCGATAATCGGCGCCTCGGCTTCGGGCGGCAGGTCGTTTCTGACCTGCGCGACCTTCGCCTGAATCTGAGTCAGGGCAGCGTTGGTGTCGTAGTTCAGCTTCAGGTGCACGGTGATCGTGCTGACCGCCTGCGCGCTCGAAGACTCCATGTAGTCGATGCCGTCGGCGCTGGCGATGACGCGTTCCAGCGGCGTGGTGATGAAGCCCCGGACGAGATCGGCGTTGGCGCCGATGTACGCCGTCGTGACCTTGACGACGGCAATGTCGCTGCGCGGGTACTGGCGGACGCTCAGCGCACGGATCGACTGCAGCCCCGCGATCAGGATGACGAGATTGACGACGATCGCAAGGACCGGCCGCTTGACGAACAGATCCGTGAATTTCATCAGCTGTTCCCCGGCTTGGGCGCCGGACTGTTCCCCGGCTGCACGTGTTGTTGATCTGCACCGCGGCGCCATTACGCAGCTTGAAAATGCCGGACGTCACGACTTCGTCGCCCGGCTTGATTCCGGACAGAACGGCGATCTGGTCGCCGCGCGCCGGCCCCAGCTTTACGAATTGCTGGCGCACCCCGCGGTACGACCGTCCTTTGTCGTCCTTGAGGTCGGAGACGACGAATACCGAGTCGCCGAACGGTGCGTAGCTGATCGCCGATGCCGGCAGCGCGATCACCGCCTGTTGCGCCCCGAGGCTGACTTCGGCCTGCACGAACATCCCGGGCCGGAGCTTGCCGTCAGGATTGGCCAGCGTCGCCTGCACCTGGATATTTCTGGTCGTCTCGTCTACGAGCGAATCGATCGCCGTCACCCGGCCGCTCCACTCGACGCCGGCGAGATCGTCTCGGGTTATCTTCACCACTCGCCCGACGGGGATCTGAGCCAGCGCCTGCTGCGGCACGCCGAAGTTCACGTAGATCGGACTGGTCGACTGAAGCGTGACGAGCGCATCGCCGGCGGCGAGATACTGTCCGAGATTGACCTGACGGATCCCCAGCGTGCCGGAGAATGGCGCCCGGATCGTCTTGCGCTGGATCATCGCCTGGACTTCGCCGACCTGGGCGCTGGTCTGGCGCGAATCGGCGGTCGCGCGATCGAACTCGGCGCGCGAGATGACGCGTTCGTTGAGCAGCCCTTGCAGCCGATCGGCTGTCACCCGCGCATACTCCCGCTGAGCCTCCGACGCAGCCAGTTGTGCCCGCTCCTGCTGAGTATCGAGTACCGCCAGTAACTCGCCTGCACGGACCGATTGCCCCGAATTGAAGAGAATCTTCTGGACGGTGCCTGGCAGGTCTGCGCTCACCGTCACGCCCTGCACGGCAGCCATCGTGCCGATCGCGGTCATCGTCGATGGCCACTGTTCCTGCGTCGTCACGATGGTCGTCACCGCTTCGGGTGGCGGCTGAAACGCCGCCCCTTCCGCCATCGCCGTCTGAATCTGCCTGAACTTCACGAAGCCCAGGCCCGCGATGAACACCATCGTCACGCTCAACATCACGATCATTCGCTTTGCCATGTATTCCTCTTTACGTTGTCGAATACGTGTCCACGATTTCGACGCCGCAGTTCCGTACTCTGTTCCCGCCCGTCGCTGTCGCACAATCCGACATGAGCGCGATGGTTTTCTCACTCGTGTGCCCGACCAGATGGCCGTGCGTTTGAAGGAGGGCGATCTACTCCTTTTGGACGATGTGGCGATCGGCCGTGAGGACGTCTCGAAATCGATGGACGCTGGGTGAACTGATCGATAATTGGCAAGACGTCCAATGAGCGAATCCGCCACAATGGCAGGGGGCGAATGTGATCTCACCGACTGATCAGTCAGCGCAATCGGTTGACGCTACTCACACCGGTTACGAGCCGGACGAACAACCGAAGTGTCATCAACTGCCGAAGGAAGTGACGTCCGCCGATCCGGAGGTGCTTCGAGAAGCGCTGACCCGCGAATCCCGTGAGCGCCGCCGTGCGGAGTGCCGTGCGGACATTCAGATGGAAGTCGTCAAGCTCGCGGTTGATTTGCTCGTGCGGGAGCCCGACATCGAAGGCTTCTTCGGCGGCTTGACGAAAACGATGGTCGCGGAGAGCGGCAGCCACACCTGCGCGGTCTGGTTGCTCGATGACGACGCGCAGCGTTGCAAACTATGGCTCGCCTACATCGGCGATCGCCTGTTCGTACCGCCGAAGAGCGGTGCGCCGCCATGCGGATCGGCGGAGAACGACAGGAAAGCCTTTCCTTGCGACTACATGTCGGCTCACCTTTTTGGTTACACGGAGGGATGGCATCAGACCGTCGAGTACACGAGAGACGATGGCCGACTGCCGGAACTCGTGCGGGAGTTTGCTGCTCAAATGGGATGGGATACCGTCCTGGCGACTCCGCTCCTTTTGGGGAGCCGCAACCTGGGATGGATGACGGTGTCGAGTTCTCGCACGACCGAGCCCGAGAGCCACTGGTGGCGCATTGTCCTGATTGAAGCCATTGCGCGGCAGGCGGCGCTGGCGCTGCACCACAGCCGACTGGTCGATCTCAATCTTCGCGAAGAGCGTCGCAAGGCGATCCTGGAAGAGCGAAATCGCCTCGCCCGCGATATTCACGACAACCTGGCGCAGGGGTTTGCGGCGATTCTGATGCAGCTGCAGGGTGCTCAGCGTGAGGCCGGCAGCATGCCGCCGGGCGTCGCGTCGAGTGTTCACACTGCCGTTGACCTGGCGCGCACGCATCTGACGGAAGCGCGACGATCGGTTGGAGCTCTGCGTCCTAACGTCGGCAATGGTGAAGACATCGGGACGGCACTCAACCGGCTCGCCGATCTCGGCCGGCGCACGACGACGGTGCCGATAGAAGTCACGGTGGACGAGCTTCCTCGATTCGGCGACGGCGTCGAACGCGAAATCGTGGCGATCGCGCAGGAAGCGTTGACCAATGCCGTGCGCCACTCGCGCGCCCGGCGGATCGTCATTCGGGCATCGACGGTGCAGTCGGTAGGGTTGCGGTTGTCGGTCGCTGACGATGGCCGAGGCATCGCGCGAGATCCGGTGGCCAGGGGTTTCGGAATGACGAGTATGCAGGAGCGGGCCGAGCGTATCGGCGCATCGCTGACGATCGTGACCGCCCCGCGCAACGGTACCGAAGTCGTGCTGGCCTGGGAGCCGTTGTCACTGCCGACGCAGGTGCATGTTGCCGGCTGATCCTCCATCGGCAACCTCCACCAGCGCCAGCGTCATGCTCGTCGACGACCACGCCCTGTTCCGGACGGGCGTCGCCAAGATCATCAATCAGGAACCTGATCTACACGTCGTCGCCGAAGCGGGCAACGGCGCCGAGGCGCTCGACGCCTACGATCGCCATCATCCTGACGTGACCTTGCTCGATCTTCGCATGCCCGTCATGGAAGGGGTGGAGGTCGTCCGCCGGATCACCGAGCAGGACCCGGGGGCACGCGTGATCGTGCTCACGACCTACGATACCGACGACGAGATTTCGCGCGCGCTCAAAGCCGGCGCCAAGGCGTATGTCTTGAAGGACATTTCGGCGGAGCACCTCGTGGGCTGCATCCGACAGGTGCTTGCCGGCAAGACCTACCTCGCGCCCGCCGCCGCCGCAAAGCTTGCCGAAGGGGTGACGCGCGTCCAGCTCACACCGCGCGAGATGGCGACACTCAGGCTGCTGGCAGACGGCAAGGCGAACAAGGAGATTGCGAGCGCGCTCGCCATCGGCGAGCGCACCGTCAAGACGCACCTGGCGCATCTGTTCGAGAAGCTGGGCGTGACCAGCCGCACGGAAGCGATCAAGATCGCCACCCGTCGCGGCCTCGTTCGCATGGATTGAGTTCATCCGCCCCACTCGATGTTCATGGGCAATTCTTCGGTTAGAAGAGCAGATGGCTGACCAACTGAAAAAGGTCGAGCAGTTCCGCGCGTTGCATGTTCGCGGAACGCCGGTGGTTCTCTTCAACATCTGGGACGCAGGCAGCGCCAAGGCCGTCGCTGCGGCTGGGGCCAAAGCGATCGCGACCGGCAGCTGGTCGGTCGCCAATGCGAACGGCTTCGCCGATGGGGAACAGATGCCGCTTCCCGTGGCAATTGACAATCTGCGCCGGATCGTCGGTGTGACGGACTTGCCAGTGACTGTCGATCTCGAGAGCGGCTATGGCGATACGCCCCAAATGGTCGGCGAAACCATCCGTCTTGCCATCGAGGCGGGGGCTGTAGGCTGCAACCTGGAGGACAGCTTTCCGGCAAATGGAAAACTCCGCGATACGGTCGATCAGTGCGATCGCCTCAGACGCGCGCGGCAAACGGCCGATGCTCTTGGAATCCCTTTCTTCATCAATGCTCGGACAGATGTCTTTTTCCAGCGGCCGCCCGAGCAGCATGTCGACACGATGGTCGTCGAGGCACTCGAGCGAGCACGCGCATATGCGACAGCAGGGGCCGACGGGCTCTTCGCGCCAGGGCTAGTCAATCTCACGCTGATCGCCCGCCTCGTCGAAGCGTCGCCGCTCCCGGTCAACATCATGGTCGACGACGCCACGCCATCGGTGCGCGCACTCGCGGAGAAGGGGGTCGCGAGAGTGAGCCATGGTCCACGTCCCTATCTGCTGGCGATGAAGGCGCTCGAAGAAGCGGCGCGCAGGCTCTAGTGGAAACTACGCAGTCACTAACGCTCGCGCCGGGTCCAGGCCACCGCGGCCCCGAGTCCGACGATACTCACGACGATCAGGGCGACGATCCAGAATCCGCCACGACTGCTCGCTGAATGGAATGCCTGCGACGTTCATCCCGAACAGCCCTGGAATGATCGTCAGCGGCAGCGCGAGGACGGTGACCACGGTGAGGATGAACAGCGTCCGATTCGTGCGTTCGGTGAGCAGCGCCGTCAGCTCCTCCTGAAGCAGCCGAACCCGTTCGACCAGCGCGACGCAGTCAGCGACGGCGGCAGAGAGTTCTTCCGCCGAGTGGCGCAGCTCGCTCAAATCCCCCTCGCTCAGCCACGTCGGCGGCCGGTTCAACAGGCGGAAGAGTGCCGCAGGCTCGGGTGCGAGCAGCCGTTGGAGCCGCACGAGCACCCGTCGGATGAGACCAAGCTTCGGCCGGCTGGTGCGCTGCTGCCCGATGATGTGGTCTTCGATGTCGTCAACCTGCCGCGTGGCGTCGCGAACGATGTCGACCAGCACGTCGGCCTGATCGCGCAGCAGATGGGCCAGCAGCTCCGCGGGTGAGTCGAAGGTCTCGCCGGCTTTTACCGACGCACGAAGACGATCGATCGCGCGCAGCTGCGTCGTGCGGGCGCTCAGCATCATGCGGCGGTCCACATACACGGTCACCGTCGACGCGGATGACACTTCGGCGGCGTAGAACCGCACGTCGTTCAGCACGCCCATCAGCGCGTCGTCGACAACCTCCAGCCGGGTCGACGAACTGTCTTGTGGCTGCAGGAACACATCGGGGAGCTCTGCGTGTTGCCGAAGCCAGCGCTCCGACGCGGTATTCGCCAGGCTGAAATGCAGCCACAGGAACTCGCGTTGGCTGCCCGCGAGGAGGGCGGCAGCTTCGTCGGCATCGATCGCCCGTCCCGGCCGGCCCGGCGTGAAGGCGTACACGCACACAAGCCCCGCCTTGTCCGATCCATACGTCGATTCGGCGATGCCGAGAGTCATGTTGAACGACTGCAGCGGAGCGGGAGGCTATGACGATTGGACGCGCCATCGTACGGATCGACGGTAACCGTTTCGTGAAGGCCGTGTAACGGCAACGTGACGGTGCAACTGTACCGCAGTAAACTGGCGCGCGGCGGCATGACCATTCGCGAAGTGTTCCACGGAGCCGGTGCCGACCTGAGGTATGCGGTTCGAGGCCTCACGCGCACCCCGGGCTTCACCGCCGTGGCCGTTCTTGCGCTGGCCCTTGGGATCGGCGCGAACGTGACCGTGTTCACGCTGGCGAACGCCTTCCTCTTCAAGAACCTGCCGTTCGACAACAGCGACCGCATCATCTACGTCTCCAGCACCAATACTTCGCGACCAGGAAGCGCACGCGGGATGTCGCATCCCGACTTCGTCGACTACAGCGACCAGGCGCGGTCCTTCGAAGGGAGCGCGGCGTTCACATCGGGATCCGTCGACGTGAGCGACGGTATCGCCTTGCCGGAGCGCTATCGATGCGCGTATCTGACCTCCGCGGCGCTCTCCGTCATCGGCCAGAAGCCACTGCGCGGGCGCGACTTCCTGCCCGGCGACGAGATACCGGGCGCCGCGCCGGTCACGATCCTGAGCTACGAGCTCTGGCAGAGCCGTTATTCGGGCGAGGACTCGATCGTAGGGCGGACCCTTCGCATCAACGATCGTCCCACCCAGGTGATCGGCGTGCTGGCGAGGGGCGTGACCTTCCCGGGCGCAACCGATCTCTGGCTGCCCCTGGGGCAGACTGCTGCGACGAAGCGCCGCGACTCGCGGACGCTGACGATGTTCGGGCGCCTGGCGCCGGGGGCATCGCTGCGCTCGGCGCGAAGCGAGCTGAACGTGATCGCCGTCCGCCTTGCGACCGAATATCCCGCCACGAACAGGAACACCGGCGTGCTGGCGCAGAACTTCAACGAGCGCTTCAACAGCGGGGACACATCGCGGCTGTTCGTCTGGCTACTGTGGGCGGTCGGATTCGTGCTCCTGATTGCGTGCGCCAATGTCGCCAATCTGCTGCTGGCTCGAGCGGTTGCGCGTGCGCGCGAGGTGTCGATCCGCGCCAGCCTCGGTGCCAGCCGCTGGCGCGTGATTCGTCACCTCCTGATCGAGAGTCTGGTTCTCGCGACTGCTGGCGCCGCCCTCGGCTGCCTGCTGGCGATGTGGGGCGTGCGGATCTTCGACGCCGCGCTCGTTCCTGCCGTGAAGCCTCCCTACATCGACTTTTCGATCGACCAGCGCGTCATCGGTTATCTCGTCATCATCACGTTCGCCACCGCGATCGCGTTCGGCCTCGCACCCGCGCTCCAGATCTCACGGCTCGACATCAACAGCGCGCTCAAGGAAGGGAGCACTGCTGCGGGTCAGGGCCGCCGGGTGCGATTCGTGTCCGCACTCCTGGTGGTCACCGAAGTCTCACTGTCGGTGGTCCTTCTTGTCGGAGCCGGCCTGATGGTGCGCAGCCTGATGAACACCAACCGCGCCGATATCGGAATCGATACGGGTCCGATCCTGTCGATGGCGCTGAACCTGCGTCCTCCGAAGTACCCGACCGTCGAACGCCGGGTCCTTTTCTATGATCAGCTCATCGCCCGCCTCGAACGGCTTCCGGCGATTGAAGCGGCGGCGGTCACCTCCGATTTGCCGGCGGAGAGTCCCGACGACTTCGCGTATGACGTCGAGGGCGGCCCTCCGGCGGCGGCGGACGCGCGTCCGCGTACGGCCTCGCTGACCGTCGGCGAGGACTATTTCCGCGTGATGGGGGTCTCACCGAAGAGCGGACGCGTCTTCGCCGAAACCGACGTTCCTGCCGGCCTTCCGGTCGCCATTGTGAACGAGGCGTTCGTCAACGAAGCCTGTCAGGGTCAGGATCCGATCGGTAAACGCGTGCGACTCGTCGAGACCTCCCGCGACGCGCCGCCTTCGCCTGGGCCCTGGCTCACCGTCGTCGGTGTCGTCAGCAATATCCTTCAGGACGACGAGAGCTTCGAGGTGTCGCCGGTCGTCTACCTCTCATACCGTCAGCAGCCGACTGGCGCGGAAGTCGTCGTCAGGACCCGCGTACCTCCCGCCACCGTCGGCGAATCGATCCGCCGCGAGGTCCAGTCCCTGGACGATGGTATGGCCGTTCGAGGTTTGCGGACGCTCGACGAGTCACTCTGGTTCCGCAACTGGCGGTATCGCGTCTTCGGTGCGATGTTCGCGATCTTCGCGGTGATCGCGCTCGTGCTCGCGTCGGTCGGGCTCTACGCTGTCGTCGCGCACTCGGTCAGCCAGAGAACGCGGGAGATCGGCGTTCGCATAACGTTGGGCGCAACATCGCGCACCATCCTTGCGCTCGTGTTCCGCCAGGGCCTGACCCAGCTCGCGGTCGGGCTGATCGTAGGGGGCATGGCGGCTCTCGCTGCGACCAGCGTTCTTCGCGCGATGCTGGTGGGTGTCACGCCTGCGGATCCCCTGACCTTCGGCGCTGTCGCTCTCGTGCTCGCGCTGGCGGGCGTGTTGGGCTGCGCGATTCCCGGCCGCCGCGCTATTCGTATCGACCCGGTGATCGCCTTGCGCAGGGAGTAATCGAAAGAATCCCGACGAATGAGGCGTTTTTTACGGCATCGATGCGGATCCGGCACGCTCCGGTCATACACCGCCCCTATCCTGTCGTCGAAAGTGGATGGCGGTCTTTATTTACGGAGCGGAGAGATGCGAGTTGAAGATGCAGTCGAGTTCATCCGAATGGAGTATGCGGAGTTGCCAGGGCTGCAGTTGACGTTCTGGCAGGTGCAGCATCTGTGGCGGCTGTCGCATGACGAGTGCGCCAGTGCGCTGAAGTCTCTGATCGACATGAGGTACCTGATCCGCACGGACGAGGGAGCGTACGTACGCTGGTCGGTAGAGCTCGCCGTCGCGAGACCCGCTGGCCGTTCCTCGCGAAGCGTCTGATGAGAGGCGGCGGCCGAGCGGATCGCGTCAGCTGAAGCTGCCGGTCCGCCGGCCCGCTGGCGTCCAGCGATTTCGTGCGGCGTTCCCCAACATTCCCACGACCCTGCTCGATACCCACGAGCCGCTGACAAAAGCGCTTAGACTTATCGACTCACTGAACGCGCGAGCAGGCTCTCGTACATCCGGATCCAGATCTCGGCGGATTTCCGGAGCGCGACATTCTCTTCGGTGAGGCGTTCGACTTCCATGCTGAGTCGACAGGCTTCGTCCAGCAGGTGATATCGTTCCGGCTGAATTCGTTCAGGCGCGGCGTTCAATTCGAGTGAGGCGCTGTCGGGAGACATCAGAGTATTCATTGCACTCGCCCTCGGGATTGGCGACGACAATATGGTTCACTGACGTGACGCACTCGTGACTCGAGCGTTAAATACCCGTAAAGCATTCCGAAGCACACGCGCCGAGTGCGGTTCTGATTGCGCCGGCGAAAGGAGTACCCTGTGATTGCACATTGGCTGCTGCTGGCAATTGGCGCTGTGGCGCTGGTTGGGTCTGTGGCGACTCCGACCCAGGTGCCGGGTGACGACGCGCTGTCGCAGCTGCTGGCGGAGGACAAGCCCTATCACGCCGTTTCTGAGCCGGTCTTCCAACAATTCGGCTGGGACCTCCCGGATAAGGGGTCTCTCGTGAAGGCGCTGGCCGATGGGGCGCCGGGCGGCGCCTTCGATCCGCGGAAGCTCGAGTCGCTGCCGAGCGACCGGCTCGGTTACCGGGCGAAATGGGTCGAGGAGCGCTACCGGGTGTATGGCCTCGACTGGGACATCCCCGGACTCCATCTGACGCCGGTGCGGCCAGTTCCCGGCCTTCCAACCCTGGTCATCATCCACGGAGGATCTGCGAACTGGTACGAGTTCTTCGTCGATCAGTTCAATAATCCCGGCCTGGGTCAGTATCTGGCGCAGAAGGTCCCCGTTCTTCTCCTGACGATACCTGGCAATTACCGGCATGGCGGCTGGTCGGGCACGGAATACGGAGACCGAATCCCCGCCTATCTTTTGAAGGAGGAGATCTCCGCGAAGGAAGCGAAGATTCGCAACGCCGTGTTCACGTTTCGAGTGATCGTGGACGGCGTGCGACAGATCGTCGAAAAGCACACGACCGGCCCGGTCGTCGTCGTTGGACACTCTACGGGTGGCGAGATTCCGTATCTCCTGACGAACACGAGCCTCAAGCCGCGGATGCAGGGATTGTTTCTCGGATGGGGAAGCGGCGGGCCCGCGGTATTGGACAAGACGTTGTCGACTCCCGAAGCCCATCTCAAGAGCGTTGCTATCCCGATACGGGAAGTACGCGCCGGTGCAGGACCTCAGGGTTCGCAGCGCGGACGCCTACGCCCTGGAGAATGTCTACATCGGCCCGCTGAACCCCTGCTTCGACAAGAAAACAGCCGGGCCGCTCGGCCCCGATGGCCGGCCGGCGGAGGCTGACAGGCTGAAGGTGGCGCGCTGCTGGTTCGCGCGGGAGGATCGACGCCGCCCGCAATTCAAGCAGAAGCTGCAGGACCTCGAACATGGTGGTGCCGAAGAACTTCGAGACCAGACCTCGAAAGAGATCAGAGACGCGCTGCGGGATAACACTCTCGGCGTGTCAGCCGACGAGGTGATCGCGGACCTGTTTCTTCCGAGCCGAGCGAGTCTCACCGGCTACCGTAAGATGCTCTGGACGGTGGGGAAGCTGGACGGGCACGCGAGCATGCGAAACGGCATTCCCTCGGAAGCCAGAACGGCAAACGAGTTTCGAAAACACAATCCCGACATTCCCATCCGAGTCGCGTTGTTCGATCTTCCCATCACGCACTATGCCCACATCGAGCGACCGCGAGAGCTGGCAGGTGCGCTGGTCGCAGGCCTGCGTTGGCTGGTGAAGTCTTAGGAGCTGCTCATGGCTGATTGGGTGCATGCCCAGACGGACCCCGGCGAGGAGCTGGCCCAGCTCCATCACTTCTCATTCAAGAAGTCCGAGCCGGGGGGCGAGATCGACTTCGTGATCACCGTGAAGGAGTTTGCGTCGAGGAACCGTCTGCACATGCGCTTCTACGCAGAGGCGGACAAAGAGATCAACCAGAAAACCGCGGCGTTCCGTCCGTTTGGCTGGGGAGATTCACTGCTCGGCGCGCTCAGCGAATGCATTCGGTGCATCCGCCAGCATCCGTGCGAGCCTGGATAACGAACAAGTTCATCCCACGCCGCGCCAGGTACTCCTGCCTCGAAGCATCTCTTGCCCGGGCTATGAATCCGGCGATCACACCGGCGGCGAATCCCCCAACGTGCGCCATGAAGGCGACGCCCCCTTCCGCCGCCTCTACGACAGAGCCCACGCCGCTGAACAGTTGCATCAGGAACCAGATGCCGAGGAAGAAGATCGCGGGGATCTCGACGACGTCCAGGAAGATGACGAAGAACACCACCGCGAGGACGCGTGAGTGCGGGTAAAGCACGAAGTACGCCCCCATCACGCCCGCGATTGCACCGCTGGCTCCGACCATCGGTATCGGCGAGAACGGCTGCACCAGGACTTGCGCGACCGCGGCCAACGCGCCGCACGCCGAGGTAGAAGACCAGATAGAGGCCGTGCCCGAGGCGGTCCTCGACGTTGTCGCCGAAGATCCACAGATACAGCATGTTGCCGAGGAAGTGGAGCCATCCGCCGTGGAGGAACATGCTGGACAGAACGTCCGCCCACGAGAAGGTCGCCGGCACCACGCCGTAGTAATGGACCAGAAACTGGAGCTGTGAGTCGTCGAGCTGGAGCTCGTAAAGGAAGGCCAGCGCGTTGAGGCTGATGAGTCCGATTGTGACCACCGGAACCGTGCGTGACGGGATCACATCGCTGATCGGAAACATTCAGTCCGTATGCTAATCTGAACTCGATGGGCCGGCTCAGGCGTTATCGTTCGTTCCGCTCCGTAGCGTCGATCCTCCTGCTGGTGGCGCTCTGGGGGTCACCGCACTGGTCGCAGGACGACTCCGCGTGCCTGCCCGATGGTCGCGGGGGAGCACGACGCGTCGAAGCACGCACTCGGTCCGCTCGGGCAGATCCAGCACGAGCACTGTGCGATTTGCCACTGGCTGCGCGGACTGAGGCCATCGCTCCGCGTCACGCTGGCTCGACAGCATCGCGTTCGCGCGCAGAGTCGGTGTGGTCACGGACCACGGATTCCTCTGTCTCTGATACATCGGCGTTACCGCTTCCGGCCCGCGCACCTCCTTCGGACACTCCTCTAGGCGATCCCATTGGTGCAGGCATCTCGCCTGCGGCAGCTCGACGCATCATCGGCTGCTCATTCGGCCAGTTCATGTTCCGGAGGAGTGACATGTCTCAATTCAGTGGAGTCGGCGGTGCCTCGTCGTGCGTTGTGCTTGCTCTCGCGGCGTGCGTTGACCAGCGGCACAGGCGGCATGGGCACAGACCCCTGCGCAGGTACCAGCGCCAGTAACGAATGCGGCGCAGGCGCAGCCGGTCACGATCAGCGGGCAGGTTCGTCGGTCGGGCACGCTCAAGCCTGTCTCGAAGGCGGTGGTCATCGTCGAAGGAACATCGCTGCAGGCGACGTCAGACAGGGATGGACGTTTCTCGATCGCGGGAGTGGCGGCCGGGACGCACCACATCGTCATTGCCGCGCCGGGATTGATGCCTCTGCGCGTGGAGGTCAGCGTCGAGCGCCTTCGACCACTCGCTCCGCTCGACGTCCTGTTCGACCCGCGAGGTCCACTACACCGAGGTGGTCACGGTCAGCCCAACCGCGCGCGACCAGTTCGAGTCGTACCAGCCGACGTCGGTTCTTGCCGGCCAGGAGTTCGCGAAGCAGCTCGAGGCGACGCTCGGTGCGACACTCCAGCGCCAGCCGGGGGTGGCGGAGCGCTCGTTCGGTCCGGGTCCATCGCGTGCCGGTGATTCGCGGACTCGACGGCGACCGCGTGCTGATTCTCGAGGACGGCCAGCGAGTTGGTGACCTCTCAAGCCAGTCAGGCGACCATGGCGTCACGTTGAATCCGGCGAGCGCTTCGCCGCATCGAAGTGGTGCGTGGCCCCGCGACTCTCCTGTACGGCGCGAACGCCATCGGGGGTCTCGGTGAACGCCATCAACGACACGATTCCGATGAAGCCGGTCTACGGGGCGCAGGGCGCTTTCGTCGCCGATTTCGGTACGGCGGCGAAGGACGCGGGGGCGGCAGTGGATTTCACCGTGGGCAACGGCCGGTGGGCGATGCACGGGGGAGGCAGTGGTCGGAGGAATGACGATGTGGATACACCAGAGGGGACGATCGCGAACACGCAGAGTCGCGGAGGCTTCGGCAACGTCGGCGTCGCATGGACCGGCGCACGAGCTTTCGCAGGCGCGAGCTACGGCTACGACGATACGAAGTACGGCATCCCGTTCGTGGAAGAAGGGATGGTCGAACTCACGCCCCGTCGTCATATGTTCGGGTTGAAGGCCGGCGCATCGGAACTGGGCGGACTCTTGGAGGGCTATCGTGTGGACTTCGCCTCGCGCAGGTACAAGCACGAGGAGCTCGTTGGCGGCGAAGTGGGCACAAGCTTCGGAAACGACACCGATGAGACTCAACCTGCGGCTGCGTCACCGACCGGCAGGCCGACTCTCTGGAACGATCGGCGGCTCCTTTCTGAATCGGTCGTTCACGGCGATCGGCGAGGAAGCGCTGTCGCCGCCAGTCAAAGAAAAGGGGTACGCCGGCTTCTTCTACGAGGAGCTGACGTGGCCCCACGTAACGTTCCAGTTCGGCGCGCGGGTGAACCGCGCAACGTTCGACCCCGAGGAGGACCTCCCGTCCAGGATTTTACGGACACGTCAGGATCAGTGGGGTTGCTCTTCCGTCCTGCGGCCGCGCACGACAAGCTGACGATTGCCATCAGCCTCGCGCGGGCGGCGCGAAATCCGGCGCTCGAAGAGCTCTATTTCTTCGGGCCGCACCCTGGCAATTTCGCGTTCGAGATCGGCAACCCCGATCTCGAAATCGGAAAAGGCGCTGGGTTCGACGTCGCCCTGCGCTGGCGGGCGACCCGCATCAGCGGCGAGTTCTCGTACTTCTACAACCGGATCAACGATTACATCTTCAGGAACCCGATCAGCGAAGAGGAGTTCGACGAGCGGTTTGGACACGAGGAGGAGAGAAGAAGAGGGGGAGCACGGCGAGTTCCCGTTCATCGAATTCGTCGCGGCCGACAGCCTGCTCCAGGGTGTCGAAGGGCATACGGACATCCAGCTCGGGGGCGGTTTTGGTCTTGAACTTGGGCCTCGACTATGTCCGCGGCGAACTGCGTGACCTCGAATCAGCCACTGCCGCGTATTCCGCCGTTTCGCGGCAGAGCCGGGCTGTAGCTACCAGCGCAACGCCTTCCGTCGTCGGCGGCGAAGTGTCGGCGGTCTCCAGGCAGGATCGTGTGTTCGGCGAGGAAACGGAGACCCGGGTACCGACTCTGCGGCTGTTCTCTTCGTATTCGTTCGACAGGAGCGGGGCGGTGCACACGGTCACGGCGCGCCTCGACAACGCGACCGACGGGCTCTATCGAAACCACCTGTCGCTGATCAAGGACTTCGTGCCCGAGATGGGTCGCAATTTCAAGCTCGTATACTCCGTGCGTTTTAGGAGGTCATCGTGAACGACTGGATGCTGGCTCTGCGGCGGGTTCGACGCGCGATATCGCGTCTCTTTTCTGGCTGTGGTTCTCCTGGCGGTCTCGGCTGCACAGGTCTCGCGCAGCTCCGCCGCATCCCAGGGATCCGCAGCAGCTCCGGGAAGAAGTAGACAGACTCCGCAAGGAGTTCGAGTCGGTCCGCGATGCGTACGGTTCGAGGCTCGCCGCGCTCGAGGCGCGGCTCGCACAGATTGGAGGAACAGGCGTACCGCCGGTACCGCCATTGCCCGCCGAGCAACCGGCGGCCGCCGCGCAGCCACAGACCGCTCCCCCTGCCGTCGCCCCAGCGGGCCAGGTGGAGGTGCCAGCTGGAGCCGCCGGGGCAGGCGGTCCGCAGGGAGCGTTGCCGGTGTACGGCGGCACGACCGCGATGTCGAAAATCTTCAATCCGGACATTGCCGTGATCGGCAACTTTCTTGGCGCTGTCGGGCAAGAACGAACTGAATCCCGGGCCGGTCTTCGAGATGAGCGAGGCCGAGGCAAGTTTCCAGGCGGTCGTCGACCCGTACGCGCGGGCCGATTTCTTCCTGGCGTTCTCGCCGGAAGGCGTCGAGATCGAGGAAGGCTTCCTCACGTTTCCGACGCTCCCATGGGGGCTGCTGGCGAAGGTCGGAAAGTTGAAGCAGCAGGTTGGCAAGGCCAATACGCTGCACGCGCACAACCTGCCATGGGTCGATCGTCCGTTGGCGAGCGTCAATCTGCTCGGCGGAGAAGAGGGGCTGGCCGACTCTGGTGTGTCGGTTTCGAAGTTGATCGCGAATCCCTGGGTCTTCCTCGAGGCAACTGGCGAGGTTTATCAGGGGAATTCCGGCGTCTTCCAGTCCCACGAGCGCAGCGACGTCAGCTGGGTCAGCCGCCTTCGCGGCTACAGGGATATCACCGAGTCCACGAACCTGGACGTTGGCGCCTCGTTCGCCCGTGGACACAACGATGCCGGGCCGGATTTCCACACGAATCTGTTCGCCGTGGACGCGACGCTCAGGTACCGACCCTTGCAGCGTGCTCTGTATCGGCGGTTTCTCGGCAGGACCGAGCTGTTCTGGAGCAGGCGTGACCAGGAAGACGGGAGGGTCCCGGCGTTCGGCATGTATGTCTCCGGCGAATATCAATTCTCGAGGCGGTGGTTCGCCGGTGCGAGATACGACTGGTCCGAGCGCGCGTATGACGCGTCCTTGAACGACAAGGGTCCGTCACTGCTGCTCACGTTCTGGCCGAGCGAGTTCAGCCAGGTGCGAGGGCAATACCGGCGCATCAATTTTGCCGAAGGTGTGACATCGAATGAAGTGCTGTTCCAGCTGCTGTTCTCGATCGGAGCGCATGGAGCGCACGTCTTTTAGGAGTCAGTCATGAACAAACTCACGATCGTCGGCGCCGCACTTCGCGGCGGCGCTGACGGCTTTCGACAGACGCACGCGCCGCGGTGAAGGTGATCACCTCGACGCAGGATCTCGCGTCCATCGTCAGCGAAATCGGCGGCGACAAGGTGACCGTCGAAGCGCTCGCGCGCGGTTACCAGGATCCTCACCAGGTGGAGGCGAAGCCAAGCTTCGTGATCAAGCTTTATGGCGCGGATCTGCTCGTCGTCGTCGGCCGCGAGCTCGAGAATGCCTGGTTGCCTCCGCTGATCACACAGAGCCGCAACTCGAAGATTCAACCCGGCAATCGCGGGGTATCTCGATGCCTCACGCACCGTGCGGATCCTGGACATGCCGACCGGCCAGATTACGCGGGCCATGGGAGACGTTCACCCGCAGGGCAATCCGCACTACTGGCTGGATCCGGCCAATGGGCGGAGGATCGCAAAAGCGGTCGAGGGAAAGCTGAGCGAGCTCAGCGCCCGGCGACGCCGCGTACTTCGCGCAGCGGTACGCGGACTTCGATCGCAAGCTGACGGCCGCCGAAAACCGATGGAAGGGCATTCTGGCGCCGTACAAGGGCACAAAGGTGGTGACCTACCACCGCTCGTGGTCGAACTTCGCCGAAGCATTCGGTCTCGATGTGGTCGGCTACGTCGAACCGAAGCCAGGGATCCCGCCGTCGCCAGCTCACCAGCTGGCGCTCAGCGAGGAAATGAAGCGCCAAGGCATCCGGGTCATCATCGTTGAGCCGTACTTCGACCTGAAGACACCCAATGCGATTGCGCGGACCACCGGCGCCAAGGTCCTCGTTGTCCCACCGTCGGTCGGGGGTGTCAAAGGAACGGAGGACTACGTCCGCCTGTTTGATTACAACGTGGAGCTGCTCGCCTCGGCTCTCAAGACGGCAACCGGTCATTGATGGGGGCCGACCTCTCGCTCGGCCAGGTCATCCAGTTCCTTGCGGCGCCGTTTGTCGCCAGCCTGATTCTGACCGGTATCCATTCGTACCTCGGGCTTCATGTTGTCGAGCGGGGGGTCATCTTCGTCGACCTCTCGCTCGCGCAGATCGCCGCGCTCGGCGGGACGATCGCCCTGCTGCTGCCGATGTCGGACGGCGATCCGCATTCGGCACTGGTCTACTGGATCAGTCTGCTCTTCACTTTCATCGGAGCCGGCATCTTCGCGATGGTCCGCGGCCGGCAGGCGCGGATCCCGCAGGAGGCGATCATCGGGATCAGTTATGCGGTCGCGTCCGCGGCGGCGATCCTCGCGATGAGCCAATCGACGTCGCAGGCCGAGCATCTCAAGGACATGCTCGTCGGGAACATCATTTCAGTGTCGTGGCCCGAGGTGCTGAAGACGGGCGCTCTCTACGGCGCCGTCGGCATTTTCCACTACGTATTCCGGAAGCCTTTTCTGGCGATCTCAATGCAGCACGACCGGCCGGAAGCCACCGGCCTCAACGTGCGGTTCTGGGACTTTCTTTTCTACGCCTCGTTCGGTCTCGTCGTCACGTCTTCGGTCGCGATCGCGGGTGTCCTGCTGGTCTTCTGTTACCTGATCGTGCCGGCCGTCGCGGCGATGATGTACGGCGAATCGATAGGCGCACGTCTCGCCATCGGCTGGACGATGGGCACGATCGTTTCGGCGCTCGGGGTCTATCTGTCGCTCGCGTTGGATCTGCCGACGGGCGCGACAATCGTGTGCACCTTTGGTCTCGTACTGGTTCTGATGGGCCTGCTGCGACCAGTGCTGCGACCCAGGCGGGCAGCGATCCCGTAATCGCGGCGGCAATCTCACCACGGAGGCACAGAGCTACAGAGTTTGTTCTTCTTCTTAACCGAAGGGTCTTCTCTGTGACTCTGTGACTCAGTGGTGAGCCTGTAGGCCGTCGGCGCCCGGTCATCTGGCATATCATTTGTCCAATGGTCTGCAAGCACTGCGGAACAGAGATCGCCGACAAAGCGATCATCTGCTACCGCTGCGGCGCCGGGACGACCGACCCGGTGCGGCAGCCTGCCCGGATTACGCGCCGGCGCAGTCCGCTGCTGTCGTTTGTTGCCATCGCCGTGATGCTGCTGCTTGCGCTCTACCTGGGGCAGGCTTCGCGCACCGCGGTCAACCCTGATCGTCTGCAGACGATTGCCGGTGTTCTGGTCGGCGCCGCGATCGTCCTGCTTATCCTTAGAGTTGTGAGGCGCCGCTGATGGGCGAAGTTCGTCTCGAAGTTACTGACGCTCTCGGCCGGCGGGTCGTGCCGATTACCAAGCCGGAGTTCGCCATCGGCCGCCGGGAGACGAACGATCTCCGGCTGGCGGGGAGCGAAGTGTCGCGCGACCACGCGCAGATCGTCAACGCCGACAAGAAGTACGTCATCAAGGACCGCGACTCGCGATATGGCACGTTCGTCAACGGTGAACAGATCACCGGCGACCGCCAGCTGGCGCACGGCGATCGGATCCGGCTGGGCCGAACCGGTGGCGCCGAAATGCTGTTTCTCATCGACGCGACTGCGCCGCCGGCCGCGATCGAGAAGTCGACGACGACTGCGATCGGTGACCTCCGCCAGATCACGGCACTGCTCGAAGGTCTGCGTGCGCTGGGCTCCGGGCGTGTGCTCGACGACGTGCTGGCGCTGGTGCTGAATTCAGCGATCGAAGTCAGTGGTGCCGAGCGCGGCTTCATCATGCTGGAAGGCGCCGGCGAACAACTCGAGTTCAAGATGGGGCGCGGCCGCGGGCGCACCACGCTGTCGGGCGGCAGCTTCGCAACGAGCCGCAAGATACCGGAAGAAGTGTTCCGTACCGGCGAGCCTCGCCTGGTGGCGGACCTCCTCGACGGCGAGCTCAAGGATGTTCACATGGGCACGGTCGCCCTCGGCATCAGGAACGTGCTGTGTGTGCCGTTGAAGCTGGTCCGCTACCTGGACCGCGCCGACGCCGCCGAAGACGAACGCCGCATCGGCGTCCTGTATCTCGACAGCAGGGAGAAAGGGATCCTGCTCTCCAGTTCAACGAAGACCGCCCTCGAAACCTTCGCGACCGAAGCCGCGGTGGCGATCGAGAACGCTCGGCTGTACCGCGAAACGATGGAGAAAGCGCGGCTCGAGCAGGAGATGCGCATCGCGGCCGAGATCCAGCAGGCGCTGCTCCCGAAAATGGCGCGCGACGCCGCCTACTTCACGGCGGCGGCCGCGTCGCTGCCGTGCCGCTCGATCGGTGGTGACTTCTACGATTACGTCGATCTGCCTGATGGGGCGGTCGGTTTCGTGCTCGGTGACGTCGCCGGGAAGGGACCACCGGCGGCGCTTCTGAGCGCAATGATGCAGGGCATGTTTGCGGCACAGGCGGCGCGCAGCGAGCCGCCGTCCACCACGATCAGCCGCGTCAATCTCGCGCTGTACCGCCGCGGGATCGAATCGCGGTTCGTGACCTTGATGTACGGCGCGCTCGAAGACAACGGAAGGTTGACCTACTGCAACGCCGGCCACAATCCGCCGCTGATCATCAGCGCCAAGGGGGACAACGTCCGCCGTCTGGAATGCGGCGGCCCGATTGTCGGCCTGTTCGAGGGTGCGCCGTACGACGAGGAAACGGTGACACTCTCACCTGGCGACTGGCTGATCGTCTTCAGCGACGGCGTGTCGGAGGCGCTCTCCGCCGACGGGGACGAGTACGGGGACGCGCGGATCGTGAGCTGCGTCCAGCAGAACGCGACGCAGCAGCCGCAGCAGATGCTCGAATCGCTGTTCGCGGACGTCCGGCAGTTCGCCGTCGGCGCGGCGCAGAGCGACGACATCACCGCGATGGTGCTGCGGTATCGGGGTGGGTTGAGTGCGTAGCGAGGGAGCGTAGCGAGCAGCCACGCGCGCGGAGCGGGGAGGTGGGGCCCCCGCGAGCGAGCGTGAAGTCGGGGGACGAGTCCCTGCGGCGTCGATCGCCGTCGCCGCCTGGCTGGTTCTCGGGATCGCGTTGTGGAACGGCGTCTATGACATGATCGTGGGGCAGGGGCTCCGCGAGTACCTGTTCCGCAGCGCGCTGCACGATGCCGGCCGTGCGCCGCGCGTGTCGATCGCAGCGGTCGTCGATCCGTACATCACCGACGCCGTCCTCATCTCCACCTTCTGGGCGTCGCTGATCGTCCTTGCCGGCCTGGTGACGATCAAATTCATGCGAACGCCACGAACTGACAGTAACGCCTGACGATGCAACCAGGGTTGATCTACGACTGGAACGGGACACCAGCGGCGCGCCCCCGGGAAGTGCTGCTCGATGACGAGACGCTGCGGGACGGGTTGCAGTCGCCGTCGGTCCGGTGCCCGACGATCGAGCAGAAACTCGAGATCCTGCATCTGATCGACAAGCTGCGGATCGACACAGCCGACATCGGCCTGCCCGGCGCCGGCCCCCACGTCGTCAAGGACGTCGAGCGCCTCGCGCGCGAGATCGCGGATCAGCGGCTGAACGTCAAGGCGAACTGCGCCGCACGCACGATGATCGCGGACATCAAGCCGATCGCCGAGGTATCGCAGCGAGTGGGCATCCCCATCGAAGCGTGCACGTTCATCGGGTCGAGCCCGCTGCGACAGTACGCCGAGGGGTGGTCGCTCGATCAGCTGCTGAAGCTCACCGAAGAGGCGATCACGTTCGCGGTCGGCGAGGGGCTGCCGGTGATGTACGTCACCGAAGATACGACGCGCGCCGATCCCGACACCCTGCGAAAGCTCTATTCGACCGCGATCCGGGCCGGAGCGTCACGAGTGTGCATCGCGGATACCGTGGGCCACGCGACGCCCGCGGGTGCCGCCGCCGTCGTCCGCTTCGTGGCGGAGGTGGTCGAGGAGTGCGGGGGAGGGGTCGGCATCGACTGGCACGGCCACCGCGACCGGGATTTTGCGATCAGTAACACGCTGGCGGCGCTCGACGCCGGCGCGACGCGCCTGCACGGCGCCGCGATCGGCGTCGGCGAGCGCGTTGGCAACACGCCGATGGATACCCTGCTCGTCAACCTGGTGCTGATGGGATACCTCGAACGTGATCTGTCTGCGATCGGCGAGTACTGCCGCGTTGTTTCGGACGCGACCGGCGTGCCGATCCCGGCGAATTATCCAGTCGTCGGGAGGGACGCCTTTCGAACCGCCACCGGCGTCCACGCGTCCGCGGTGATCAAAGCCTTTCGCAAGAACGATCGCGACCTGGTGGACGCGGTGTACTCCGGCGTCCCG
Organism: uncultured Acidobacteriota bacterium; assembly: GCA_963810305.1. Taxonomy (GTDB): domain Bacteria; phylum Acidobacteriota; class Vicinamibacteria; order Vicinamibacterales; family 2-12-FULL-66-21; genus JACDCA01. The sequence goes on from CAWEMY010000011.1 coordinate 348,466, forward strand.
GCGAGAATGGTCGGGCGCGAGCAGGAGATCGAAGTCGGCCCGATGTCCGGCAAATCGAATGTCGTGTTCTGGCTCGAGCGGCGCGGCCTCGCGGTCGACGAAGCCGCCGTGGAGCGGATCTTTGCCAAGGCCAAGGCATCCGGACTGCGTGCTGACGGAGGATGAGATCCGCCAGGAGCTGAGCGGGCTAGGGCCTCGGGACTGGGGGCTCGGGCCTCGGGGCTCGGGTGAGCAACGGAGGCAGGGAAGGCCATTTGCGAATCATTTTCGCTGGTTTGATCGTACTGGTCGCGTGCGCTTGTGCGTCAGCGCAGACGCCGGCGCCTCAAGCTGCGCCCGCGTTCGACGGGAATCGCGCGTTCGAGCATTTGAAGAACATCGTGGCGATTGGCCCGCGCCCGGCGGGATCCCCAGGCGCGCAGAAGACACGCGACTACATCAGGCAGGAGATGACGAAGCTCGGCGCCGAGGTGACCGAGCAGCCGTTCGATGCACAGACGCCGGCAGGCGTCGTGCGAATGACCAACGTGAGCGTCACGATTCCGGGGCCCGGTACGGGTCGCCTGATCATCGCCGGCCACTACGACACCAAGCTCTTCAAAGAGTTCGACTTCGTGGGGGCAAACGATGCCGGATCCAGCACCGCGTTTCTCATCGAGCTGGCCCGCGTGCTGAAGGGGCGCACCAACGCGATGCCGATCGAGTTGCTCTTCCTCGACGGCGAGGAGGCGATCGGCGAATGGGAAACCGGCAATACTCACGGCAGCCGGCACTACGTCGCGGCCGCGCGTAGCGCGGGGACGCTAGCGCAGATCAAGGCGATGATCCTGGTCGACATGATTGGCGAGAAGGCCCCCGCCTTCAAACGCGAGACCCAGTCGACAGCGTGGCTCACGGATACGATCTGGTCGGCCGCCCACAAGCTCGGTCGCCGCGAGTTCCTCGACGAGTCGCTCGAAGTAGACGACGACCACCTGCCATTTCTCGCCGCGGGCGTTCCGGCAGTAGATATCATCGACATCGATTACGCGCCGTGGCACACCGCGGGGGACACCCTCGACAAGGTCTCCTCGACCAGCCTTCAAGTCGTCGGCGACGTGCTGCTCGCCGCTCTTCCCGCGATTGAGTTGCGTCTGAAATAGTGGGCGCGGGTCGCGGGGCGCGGGGCGCACGACCAGGCAGAGACGCCAGTCGCCAGTGGTTCGCGTTCACCCTTTTTCATCCATTCATCAGACGTCTCTCACGACCTCGCGAGCCTTGGGGGATACCGTCCACTTTGGAGGGTTTCATGAGACGTCGATTTCTGGCTGGGATCGCGCTTGCAGCCGCACTCGCCCACACCGCCTGCGCGCCGCTTCTAGCGCCGCTCGCGCACGGGTCCCGTCGTTCGCTCCCACTCCAATTCGAGCTTCCTCCGATCGGGCGGTGGGACCAGGTGTTGTCGTTGGAGCCGGCGCTGATGGTCACGGTGCTGACCTCGAACGGCGACAGTCACACCGGCCGGTTCCTCGCTGCCGATCGGGATACGGTGCGGCTGGTCGTGCACGGATTCGAGGTGATGGTCGCACGCGACGACGTGATGCGGCTCGATCTGGCGCAGCGGCTGCCGGTGGGGGAGCGGACCGCCAAGCGGATCGCCACAGGAGCCGTGGGCGGGTCACTGGCGACAGTGCTGCCATTGCAGCTTGTGTGCCTGGCCTTCGGTGGCAAGCTTTGTAACCCTGGGGCGCGACTATGGTTCGGCGGCGCCATCGCCGGCGCGGCCGGTGCCGCCGCGCGCGATCGATACGAGCGCCGACCGCGAACGATCTACATCGCACCGGCGGCGAGGACGCGCTCCTGTTGCCCCACAGAACAGTGACGGATGGAGAGGCCCGCTATTCCGGGCGGTCGATAGCCAAGACCCATCCTAGTTCCGTTACGCCGCTGTCAGGCCGGCTAAAGCCGGCCTCTACCGGATCCCGCTGAAGACGTTGCGAACCGAGTAGGGGCCGTTCGCGAACGGCCCCTACCTGCGCCGCTCGCGGGGAACGTAATCTCTCGGGGCGGACCCGATGTAGATCTGTCGCGGGCGCGCGATCTTCTGATCCGGATCGGTGAGCATTTCTTCCCACTGGGCAATCCAGCCGGCGGTCCGCGGGATCGCGAAGAGTACCGGAAACATCGATACCGGGAAGCCCATCGCCTGGTAGATCAGCCCGGAGTAGAAATCGACGTTCGGGTAGAGCTTCCGCGACACGAAATAATCGTCCTCGAGCGCAATCCGTTCGAGCTCCAGTGCCATCTCGAGCAAAGGATTCTTCCCGGTCACCTCGAATACCAGGTCCGCCATCCGCTTGATGATCTTCGCGCGCGGGTCGTACGACTTGTAGACACGGTGCCCGAAGCCCATGAGGCGACCTTCGCCCGCCTTGACCTTCTTGATGAACGCCGGGATGTTCTGCTTCGACCCGATCTCGTTCAGCATCCGCAGGACGGCTTCGTTCGCGCCGCCGTGCAGCGGTCCATAGAGCGCGGCCGCGGCTCCCGCCAGCGCCGAGTAGGGGTCAACCTGCGAGCTGCCGATGTTCCGCATCGCGCTGGTGCTGCAGTTCTGCTCGTGGTCGGCGTGAAGGATGAAGAGCACGTCGAGGGCCCGCTCGAGAACGGGATGCGGCTTGTATCGCGGCTCCGTCATCTTGAACAGCATGTTGAGGAAGTTGCCGGAGTAGCTCAGCTCGTTATCGGGCAGCACGTAGGGGCGTCCGATGGAGTGGCGGAACGCATAGGCGGCGATGCTCGGGACCTTGGCGATCAGCCGGATCGTCTGCAGCCGCCGTGAGTCGACATCGAAGATGTTCTTCGCGTCAGGATAGAAGGTCGAGAGCGCCCCCACCGCGCTCAGGAACATGCCCATCGGGTGCGCGTCGTAGCGGAAGCCCTGGAGGAACTGCTTGATGTTCTCGTGGAGCATCGTGTGCATGGTGATGCGATGCGCCCAGGCCTCCAGCTCGCCTTCGCGCGGCAGCTCTCCGAAGAGAATCAGAAACGCGGTCTCGAGGAAATCGCTCTTTTCGGCCAGCTGCTCGATCGGGTAGCCGCGATAGAGCAGGACGCCTTTGTCGCCGTCGATGAAGGTGATCCGGCTGCGGCATGCCGCCGTGTTCATGAACGCGGGATCGTAGGTCATCATCCCGAAATCGTCTTCGGCGACCTTGATCTTCCGGAGGTCCGTCGCGCGGATCGTGCCTTCGGTAATCGGCAGCTCGTACTGCTTACCGGTGCGGTTATCGGTGATCGTCAAGGTCTCTGGCATGTGTCTCAGCTAAACGTCGTCTTCCGTCTCAGGATCCGTCGAGGGCGGGGGATCTCCCGCCACTCGATAGTCACCGGTCAGCCACGTCCCCAGGTCCGCGAGCTTGCACCGCTCACTGCAGAAGGGTCGCCACTCCGGATCGACAGGGTGGCGACGGCAATAGGCGCAGCGAGGCTCCGTCATTGCTAGCACCGCGACGCCAGAAACCAGCGTAAGCGGGACCTATAACCTTTTTATTGTAGTGCAGGGCGCCGGGGACCAGGCCGTGCTCAGGTGATCACGTCCTCGGACCTGTCGGTTGCGTGATGCCGGACGTCGCGCGCCGACACCATGAAGATGACGTCCTCGGCGACGTTCGTGGCATGGTCGCCGATTCGTTCGAGGTGTCTCGAGATGAGAATGAGATCGAGGGAGGGTTCGATCTTCGAGGGATCCGAGAGCATATAGGTGAGCAGTTCGCGGAACACCTGCGTCTTCAGCGAATCGAGCGCATCATCCTCGTTGAGGACCGCCTCGGCCATCGCCATATCCCGGCGGACGTAGGCATCCAGCGCATCGCGCAGCATTGACTGCGCGATCGTCGCCATCCGCGGGATGTCGATCAACTCCTTGACCGGCGGATGACGGATGTACCGGATGGTCGCCTCGGCGATGTTGACCGCAAGGTCGCCGACCCGCTCCAGATCGGTGTTGATCTTCACGCCGGCGACGATCGCGCGCAGATCGACCGCCATCGGCTGGTGCAACGCCAGCATCGTGAAGCACCGGCTGTCGATTTCAATGTGCAGCTTGTTGATTGGACCATCGCTGGCAAGAATCCGTTCGACCTCGTGGGAATCGCGCGCGACCAGACTCTCGACGGCGCGGCGTACCCGGTCCTCTGCCAGCCCGCCCATTTCGAGCAGCCGCGTCTTGAGCTGTTCGAGCTCCTCCTGAAAATGCCGGCCTACGCGTTCCGCCATCAGCCAAATCTCCCGGTGACATAGTCTTCAGTAAGCTTCTCCGACGGATTGGTGAAGATCTTGTGGGTCGCGCCCTGCTCGATCAGTTTACCCAGCCAGAAGAACGCCGTGAGGTCCGACACGCGTGCGGCCTGCTGCATGTTGTGGGTAACGATGACGATCGTGTATTGCGACTTCAGGTCGTAGACCAGCTCTTCGATGCGCTGCGTGGCGATCGGGTCGAGCGCCGATGCCGGTTCGTCCATCAGCAGAATGTCCGGTTTGACCGCCAGCGCCCGGGCAATGCACAACCGCTGCTGCTGGCCGCCGGAGAGCGCCAGTGCGGACTCCTGCAAACGGTCCTTCACCTCGTCCCAGATCGCTGCTGCCTTGAGACTCTCCTCGACCCGGCCGTTCAGCTCAGACCGGCTTCTGACGAGGCCGTTGATCCGCAGGCCGTAAGCCACGTTGTCGAAGATCGACTTCGGAAAGGGGTTCGACTTCTGAAACACCATCCCGACCCTGCGACGCAGCGCGACGACGTCGACGCCCGGGCCGTAGACGTCCTGATCGTCGATCAGGACGCGGCCCTCGACGCGAGTACCCGGAATGATGTCGTTCATCCGGTTCAGCGTCCGAAGAAAGGTGCTCTTGCCGCATCCGGAAGGGCCGATGAAGGCCGTCACCAGATTCCGCTGGATGCCGATCGTGATGTCCTGAAGCGCCTGCTTCGCGCTGTAGTAGAAATTGAGCGACCGTACGTCGATCGCGTTCGGCTTCGGCTGACCAGCGGGTTGCGCCGGCGGCGCGGGCACTGTCAGTGATGGCAGTTGCGTCTGGGCAGGGTTCATCGCTCGAGCCAGCGTACTGCGTCAGCGGTTTCGAGGCGATTTCAGCCGTGTAAATTCCCTGTAAATCGGGCGCCCGTCAGGGTGTTACCACCTCCAGTTTTACCGTGGTGTCTTTTACCGTGGTGTCGGCTTCCGCAAGGAAGGCGCCGATCTGCCGGCGGAGTTCGTCCTGAATGACTTCGACTCTGCGCCGTGCGTCGAGCACCCGGAATTGATACTCCTCGGCCATCGACGAATACTCCTTCAACAGCGACCGCTGGTAGGCGCGGAAGCTCTCGTAGATGTCGTCGCCGAGCTTGAGGTCCATTCCCGATTCCCAGTAGTCCATACCGCGCGACTGGAGCACGCGCTTGATCAGCGTCTTCTCGTCGATCTTCAGATAGAAAATCAGGTGCGGCGCGATCGCGAATCCGTACAGGTTCCGGATCCAGGTCTTGTCGACGCCACGGACCCCGGCGCGAGCCATTGCCGTATAGATGTACCGATCCGAGAGGACGATGAAGCCCGCCTTGAGCGCGGGGATGATCTCTTTCTCCAGGCGGTCGGCAAAGTCGGTTGCATAGAGCAGGACAAAGGTCAGCTTGTTCAACGTGTTGCTCGCCTTGGCGAGCTCGATGGTCGGCTGCATCAGCTCCGAGCGCGTCCAGCCCGTCTCGATGACGCCGTAGCCCTGCACTTCGAGCCATTCCCGCAGCATGGCGATCTGCGTGGAGCGGCCGACGCCATCGGTGCCCTCTATCGCGATGATCTTGCCCGGATACCCGTCGATCGGCAGGTAGGGGATCGGGTTGCCGTAGTAGCTCCCGGGCCCGGATCCCTCGCGGCTATCGTCAGGCGAGGTCGTCGAGCTGCTCGTTGTCATTCTTGATCTCCAGGTGCTCTGACACCAGCTTGCGATAGACGCGCTGCTGTTCCGTGATGCTGCCGGTGGCGTTGACCACGCTCAAGTCGTACTCGTCGACGAGGCGATCGTATTCGTCGAGCACCTTTCCCTGAAAAATCCTGAAGCTCTCGATGGCATTGGAGCTCCATCCCATGTCGAGGCCAGCCTCATAGAACTTCAGTTTCACGCGCCGCGCCAGCAGCCGGTCGGTCGACACATCGATCGGGACGCGAAAGTACACAGCGAGGTCCGGTTTCACCGCAAAGCTGTACAGCTCACGTACCCACTGCCTGTCGACGCCGCGCGCCGAGTCGCGGGCGAAAGCCGTGTAGGTGTAACGGTCGGCCAGCACGATCATGCCGGCCTTCAGCGGGGGAATGATGTTGTAGAGGAGCCTGTCCGCGAAGTCCGTCGCGTGCAGCAGGCTGAACGTCATCGGCGTCAGCGTGTTCTTCTTCTTGCCCGCCTTGGTCGCCGCCTTCACCAGTGCCGACGAGTTCCATTCGGTAACGACGACGCTGTGGCCGGCGGCGCTAAGCCACTTTGCCAGCAGCGCCAGCTGCGTCGTCTTTCCCGACCCGTCGATCCCCTCGACGACGAACAGCTTTCCCTGGTACTCGTGCGGTGTCGTGAGTCTGTTGAGCATGCGGCCGTCGTTTCGTCTGTTTGGCGGCCAGTTTGGCCCGGCCGCTCAACTCAAATCGTATCCGTTTCCCAAGGATCTGTTCCAGTGCCTCGACGTGACGTTGCGCTGCCCATATCTCCAGTTCCGCATCTCCGGTAGTCCGGAGACGGGCGAGATATTCGTCTGGACCGAGGGTAGAGATCCACGGCTGAGACGGTCTGCGAGTGGCTCCGGTCGAGCCCTTCCGCCAGTCGAACCATGGCCGACAGCCGTTTGACGGTCTTTCGCAGCTTCGGCGTGAGCTCGTCGTACCCCTCGTGCGACTTCTTGGGCATCGCCTGGCGGTGGTATCGGGCGACCAGCGCAATCACCTCGGTCTCGTGCGGCTCGAAACCCCGGAGGTCGCCGTTCTTGATCAGGTAGTACGAGTGACGATGGTGCCGCTCATAGCTGATGTGGACCCCGATATCGTGCAGGAGTGCCCCATATTCCAGCCACTCGCGCTCGCGCTCGCCAAGGCCGTGAGCGGAGCGCGTCTGGTCGAAGATGCTCAATGCCAGGCGGGCGACCTGCTGCGCATGCTCCGGCCAGTAACCGCATCGCTCCCCCAGTTCGATGACACTGCGCCGCCGGACGTCGGGATACCGATCCGCCTTCCGAATCTTTGCCCGGTTGCGGTGAATGTAATCGAGGACCAGCCCCTCCCGAAGCGCGAGGTCGCAGAGCGTCAACTCCGCGGCCCCGAGCTTCCGGAGAATGGTATCGAGCAGCACCACGCCGGCGACGCTCAAGTCGGCGCGCCGAGGGTCGAGCCCCGGCATGTTCAGCCGCTCGGCGAGGTCCGCCTCTATCAGCCGCTTTCTCAAACGCCGGATCGCCTTCGCTGACACACGCCGGTTGCGCAGCTCCGTCACCGGCGTGCCGTCTTCGCTGAGGAGTGCCAGCGATCCAAGACTCAGGATGGTGCCGGAAGTGCCGACGACGCGGTCGTACCCGCGCGAGGCGAGGTCTGCCAGGTACTCCCCCATTTCGCGGTTGACATGTTTCACCAGCCGGCGCTCGTCACGGCGGCCGAGGGGGTCTGTCTTGACGAACCGCTCTGTAAGCCGGATGACACCGGTCTTGAAGCTGCGTCCGACCACCATCTGCTCGGCGGTGCCCAGGGTGACTTCCACGCTGCCGCCGCCGATGTCGACCGCGCAGGCGGTCGATTTGCCAATGCCAATCCCGTAAGCGGCAGCCAGATGCACCAGGCGTGCTTCCTCGGTCCCCGGGATGACGCGGATTTTGATTCCGGTGAGGCGATGGACGTCCGCGATGAAGTCCCCGCCGTTTTCGGCCTCTCGGGTGGCGCTGGTGGCGGCGGCGATGATCTCGTCGACCTTGTGGGATTCGGCGAGGCGCTTGAACTTGGAAAGGGTGGTGAGGGCGGCCCCCGTCGCCGTGTCGGTCAGCCTCTTCCCGTCCAGGCCCCCCGCCCCCAGGCGCACCATGTCCTTTTCCCGATCGATGACCTCGAATGACAGGTCCGGCCGCACCTGCACCACGATCATGTGGATGGAATTGGTCCCGATATCTATCGCCGCTAAGCGCATGTCATCTGAGGGTCGAACTCAGCGGTGCGGGTCTTGCTGAGGCCCATGCCGGGATATACTCGCACTTGAGCTGGATGGTCATCGGAATCGTAGCATGAGCAGTCGGAGTCCCAAGGTAACGTCTCTGTTACTTACAAGACGAGCGCGGGCCCTTCATCGGTACCTGCCCGCGGCCATTGCGGGGGACGACATCGGTGTTCACCAGGCACGGGTGGCTTCGCGCCGCCTCCGCGAGGCCGTCCCCGTGTTCGCCGGGGATCTCAAACACTCCGGAAAAGCGAGTCGCAGGATCCGCCGGCTGACGCGCGCCCTCGGAACGGTGCGCGAGCTCGATGTGAGCCTTCACCTGCTCGACGAGTTATCGGCGTCCGATGATCTCTCCCGGCCAGCTCTCCAGGACGTCCGGCTTCACGTCGTCGAAGAACGGGACCGCAGGCGAGAGACGATGCTCGCCCAACTGGCGGCCGTCAACGCGGAGAAACTCGAGTGCCGCTTGAAGGCGCTCACCGAGGCCCTTGACCTGGACGACAGCGAGGTCTGGCGGCAGGCGCTCGGCACGCGACTCGTGGATCGCGCCCGGAGGCTGGTGACCGCCATTGACGAGGCCGGCCAGCTCTATGCGCCCGAACGCCTTCACCAAATACGAATTGCCTGTAAGAAGCTTCGATACGGTCTCGAGCTTGCGGCCGACAGCGGGGTGTCGCCTGCCGCGCCGCTCGTCCGGTCGCTCAAGCGGACGCAGGAACTGCTCGGGCGGTTGAACGACCTCCAGGTGCTGCAGACCCATGTCGCTGCCGTGGACGCGGTTCCCGTGGGGCGGGCCGTGCCGCACCAGGGTCTCGCGGCGATTGCTGGACGCATCGAAGAGGAATGTCGGCGACTGCACGGCCGCTATGTCGCTCAATCGGAAGCCTTGCGGGTGCTCGGCGAAACGGTTCCGTCGCAGATCGTGCCGCGGCTCGCGCGGCGGACACGTCCAATCAAGATGGGCTTGAGGCGAACCCGGAAGGTGGCGAGCAAGACCCCGGCGCCCGCCCCAGACGATTTGATCAAGGTGGAATCCCGATAGATGGCGACCCTGGAGCTTTACCTCGTTCGACATGCCATTGCCGCCGATCGGGGCGCCGACTATCCCGATGATTCCAAGCGTCCACTGACCACCGCCGGGATTTCGCGCTTCCGCAAAGAGGCGAAGGCGCTCGGCGTGCTGGATGTCGAGATCGAGTTGATCATCAGCAGCCCGCTCACCCGCGCGAAGCAGACCGCGGAGATCGTGGCGCAGGCTCTGCCGGCGCGTCCGCCAGTCACACTGTCCGACTCGCTGGCGCCAGCCGGCACTCCGGCCTCCGTCTTCCAGGAGTTGGCGAAACATATGCGCAAGGGCAAGATCGCTCTGGTCGGCCACGAGCCGAACATCGGCGAACTGGCCGCGCGGTTGATTGGCTCGCGCACCCCGATCGAATTCAAAAAGGGAGCGATCTGCCGGATCGATTTCGAGGTGTTTCCCCCGAAGGGATCCGGGCAGCTTCGCTGGCTCGTCACGCCGAGGATGCTGCGCAAGATCGGCTGATCACTCCGGCCATTCGATCTTCGGTTTGAAGTTGAACGGGACGACCCACCGATTCAGCGTGGCGCTGTTGAACCTCGACGTCAGAACGGAGCCGCGTCGCTGCAGCAGCAGCCGGGGATCGACGCGGCCGGGGAACGTCATGAAATCCTGACGGGTTCCTGTGTATCGCCGCGGCCAGTTCAAACGCTGGGCGATGGGATGTTCCGGAAGTCGTCGGCCGGACGCCGACAGCTTGTCGAAGCTGCCGGAGAGATAGTCCTTCATCGGGATCGCTGTCAGCGAGATCGGGACGCCGTCGACGACCTCGTGCACCTTCGGAACAATCGAAAGGCTCTCCCATGCGTCGGGCAGAAGGCCGTGCTTGCCCCACTGCACCGCGACCTCCGGACGCCCGCGATGAGCCGCGCCACGCGGCGCTTCGAGCACGCGGCCGTGGAAATAGGTCCAGACGCGCGGCGCCGATCCGTTGACGGGGCGAACCCAGACGACCTCGTGATCGCTTGGATCGTTGTCGTCCGGGAAGTCGATGTCGTCCTCCCAGAAGAAGTGGTAGGCAATGATGCCGCTTTCGGGGTGAACGATCGCCGCGGCATCACGAAGGGCGAAGGGTTCGGCCGCCGTCGTGCGAAGTAGCGGCGCGAGACGCACTACCGTGGCCAGGTCCGTTGCACTGGGGACGGCAGGCGGCTCGATCTTCAGTGCCTGATCGTAGAGCGCGGCCGCCTCACTCAGGCGCCGTTGCAAATGTGCCGCGATCCCGTCTTCATGCAGCGCTCCCGCATCCCGGCTCCTGGTCGGGGCAAGCGCAGCTCCGGCAATGAAGACCGCGATGATCAGCAATGCCCGCATGCATCGAAGGATATACACCATATGTTGCCCAGGTGCGACAGAAGGTTTGCGGAAGGTGAATGACGAAGCGGGCGAAACGCCAGGGGCCGGCTTCACCCGCTGTAGCATGACTGACGTGCCTGACATCTGTGTCGGTCAGATCGTCGCCTTCTACCTGTTCGATGTCGCTGAAGCGGTCGACCTCGAGATGGTTCCGCAGCTGGTCGGCGTGCGGGGAGTGGCGGGGTACCTTGCGCCAAAGCCGACGACACCCCCTTACGTCCAGTACGGCAATCCGCCGCTGTCCTTCAGCGGAGAGGAGCTCGGCCTGCCTGCGGTCGGTGCGTTCCAGACCCGGGTACGGTTCTACGATTACGGGGTCGTTTCGGTGGCGCTGTCGCAGCCGTTCGAGGGGCCGTGGGACGGGTTCACTGCGCTCGGCGCGAAATTGATCGAGAGCGCCGATCTCGAAAGTCGCGCCGAGGATCTGTGCCGGCAGGCCGCCACACGGACGCGCGAGGCGATGCGAAGCTATCGCGGCGACTACCTGTCGGAAGACTATGCCGTCTTCGCGATCCACCAGCTCGATCGTCCATTCACCGCCGAGCAGCTGATCGCCGAGCGCGGTACCGACATCGCATCGATGCTGCGCGGCGAATCGCAACCGCTCAGCCCGCAGGAGATCGCCACCGTCCTGCAGCACCGGATCTCGTACCTGGCCAACGACCTGGTGATACCGACCTGGAACGCCGCACTGGTCTACGACACACCGGCGGGCACGCAGGCGGCGCTGGATATTCTTGAATTCGCCAACAGCCAGCTGCTGCAGTTCCGCTACTACGATCGCCTGCTCGATCGCGAATTGTCGTCGGTCTACGCACGGCTCCAGCGTCCGCGCTGGCACGAACAGTGGCTCGGGGCGCGCTACACCCGGGCGGCCCGGCAGGTGCATTCGCTCTACATCGATCTCAACGACCTGACCGATCGTACCGAGAATGCGATCAAGTTCGTCGGCGACATCTATGCCGTGCGGCTGTTCCGCCTGGCCGCGGACCGCCTTGGCCTCGAGACCTGGAAGTCGGATGTCGAACAGAAGCTCGAGACGATGGACGATATCTACCGGTTCGCGGTGGAACAGTCCGGAATGTCGCGCGGCCAGTTTCTGGAGCTGACGATCGTGCTGATCCTGATCCTGGAGCTGGTGCTGTTCTTCCTCGGCATCATGACGTGACGGCGATCTATTAACCCGCAATTCACTGCCTGTTTGCACGGTCGTCACATTCGCGCGGCAATAGTTCATTTCCGCTAGTTCCCTACGACCACCGTCCTGTGAATGGAGGATTCATGCATCGCGCTCGTAGCTTGTGTCTGATTGTGTTCACCGGCCTGGCGGCCGCATTGTTCGCCGACAGCGACAAGGACATCGGGCTGACGCTATTAGGCCGGCATGTTTCCGGCGCGCCCTCCACCTCCAATCCGGGTAACCCCAACGAACTGGCGGGGGCGGAAATTGCCGCTTACGATCCCACCAGCCGTCGGCTGTTCATCACTAACGCCTTCCACAACACGCTCGACATCGTCAGCATCGCCGACCCATCGAATCCGACTGAGGTCGATGAGATCGATCTCGATCTCTACGGCGCGATCGTGAACAGCGTTTCGGTGCGAAACGGAGTGGTGGCGGTGGCGGTAGAGGCCAGCCCGAAGACCGCCAACGGCAAAGTGGCGTTCTTCAACACCAATGGCGAGGAGCTCGCGGTCGTCACGGTTGGCGCACTGCCGGACATGCTCACGTTCACGCCGGACGGGCGCGCGGTGCTGGTCGCCAACGAAGGTGAGCCCAGCACGTATGTGACGGCGGGGAACGATCCCGAGGGCAGCGTCAGCATCATTCGGCTGCCTGACGTCATTACGACGCTGTCGCAGGCCGACGTCACCACCGTCCGATTCACCGCCTTCAACGGCACGTCCCTCGATTCGAGCATCCGTATCTTCGGTCCGAACGCCAGCGTCGCGCAGGATCTCGAACCGGAATACATCACGGTATCGGACGACTCGAAGACGGCGTGGGTGACCTTGCAGGAGAACAACGCGATCGCCGAACTGGACATTGCCAGCGCCACGTTCGTCCGCATCCTCGGTTTCGGCACGAAAGACCATTCGGCTGAGAACTTCGGTCTCGACGGAAGCGACGAAGACGGTCCCGGCACCGGATCGACCTCGCGCCGCTTCAACGTCGCCAACTGGCCGGTGCAGGGGATGTACTTGCCGGACGCCATTGCGTCCTACCGGATCAAGGGACGGACGTACCTGCTGACCGCGAACGAAGGAGACGTGCGGGACTGGCCCGGCATGACCTGCCGAGACGGCGCGATTGTCCAGCCTCGCGGCCTTTCTCCCGACCTGCGCGGGCTGTCTCGACGATGTGAATGGCATTCGACGGTTGACGGTGTCGAGGATCGGCGCCAATGCGACGTCGAGCTTCACCGCACCGCTTCAGCGGCTGCTGGTCCACGGTGCGCGCTCGTTCTCGATCTGGACGACCGACGGCGAGCAGGTCTTCGACAGCGGCGACCAGTTCGAGCAGATCACCGCGGCGAGGCTGCCCGCGAACACCTTCAACGCCAACCACAGCAGCAATATCGACTGGGACACGCGCAGCGACGACAAGGGACCGGAACCCGAGGGGATCACCGTCGCCAAACTGTGGGGCCGATGGTATGCCTTCATCGCGCTCGAACGCATTGGCGGCATCATGGTTTACGACGTCACCGATCCCCGCGGGCCGCGCTTCGTCGACTACGTCAACAGCCGCGACTTCGCCGGTGACACCGTCGCCAACACCGCTGGAGATCTGGGTCCGGAAATGTCCCTCGTGATTCCGACGTCCGACAGCCCGACCCAGGAGCCGCTGCTGGTGGTCGCCAACGAAGCGAGCGGCACCACCGCGATCTTCCGAATCGCCAAGGCGAAGTAAGCGCGATGCCGAAGGTCGAGGGTGGGGTCACGCGATCCTGCTCTCGCGCCTTTACAGAAATGTGAGTCACTATCCTCGGACCGCTGGAACTCGAGGAGCACGAGGATGCAGGTGCTGGTGGTCGATGTCGGGGGGACCAATGTGAAACTGATGGCGAGCGACGCCTCCCAGCCACGCAGTTTCGATTCCCCGCCGTCGTTGACGCCTGACCTGCTCGTCTCCCGCGTTCGGCAGGCGACGGCCGATTGGAGCTACGAAGTGGTCTCCATCGGTTATCCGGGCCGCGTCGCGCAGAAAGGACCGGCTGAGGACCCGGGGAACTTGGGGCCCGGGTGGGTGAACTTCGACTTCGATGCTGCGTTCGGCATGCCGCGTGCGAGGTGGTCAATGATGCCGTCAATGCAGGCGCTTGGCGGATACGATGGCGGAAGGATGCTCTTCCTAGGGCTCGGAACCGGCCTCGGATCGGCTCTGGTGACCGAGTGCGTCGTCGTGCCGCTTGAACTTGGCAATCTGCCGGATGTGTCAGGTGGCACGCTCGGCGACGCGATTGGCGCCAAGGGACTCGAATCCAGAGGGCACCGGGAATGGGCCGCGCTCGTGACGCAGGACGGTCGACGTTCTGCGTCAGAGCGCTCGTCGCTGACTACACCCTGGTCGGTGGCGGCAACGCCGACCGGATCGATCCGCTGCCGCCGCACACCCGCCGCGGCGGCAACCAGGACGCGTTCGAAGGCGGATTTCGGCTATGGGAGGAGTTAGTCGAGCCGCACGATCGCAAGCCGGCTGGAGTCTGGCGCGTCGTTCGATGAAGTACCGCGCCGTCGCGACCGACTACGACGGCACCATCGCGTGTGAGGGCACCGTCGACGATGACACAGCTTTCGCGCTGCAGGGTGCGCGATCGGCCGGGTTGTCGCTGATTCTGGTAACCGGCCGGGAACTCGCCGACTTGTTCAATACGTTCCCCCACGCCAAATTATTCGACCGCATCGTCGCCGAGAACGGCGCGGTGCTCTACGATCCTGCCGAGCAGACGATTCAGAGTCTCGCGCCGCCGGCGGCCCCGGCTCTGGTCAGCGCGCTGCAGCGTGCGCGAATCCCGCTGTCGGTGGGCCATTCGATCGTGGCCACCGTTGTCCCGCACGAGCAGGTCGTGTTCGATGCGATTCGCGACCTTCACCTCGATTGGCACGTGATCTTCAACAAGGAAGCGGTGATGGCGCTGCCGGCAGGCGTCTCGAAAGCGACCGGTCTGCGGGTCGCGCTTCAGGCGATGAACCTGACCGCCGAACAGGTCGTCGGCGTCGGCGACGCCGAGAACGACCGGGCATTCCTTCGGCTGTGTGGCCTCGCAGTGGCAGTCGAGAACGCGCTCCCGGAGGTTCGCGACGGAGCCGATCTGGTGATCTCCCAGGCGCGTGGCGCGGGCGTCCGCGAATTGATTCGCCGCCTGATCGACAATGAACTCGACGTGATTGTGCCGGACCCACAGAAACACGTGTTGCGCTGACTCAATCATCCTCCGAGAACAAACCCGACCAGACCGTTCACACGGATGTGAGTCTCCCAGCCGACGCGGACCTCGCCGCCGACGTAGACACGCCTGGCGACGAAGCCGCGGACGCCGCCGCCGGCAGTAAAGGCTCCTTCGTTCGAGCTGAAGCTTGCGCTGCCTGGGAAATCTTCCGTGGTCCTGAACAGTCCGGCGCCGATGACCAGGAACGGTGTGATCCGTCGCGGCGATCCCTGTATCGGAGCGACGAGATCGAAGGTGACGTTGCCGGTCAGCGTCAGGTGTCGATGATTCGTGCCATCGACGAACGCTACCTCCGGCCCAATGCTGATCCGCGGCGAGAGGTAGATCCGTCCGGACCCGCCGACGAACTTTTCAGTCACCAGACCGTCGTCGGGGAACAAGAAGGCTCCGGCAGCGAACTCTACGGCAGGCGACGGCCGAGATTGCGCCGACGCCGTTTGCGCCAGCGAAAGCATTGAGGCGATCGCGAACATCACCAGCCCGCAGCCCGAACGTGCCAGGTTTTCATGCATCCAACACACCTCGCCTGAGCCGGGATGGCTCGAGACTATCGTTGAATGCGTCATCCGTAGTGAAAACAGCTCAGGAGTTCTCCAGGTGGCGATCGCGCGCGATGCGCGATCGACTCGCACTTTAACAACGCAGCAATCGCCTCGTCATGCCTTCGTCACGATCTCTCAATAAGCTCGCTCACGGATGTGAGGTATCTGCCTCGAACGGCCTGCTGCAGCGGGCCTGAGAGTCCAGCTGCCAACGGAGGTGAAGTGATGCGTCTCGTAAGTAGTTGGTTTCCAGCGTTAATGATCGTCGCACTCATCAGTGCTCTCGCCGCACCGGCGCGGATGGTCGCGCAGGGTAGTCCAACAGGGACGCTGACTGGAACGGTCAGCGATCCGACCGGCGCCGTTCTGCCGGGCGTGACCGTCGCGGTCAAGAGCGTCCAGACCGGAATGACGCAGCAGACGACCACCGGCACGAACGGTGAGTGGCGGCATACCGGCCCTACCGGTCGGCACCTATGAGGTGTCGTTCGAGCTGCAGGGCTTCAAACGCCTCGTCCGCGACGGCATCATCGTCGAAGCCGCTGCCACACGTTCAGTTCCGGCGTCGCTCGCAGTGGGCGGACTGGCCGAAACCGTCAACGTGACCGGTGATGCGAACCTGCTCTCGACGACCACGGTGACGACGGCCCGCAGCATCACGGCGGCGGAGATTCAGGCCGTGCCGACATCCACCGGCAGCTTCACCCACCTCCTGTCGTCCGAGGCTGGCGTCAGCGCCGACCTGCCGCCCGTTCTCACGAACGGTACAGGGAACATTTCCCCCTCGGTGAACGGCACGCGGACGACGAGCACCAGCCTGTTCTTCAACGGTATCGACGCGACGAATCTGACGACGAACGAAGGCTCGCTGAACGACAACATCGCCCCGGCTTCCGACATGCTGCAGGAGATTACGCTGCAGACGAGCATGTACGACGCGTCGACCGGACGCTCTGGTGGCGGCAATTTCCAGCTGGTGACCCGCAGCGGCTCCAATGCACTTCGCGGCACCGGCTACTTCAACTTCCAGCACGAGAACATGAACTCGAACGATTTCTTTTACGAGAAAGACGGGATCGACAAGCCGAAGGCTCGCCGCAATGAGGGAGGCTTCACGGTTGGCGGCCCGATCCGGCAGAATCGGATGTTCTTTTTCGGCGGATATCAGCGGACCAAGGCGGAAACGGGGTTCGTGCCGACAGCGAGCAGCATCTCGGCCCTGCCGCAGGCGCTGCAACTGATCCAGGGCGCCCGCACCAAGGAGAATCTGTTCAACGCGTTTTCGGCGCTGAATCCCAGCTTCACGAACTCCGATTCCGAAAGCGCAACTGCACCAGCCCCACCGACACGCGCATGCATCTCCGACGTGGCGGTGGCGCTTCTGAACCTGCGCAATCCGGTCACCGGCGACTTCGTCATTCCCGCTCCGCGGGCCAACGCGACGCTGATTGGCAACGACATCACCGCTGGTCCTTCAGTCGGCGGCAATCCCTTCCTCCGCCAGCGCAACGTCGTCCCCGCGGAATTCACGCAGGACCAGTACACGGCGAAGCTCGATGGGCAGCTCTCGAGCAATAACCGTCTCAGCGGCACTGTGTTCTACGCCGAATTCCCCGGCTACGATCCGTTCCCTGATCCGTCGAGCCTCGTTTCTCCCTTCACGCTCAAGCGCGACGACAAGAACGCGACGGTGGCTCTCTCGGACACGCACATTTTCGGCTCGAGCATGGTCAACGAGATCCGCGGCGGCATGTTCTATCTGGACAACACGCGGCAGCTCGACGATCCGTTTCTCGACATCACGAATGCGAGTGTCGGCATTCCGAATCCCGCCAACAACTACGACACGAGCAACGCGACGACGCGACTGGGCCACTACATCGGCCGCCCCGGCGGGACGATGGAACGGTTCTCGTTCGGCGGACCGAACGACAGCTTCAACAAGCGGCGAGCAGCGCACCTGGACGATCGGCAACACGCTCACCTGGTCGACGACATCGCACGCGCTGCGCATGGGGGGCGAGTTCCGTCGCAACGAATTCAACACGAATCTTCCGGAAGAGCAGGCCACCGAGTTCGAGAAGTTCGACAATTTCACGATGTTCCTGCGCGGCCTCGGGAACGGAGGGGGACACGCAGTTCGGGATCACCGACAAGCGGTTCCGCTTCAACGACTTCAACCTGTTCCTCGCCGACGACTGGCGGCTCGGACACGGGCTGACGATCAATGCCGGCGTCCGCTACGAGTTCTTCGGTCTGCCGGAAGAGGTCGACGGCCGCATCGGCAACGTGGATTTCGAGGCGATCACGAATACCGAAAACCCGGTGAACGCCTTCATCGTGCCGGCTAACGTCAACACCACCGGCTTCAGCGCCGTGGACGCTTCCATCGCCGCCTCGCTGAAAGCCGACAACAATCACACGCTGAAGGGGCAGGACTGGAACAACGTCGCGCCGCGCATCGGGTTGGCCTGGTCGCCAGGAGATGGCAAGACGGTAGTGCGCGGCGGCTACGGGATCTTCTACGACCGACCGTCGGCCGCGTTCATCAACACGGTGTTCAGCAACTATCCGTTCCTGCGCGAGCAGGAAGTGACGTTCCCGGCCAGCGCGGTTCCGTTCAACACCGCCTGGTCGCAGCAGGATGCGAACTTTCCGTTCGACTCAGTACCTGCCAAACCGCATCGTCCGCACTCGCTCAACGGCACCTACCAGATCCGCGACAACACGAACGTCATTCGCGGCGCCGACGGGACGCTGAACCCGGTGGATCCGGCGACCGGTCTGCCGACGCGTGGCAACATCGCCGAGACCTTCGAGTTCCGCGCCGTCGATCGGAACCTGCACACGCCCTACGTCCAGCAGTACAACTTCGGCGTGCAGCGGGATCTCGGGCCGCAACATGATGCTCGAGGTTCGCTACGTCGGCAGCAAGGGCACCGACCTCCTCGAGGCACTCGCCTTCAATCAGGGATACGACTTGAACTCGACCGGACACGCCGGACCATATCTTCGAACGGTTCAACCAGGCGTACGTTGCTTCAGGCAGCCCCAACGGTCCACTGAAGGCCGGCGCGACCGCACGCGAGCGCGGTGTCGGCCTCGCGTTCGGGTTCCCCAACGCCAGCCTCGGCGGCGCCCTTGATTACAACCTCTCGAACACGGCCGGCGCCCTCATCGGGTTCGAGGCGCGCACGCCGGTCCTCGGCTTCAACGTGCCGGAGGCGGTGCTGCTCAGCAATACGGGACGCTCACTGTACAACTCGCTGCAGGTCGGGCTCACCAAGCGCATGTCGGACGGCCTGCAGTTCAACCTCGCCTACACCTACTCGCGGTCGAAGGACACGAGCTCCGCGGACCCGGGCAGCACCGCCGGCGGTGGCAAGCCGGATACGCCGAATACGGGCTTCGTGGTGCAGGGAGACAACCGCAACGTCGACGCGAACTATGCGCTCTCGGACTTCGACCGTCCGCACCGGTTCAGCGGCAGCTGGATCTGGGAGCTGCCGTGCCAGGAGCAGTACTCCGCGACATCCGCTTCTCGGGATTCGTGCAGATGCAGTCGGGTCTGCCGTATTCGATCTACTCGGCCGAACCGGAGCTCGCCAATTCGTCGCAGTACGGTGACCTGATTCGCGGCTCCGGCGGTCTGTATCGCCTCGGCTTCGGACGTCCGAGCCTGTGCGGATCGCTCGATGAACTCCGCCAGCACGGGGACGATCCGACCGAGGCGGCGTTCAACAAGAGCGTCCTCTGTTCGCCGACGACGGCGGCCGGCGGATACCCGGGCAACCAGGGATTCGGCAATCTCGGCCGCAATGTGCTGCGCAATTTCTGGCAGCGTCGCGTCGACATCAGCCTCGCGAAGGGCTTCCGGTTCGCCGGCGAGCGGAACTGTCGAGATCCGCTGGGACGTGTTCAATCTGTTCAACACGGTGAACTACGCGTTGCCGAACAACGTGATCGGATCGGCGTCGACCGACTTCGGCAAGATCACCGATTCAGTCGGCGGTCCCCGCGTGATGCAGCTGGGCGCTCGGGTCCGCTTCTAACAAGTACCGCAGCGCCGGCGCGCTCTGCCGCGCCGGCGCTCTCAGTTTCGCCATTCTGGTCCGCATTAGCCTCAGCTCAGCTCGTTCCGCACCTGTTTGCCCGCTAACTGGGCGGCTTGAGTGTCGTACCGCCCCCGATTCGGCTCGACGCCGATTCTTCTGTATAAGTTTGCCAGCGCATGCGAGTCGCGGACTTCGTGGTGTTCCGCCACTTCGATCGCGTGCTGCAGTTCGTGGGCGATGACCGCGATCGTTTCAGCGGTGCCGAGCCCGGCCAGTACCTGCGCGCGAAGGTAGCGCTGCGGGCTGCGTCCGGTCGTGATCGCGAGCTGCCCGTCCACTCCGCGCGGCAGGTCGCGTGTCTCCTGCACATAGACGATCACGTCCGTCTTATTGAGGGATGAAATGAGGGCCGCGAAGGTGGCCGATCGCTGGATGCCGGTCTGGATCAGCCGCTCCATCTTGGGCGTTGCGCCGCGAACGCGGGGGCCGACCGGGTCAATCGGGTCGGACGGCTCCGCGAAAACCGGCGCCGGCAGCATGGCGAGAAGACAGCAGACACCAACAACTGCTCGAAGCATGGGCCCCTCCCAAAAACTTGGTTAGGCCCCTCACCCATGACTGCTGGTTGCCAGACTGACGGCCTCCACACCGTCAGCCTGCAACCTTAGACGGGCAGTCCCATGGAAATGTTGACAGTTTGTGACGACTTGAAAGCGCAGAGGGTCGAACCTGTTTTTTCAGACACTCGTCCCCGGCGCAACGATGGCTCCCTTCGGGACGATGATGATGCCGTTGCGGATGTGGAAGCTCTCCCCATCGAGATGGTCCGCCCGAGAGTGGTTTACAAGTTTTACGTCGTCGCCAATCCGCGCGTTCTTGTCGACGATGACGCGATCGAGCACGGCGTTGCGGCCGATACCGAGCGGTAGCGCGTCGGCGGCATGCTCCTCGTCGTAGCTGTCGGCCCCGAGCAGAATCGAACGCGAGATGCTCGCCCCTTCCGCGACGTGCGTCCGAATGCCGACAACGGACTCGGAGATCGTGCAGCGATCGAGAAAGCAGCCTTCGGCGACGATCGAGTTGTCGATGCGCGCATCGTGAATCCGCGAGCCGGGAAGGAACCGCGGGCGCGTGTAGATGGGGAAGCGCGGATGAAAGAAGTTGAACGGCGCGTCGCGGCGCGTCAGCTGCACGTTGGCGTCGTAGAAAGCCTGGATCGTTCCCACGTCAGCCCAGTAGCCGCGATAGATGTACGGATTGACCGAATAAATCCCGAGCGCGCGCGGAATCAGCTCTTTGCCGAAGTCCACACACGGCTGCTGCAGCGACTCGAACAGCGCGTCGCGGGAAAAAACATAGATACCCATCGACGCCACGAACGGCCGTTCGGTGGTGACCGCCGTCATCGTCGAGCGGCCCGAAGCGCCGCTGCGCATCTCAGCGAGGCGGCCGGGCGTGGGCTTCTCCTCGAACCCCTCGATGTGGCCTTCGGTATCGAATCGGAAGATGCCCATCTCTGTGGCATCGTCGGCCGACACCGGCTGCGCCGCGATGGTGATATCGGCGCGGCTTTCGATATGGGATTCGATCAACTCGCAGAAATCCATCCGATAGAGATGGTCGCCGGCGAGGATCAGGTAGTGATCGGCGTCGTAGCCGGCAAAGTGTCTGGCGGCCTGCCGCACCGCGTCGGCCGTACCCTGGAACCAGGCCGAGCTCTCCGGCGTCTGCTCGGCCGCCAGGACTTCAACGAATCCTTCCGAGAAGGTGTCAAGGCGATAGGTCTGCGCAATATGGCGGTTGAGCGATGCCGAGTTGAACTGCGTCAGCACGAATATCCGCTTGAGGCCGGCATGCAGGCAGTTGCTGATCGGAATGTCGATCAGCCGGTACTTGCCGCCGATCGGGACTGCCGGCTTCGACCGCATGTGGGTCAGCGGGAAGAGCCGGGTGCCTCGACCGCCACCCAGGATCAAAGTGAGGACATCGTTCATGCTTCTGATTGAAATGTTTTAGGGCGAGTGGCCAACAAGCCAGATTGTTACACAGTGTTTACGTGCGCCGTCCGCACGTTGCGATAAAAAGGGAGTCTTTTCCAGAGAACAGGATCATCTTGATGTTTTCGAAAGTACTCACTCACGCCGGTCACACCCGCACCTTCAGCATCGATGCGCTCTTTTCTGGATGGGAGCTTCGTGTGGCTGAGGATTCTGAGATCGTCCGACGAATGTCCTATACCGACTGGCACCGCGTCGAGCGGGCGATCAGCGCCATCGAGCGGGAAGTGTCGATGCTGGAGTCGCAGGGTTGGCAGCCGGTGAGAACCGGTGCCACGGCGACCTAATCCACGAATCGATAGCCGAGGCCGACGACGGTCTCGATCTGCGGACCGGCGGCGCCGAGCTTTGCCCGAAGCCGGCCGACGTGCACGTCCACCGATCGGGTCTCGATAAAACGATCGTAGCCCCACACCCGCTCGAGCAATCGGTCGCGCGACAGCACACGGTTGCGGTTCTCGACCAGGAACTTCAGCAACTCGAACTCGCGCCGCGTGAGTCGCACCGGCTGCTCATCGACCGCGATCGCCACTGCGTCGAAGTCCGCGCGCAGGTGCCTACCCTCGTAGATCGCCTGCGGCGTTTCGCCGACGGGCCGCTTGCGTCGCAATACCGCTCGGACGCGGGCGGCGAGTTCCCGCAGGCTGAACGGTTTCGTCACGTAATCGTCGGCGCCCAGATCGAGGCCGGCAACGCGGTCGGACTCGCTCGTTCGGGCGGTCAACATGATGATCGGCACGTTGGCGGTCGAAGGCCGGGCGCGCATCACCCGGCAGACTTCCGTCCCACTGAGCACCGGAAGGTTGAGGTCGAGGATGACGAGATCGGGTGCATGGTCCGTCACCGCTCGAAGGGCGGTATCTCCGCTGCCCACGACGTCCACTTGCGCGTCGCCGGAGCGTTCGAGCGCGTGTTTGATCAGAGCAGCGATATCCTGCTCGTCTTCAACCACGAGGACTCTTGGCACCCGACTCATCGACGTCCAGCGTATGGGGTGCGGGTTTCGCGGCGGTGACGACGGGGTTAAATGTGAGTTAAGTCATCCGCCTTCGCGCGCTGAGTCGAGGCGCGCTTCGGCGCGACAAGCGTGCCGGACGTGCCGGTGCCACGTCGCGAGCTAACAGCAGCGGGCGGGCGGCGCCGGCTCGACGGGAGTGATGGCGATCCGCGTCGCGAGGCGCTTCCGGTCTCGATTGCCGGATTCCGCGTGGCCGATGGCGTGCGTGACGGCGTCGAGGAGCGCCTGCATGACCGGATCGGGCAGGTTCGCCAGCCGGTAGTGGACCCACAGCCCATCCCTCCGCGTCTCGACCAGGCCGGTCTTCCGCAGATACGCGAGATGACGTGACACGGTCGGCTGCGGCAGGGCGAGGCTCTCATTAGATGTCGCAGACACAGATCTCACCGGCTCTCAACAGCCCGATGATCCGCAGACGCGTTCGGTCAGCCAGCGCCTTGAACGTGTTTTCGAGCGAAACCAGCCGTGTGTCGGTAGCCATATATTCGCCTTGACGAATATATCACGATCTCGCATATATTCGCTTTGGCAAATATATGGAGGCAGGAATGACTGAGCAGGAACTGAAGGAGACGATCCAGCAGAAGTACGGCGAAGCAGCGCTCAGGGCGCAGCAGGGCGGAGAAAAAGGGGGATGCTGCGGCACATCGTGCGGATGTGGCGACCCGATCACCTCGAACCTGTATGCCGAACACGAGACAACCGGGACTTCCGGATGGTGCGGTCGCTGCGTCGCTCGGGTGCGGCAATCCGACGGCGCTGATCGATTTGCAGCCGGGCCAGACGGTGCTGGACCTCGGATCCGGCGGCGGCATCGACGTACTGCTCTCGGCGAAGCGTGTCGGGCCGACCGGCAAAGTCTATGGTCTCGACATGACCGACGAGATGCTCGCGCTCGCGCGCGAGAACCAGCGGAAGGCGGGTGTCACGAACGTGGAGTTTCTCAAAGGAGAGATCGAGCACATCCCGTTGCCGGATAGCAGCGTTGACGTCATCATCTCCAACTGCGTCATCAACCTCTCGTCAGACAAGGGGCGCGTGCTGCGGGAGGCGTTCCGTGTGCTGAAACCGGGCGGGCGTTTTGCCGTCTCGGACGTTGTCGTGCGCGGCGACGTACCCGCAGCCGTCAGGCACAGCATGGAGCTGTGGGTCGGATGTGTCGCCGGCGCGCTGCACGAGGACGAATACCGCCGGCTGCTCGGTGATGCCGGATTCGGCTCGGTCGATGTCGAGCCGTGGCGCGTCTATGCAGTCGACGATGCCCGCCAGTTCCTGTCAGACGCCGGGCTCGACGTAGAAAGGATCGCCGCCGATGTCGAGGGAAAGATCGCCAGCGCCTTCATCCGTGCGGAGAAACCGCAGCCGTGCTGCGGCCCGAGCTGCTGCAACTAGCCACGTGCGATCCGCCTTCGCGCTTCGCGCTTCGGCGGGACAGGCGTGCGAGGTGATGATTGGGACGTGATCGCGTTGTCGTTTTTGCCTGCGTCCACAACGCCGGGCGGTCGCAGATGGCGGCGGCGTTCTTCAACGAGCTCAGTCGCCGCGCCGCGGGCGACTCGGAACCGACGATGCGCGCGATGTCGGCCGGGACGTCACCGGCCGCTCGCGTCCATCCGGAAGTGGTGGCGGCGATGCGGGAAGTCGAGATCGACTTGACGGCGGCAAGACCTCAGAAGCTCACTGCGGAGCTCGCACAGAGTGCCGATCTGCTCGTCACCATGGGCTGCGGTGACAAGTGTCCCTACGTACCGGGTCTGCAGGTAGAGGACTGGCCGCTCGACGATCCGAAAGGGCAGCCGATCGAACGCGTCCGCGAGATCCGTGACGAGATCCGCCGCCGCGTGACCAAGCTGCTAAACGAGCCGACGGCCTTCGTCACAAAGAACAACAAGGCCACTAAGAGCACGAAGAGAACCTAATTATTCTTGTGCTCTTCGTGGTCTTTGTGTCTTTGAGGTGTTCCGCCGTCGGCTCGTTCCGCGTGACAGTGGAATCCGCTGGTCTCAGCGCGTTCGCTGAAACCGATCTCGCAAGACGATTGCCCCGGCGTTCATGATCAGCAGCAGGCCGAGGAGCACGACGATACCGGCAGCGGCGTTCTCGGCGAATGCCGCCTGAGGTCTCGAGACCCAGTTGAAAATCTGGATCGGCAGCACGGTGAACGGCGACCAGATGCCGTTCGGCGCGAACGGCACGTAGGTCAGCGCACCAATCGTGATCAGCGGCGCGGTTTCGCCGATCGATCGCGACAGCGCCAGAATCAGTCCAGTGAGGATGCCAGGCATCGCCGCCGGCACCACCTGGTGCCGGATCGTCTGCCACTTGGTGGCACCGAGCGCATAGGACGCCTCACGCAGCGTGCCGGGGACCGCGCGAAGCGCCTCACGAGTGGCGAGAATCACGACCGGCAGCGCGAGCAGCGCCAGCGTCGATGCCCCCGCGAGGACGCTGCGGCCCATCCCCATGATCCGCACGAACAAGCCGAGGCCGAGCAAGCCATAGATGATCGACGGCACCCCGGCGAGATTCGCGATATTGATCTCGATCAGCCGCGCCACACGGCCGCGGCCGCCATACTCCTCGAGGTAAATTGCCGCGCTGACGCCGAGCGGAATCGCGATGGCTGCAGTCAGCGCAATCACGAAAGCGCTGCCGGCAAGCGCGGCGAGAATCCCGGCCTCCTCCGCGCGCCGCGATGGGTAGCTGGTGAGGAATGCCCACGACACGCGGCCGAGGCCGTCGCGCATGATGTCGTAGATCAATGCGCCGAGCGCGATCAGCGCGAGCGCGGTCACCAGCAGTCCGAATGTCGACAGCAGCCGATCGCCAAGCAGCCGCGCAAACGACGTGCGTACTGTCGCCGATTCGGGGGAGCTCACGCGTACTCCTCGCGGAACCGTTCGCGCAGCCAGTTGGACAGCAGGTTCAGGACGAAGGTGCTGAGAAACAGCAGCATGCCGACAGCGAAGATCGTCCGATACTCGAGCGTGCCGGCCGGCGTATCGCCGAGGCTGACCTGGACGATGTACGCGGTCATGGTCTCGACCGGCACCCGCGGATCGAGCGTGAGCCGCGGCTCCTGGCCGGCGGCGATCGCGACGATCATCGTCTCGCCGATCGCGCGCGATGCCGCCAGCACGATTGCGGCCGAGATCCCGGAGAACGCCGCCGGGACGACGACGCGAAGCGACGTCTGCAGCCGGGTCGCGCCGAGCGCATAGGCGCCTTCCCGCAGACCGACCGGCACGCTCCTGCAGAGCGTCCTCGGAAAGCGAGGAGACCAGCGGCAGGATCATGATGCCCATGACGATGCCCGGACTGAGTGCGTTGAAGCCGGCAAGGCCCGGCACCAGCTCCTGCAGTAGCGGCGTCACGAACAGCAGCGCGAAGTAGCCGTAGACGACCGTCGGAACGCCGGCCAGGATTTCGAGGATCGGCCGAACGAACCGCCGAACCTGACGTGGGGCGTACTCACTGAGGTAGATGGCGATCAGAAGGCCGGCAGGAAGGGCAACCAGCCATAGCGATCGCCGAGGCCAGGAGCGTCCCGCTGACCAGCGGCAGGACGCCGAACTGCTTGTCGAAGAACAGCGGCGTCCAGACGGTCCCGAACAGGAAACTGGTGAGCGGCACCTCGCGCAGGAACGCGGCGGTCTCCCACAACAGGACGAGGATGATCCCGAGGGTGATCAGGATCGATCCCGCGGCGCACAGAAACAGCGTCCGCTCGATGACGAACTCGGCGGCCCGCCTCGCGCGTGGCGACATCCGCGCCATGATCTATCGGGTGAGACGCTGTTCCAGGGTCACCTGGCTGTGGCTGTCCGTGCCGGTGTACATCGTGCCGGTCTTGCGCGACGCGAACCGCGTCCGCACCAGCTCCTGTTCCTTGGCGTGGAGCGGAATGTAACCGACTTCGCGCACCAGCGCCGGACCCTTGTCGAGGTAAAAGTCGACGAATCCCTTGACCTCCGTCCGGTCGAGCGCCTTGACCTTGGGGTAGATGAAGATCGCGCGCGACAGCGGGCGATAGGTTCCGTTCGACACCGTTTCCGGTGACGGCGCGATCGGGCCCTCGCCGTTGGCTGAATCCCCGTCGTCGATCGGCACCACCTTCAGCTTGTCCTTGTTCTGCTCGTAGTAGGCGTAGCCGAAGTAGCCGAGCGCGTTCACGTCGCCGCTGACACCCTGCACGATGACGTTGTCATCCTCGCTCGAGGTGTAGTCGCCGCGGCTCTGGCCTTCCTTGCCGACGATCGCCTCGGTGAAGTAGTCGAAGGTTCCCGAGTCGACGCCAGCGCCGAACAGGTGGATCTCCTGATCCGGCCACTCGGGGCGGATCTGCTTCCAGCGCTTGATCTGACCCTGGGCGGCTGGCTCCCACAGCTTCTTGAGATCGGCGACGGTCATCGACGTGACCCACGTATTCTTCGGATTGACGACGATCGCGAGACCGTCGTACGCGATCGGCAGCTCGATGAATTCGATGCCAGCTTTTGCGCACGCCTCCGCCTCGGCGGACTTGATCGGCCGCGACGCATTCGAGAGGTCGGTTTCGTTGCGGCAGAACTTCTGGAAGCCGCCGCCGGTACCCGATGAACCGACGGTGACGCGAGTGCCAGCATTCGCCTTCTGAAACTCCTCAGCCACGGCCTCGGTGATCAGGAACACTGTGCTCGACCCGTCGGCGGTGATGACCCGCGCCTCAGTGCTGGTGGCGGCTTGCTTCGAGCCGTCGCCACCGCAGGCGATCAAGCTGGCTGACAGGGTGAGCATCGAGGCCGTAGACAGTACAGAACGCAGCTTGGTCATGCCACTAACCTACGGGTTTTCGGTTTCAACACCGTTTCGTGCTTGTAAACACCGTGTTAACAGCCGGCAGCGCTGCCCGGTGAGCGTTTTGGAATTAACCCGTCTGTAACCCGGACGGAACACAGCGGCAACACGGGACTTTTAATCTCGGCCAATAACGCGCGGGACGAGTCCGCGAGGAAGGTCTTCATCTATGCCGTGTGTGTTTCGACCGTCCAGCCTGTTCAGGCTGCTGCTCGGCGCAGCGCTGAGCGTCCTGATTAGCTCCGTCGCCTGGGCCCAGGGGATGTATTACAAGGAAATCGTCAAGGACGGCCGCATTTACGTGTTCAACATCGCCGCCAACGCCGAGCGCTTCGAGAAGACCGGCGAGATGGGCATCGGCATCACCAAGCCCGGCGTCGGACCGAACGGCGAAACCGTCGTCGGCGACAACGAACGGGCGCTACAGCTGTACTTCTTCAAGCACGGCATCTCCGAGGCCGTGCCCGAGCCGGCGCCGCCGGTGCAGACGATCGTCTGGCGGGACGGCAAGACGCGCATCACCACGGACAACGCCTATCTCGAGATCTCGAACCGCGTGCAGGTCCGGTTCACCGACGAATTCCCCGACGACAACACCCAACTCCCCGGGCACCGGCGCCCGGGGCGATTCGCGCCGTTCGTGGCGGATCCGCCGCGCCAAGTTCAAGCTCGAAGGCTGGATGATGCGGCCGTGGCTGACCTACGAGACGCAGCTGAACTGGCCGGCGATCACCGGCACCAACGTCGGCGCCCTGCTCGAGGACGCGATGTTCGACGTCGACTTCACGCAAGGGCAAGGGACTGTTCCGCGTCCACGTCGGGCAGTTCAAGGTGCCGTGCGGCGCGCAGGAGCTGACGTCGTCCGGCAACCAGATGTTCGTCGACCGCGCGCTCGTCAGCAACAGCTTCTTCCGCGGCCGCGACACCGGCGTCGCCGCTGTGGGGCGCGACGCCCAACAACAAGTTCGAATGGCGATTCGGCGTGTTCAACGGCAACGGCCTGACCCGGACCCTCAACGACAACGACAAGTTCCAGTACAACGCGCGGCTGATGTGGCAGCCCAACGGCAGCCAGGTGCTGAATCAGCGCGCCTGGGTGACCGGCGCGCTGTATTCGGAGAGCGACTTCGAATCGACGACGACGCCGATCTATGCGGTCGCGATCAACTGGGAAAACCAGAACAACTTCAACAGCACGACCGGCATCGACCAGAAATGGAACGCCTACAGCGCTCGACGGCATTTACAAGTTCAATGGCTTCTCCGCCAACGGCATGTATGCGCCGGGTGCATCGCCGGCCGGAGACCGGCGCGAAGCTCGAAATCACAGGGCGGCTTCATTCAGGCCGGGCAGCTGTTCAGCCGGCGCCGGTACGAGGTCGCGGGCCGATACGGCGACTTCGATCCATCGGACCTGACTCGGCGAGCAACAACACCAAGGAGGCTCGCGGCGCGTTCAGCTACTACTACGCGCGGCACGGCCTGAAGTGGCAGACCGACATCGGCCGCGTCGACGTCCAGTCACGCCGACCGGCGCGACGGTGAAATCGATCGAGTTCAGATCGCAGCTCCAGTTCATTTTCTAGATATCGAAAGACGAGGTACACACATGAAGCGATCAGCCATCACGGCCGCCGCGGTTCTCAGCGGCGGCGTCATTCTCGGAGCACAGGCGCTCCAGGTCGACTCGGGGCTTCCGGCATACTCGCGGGCCAGCGGCGTGTCCGGCAGCCTGAACAGCGTCGGCTCCGACACCATGAACAACATGATGACGCTCTGGGCGGAGACGTTCCGGAAGTTCTATCCGAACGTCAAGATCCAGGTCGAAGGCAAGGGATCGTCGACCGCGCCGCCGGCGCTCATCTCGGGCACCGCGCAGTTCGGGCCGATGTCCCGGCAGATGCGCGCGACCGAGATCGACCAGTTCGAAGCGAAGTACGGCTACAAGCCGACCGAGCTGAAGACCAGCTACGACGCGCTCGCGGTTTACGTCCACAAGGACAACCCGATCGAGAAACTGACGCTGGCGCAGGTCGAGGCGATCTTCGGCAAGAGCCGCCGGCGCGGCTACAAGCAGAACATCACGACCTGGGGTCAGCTCGGACTCACCGGGGACTGGGCGAATCGGCCGATCAGCCTCTACGGCCGTAACTCCGCCAGCGGCACCTACGGCTTCTTCAAGGAGCACACGCTGAAGAACGGCGACTACAAGGACACGCGTCAAGGAACAGCCAGGTTCCGCCTCGGTGGTGCAGGGCGTCACCGAAGACCGCTACGGCATCGGCTACAGCGGCATCGGCTACAAGACGTCCGGCGTCAAGACGGTGCCGCTCGCCGAGACCGACAAGGGCCCGTTCTCGAACGGCAGCTACGAGGATGTGACCAGCGGCAAGTATCCGCTCTGGCGCTTCCTCTACATCTACGTCAACAAGGCGCCGAGCCGACCGCTCGATCCGCTGATCGCGGAATTCGTGAAGCTGATTTACAGCAAGGAAGGGCAGGAGGCGGTGGTCAAGGACGGTTACATGCCGCTCCCCGCCAACATCGCCCAGGCCGAGCTCGCGAAGGTCCTGAAAGGATCGTAGGCACTGCACACGTCCTCGACTTCCGTTCGCGCGCAGATGGCCGCCGCGTCCAAGCGGATCGGCCGTCTGCGCCGCATCGATCGCGCCGCCGTCTTCCTGATTACGCTGGGCGGCATCTCGGTCGTCGTCGCGGTGCTTGGGATCCTGGTGTTCATCGCCAGCGAGGCGATTCCGCTGTTCAGAGACGCGCGGGTCGATTTCCGGTCCGAGCTGCGGATCGGGACCGCGCTGAATGCCACGCAGGCGCGCTCACTGACTGCGGTCGGCATCGACGAATACCGCCGTTACGTGTTTACCGTCGAGCCATCGGGCGTAGTCGCCTTCTATCGGCTCGACTCGGGCGCGCTGTCTTCTTCGCAGCCGGTGCCGGGGCTCGAAGGAGCAACCATCACGTCCTCCTCGCGCAGCGTCACTCGGCAACAGTGTTGCCGCCGGTCTCAGCGACGGGCGTGTTTCGCTGATGCAGGTTCGCTTCGTCCCCAACTACGAAGGTGACGCACTGAAGGACGTCTCCAGCGAGGTGCGTCCGCAGGCGACCATCGTCGCTCGATCGCCGGCAAGCGTCCGGTCACGCCAGGTCTCGTACCTCGAGCAGGACGGGCAGAAGTTCGTCGCCGGTCGCGTCGCCGACAACGAGATTTCGTTCGTGGCGATCGACGCCGAGGGAGCCGAACGACGCTCGGTGCTCCACACCCAGCCAGGTCACCGGATTACGCAAGTCAGGATCGGACGAAACGGCGCGCTGCTCGCCGGCACCGAGGCGGGACTGGTCTACCACTGGGAGAGCGGCGAGCCGCCCGTTCTCACCGACATCTCACCGGTGAGCTCACGGCCGATGACCGCGCTCGAATGGATGCTCGGCGGCAACTCATGGGTGGTCGGCGCGGAAGACGGAACCGTTTCGGGCTGGTTGCGCGCGCCGGTCGACGACGGGACCGCGATGGTGCGCGCCCACACCTTCGAACCGCAAGGCTCGGCGGTGATGGCCCTGGGGTTGTCAGGCCGCGAGCGCAGCTTCGCGACCGTCGGCCGCGACGGCGACATCGTGCTCAGGCACCAGACCTCGGAGCGCGTCCTGGCGACCCTGCCGCCGCACCAGCCGGTCAGCGCGGTGCTGATCACGCCGAAGGCGGACGAACTCGTCACGCTGGAGGAGGGTTCGCTCCGGCGCTACGCCCTGTTCAATCCCCATCCCGAGATCAGCTGGAAGACGCTGTTCGGCAAGGTCTGGTACGAAGGCTACGCCGGAGCCGGAGTATGTCTGGCAGTCGACCGGCGCCACCGACGACATCGAGCCGAAGTTCAGCCTCGTCCCGCTGATCTTCGGCACGATCAAGGGAACGCTCTACGCGATGCTGTTCGCGGTTCCGCTGGCGGTGCTCGCCGCACTCTACACCTCGCAGTTCGCTGACCCGGAACTCAGGGCGAAGATCAAGCCGACGGTGGAGATCATGGCGGCGCTGCCCAGCGTCGTCATCGGCTTCCTCGCCGGTCTGTACCTGGCATCGGTGGTCGAGCGGAATCTCGTCGCGGTGCTTCTGATGATGCCGTTGCTGCCGTTGTTCGGCACGGCTGGCGTCCTGCTCTGG
Organism: uncultured Acidobacteriota bacterium; assembly: GCA_963810305.1. Lineage (GTDB taxonomy): Bacteria > Acidobacteriota > Vicinamibacteria > Vicinamibacterales > 2-12-FULL-66-21 > JACDCA01. The sequence goes on from CAWEMY010000011.1 coordinate 380,253, forward strand.
CGGCGCTGCCGCGCAGCGGTGACCGGACGGCTACGGGCGGGGACCGAACTGCTGGTGATCCTGCCGTTGTTGCTGCTGGCGGTCTGGGTGTCGGTGTTGATCGGCCCGACCGTCGAGAGCTGGCTGTTCGGCGGCGACGCGCGGCTCTGGCTGCAGCACGCCTGGGGCCTGACCTACGACCAGCGCAACTGCCTGGTGGTCGGCATCGCAATGGGCTTCGCCGTCATTCCGATCATCTTCACGATCTCCGAGGACGCGTTCTCGAGCGTTCCGTCGAGCCTCACCGCGGCGTCGCTGGCGCTCGGCGCCAGCCGCTGGCAGACCGCGGTCAACGTCGTGCTGCCCACCGCCAGTCCGGGCATCTTTTCCGCCATCATGGTCGGCTTCGGCCGCGCCGTCGGCGAGACGATGATCGTGCTGATGGCCACCGGGAACACGCCGGTGATGGAGTGGTCGATCTTCAACGGCATCCGGACGCTTTCGGCCAACATCGCCGTCGAGATTCCTGAGGCGCCGCACGGCGGCACGCTTTACCGGACGCTGTTCCTCGCGGCGGCGATGCTGTTCGTCATGACGTTCGTCGTCAACACGATCGCCGAGATCATCCGGCAGCGGCTGCGGGAACGCTACAAGGCGGTCTGATGGCACGGCGGAAGCGATTGAACCGTGGGGATTCCGCGATCTGGCTGGCCGGCAGCGCGCTCGGCATCTGCCTGCTGATGATCGGCGGGATGATCGGCTTGATCCTCAGCAACGGTCTCGGATTCTTCTGGCCCGGCGACCTGGTTCAGCTCACGCTCAACGACGGCACCGTGCTGCTCGGCGAGGTTGCGGCGCGCGAACGAATCCCGAAGCCCGGTACGGCGGAACATCTCCGCGACTGGAGAGTCCAGCTGAAGCTCGGTAACCGCGATCTGACTGGCGCCGATTTCCGCTGGGTGGACGAATCCGCCATCGCGAAACGCGAACGTCCGGCAGATGTCGTCTACGTCGAGCGTCGCGAGTACGGTCCGTTCATCGGACGCATCACCACCGTCAAGGACGGCGATCAGCCGGTTGCGACCGGGCCCGCAGGCGCTCGGCATGCTGCCAGGGCTGGTCGAGAAGGCCACCGCCGATCGCGACGCGATCCGCCGCATCGAGCGCGACGAGCTCGGTGCCGTCAATTACCGAATCGAACAGACTCGCTTGCACGCGCGAGAGCTCGAACTGGAAGCGCGCGGAGAGCGGCACGGACAAGAGCGGCGAGATCGCTGCGACGAACAGCCGGGCCGCGGCGATGCAGGAGGAGTATGCCCGGCTCGAAACGCGACTCGTGGAGACCGTTGCGGCGGCATCCACGGCACCGCGTGGTCCTCAAGGCAGTTGACGGCGCGGAAAAGGAACTGCCTGCCCTCGACCTCTACCGCGTCTATGCGGCGAACCAGCTGACGACGTGGGGACGCGCTCGCATCTACGCGAGCCGGTTGTGGGAGTTCCTGAGCGGTGATCCGCGCGAATCGAACACCGAGGGCGGGATCTTCCCGGCGATCTTCGGCACCGTCATGATGGTCATGCTCATGAGCGTGATCGCGGTGCCATTCGGCGTCCTGGCGGCGCTGTATCTCCGCGAGTACGCGCGCCAGGGATTCTTCGTCCGCGCCGTGCGCATCGCGGTCAACAATCTCGCCGGCGTGCCTTCGATCGTCTTCGGCGTGTTCGGCCTCGGCTTCTTCGTCTATATCGTCGGCGGCGCGATCGACCAGACGTTCTATCGAGAGAGCTTGCCGACGCCGACCTTCGGCACCGGCGGGATCCTGTGGGCGTCGTTGACGCTGGGGCTGCTGACGGTCCCGGTCGTCATCGTCGCTTCGGAGGAAGCGCTCGCCGCCGTGCCGCGGTCGATGCGCGAGGCGTCGCTGGCGTCGGGCGCGACGACCTTCCAGACGATCGTTCGCGTGGTGTTGCCGGCGGCGGCGCCGGGGATCCTGACCGGGCTGATCCTCGCGATGGCGCGCGGCGCCGGTGAAGTCGCGCCGCTGATGATCACCGGCGTCGTCAAGCTCGCGCCGGACCTGCCGCTCGACGGCTTCTTTCCGTTCGTTCACCTCGATCGCAAGTTCATGCATCTCGGCTTTCACATCTACGACGTCGGGTTTCAGAGCCCGAACGTCGAGGCCGCGAAGCCGATGGTCTATGCGACGTCGGTGCTGTTGCTGCTGATCGTCATCATGCTCAATCTCACCGCGATCATCGTGCGCACCCGCCTGCGCCGGCGCTATCAGACGTCGGCGTTCTGATGGCCGTGACCACCGAAACGCCTCCGTCCGCATCGCTGCGACTCAAGACTGACGTCGCATTCGGGGAGCCGCCGCCGAGCGGTGGGCCGGTTGCCATTCAGATCCGCAACGCCAACGTCTGGTACGGCGAGAAGCAGGCGATCCATGACATCTCACTGGACCTGCCGGCAAACCAGGTGACCGCGTTCATCGGTCCTTCCGGTTGCGGCAAGTCGACGCTGCTCCGATGCCTGAACCGGATGAACGATCTGATCGATGGCGTTCGGATCCGAGGCGACTTCCTCGTCGATGGACGGAATATCTACGAACCGAAGACCGACGTGATCGATGTGCGTCGCCGTGTCGGCATGGTGTTCCAGAAATCCAACCCGCTGGCGAAGTCGATCTACGAGAACGTCGTTTACGGCCTGCGGGTCGCCGGTATTCGCGACAAGGCGACGCTCGACGAGGCGTGCGAGCGGTCGCTGCGCGCCGCGGCACTGTGGGACGAGGTCAAGGATCGTCTCGACACGAGCGGACTGTCGCTGTCGGGTGGGCAGCAGCAGCGCCTCTGCATCGCCCGCACCATCGCCATCGAACCGGAGATCGTTCTGATGGACGAGCCGTGCTCAGCGCTCGATCCGATCGCCACATCGAAGATCGAGGACCTGATTCAGGAACTGAAATCGGACTACACGATCGTGATCGTCACCCACAACCTCCAGCAGGCTGCCCGGGTCTCCGACCAGACGGCGTTTTTCTGGCTGGGAAAACTGATCGAGTTCTCCAGCACCAAGGACGTGTTCACCACGCCGAAAACCAAGCACACCGAGGATTACGTTACCGGCCGCTTCGGGTAGACGCAGGACGTAACCACACTGTAAACAGAACGCTACGAACAGGTTAAATCTGCGCCGTATCTGCTAAGATTCGGCGCGGAGGCGACGTGGCGTTCAGACTGATCCCGAAAGAAGAGCGGTTCTTCGACGATTTTGTCGCAATGGCCGAGCAGATCCGCGTCGGGGCGGGCCTGCTGCAGGAAATGGTCGCTCCCGACCAGCCGATCTGGGACAAGGCAGACGAAATCAAGGAAGTCGAACACAAGTGCGACTTCCTGACGCACTCGGTCATTCAGCGCCTCCACAAGACGTTTGTCACTCCCCTCGATCGCGAAGACATTCACGCACTGGCACGGTCGCTCGACGATGTGATCGATGCCATCGACGATTCGGCTGCGGTGCTGCGGCTGTACAAGATCGAGCGCGTCCGCCAGGAAGCCCGCGACCAGGTCCGGATCATTGTCGCCTGCACCGATCAGCTCGTCTCGGCGATGAAGGCGCTCGGCAAGAAGATGCAGATTTCGAGCTGCGCGGTCGAGATCAATCGTCTGGAAAACGAGGCCGACCGGATCCATCAGGTTGCGCTCCGCCGCCTCTTCGAGGAAGAACGTGATCCGATAACGATCATCAAGTGGAAGGAGATTCTCGACTTCCTCGAGCTTGCCACCGACCGCTGCGAGGACATCGCCAACGTTCTCGAGGGTGTCGTCGTCAAGCACGCGTAACGGATGGACGCCAATCTTCTCGCCGTCCTCGCGCTGATTCTCGTCGCGCTGCTTTTCGACTACATCAACGGGTTCCACGACGCCGCCAACTCGATCGCGACGATCGTATCGACGCGTGTCCTCACGCCGGGCAAAGCGGTCGTCTGGGCCGCCTTTTTCAACTTCATCGCCGCCTTTACCTTCGGCACGGCCGTCGCGAAGACCGTCGGCAGCGGGCTGGTCGACATCAAGGTCGTGACCTTCGCGGTCATCTTCGCGGGGCTGATGGGGGCGATCATCTGGGACCTGATCACCTGGTACTACGGCCTGCCGACCAGTTCGTCGCACGCGCTCATCGGCGGCTACGCCGGTGCAGCAGTCGCGAAGGCGGGGTTCGGCGCGATCATCGTCTCAGGCTGGACGAAGACGCTGATCTTCATCGTCCTCGCCCCGCTGATCGGGATGACCCTCGGCTTCCTGATCATGGTCGTGCTCCTCTGGAGTTTCCAGAATTTCTCTCCCGGCAGAGTCGACGGATGGTTCCGGAAGCTGCAGCTGGTCTCGGCTGCCGCCTACAGCCTGGGCCACGGCGGCAACGATGCGCAGAAAACGATGGGCATCATCGCCGGCGTGCTCTTCGCCGGCGGCTACATCGCGGAATTCCGCATCGACCTGTGGGTGATACTGGCGGCTCATGCGGCGATTGCTCTCGGGACGCTTTCCGGCGGCTGGCGGATCATTCACACGATGGGGTCGAAGATCACCAAACTGACGCCGGTCGGCGGCTTCGCCGCGGAAACCGCCGGCGCGATTTCGCTCTTCACCGCGACGAACCTCGGCATCCCAGTCAGCACCACGCACACGATCACCGGCGCCATCATGGGGGTGGGTTCGATCCGGCGCCTGTCAGCCGTGCGTTGGGGTATCGCTGGCCGGATTATCTGGGCGTGGATCCTCACGATCCCCACCTCCGCGGCGATCGCCGCGATCATCTGGCGGATCGTCGCTACGACAATTGCCCCGTAGACACTGATCAGTCAATCAGTAATCAGTAATCAGTAATCAGTAGTCAGAGTCAGTAGTCAGTCGGCAATTTCATTGATCACTGGTAATTGATCCCTGACAACTCCAATCACCCCGGCAGCTCCACCGTCAGCAGCGCGCCTCCTTCCTCACGATTGGTGGCGCTGACCTTGCCGCCGTGGAGCTCCACCAGGTGCTTGACGATGGCGAGACCGAGGCCGGTGCCGCCGGGATCCTTGCGGTCGCGCGCCCTTGCCTTGTCGACGCGATAGAAACGCTCGAACACCCGCGGTAGGTCTGCGACCGGGATGCCGGGCCCTTCATCCGCTACGGTCAGCACGATCCGGTCATCCTGGCGGCGTGATGCCATCACGATGCGACTGCCTTCGGGCGCATAGTTGCTGGCGTTCTCGAGCAGGTTGCGCAGTGCGTCGTGGAGTTTTGCCGGATCTCCGAAGAGGACGTCTGCATCCGGTGCGATCTGCCGTATCACCGTCTGCTGCCTCGACTGCATCGCATCCGCAACATCCGTTTCGACACCTGCGAACAACGCATTGACCTGGCACGGCACCCGCTCGAGCGTCTCCTGGCCGGCGTCGAGACGGGCGAGCCGCAGCAGATCGCGTACGAGCCGCTCCATCCGGTGTGCATGACGGGCAATGGTCTCGAGAAAGTGCCTGGACTGATCGACGTCGGCAACGCCATCCATCAGCGCTTCCAGATACCCGCGGATGGCCGTGAGCGGCGTCCGCAGTTCATGCGACACGTTGGCCACGAAATCGCGGCGGATCTGGTCCGCGTGGCGGAGGTCTGTGATGTCGTGCAGCACGAGGACCGCACCGCGGGCGGGTCCGGCGGCAACCGGCGCGCTGCGGGCGATGAACGTCATGCCCGGCTCGCGGGGGAGTGTCAGCTCCCGCCCGTCGGGCGTGCCGCCGCCGAGCGCGGCGGTGATCTGCGCCGCGATGTCGGGATGGCGCACGAGCTCGAGGTAATGCTGTCCGTCGACAGATCCGGTCAGCCGCAGCATGCGCCGCGCGGCATCGTTGACCAGTTGCAGGCGTCCATGCTGGTTGACAACGAGCACTCCTTCGATCATGCCGCTGAGAATGGCTTCCATTCGGGCGCGGTCGGCGGCGAGCTCGCTCGCGCGCTGCGCCAGCTGTCCGACCGCATCATCGAGGAAGCGTCCGATCGTGCCGATCTCGTCGCTGCCAGTGTCGCGGGCGGGACGGCTGAAGTCCCCGGTGGCGTAACGCTTCGCCGCGGCAGCAATCGCCTCCATCCGGCGTGTCAGCAGGGTGGAGCTGAGCCACGACACCAGCAGCGCCGTCAGCGTGCCGACGCCGAGTGCGACCAGCGCCACGCGACGGACGGATGCCAGTTGCTCACGGACTTCCGTCAGCGGCAGCGCGAGTCGCACGACGCCGAGCTCCGGCATCGCGGGATTCTGAACGGGGACGGCGGCGTAGAGCATGTCAATCTGGAGCGTCGAGCTGTACCGGCGCGCCATTCCGAAACCCTCGTGTAGCGCCTGCTGCACTTCGGGACGAGAGGCGTGATTCTCAACCGATGCCAGCTCCGAGATCGCAATGCCCGAATCGCCGACGACAGTCCCGTCACGAGCAATGAATGTCACGCGCGCGGAGCTGAGACGGCCAAGGGCGTCGGCTTCGGCGTCCAGCTCACCGGACGAGGCCGGCCGCCGATTCGACAAGACCTCTGCGGTGAGCCGGACTTCGGCGGCGAGCGTCCGCTCGATGCGGTCGTTGACCGTCCCGCGCACGGACCAGGAGATCAGCAGCGTCGCCACCAGGAGTGTGGCGGCCGCGGCTGCCAGGGAGGTCACGAATAATCGTGTGCGAAAGGTCACTTGAGTGCGGGATGCGGAATGCGGGATGCGGGATGCGGTGCGGGATGGACGGCAGGCGGGATAGTGATTGCTGAGCGGTCATAGCTGAAAGCTGATAGCTGATGCTAGACCAGCCGATATCCAAACTGCTTCACGGTCTCGATCGCGTCGTTGAGCATGGGAATCTTTTCTCTCAAACGCCGGATGTGCACGTCCACCGTGCGCGTGCCTCCCGTGTACTGGTATCCCCAGACATCTGTCAGGAGGGCATCGCGCGAGAGGACGCGTCCGCGGTGCCGGATGAAGTACTCGAGCAGAAGAAATTCTTTCGCCGTCAGTTTGACTTCTTCTTCACCGACCGTAACCCGATGCCGGTCGGCATCGATCGTGATGCTTTCATATCGCAGCATGCCGGTCTCGAGCGGGGGCGGCGCGGTGCGCTTCAGCAGGGCACCGACCCGGGCAACAAGCTCCTTGGGGCTGAATGGCTTGGTGACGTAGTCGTCAGCGCCATGCTCGAAGCCCGCAAGCCGATCGGCCTCGTCGCCGCGCGCCGTGAGCATGATGACCGGGATCTGCGATGTCGAGAGATCCGCCCGCATCGCTTTGCAGACATCCACACCGCTGAGGCCCGGCAGCATGAGGTCGAGGATGACCAGCTCGATCCCGTGGGTCCGCAAATGACGCATGACCTCAGTGCCGTTGCCAAGACGGTGTGTCTCATGCCCGGCGTTCGCGAGATACCGGACGATCAGATCCGCGATATCGCGATCGTCTTCTACAACTAGGACATTGGCCATGCGTGATCAGAGAACGTTACGGCAGAGCGTCAGCACATCAGCGGGGATACAAGAAAGTGAACAGTTGAGCCGTCCCGAGGACAACCGATTGTGACATTCGCCGCTGAAGCTCACAAATACGAGCGAAACGGAGCGTTTTTCACGATACGCACTGGCATCTCCCTTGGAATCATGCACCACGGGTATACGCGGAGGTGAATCTAATGAGAGGCATGCAGATGAAGTCGCGGTGGGGCATCGCTGCCGGCGTTTTCGGCGTCGGAGCGTTGGTCGCCACTGTTGGATGCGGTGGCGCGAACAGCACGGCAGGCGTTCGAGCCCAGGAACTGGCTGGCGGACAGCTCGCTGCCCAGTCAGTGACAGCCGGACAACTGGCCGGGTCGCCGGTGGTCGTCAGCTGCGAGCCGCACCAGCGCGCGCTCGTGCGGCCCACCGTCGTGAACGGCATGACGGTGTCGCAGGTGGAGTGCGTGGCGGCTGATCGGCAGTCTGCTGCTGCGTATACGCAGGCGGCATACGGCCCGGTCGCGATGCCGGTCGCTTACGGGTACTCCGCTCCGGTCAGCGATGCACGCGTCGTCCCGGTGAGGACCTACCAGGCGGCGCCTGCGCGCGCGCGCCAGGTCGTCTACCGTGACCCGGTCACGGTCAAGAAGGGGCGCTCGGTCAAGAAGAGCGCGATCATCATCGGGTCGTCCGCGGGCGTCGGCGCTGGCGTTGGCGCGGCCGCCGGTGGCAAGAAGGGGGCCCTGATCGGCGCCGCGATCGGTGGCGGCAGCGCCGCGATCTGGGACCAGATCACACGCCGATAACCCCCGGGGAGGGCAGGGCAACCGAGGGACGGGAGAGAGATCTCCCGTCCCTTTTTTTGGTGAGCGCCTTGCAGATCGTCGTTGCAGGACCGCAGACATGCCATCTTCTGTCACACCGACTACGCTTCTTCTTCGCCAGATTGAAAAATTTCAGGAGTTATTGCCGGCTGTTCGTGATGGCGACAGCACAGCCATTCATGACGCTCGTGTAGCGACGCGTCGCATGCGTGAACTGGTTCCGCTCGTCGTCGGTGGCTTGATGCCGTCTGATACCGAACGTCTTGATCGCACGCTGCGTAAGGCGACTCGGCGCCTGGGGCGCGCACGAGACATGGAGGTGATGCTCGAGACCCTGGCTGCCCTCGAGCCGGCAGCTCCGACTGCCGCTGGCGAAATCGGACGCCTTCGGCTCGAATGGCACGAGCAGCGAGATCGCCGTGTGCGCCGCGCGATCAAGTCGCTCGAACGTATGGACATCGAGACGACGTTGCGCGAACTGCATTGGATGCTGGCCCCGAACAAGCCGGCACTCCTCGGATTTCGAAGGTACGCGTCAGCGGCACCGCGATGGGAGGCAACGCTCGTCGCCCAGCTCCGCGAACGCGCGGGCGATGCGGCGGAGGCGATCGGCCGCGCCGGCGGCGTGGCGTTCCCGAAGCGGCTGCACAGTGCGCGGGTCTCACTCAAGAAGCTTCGATACTCGATGGAAATTGCGACCGCCACCAGCCAGGGGAACTTCGAGCACGAGCTCCGAGTGCTGGCGAAGGCTCAGGGGCTGCTGGGGCGTCTGCACGATCACGACGCGCTGGCGGACGCCCTCCGCAATGCGCGCCTGGGAGCGCAACGCCTGTTGCCGTTGATCGAACTGCAGCGGCGCAGGCTCCACTCGCGGTACTTGCGCCGGCGTGCCGCGTTGCTCGAGGCCTGCGGGCGGGCCGCAGTCTCGGCGAGCCGCGCCCACCGCGCTGTCACCGTTCGCGATGGACTCATCGTGGCGTCGGTTCCGCTCGCAATGCTGGCGCTACCGCTGGTTAAACGCGCGCGATCCCTAGCGCTCTTTCCTGCCGCTCTCGTCCCCGCTCGAGACGAAGTCTCTATTCCGCATGAAGCGACGCAAGCTGCGTACGGGATAAGAAGTACAGACCAGCCAGCGATACCAGCGCGCCGTTGACCCCGAGGACCATCGGAGCGCCCGCGAGGCTCGCGGCGTATCCGCTGGCCAGGCTCCCGAGCGGCATCCCGCCGCGGAACGCCACCATATAAATGCTCACCACCCGCCCGCGAAGATGATCCGGCACGATCAACTGCACCAGTGACGTCGTCAACGCCGTGACCATCATCATCGCCGTCCCGGCGGCGAAGAGGAGGAGCTCGCTCAGCCAGAGCGTTCTCGACAGGGCAAATCCGACGATGAGGGCGCCGAAGGCGACTTCGATGATGAGCAGCGTCAACGCCATGTGTCTGAAGCGGCCAAGCCATGCGACAACGAGTGCGCCGGTCACCGAACCGGCCCCGACAAACGCCATCATGCGGCTGTAGAGTCCGATGTCGCCGTTGAATGCCTCTCGCGCAAAGACCGGCAGAAACGTCATCAACGGCACTCCGAGAAATGTCGTCAGACACGCCACCGCAATAAGGGCGATGAGCGCAGGGTCGCGGCGTGTATGGCTGAAGCCACCGCGCATCTCCTGGAGCATTGGTTTCCGATCGCCGGGGATGTGCTTCACCGACAGTGACAGCAGCGCGACGATGACGACGAAGAAGGAGAGGCCGTTGAGCCCGAAGCACAGCGCCGTCCCCAGCGCGGCGATAGTGGCGCCGGCAAACAGCGACCCGAGAATACGCGACAGGTTGAACTGGATCGAGTTCAGCGCGATCGCGTTCGGCAGGTGCTTCTTATCGACAAGTGAGGGGATCAGCGACTGATACGCCGGGCCGCCGAACGCCTGGGCGAATCCGGTGATGAACGACAGAAGCAGGATGTGAGAGATCCGGATGTGTCCGGTCCAGACCAGCCCCGCGAGTGTAAAGGCGGTAGCCATCTGGACGTATTGAGAACCGATCAGCAGTCGCCTGCGATCATGCCGATCCGCAATGACGCCGCCGAGCACGGTAAAGAGAAGGATCGGAAGCTGTCCCAGAAAGTCATCGAGGCCGAGGAAGAAAGACGACTTGGTGAGATCGAACACCAGCCAGCTTTGCGCCACCTTCTGCATCCAAGTGCCGATGGTTGAGGCAAATGCCCCAATCCAAAGAATCCTGAAATCACGGTAGGTAAGCGCCGCCAGGGCCCGCTTGAGAGGCAACGGGCTATCTTACGGGTGGTAACTCCTAACTCCCAACCGCACCGCTTTCGCACCCTGCACGCACCCCTGCACGGCACCCTGCACCGGCACTCTGTACCCGGCACCCCTACATCCTGTGGCTTGCCTTCACCCCATCGTCAGGCGAAGATAAAGCGAAAATGAGTGCGGCACGAGCGGTCATCGAATCACTGCTGCGGGACCGGAAGCTCGATGTCACGCTGACATCCGCCCACCCGTGGCAGGAGGCGGCCGATGTCGCGGCAACCGGCGTTGACGCCATCGATGCGGCGCTCGGCGGCGGGCTGCGCCGCGGTCATCTGTCAGAGATCGTCGGGCCGCGGTCAACGGGGCGTACGACGGTGCTGTGCAGTGTACTGGCCGCTGCAACGAGTCGTGGGGAAGTGGTCGCGCTCGTCGACAGTTGCGATCGGTTCGACCCCTCGGCGGGAGCCGACGCCGGCATCGATCTATCGCGACTGTTGTGGATCAGAGAGACTGGCGATGCCGCACGGGCGTTGAAGGCGACCAACCTCGTGCTGCAGGCCGGCGGCTTCGGCGTGGTCGCCTTCGACCTCGCCGACGTGCCGCCGATGGCAATCCGGCAGTTTCCGTATACGACCTGGATGCGGATCGCCCGTGTCATCGAGGGAAGCCAGACGACGGCGGTGATCGTTGGCGGCGAACGGATCGCGCGCAGCCCTGGCGGTGTGACGATCGCGCTCGAGAATGGGCCGCACGCACGTGGCTGGTGGCATGGCGACGCTGACCGCAGCCGTTTCATGCGTGGTCTCGACATTCGCCCTCGAATCGTCTCCGCCTACGCCAAGGCAGCGAGGTAATCGTGGCCGTTCCGTCCTACGACGACCTCGCCCCGTCCATCCCGGACGTCCACCCGCGGGACACCTTAGACCAAGTCACCAGGCTTGTGCCTTCTGAAGACCCCGTTGTCAACACCTCGCACGTTTGCACCTCGCACGTAAGCACGTCGCACGTAAGCACGTCCGCACACCGCACGTCGCACGTCGCACGTCGCACGTGTCTCTTCGCTTGCATCAGGACACCGGAGGCGCATGCTGCGGCGCTCTTTGCCCTGGCGAGGGATTTTTCGCCACGCATCGAACGGTACGGTGAATCGTGCATCGTCCTCGACGTCAGCGGTCTCGGACGCCTGCTCGGCGACGCGCACGGCATCGCCGCTGAACTGCGGCGCGCGGCCGATGACCGCGGGCTGACACCGCAGATCGCGATCGCCCCGACCCAGACGGCCGCATTGTTGATGACCCTCGCGGAAAAAACATCTGTGGTGACTGACGACCCCGCCGCTGCACTGGCGCCACTACCGCTGACTGTTCTCAGCGGACTCGACCGCACGCCCGGCACCCTTCGCACCCCTCGCACCCCTCGCACCCCTCGCACCCTTCGCACCCTTCGCACTCCTCGCACCCCCCGCACCCTTTCTTCCACCCTCGACATTCTGAAACGGTGGGGGATTCGCGCCGTCGGAGAGTTTGCCGCGCTGCCGTCCGATGAGGTGGCGGCACGATTTGGTCAGGAAGGAGTAGCGCTGCAGCGTCTCGCACGCGGCATCGATCCGCGGCCGCTCGTGCCTGACAGCGGTGTGCCGCGGTTCATTCAGTCGATCGAACTCGAGTGGCCGATCGAGGAACTCGAACCCCTGTCGTTCGTGTTCGCGCGCCTGCTCGACCCGCTGGCTGTGACACTCGAGCGCGCCGACCGCGCTGCCGCGGCGATCCGCGTGGCCCTGCGTCTGGTCGACAAGACCACCCACGCGCGGATTCTTCAGTTACCGGCGCCGATCCGTGATCCGCGGGTGCTGCGGACGCTGCTCCTGCTCGATCTCGAATCGCACCCGCCCTCAGCCGGCATCGATATTGTCACGATCGAAATCGATCCGGCTCCGTCACGCATCGTTCAGTTCTCGCTGCTCGAGCGGGCGATTCCGTCGCCGGAAACAGTCGCCACACTGACCGCCCGCCTCAATGCGCTCGTGGGGGAATCGCGATGCGGTTCACCCTCGCTCCTCGATTCGCACCGGCCGGACGCATTCGAAATGCAGCGGTTCAATCCGACCGATCGCACCCCTCGCACCCCTCGCACCCCTTCGCACTCTTCCGCACCCTCTCGCACCCTTTCGCACCCTGCCGCACCCTGCCGCACCCTGCCGCACCCTGCGGCACCCCCAAGCACCCTTGTTTTGCGCCGCTTCCGTCCCCCGATTGCCGTACGGGTGGCGGTCGAGCGGGGGCGGCCGGCGCACATCGCGAATATCCGCAGAGGGGTGCCGAACGGGCGTGTTGAACAGGCGGCAGGGCCCTGGCGATCGTCCGGTTGCTGGTGGAACGCGGCCGGCGAGCAGTGGGATCGAGATGAGTGGGATGTCGCGCTCGGCGATGGTTCTCTCTGCAGGCTGTTTCGTGACCGCACCAATGAGCGGTGGTTTCTCGACGCGGTTATCGACTGATCGATATGTATATCGAGCTGCACGCGTCATCCGCCTTTTCCTTCCTCGACGGCGCCTCATTGCCGGAAGCGCTGATCGACCGCGCCGCGGAGCTCGGGTATCCGGCACTCGCGCTTCTCGATCGCGATGGCGTCTACGGCGCTCCACGCTTCCACATCGCCGCCAAAAAGGCCGGCATCAAAGCAATCATCGGCGCTGAACTGACAATTGCACTGAGTCGGGATGGGGATCGCGGGATGCGGGATGGGAAACCCCGTCAGTTCTGCGATGCATTCCGCACCTCGCACTCAGCACCCCGCATTCCGCATCCCGCATTCCGACGAACGCAAGCTGTCGCTACCGGTGTTGATCGAATCCCGAGACGGCTATCGGAACCTGTGCCGGCTGGTGACGCAGATGAAACTGCGATCGCCAAAAGGTGAAGGATCTCTCGCTCTCGAGGAGCTCGATGGCCACACGGGTGGGCTCGTGGCGCTGGTCGGGCGTGCCGCGCTCAGCGGACGACGATTCGGCGTTGGCGGCCTGGTCGATCGGATCGTCGGTCTCTTCGGCGCGGCAAATACGCGGATCGAGCTGCAGCGTCACCTGTTGCGGGAGGAAGAGGCCGACAATGCGGCGTTACGCGATCTCGCATCCGCGTTTCACGTGCCGGTGATCGCGACCAATGGCGTCCGGTTCGCCGAGACCGGGTCGCGACCGCTGTACGACGTCCTCACCTGCATCCGCCACAAGACGACGCTCGAGCGTGCGGGACGGCGGCTGACGTGCAATGCCGAGCGCTATCTGAAATCCCCGGAGGCGATGGCGCGGCTGTTCGCCGATCTGCCCGAGGCACTCGCCGGCACCTGCGAGCTTGCCGAGCGCCTCGAGTACACGATGTCGGACCTCGGCTATCGCTTCCCCGAATACCCCGTCCCGGCGGGGGAGACGATGGCGTCGTTTCTGAGAAAGATTACGCAGGCCGGCGCGCGGGGGCGGTACCGGCCGTATGACGACCGCGCCCGCCGCCAGATCGAGCGCGAGCTCGATCTCATCGAGAAGCTCGATCTCGCCGGCTACTTCCTGATCGTGTGGGACATCGTCAACTACTGCCGGCAGCACGACATCCTCGCCCAGGGGCGCGGATCAGCGGCCAACAGCGCCGTCTGCTACAGCCTCGGGATCACCGCCGTCGACCCGATCGCGATGGAGCTGCTCTTCGAGCGGTTCCTCTCCGAGGAACGCGGCGAGTGGCCGGACATCGACATCGATCTCCCGAGCGGCGACCGCCGCGAGCAGGTCATCCAGCACGTCTACCAGAAGTACGGAAAGCTCGGCGCGGCGGGCGAGGGATGACGGCCAACGTCATTACCTACCGCGGGCGGAGCGCCGCGCGCGAAGTGGGAAAGGTGCTGGCGATCGAACCGGAGCAGGTCGATCGGCTCGCGAAGGTGATGAACCACTTCGAGTTCGTCGATCCGAAAGAGACTCTCGAGCGCAACCTCCGCGAAGTCGGCATCGACTTTCACCAGCCGGTGGTGCAGACCTTCGGCCGTTTGTGGCAACAGATCCAGGACCTGCCGCGCCATCTCGGCCAGCACTCCGGCGGCATCGTCATGTGCCAGGGCCGGCTCGACGATGTGGTGCCGCTCGAGAACGCCAGCATGCCGGATCGAGTCGTCATCCAGTGGGACAAGGACGATTGTGCCGACATGGGTCTGATCAAGATCGACCTGCTCGGTCTTGGAATGATGGCGGTGATTCAGGATGCGCTGACGCTGGTGAATTCGAACCGGGATGCGGGATGCGCGGTGCGGGATGCGGAAGAGGTCACGGAGGACGCACCGCGCCCCCAGACCCTAGCCCCCACCCCCGAGCCCCGAGCTTCAAGCCCCGAGCCCCGAGCCTCGAGCCCCGAGCCTCGCATTGCGCACCGCGCACCGCGCACCGCGCACAGCGGCGGGCTGGATCTCGCCCATCTTCCCCCAGGAGATCCAGCTGTGTACAAGATGCTGCAGGAAGCCGACACCGTCGGCATCTTCCAGGTCGAATCACGGGCGCAGATGGCGACGCTGCCGCGGCTCAAGCCGCAGAAGTTCTACGACATCGTTGTCGAAGTCGCGATCATTCGCCCCGGGCCGATCGTCGGCCAGATGGTGCATCCCTATTTGAAACGCCGGCAGGGGACCGAGCCGGTGACGTATCCGCACCCGTCGCTCGAACCGATCCTCAAGCGGACGCTCGGGATCCCGCTCTTCCAGGAACAGTTGCTGCGGATCGCGATGGTGGCGGCTGGATTCTCCGGCGGCGAGGCGGAGGAGTTGCGGCGTGCATTTGGATTCAAGCGATCCGAGCAGCGCATGCAGCAGATCGAGGGAAAGCTGCGCGCCGGCATGGCGCGGCAGGGCATCATCGGCGACACGGCCGAAGCGATCATCAAGTCGATCACGTCGTTTGCGCTGTACGGATTTCCCGAATCGCATTCCGCCAGCTTCGCGCTGCTGGTCTACGCGAGTGCCTATTTGAAGGCGCACTACCCGGCGGCGTTCTACACCGCGATGCTGAACAACCAGCCGATGGGGTTTTATCATCCGGCGACGCTGGTGAAGGATGCGCAACGCCACGGCGTCCGCTTCGCTTCGATCGACGTGCAGGAGTCCGACTGGCACTGTCGCGTTCAACCCGACGGGCAGGTGCGTCTCGGCCTGATGTATGTCAACGGGCTGCGCGCAGAAACCGGCCGATTGATCGCGTCGGCCGGAATTCGGGTCCCGGGGCCCGGGACTCGGGGCTGCGGGGCTGGGGGCTGGGGACTCGGGGCTGGGGGCTCGGGGCTCGGACGTTGCTAGTTGCAAGAACCAGCTGGAAGTCGTCGCGTCAGATCGCTGTCCTAAGTGCGGCTGTGACGATCAATCGATGCTCGAAGAAACACCTGACCACACGTACTTCTGCAACGTGTGCGCGAATGAGTGGAGTGGAAAGCGCTCGGGTATGCCAGCGACGTTCGCATTATCCGAGACCGAGCCCCGAGCCCCGGGTCCCGAGTCTCCAGCCCCCAGCCCCGCACCGCGGTACGTTTCGATCGAAGATTTGATCGCCCGGACCCGCGTGCGCCGCGACGAACTGGCCACGCTCGCTGAAATCGGCGCGCTCAACTCGCTCGGCTATCACCGCCGCAGCGCGCAATGGCAAATCGAACGAGCGGTTCGCTCCGCTGGTGAACTGTTCGCTGGGCATGACGAGGAAAACTCCCAACTTCTAACTCCCAACTCCCAAATTCCCCAGTCCCGAGTCCCGAGTCCCGAGCCCCGAGCCCCGAGTCCCCTTCGTCCGATGTCTCCTTCCGAGCGCCTGATGGCCGATTACTCAGGCACCAGCCTGACGATCGGTCCGCATCCACTCGCGCTGCGGCGGCAGGAACTCGCGATGCGCGGTGTGCTGCGGGCCATCGACCTTCCGCAGGGGCGCCACGGGCGACGCGTCCGAGTCGCGGGCGCAGTGATCACGCGGCAGCGCCCCGGCACGGCGAAGGGCTTCGTCTTCCTGACCCTCGAGGACGAAACAGGTATCGCGAATATCATCGTCCGGCCGGATCTGTTCACCGAGCAACGCGGCACCATCGTCAGCGCCCCTTACGTCGTCGTCGAAGGGGTCCTGCAGATCCAGGAAGGGGTGACATCGATAAAAGCGGAACGTGTCATCAGCCTCACCGGCGGAGGCCCCGACCCCGAATCCCACGACTTCCGGTAGGCCGGCCACCTGGCACCTGGCACTTGGCACCTGGCACCTTGGCACCCGGCACCCGGCACCTGTGAAGCTCATCTGGCCCGCCACTTGCACTGGCAGTTCCAAGCATGCTGATCTGTGTCAATTGGAGGGAGTTGTGACCCTCCGCGTTCGCAACGGATTCACTCGAGCCGCCCTCGTCCTGTGCGCAATGGCAGGGCTTGGCATGGCCTGCAACCCCACCATCAAGTCGACGCTCCCGGGCCCCCCTTCTGCCGCCCAACTCGCGCAACTGTGGGTCGAACCGGATCGCGGCCGCGACCTGTTCTGGGGTGTCGGCGGCAAACGTCTGGCGCCGGACCCATCGGTCCCATATCAGGTGATCGAGATCAAGCGCGGTGGTTACAGCCGCGGTTACACGGTGCTGGATCCGAAGAAGCGCGAATGGAGTGTGAAGTTCCCACCCGAGGCGGGCACCGAGATCATCGCGTCCCGGCTCCACTGGGGCATCGGATATCATCAGCCGCCGATCTATCTGATTCGGGACTGGAGGGCGGAGAAGGCGACATCACCCAACCCGCAGCTGCCGGCGCGCCTTCGCGAGAAGAGCCCGGACCTGAACGGGCTCAACGACGGTGATCCATGGTCGTACTTCCAGAACCCGTTCGTCGGCACGCCGCAGTTGAACGGGCTCCTCGCACTCCAGGCGATGCTCGGCAACTCGGATCTGAAGGACGCGCAAAACGTTGTCTATTCGCTCGAGAAGCCGCTCGAAGGCGCGGCGACGTGGTATGTCGCGCGCGATCTCGGGCAGACGTTCGGCCGGACCGGCGTGATTTCGGCGCCGCGCGGCGACATCGAGGTTTACGAGAAGACCCCGTTCATTCGCGGGGTCGAGAACGGGATGGTAAGGTTCGACTATCGCGGCCGCCACAAGGCGCTGTTCCAGAACATCCCGGCGGCGCACGTGCGGTGGATCTGCGAGCGGCTGAACAAGTTGAGCGATCAGCAGTGGTCCGATGCATTCCGGGCGGGGGGGATCGAAGGAGAGATGGCCGAACGTTTCATCAGACGGACCAAGCAGAAGATCGCCGAAGGCCTCGCACTCCGGGATCGTTGATGCAGTCACGATTCCGCCATCTGCTACTCCCGATCCTGACCGCCGTGTTTCTCGTGTCGTCGGCCCTGCCGTTGCTGGCGCAGCTGCCTCCCGACATCACGCAGCCGGCCGCGTCGCAGCCGGCGCCGCGGCGAGACACCGACGATCACGGCCCGCATCCTCTCCACGAGATCGACGACGCGATGGTCCGGTTGCCGTTGGCAGCCCTGCTCGGGACCGCGCTCGCGCTCCGACCGCGCCGCAAGGGGACGCCGAAGCGGACGACGCCAGTCGTCCAGACGCAAATCATCCTGGCGGTGGTCGGCGCGCTGATCATGCTGGTCGTCGGATCCAGCCTGGCCCGCGCGTTCGGTATCGTCGGCGCCGCAAACCTGATACGTTACCGATCGAAGATCGAGGACCCTAAAGACGCAGTCGTCATGCTGTGTGCCTTGGCAGTCGGCCTCGCGACCGGGGTTGGCCTTTATGCGCTCTGCGGGTTCGCCACGGCCTTTCTCGTCGCTGCGTTGTGGATCATCGAGTCGTTCGAGCCGAAGACGGGCAAGCAGTTCGACCTGAAAGTGAAGATTGGCGACAAGACCGACGAGCTCCGCCCGCAGATCGAAGCGATTCTCCGGCGCTACCGGTTGACGTACGAGCTCCGCACGTCTTCGGACGAGGAAGTCGTGTATGACGTGTCGGTCCCGCTCGAGGTGCAGACCGACCGCGTCAGCAACGTGATCCTGAAGCTGGATCCCGAGGGGCACGCGGCGGTCGAGTGGAACGAGAAAAAGGCAAAGGGAAAGTAGGCGGCGCGAGACCGTGAAGCTCATTATCCAGCCGGACGATGGAATCGAGCCGCTGCTCAAGGCGGTTCGCAAGGCGAAGAAAACCATCGACATCGTGATCTTCCGCTTCGACCGGGCCGACCTCGAGGAGGCACTCGAGGGGGCGGTCGCCCGCAACGTCGTGGTGCGGGCCCTGATCGCGCACACCAACCGCGGCGGGGAAAAGACGCTGCGCAAGCTCGAGATGCGCCTGCTGAAGAGCGGCGTGATCGTCGCCAGGACCGCCGACGATCTGCCGCGCTACCACGCAAAGATGATGCTGGTCGACGGCGCGCTCTACGTCTTCGGCTTCAATTACACCAAGCTGGACATCGCCAAGAGCCGGAGCTTCGGCGTGATGACACGTGACGCGAAGCTGGTCAAGGAGGCTGCGACGCTGTTCGAGGCGGATACGGTGCGTCAGCCGTACGTGCCGGCACATCAACGCCTGGTGGTGAGCCCCGAGACCTCGCGCGCGCGGCTCGCCGCGTTCATCAAGGCGACCAAGAAGGAGCTGCTGATCTACGACGAGCAGGTCTCCGACAATGCGATGCAGAAGCTTCTGCAGGATCGAATCAAGGCGGGCGTGTCGATCCGGATCATTGGACAGCTGGAGAAGACGATCGACGGCATCGTGACGCGGACGCTGCCGGGCCTGCGGCTGCACGTGCGGGCGATGATCAGGGACGGTTGTGCGGCGTTTGTCGGCAGCCAGAGCCTGCGAAAACTGGAGCTCGACGCGCGCCGGGAAGTAGGGCTCCTGATCCAGGACGCGCGGATCGCGCGGCGGATGCAGTCGGTGTTCGAATCGGACTGGAAGTCGGCGAGCGGGAAGGCGAACGCTACTTCCGCCGCGTGGTCAGCAAACTATGCGTCAGTCACCCCCGATAGTTGCCGAACTGCAGGGCGACTCCGAAATCGTGCTCGCGCAGTTGTCTCATAGCCTCCTGCAGCTCATCCTTCGACGCAGAGGAGACGCGCACCTGATCTGCCTGAATCGCCGCCTGGACCTTTTTCAGTTTCCGTTCCTTCAGGAACTTGACGATCTCCTTGGCGGCCTCCGTTGGGATGCCCTGTTGAAGCGCAACAACACGCCGAACGGTGTCGTTCGCAGCGCGTTCGATGTCTCCAGGGGTCAGGTTCTTGGTGGGAACGCCACGCCGCACCATACGACCCTGCAGGATTTCCCAGAGCGCGGTCATCTTGTAGTCGTCATCGGCGGTCAGCGTGATGGTGTTTTCAGCTCGATTGAGATCGATCGCCGCACGTGAGCCTTTGAAGTCGTAGCGCTGAGCGATCTCCTTCCGCGCTTGATTCACGGCGTTGTCGACTTCCTGCAGATCGACAGTCGACGTGATATCGAAGGATGCGAGGGTGGCCATTGAGGGGCCAGTATATGGCAAGGCGATCGATCTCCACGTCGATACCGGCCGCGTCCGCTACTGGTAAAGCAGCCGCCGATTGGTGACAATTGGCGATTCATGATCGAACGGCGGAAATCCGGCATCCAGGGGTGGGGAGTCTTCTCCATCCAGCCAATCAACAAGAACAAGCGGATCGTCACCTACGATGGTGAAAAGATCCGCAACAAGGTGAGCCTGAAACGCGAGAACCGGTACCTGAAGAAGGGCCATATCTGGTGTTTCAAGCTCAATCGCCTCTTCGTGCGGGATGCCGCTGTCGGCGGCAACATCGCCCGATTCATCAATCACTCGTGCACACCGAATTGCTACACGCAGGTGATTGGCGATCAGATCTGGATCATTGCCGCCAGGAACATCCGGAAGGGGGAGGAGCTGACCTACAACTACCTTACCGATGGACCAGGCAACATCAAGTGCCGTTGCCGGCCCGGTTGTAAGGGGGTCATCTAGGTGGACGTGGTCGCGTGTGGGTCCGACCACCGCGCGCTCAGCCGGCGGACGCCGTCGCCGATCCGCAGCGAGGGTTTGAACAGGGTCTCGACCCTGACACCGCCGGGCAGGCGGTGCCGTCCGAGGGCGCCAAGACCGGCTGACGCGATGCATCCGCAATTGGCGCAGTCGGGATTGCCGCCGAACTGACATGGCGTGATCTGCCGCTTGAAATCCGCCGACAGGCAGGTGGTCGTCTGTGCGAAGACACAGTCCTGCGGGGTTTGCGGCGGGTTCGCGTAGACCTGGATCAGCCCTGCCGGCATGCGCAACTTCGGATAGCGCGGCCGGAGGTGCATCAGCGAGGCAACCACGCGCTGGCGATCCTCCGGCCGGAGCCGCTCGTCGGAGACCTCGCCGATCTGCGGCGTGTAAAGGCTGGTCCAGATCGCCTGGCAGTTCTCGTTTCGCGACCACTGATCGACGAACTCTTCGAGATAGCCGTCGCGCTGTACCTGCTGGCGCGTGACCGTGCAGTGGACGATGACTCGATGTCCGGCGATGTGCTTCAGGATCCGGTCGTAGGTCGCCGGCGTTCGTCGCACGTCGTGCTCGGGTTGAAGACCGTCGATCGAGACGACGATCTGGAGCCGTCTCAGCTTTGCCCACTCCACCGGGATCGGCCGCACCGCGCTGGTCACCACCTGCGTGAAAATGCCGCGATCGGCGAGCTGGGGCAGGATCACGCCCAGCTCGCGATACCTGACCAGTGGTTCGCCGCCGATAATGGAGACGTGCATGGGCTTGTGCTCGTCGATCAGCTCCATGAATCGCGTCAACGAGCTCGTCACCCTTGTAGTCGGCGACCTGTCGCAGGGTCACTTCGCCGCCGAGATGCTGGTCCTGGTAGGCATAACATCCGGGACAGCGCAGCGGGCACTCGCGTGTAATCTCTACCGACAACGCCGGGCGGTAGCCACGAAGGATTCGTCCCCACGCCGAGAATACCCACATCATGATTCGACTATAGCAAATGCAGATCATCTACCTTCACGGCTTCGCGTCTTCGCCGCAATCCAGTAAGCGGGCCTTTCTCGCGTCGAAGTTTTCCGAGCACGGCGTTACGCTGCACTCTCCGGATTTCAATCTGCCGGATTTCTCCACCTTGACGATCACGCGCATGATCGGCCAGGTCACCGCCGCGCTCGATGAAGCGGGAGAGGAACCGTTCGTGCTGATCGGATCGAGTCTTGGAGGCTTTGTGGCGGTGCAGACGGCGCTGGCGCGTCCGGGACGGGTAGCGCGCATGGTGCTGCTCGCGCCGGCGCTCGATTTCAGCGGCAACCGGCTGCGTGATCTGGGCGACCGCGGGCTGGAGGAATGGGAAACCTCAGGGCAGTTGAACGTATTCCACTATGGCTACGGCCGGATGATCCCGGTTCACTACGGGCTCTTCACCGATGCCTCCGGCTACGAATGTGTCAACGCTCGGCTCGAGATGCCGATACTGATCTTTCAGGGACGCCGCGATACGGCGGTCAGCCCGGCCGCGGTGGAATCCTGGGCGCGCTCGCGTCCGAACGTCGAGCTGCACCTGCTCGACGACGACCATCAGCTCACCAGCAGTCTGGATTACATCTGGCGGGAGACGCGCCGGTTCCTGGATCTCGACAATCCCTGATCGCTCATCGCTGATCCCTGATCTCAATACCAATCCTGGATCCCGTATCTCCCGGATCCCGTCTCCGCGCGATTCGCGATTCGCGATTCGGGATCGGTCAGGAGATCAGGGATGAGCGATCAGCGATCAAGGATTCGCTGTCGGTTTTCCGGCGCCGAGCCTGAAAACGTGCGGGTACGGCTTCTTGATCGCGTTCCTGGTGTCGACGATCAGATTCGCTTCCGTGACGAGCGCCTCATAGTCGAACGCCTTGTGTTCCGTCACGATGACGGCACAATCGTATTGCGCGATCGAGCCGCGGCGGAGATCCACCGCCTCCAGCTCATAACCTCCGGGCCAGTCGCGGGCTCTAATCGTATCGACGAAGGGGTCCGCATACGCGACGGTCGCTCCCTTGGCGTGGAGAAGCCCCATGATGTCGAGCGCTGGTGATTCCCGGATGTCGTCGATGTCGCGCTTGTAGGCAACGCCGAGGAGCAGGATCTTCGCGCCGTTCACTGCCTTGCGCCGCGTGTTGAGCGCATCGACGATCTTGTCGACGACGTAGTGAGGCATGCCGCCGTTGATGTGTCCGGCGAGCTCGATGAAGCGTGGATCGAAGCCGCTCTGCTTCGCCTTCCATGACAGATAAAACGGATCGATCGGGATGCAGTGGCCGCCGAGGCCGGGCCCGGGGTAGAACGCCATGAAGCCGAACGGCTTCGTCTTCGCCGCCTCCACCACTTCCCAGACGTCGATATTCATCCGATCGCACATCAGCGCCAGTTCGTTCACCAGGCCGATGTTCACCGCCCTGAACGTGTTCTCCAGGAGCTTCACCATTTCGGCGACGCGTGTGGAGCTGACCGGCACGATCGTCTGAATCGCCGTCCCGTAGAGGGCTCCAGCCAGCTGCGAGCAGGCCGGTGTGACGCCGCCGACGACTTTCGGCACGTTGTGTGTCTGAAAGGTTGGATTACCCGGGTCGACCCGTTCAGGAGAAAACGCGAGGAAGAAATCCGTGCCGGCCTTCAGTCCGGTGGCTTCGAGCAGCGGCTGCACGACTTCTTCAGTCGTGCCAGGGTAGGTGGTTGATTCGAGGACGATCAGCATCCCCGGATGCAGGTGCACGGCGATCGACTCGACCGCCGAGACGATATAGGACATGTCCGGGTCCTTCGTCTTCCGGAGCGGCGTTGGGACGCAGATGTTGATCGTGTCGAGTTCCTGGACCACCGAGAAGTCGGTCGTCGCGCGAAGCGTTCCACTGCGATGCAGCGCGGCAACATCCGCCGTGGCGACGTCCGGGATGTAGGACCGTCCGTCTTCTATCGAATCGACCTTCCGCGAGTCCAGGTCGATCCCGGTGGTGTGAAAGCCCGCCTTGGCAAAGCCGACCGCAAGCGGCAGACCAACGTACCCGAGTCCGACGACGCCAGTCCGCGCCGTCCGCGACTGAAGCTTCTGGATGAGCGAGGCAGCGAGCGGTGACATTCCCTGATGTTCAATTGGCATTCGAAATATGGAGATTGATTACTGATCGTTACTGACTACTGATTACTGACTACTGATTACTGACTATTGACCACTGTCACGACGCTCGGCTGATGCCGCATTCCTTGATCTTGTTGAGGAGCGTCTTGTAGCTGACGCCAAGGATCTGCGCGGCCTTGCGGCGATTCCAGTGCACCTGCCGCAGGGTCTGCTCGATTGCTGCCCGCTCCGCCTTCATCGCTGCCGCCTTCGCGACGGATGCCAGAGACCCGCCGCCCTCCTCGAACACTTCGGGTTCGTCAGACGGCACCGGCTCCGGCGCGAGCGGGCTCGGCGTCGGGATGTACGGCATCACGCCGCCGGCGCCTACACCGGCCGGGATGGCCACTGCTGCCGCGAGTGCCGGCGCGGCTGCTGCCACTTGCACCGCGGCGGCTGCCGTTCGCTGCATGTTGCGCTCGATCTCGTTGATGACCAGCGCTTCGTCCTGGAGCACTACGACGCGCTTGATCATGTTTTCGAGCTCGCGGATGTTGCCGGGCCATTCGTAGTGCAGGAACATCCGGCGCAACTCATCGCTCACCGGCTTCAGCGGCCGGTTGTACTTGCGCGAGTAGCGCGCGACGAAGAAGTCGGTCAGCGCCGGCACCTCGTCGCGCCGTTCGCGCAGCGGCGGAACGATGACTTCGATCACTCGCAGCCGGTAGTACAGGTCCTCACGAAAGTCGCCGGAGACGAGCATCTTCTCGAGGTCGCGGTTGGTCGCCGTCACCACGCGGATGTCGACGTTGATGCGCTTGTTGCTGCCAAGCTTCGTGAACTCGGCGTCCTGCATGACGTGGAGCAGCTTGGACTGAAGCGCCGGTTTCAGCTCGCCGATCTCGTCCATGAACAGCGTGCCGGTATCGGCCTGCTCGAACTTGCCGACTCGCGTCGTCGCAGCGCCGGTGAACGCTCCACGCTCGTGGCCGAACAGTTCGCTCTCGAGCAGCTCCGCGGGGAGCGCCGCGCAGTTCACCTTGACGAACGGGCGATTCCGGCGGGTCGAACGCTGGTGGATCGCGCGCGAGACCAGCTCCTTGCCGACGCCGCTCTCGCCCCGAATCAGGACGGTGACATCGCTGTCGGCCACCTGCTCGATGACTCTGGCGATGTCCTGCATCTTTTCGCTCGTGCCCCAGACCGAGCGGTCCTCGTCGTCGCTCAACTGCTGTCGCAGCTCGCTCAGTTCCGAGACAAGGCGGTTCTTCTCGATGGCGTTCTTGATCGCGACGTCGAGCGCGATTTCACCGAGCCCTTCGGGGTCGTCAGGCTTGACGACGTAGTCGGCGGCGCCAAGGCGCACCGCTTCCACGATGGTGGACGCCTGGTTGCGTCCGGAGAGCATGATGACCTGGGCTTCGGGACGCGAGGCCTTGAGCGCGCGCAGGGTCGCGAGGCCGTCGAGCCCCGGCATCATGACGTCGAGCAGGATGACATCCGGCGCTTCGGTCTGCTTCATCGTCGCGAGCAGTTCGTCGCCGCGCGCGTACGTCCGTGCTTCGTAGCCGCGCAACGACAGAAAAGTGCGCAGGTACGCTGCAAATGCTGAGTCGTCATCGACGATGGCGACAAACGGTTTTTTCATGGACCAGGCCCTGTGACTCGTGACAATGGGTTCGTGGGACTACGCGCGCGGGAGCGCCACGACCGCGCCAGCCCGTCCGTCACCGGGGGGTGAGAGCAGCGCGCCGCCGTGCTGCCCAATTATACGACGTGCAATCGCCAGGCTCAGTCCGGACCCGCCGCGCCATTCATCGAACGGCGCAAGATCGGCTGGATCGGCACCGGTGATCTCGTCGATCTGCTGTTCGTCGCCGATCGCAACATGCAGAAATGGCACGCCATCGATCTCGGCATCCCGCACGCGCACCACAAGTCTGTCACTCGTCACCACCTCCCGTCGTAGCGCGGTCAGGACTGAGACGAGCGCCCCTTCCAACCGCACCGCATCCGCGGTGATGCGCCCGGGTGCGGCCCCCTGCAGTTCGACCGTGACCTCGCGATCGGCCATAGTGGGAAGGGCCGTGACTGCGCGTTGGAGAAGCTCGTTCAGCTCGAGGGGGGCGGTTTGCATCTGGACGTCGTTGCGTTCCAGGCCCGAGACGGTTGCTCATTTCGGCGACAAGTGCGGATAGCCGGCCGCAGGATTTTTCAGCTTCCTCCAGAAGCTTGCGCTGTTGCTCGCTGAGCGGCCCCGCCCGCTCTTTCAAGAGCATCCGGATATATCCGGCAACGACCGTAATCGGGGTACGGAACTCGTGCACCGCCAGCGATAGCAGCTTGGGCCAGCGCGCGTCCGGCGCCCCTTTGGTCATTACTCTGCATTCTGGCGTATTGCCGCGCCCGGTGGGAAGAGGCGCGGGGGGCCCGGTGTTACTACAATCTGAAGACGGGACCCGGGACTCGGGATTCGGGGCTCGGGGCTCGGCGGACTCGGGCTGGGGCTCGGAGGCTGGCACGGGGCTCGGGCTGGACGCCGACTGGGCCGACTGACTACTGACCACTGACTACTGGTTACGCCATGCTTATCAAACGACCTGACATCGTCAAGAGTTCGGAGATCACGAGCGAACAGCATTACCTTGCCCGGCGCAAGTTCATGCAGCTCATCGGCGGGGCTGCGGTCGCCTTGGGGGCGTCGACCGTGATCGAGGCCTGTTCCAGCGATCCGGGTGTCGCCGATTTTGCCGGCGCCGGAGGACCCGCTGTCCCGGCGGGCCAGAGCCCGCTCTCGAACTACAAACCACGAGTGGTTGCCACCGACGAGGCGCTCAACTCGTTCGAGGAGATCACCAGTTACAACAATTTCTACGAGTTCGGTACCGGCAAGAACGATCCGCAGCGGTACTCGGGCAAGCTGAAGACCAGCCCGTGGAAGGTGAAGATCGACGGGCACTGCAGCAAGCCGGCGGACTATCAGCTCGAAGACTTGATCAAGCCGCATCAGCTCGAGGAACGGATCTACCGGCTGCGATGCGTTGAGGGCTGGTCGATGGTCATCCCGTGGATCGGCATTCCCCTCGCCGAGATCGTCAAACGGGCGGAGCCCACGTCGAAGGCGACATTCATCCAGTTCACCACGCTCAATCGTCCATCCGAGATGTTCGGGCAGAATCAGCCGGTGCTCGACTGGCCCTACGTCGAAGGGCTCCGGATGGATGAGGCCATGCACCCGCTCACGATCCTCTCCGTGGGCTTGTACGGCAAGACGCTGATGAACCAGAACGGCGCCCCCATTCGGCTGGTGGTGCCGTGGAAGTACGGATTCAAGAGCATCAAATCGATCGTGCGCATTCAGTTCGTCGACCGCATGCCGCCGACGGCGTGGAACGTGGCAAACTCCGGCGAGTACGGCTTCTACTCGAACGTGAATCCCGACGTCGATCACCCGCGCTGGAGTCAGAGGACCGAGCGGCGCATTCCAAGCTTGTTCAAGAGCTACAAGACCCAGATATTCAATGGGTACGGCGACCAGGTCGCCTCGATGTACGCCGGGATGGATCTCAAGAAGTTCTACTGACGCGGGACGCGGGGTGCGGGGCGCGGGGCGCGGGGCGCGGTGCGCGGTAGAGGCCGGCTTTAGCCGGCCTGAGCCTGTCGAAGGCAGCCGGCCTGACGTCAGGACGCGAACTGAATGAAACGAGTTGCTAAACCCGTCCTGTTTGCCGCCGCGCTCGTGCCGGCCGGCTTCCTCGCATACGGTCTGTGGTACGGCGATCTCGGGCCGAACCCCGCTGAAACCCTCCAACTTCGAACCGGCATCTGGTCGTTACGCTTTCTTCTGATCACGCTCGCGATTACACCGATTCGTCGAATCACCGGATGGAACGTGGTGATTCAGTACCGGCGGATGCTGGGTCTGTTCGCGTTCTTCTACGCGACTCTCCACCTGACGAGTTACGTGGTGCTGGACCGGTACTTCGACATCGCGGGTATCTGGGAGGATGTGGCGAAGCGGCCGTTCATCACCATGGGGATGACCGCGTTCGCGCTGATGGTGCCGCTGGCGTTGACGTCGACCAGGGGATGGATCCGTCGCCTCGGCAAGAGATGGACGATGCTGCATCGCCTGATCTACTTCAGCGCGATCGCGGCGGCGATTCACTACCTCTGGAAGGTGAAGGTCGCGGTGGGCTCGCCGGTCTACTACGCGGTGATCCTGGCCGTCCTGCTCGCGGTGCGAGTGATCTGGGCAATGCGTAAGCGTGCTGCGCGCCAGCCGCGCCACGCCGCAGCGTAGCCCATCCGGCGAAGCCAAAAGGATACAAATCGCGGAAACAGGCCAGAATCCGCGGCCAACCGGCCGGGAGATTGCCCGTTCAACCCGCTCGATTGCCCATTCACGAGAAATCGCAACCTCAACCATACGGCCGGTAGATAACCTAGTCGTATGCAGAAGCCGTCCAAATATCTAGAGAAGGCCGCAAGCCTCGCCGCGCACGGCGCCTGGGGTGTTTTCGATGCGCTGAACCGCGTCGCCCCCGCCGGTAAACCGTTTACGCCGAAGTGGTCCGATCTGCCGCTCCAGAAGTCCTCGCAGAAGGTCAAGCCGCCGCTCGGCTGGCCGCGCGAGACCGACTCCCTCTGCCCGGTCTGCGTCCGTGAAGCGCGCCAGGAGATCCTCGACGGCAAGCGCGATTACAAGGTGTTGCTGAACGAGAAGATCGGTGAAATCAAGGCGACGATTCTCGAACGCGACGGCAAGATCCTGATGGTGAAGGACTGCCCGATCCACGGCCACTTCGAAGACGTGATGGCCATCGATCCCGGGTTCTTCAAGCACCTGGAGGAAGCGTTCCCCGGCAGCGACATCAGGTCGCACAACGACGAGAAACTGCACAACCACGGCAGCAGCACGATCAAGTACGGCCGCGGCGCAGTTCTGACCATCGACCTGACCAACCGCTGCAACATGATGTGCGATCCATGTTTCATGGATGCGAACCAGGTCGGATTCGTCCACGAGCTCTCGTGGGACGACATCCGGACGCTGCTCGACAACGCCATCTCGATCAAACCGCGCCGGCAGATGTCGGTGCAGTTCTCCGGCGGCGAGCCGACGATGTCCCCGTACTTCCTCGATGCCGTGCGCTACGCACGGAAGGTCGGTTACAACTCGGTGCAGGCGGCCACCAACGGCATCGAGTTCGCCAAGAGTCCGGACTTCGCCAAGGCGGCGCGCGAGGCGGGGCTGCGCTACGCCTATCTGCAGTTCGACGGGATCGGCAACGCGGCCAACTCGCACCGGCTGGTGGGCAATCTCTTCGACGTCAAGCTTCGCGCGATCGAGAACCTGTACAGCGCCGGCGTCGACATCGTCCCGGTCGTGACGATCGTCAACGGGGTGAACAACGAACAGGTCGGCCGGATCATCCAGTTCGCGCTCGACAATCCGAAGAAGATCAACTTCCTGTCGTTCCAGCCGGTGTCGTTCACCGGCCGCGACGAGGAGATCACGCCGGAACGGCGGGCAGCGCAGCGCTACACGTTGTCGCACCTCGCGCACGACGTGAAGACCCAGATGAACATCGGCGAGCCGCTGCGCGACTGGTTCCCGATCTCGTTCCTCGGCACCTTCACCGACTGGGCGGACATTGTCCACGGGCCGACCGCGGAGTGGGGCAACCTGACGTGCGGCTGTCACCCGAACTGCGGCATCGGCATGGCCGTCATGATCGACAAGGAAACGAAGGAGGCGGTGCCGGTAACCGCGTTCCTCGACTGCGATCAGCTCGCCAAGGATCTGCGGCGGGTCAACGACGGGCACCGCGGCAGGACCACGTCGATCATCGGGATGGCGCTGGCGCTGATGAAGAACTACGACCCGTTCAAAGCGCCGACGCACTTCCGGCTCGCCGACCTGATGAAGAAGTTCGACAAGACCTTCGGCGCCACCGGGAAGGATTACGGCAAGGTGACGGCGGATCGCACCGTCCAGGACATCCACCTGCGGCGCTCGGATCGCTGGAACTTCCTGTTCATCGCCGGGATGTGGTTCCAGGACCTCTTCAACTACGACTTCCGGCGGACGGAGCGCTGCATCATTCCGTATGCGACGCAGGAAGGGGAGATCTCCTTCTGCGCCTATAACACCGGCATCGGCTGGCGGAACATCATCGAGAAGATGCACATGACCGCCACGCTGACGAAGTGGTACGAGGAGCACGGCCGCCACGAGATTTTCGCCGGCGGCAAGAAGGTCGCACTGGCGACAACGGATCACAGCCTCAAGCTCGACCCCGTGGCGGTGGCGGCGGGCAAGCAGACCGACCTCGATAAGGCCGGCATTGCCAAGACCGCGCGTGAAGAGAAGTTGCGCGCGCGCGAGGCGGCGAAGCAGGTCGATCCGGAGACACAGCGGATGGCGGAGCTCTATCGCCAGCACGTGCTCAAGGAGCAGCCGACGCTCCAGATCCAGGGTCTTGGCGGGAAGAAGAAGAGCGACGTGCAGGAAGTTCTGCACGACAAGGCGAAGCCGTAGCGCTGGGCGCGGTGCGCTGTTCGCGGCGCGCGGTGCGCGGAATGCGGAATGCGGAACGCGGGATGCGGTAGAGGCCGGCTTTAGTAGAGGCCGGTTTTAGCAGAGGCCGGCTTCAGCCGGCCTCTCCTTAGTACACCTGCCGCTTCCTCAGCGGACGCCCGGCGAGTTCAAACATCGACTCGCCGGTGCCCCCCTCGATCAAATCCGCCATATAGCGCCCCACCGCAGGACCGTGTTTGAAGCCATGGCCTGACCCCCCTCCCGCGATCCACACGCGGTCGTGACCGGGCAGGCGATCCAGCAGGAAGTGGCCGTCAGTCGTATTCTCGTACTGGCAGACGCGCGATTCGAGCAGCGGTGCCTCGGCGAGCGCGGGGATTCTCGTTCGCAGCATTTCGCGGACGCGCGCAATCGAAACCTCGTCGACGACGCGATCCATTGTTTCGGGATCGACTTCCGGTCCGTGACTATCGATGGCGACCTTGGCGCCTCGATGCTCGAGATCCGGTAGCCCGTAGATCCCCTCGTCGAACGCGACCCATGCAGGGAGATGGGTCGGATCGAACGAATCG
Organism: uncultured Acidobacteriota bacterium; assembly: GCA_963810305.1. Lineage (GTDB taxonomy): Bacteria > Acidobacteriota > Vicinamibacteria > Vicinamibacterales > 2-12-FULL-66-21 > JACDCA01. The sequence continues at coordinate 411,062 of CAWEMY010000011.1, forward strand.
TCTCCGGCCGGCGTGCCGAAAAAAAAGACTTCCTGCCGTGTCGCGAGGATGGGAACAGCCGGGAGATCCGCGAAAAGTTTCGCGAGCCAGGCGCCACAGGCGAAGATCAGCGCATCGTCACGGTTCTCGCGAATCTCCAACCTGGGGTCAACGCGCCTGCGTTCGAGCTCGACGCCATCGCGCGCGAGCCGCTGTGCGAGTGCCTGGACGGCACGGCGGGCGAAGAGCGCGCCGGCTTCGGGCTCGACCAGTCCATCAGCATCGCCGAAAGACAGCTGCGGAAAGCGCCGGGTGCGCTCCGTCGGGTCGAGCCACTCGATCGGAACGCGCTCGGACTTCGAGAGTGGCCGCTGTGTCAGCGAGCCAGCTGCTCGCGGCGTTGCCGATGAACAGGACGCCGGTTCGAACAAAGAGCTGTTCCCGCGAGTCGGCTTCGAGGCGCAGCCACTCAGGCATGGACTCGCGAGCCCAGCGTGAATAGGTGGCCAGGCTCCCGTACCCGCTGCGGATGATCCTCGTCTCGCCGCCGGAACTTGCCCTCGAGTTGCCAGGACCGTATTGCTCGACAAGCGTCACCCGCCAGCCGCGAGCGCGCAGAGCGTGCGCTGTCCACGCGCCGAACACGCCGGCGCCGACTACGGTAGCGGACCGCATCTATCGTTCATTCGGATCTTCCTCGTACACTGCTTCGGATCGGCGATTGTAGTCGAGCCGGAGATGGGCGCGCACGTTGCTAGGACCCTGCTGGAGGCGCTTGGATGGCGGAAGATACGGCGCGGGCCGCCCCTGCGGCGGATGAGCTGACCGGGGAGCAGAAGCGTCAGAATGTCATTCGGCTCGCGTTCGGCGGGAGCGAGGAGCGGTATCGCGAGTTCGTCGAAGAGGTCCGCCGGTCCATACCGTCGGGAACCGGGGTCGTACTTCGAGGCAGCGCGGTCACTGGCTGCCGGTGGAAGGACCAGGCGCCATTCGACGCCGACGGCCCTGGCACGAGTGATCTCGATTTGACTCTCGTAGGCGGTGACGACGTGATCGGGCTGTACAAGGTCACGGGATTCTTCGTTCCCGGCATCCACTCACGGCCGTTGAGCGACATCGATCCGGAGATCGCGCCGGACCTCATCCCGCTGCGCGGTCGGCTCATGAAGATGGTCGGACGTCCGGTGAATATCCAGGCGACCCGCGATTTCGTCATGTACCTTCGCGGCGAAGTCATCGGTCAGCCGTATCTCGTGCTGATCGACAAGGACGAGTGCCGACTCGAGTCCTGAGCTACAACATCCGCCTGGGAGGCCATGGGCGCGAGAGCGCGCTTGCGGAAGTCATCCGCGCCTGCGAGCCGGACATCGTCGTCCTTCAGGAAGCTACCGACGCAGGGGTCGTGGAGCGTCTGGCGCGCGACACGAAGATGGAGCAGTGGGCATCACGCCCGGGAAGCTCGCTGGCATTTCTGAGCCGGCGCACCGTTCAAGGCTTCGGCTGGCACCGGCCTCGGATGTCACGCCACGCGTTTCTCGAGATCCAGCTGCCCGGAAGCGAAGCGCGGATCTTCGGCGTGCACCTGAGTGCGGTGCATGCCGCGTGGACCGAAAGCCGGCGCGTGATCGAACTGCGCGCGTTGTTGAAAGCCATCGCGCAGCATCAGCACGGCTTCCACGTTCTGATCGGGGATTTCAATACCCTCGCGCCGGGGGAGTTGCTCGACTTCCGCAAGCTCCCGGGACGGCTCCGTGCGCTCGTCTGGCTGAGCGGGGGGACGGTGCGCTGGCGAACGATCCAGATCGTCCTCGACAGCGGCTATGTGGATGGCTATCGCGCCATCCATCCCGATGTTCCGGGATTCAGCTTCCCCACATGGGACCCGCATGCCCGGCTGGACTACCTGTTTCTCCCGACCCGGTACTCGACGCGGCTGCTGTCGTGCGAGGTCAAGGATGGTCCACGCGTGATAGAGGCATCTGACCACCTTCCGCTGCTCTCGGTGGTCGATGTTCCGGTCCCCCTCACCGTCGCATGAAGCGCTCGATATCGGCTATTTCGATCGGGACGAATGCCGAGAGGTTTTCGCAACCCTTGTCGGTGATCAGGAGTGCGTCCTCGAGCCGAAGGCCGAGGCTCATCGAGGGGATCTGCATCGCCGGTTCGATCGTGAAGAGCTGTCCAGGCACCAGGGTTTCGCCGCCACGTCCGACGTCGTGGACTTCGATGCCGATTGAATGTCCCAGGCTGGTTGCCTTGCTCGCACGGTAGCGTTCGACGAACGCCTTCGCTGATTCCTGAATCCTCGGGTCCGTGAAGCTGGTGGCCGACATGACCTGGTCCATCTTCTTCACGGCGTCGGCAATGATTTCCCGGACCGGGACCCCCGGCCTGATCGACGTCATCAGCGATTGATAGAGACGAAGATAGATGCTGTACCACTCGCGCTGCCACGGCGTGAAGCGGCCGTTCGCCGGAAACACGCGAGTGACGTCGGAGACGTAGTACTTCCAGTCGGGCGCGTAGTCGAACTGCACCAGGTCGCCGTCGGCCAGCTTCGCCGCGCCGCGATGGTAGTGGGAGTAGATGGTGTTGCGTCCGGTCGCCGAGAGCGGGAAATACGCGGCGCCCTGGGCGCCGTGCTTGCGGAAGATGTACTCGGCGGCGGCAAAGAGCTCGTATTCGAACATGCCCGGCTTGGCCTGCCGCATCGCTTCCATGATGCCGAGGCCCGTGATCCGCGTGACTTCCCGGACCACCGCGATCTCGCGCGGGCTCTTCACGAACCTCATCTTGTCAACGATCGGGTCGAGATCGCGTACCTCCAGACCGGGCGCTCGCTGTTTCAGCTTGTCGATGAATGCCTGTTCGCGGGACGGACGGCCATCCCAGGGATCGTTGAGCGTGGCCTGCGCGTGCGCCCTGGCGTCCCCCGCCGAGCCGCTCCCCAGCACCTCGGCTCGATGCGGGGTGTAAGTCGGTCGAGGAGCCGTGGCCAGCGAGGCGACGAAGCTGTCGAACTGTTCGCGCGGCAGCGCCGCCTCCACACCGGTGATCCTGACGGTCTCCTCGTTCGGGTCGAGCAACGGGCCATACTGCCGCGAGCGGCGGCTGTTATCCGGCAGGTAGACGGTGGTGCGCTTCGTTCGTCCATCGAGAACGACGATGGCGCGCGGGACCTCGAGGCCGGTGAGATAGAACACCTGGCTGTTCTGGCGGAACGGCGATTCGGCGGGACGCTCCGTGGCGCCCTGAAGGACCGCTACGCCGTCGCCGATCTCGGCGAGCACTCGCTGGCGGCGCGCCGCGAACTCCTCCGGCGGGAAGACGTCCGTGAACCACGGACGCGCCACCTCGGGCGCCTGCAGCAGCACCAGACCGAGGGCTGCGGGAACAACGACTCTGAGAATCATGACTACGACCCCGATTGCAGCCGCTTGAACTCCGCGACGTAAGCATCGACATTCTCTTTGGTCACGATGTCCACGCCGGAGTCGATGATCGGGGTTGCGGGCATGCGGCCGTTCTTGATGCCATGGAGGATCTTCACCGGTTCGCTGCCCCAGCCGAAGTACTTCTGGCCGAGGAGCACCTGGACCTTGCCTTCGCGCAGCAGGTCGATCGCGCTTTCGACGGTATCGAACGAGATCACCTTGGTTTTCGACGGGTCTACGCCCGCCAGCGCGTTACGCGTGAAGACTGGCCAGCCGCCGACCGACAGCCACGCGCCGAGATCGGGATATCGGCGAGAGCCGGTCGCGATGATCTCCGCGCAGCGCACTGCGTCTTCCTTGATGTCATAGGCCTCGACGATCTCGATGCCGGGCGCGGCTTTCAGCGCTTCACGCGCCCCTTCGAGCCGGCGTTGTAGATTTGTCGCCCCCATGCTGGTGATGATCGCGACCTTCCCTTTGCCGTTGAGCAGCTTGATCGCCTGCTCGCCCATGATCTGTCCCGACCGGTAGTCGTCGACGCCGTAAAAGGCCATGCGCTTGCTCTTCGGCGCGTCCGAGTCCCAGGTCACGACCGGAATGCCGGCGTCAATCGCGCGATTGATCGTATCGGTGAGGAAGTCGCCGTTGAGCGTCGAGATCGCGATGCCGTCCACACGCTGCGTGATGAACGACTCGAGGATCTCCTTCTGCCGCAGCTGGTCGGCGGTCTCCGGCGCGCGCCATTCGATCTGGACGTTGCCGAGCTCTTTTGCCGTCCGCTCCGCCCCGATCTTCGCGTAATTGAAGACCGGAATGTCGAGTGCTTTGGGGATGACGGCAAAGCGAAGCGCCTGCTGGGTTGTCCCGCCGGTCGTCGCAGGTGCGTCCTGCTTGCTGTTGCACGCGGCCGCCAGGGCGACAGCCACCACCGCCGCCGTGAAAAAAGTCCGTTGCATCATTCCCTCCGTCCCCTCCGTCGCCTCACTCCCCACGTTTCAACAGCAACTGATCCATCACCACGATCACGATGACGGCGAGTCCGACGATCAACCGATCATAGAACGTTGCGCCCGGTATCTGCGGCAGCGCGTTGCGGAGGACGCCGAAGATCAGCGTTCCGAGCACCGCCCCCATGACCGATCCGCGGCCGCCCGACAGGCTGGCGCCGCCCACGACCGCCGACGCGATGATGTCGAGCTCGTAGCCGGTCGCCAGGTCCGCCTTCCCCTGGCCTTGCACCACCGCCAGCACCACCCCCGACACCGCTGCGAGCAGGCCGCTGAGGAGGTACACGGACGTCTTGATTCGCCCGACTGCGACACCGGAGAAGAGCGCGGCCGTCTCGTTGCCGCCGATCGAAAAGATCTGTCGCCCCCACTGGAAGCGCGTCATCAGCAGCTGGAACACGATCGCGAGCACGATCATCACCAGCGGCGCCACCCAATCGGCCGGCAGCCCAAGGGGACGCCATCCGCCGACCAGTTTGCTCGACACGTCGAAGTACCGTCCTTCGGTGACGATGAAGGCGAGCCCACGCGTAATACCCATGACGCCGAGTGTTGCGATAAACGGCGGCAACCGGACGAGGACGATGAGTGCGGAGCTCAGCGCGCCGGCGCCGATCCCGACCAGGAGCCCACACAGCATGGACGGTGCGAGGGACCAGCCGGCATCCACGAACAGGTACGCGCAGACCACGCTCGCCAACGCGATGATCGACCCCGGGGCGAGATCGATTCCGCCGGTAATGATGACCACTGCGGCTCCCACCGCAGCGATGCCGTAAATGGACGAGTACTTCAGAATGAGAAGGAAATTCTCGGCGTTGAGGAACGGGTGCGGACGGCTTCCTTCGGGCCACAGATACCACGTGAAGAAAAGGATCTCCACGACGAGGATGGCAATGGTGCTCAGCTCGCGGACATGCCACAGCCGCTTCACGAAGCGTCCTCGAGCGCATGCGTCGCCAGGTGCATGACCGATTCCTCTGTCGCTGCGTCACCAGCGAGCTCGCCCTGAATGCGCCCCTCGCGCATCACCACGATGCGGTGACAGAGGGCGAGCACTTCCGGCAGGTCGCTCGACACCACGAGGCACGCCAGGCCGGCAGCCGCCTGCCGGCGGATGATTTCGTGGATCTCGAACTTCGCGCCGACGTCCACGCCTTTGGTTGGTTCGTCGAGCATCAGCACGCGCGGCGCGGTTGCGAGCCACTTCGCGAGAACCACCTTCTGCTGGTTGCCGCCGCTGAGGCGATCAGGCGGCACCTCCGCGCCGGCGGCCTTGATCCGCCACTCGGCCATCAGCTTTTCCGCCGCCTGGCGTTCAACCGAGTGACGAATCAGCAAGTCGCCGGCAATCGTTCGGGCCGGCATCATGAGATTGTGCCGCAGCGTGAGGTTGAAGAAGAGCCCCTGGCGATGCCGTTCTTCGGGGACGAGCGCGATCCCCGCGCGCGCGGCCTGGCGCGGCGAGGTGAGTTGCATCTGCCGTCCTTCGATCGCAATCGTGCCTCGCTGCGAGCGGTACAGACCGAAGATCGTCTCGAGCAGCTCCGAGCGTCCGGAGCCGACAAGTCCGAAGAGGCCGACGATCTCGCCGCGGCCGGCCGACAGCGTCACATCGCGAAAGCTCGGGGCGCGGGTCAGCCCGCGGACCTCCAACGCGGGGCTCGTCGACGCCTCCCTCGAGGGGTGTTCCGCTCGCGGCGGCAGATCGCGTCCGACCATCGCGCGGACGACGCGGTCCGGCGTGACCTCCGCGGTCTCGAAGGTACCGGCATAGCCGCCGTCGCGAAGGACGGTGATGCGGTCGCAGAGACGGAAGACTTCGGGCAACCGATGCGAGACGTAGAGCAGCGTCACTCCCTCGCCCTTCAATCTCGCGAGGACCGCGAAGAGGTGGTCCGCTTCTGCGTCGGTCAGCGCCGTCGTCGGCTCGTCGAGGACGAGGATCCGGCAGTCGAATGCGAGAGCGCGGGCCACCTGCAGAAGCTGGCGCTGTGCCGCCGGCAGCGACTCCGCAATGGCGCGCGGCCGCACGCGTAAGTGGAGCTGCTCCAGGATTGCAGCTGGTGCGCGTTTCCATCTCGGCCTCGCGCAGCCGTCCGCCCGCGCCGGTCAGCTCGCGGCCGGCGAAGATGTTTGCGGTCACGCTCAGGTTGGGGAAGCTGAGCATTTCCTGATAGACCATCCCGATTCCGCGTTCGAGCGCCTCGCGCGGCGAGGCGAGTGTGAGTCGCGCACCCTGCCAGGCAAGCTCACCGGAGTCGGGACGGATGATCCCCGCCAGGACTTTCAGGAGCGTGGACTTGCCCGCGCCGTTCTCGCCAACCAGCGCATGCGCTTCCCCCGCGCGCACCGAGAAGGTGACGCCGGTGAGCGCCCGCACGGCGCCGAACGACTTGCGGATGTCGCGGAACTCGAGCCGCATCATGAAAACTCCTAACGCCTAATTCCTAACTCCTAAACGCTCCAATCAGGGCAACTTTTTGGCATTTAGGAGTTGGAAGTTAGGAGTTGACGCCGACATGGGGCGCACATGTACTACGCGCCCCGCACGCGCAGTAATCGCTTACACCCTAGGAAAAACCTCCAAATGCATGGTAGGCTGCGGCGCAATATGCCCGCCAGAAGCCTCCTGCTGCTCGTCCCGTTCATCGTCATTTCGCAGATCGGTAAGGGGGCGAGCTCGCCGCAGCGTGCCCCGTTCGGTACCATGCCGGATGGCAAACCGGTGGAACAGTTCACGCTGACCAACGCGCGCGGCCTCGAGGTCAAGGCGATCAGCTACGGCGGAATAATCACCTCGCTGCGTGTGCCGGACCGCAACGGGCGTCTCGACGACATCGTCCTCGGGTTCGAAAGCCTCGACGGCTATCTTAAAGACCATCCGTTCTTCGGCGCGATCATTGGCCGTTACGGCAACCGGATTGGCAAAGGACAGTTCGTCCTTGAGGGCAAGACCTACAAGCTGGCGACCAACAACGGGCCAAACCATCTGCACGGCGGCATCAAGGGGTTCGACAAGGTCGCTGTGGACCGCGGAGCCGGTCAGCGGCAGCAACGCGATCGCGTTTACGAGGACGAGCCCCGACGGCGAAGAAGGCTATCCGGGAAACCTTCGCGTGCGTGTCACCTACACACTGACCGACGCCAACGAACTGGTTGTCGAATACCGGGCCAGTACCGACAAGCCGACGCCGGTCAATCTGACGCAGCACAGTTATTTCAATCTCGCCGGTCAGGCGTCCGGCGACATCCTCGGCCATCAACTGATGCTGAATGCGGACCGGTACACACCGGTCGACGACACGCTGATCCCGACCGGAGAACTTGCGCCGGTTACCGGTACGCCGTTCGACTTTCGCAAGCCGACGGCAATCGGCGCGCGAATCAACAACGATCATCCGCAGTTGAAGGCGGGCAAGGGCTACGATCACAACTGGGTGCTGAACCAGAAGGGGACGGGTCTCCAGCTCGCCGCACGCGTGATCGAGCCGAAGACCGGACGCACGCTCGAGATCGCGACCACCGAGCCAGGCGATTCAGTTCTACGCCGGCAACTTCCTGGATGGGACACTCAAGGGCAAGGCGGGCGCCGTCTACGCGCAGCGGACCGGGTTCTGCCTCGAAACGCAGCACTATCCCGACTCGCCGAACAAGCCGAACTTCCCATCGACAACGCTCCGGCCTGGAGCGGAGTACCAGACGCGCACGGTGTTCACGTTCGGAGTAGCGAAGTGACACGGCTGGCGGCGATCGCTGCGGCGTTGCTCCTCGCCCTCGCCAGCACAACGACCGATCAGGGTCAGGGTGGCGATCAGTTCCTCGACGGCATCGGTGAAACTGCTCTGTCAGCGCGATACGTCCTCAATGCGAACGCTGAAGACTCGTCCAGAAACAACTTTCATGCGACGCTGCGCGGCAAGGGGGAGTTCGTCGAGGACCCGCAGTTCCGCAACGTCCTCCTGCTGACCGGCGACGGCAGCCATCTCGAGATTCCTGCCGCGGCGCTGGCGGACGTCGACGCGATCAGCGTGACTGGCTGGTTGTTTCTGCCGACCGGAGCATCCGGGCCCTTTTTCGATTTCGGCACTGACACCGCAAATCGGCTTTCCGCGGTCGCAAGCCGCGACGGTTTTCGCGCGGCGGTCGTCGCTGGCGGCACTCGCGGAGAGGCTGCAGCCAAACCACTCGTCGAGAACCAATGGGCGCACGTCGCCATCGTGGTGGATCCGGCACGCCGCGTGTTAACGACATATGTGGATGGTGTGAGGGCGGCGGAGGCTTCGAATGTCTCGGCCACGATCAAGGCAACACGCCTGTTCGTCGGCCGCGCTCAGGAGGATGCTGCGGCAACGCTTCATGCCAGGCTGCGGGACCTGAGGATATATCGCATCGCGCTGACAGCCGAGCAGGTCGCAGCGATCCGGAACAATGCGCTGTCCGGACGTCAAACGACCCGCGGGCGCGGAGCGCCGCCGCCGGAGATTTCAACTGCCGCGATTCCGAAGGAATCCCCCCTGGCGTCGAGGCTGGCGCGCGTCCCCGACATCACGGTAGAAACGACAGTCGGCACATTGCCGCGGCTGCCGTATACGGTCCCGGCTGTCTACCGCGGCAAAGAGAAGGGGCCGGAAGTCCGCGTGATCTGGCCGGCGCCAGCGGACAACAGCGATGTGATGAAGCCGGGCACCTACTCCGTGACAGCGAAAGTGCCGGGCACGGCGTTCGAGCCCAAGGCAACTGTAATCGTCAAAGTGCCCATGGGGACGATCACCCCGCCCAGCCGCCTTGTCGAGGCTTTTTCTCTCAGCGACGTGGTGCTCGAGCGCGACACCAAGGGACGCGAGACACCGTTCATAAGGAACCGCGACAAGTTCATTCGCGGCCTCGCGAGCAGCAATCCCGACAGCTTCCTCTACAACTTCAGGGACGCCTTCGGACAGCCGCAGCCCGCGGGCGCGAAGCAGCTCGAAGGATGGGACAACCAGACGACCCGGTTGCGAGGACACGCTAGCGGCCACTACCTGTCAGCCATTGCGCAGGCGTACGCGAGCACGACCTACGACGAAGCGCTGCGCGCCAGCTTCCTGCAAAAGATGAACTACCTGATCGACACGCTGTACGACTTGTCGCGCAAGTCGGGCAGGCCCGAGAAGGAAGGCGGGCCGGCGGTTGCAGATCCGACCGCGGTTCCGCCGGGACAGGGTCGCACCGGCTACGACTCGAATCTCCGCGCCGGCGCGATCCGGGCGGACTACTGGAACTGGGGAGTGGGGTTCATCAGCGCTTACCCGCCGGATCAATTCATCATGCTCGAAAAGGGGGCGACCTACGGGACGCGTGACACGCAGATCTGGGCCCCGTACTACACGCTGCACAAGATCCTTGCGGGACTGCTCGACAGCTACGAGGTCGCCGGCAATGAGAAAGCGCTCGAGATCGCCAAGGGCATGGGTGCATGGACCCACGCGAGGCTCAAGGCGCTCCCCGACGAGACGCGGATCAAGATGTGGAGCACGTATATCGCCGGCGAGTATGGCGGCATGAATGAAGTCATGGCGCGTCTCTTCAGGCTGACTGGCGACAAGCGATTCCTCGAGTGCGCGAAGCTCTTCGACAACACGAATTTCTTCTACGGGAATTCAAACCGCGAGCACGGCCTGGCCAGGAACGTGGACACGATTCGCGGCAGACATGCCAACCAGCACATCCCGCAGATCACCGGTGCGCTCGAAACGTTCCGGAATACGCAGGAGATGCCGTACTACCTGATTGCCGCGAACTTCTGGGACATCGTGAACCGGAGCTACATGTACAGCATTGGCGGGGTGGCCGGTGCGCGCAATCCCAACAACGGCGAATGCTTCACCGCGCAGCCGGACACATTGTGGGCGAACGGGTTCAACCCCGGCGCGCAGAACGAAACCTGCGCCACCTACAACCTGCTCAAGCTGGAGCGGCAGCTGTTCATGTACGACCAGACGGCCAAGTACATGGATCACTACGAGCGGGCGCTTTATAACCACATCCTGGCCTCGGTCGCTGAAGACAGTCCGGCCAACACCTATCACGTCCCGCTCGAGCCCGGCGCGCAGAAGCGGTTCGGCAACGCGAACATGAACGGCTTCACCTGCTGCAACGGCACGGCGCTCGAGAGCAACACCAAGCTTCAGGACACGATCTATTTCAGGAGCGCCGACAACAAGACGCTCTACGTCAATCTGTTCGTGCCCTCAACGCTCACCTGGCGTGAGCGGAACGTCGTGGTGCAGCAGTCGACCGACTTTCCCTATGCGGATACCACGCGTCTCGTCATCAAAGGATCGGCAGGGGCATTCGATCTGAAGGTCCGCGTGCCGCGCTGGGCGAGCCGAGGTTTCTTCGTGAAGATCGACGGGCGGGCGCAGCAGGTCAAGGGAGTGCCAGGGAGCTACGTGACGCTCGGCAGGAACTGGCGCGCGAATCAGACGATCGAGTTGAGGATGCCGTTCCACTTCTACCTGGATCCGGTCGTCGACCAGCCGAACGTCGCCAGTATCTTCTACGGTCCCGTGCTGCTCGCGGCCGAAGAGTCCGGCCCGAGGACCGATTGGCGGCAGGTGACGCTCGATGCGCGCGACATCGGCAAGTCGATCACCGGGGATCCGGCGACGCTACGTTTCAGCGTCGATGGCGCTACGCTGAAACCGTTCTACGAAACTTACGGCCGCAACTCGGTCTACCTGCACGTCACGCTGAAGTAGGGGGACGAGGGGTCAGATCTTGTTTCTTGCAGGTTTGTCCTCTCGCGATGACGCTACGTATGTGTCCTCGCAATGCTACAAACCTGCAAGAAACAAGATCTGACCCCTACCACTGCGCGTGCACGTGCGGACGGATGTACTCGTCGTAGATCGTGCGCACCTCGTTCATCGTCTCGTCGTCCAGCGGGCGGTAACGATGCGGCGGCGGCGTTGTCGCGCGCCTGCTCCTCGGTCTTCGCTCCGGGAATGGCGCAGGTCACGGCGTCGAACATCAGGATCCAGCGCAGCGCGAGCTGGGTCAGCGTGGCGCCGGGCGGCACGAGCGTTCTCAGACGCGAGACGGCTCCGAGGCCGACGTCATACGGCACTCCGGAGAACGTTTCCCCCTTGTCGAACAGTTGACCCTCGCGGTTGAAGTTCCGGTGATCGTCCGGGGCAAACACCGAATCTCGCCGGAGTTTGCCGGTCAGCATGCCGCTCGCCAGCGGGACACGCGCAAGGATCCCGACCTGCCTGGTTCTGGCGATGGGGAACACCTGCTCCGCAGGCTTCAGGCGGAACATGTTGAAGATGATCTGGATACTCTGGACGTTGGGATGCCGCATCGCGTCGAGCGCCTCCTGCACGGTCTCGACGCTGACGCCGTAGTAGCGCAGCTTTCCGGCGCTCACCAGGTCATCGAGGATCCCGAAGACGTCATCCTGCCGATAGAGCTCCGACGGCGGACAGTGAAGCTGCAGCAGGTCGATCGCGTCGGTCTCGAGATTCTGAAGGCTGCGCTCGACCCACGCGGTGAGATTCTCGCGCGTATAGCCTTCGCACGTCTGCTGCGGCAATCGACGCCCGGCCTTGGTCGCGATCCAGATCCTGTCACCCGGACGTTCGCGTTTCAGGCGCGCGATCAGCCGCTCGCTGCGGCCATCGCCATAGACGTCGGCGGTGTCGATGAAGTTGACGCCGCTGTCGATCGCCGCATGCAGCGCACGCATCGACTGCTCGTCGTCGACCTCGCCCCAGAACCCGCCGATCGCCCAGGCGCCAAAGCTGATTGCCGAGACGCGCATATCCGTCCGACCGAGTTGTCGATACTCCATCGCCGTTAAGCGTACTATCAGCCGCATGCGATCACCCAGGTCCGCTGTCGTCCCGGCACTCGCGGTCATTCTCACCTTTGGTGCAGCGCTGCCGGTGGCGCAGCGGCTGAGTCCCGCGGACGTCAACAGGCTGCCGTCCAAGCCGGCGGATGCGCGGATCTCGTATGGCGCGGATCCTCACCAGTTCGGCGAGTTGCGTCTGCCACGCGGTAGCGGACCTTTTCCTCTCGCCGTCGTCATTCACGGCGGCTGCTGGGTCTCCAGGTGCGACGCTTCAGAACACCTCCGCGCTCGCCGACGCGCTTCGCGATGCGGGGATTGCGACGTGGAACATCGAATACCGGCGCGTCGACAATCCCGGTGGCGGATGGCCGGGCACGTTCACCGATGTCGCAGATGCCGTCGACCGGGTTCGGTTCATCTCCCGTGAGCATCCCATCGATCTCTCGCGCGTTGTCACCATCGGTCACTCCGCCGGCGCGCACCTCGCGTTGTGGGCCGCGGCAAGAGGCCGCCTCGCGAAGGATAGCCAGGTCTACCGCGCGACCCCGCTGCCGCTACGCGCTGCCGTCGCGCTCGGCGGCCCGGGAGACCTTCGGGATTTCTACGGCCAGGCGGGGGGCCTTTGCGGCAGCGAATGTGGTCGAACAACTGATGGGCGGTAGTCCCGACGCCGTGGCGAATCGTTATGCGCAAGGGTCACCCGCGGAACTGCTGCCGCTCGGCGTGCGGCAGGTGCTGATCGTCGGCGCCGACGATGGAGTCATGCCGCCGAGATCACGCGATGCGTACAAGGCATCCGCGATGAAGGCCGGAGACCCCATCGAAGTGATCGAGGTGCCCGGCGGACATTTCGAGGTCATCGCTCCTACATCAACGGCGTGGCCAATTGTGCGCGACAAGATGTTGGCGTTGGTGAAGTAGCGTTCCCAGCCCCGCCCCGCATCCCGCAGCCCCCAGCCCCTATTTACACCCCGGCATCCGGAACGCGCCGATGCGCGTCGAGTAATTGGTCGCCCCCTTCTTGTAGTAGTCGCCGACGTACCAGATCGTGCAGTCGTCGTTCGGATCCATCGCCGTCTGCGAGTAATCCTCCCAGCGGCTGGTGTTGGTCTGCGCGGCTTCTCCCTCGATGAGGATGGTCTCCCGCAGCGACAACTTGCCTGGCGGATCCGAGGCAAGGCGTCCGGCAAACCGCTGGCCGGCGAAATGCGGCGTGCCGCCGAACGAGTAGCCAATACCGATGTTCCCGCGTTTGTCGATCGCGGGGCTCGCCATCCAGCGATAGAAGCCGTCGGGGGCGTAGGTCCCCTGCTGATGCAATTTGACGGTTCGATCGTCATTGACCCTGAACTCATACCAGCGGACGCCGCCGGCGGCCGCTTCGGTGTTCACGGAGTGCACCGCGACGAGCGATTCGGTTCGCCCGACGCGACGGTAGACGAGCCGGGCCATGATCTTGTCACCCTGCGCGTCCAGCCGCCGCTCGGCACCAGGCTGCGGCACGCAGTTGCTCAACTGGCCGTTGCACAGATAGTGGTACGGGGCCACAGCGATCTTTTCAGGTCCCGACACCTTCGTCCGCTCAGGGTTCTTCCAGTCGACGTGGAACTGCCACACGTAGACCCCATCGTCTTTGAAGTCCCCCTTCAACTGCGTGCCCCCGGCGGCCATCATGATGTTCGGGGCCCCGGCGGGCGGCAGCGTCTTGCCATCGAGGTCGGCGTTGTTCAGGAAGTTCACCCCGTCGATCACCACACACTGCTCGGAAGCGGGCTCCCCCTTGAGCATTCGGTTTCGATCGACGACGCAGGCTTGCTTCTCGACGAAGTCATCGCTCGTGCTCGTCGGGACGTAGTAGCCGTCCGGCCACACGGCCGGACGCGGATAGTCCGGGAAGAGCGGCCTGAGGAACTCGTAGCGGTAGTACGGCCCGAGCGGATCCGGTGTTGCGCTGATCGCGTAGCACATCGAATAGGGACCCTGCTCCGGCGGCGGGCCCTGCCCGCGCTGGCCCCGTTGAGCTCCTCGGCCCGCTGCCGTCGGGTCTTCCGGTGGAGGGGGCGGCGGCACGAACAGCGGGGCGCGGCGACCCGGTTGTCCGGTGATCCCTGGCGGACTGCTGTAGACCGTGGCTGCCGGGCTTCCACGGCGGCGGTTGATCGGGCCGCACAGCCGCGCGACGGAAGATCGGCATCACGATCAGCCATCGATCGGCAAGCTGGTCATAGCGGACGACGGTATCGCCGTTGTTGCGTGCGTCGCACGTCCCGCCGAATCCTTTGAACACCGTGTTGTTCGGCACGGCTCCGTACAGCACCGTGCCGGTGACGTCGAACTTCCGCCCTTTCTTGCTGAACACGGCGAGTCTGCGAGTTCACGGTCTGCATGATGTGGTCTCGTCCGACCGCGAGACTGTTGTCAGACGGGTTCCCACCTGTCGACGGGCCGCTGGGGCCGGTGAAGCCGACGCCGAGGCCGTCGAAGCTCGCCACGAGCTGCGCTGGCGGCCCGGACCCATGCGAGGTTTGCTCGATCGCGGCGCCTGCTGGATTACCTGGCGGAAACGCCGGGGCTCCGACGCGCGCCTGCACGAGCTCCGGCCGTTGCGCCGAGGCGTTGCCGTCGAGTGAGGTCAGCGCCGGGGAGACATCGAACGATGCGGCGTATGTGACACGTACCGGCGGGCTGATCGCCGGGGCCCATGAGGCGGCAAGGGCCAGAGCCGCGGCGACGAGCGTCAGCGCGAGCCAGCGCATTACTTGACCTTCCACTCCTGCAGCCCCGCGGAAACGCCGGGCTGCATCACGACCTCGAGTCGCAGCGCGCTGGTCGTGACTGGCGTGAAAGTGATCTTGTTCCATGCGTCCTTGGTGACACCAAATCCGTCAGCAGTTTCCACCGGCTTCCACTGTTCGCCGTCCCTGTACAGCAGCTTCCAGGAAGCGGGGACGCGCACGCCGCCGCGATTGGCCGCGTCGTCGAACCAGTAGATCTCGGTTTGCGACACGGTCGCAGGCTTCGCGAACGTCATCTCGATCCACTCACCCTTGCTGCACTGCGCGTCGTTGACCCTGAGCGGGCGGTTGCTCGCACGCCGAACTCCAACCCTGCACCGGCCACCAGTCGAAATAGGATCCGGCTTCAGCGGAATTCCTCGGCTCCTCACCGTCGATGATCGGACGCACGTTCTTGCCGCGGCCCTGCTGCGGAGGGGAGGCGGTCACTGTGCTGGACGTCGCGACAGTCGGATAAGGCGTCGGGCGGGCAGCGGCCTCGGTACGCGCCATCCAGACGTTCATCTGTCCGCGACCGCGGTTCGCCCAGGTCGCATAGGGGATTGCCATGAAGTCCTGTTCGGTCCGGGTAATTGTGCCCGTCTCTGTTGTGGCCAATCCGACCGACCGCCCCTTGATCACCTGGACGCCGTTGAGAAGGTCGGCGCGGAACTCGGTCTCCAGCCTGCTGGCGTCGGGCAGGACGATGTTCCGGGTCTTGCCACCGGGATTGTCGACCCACTCGGCGGCGTAGACGATCGGCCCCCGCTGAAGCGCGACGCGGTCGCGGTCGGCCTCGACATTCGGATTGGCGATGATCCGCCGGACCGGCATCGGGAGATTCAACGTCGATGACGTCACCGGGCTTCCACGACCGATTGATCGTGACGTACCCCTTGTCCAGATTCATCGGCACCTTTGCGCCGTTGACCGTGATCGTTGCCGCCGATGTGTCCTTATCCATGAAGCGGTAGAGATCACTCGGCACCGGCTCATTGCGAGCCCAGCCGGGGATACGGATGTTCAAGGCGAACCGGCGCGCCTTGTCGGGCGTCACGGTCATCTTCACCGCACCGTCCCACGGATAGCGCGTCTCCTGGACGACTTTCAGTTTGCCGCCGGGGGTCTCGACGTCCGCCGTGCCGCCGGCGTAGAGGTTCACATAGACGTTGTCCCCCTTCGTCGCGTAAATGTAGCCGGGGACGGAGGCCATGAAGCGCGTGATGTTGCCGGGGCAGCAGGCGACACCGAACCATTCGCTGCGCGCGTGCTGGCCGTTCGATTCGAGCGGATTCGGATAAAAGAAGGTCTTGCCGTCGAGCGACACACCGGAGATGAGGCCGTTGAAGAGCGTGCGCTCCATGATGTCGATGTACTTCGAGTCGCCGTGGAGCAGGAACTGCCGATGGTTCCAGTAGTCCATGCCGATCGACGCGCAGGTTTCGTTGTAGGCCTGCATGTTCGGTAGCTCGTACGGCTTGCCGAAGCCTTCGTGCCCTCCCGCCGCGCCGACGCCGCCGGTCAGATACAGCTTGCTGCTCGTCAGGTTCTCCCAGATCTTGTCGCCGGCGTTGCGGATGTACTGATCGTTCGTGAGCGCCGCGACGTCCGCCATGCCGGCATACATGTACATCGCGCGGACGGCATGACCGACCGGTTCGGTCTGATTCGCGACCTTCTGCTGCGCCTGGTTGTAATCGAGGCCGCGCGGATTGGCGCGTTCGCCATTGGGAAACTGGGTGGGGCTCGCGGGATCCGGCCCGGGACCGCGCTCATCGAGGAAGAATTTCGCCAGGTTCAGATACTCCTCCTTGCCGGTGACGCGATAGAGACGGACCAGTGCCATCTCGGTGATCTGATGGCCCGGCCATGTCGAGCGTTTACCGGGACCGAACGTCTGGACGAGGAGGTCCGCGGCCTTGGTGGCGACGTTCAACAGCGAGGTCTTTCCGGTGCCGAGATGGTGGGCAACGGCCGCCTCGAACAAGTGTCCGAGGTTGTAGAGCTCGTGGCTGTCGTCGCGCTCGAGGACCCAGCGCGCCGGGCCCGCCCAGCGGTGCGGTTCCTTCGGGTTGATCGTTCGCGTCGTGTAGATGTAGCCGTCCGGCTCCTGCGCGGCGGCGATCTTCGCAATCAGACCGTCGACATAGGCGTCCAGCTTCGGATCGGGATAGACGTTCAACGTGTAAGACGCGCCTTCAATGACCTTGTACAGGTCGGTGTCGTCGAACGGGTAGCCCGGGGGGCGCGTGTCTTCGAGCTTCTCACCGCGGAGCGCTTTGGCCGCGCGCTCGAAGTGATAGACGCGCTGGGTGCGCTCGCACTGCTGAAACGCCGACGGGATCGTGACCTTCCGATTCGTTTCGATCCGCGGCGCCCAGAACACGTCGTTCAGATGCACCTGGTGAACGGTACCGGCTTGTAGGGGTAGTCGGGGCGCGACTGGCTGGCGAGCGTGGTCAGACCGGCAGTCGCGATCGCGAGCGCGGTGCCGAGAATCAGGTGTCGTTGCATGGTGAATCCTTAGCTGGATACTAAAACTCCCAACACCCAACCGCCAACTCCCAAACGGCGCGTCCGGGAATTGGAAGTTGGAGGTTGGGAGTGAACGTCTATCCTGGTTCCTAGAGCCGTATCAGAATTCGATGTTCGCCCGGAACTCGATGCGGCGCGAGGTGGCTGTCTGGATGCTGGCGCGGCCGAACCCGGTCGCCTCGAAGTTGGCGATGCCGGTTGTGCCCTGCCAGAACGTCGGGTGGTTGAAGGCGTTGAGTATTTCCGTCTGGAACTTGAACCGAACGCGCTCGGTGATGTTCACCGCCTTCGAGATCCCTATATCCGTAAAGGTCTGGTGCGGTCCATGCAGGTAGAAAATCTCTCCCCAGGTTCCCGGCTCCTTATTGGAGGCGATGGTTCCATCGGCTTTGACCTGGGCGATCCAGTCTGGCGGCAGGTAGTACAACAGTCCCGCAGCGTCGCGGTACAGGCCGATGCGATCCTGAATGTCCTGCGGCGTGATGCCGTTCAGCCTCAGGCCGCCGTCGCGCAGGTTGTTGAAGGTGTTGTTGTTCCCTCCAATCCGGAAGGGGGTGCCGCTCTGGAACGTGACGATCGTGGAGACCGTCCAGCCACCCGCGATCTTCTCGAGTATTCCATCGTTCAGCCACCGCCTGGCCGTTGCCGAAGGGCAGGTCGTAGGTGCCGCTCACGTGGACGCACATGGCGCCGGTCGGTGATGGCAGGCGCGTAGCTGAGCATGAGGTCGCGGTTTGAGAACTCGGTATAGGCGGCCGTAAAGTCTCCCCCCTGGGTCGCAATGGCCATGGTCTTGCTCAAGGTGTAGTTCGCGTTCAGCGACATGCCGTGCCAGTTGCGCTGACGGAACTCCACCTGCAGGCCGTGGTAATTGGAGAAGCCTCTGTCGTCCATCAGCGAGGCCGCGCCAGTGGCGAATTGGTTCGCCCTCCAGAAGTTGAGGGGATAACCCTTGCCCGGGCCGGCGCCGGCGCCGCACGCCGGGATTGCCGAGCCAAACATCGAACAGGCGAAGTCGCGGTTGGTCGCCAACGTGTTGGCCAGGGTGCCGGCCGCGCCGTTCTGCAGGTTGTTGATGGCGGCTGTGTTGGTGAACGGGATGCCCGTCGCGGTGAAGATGGGGAGGTCCACCTGCCCCGGCAGGCCGCGGTTGGCGAAGGACGTCACGCCGGCCGCCTGGTTGATGGCCAAGTTCCTCTGGGCGTTCTTGAATTCATCAAGGAAGCCGTTTTCGAAGATGTTGACCTCATTGATATTGTGCGCGAGCCACTGCTGCCGCGTGCGATTGCCGTTATAGCGAACCTCGATCGCTCGCTGCCCGCCCAGGTCCCGCTGAATGCCCACGGTCCAGGACGAAGCGTAGGGCTGGCGAATGTCCGTCGGTCATGCCTGAGACAGCGCCTTCTTGGAAGGTTGATTCCGTCAAGTGAACGACGTCGGCGTACTGCTCCGGGCTGTAGACGAAACACGGCGGAGCGGATGAGTGTGGCGCATGATTGCGGCAGCCAGCCGCGCCTGGCCGAGCACGATGCTGCCCGGCTGGAACCGTCCGGGTGCGGCGGTGATACCGGGACTTGAATTGAACTTCTGGAAGAACGCTCTGCCAAACGAGGAGCCATGGTCCCAGATGAACTGCTGCGGCATGGTGAATCGCCGGAAGGAATAGCTGCCCCGCAGCACCGACTTGTCGCCACCCAACATCCGCTCGATGAACGAGCCATCGGAGCGCGGCGTCCACGCGAGGCCGGCCGACGGCTGAGGCGTGACGTTGTAGGCCCCGTGGGAAGCTTCGCGGGTCACGAACACCGGATCAAAGGTTCCGGTCAGCGACTGCGGGCCGGGGTTGAAGAGCTGGCCGACGGCGGTCGGGCCGTATACATCCTCGGGCCTCATCGAGTGATACTTCCCGAGCTGGTCCTTGTTGGGCGAGACGAAGTCCCAGCGCAGGCCCATGTTGACGGTCAGGTTCGGTTTCATCCTCCAGGAGTCCTGGACGAACAGCCCCCAGGACTTCAGCAGTTCGTAGAGCGTGATTTTGCGCGACCCCGCCCGGGTCCGGCGTGTTTCCAACCGCATAGCTGCCGGTAGTAGAGTCGATAGGGGTGACGGCCATTGAAGTTGGAAATCCGCCCGGCCAACATGGCGTAGAGCGACCGGGCTTGGGCCCATTCGGCATCGGTCGGCAAGGGAGCCCCCGGACCTGCCGCCGCCCGAATGGCCTCTCTGGTCAGGACCTCCCGCGCCGGATCGCCTTGCGACCAGACCGAGAGTTACGTTGGTGTACCCAACGGTCCGAATCCCAGTACTTATTCACTTCGCGATACCAGTTGCCGCCGAACCTCACCGAATGGGAACCCTTCGTCCAGGTCGTGGTGTTGGACACGCTGAAGTTGGGCTGATAACGGGAGTTCCCAATAGTCCAGCTGTCGTTGTAGTTCCCGTAACCGTAGTTGATGGTCGGGTTGGTACGGTAGTCCTTGGGTCCATCAATGCCAAACCACTGGGCCGTGTACAGCCACCCGCCCCTGAACTCGTTGATCAGGGTGGGTGAGATGAGGGTCTGCACCCCGAGCGACGCGGTCGCATTGTTGCTCTTGCCCTTCGCGGCGCGGCCATCCCCTGGCCAAAAATCGGGGTTGGAGTAGGGCGAATCCTGTTTCGTCTGGTTGATCGCCACGTTCAGGCGCCAACGCTCCGACAGGTTGGAATCCACCCGGATCGTCGGGTAGTAGGTCCGATTCGAATTCTCGCGCATCCACTCCCAGGTGCGCAGATTCGGATCGGTCGGCTGCGCCGACGGCAAAGCCAGGCCGCCGGCATTCTGCCGATAGCCGTCCACGGCCGCGATGCGCGCGGCCGTCATCGGATTGATCTGTGAGGTGGACCCAGGAAACGACGTGCCGTTCGCCGCGTTGTGCGCGGCAAAGATACTGAAGAGATTTGCCTGAGCGCCGTTGGCGTAGGTGAAGACGCCCTGCTTCGCGGCGTCGGAGAGGAAGTTCTGCGTCCTGCTGGTGCCGCCGGGTATGTCCAACGCGGCCATGCTGGCAAAGAAGAACAGCTTGTCCTTCATGATAGGACCGCCGACACTGGCGCCGAAGTCGTTCCGGTGGTACTTGGGCTTCACCGTGCTGTTCCAGTCCTTGGCGTCAAAGAGTTGAGCCCGGAAGCCCTCATACAGCCGGCCACTGAATCGGTTGGTGCCACGGCGGGTGACGTACGTGATCGTCATGCTGGAGCTGCCGAAGCCCTGGTTCATGTCGATCTGATCAGCACTGACCACCATTTCCGCGATGTTCTCCAAGCGCGGCGTGACCGCGATGGACTGCGGCGCTGTCGGAGGTCTGATAGCGCCAGCGGTTGGTGTTGCCGACGATGCCGTCTATCGAGTTGCTCTGCGCAAACGTTGGCAGCCCGTTCCAGGTGCCGTTGTAGCCGGCGGTCAACCGCGACAGTTGGTTGATGTTGCGGCCGGCCAGGGGCAGATCTTCGATCTGTTTCATGTCGATCGTCGTGTTGATCGCGTTGGTCGAGCTCTCCACCAGCGCCACCCCGCCCGACACCTCGACGACTTCTTCCATGGCGCCGACCTTCAACGTGGCCTTCACATCCGTGGTACGAGCGGACTGCACCACCACGTCGTAGCTCTGCGTCGCGAAGCCTTGCAGGGCCACGGTCAGCTTGTGCGCGCCGAAATTGAGGTTCACAAAGGTGTGGTTGCCCGCCTCCTGGGTGACTGCGGTGCGGGCGTCATTGGTGGCGACGTCCGTCAGGGTCAAAGTCGCCCCGGGAACCGCCGCGCCGCTGGGATCCACGACGGTGACGCTGACGGAACCCAGCGTCTGCTGTGCCCAGGCTGTGGGGACGAGGCACAGACTGAGTAAAAGACATCCGAACAGGCTGCTCCACAGTCGCGCGCCAATACGTCGCTGTTTCATACCACACCGCCTCCTGTTTGTTCCTTGACCGACGGGCGCGGCTCGTGGCCATCCCAGGCCGCAGCTCTGTAAGCGATTACAATCCGGCCGGGATGGTAACGCTTACATCGGCCGGAATGCAAGCAATTTTCAGTCCCGGCCTGCGTGCTACGATGCCCCTGTTTCGTGCGCACCGCGGAGGAGTTGATGACCCGTTTCTCAGCCGACCAGCTGGCGTATGCCGCGAGCCGGCCCGGCTATCTCGACCGTGCCGCCGTCGATCGAATTCCTCACCACGATGGGGATCAGGATCAGCGTCGGGCACTGGTCGGCCGGTGATTTCTGCGACCGGTTCGCCCCTCCCGGTTATCACTCCGACGATCCCGACTTTCGCAGTGACTTCGAAGCTCAGTGCCGCCGTACCAAAGCGGCCGGCGTCGACGCGATCGAAATCCACCAGAGCGTCTTCGAGAAATCACTCAACGGAGACCTGGATTACCAGGCGATCGAGCGCGCTCAGAACGGTTTTCTCGCCGAGCTCGGCATGAGTGTCCCCGCGTGCAATATCAACACCTGGACGCATCCGAAGTTCCGGCTCGGCGGACCGTGTAATCCCGATCCGGCGCTGCGCCAGGCCGCGCTCGAGGAGATCCTCAAAGGGGTCGAGATCTGCCGGGCGATGAAGATCCCCGTCCTGAGCGTGTGGCCTGGATCCGACGGGGCCGATTACCACTTCCAGATCGATTACCGCCAGTCGATCGAGTGGTTCGCCGAGGCGCTGATCGCCGTCAATCGCAAGTGTCTCGAGTATGGAATCAAGCTGGCGATCGAGCCGAAGCCGTACGAGCCGCGGGAGCTCTACATGATCATCCCGACGGCCGCGTCGGCGATTCTCGTGGCGCAGAAGGTGAACGCGGCCTGCGGCGGCAACAACTGCGGCCTGACCATCGACTACGGCCATCAGAAAATGGAGGCGACCACTGCGTCGACCTCGTGCGACCTTGCCGCGTTTGCCGGAGTGCCGGTCCACAAGTTCGACATCAACGACGCCCGCCAGGGGCGCAACGATCAGGACCTGATGTTCGGCACCGTCTCGATACCGGAGTCGGTCGAGTATCTCTACACGACCTTCCTGCGGAACTATCAGGGGTGGTACAGCCAGGACCAGTTCACCTACCGGGAAGATCCGACTCGCGCCATCGAGCGGAGCATGATCAACTTCGCGAACCTCTCATTGAAGGCCGTCCGCGTCGTCGCGCAGCAGCCCGCGCTCGACAAGGCGCGCCAGGCGGGAACGGGACCAGACGTTCTCGACGTCGTTTCGCCGATCCTCGTCGGGTGAACCTCGGTTCGATGCGCTCCTTCAGCATAGGCATCGACTTCGGCACCAACTCCGTCCGCGCCATTGTCGTGGACGCTGCCGATGGTTCCGTGATCGGCACCAGCGTCTTCGACTATCCGAGCGGCGACCGCGGTGTGCTCCTCAGCCCCGGTGATCCGCATCTGGCGCGGCAGAATCCCGCGGACTACGTTGCCGGCCTGCGCGCATCAGTCACCGGCGCGCTGGCCGAAGCGGGGCGGACGTCCGGTTTCGCTGCAGATCGTGTAATCGGCATCGGTGTGGACACCACCGGGTCGACCCCGCTGCCGCTCGACGGCCAGGCGCGTCCGCTGGCGCTCGATCCGGTGTGGAACAAGAATCTCGCAGCGCACGCGTGGCTGTGGAAGGACCACACGTCGGCAGTTGAAGCGGCGCGCATCACGGAAACCGCCGCCATGCACGCGCCGGAGTATCTCGCGCCGATCGGCGGCACGTACTCCTCTGAGTGGTGGTGGTCGAAGATCTGGCATTGCCTGAACGTCGCGCCGGATGTCTTCGATGCGGCGGTGTCGTGGGTGGAGCTGGCCGACTTCGTCCCCGCCGTCCTCGCCGGCGTCCGCGACCCGCGCGACATCGTCCGCTGCGTTTGCGCCGCCGGTCACAAGGCGCTGTATTCCGATGGATGGGGAGGCCTGCCGTCGAAAGCGTTTCTCGCCCGGCTCGATCCGAAGTTGGCCGAGCTCCGCGACCGCCTCTACGACAAGGCGCATCCACCGGGACGTCCTGCCGGAACGCTCTCGCATGAATGGGCGTCGACGCTCGGTCTTCGTCCCGGTATCACGATTGCGATGGGGGGCTTTGACGCACACTACGGCGCCGTGGGCTCCGGCATCACCACCGGGACGCTGGTCAAGATCATCGGCACGTCCACCTGTGATTGCGCGGTCGCGCCGTCGGCCGATCGCATCGCCGATATCCCAGGGATCTGCGGCATCGTCAACGGCTCGATCATGCCCGGATTCTTCGGGATCGAAGCGGGGCAGTCCGCCGTCGGCGACATTCTCAACTGGTGGGTCGAGCGCGTGTGCGGGGGTGGCGACGCGATGCACGCGCAGCTTTCGACCGAGGCGGCGAAACTGCGTCCGGGGGAATCGGGGCTGCTGGCGCTCGACTGGAACAACGGCAACCGCACCGTCCTGGTCGACACGCGGCTCACCGGGCTGCTTGTCGGCCAGACCCTTCACACTACCCGCGCCGAGATCTACCGCGCACTGATCGAAGCGACGGCGTTCGGCGCGCGGACGATCATCGAACGGATTCGCGACTACGGCGTGCCGATCGACCGGGTCGTCTGCTGCGGCGGTATCGCCGAAAAAAACGATGTGTTCATGCAGATCTACGCGGACGTCATCGGCCAGCCGATGCTGATTGCCGGATCGCCGCAGACTCCCGCGCTCGGCGCCGCCATTTCCGCCGCCGTGACCGCCGGCACCGCCAGCGGGGGATACGACAGCTGGACCGACGCGCAGTCCCGGATGACGACGCTCAAGGAGAAACGGTTCACACCCGACCCGCAGGCGCACGGAATCTATACCGAGCTCCACTCGATCTACCGCGAGCTGCACGATTCGTTCGGTGGCGTGCGGGGTGAAACTGCGGACCTCGCGACGGTCATGAAGCGGCTGCTGGCGATCAAGGAGCGCGTGTCGGCGCCGCCTGTCCTGAGCGAGCTGCGGAGCAGCGAGTCGAAGGGATGACACACGAGCAGCTTCGCCGCACGGCGTTCGAGGCGAACATGGAGCTGGCCGCGAGCGGGCTCGTGATGGGGACCTTTGGCAACCTGTCGGTCGCCGATCGAGCCGCCGGTGTGTTCGCGATCAAACCGAGCGGCGTCTCGTACGACGCCTTGTCGCCAGAGCAGATCGTCGTCGTATCAATGGCGAATGGCCAGGTGATCGACAGCTCGCTGCGGCCCTCGTCGGACACGCCGACACATCTCGAGCTGTATCGTGCCTTCGAGTGCGGCGCGATCGTTCACACGCATTCGGAGTATGCGACCGCGTTTGCGCAGGCGCGGACGCCGATCCGCTGCATGGGAACCACCCACGCGGACTACTTCCGCGGCGACATCCCGGTCACCCGTCCAATGCGTCAGGATGAAGTCGAGCAGGACTATGAGAAGAATACCGGCCTGGTGATTGTCGAGACGTTTGCCGCCGGATTGTCAGCGTCGGATGTGCCGGCGGTGCTCGTCGCCAATCATGGTCCGTTTGCATGGGCAGACGATGCTGCGAAGGCGATCGAGAACGCGCGCGTGCTGGAATACCTCGCACGACTGGAGTGGCGCGCCAGAACGATGAGCCCCGATGCAAGGCCCCCGGATTCTTTTCTCATCGACAAGCATTACCTGCGCAAGCACGGACCGAAGGCGTATTACGGTCAGAAGTAAGTCACTGCGCGCGGTCTTGTGGGACCTCGACGGCACGCTCGTCGACTCGGGCGACCAGCACTGGCGCGCATGGCGCGAGACGATGGGTGCCGAAGGGATTGACCTGACGTACCAGCAGTTTCTCGATAGCTTTGGTCAGAAGAACGACCGGATCCTGAGCGCCTGGCTCGGCGCGGCGGCCTCACCTGACCGTATCCAGCGAGTTGGCGATGCCAAGGAAGTGATGTATCGCGACCTCGCGCGCCGTGAAGGAGTCGTCGCACTCCCCGGCGCGGTTGAGTGGGTGCGGAGGCTTCGGCAGGAGCGATGGCTCCAGGCCATTGCATCGTCAGCGCCACGAGCGAATGTTGACGTCGTGCTGCGGGTCGCGGGTCTCGAGGATCAGATTGACGTCGTCGTATCCGCGGAAGACGTCCGCCGAGGCAAGCCGAACCCTGAGGTCTTTCTCACCGCGGCCGAGCGCCTTGGAGTCGCGCCATCGCGTTGTGTCGTTGTCGAAGATGCTGCGGCCGGCCTCGAGGCCGGGCGGCAAGCCGGGATGAAGACGATCGGCGTGCATCCACAGAGTGCGTTGGAAGCCGACGTTTCCGTTCGGTCACTGGCGGAACTCCCGGCTGAGGTTTTCGATCGCCTGCTGAACTCCTGACTCGGTCCGGCCCGGGACTGAGTGTGACCGACGACCTTGGGGAAACGAGTCGCGCCGATGCCCCTGTGTGTCGCGACCAACGCTACCAGTTCACTCCCAGCCGGAACTGAATCTCACGCGCGCCGGTCGAAGTGCCGGTCGTCTGGCCGAAGGTCCCGTCGGTGGGGTTGATATTGATCGTCGCACCGTTGACTGCCCCGACGACCGTATTCCGATGGTTGAAGGCGTTGATGAACAACGCCTCGAAGTTGAACGTCCGGTCGCCGCCGAGGCGGAAGGTCTTGTTCAACCCGATATCGACCGTCACCATTTTCGGACCGTAGAGGTAGACGTACTGCCCTTGCTGACCGGGCTCGGTGGGGGAGCCAATGAACGCCGGGTTCGCCCGGCCGTCCGGTCCGATCAGGCGCTGGTCGAGATAGTAGACGAAGCCGTTCGTGGACGGACTCACCCCGACCATCTTCTGGAGCTCGTCGACAGTGATCCCGTTCAGGATCACGCCGGCATCCTCCTGGTTCAGGGTTTGGCGTCCGCTCTCCAGAAGGAAGGGGCGACCGGTCTGAATGCGGATGATGCTGGACGTCGACCAGCCGCCGAAGATCTGATCGAGCACGGCGTTGTTGATGGGGAACCGGCGATTACGGCCGATCGGAAGCTCGTAGGTCCCGTAGGTCTGGAAGATGTGTCGCAGATCGTAAGCGGTCGGCCCCCAATTCAGGTTCTTGTCGCGCAGCGTCCTGTAATCCATCACCGTGGTGGTGTTGATTTCGTAGCGATCTGTCCGAGCCTTGCCGTACGTGTAGTTCAGCGTCATCGTCAGGCCGGAGTGATACCGCTGTCGGAACTGCAGCTGCAGGGCGTCGTACTCCGTCGATGCGTCGTCGTCGAGGAGCCGCACGGAATTCCCCGCCGCGAACGGATTCACCTGGAAGAAGTTGATGGGGTAGGAGCCTGGTGCGTCAAATCCTCTCGACGCGCATCCCGGGAGGTTGCTGCCGACCAGCCGACATGTGTACTGGAAGTTGTTGGCGCCCGAACCGGCCAGCGTGTTCGCCAGCCGCCCAGCCTCACCCTGCTGCAGCTGGGTGATGAAGTTGGCGTTGGTGAAGCTGGCACCCGCGGCCAAGGCCGGCATCGAGCCTCTCGGGCCGAACGCGGCTTCGAAGATCGGCAGCGGCACCTGGCCCGGAAGGTTGTTGTTCGCAAAGCCGGTCCGCTGGTTGGCCAGATTGATTTGCAGGTTGCGCTGGGCGTTGCGGAACTCATCCACAAATCTGTTCTCGATGATGTTGGTCTCGTTGAGGTCGTAGGACCGCCAGATGTTTTTTCCGCGGTTTCCGACGTACCGGACCTCGAGCGCCGCGTTGCGCCACAGCTCCCGCTGGTAGCCGAGCGTCCAGTTCACGATCATGGGCGTTTTGATGTCCTCGCTATAGGTTGTGTAACTGCGGTTGAAGGTCAACCCGGACATCGGGACCGGAAACGAAAAGGTCGCCGGGGTCTGCGTGAATGCCGGCAGTGGTGTTTGCAGATTCAGCGAACCCGGCGTGACCGTCGGCAAAGCCAGGGTCTGAGTGGCTCCCGGACCGTTGCCGGCTGCGGTCTCGAACGCGATCAACCCTTCGTCGTAATAGCTGATGCCGAAGTTGCCGCGGTACACGGATTTGCCGAGCAGACGACCGAGGAAGCCGTCGGGCTTCTCAGGGTTCCACGCAATGCCGACGTTGGGCCCGGGGTTGTTGAAATCCCCCTTATATGGTTTCGGTCGCAGATAGGCCTGGGGGTTCGCAACACCATTCAGCGTCCCTGGCTGGAACACCGCCGTAGACGGACCATACAGGTCTGCGACGGTCGGGCCGCTGTACACACCGCTCGGGTTGTACACCGCTCCTGTGAACTCCCAGCGCAAGCCGTAGTTCATCGTCAGCTGCGGGCTCAGACGCCACTGGTCCTGCGCGTACAGTCCGCCGACGTTCTGTGCTTCGTTGCGCGGGACTCGTATTTCCTCATACTCTCCGGTGTCCGGGTTGACGTTGGCAGTTCCCGAGGCAGTGCTCACGCGGCCTACGAGCAAGGCGTAGAGATTCTGAACGGTCGCGAGATCGTTTGCGCGCAGGCCCGGAATGTTGGCGACGGAGATGACATTCGCAGCCGGGTCACCGCCGGCGAGGCCGAGCGTGATAGCGGGCGGTGCCAGGTCGCCTTTGTCGTAGTCCGAGGTCCTGCGAAAGGTGCCACCCAGGGTCCAGGTGTGACTGCCCTTGAGCCATGTCAGCGTGTTGGAGACGTTGTAGACCGGATTGTTGCGGGGATTCGACAGGATGTTGCCGGTTGCGACAGGTGACGACATAAGAGCCGCATTGGCTGGGGGGATGTTCACCTGCAGTCCAAAGGGGCCGGTGTAGAGCTCGGCCAGGTTCCCGCGGTTCCCCGGATTGAACTCCTCGAAATTGCTCTGAATACCAACGGTTACCGAGTTGAACAGGTTGGTACGGGCCGTCCAGTCGACGCCGCCCGAGACGATGTAATAGGTCGACTTGAATCCGCCATTGATCTGTTCCATTCCGGGGAAAGGCGGGTTGCGCGGCAGATCGCGGTAGTGCAGATTCACGATTCCGCGCACCGCCACTGAGGGTGATACCTGATAGTCCACCCGCCCGGCAGGGTACACGTTGATATCCGGCGAGTCCGGGTTGATGAACCTCAACGTGTTCTGGTAGAGCGCGGTCGCGGGCGCGAGATCCCCTTGGCCAACGGTGGCGTTCGCTTGCTGAAACAGGCTCGCAATGTAGGGATCGACGGTCGCCGGCAGTCCGTTCGCGCGGGCGAGATCCAGCAGATTGAACGTGCGGATCGTCCCATCGGCGGCGTTGTAGCGGAAGATACCCTGTTGCGCCTCGGGGGTCAGAAGCGTCCGCGAGAGCACCGCTTCGCTGGGCGAGTAGGCCTGCTCGAAGTTCGCGAAGAAAAACAGCTTGTTGTGGATGATCGGGCCGCCCAGATTGCCGCCGTAGTCGTGCTGGCGCA
This sequence comes from uncultured Acidobacteriota bacterium, assembly GCA_963810305.1. Taxonomy (GTDB): domain Bacteria; phylum Acidobacteriota; class Vicinamibacteria; order Vicinamibacterales; family 2-12-FULL-66-21; genus JACDCA01. Next base: position 439,991 of record CAWEMY010000011.1, read on the forward strand.
GCCTCGTTTTCGGAAGTCCGCGCGCCTTGTTGACAAAGCCCTGGGCGTTGAGGCCTTCATGCTGGATCGTGTCGAACACCTGACCGCGCAACCGGTTGGTCCCGCGCTTGGTTGCGAACTGCACCTGCACAGCCCCTTCGGCTCCGGCCTCGGCGGTGAGACCCGCCGTCGAGATCGTGACCTCCTCGACCGCACCCAGTCTGATGGGCGCGAAGGCGAAGAAACTCGTGCCGCCGCTCCGAAACCGCTGCGAGTTGTTGTTGACGCCGTCGAGCGTGATGTTGATCGCACCGCCGGGCAGCCCGTTGTACTCGCTGTCGCGGGCGCCGGCACTCTGCGCTGCACCGGGCACCAGCAACGCGAAACCGAGAATGTTCCGGCCGGCCAGCGGCAGCTTGGCGATCTCTTCGTTGCGTCACTGTGTTCGCGACCGTCGTGGACGTCGTCTCGATCACCGGAGCGCGCCCCTCGACCTGCACCTGCTCGGTCACGCCGACGACCTGGAACTGCACGGTGACGTCAGTGGATCGCGAGGTCAGGACCTCGACCTTCTGCAAGGTGACCGGCTGAAAGCCCTGGGCGGTGGCGGTGATGGTATAGGTTCCCGGCTGCAGGTTGGGGAACACGAAGCCCCCCTCCGATCCGCTCCTGGTCTCGGCGGTCGTGCCGGTTCCGGTATCGACGAGAATAACCGCGACGTTTGGAATCACGGCGCCGCTCGCGTCTTTCACGGTGCCGACGATCTGTCCGGTGGTGCGCGTCTGCGCCAGCGCGACGTGCGGATGCAGAGCCACCATCAGCGCGAGTATCCGCAGAGTCGTTCGAAGCATTGGATCCTCCCGCGGGGCGCGAAACTCCCCACTATCGACGGTTCATAGTAGCCACGCTCGAGGCGCGCGACCAATCGGAAGCAGTTATACGCCCATAAGCGCCAGACGGCGTTAGAGTCAGCGCATGCGAATCCAAGCCATTGGAGCTGTTGCGATCATGCTCGCCGGAATCGGAACCCTGCCGGCGCAGCCGCCCGCCGGCCCACCACCGGTCCCGCTTCACCTCGCCTGGCGCGCCGTCGGGCCCGCCATGTTCGCCGGCCGCGTCGCCGATGTCGCAGGCATTCCTGGCAATGCGTGACCTCCTCTACGTCGGCACCGCTTCGTCCGGCTTGTACAAGTCCACGAATGGCGGTACCACGTTCGACCCGGTGTTCGAGAGCGGCAACACGCTGTCGATCGGCGCGATCGCCGTGCAACCGGACAACCCCGACGTCGTGTACGTCGGCACAGGCGAAGGGGCGGTACGGAACAGCATGTCGTTCGGCGACGGCATCTACAAGACCACGGACGGCGGCAAGAGCTGGAAGCACCTCGGCCTGCCGCAGAGCGAGCGATTCTCGCGGCATCGTCATCCATCCATCGAATCCCGCAGATCATCCTCGCGGCCGCCATGGGCAAGGCGTTCGGTCCGGGCGGCGAGCGCGGCGTCTATCGCAGCTCCGACGGCGGCGCGACGTGGACGCGGACGCTGCAGACGAACGAGACGACCGGCGCGAGCGACGTGGCGATCGACCCGCGCGATCCGAACATCGTGTACGCCGGGCCTGTACGACTACCAGCGGCAGCCTTGGTCTTCCGAAGCGGCGGGCCGGGCAGCGGGCTCTATCGAGTCGACTGACGGCGGCGAGCACATGGAAGAAGCTGACCGATCCGGCGCTCAAGAACGGCCTGCCCGGCGCGCGGCTGCTCGGCCGCGTCGGCATCAGCGTCAGCCGCAGAACCCGAACGTCGTCTATGCGCTGATCGAAGCGCAGGAGGGCGGCGTGTTGTGGCGCTCGGACGATCGCGGCGAGCGACGTGGCGGGTCGTCAACAACGAACGGCGGATCAACAACCGGCCGTTCTACTACACGCAGGTGCGCGTCGATCCGGTGGACCCCAACCGCGTCTACACCTTGGCCGGCCGCTTCAACATGTCCACCGACGGCGGCGCGCACCTTCGGGCCGAGCGGCGGCCGGATGTTCGGCGATCATCACGCGCTCTGGATCGATCCGCCAGAATCCCAAACGTCTGCTCTCGCGGCACCGACGGCGGCTTTTTCATCTCCAACGACTACGGCCGCAACTGGGATTTCGTGAACAACATGCCGATGGCGCAGGCGTATCACCTGGGCGTCGATATGGCGGAGCCGTACAACGTCATCGGCGGCTTCCAGGATCACGAGATCTGGCGCGGACCGAACGAGAAGTGGAACCAGGTCGGCGTCCGCGAAGGGCGACTGGCTGCGGTTGCGCTACATGGCCGACGGCATGTACACGATCGCCGATCCGCGCGATCCGAACATCGTCTACTACAACGGGCACTTCGGCGACATCACACGACTCGACATGCGAAACCGCGAGGAGCGCTACATCCAGCCGTATCCGCCCGGACCGAACGGCGGCGGCGCCGATGCACGACCAGTATCGCTTCAACTGGAACTCGCCGGTCCTCATGTCGCCGACCAACCCCGACGTCCTCTACTACGGCGGGCAACGTGCTGTTCAAGACGACCGACCGCGGCGAGACGTGGTCGATCATCAGCCCCGATCTGACGACCAACGACAAGTCGAAGCAGGCTGGCGAGCGGCGGACAGATCTCGAACGACAACACGCGCGCCGAGTTCCACTGCACGATCATCTCGCATCGCGGAGAGCCCGCGCGATGCCATCGTGATCTGGGCCGGGACCGATGATGGAAACGTGCAGGTCACGCGCGACGGCGGGCAAGACGTGGAAGCAACGTGGCGCCCGAACATCACCGGATGCGCCGAAGTCCTCGTGGGTCTCGTCGATCTCGGCGTCGAGGCGCCACGCCCGGCACCGCATACGTCTCGATCGATCAGCACCGGCTCGACGACTTCGCGCCGTACGTGTTCGCCACCACCGATTACGGCAAGACGTGGAAGCGGATCTCGACCGGGCTGCGCGGCTACGTCCACGTCGTGAAGGAGGATCCGAAGGAGCCGCAGCTGATCTACGCCGGCAGCGAGCTTGGCATCTAGGCGTCCTTCGATCGCGGCGCCACATGGACCGATCTGCGGCTCGGCCTGCCGCCGCTGGCGGTGGTCGATCTGATAGTGCATCCACGCGACAACGATCTCGTCATCGCGACACACGCGCGCGGCTTCTACGTCCTCGACGACGTCACGCCGCTGCAGGAGATGGCCTCCTGGGCAGGCCGGCTGCCCTCGACGCAGCTCGGGCCAGGGAAGCCGGCCTCTACCGAGAGCGCAACGGTAGGGGCCGGCTTTAGCCGGCCTGGCCCGCCCACGCTGTTCAAACCGATGCCAGCAGTTCGTTATACGCCGGCGAGCGACACGAGCGTGCTGGGCAATCGGGTGTGGGTGGCGCGCAATCAGCCGTACGGCGCGATCCTCAATTACTACCTGCCGGCGGCGAGCTCGACTGTGCAGCTGTCGATCAAAGATGCGTCCGGCCGCGAGGTCCAGCGAGTCGGCGGCCCTGGAGAGGCCGGCCTCAATCGTGCTGTGTGGAATCTCTCCGAACGGTCGTCGTGCGCCGATGGCTCAGAGCCGACGGAAGGTCGTGGACGTGGACGCGGTGGAGCGAGGGGCGGAGGAGGCACCTGGCTGCGAGCGGTGCCGGGCACTTACACGGTGCAACTGACCGCAGGTGGAGCATCCGCGCAACAGTCCTTCCAGGTGCGGATGGATCCGCGCATCCAGGTCACCGATCAGGACATGCAGGCCTGGTATCGGGAAGCCTCGATGATCGAGCGGACCGAATGCACGCTGTCGCGCGCGGCCGCGATGCTCGCGGAGCTGGAGCGCCGGGCAGCGGAGCTGGAGGCCGGCGGCAAAGGCGAAGCTGCGGGGGCGATGCGAGGGGAGCTCGGTGCCGTGACGCTGATCCTCCGGGGCGATCCACGCGATCCCGGCCACGTCAATCTGCCCGGTCGCATCAACTGGTTGACGATCCAGGTGGGGAACTACAGCGGGCGGCCCACGAAGGCGCAATCGGAGTGGATCCACAAGTACGCGGCAGAGGCGGACGCTGTCGTGACCCGTCTGAACGCGCTTCGCGCGAAGATCGCGGGGCGGGTTCCGCCGGGCATTATGCCGCGATAAGCAGAATCAATTGGACGCTCCCTGTCGGCATCCCTATTGTCATCGGCGTCGTTCAGAAACAGGCGAACGTGGCGGGGACTGGTGCGCGGCGGCGCCAGACCGCCTGAGCAAGGTCGGCAAGGAGGACCCATGCCTATTTTTTATCGAGGTGTGATCGTCGTCTGCATGGCAGTGCTGTTCGGAGCATCCCTCGCGCGCGCACAGGCGACGACGGGATCGATCACCGGGAACGTCACCGACGCCAGCGGCGCGCTGCTGCCCGGCGTCCGCGTTTCTCTCACCGGGCAACGATTGATCGGCGGCGCCCAGCTGCAGACGACAGACGCCGACGGGAACTATCGTTTCGATCGGCTGCCGCCCGGCGCCTATGATGTCAAGTTCGAGATGCAGGGATTCAAGACGATCGAGCGGTCGGACATCCGCATCAACGCGGCGTTTGTTGCCACGGTGCCGGCCAGGATGGAGGTCGGCGCCGTGACCGAGTCGGTCACCGTGTCCGGCGAATCGCCGACCGTGGATACGAAGTCGAACGTCCGTCAGACGGTGCTGGACCAGCAGATTCTCGAGGGGATACCGACCGGGCGCGATCCGTGGTCGCTCGCGCGGCTCGTTCCCGGCGTGGGGGTGGCGACCTACGACGTCGGCGGCACACAGTCGATGCAGCAGAGCGCGATGTCAGCGGCCGGGTCGAGCACGAACGACGTCAGTTACAACATCGATGGCGCCACCGTGAACTGGCCCGGCGGCGGCGGCGGCGCGACGATGCTGTACTACGACCAGGGCATGTTCGAGGAAATCAACTACACGACGGCGGCAATTCCGGCGGAGTTCATGGCCGGTGGCATCTCGATCAACATGGTGACGAAGACCGCCGGCAACCGCTGGCGCGGCAACATGCGGTACTCCTTCTCGAATGACGACCTGCAGTCCGAGAACCACGTCGGCAACGGGTTGCCGGCCACGTTCCTTGGCAATCCGACGCTGAAGACCTACGACGCCAACCTGTCGGGCGGCGGCGCCATCATCCGGGACCGGCTCTGGGTCAACGGCACCATTCGGCGCTGGGTCGTCAACAAGCTGACCAATGCGAAGAACCTCGACGGCAGCCAGGCGCTCGACGACAACACCCTGAAGAACTACTCCGGCAAGGCCACGGCGGCGCTGACGTCGAACCAGAAGGTGATGTTCTCGTACCTCTGGAACGACAAGATCCGCGGCCACCGCCGCGACACCCCGCCCAACAACGTGCCGGATATCGCCGCGCTGGTCCAGACCAATCCCGCTCAGACCACCCAGATCAAGTACACCGGGGTCCGTCAGCGTTTCGTGTTCGAGTCGTCGTTCAGCGTCATGGACGGCCAGACCAACTACAGCTACCAGCCCGGCACACCGCCCGAGGCAATCCGAAGGGTGGATGAGACGCTGTCGACCGCCGACTTCGCGGCGGCCCGTCATGAGGAGCAGCCCAATTCGCGTCATCAGTTCGACAATGTGTTTTCGTACGCCCTGAACAGGTGGGGCGGCGATCACCAGCTCAAGGCTGGCGTCCAGTTCGCACGGCTCTACTGGGAATCGCGGCAGAGCGTGCAAGGAGACCATTGGGTGGAGTTCAGCAACAACAATCCGACGCAGGTCCGTCAGTGGAACACGCCGACCAACCCGAAGAACCTGGCGCGCGTGGTCGGGTTCTTCTTCCAGGACGCCTGGTCCGTTGCCCCGCGGCTGACGCTCAACCTCGGCGTGCGAGTCGACCGTTACCAGGGCATCCTGCCTGAGCAATCCAACCCGGGCGGTACGTTCATCGCCGCACGGAGCATCGCTGAGGAAGAGGTCATCGATCAGACGCTCGCCGTCTGGCGCACCGGCGCGTCGTACGACGTGACGGGCGCTGGCCGAACGGCACTCAAGGCCAGCTACAGCCGGTATGGGCTGCAGGTCGGGATCGACCGCGTCACTGCGGTCAACCCGCTGTCGGCCGGTTCGCGCACCTGCCCGTGGAACGACGCGAACCGTGATGGCCAGTTCCAGCAAGCGGAGATCACCGGCGCGTGCTCGGCGTTCAGCGGCGGCGTCTCCACCTTCTATGCCGCGGATGGCGTCGACTGGCCGTACTCGGACGAAGTCACGGCCGGCGTCGAACAACAGGTGTTGAAGGACATGAGCGTCGGCGTGACGTTCTCGTACCGCACCAACCGTGACCAGCTCGGCGTCCGGAACATCGCGGTGCCGCCGACCGCCTACACGCCGTTCACCGCCGCTGTCCCGAACGGCCCGAATGGCGCGACGACCGTCACCGTGTACAACCTTGCCTCGGCGCTGGCCAGCGCGCAGAACAACATCCGCGACAACGACGCCTATCTCGACACCGAATTCAAGGGGATCGCGATCACCGCGAACAAGCGGTTTTCCAACCGATGGCAGATGGTGGCGGGCCTGACCTACGGGAAGAACGAGGGAGGGCTCACCCAGGGCGCAGCGCCCAACGACCTGAATGATCCGAACGTGACGCTCTATGAGCGCGGCGTCATCGGCAACGATTCGACGTGGGGATTCAGGGCGTCGGGCAGTTATGTCGCGCCCTTCGACGTCACGATCGCGGGATCGGTCAGCGCCAACAGGGGTTACCCGTTTGTCTCGACGTATCAGGTCAGACGGGCCGACGTGGCCCCGGCGGTGACCCTGACCCGGGCGAGCCAGACGGTGCCGCTCAGCCAGCGCGGCGACGAGCGTCTGCCGAATGTGACACTCATCGATCTGCGCATCTCACGTTCGTTCAAGCTCGGCTCGCGCTCGATCGCGCCGCAGATCGATATCTTCAACATCACGAACGCGGCAACGGTAGTGGCACTGAACGCCGCGGTCGGGAATACATACCTCGCCGCGTCGGAGATTCTCGCGCCGCGGATCATCCGGTTGGGGTTCAGTTTCGACTTCTAAAACAGTTCTTTCTGGAGGCGCGCGACTGGAGGGTCGTCCATGAGGTCATCTGGTGTATCGCCGGCCTTACTGGCGGCTGCGATGCTGGTCGCATTGACCTCGGCAACTGCACAGAATCAGGGTCGGGGTGGCGCGGCGTCAGGCGGGCCGCGCCAGCCCCCGCTCCTGCCTGACTACATCAGGTTCAGCGTCACCGCGCCTCCTGGCGAACTCGGGCTCGACCCCTTCTACAGAAAATACGTCGATGCACATGGCGTCCCGGTCGTGACGTCGAACAAGGTTCCCGACGCGGCGCTCCTGGCGGCGCGCGACATCGTGCAGTTCATGCTCGCGAATCGGCCCGATCTCCGGAAGGAGCTGATCCGGAAAAAATGGAAGCTCGCGATCATGGCCGAGACGGAAGTCACCTACGACATCCCCGAGCATCGCAAGTACCGTCTCCTGCCGAAGATCGACGACGAGCGGCTGACGCAGCAGCAGCGTGACAACTACGACAAGCCGGGCGGTGTCGGCACGCAAACCGGCGAGCAATACTGGAACGCACGCGGGCGTGGCTTCGGCGGTGAGCCGGACGGTGAGAACACGACGTCGTGCGCCGAAGAAAACCTGCTCGGCTACCCCGGCACCCGATACTTCGGTCAGTCGATCTGCGTGCACGAGTTCTCGCACGGCATCATGCGCGGCGCGATCTATACCGTCGATCCCGAATACCGCAAGGCCGTCGAGGACGCGTACGCGTCAGCGAAGAAGCAGGGTCTCACGTCCGCGCAGGGCTACCCTGGCAATAATTTCAACGAGTATTGGGCGACCGGCATCGAGGCGTATGTGTTCGGCAGCGGCCGCGGCCCGGATACACTGCTGCAGACCGATCCGAGGCTTTACGAACTGGTTCGTCAGGTGATCCCGGCAACCCGAATGCCGGGCAACGTCTACATCGGACGAGTGCGTGGGCAGCCATCGCCGAAGTAGAGGTCTTGACCCCCGCGAACTGATGCAAATGCGTCAAGTTTCTCCGAGGTGATGCGCACCGCTCCATCAGGAGCCCTGCTCGACGCTCCCCACGCCTGAGGAGGTGATGGTGAACGTCATCAGATCTTCACCCCAGATCACCGTGCCGTCGAACTCCTGCCTGATTTCGTGGACGATCTGTTCCCGCACGCCGGGACGATCGATTTGAGCGAGCAGGTGCGTCAGCACCAGCGTCTTGACACCGGCCTTCTTCGCCATCACTGCGTTGTCGCGGTGGTTGCCGCAGGCTGCCCGATAGCTCGCCGACGGCTCGCTACCCGAGAAATGGTGGTTCATCTGGATGAGGACGTCAGCGCCGCGTGCGAGCTCGATGATCTCCTCGGCGAGGCCGCTGTCGCCGGAATAGCACACCGACCCATCGCCGGCATCGAGACGAAACGCGAGACATTCGAGATACGGCTGCACGTGCGACGCGTGACCGACGGTCATCGACCAGTCGGTGCCGTGCACGATGTCGCCGGCGTGGACCTCCCGCACGCGGGGGGCCGGCCGCCGGCGGGGCGGCGTGCCGCCGCGCGCCTGGAAGACGTCGATGCTGCTTTCGTGCTCGATGCGGGCGCGGATGTCAGGTCCGTAGACGCCGTCCTCGCCGAACAGCAGCTCGGTCATGCGCGCGATCGGCGTCGGCCCGAAGACCTGGAGGTCCGGAATCCGGTCCGCCCCCTGGTCCCAGCGCTGCAGAACGAGACGCGCGTAGTCCATGCAGTGGTCGTAGTGCAGATGGCTGAAGAATACGTGCGTGACGTCGATCGCGCGGTGCCCGCTCTCGAGAAGGCGATGATGGGCGCCCGGGCCGTGGTCGAGAACGATCGTCTCACCGCCCACTTCGAAGAGATAGCCCGAGCTCTGGCGGTCGAGCGATGGAGATGGCGTTCCCGTGCCGAGCAGCGTAATTCTCACCGGCACGGGAACTCTCGAATCAAAAGTTGAGACGGAAGACGAGCTGCACTATGCGGCCGCCGGGGTCGAAGGTCACGTTCGGATCCTGGTAGGACTGCGTCACTTGGTTGATCGTCGCGCCGCTACCCGCCTGCGCGACCGCATTGAAATTGATGGCGTTGAACAGGTTCATCACGTCGGCGGACAGATCGAAACTCTTGGTCGGGGAGAACTTGAAACGCTTTCGGACGTTGAGGTCGAACCGGGTGAAGATCGGACCTTCGACGAACACGTCAGCGGGCGCGCAGTCGCCGCGGACGACCTGGATGCAGTCGGGCCCGTTGGCCGGTGCGAGATAGCGGCCGGTCGGCGGTCCGAGCGGGCCGTACCCCGTCGCCGACGTCGCGCTGGTGCTGAACGCCTTGATCGTGTTGTCGATGATGTCCTGTGGCAGGGTGTACACGATCTTTGTCTCGGGGTCGATCCGGATCTTGAACGCGTCGCGCAGCTCGTCCATCGTCATGCCTTCGACGCGAACGTTGCCGAAGTTCAGGATCGACCCGCTCTGCACCCGCCCGGTCAGATTCGCCGACCAGCCGCCGACGGCGGCGTCGAGCCATTTGTTCATGCCGGCGCCGAACCGTTGATCGCGGCCGAACGGCAGCTGGTAAGTGGCCGTCAACTTCAGCGCGTGCGGCACGCCGTCGGTCGATCGCACCATCTCACGCTCCTCGCGCAGGGTGTTCAGGCGTGACACCTGCCGCACGGAAAACACGTAATTCGCGTCGATGGCGAGGCCGTTCGACAGCGCGCGGCGCAGCGTCACCTGCAGGGAGTCGTAGGTCGTCGATTCGCCGTTGGTCCGGACCTGGGCGCTGTTGACGGCCGGGTTGAGCACGAAGAAGTTGCTGGGGTATCCGGCGGTCAGCATACTCCCGCGGAACGCGGCGGTGGTGAACAGTGTGCTCGCCGCGGCACCAGGATTCGGATTGCGGAGCGCCAATTCTGCCAGCCGGGCCGCGTTCGTCCAGTTGGCGCCGATGTAAGCGGCGGCGCTGCCTGCCTCGCTCTGGGGGCGGCCGTTGAAATTCGCCAGGTAGATCGGCAGCGGCGACGTCCCCGTCCCCGGACCGAAATAGGCAAACGACGTCCCGCGGCCCGCCGCCATGTTCGCCAGCAAGTTGGCCTGCGCGAGCCGGAACTCCGCCAGGAATCCGTTGGTCGACCAGTTGATCTCGTTCCAGTTCTCGGTCGCCGTGCCGTCGACGAGACGCGTTCCGACGTAGCGCAGTTCGACAGCCATCTGACGAGTGAGCGTCCGCTGCACACCGACCGAGAACGACCGGGCGAACGGCGTCCTGAAACTCGGATGAAACAGGCTCACGCCGCTGTTGAAATCCGCCGCCAGCGGGTACAGCGGACTCGGCGGAATCCCTGGCGAGGGCCCGAGCCGGCCCGTGTCACGCAGGAGGACCGGCCATGACTCGCCCGGCGCCACGAGCGGAAATTGCGTGCTCGTCGAGGTGCGATTGGTCGTGAGCAGGCCGCCTGGATTGTTGCCGTAGATACCGGTATAGAACGCCAGACCGTCGCTGTTGTACGAGACGCCATAGCCGGCGCGCACGGTGGCTTGCGCCGGATCACCAAGAATGGCGCGGAGCCAACCGGTCTCAACGCCGGGCTGCCAGGCGACGCCGACGTTGGGAGCGAAGTTGTCGTACTCGGTGTTGTAGCCCGGGGTTCCAGCGTTGTACAGCTCATAGACCGGCGGCCTGCCGCCCTGGTTGAACACACCGGGATTGAACAGATTGCACTCGCGTCCGCCTGGTCCGTCGCCCAGGCCCGAGACTCCGCACAGGTCCGCCATTGTCACCATCGAATAGACGCTGGTATTGGCTTGGAATGGCATGGCCACTTGCCAGCGAAGGCCGCCGTTGACGGTCAGGTTCGGCCGGATGCGCCAGGAGTCCTGGATGAACAGGCCGACTTCGTCCTGCTGCTCGTCGGTCCCACCGGTGCCGAGATAGACGTACTGACCTGTGCTGCCGTCCAGGCGCGCGTTGCTCTCGATGCTGGTGACCCGCCCGGTCAGCAAGCCATACAGCGCACGCGCATTGGTCAAATCCGTGCCCGCGGCATTCGGAAAGAACGTGTTGTTGAACATGGCGGCGTTCGCCGGATCGTTGGTGGTATCCACACCCAAATTGAGCGTTGGCACCAGCGTCTGGGCCTTCGTCCAGCCGCTGACCCGCGAGAACGAGGCACCGAACTGGACCGAGTGCTTGCCGCGCAGCCAGTTGACGGTGTTCTCGAGGTTCCAGCTCTTGCCGTTGCGCGAGGTGGGCCCCGCATTGGTCGTGGCGCTGGTCAGGGCCGCGCCCACGTTGGGGAACGCGATACTGAAGCCCCCCTGGTCGTCGAACTGACTGAGTTCCACCTCGTCGGCGAACCAGACCGGCGCATAGGAGTTCCCGTAGCGCAGCTCGTTCACGAGATTGCGGCCCAGGGTGGAACGCAGCATGACGGACGTTCGGCTCACCGCGCTGTACAACGACGCCCTGTTGAGCAGATCCGGGAAGTTTGGCTCGTCGTTGCCGAACAGATTCGGGTTGAGCCGCTGACCCTGATAGTTGTAGCTCGCGCTCAGCCGGTGTTGCGACGTCAGGTTGAAATCGAGTCGGCCGCCTGGCGAATTGTCGATACGCAGTGAGCTCGGCTGCCATAGGAAGTCCTGCGAGCTCAGGTCGGTGCGGTTCTCGACCCGCCCGGTCGTCGCGGTGCTGGCTCGGATCTTCGAGAGCAGAGCCGCGATGACCGGATCGGGCGTTGAGGTCTGGCCTGTGGCCGCGGCGACCGCGAACAGGTTCACGCTCTGCACGCCCGCCGCAGATGGATAACGGAAGATCCCCTGCTGCGCGTCCGGCGTGAGAATGCCTCGCGTGCGCGTGTTGCTCAGCGGGAACCGAAGCTGCTCGAAGTTGAAGAAGAAGAACGCCTTGCCGCGGCCATCGTACATCCCTGGAATGATGATCGGCCCGCCTTCCCGACCGCCCCACTGATTGAGCGTGAGCTGGTTCCGCGGCAGACCGGCGCGGATGTTGAAGTAGTAGTTGCTGTTCAAATAGGCGTGGCGGGAGTACTCGTAGGCACTGCCCACGAATGTGTTGGTGCCCGAGCGCGTCGCGAATTTGATCTGCACGGCTCCCTGCCCGGAGCTGTCCGCCGTCGAGGTCGCGGTCGATACCGTGACTTCCTCGATTAGATCGAGCTTCGGATGGATGTTGGCGAAGAACCCGTCGGTGGAGCGCGTGTACTTGTCCTGAATGTTTGCGCCGTCGACGGTGATCGAGAGCGCGCTCGTCGGCAGCCCGCTCACCGTGGACGAGCGTGGCGCATGGTTGGCGGCCGAGGTGTCGACTCCCGGTAGAAAGGGGAGGACGCCCCAGACTGGGTTGCGCGTGATGAACGGCAGGCTCGAGATCTGGTCGACGCGGATGGTCGACGAGAGGGCCGTCGACTGGAGTCTGTACGAGCTGTCCCCCACTCCGTACTTCGACCAACTCGGTCAGCGTGCCCACTTCGAGCGTAATTTTCAGTGCGCGCGGGGTCGCGCTGAGGAGCTCCACGTCGGTCAGCACGGCGGTCTTGAACCCGCTCAGCGAGACGGAGATCGTGTAGACGCCCGCGTCGATCGCCGGCACGTCGAAGACGCCGGTCGCGTTGGTGACCGTCGGGGTCACCACCCCGGTGCGATTGTTCTTGACCTCGACGGTCGCGCCTGGCAGCAGTCCACCGCCCGAGTCCTGCACGGTTCCAGACAATGCCGTCCGCGTGGTCCCGCTCTGCGCGTACGACGTGGAGATCGTGAGGCCAAGCACGGCGACACCGATCGTGAGCCGAAACAACGACACCAGCATGCGATCCTCCAGCCCGCGCGTCGCGCGGCAATCCGGGTCTCTAGCCCGCGGATGCGCGTCACCATAGCGTCGCCGTCGGAGTTTGTCGATGGCTAAGTGTCACTATCACGAAAGCTTATGGACGCAAAAGGGGAGCTGGTCCCTCATGTCATCCCGATCTGTCATCGGCCTCCGTCAAATGACTGAAGTCAAGCGGCCGGCAGAATGAACAGCAGCCACGTCACAAACGGCGCGGTCAGGACCATCACAGCGCCCCAGACGAGCAGCCCCCGGTAAATCCGCGGCTGCTCCTCGACGTTCCCATTCGCGACGACCAACGCGCCAACCGTAGAGAACGGCGTCGCGTCGACGACCGTCGCCGAGATCGCGATCGCGACGACCAGGCCGGTGGTGTCGATCTGTCCCTGTGCCATGAACGGCACGGCGAGCGGAATCATCGCCCCGAGAATGCCAGCGCTCGAGGCGAATGCCGACGTGGCCGCCGCGACCGCACAGATCAACAGCGAGGTGAGGAGCGGGTTGCCGAGCCCGGCGATGCTGCTCCCGACGGCGTCGATCGTGCCGTAACGCTGGAGCGCCGCAACATAGGTCACGATGCCGCACACGAGCAGCACCACGCTCCACGCGATCTTCTTGTCCGAGCCGCTGCTCGATGCTGCGAAGATCAGCTGAAGTACCGCCGCGGCGCCCAGGGCAAGAAAGCCGATATTCAGCCGGAATCGAAACGCCGCGACCGCCACCACCGCGAGGGCGACGAGCGTACAGATCTGATCGGTCCGGAGGCGGCCGGCCGGTTCGGCGCGCGGTTCAGCCGCCGCGCAGCCGTGACGCCCCAACCTCGTGGCCATTCTTCCGCACCAACCGCAGGCCGCCAAACACCAGAAAGATCGCTCCGGCCAGAACCACGTTGTAGGCGAGGTTCGCGAGGAAGAGCACCGTCGCCGACATCTGCAGACCGTTTGTGGCAACCGCCTGCGTCACGATCGCGCTAAGGACGTTCAGCGGTGAGAAGTTGCCTGCCGCGGCGCCGTGCACGACCATCAGCCCGACCATCCGGCGATCGATGTCGTACCGCTCCGCCAGCCGAAGTGCCAGTGGCGCCAGCATCGCCACGCCGGCCGATCCCAGTGCGCCCGCCATCGCCGGCACCGACGCGACGCCGAAAGCGATCCATGGAATCAGCGCGCGGCGGCCCTGCACGAGCCAGGCCGCTCCCTCGACGAAGCGCTCGAGGGTGCCGTTGCTGGTCGCGATACCGAACAGATAGGTGACGCCGACGAGCAGGACCAGCAGGTCGACCGGGAAGCCGCGGTACATCTCGCTCACGCTCTCGCCGACGACGAGCGTTCCAATCAGGTACGTCATCACCAGCGCGAGCGCACCGAGGCTCACCGGACGCACCGTGCCGATCACGAAGATGACGACGAGGCCGGCGATCCCAGCGACGTGAATGGGCAAGTCGGAGTGCTATCCGACAGCACCGCACACGACGGGACGAATACGCTTCCCGTGGAAGACATCCATCGGGATGCGGTGAGTGGTGAACACCCGGCCGATCAGCTCGTTGAGCGCCGGGTCGTAGGCGGCGAATTCCTCCGGCGTTTCGACCTTGACATTGCCGGCGAAGCACTCTCCGTAATTCGAGAAGAACCACCACTGGACGCCTTCCGCCCAATACTCCCCGGCGTTGGTGGTCGCGTAATGCTTCCGGCCGTCCGCATGCACATACTTTCCCGCCGCCATCGCCTTGTCGTAGGCGGCGCGGATCTCGGCGAACATGGCGGGGTCGACCTCGCGAATGCCGCCGCCCATGATCGCGTGGGCGAACTCGTGGACGAAGATGTGCTCGCCCCAGTAGCGCGTGCCTGGATAGCCGAGCAGGTTCTCCTCCGCGCCGGTGGTCGGATTACCGCCAAGCCCTCGCGACCGGTTCGCATGGTAGTCACGGTCCGCCTGTGTCACGGGTTCATCGGGTGGTGCGCCAGGACGCTTCCTCTTCGAGTACTCCGGGATGTCCATCGTCATCTCCACTTCCGCGATGACCCCCGTCCGCCAGCCACGTGCGATGAGCGCCTTGCGGATGTCAGGCCGGGCCGCGAGCATTGAGTTGACGATGTCGCGCGCGACCAGCAGCGCCGCGTCCGGGACCTTGTCCGACGTGATCACCGGGATCCCCAGCGCGTCGGTGTACTTCTTGTAGAACGGGCTCACGCCAAGCGATTCCGGCACCGGGCCGATGTTCGCTTTCACGTAGTCGGGGATCAGCTCGACGGGCGCGCCGGTGTTCAGCCGCTGCTGTTCCCGCTCGCGCCGGTTCGCCTCCGCCCGCGCGCGGGCTTCAGCTTCGGTGCGCATCGGCCGCGCCGCCTGCGTCGTACCTGGGGGCTTGTCCTGCGCGAAACCGACAGGCATGAGACACAGAAAGAGGAGCGCCACGCATACAGTCCGCATGGCCCGGGAGTATAGATCGCCCCCGGCCGGCACCCAAATCACCGTTCTCGCCGACGCACATCCTGGTGCATGGTTGGCGGGCGCGCTGCGCTCACTCACGGGACGACACCCGGCAGCGCCGTCCTGGGAATCCACAGCATCAGATCGGGGAACAAGACGGCAATGGCGACGACGATCAGTGAGATCACGTAGAACGGCACCATCGCCCTCATGGCGGTAGCGATGGAGATCTTGGCGAGGTCCGCCGCAATCAGGAGGCACAACCCATACGGCGGCGTAATCAAGCCGATCGCCAGCGTGAGAACGACGACGATCCCCATGTGATAGGGGTTGATGCCGACGCTCGCGCCCATGGGGCCGATGATCGGCTGCAGAATGATGATGGCCGGCACGGCATCCATGAACGTACCGATGATCAGAAACACCAGCACCACGATCGCGAACACGCTGTACTGCGACCCGAGCAGTCCCATTCTGTCGCACCAGCCCACGGCTGCCTGCGGAATACCGTAGAACGCGAGCAGCCATCCCCACAGCGAAGCCGCCGCTACGCAGAGCAGCGACAGCGAGAACAGACCGATGCTGTCCCCTGTGACGGTGAAAAGGCGCCGAGGTCCGAGCGTTCGATAGGCTGCCGCCAGCAGGATCACGTAAAGGGCCGATACGACCGACGCCTCCGTGGCGGTGAAAATGCCGCCGATGATCCCCCCGATGACGATGACCGGGATCAGGAGAGGAAGCCACGCGGAGCGCGTGGCCGTCAGGAGCCCTCGACCTGAGAACTGCGTTGTCGCGCCGATTCCGAGGCGCGACGCCACGTGCCACGAATAGACCATCTGGAGAATGCCGATCATGATGCCGGGAACGATGCCCGTGAGGAACAACGCACCCACTGAGACGCCACCCGTGGCGGCGTAAACGATCATCATGAGGCTGGGTGGGATGATGTTGCCCAGCGTGGAGGACGCCGCCGTCAGATCCGCCGTGAATCCGGGTGGATACCCCTCCCGTTTCATCGCCGGGATCATGACTGAGCCGACGCCGAGCGTCTCCGCGGAAGACACGCCCGAGATGCCCGCGAAAATCATGCAGACGGTCACGTTCACGTGTGCCAGCCCGCCTCGCATCTGACCGACCATCGCGCGTGCGAGATCGATCAGCCGAACAGAAAAGCCAGCCTCGTTCATCATCTGGCCGACGAGCAGGAAGAACGGGACCGCGAGGAGCGGAAAGTTGTTCAATCCCACCCACATCCGCTGAGGAACGATGGCGAGAGGTACGTCCCCCTGTATCCAGATCACCAGGGTGGAAGAGACGAACATGGCGAATGCGATCGGGACGCGAAAGAGACACAGAGCGAGAAACAGCGCGAGGAGAAAGATGAACATGAAACGCTACTCTGCGGTCGGCGGCGGCGGAGGCGTCGGCCCGCGCCCCTCACGAAACGCCGCCCAGTCGACGAGCAGGTTCGCGGCGGCATAAATGATCGACAGCGCAGCGAACGTTGGAATGGCGGCGTAGACCAACGCCATGTTCACGCGCGAGTTGCTCGCGGTGCGGAAGAGGCCGACCTGCGTATAGCCGACGCCTTCGGCGAGGAGCAGCAACGAGAATCCGACCACGAAGACGTCAGGAACGATGTCGAGCAGAAAGCGAAGCGCCTCGCCGGAGCCTTGGCGAAGGCGGGCGCCCGACGTCCGTCCTCCGGTCACGTCGATCACGAAGTGACGGCGATCCTTCACGCTCATCGCTGCGCCGAGCAGAACGACCCAGAAGAACAGGAATCGAGCAACTTCCTCCGACCAGATGATGGGCGCGTGGAGCACGAAGCGCGTCAGGACCTGAAGCGCCACGACGCCGGTCAGCAACGCAAAAAGCACGGTGGCGATCACGCGGTTGATGCCAACCAGAATCGCGACGCTCTCCTGGATCTTGCGCAGAGGCATCGGCGGACTACTCGAGCACGGTGAACTGGCGCAACGCGTCTTCCTTGATCGACAGCCCGAGGCCGGGCACGTCGTCAGGCAGGTCGATCACACCGTTGGCCGGCGTGGGTTCGCCGTCGAAAATGTACCAGAACAACTCGTTGCCGACCTCCACGTCGACCGGAGGAAAGTACTCGGCCATCGGCGAATTGAGGCTGGCCATTACGATGTGGTAGTTGTGCATCTGACCGGCGTGAGGGACGACCGGCACTGAGTACGACTCCGCCAGCGCCGCGATCTTGCGGGCCTGGGTGATGCCGCCCACACGGTTGGTGTCGAACTGCACGTAATCGAGGGCGTTCGCCTGGAGGAGATCGCGAAATTCGTAGACGGTGAAGCCGTGTTCTCCTCCTGCAATCGGGATGCGGCCCATCGCCTTGAGCGCCGCATACCCGCCCGCATCGTCCGGGATTACCGGTTCCTCCAGCCACCGCAGATTGAAAGGCTCGAGCAGTGGAATCATCCGGCGCGCATAGTCGAGCGTCCATCCCATGTACGCATCGGCCATGATGTCGATCCCGTCGCCGACGGTTTCCCTCACAGTCCGCACGAGATCGACGTTCCGGTGCATCCCGGCCGCGCCGTCGGTCGGACCCCAGCCGAACCGCAGCTTCATCGCCGAGTAGCCTTCGGCCTTGTACTTCGCCGCCTCAGCGGCGAGGGAGTCCAGCGGCTGACTGTAAAGCCGGCTGGCGTACACCGGGACCACCGGTTTTGTACGTCCGCCCAGCAGCCGGAAGACCGGCTGCCCCGACGCCTTGCCGAGCAGATCCCACAGCGCAATGTCGACGGCGCTGATCGCGACCATGCCGACGCCTTTGCGGCCGAATGCCATCGTCCGGCGGTACATGTGCTGCCACAGAAACTCCGTATTCCACGGATCCGCACCAATGAGGAGCGGCTTCAGGTACACGTCAATCGCCTGTTTGGTCAGGCGCGGCGCCAGAGCGGCGTTGCCGATGCCCACATGCCCGCTGTCAGTGAACACCTCGACGATGAGCCAGCCGTGGAAGCGGAAACCGGCCATTGAATCGGCCGGCAGCGACAGGAGGTCCATTGGATTCGTGCAGAAATGCGGCTGCGGCGGCACCGTCGGCCCCTGCCACTCGACGACGCGTGTACGGACTTCTGTAATTTTCATTTGTCGCCGAATGATAGTGTGATTCAGGAGTCGCTCATGACCAGGGTCGCTGTATTAGGAGTCGGCGTAATGGGCGGGGGAATGGCCCGCCGCCTTCTAGCCGCGGGGTTTCCGCTGACGGTCTGGAACCGCACACCGGAACGCGCAAATCCTCTGGAACAGGAAGGTGCGGTGCGCGCGGACACGGCTCGCGACGCGGCTGCCAGTGCGGATGTGATCCTCAGCATGGTGGCGGATGATGAGGCGTCGCGTGCGGTGTGGACGGGCACGACGGGGGCACTGGACGCGGCCAGGCCTGGCGTACTGCTGATCGAGTCGAGCACGCTCTCGCCTTCGTGGGTCGAGGAGCTCGCAGCGAGAGCTTCGCAGCGGGACTGCCAGTTCCTCGAAGCGCCGGTGACTGGAAGCCGGACGCACGCCGCCAACGGAGAGCTGTTGTTCCTCGCCGGCGGCGGCGCCGCCGCCCTGGAGCGCGCCCGTCCGTTGCTCGCCGTGCTCGGCCGCGGCGTGGTGCATCTCGGTCCGACTGGCAGCGGCGCCCGCATGAAGTTGATCAATAACTTCGTTTGCGGCGTGCAGGCTGCGGCGCTGGCGGAGGCGATTACGCTCATCGAACGCAGCGGGCTCGCCCTGGACGCGGCACTCAGCATTCTGCTCAGTGGCGCGCCGGGTAGCCCGCTCGTCAACGCCGTCGCGCCACGGATGACGTCGCGCGACTACACGGTGGCCTTCATGCTCGCGCTCATGCGGAAAGATTTGACGTATGCGATGGCCGAAGGGGACGCCAACGGCGTGACGCTCAGTACCGCTGCGGCCGCGCGCCGTCTGTTCGATGCCGCTGTTGAAGGCGGATGGGGCCAGCAGGACTTCTCGGCGGTCATCGAGGCCGTCCGCAGGGCCGCCTTGCCTGATTCGCGGCGTGAGGCCGCCCCGAAGATCACGCCACATGCCTCGTGAGGCCCGGCGTACGATCATCGTGTTCATCGCAGCGGCCATGCTGATGATCGCATGTACGCCGCCGCGTGCCGAGTTCGAGTTGACCCTCGGCCACGATCAGGCGGACGGGCACCCGTACGACCTGGGGGTGAAGCGGTTCGCCGAGCGCGTGAAGCACGCCACCGGCGGCGCGGTCAACATCAAGGTGTTCCCGTCGGGGCAACTCGGCGACTCGCCCGAGCAATTCGAGGGGCTGAGGCTCGGCACGCAGGATCTGGCGCTTGCAGCCTTCAGTCACGCCAGCCAGTTCTGTACGGCGTTCGGCCTCTTCGGCGCGCCATTTCTGTTTGAAGACGAAGCGCACTTTGCGGCGGTGTTCGACGGCGAGGTCGGCGGCCTCCTCGACTCGTCATGCCGCGAACAGTACAGAGTCAGCCTGATCTCGACGTTCACCTCAGGGTACCGTCTGCTCCTCAACTCCAGACGGCCGGTCAGGAGCGCGGCAGATCTGGCAGGTCTGAAGATCCGCGTCATGGCCGGCGAGGCGGATGCCCGCACGTGGCAGATCTTCGGCGCAATTCCCGCGCCCATGCCGTACTCCGAGGTGTATTCGGCGCTGCAGGCAGGCGTAATCGACGGTGCGGAGAACGAGCCTGTGTCGATTCTCTCGAATCGGTTCTATGAGACCGCGCCACACTTCGCGCTCACCAATCATCTGGTGCTGCCGATGGGACTGTTCATGAGCGAGCGCACGCTGAAGAGGCTGCCGGAACCGTATCGCAAGCATCTCTGGCAGGAAGCACGTGACGCGGCGACCTGGCAGCGAGCCTTCATCATCACGCGCAATGCCCAGGCTCTCGCGGAGATGCAGCAGAAGTTTGGCGTTCGTGTGTCCGAACTGGACTCCAAGGAGCTTCGCGGGACCGGTGCAGCGATCCAGGATTACATGGCAGAGAAACTCGGCCTGCAGGATCTGCTCGCGAAGGTCCGCGCCGCGGCGAATTGACGGGCGGAGGGGCGGTTCGCGACGGTAGGGGGCGGTTCACGAACCGCCCCTACAACTCCAGACGCATTCGCACACCGGTGTATGTCACTTCCCGAACCGTCCCTTCAGGCAACAACACCACCCTGAACACGCGTTTGCGGACTACGTTCGTCGCGCCTTTCGGCGCGCCGGGCTCGATCGTGAGCTGCTTCGCACGATCGTTCCACACCATTCGGGTCCACGTGCCTTTCGCCTCGAGATAATCCTGACTGATCCCGTCGTCCTCGTACAACGTGTATTCGCCGTCCGCGCCCTGGTAGATCCTGAGCGTCGTCGGCTCGCTGACCGGTTCACTGGTGTACTGGCGCACCGGGTCGAAGGGAATGATCGCCCCTGCTCGGACATAAATCGGCATCGTGGCGAGATCCACTTGCCGCGTCACGTCCCGTCCGCCGGTTGATTTCGTATTCGTCCACCAGTCGTACCACTCGCCGGTCGGGAGATACACCTCGCGGGAACTTGCGCCCTTCGTGAAGACCGGTGCGACCAGCAGATCGCGCCCCCACATGAACTGGGTGCCAAGAGCGCGCGCGCGCGCGTCATCCGGATAGTGGAGCCACATGGCGCGCATCAGCGGCATGCCGGTGTCACGCGCTTCCCGCGCCAGGGTGTAGGTGTAGGGCAGGAGCTGGTAGCGCAGCTCGGCGTACTTCTTCGCAACCGGTTCGATCGCCGGATTGTTCATCTCCGACATCAGGATGTTGCGCCGGTCATCGGGGGGAATGGGTGCGTTGTTGTTGCCGTACTCCTGAGGGCCCCTGTCGCTCGATCCCCAGCCCCAGGGCAGACGGGTCCACCACACCCTGCCGTGCGAGCGAAAGGAACCACAGAAGGCGGCGAACTGAAACCATCGCGCGTACAGCTCGCCGGTGAGCTCGCTGTTCGGGTAGAACCCGCCGATGTCGGAACCCCAGTACGGCGCGATGCTGAGCGAATAGTTGATGCCGACGGCGATCTGGGCCTCGAGCGTCTTCCACGAGCTGTCGGTGTCGCCCGACCAGACCCACCCGCCCCACTGCGCGATGCCGGGGTAGCCGTTGCGCTGCAGGCTCCACGGGCGTACGTTCGGCTGGGTCGAGAGATGCCCCTGGTAGTAGAGCTGGTGCCGCTTGATGCGCTCGAACAGGTTGAACCAGTCGCCTTCGTCGGGCCAGAAGGCGTCGATCCCCGCTTTGAGCAACGGCACGTGTTGCTGCCAGTAATTGTGGATGTGCGATGGGTCGAGTAGGGGCGGTTCGCGAACCGCCCCTACACTGCCGGGTCGAGGGGGGATTGTTCCATGCAGCGTCGGCAGCTTGTCTCGATCCCACGGCACCATGTGGACGACAACCTTTGCGTGACGCGCGTGCATGTCGGCGATGACCGCGTTCGGGTCGCGCTTGAACACCTCCGGGTTGAAGTCGAAGGACGGCTGTCTGGTGTTCCACCCCCGTGGCACGAAGCCGGTGCCGAGGTAGATCACCGCGTCGAGCGGGATCCGCTTCCTGCGGAAGGTCTCGACGATGCCGAGCATCTGGGTGTCGTCTTCGAGGGTGCGGTGCGATTGCATGTATCCGAGCGCCCAGAGCGGGGGCATCGCAGCCGGCCCGGTGATCACCGAAAAATCCTTCATCGCCTTTGCCGGATCATGCGCATCGAAGATGAAGAGGTCGTAAAGCCCGGGGACGACCGCTTCCGGCGGCGGCAGGCCTTTCGCCAGACTCTGCTGCTGATTGCGTTCGTTCTGCGGCGCGCGGTCCGCATCGGTGGGCTTCCACGGCAGGAACAGGCCCCGATCGGCCTTGCGAAGATCGACCTGCCCCCAGGGCGCGGCGACAAACATGCCCCAGCCGCTCGTGCCGAGAAGCATCGCAACCGGATTGCGCGAACCGTACATGTCGGCCTGCCAGCGCGGCTGCATCGTGTCGAGCTGCCCACGCCGGTCGAACTGCACCGGCTGCTGCCGCCAGGGTGTGCCCGGCTGCGGTCGTGGGCCACCTTCGCCCATGCCCAGTACCGGATGCTCGTCGAGCCTGAAGGAGAGACTCCCGTCCGTTTCGAACACAACTTCCTGTACGAGAAGGCCATCGCTGTTCCTGACGCTGAGCGTCAGTGGATTCGCTCGTACGGCGACGGTCAGCGTGCCGACTTTTTTCTGGACCGGACTCGTGATCTGGCGCAGGCGCAGCGCCGGCGCCGGATACGGCCTCGGAGCGACGGCAGGGTTGACGGGAAAGTCGTCTGTAAAGCTCACC
Organism: uncultured Acidobacteriota bacterium; assembly: GCA_963810305.1. Taxonomy (GTDB): domain Bacteria; phylum Acidobacteriota; class Vicinamibacteria; order Vicinamibacterales; family 2-12-FULL-66-21; genus JACDCA01. The sequence continues at coordinate 462,668 of CAWEMY010000011.1, forward strand.
GGCTTCAACGTGACGCGGATGCTCCGGTCGCCGGCTACTCGTACGTCGAGCTGCGCGGGCTGGCCGGCCGCTGTGATGCTTTGCGCATCGGCTGCCGCCGGGCCGACCAGCACTGCGATCACGACCAGGAATCGTCGGACTGTACGCATATCGGTTGTCCGGTCCGTTCAGTTCTTCCGGTACATCGTCTTTGTCGTCGAGGGTTGGCCGCCCATCACCGCGCTTCGTGTCGTCTCGACCACGAGCGACGCCGGTGACTCCAGCGACAGGACCTGCCTGGTTTCACTCGTCATCGTCTCGCTCCCCTGAGAGGTTTTGAAGCTGTGCGACGTGGTGATCACCAGTTTGCTCCCGTCCCACGCTGTTCTCGAGAGCTGCTGCTGCGGCCCCCGGCCCATGTTGATGGTGTTCCTGCTCTCGGATCCGTCCAGCCGATACACGAACTTCATCGGCGGCTGCATGTCGCTGCGCGCGAACTGCGCGTACTCGATGGTAAGCGTCGTCGGATCCTGCGTCACGCTGATGTCGGTTCCCCACCCGCTTCCCATGCTGCCCGTCGCCGGTCCTCCGCCACGCTGTGTCGCGGCCGCCGGCGGGTCAGGCGCGAGGACCCACCTTCCGGAAAAGTTGGGCGTTGTCTGGGCCGTCAGGCTGGCCGCGCCGACGAGGGCCGATGCCACAGCCATCATTATTTCCACTACCCGCATAAGCAGCCTCGTCCGGAAGTTGAGAGATAGTGTATGCCGCGACCAGCTGTGGAGGCGAAGATGTCCAGGCCGAATCGTCTGATCGTCTGTTGTCTGCTGTGCCTTCTCGGCGCCAGTTCATCCTCCGCCATTGCACAACAGCGTGAGAATCGTACGCGGCCGCCACAGGCCCGACCGAACATCGTGATCATGTATCCGGACAACCTTGGCTACGGCGAAGTCGCCATCTATGGCGGTAACCGCGGCGTGCCGACGCCGCGGATCGATGCGCTGGCGAGAGAAGGCATGCGGCTGACGAACTTCAACGTCGAGACCTTCTGCACGCCGTCGCGCGCGGCGCTGCTCACCGGCCGTTACGGCGTGCGCACCGGGACGCTGGGGTACCGGCAGCCGTGGTCCGGGATGACGTTGTGGGAGACCACGCTGGCCGAGCTCCTGGCGCCACTCGGCTACACGAGTGCGTTGTTCGGCAAATGGCATGCGGGGAACGCTGCCGGACGTTCACCGACGAATCAGGGCTTCGACGAGTGGTACGGGATCCGTGATTCCAGCAACGAATCTCAGGGCAGCACGATGAACGACACGCCGTACATCTGGGAAGGCAAGGCCGGCGAGCCGTCGCGGCCGGTGAAGGAGTTCAATCTCGAGACTCGACGGACGATCGACCGCGAGGTCACAGAACGGGGGGTCGAGTTCATGGGGCGCAGCATCAAGGCGCGCAGGCCGTTTTTTCTCTATCTCCCGTTTACGCTGATTCATTTCCCGACGCTGCCGCACCATGAGTTCGCGGGCACGACGGGTGCCGGAGACATCGGCGACGCGATGGCGGAGATGGACCGGAACGTAGGCGTGGTAGTCGATGCCATCAAGCGCCTTGGCATCGCGAACAACACCATCGTCATCTGGGCGAGCGACGGCGGCGCGGAGGCCCGGCGGCCGTGGCGGGGAAGCGCGGGACCCTGGCGCGGCTTCTACAACACGGCGATGGAAGGAGGGATCCGTACCCCGTTCATGATCCGCTGGCCGGGCCGCATTCCGGCGGGACAGGTCTCCAACGAGATCGTGCACAACACCGATGTGTTCACGACACTCGCGCACGCGGTGAACGTCAAGGTCCCGCAGGACCGCGCCATCGACGGCGTGAACCAGCTCCCTTTCTTCGAGGGACGGCAGCGCAAGTCGAACCGCGAGAGCTTCCTCTACTTTGCGCCGAACGGACAGGTGCGGGCGGTCAAGTGGCGGGACTGGAAGCTCCACTACGTCTGGCAGGACGAACCGGGCCAGCCGGTCGAGCGAACGATGAAGCTGTTCAACCTGCGTTCCGACCCCAAGGAGGAGACCGACATCAAGGACGCCAATCCCTGGGTGCCGACCGCGATCGGCAAGATCGTCGCGGATTTCTGGGCGACGGTGGACAAGTACCCGCTGATCCCCGTTGGGACTCCCGATCCGTATCAGCCGCCCGCGCTGCGCAGTCCAACGACGCGGCCCGCCGTCGGCGAGACGGTCACGACCGCGTCCGGTCTCAGCTACGTGTTCACGAAGCAGGGAACTGGCACACGGCCACAGCCAGGAGACCTGCTGGTCATTCACGGCATCGGCAGGTTCCCGGATGGAAAGGAGTTCTGGAACACGCGTACCGAGGGACCGCCTTACGAGTACACCCTGGGGTTGACCGCGTGATCCGCGGCTTCGAGGAAGGCATGCGTGACGTGCGCGAAGGCGACCGCATTGTCATCACCATGAAACCCGAGCTCGCCTACGGCGAACGCGGCAACCGCGACATTCCGCCCAACGCCACGCTGGTCTTCGATTACGAGATCCTCGCCGTCGAATCGCTTTCGATCGCGCGGCTCCTGAGGGACGGCATGGAAGCCGGCACGTTGGACACCGCGCTGACGCGCGCCCGCGGACTATCCAATCTCAGGGAGCACTACGTCAGCGCGACAAGTATCAGGTCGCTCGCCAGCAGCGCCAACCGCCGGAAAGCCGGTGACGGCGAGAAAGTGCTGGTCTTCGGCCTGACGCTCCTGCCGGATGCCTACATGCTCCACCAGGCGCTTGCCCGCGAGCAGAGCCAGCGTGGCGCAGCCGGCGACGCCATTCGCAGTTACGAGGCTGCGCTGCGGCTGAATCCGAGAAGGACGGATGCCGAACGACGGGACCACGAGGCAGCGACAAAGGCCCTCGCCGACTTGCGGGCGCAGAGCCAGGTCGGCGAAAGCGCGAGACGACAGCCGGTCTCACGCGGGCTGCGCTGGTGCGCCGGCTCGAATCACCTGCCGAAACGCCCGCCCGACGGCGCGCAGGTGTTCGATCTTCATCTCCTCGTACTCTCTCGACACAACGATGCCGTGCGCGCCGGCCGCGAACGCGTTGACGGTCGCCTGGTAAATGGTTTCGGGATCGTCGGGTGGGCTGCCGGGCACGTCGAAGCCGACACCCGTGTAGATCTTCGTTTTGCCGTTCGCGCTCCCGACGCTGCGCTTCGTCTCACGCAAAACATAGTCGGGCGTCAGACCTCGCTTGCCCAGCTCGCGCAGCGAGGGTTCCACGCGTTTGTCGTAGCCGAACAGGTCGTAGTAAAGATCGAGCGAGGTCTCCAGCGAAATCTCGCCCAGGATCGATTTCTGGAAGCGCGGCAGATACCAGTTGAGGAGACGAGGCGAGAGGACGTTGTGATACGCGATGATCTTGATGAAGTCCGTATGCGGCGCCATCTCTTCGTAGCTCATCTCCGCGCGATAGATGAGGTCCCAGCTCGAGGGCTGATGATCCACGTGCCATCCCACGTCCGCTGACGGCTTGATCTGCTTCGCCCGTTTGTACATCGCCGCGCATATCGCCTCGCGGCCAAGCCGGTACTGGTACTCCCAGCTCAGAATCTCGGCGTACCGGATCAACAACCTGAGGAACCCGCCGAACATCCCTTCGGGCGGTCGCGCCGTGCCCGCCATCTGGCCCTGCACGTAGGCGTGCAGCGCCTTGTACCCCTGACGGGCGCGTTCGACATCGATGCCGGCGGCGCGTCCGCGAGCGGCGCAATGCACGCAGAAGCATGCAGGCGGATCGTTGTTCCAGGGGGAGATGACGTTCATGAGCGGACCCATCCGCTCTGCGCCCCACTGAACGCCGTCGAGATCGTAGCTGCGGAACAGATCCTCCATCGTGCCGGCCCAGAACGCCACGTAGTCGGGATGATTCCAGCAGGCGACGTTGGTCGGCCGGTCGTTCACGTCGCGGGTGACCACCTTGTCATAATTGGCGACGACGCGGCGCATCGCCGACGACTCCAGAATGCGCGCGTAGATCTTCATGCCGCGCTTGCGCGCCGGCTCCACCAGCTCGGCGAACAGATCGCGCCGAGCGTGTTCGTGGCTGGCATCCACGGTCTGGTGCCGAAGCGTCGTGTCCTTGTAGTACTGATCGTGCGTCCGGACCCAGACCAGGGGAAACCGCCGTCCGGCGTTGTCCGTCAGCGGCACTCCGTGGTCCGCGCGGTCGCGCAGCGGCTTCACGAGGGCGGCGTTGTAGGCGTGGCTGTACGGCATCACGGCATTGATCGCGGCCGTCTCCGCGATGAGGTCGAGCGTGCGGTCGATCCCTTCGTCGAGGATCGTGTGCGGCCCCATCTGGATGCCGTTGAACTGGCCAGCGGGAGGAACCGCGGACGCGGGTGACTGCGCGACGAGCACAGCAGGCTGGACGCTCGTTACCGCGGCACCGGCCGCGAGCCGCTCGATGAAGGACCGGCGGTCGATGTGCGCGCTCCGCCGAGTATCGTCCGGTGTGTCAGACATCGCTGTCCAGTCGATCGGGGACCGCGTAACCTCTATCGCTCCCGCATCCAGACGATCGAAGTGGGCGCCGGCGGTGCCGCCGGCCGCGGCGAAGCCGGAGTGCGGTTGAAGCGCGCGTAGTTGGGGATCGCCAGCAGCGGTGATCCATCGGCAAAAGCGCCTTTGATCGCGACCACGCCGCCGAGCAGCTCGGGACGCCACTCGGTCGTGAGCGCCGCCGACCGATCGAGCGAGCCATTGATGTCCTGATCGGCCTGCTCGATGTTGTAAACCAGCGGGCCGTACCGCAGCGCGACACGACCGTGATTGGCCGTGATCTTCTCGCTTGCATGCACGCGCTGGATCGCCATCGGCAGCTCGAGCTCGATCCGGTCCCCAGCCCTCCACGTGCGCGCGATCGTCGCGTATCCGTGCGCGATCGTCGGCTTGACCCGACCGCCGTTGACCGCGACGGACGTGATCCCGTTCGCGTCAGGCGACGACCTGTAGAGGCTGCTCACGTCGCGGTTGGGCACGCGGATCCTGACAGCAAAGCGCTTCGGGACAGCGGGATTCACCGTGACAGACACCTTACCGTCCCATGGGTAGTTGGTCGCCTGCACCATCTCGACGCTCGTCCCCGCCACGTCGTCGATCGTCACGACACTCCCGATGAAGAGGTTGACGTAGAGGCCCTCGGTATCTTTCGCGTACGCCCAGGTGGGCAGCATGAGGATCGTGCGCGGGATGTTGCCGACGCAGCACGGGCAGTTGTGCCACGGCGTCCGGTGGGCGTTCGCGTCGAGCGGGTTCGTGTAATAGAACGCCGTGCCGCCGAGGTCGACCGCGCCCAGCAGCCCGTTGTACAGGGTCTGCTCGTACAGGTCCGCATAGCGCGCGTCCTGCCAGGCGAGGTTCATCTTCCACTGGAAGAAGATCTCGCCGCAGCTCGAGCACGCCTCGCAGTATGAGTTGTTTCGCAGCGAATAGTCCGGGCCGAACCCCTCGGACGTTTCGCCGCTGCCGACGCCGCCGGTGACGTAGTACTTCCGATGCACGATGTTGTCCCAGAGCGACTTGACCGCGCTCTGGTAGTCGACGTCGCGCGTCTCGACCGCAACGTCCGCCATCGCCGAGTAGCTGTAGACCGCCCGGACGGCGTGGCCGACTGCCTCGTACTGCTGCTGCACTGGCAGATGGCTCTGGTCGTATTCCGTCCCGCCCGTCCGGCAATCGAGCAGGAACTTCGCCAGCGATATGTATCGGTCGCCCTGATGCGATCCTTCGACCTGGTTGACGAAGCGGCCGAACCGGACGAGCGCCTGTTCCATTTCCTGATGGCCGTCGAACCATTCCCTCTTCGGTGCCGGGCCAATGTTGTCGCACCAGCAGTCCGCCAGCTTCCGTGCGGCGTCGTAAAGCCGGGCATCTTTGTGCGCCGTCATCGTGTAGTGATTGATGGCCGCTTCGATGAAATAGCCGGCGACGTAGCCTTCGTGGTTGCCGCGGAACTGCGGCGTCCATCGCTCGCTCCATCGCGGCCGAGGATTGCCCGACGATGTTGCCGGCGGATTCGGGCGTGGCGCATTTCGCAGCGTCCACGCGGTGTGCAGGTAGCCATCCGCCTCCTGCGCGGCCAGGATCTTCGGGATCCAGTCCTCGAGCGTCGCCTTCATTCTCTGCTGCGCGACGATGATCTCCTGGTCGCCGCGCGGGTCCACCATCAGGGCAAGGCTCATCGCCTCGACGGTCTGGTACACCCACGCGTTGGAGAAGACGTATCCTTTGTGCGCCGCGTACGGCTCGCCGCGCAGGGCCTTCGCAGCTTCGATGAAGTTGTCGATGCCGCCGGGCCCCTGTTGCAGATCGTCGCGGTTGATCTGGTCGACGCAGTGCGGGATCCACGACGTGATCAGCGCCTTTGCGCGCGCCCACCACAGCGGGCTCGTGATCGTGTACTTCGTCGTCGCGATCGGCGTCAGCGGCGTGGCGGGCGGCGGGAGCTCGGCCTTCACCGTCACGGTCGAAGAAGCTTTCGCCACGCCGTTGTCGGCGGTCACCTTCAGCACGTACTCGCCCGGCGCCGAGAAGGTTGCGGTCGTGACGGCGGCCTTCGGGTCTGCAAACGTCACAGTGCCTGGTCCGGAGACCTTGCTCCATGCTGTCGTGGGCACCGGACCTGGATCCGGCGCGGGCGGCGGCGGCGGAGTGCCACGGCCACGGCGTTCGCGGCGCGGCGGCGCGCCATAGCCCACCCACCCGTTGAGATAGGTCTTCCCGTGCCGCATCACCACGCGGTCGGGGCCGGCGGCCGCCGCAAGAGGCAGTGCCTGGGCCGACACGGCGAAGCCGTCGACCAACGGCGAGGCCGCCACGACGACGGCCATCGTGCCCATCGTCTCCAGAAGCTCGCGCCGGGTCATTGTGGGGAAGGTCGTGCGTCTGGTCATTTGCGAGATAGTATGCCGCGATCATCGGGAGAGGAGAAGACATGCGAGTACGAGCGATCTTGCTCGCCGCGGCCATGCTTGCCGGGCCGACAGCCCAGCAGCGTGACCCGCAACAGGACGAGGTTCTCGTCCGGCTCGAGACGGCTTTCGGCAATATCGATCTCGCCATCGACGTCAAACGCGCGCCGATCACCGCGACCAACTTCCTCAAGTACGTCGACGGAGGATTCTACGATGGCGGCCGCTTTCATCGCGCAACGCGAGCAGACAACTACAAACCGAATCCGCCAAATCGCCCGCTGCTGGAAATCATCCAGGGCGACATCAGCCCAACTCGCGCGGCCGCGCGGTTCCCGGCCATCCCCCTCGAGCGGACCAGCGTCACCGGACTGAGGCACGTTGTCGGTACTGTCTCGATGCCACGCGGCAACGAGGCCGACTCGGCGCGTTCGGGCTTCGTCATTCATTTGAACGATCAACCTTCGCTGGACCATGGCGGCATGAGGTTCGACGACGGGCAGGGGACGGCGGCATTCGGCCGCGTGGTGGCGGGCCTGGATGTGGTGCGGACCATTCAGCGGCAGCCCATCGAAGGCCAGAGTCTCTCTCCACCTATCGAGATCGGGAAGGCATACAGACGGTAGTTAACGGCGGCGGACACACTCGAGGATAGTCCAAAGCTATCTTCGAATAGTCTGCGGCATTCCGTCAGGCGTTCTCACCGGAACTACGCGACTTTGGCGGCCTTCAGAGTCGGTAGCTTCTTGATCGACTTGCCGCTCCGTTGCTCCGCAAGCCGGAGCTCGTACAGATTTTGCAGATTCATCCAGAACTCGGGACTCGTGCCGAAGAAATGGGCCAACCGTAAGGCGCTGTCACCAGTGATCGCACGCTGGCCGTTGAGAATCGACGTGACGCGGTTCGTCGGGACCTTCAGCCGCCGAGCCAGTTCGGCAGCGCTGATCCCGAGCTCGATGAGCTCCTCGCTCAGATGTTCGCCTGGATGGATAGGCTTTCGGGCCATGCAGCTGCTCCTCAGTGATAGTCAACGATTTCAACGTTCGTTGGGCCGGAAGACTTGTCAGGCCATTCGAAACAGATCCGCATTTGGTCATTGATCCGGATGCTGTACTGTCCCTTGCGGTCGCCCTTTAGCGCCTCGAACCGATTCCCCGGCAATGCTGCCAAGTCCTCGAGGAGGGCAGCGGCCTCAAGACGATCCAGCTTGAGCCTGGCAGCACGCTCAATTCCAGAGAACGCTTTCACGCGTTTGCCAGCGGCGAAGTCAGCCGTTCGCTTGTCGCGGTAGCTGACGATCATCGACAGGAGTATCGCATGTAATTACGCGTTATGTCACGCGTAACGCCTAGAACACGCGAATCGCGCGGACCCGCCTGGGGAAGTCCTTGTCGTCGTAGTGCACGCGGCCGTTGTCGGCGAAGTCGATGTGGTTCGCCATGTCGGCCGTCTGCTGCGACGAGGTCCAGTACTGGCAGTTGTCGGCCATCCCCCGGTCGCGGAAGTCGGCGGTGCCGGTTGCCTTCAGGCTCGTGTACATCCCCGTCAGCTCGTCGAGCGAGGGCAGGAACCAGCCGGAGATCCCGTTCAGGATGTACGTGGCGCAGAGATCAGCCGCCGTGCCGCGCTCCGCGCATGCCGCGAGCATGTCCCGCGTGTTCTGACGGCCGGTGCCGATCGCGGTTCCCCGTGCGCCTTTGATCTCCCTACGGAAGCAGCCCCACTTCGCACTCATACTCTGATCGAATGGGGCGGCCTCGAGATACCTCCAACCGTCGGCCGCGTAGTTCGGGTTGACGTAGAAGATGAGCCCGCCCGCCGGGCCGATGTCGCCGGGCACGTACTCGCGCGTCGGGAATCCACACCGACATCTCCGCGGGACCGCGGTTCGCCCACGTGTAGATACGGGATCAGCGTGATCGGCCGGGAGGCGGCAGACGGATTCGACATGCTCCTCGCCGCGGCCGTGATCGTCGCCCAGCCAGGCTCGTTACCGCGCGACACGCTGAGCTTTGCGTCGTCATCGAGACGCAAGTCAAGCGCGCGGCCGCATCGCCTGCGACTTTGGCAGGCCGGCTCCTCGACGCAGTAGACGATCGGTCCGCGTTCGATCGCGACCCTGCCGCGCGTTTCCCTCACCCGGTCGTCAGCGGTGACCTTCCTGACTTCGAAAGGGAACTCCAGCTCGATGCGGTCACCCGACCGCCATTCGCGATCCAGCGAGACGTAGCCCTTCGCATCCGGCGCTGCGCTGACGCTGCGGCCGTTGATTGAGATGGCGGCGCCCGCCTTCGCTCCGTCGGAGCTTCGACGAGGCAGGCTGTACGAATACAGGCTGCCCGGCGCGACGCGGTTCTGCGCCCAGCCGGGGATGCGGAGCTTCACCACGGCGCGGACCGGCTCGCTGGCGGACGCGAGGATCGCCGTCTTGCCGCTCCACGGCATCTCGCTCTCGATTTGCAGTCCGAGCGCCTTGCTGCCGATGCTGAATCTCGCGTCGCTTGAGACGTAGAGGTTCACGTAGATCGCGCCGCGGCCGTCCTGCGCGTAGATGTAGCCAGGCATCGATGCGAGAAACCGCACGAGGTTGGGCGGGCAGCACTCGAGCGACGCGCGTGCCCACCTCGTGTCGCGGCCGTCACCGGCGCTGGCGAGCCGGTTCACGTAGAAGAACCGATCGCCCGACGGCGACACGCCGGAGAGCGCGTTGTTGTAGATGCCGCGCTCCAGGACATCGATGTACTGGCTGTCGCCGGTGAGCAGAAACAGCCGGTGGTTCAGCGTGGCGAACATCAGAACGGCGCACGTCTCCGCGTAGGCGGAGATGTTGGGCAGCACGTACGGCTCGCCAAATCCTTCGTTGCCGGTCGATCCCACGCCGCCGGTGACGTACATCTTTCGATTGACGATGTCCTCCCACATCCGGCGCGCCGCGGTGGCGTACGCCGTGCTGCCGGTGAGCACGCCGACGTCGAGCATCGACAGCATCAGCGTCACGCAGTTCACCGCGTGGCCGACGGCTTCGGTCTGCTCGAGCACCGGCTTGTAGGACTGGTTGTGACGGCTGCGGTTCACCGAGTTCGGCAGCCCGCGGATGTCCAGGTAGTGCTTTGCCAGATCGATATGCTTCCTGTTCCGCGTGACGCGATACAGCTGGATGCAGTTGATCGCGTCGCGCTCTCCACCGGAGAATGGCGGGTTCTTGGTTTCGAACTCGGTGTAGAGCGCGTCTGCCGCAGCGATCGCGTTGTCGAGCAGTTCCCGTCGTCCCGTGGCGTTGAACCAGGCCGCGGCCACTTCGAATCCCCGGTTGCCGCTGGCCGGCTGTGACGCTAGCGCGGCCACCCTGGCGTCCACCAGCGCCTGCAGCTTCGGATCCGGATGCGTCTGGAGCGAGAGAATCGCCGCCTCCAGCACGTTGCCATTCAGCCCCCGGCCGTCGTTGCGCGCCGCAAGCAGCGGAATGGTCACGTCCGCGTTCGTGAGGAGCTTCGGCTTCCAGAAGGCATCCGTCAGCACGACCTTCGTGGGAGGCAGCGCCTGGATCGGATAGTCGCCCCCCACGTAGCGCGAACTGCCGATTCGAATCTCCTCGACAGCCGCGCGCCGGGTGCCCGACTGCATCCGCGCCGGCACGCCCGCCGCGTACGCGAAAGAGCCGGCGGCTGCCGACGTGGTCCTGAGGAACTCACGGCGTGGCATCGTGCGTGTCATCTTCCTGGCTCCCTGCTGCTGCAAAGCATTGTGCTCGGGGTAGTATCACGCCAAGAGGCCCGCCTGCGCACCTTCGGTGCTACGAGGCAGGCTATGACTATGCGCGCTGCTCTGTCCCTGCTCGTCTGCCTCGTGTCAGCGTGGGGGTTCACGGCCCCTCCTCGAGACTATTCGATCGTCGCGGTGCCGCAATCACAGGTGGACATCACCGACGCCTTCTGGGCACCGAAGATCGAGACCAACCGGACGGTCTCGATCCAGCACGTGCTCCAGAAGTACCAGGAGTCGGGCCGGTTCGACAGCCCGCGGATGATCGAGGCGGCGGCATACATGCTGTCCAAACGCCGCGATCCCGAGCTGGAACGACAGATCAACGACCTGATCGAGAGGTCGATCGCCGGCGTCGACAGCCGGCTCGCCGGCGACGAGCGCGTGATCCGCACTTCCGGAAATCTGCTGGAAGCCGCAGTGGCCTACCACGAAGCGACCGGCAACCGTCGGCTGCTCGACGCCGCCATCAGAGCGGCCGATGCGCTGGACGCTGTTTACGGGCCCGGCAGGAAGACGTATATCTCCGGTCACCAGGGGCTGAAGATCGGCCTGATCAACCTCTATCGGCACACCGACGACGAACGCTACTGGAAACTGGCGAAGTTCTTCCTCGACGAGCGCGGCAGAGACGACTATCCGCGGCAGGGTGAGTACGCCATCGATCGCACTTACGCACAGGACCATCTGCCGGTCTTCAAGCAGCGGGAAGCCGTCGGCCACGCCGTCCGGGCCACGTACCTCTACATACCGCTGGCCGACGTCACCGCGTTGACCGGCGAGTCGCGTTACCAGCAGGCGCTCGACGCGATCTGGCGGGACGCCACTTACCTCAAGACGTACGTCACCGGCGCGATCGGATCGATTCGGTTTCACGAACAGTTTGGCGCCGCGTACGAGCTCCCGAACTTGAGCGCCTGGAACGAGACGTGTGCCTCTTACGGGTCGGTGCTGTGGAACCACCGCATGTTCCTGCTCCACAGGGACGCGCGCTACATCGATCTCATGGAACGCGTCCTCTACAACGGGTTCCTTGCCGGGGTGTCGTTGAAGGGCGACCGGTTCTTCTATCAGAACCCATTGATGTCGTATGGCTCCTACGAGCGGTTCGATTGGATCAACACCCCGTGCTGCCCGCCAAACGTCGTTCGCCTGCTGGCATCGCTCGGAAACTACATCTATGCAAAGAACCGCGCCGACAGCGACGTGTACGTCAACCTGTTCATCGGCAGTACCGCCGCCTTTCCGTTGGGCGGCGGTACGCTGCGGCTGCGTCAGGAGACGAGCTATCCGTGGGACGGCCGCGTCCGCATCTCGGTCGATCCCGATCGAGCGCAACGCTTCACGGTCAACGTGCGAATCCCGGGCTGGACCAAAGACGAAGTCATCCCGGGAGATTTGTATCGATTCCTCGACGCGCCAACCGGTTTGACAACGATCGTGGTGAACGGCCGCGCGCAGCGTGTCCGCGCGGGTTAGGGGATTCGCCTCGATACAGCGGACGTGGGAGAAGGGTGATGTTATCGAGCTCACGCTGCCGATGCCGGTCCGGCGGGTCGTCGCCGACGCGCGAGTCAGCGACGATGAAGGGCGCGTGGCGGTGCTGCGCGGCCCGCTCGTGTACGCGGCTGAGTGGCCCGACAACAACGGCCACGCGCTGAATCTCGTAGTCCCCGACGGCGCGCGGTTCACGAGCGCATTCGACCGGCGGCTGCTGAATGGCGTCCAGGTCGTTACCGGCGCCGTCAGCGCACTGAACCGCTCGAATGACGGGCGGGTTCAGGAACAACCCCGACGGCTCGTCGCCATCCCTTACTACGCCTGGGCGAACCGCGGCGCCGGCGAGATGCAGGTATGGCTCCCACGCTCCACCGCAAAGGCGCGCGTCACGCCAGTGCTGCCGACCGCTCCGATCGCGCATGTGCGCTCGTCCGGCGGCATCGCAAAGCAGTGGACCGGGTACAACGATCAGAACGACGACATCGCCGCCGTGTATGACGGCGTGGATCCCCTGAGCTCCGCCGATGAGTCGAGTCTCTACTTCCGGATGCGGCCCGCGGTCGGGTCACCAGCCTGGATCGAGTACCAGTTCTCGACCCCGACGCGGATCTCGACGACGGCGGCATATTGGGTCGACGATCGGCGATTCTGCAGACTGCCTGAATCCTGGCGGATCGTCTACAAGAACGGTGACAAGTGGGAACCGGTCGCCGCCCGCGGCGCCTATGGCGTGAGCCGAAACACGTTCGATCGCGTCGAGTTCGAGCCGGTCACCACCACCGCTGTCCGGATAGAAGTGGAGCCGAAGACCGTCCACTACAAGACCGGCGAGATTGGCCCTCCTGCGGCAATGTTCCTGACCGCCCCGATCGCCTGGCGCGAATTCGGAATCATCGAATGGAGAATCCGGTAACGCGATCGCCACAAATACGAGTATAATTAGAGGAGGAAGTGAGCAAAAAAGAGTATGCGAAGAGTGCAACCGGTCCTGACCTCGACGGAACTTGCGCTGGTCGACCAGATGGCTGAGCTGACACAGTCGAAGCGGACTGATGTCATCAAGAGTGCGCTCGCCGTCTATCATTGGTTCGTACGTCAAGCCGTGACGGGTGCAAGCATCGTTGCTCGCAAGCCAACCGGCGAGGAAATTGCGCTCGAGACCGCTGAATTGAGCGCACTCGAAGGGAAGGGCAATCGCCTGAGCCCCCGAGAACTCGGCCTCCTCGCGAAGCAGCTCGAAGCCGCTTCGGACCCACTCGAGGCTGCACGGCTCAAAGAACGTCTCACGCGCGGCTTCTACGGCATTTGAGTCGCCGTGCCGAAGGTGCGCCGTCAGAACGTCCCTCCGGCGCTGTTCCGGCAGTTGCTCGATCGCGTCCAGGCGAGGGCGATACCCGCAGCGCAGCTCGAGCTGCTCGCCAAATGGCTCGACACTGAACCGGACGTCCCGGACGGTCAGTGGTACAAGCGGTTTTCGGGCATGACCATCTGTGGCGAGGGAGAGCTGATCAAGACGTTCCTCCTGCCCGGCCAACCCGCTAAAGGTCAGCGCGTGTCATAGATGATGCAACGAAGTCGTCGGCCGATGACGCCGAGACCGTATGCCGTGACGTCGATTTGGCTTGGGGCGCAGACTACTGTTGCAAGGCGGGCGCTACCCGCTGCCGGATCCGACCGATGGTCGTCGCCTGCTGGCCGCCGACTTCAATCGCGATGCGATAGTCGCCGGGCGGCAGCGGCGGTCCACCGAGGGCGCCCCGCCCGCCTTGCCCCGAGCTTGCCGAGGGGCCAGTGGACGAAGCCGCACCCGCTCGCATGTTCCACTGCACGCGGTTGATCCCCGCGTTGGACGGCCCCTCGAGCTGCGCGATCCGATCCCCTTTGGCGTCCGAGATCATGACCTGTGCGCCTCCCTCCTGCGCTGCGCGGAGGTAGTAATTGATCACCAGCGCATCCGGCTCGTTCGGCACTCTGATGTACTTATCGCCGAACAGATGAAAGTTGCCCAACGCTCTGAACCCGTATGCCGCGCGCGGCTCGACGCCGAAGACATGGAGCGGCTTGGCGAGGATTTCAGCCGACAGTTCCTGCAGATGAGTGATGTCGCCGACGAACAACCCTCGGCCATAGGTGCCGAGGACCAGGTCGTTCTCGCGGGGATGAATCGTCAGGTCGTGCACGGGCACCGTCGGCAGATTCGCCTTGAGCCGCGCGCCACGCCGCGCCTGCGTCGATCGAGACCCACACGCCGAGGTCATTGCCGACGATCAACAGGTCGCGATTCTTGCGGTCCTGGATCACCACATTGATGGGCGAGGCAACGAGATCGGCCGAAATGGCCGTCCAGGTCTTGCCAAAATCGGTCGTGCGATAGAGGAAAGGTCGAAAATCGTCGTTCCGGAACCCGTTCTTCGCTACGAATGCGGTGCCAGCGTCGTGCGGCGAGGCAAGTACGCGACTCACGTAGCGATCAGCCGGTCCGCCGGCAGCTGCGACTGCGGCCGTAAGGTCCGTCCAGGTCGCACCGTGATCGCGCGTGAGCTGCACCTTGCCATCGTCGGTGCCGACCCAGATCACCCCGGGGGTCATCGGAGACTGCGAGATCGACGTGATCGTGCAATAGGGCACGTAGCCCGAGTTCAGGCCACAGCGGCTCGGATCACTCGTGGTGAGATCGGGACTGATCTCCTTCCACGCGTCTCCGCGGTTGTCGGAGCGGAACAGCACCTGTGCGCCGGTGTAGATGATTTGCGGGTTGTGCGGTGACAGCACGATGGGGGTCACCCAGTTGTAGCGCAGGGCCGGCGCGCCCGGTGGGCGCTGCGGCTGGATGGTGGCCGACTGTCCGGTTCGCTGATCGAACCGCCGCTGTCCACCGGTCTGGAAGCTGTTGAAGACCCACCGCGAGTCCGTCGGGTCGACCTGGTTGTACATGCCGTCGCCGGTGCCAACCGTTTTCCAGTCCTCGAGCGTGATCTGGCCGTTTCTCGAGTTGCTTGGACCTTTCCAGGAGTCGTGGTCCTGAAGGCCCGCATAGACGTTGTACGGATCGTCCATGTCGACGCCGACAGCGTAGACTTCGCCGACCCGCTTGTTTGGAAAGTAATCGGCCGTGCGCCCGCCGTCGTACGACACATTCACGCCGCCGTCGCTGCCGAGCATGATCCGCTGCGGGTCCTGCTCGTCCCACCACATCGTCCGAAAGTCACCGAACACGCTGCGGAAGAACTGGCAGTTCCACGTCTTCCCGCCGTCGCGCGATTCGTACATCGAATCGCTGTTGACGATGATCTGCGTCGGGTCGGCCGGGTTCGTTTTGATCTGGTTGAACGAGTACGGGGCTTTCGATCCGGCGACGTCGACGTCGTCATCGTGCGCCTTCGTCCAGGTGCGGCCCCCATCCACGCTTCGATAGATCTCGTTGCCCATCGGCCCGCCAGGCCTGGGCGTGCCCCCCCGGCCGGCTCCTGCCACTTGACACGCATCCCGGCGCGCCGGCATTCCTTCCTTGCGGGGGTTGAGGTTCTCGAGAATGAGCGTCAGCACGTCCGGGTTCTGCGCATTGACGTCGATGCCAATCCGTCCCACATTGCCTGACGGGAGACCTTCGATCTTCTGCCACTTCGTGCCGCCGTCGTCGGTCCGATAGACGCCGCTGCCCGGCCCGCCGAGGACCAGTTGCCATGGGGTCCGATGCTTCTCGTACATCGCGGCATACAGCGTGGACGGTGCGCGACGGTTGATGGCCAGATCGATCGCGCCGGTGCCGTCGTCCACATAGAGCACCTTCTCCCACGTCTTACCGCCGTTGCGCGTCCGGAACACGCCGCGCTCTTCGTTGCGGGAGAACAGATGGCCCATCGCCGCGACGTAGACGATGTCGGGCTCGGTTGGATGGATGACGATGCGCGCAATGTGATGTGAGTCGGGCAATCCCATCAACTGCCACGTCTTGCCTGCGTCAGTGGACTTGAAGACCCCCTTCCCCGAGTACGAGGAACGCGCATTGGCCTGGTCGCCGGTCCCCATCCAGACGATATTCGAGTTCGACGGAGCAACGGCCACCGCACCGACGGCAGCGACTTCGACGCTGTCGGAGATTGGCGTCCAGGTGATGCCGTTGTTCGTCGTTTTCCACAAGCCGCCGGTCCGCGTCGCGGCGTAGATCGTGTACAGGTGATCTCGCGCCGGCGTATCGGGAACCGCGATCCCGGTCACCCACGCCGATGTCCGAAATGGGCCGATATTACGGAAGGTCGTGGCGTTCAGCGCGTCCTCGAGCGTCGCACTGCGCCAGGCGGTCGCGGGCAGAACCCAGGCAGCGATCGCGGCCAGCAAAACGATCGAGCATGCCGTTGTGCGCGGTACGCGGGATATGATCCGTGTCCTTGTTCTCTTACGCATTCCGCGCTGCGCATTCCGCACAGCGACGTCCTCAGGAGTGCGCCCGGAGCGGGCGGACCGTGACCGACAGGGATCGGCGCCCTCCGGGCCGTGCAGCCGCTCGCACCGCGGGGCCGGCGACCCACCGCTCCCAGTTGAACGCCCGCACGATCTTGATCAGCTCACGCGCGGAGTCCGAGACGTACCCCTGCTCCCGATAAATCATCAACGTCCGCCTCGGCACCGAGAGCTCCCGCACGGGAATCTGCACCAGCGTTCCGCTGCCGAGTTCCTGGCGTACGGTCACGCCCGGGACGATCGCGAGCCCGACTTGTTCCTGGACGAAGTTCTTGATGTTCTCGAAGCTCCAGAGCTCGGCGGCGATGCGGCAGCGCATCCCGTGCTGCTCGAAGAGCCGCACCACCATGTCGGCTGTCGAACCACACAGATGATGCAGGACGAACTGCTCGTCGCTGAGATCGTGCACGCTCACGTCAGCTCGAGACGCGAGCGGATGGTGCGGTGAGGCGATACACAGCATCTGGTCCGAGTGCACTTCGATCGACTGGAGCTCGTGAAATGCCGGCTCGTCCTTGACGAAGCCGACGTCGACCTCGCGGTCCATTACCTGCCGGGGGATCTCGTTGAGCCGGCTGCGATAGATCCCCACGCGAATGTCGGGAAAACGCTGGAGGTAGGTGCGGAGTGGGGCGGGCAGCAGATAGACCGCTGCGGACTCGTGTGCGGCGATCGCGAGTGTGCCGGCCTTGAGCGACTTGAGCTCGGAGACCTGCCGCATCGCCTCGTCGCGGAGACCGACCATGCGTCGCGCGTAATCCGCGAACACCCGCCCGGCTTCGGTCAGCGATACCTCGTGGACGTCACGGGCGAAGAGCGACGCACCGACTTCGTCCTCGAGCTTCTTGATGGTTTGGCTGACCGCCGGCTGTGTCCGGCAAACGCGCTCGGCGGCGCGCGTGAACGTGCGTTCTTCGACGACCGCGAGGAAGTGCTCGAGCTGGAGCAGGTCCATGGAGACCTCCTGAACGCAGAACTCAGAACTCAGAACTCAGAAGTTCGTGCACGGCGCTCAGCATATGCAAACGCTTACATCAGCGCAAGGGACGAGATAGAAACGCTCGCCGGCGCGTGCCTTCCGTCAGTTCGACGTTTTCTTCCGCTTCTGAGCCTCAACCAGGGCCGCCACGTCAGCGAGCAGCTTTTTCCCGTCGTACACGATCCCGTCTTTGACCGTGTATCTGACACCCCCAATCCATTCCGGACGTCGGGTGTTGTCATTCAGCTTCAGGGCACCGGTGCCGTACAGGACCTTGAGGTTCTTGAGCGGGTTCTGATCGACGACCACGAGATCTGCCAGGAGCCCGGCCCTCACGGCTCCGCGATCGAGCGGAGTCCCGCTGGCCTCGGCGAGCGTCATGGCCGGGTTGTAGGTGGCCGCCTGGATCACCTCGAGCGGATGGAAGCCGGCCTCCTGGAGCAGCTCCATTTCATGGATGTTGCCGAAGCCGTAGGTGTTGTAGATGAAAGCGGCGTCCGCGCTCGCGGTGACGCGGCCTCCCATCTTCTTGTAGTCATTCAGCAGT
Organism: uncultured Acidobacteriota bacterium; assembly: GCA_963810305.1. GTDB lineage: Bacteria > Acidobacteriota > Vicinamibacteria > Vicinamibacterales > 2-12-FULL-66-21 > JACDCA01. The sequence goes on from CAWEMY010000011.1 coordinate 480,871, forward strand.
CGGAACCAGACCTGGTAAAAGTTGCGCCACGCGACTTCGTCGTCGAGCGTCCAGTAATAGAAATAGGAGCCGTGGTTGGCGCGGCTGGGCGAATAGAACTCCATCAGCGACGGCAGGGTGTAGCGAGAATGCCAGTCGGCATTGCGCATCCGCATCACGTCCCGCCCTGCCGCGTACGCCGTCATGGTCGGATCGAACGTCGTCCCGAGCTGCCGGTGTGCCTGCAGATACCGCATCCACTCGTCGCTGCCCGGCGCGTGAATCTTGTCCCAGAGACGCGCCACCTGACCGAAGCGCATTTGCTCGTCGTCATTTACCTGATCGACGGGCCAGGGCTGTACCGCGTAGTCCTTCAGCAGCGCTTCGAAGTGCCCGTAGAAATGCGTGACCGTCTGCAGGCCCAGTTTCGCCGCGGTGAGCGCGTTCATCTGCGCCACACCGGTCTGCTGCAGGTGCGCGGTCGATCCGAGCCGGTGCTTCTTTGCCTCCTCGAGCAGCGCTGCCATGATCTCCGGACGCTGTGCCCCGAGCTTCAGTCCTTCCACGCCGTTCGCCGCCGCCCAGCGTACCCACTCACGCGCCAGCTCCGGTGTGTCGGTCCCTCCCTTGCTCCAGCCGGCGCCGGGGCGCTGGTAATTGACAATGCGCGGCGCCACGATCTCGTTGCGATTGCTCCGCTCGCGCTCCCGGATGGTGAGCGCATGCTCGGTGAGGGGAACGCCACGCACCGTCGTGACGCCATGCGCGAGCCACAGCTTGTACGGGTATTCCGCGTCCGGGTTTTTGGGCGCGCCGCCGGCATGCTCGTGCAGGCTGACGAATCCGGGGAGGACGTACATCCCGATACGTCCAGCTCCAGGTCCGCTTTCTCGGGCGGCCTGCCGGAGCGGAGCGGCAGGCCGGGCGTGCCGGCGCCGCGTACTGACTGAATGCGATTGCCCTCTATGACGATGTCGACCGGACCCACTGGCGGGGCGCCGGTGCCATCGATGAGGATGGCGCCTCTCAGTACGAGCGTTTTGAACGGCCCCTGTCCTTCACCGGGGCGGCGGTCCGGCGCCGGGTTCAGCGGGTCGCGCTGTGGAGGCGCCTGCGTCTGCGATCGCTGCGCAGGACTCTGCTCCGCCCTGAGCGAGCGAAGCGAGTCGACGGGCGGTGCCTGCGCGTGTCCAACGACGAACCCGATGGTGATCGCGGCCGCCGCGCCAATGGCAATGTTCTTCATACACTCTCCCATCTGCCGCTGCATGACGAGCGGATGATAGCGTCGATGCATGCCATGTTTGCCACGGCATCCTCGAGCGGCGCCGGCTGTGGTCGATTCTCCAGGATTGCGCGCGAGAACTCCTCGGCCTGGATCGTGAACTGGTTGCAGGTGTCGAATGCGATCATTTCGACGCCGCTGCCGTGCACGTCACCCGTGCGGTCGACCGCAATCCGGCACGGCCGGTCGGCTGGAGCATTGAACGGGATTTCGATCTCGATTCGGCCGCGAGTGCCGACGATCTGGACGCGCTGGTAGGCCTGCAGCTGCGTACTGCACGTACCGATCGCGTGTCGTCCGTTGAAATCGAGCAGCATGGAGGTCAGCCGGTCGACACCGAACTTCTCATCAACATCGAGCGTGGCGGCGACGCGCGACGGTTCCGCTCCGAAAATGAAGCGCGCAGTGTTCACAAGATAGCACCCGATGTCGAGCAGACCACCGCCGCCGAACCCGGCGATGTTTCTGACGTTCGCGGCATCGTCATTGTAATAACTGAACCAGCCCGAGATCGCACGGGCGTCTCCAAGCTCACCGCTGTCGACGAGCGCCTTGGCGTGCCGCCACTGCGGATGCGTGCGCACCATGAATGCTTCCTGAATCAGGACACCTGTGCGGTCTCGCACCTCCAGTAACGCCCGCGCCTCGGCCGCGTTCAGTGCGATCGGCTTCTCGCACAGCACGTGCTTGCCGGCGTCTGCCGCCCTGGCCGTCCAGGGCACGTGCAGGTGATTGGGCAGGGGAATATACACGGCATCCACCTCGGGGTTCGCGAGGAGCGCCTCATAGGAGGAGTGGGCGTGGGAGATACCCAGGTCTGCCGCCGCCCGCGAGGCGCGGGCGCCGTCCCGCGAGGCGATCGCCAGGACGTTGCAGTGTGCGGCGGCCTGCATGGCAGGGATCACCTTGGCGGTCGCGATCTTCGCCACTCCGAGCACGCCCCAGCGAATCTTCTTCATGCGTTGTGTTAGCCTTCGCGCGACCCTGGGGGAGTCGATCTCATGCGTCTCTGTGGAATCCTACTCGTGGTACTGCTGCTGCCGACGGTTGTGCCACCGGGACAGCAGGTGCAGCTGCCGACCCGGAAAACACTCACGCTCGAAGCGGCGCGCCGTGTCGCTGCGGCCGCAGAGGCGGAAGCAAAACGGAACAACTGGGCGGTCTCCATCGCGGTCCTCGACGATGCCGGGCATCTGGTCGTATTTCACCGGATGGACGGCGCGAAGCTGGTGGCGATCGACGTTGCCATCCGCAAGGCGCGCACGGCTGTGTACTTCCAGGGGCCGACCAAAGGCCTCGAGCAGGAGGTCAGTGGCGGACGCACGGCGCTGCTTCCGATCGAAGGATTCATGCCGCTCGAAGGGGGCGTCCCGCTGATCGTCGACGGTGTGCTGGTGGGGGCCGTCGGCGTCAGCGGCGTCACCGGTGCGCAGGACGGGCAATGCGCGCAGGCGGGCGCCACAGCCCTTACGCCACAATCTCGTTGATCACGTTTCCGTGAACGTCGGTCAGCCGCATGTCGCGTCCATTGAACCGGTAGGTCAGCTTCTCGTGATCCAGTCCCAGCAGGCGGAGGATCGTGGCGTGGAGCTCGTAGACAGTCTTTGGCTGCTCGACCGCCTTGTAGCCGTACTGGTCCGTCGCGCCGACGACCGTTCCTCCTTTGACCCCGCCTCCCGCAAGCCAGACGCTGAAACCGTTGGCGTTGTGATCGCGCCCGTCCATGCGCTCCGAGATCGGCAGCCGCCCGAACTCGCCGTGCCAGACGATCAACGTCGAGTCGAACATCCCGCGGCTCTTGAGATCCTTGATCAGCCCGGCAATCGGTTTGTCGGTCTCCGCGCAGTGCCGGCCGTGGTTCCCCTTGAGGTCCCAGTGCGCATCCCAGCTTGGTTCGAAGTTCCCGCCGCCTGAGAAGATCTGAACGAATCGGACGCCGCGCTCGACGAGCCGGCGCGCCATCAACGCCTGCCGGGCGAAGTAGTTCGTCGGTTCCTCGCCGACACCATAGAGTCGCTTGGTCGCCTCACTTTCTCCGCTGATATCGATTGCGTCGGGCGCGTGCGTCTGCATGCGGAACGCGAGCTCGTAGGAGTGGATGCGCGCCGAGAGCTCGGTGTCTGCCGGATTCTGCGACGCGTGCCGCTCGTTCAGCTCATGAAGGAGCCGCAGCCACCGCCGCTGCTGGTCGGGCGTCCGGTCCACTGGAGGTTTGAGATCGACGATCGGCGCGCCGGTATCGCGGAACTGGACGCCCTGATACGCCGCGGGCATGTAGCCGTTGCCCCAATTGGGCGGCCCGTTGATCGGTCCGCCGCGGTAATCCGTAAAGACGATGAACCCCGGCAGGTTTTCATTCTCGCTGCCGAGCCCATACGTGACCCAGCTGCCCACGCTGGGATGCCCCGCGAGAATGCTGCCGGTGTTCATCTGGAAGAGGGCTGGGCCGTGAGCGGGGCTCAGCGAGTGCATCGAGCGGATCAATGCGATGTCGTCGACGTGCTGCGCGACATGCGGAAAGAGCTCCGACACTTCCATGCCGCATTGCCCGTGCTTCTTGAACGTCCAGGGCGACGGCATGAGCCCGCCCGGCGTGCCCATCACGGTGCGGACCTCGCCGACCCCTTTCATCGTCTCTCCCTGAAACTTCAGCAGATCAGGCTTGGGATCGAACGTGTCGACCTGGCTGACGCCGCCGTAGCAGAAGATCGAGATGATCGCCTTGGCTTTGGCGGGCAGGGGAGGCGTCTTCGGCGCGAGTGGGTTCGTCGATTGAACCGCCGACGCGAGCAGATCGTCTCGGCCGAGGAGTTCGGCGAAGGCCAGGCCGGCAATGCCGCCGCCGAGACGCGAGATCAGCTCCCGGCGCGACAGCAGCAGTTCGGTGGCCTTCGAGCAGCAGCGGTGGCTCATTGCCGGTACACGAATTCGTTCAGGTTGACGAGGACGTGGCAGAACGCTGCCAGTCCGTCCTGCCTCACGAACTGCATGGCCTCTTGCCGCTCGACCGCTTCGGGAGGCCGCGCCAGCGCGATTCGAAACGCCAGGTCTATCTGCCTGGCGACATCATTTCCCGCCTCCCGGTGCAGTCGCTCGGCGAACTTCTCCGACTGCAGCAGTACGAATGCATTGTTCATGAGCAGGAGCGCTTGTGGAGCGACAACCGAGCGGTTGCGGCGATCCACCGAGTTCACCAGATTCGGCTGATCGAACGCCTCGAATAACGGGTAGCGGATGCTGCGTTTCGAGAACACGTAAAGGCTGCGTCGCCAGGTCGACGGATCGCTGTCCGGTTTGCCCACCCAGTTCCGTTTCGAGCTCGCCTCGAACAGGTCTGGATCGATGTAGGGAAAGACGTTGGGGCCGCCCATCGTCCGATCGAGTGAGCCCGCCGCAGCCAGGATCAGGTCTCGGAGGGTCTCGGCCTCGAGTCGTTGCCGCGGCATGCGCCAGAGCAGCCGGTTCCCGGGATCAACCGCGGCATTTGGCGCAACATCGCGGCTGGACATCTGGTAGGTCTCGGACGTGAGCATGAGGCGGTGCATCGCCTTAAGGCTCCAGCCACGTTCAACGAACTCCACCGCAAGCCAGTCGAGCAGCTCCGGATGCGACGGCGGTTCTCCCATCTTTCCGAAGTTGCTCGGCGTGCGGACGATCCCTTCGCCGAAGTGATGCTGCCAGAGGCGGTTCACCATCACCCGGGCGGTGAGTGGATTGGCCGGCGAAACGAGCCATTCTGCAAACGCGCGGCGCCGCCAGCTCGATTTTGCGTCCGGCGGAGCGGGCGAGAAGTCGTGCTCGGCCTCGCTCGCAACGGTAATCACCCCGGCCGTCATTACCGATCCCTTCGCGTCGATGCTGCCCCGGTGCAGGAAGTAGGAGGGCCGCGGATCCCGCGCCCCCTCCGCAATCGCACGAGCGGTCGGGTACGGCGGCGGCTTCTTCGCATCCGCCGCAGCGATCTGTTCCTTCAGAGCCCCGTGCTTCGCTTTGACGTCATCCGACATGAGCGCGACGATGTGCTCTTCGGTGATCTTCGCGCGCAGCGAATCCATCTGCAGGGTGCGCTCGATCTGGGCGACGTTCAGCCGCTGTCCCTCGGTGCGCTCTTTGGCCGGCGTCTTCCACGCCGTTTGCAGGTACTCGGGCAGCAGCGCGATCTCGCGGTCCACGAGCTGTTTCAGGTACGGCGCTTCGAGGTCCCGCTTTGCCTGTCGCAGCGGCTTGAGCAGCCCATCGATCCGCCCCGTCTCCGCGCGATGCGCGTCGACTTCGTGTGCCGGCACGAGCGGATGATCCGCCGGCCGCGTCGAATAGAAGACCGCCTGGATCCGGTAATAGTCCTTCTGTGGAATCGGATCGAACTTGTGGTTGTGACAACGGGCGCACGCGACCGTCAAACCCGTGAAGGTCAGCGTCGTCGTTGCGATGACGTCTTCGAGTGAATCCTGTCGGCCGCGCTCGCCGCCGCCGCCTTCGGGCCCGAGCGTCAAGAACCCGGTCGCGATCATCGCGTCGTTGTTTCCGCCTTCGCTCGCGAGATCTGCATGCGAGCTTCGGCGAGACCTCGCCGAAGCCTTGGCGGAGGCGGGCGCGGGGCTCGCTGGCGCGTACTCGTCACCGGCAATCTGCTCGCGGACGAACTGCGAATACGGCTTGTCGCTGTTGAACGAGTTGACGACGTAATCGCGGTAGCGCCAGGCTTCCCGCCGATCCACGTCGAATTCGAAGCCGCCGGAATCCGCATACCGGACGAGGTCGAGCCAGTGCCGCGCCCAGCGTTCGCCGTAATGTGGCGAAGCGAGGAGCCTGTTGACAAGTCTCGGCCAGGCATCCGGGGACCGGTCGGCGACAAATGCGTCGACTTCCCTGGGAGACGGGGGCAGGCCGAGCACGTCCAGGTACGCGCGGCGAATCAAGGTGCGACGGTTGGCGCGCGGCGAGGGCGTCAGGCCCTTCTGCTTCATTGCGGCACGCAGAAAGGCGTCGATTGGATTACCTGCCTGCACCCGCTGGTGCGATGGCATTGGCGCCATGAGGGGCACAGGTGGACGCCGCGGCTTCTGAAACGCCCAGTACTGCCGCTCCTCCGGCCTGATCGGCCGCTCTTCGAGCTTCGCCAGAGCCGCGGGTGCTTTCTTCTCGTCGGGAACAGCATCCTCAACCGCCTCGAGAGACGCGCCGTCCTCGATCCATTGACGGATCGCTTCGACATCGTCATCGGACAGCTTCGGCCGCTTCAACGGCATCACGTCGTCGGGATCCGCGTGCGAGACCAGGAGGAAAAGCTTGCTCTTGAGTGGTTCGTGCGGCACGACCACGCGACCGCTCGCGCCTCCCTTGATCAGCGTGGCATGCGTGCGCAGGTCGAGGTTGCCCTTTCGGCTCTCACCGTGGCATTCGAGGCAGCTGGTCTTGAAGATCTCGTAAACGCGGCGGGCGCGTTCATCCTCCTGGGCGGAAACGACCGCAGGAAGTGCGAGACTCACCGCGAAGGCGGCAGCGCGGCAGCTCAACGGTATCCGGGCCGCGATCATGAGCCGCATTGTAAACGCTTACTGTTGCGTTATTGCGGCATTAACAGAATCAATGACCATCATTTTCGCTTCGGGCGACCGGTAGATTCCCTGACAACGAGCTTCGTTGGAATCTGGTAGACGTCACCCTCGACCGCTTCTTCGCCAATGAGCCTGAAGAGCGCGTTGAAAGCGGTGGCCCCGACGTCGCTGGCGGTCATGCGAACGGTCGTCAATGCCGGGTTCGTGTACCGGGCTAGCGGGATATCGTCGAAGCCAACGATGGAGATGTCGTCCGGCACACGCAATCCGGCCGCGTGCACCGCGTGAAGCGCGCCGATTGCGGTCCAGTCGTTCGAGCACACCACGGCCGTCGGGTGCTTCCTGAGACGAAGCAATCCGCTCATCGCCTGGGCTCCGCCTTCGGCGGTATGCATGCCTTCACGAATCAACTTGCGGTCGGGTGTCAGCCCGTGATGCCGCGCGCCGTCGAGGAAGGCCTGGCGGCGCGTCCGCGACGAATGCAGATCCAGCGGCCCGCTGATGAACGCAATGTTTCGGTGGCCGAGGCCGGCGACATGATCAACGGCCTGCCGTATGCCGTTGCCGTAGTCGATCGCGACGTGGCTCATGCGCGGACCCATCTGGCCGACGTCCATGAACACGATCGGCACATTGCGCCGCGACAACTCCTTGATCAGACCGAGATCCATCTCGGACGTCATCATCGCGACGCCGTCCACTTTGCGCTCGAGCATCCGCCGCAGGCACTCGGTCATCCGGGAGGTCAGGTAGTCGGTGCTGGTGAGCAGGATTTCGTACTGCTTCTGGGCCGCGAGGTCCTGGAACGCGCGAATCAGCTCCGGGAAGAACGGGTTGGTGATATCCGAGACGATCAGTCCGATCAGGCGGCTCCGCCCGGACACCAGCGCGCGCGCATGGCTGTTCGGGTAGTAGTTCATCTCGGTCACGGCGCGCCACACCTTCCGCGCCGTCGCCGCCTTCACCGGTCCGCTCTGGTTCAACGTCCGCGAAACGGTCGCGGTCGACACGTTGGCGCGTCGCGCGATCTCTGTAATGTTCATCGAGCGGTAGAGGTCGGCTCAAGCCGGCCTTTCAGAGGACTCTATCATTCGCCGTTTATAGGCACATAACTGCTTCGGATGGTGCGCCGTTACCTGCGCACGAGTAGAATGCGCGCCATGTTTCGAAGGCTTCTCCTCCAACACGCGGTTGTGTGTCTTCTCCTCGTTTCATCCGTCACCCCTGCACTCGCGCAGCGCGGTGGAGGACCGCCGCAGGCACAGCCTGTGGCGCCGCTGCGCTTTCAGTACATGGGTCCGGAGAGCGCTGGCCGCATCGCCTCGGTTGCGGGCGTTCCCGGAGATCCGAACGTCTATTACGCCGGCGCGGCATCGGGTGGCGTGTGGAAGACAACGGACGGGGGCAAGACGTTCGAGCCGGTGTTCGACGAACAGTCGTCGCAGGCGATCGGCGCGCTTGCCGTCGCCCCTTCCGCTCCGGCGATCGTCTGGGCCGGGACCGGCGAGGCATGGACCATCAGGCCGAGCGACGTGATGGGGGACGGCGTCTACAAGTCGACCGACGCCGGCAAGACGTGGAAGAACGTCGGCCTCGCGGAGACCGGGCGGATCGCGCGGATCCTGACGCACCCGACGAACCCGCAGGTGGTCTATGTCTGTGCGCTCGGCCGGACGACGGGGCCGCAGCAGGAGCGCGGCGTCTTCAAGACGACCGATGGCGGATCGATCTGGAAGCGTGTGCTCTTCGTGGATGCGAACACCGGTTGCTCCGGCATCTCCATGGACGCGAAGAATCCGGACGTCCTCCTGGCCGGGACCTGGGAAGTGAAGATGCAGACGCATCTCTTCGAGAGCGGCGGGCCGGGCAGCGGCGTCTACCTGACCCATGACGGCGGGACCACCTGGACGAACGTGAAGGCGGGAATGCCAAAGCCGCCGGTGGGGAAGGTCGACGTGGCGATTGCTCCCTCAGATTCGAACCGGATGTACGCGCTGATTCAAACGTCGAACCAGGGGTCGTTGTGGCGGTCGGACGACGCGGGGAGGAACTGGCGTGTGGTCAGCTGGGACCGGACGCTCATCGGCCGGGCCGGCTACTACATCAGCATCAAGGTGAATCCGGCGAGTGCCGATGACGTGATGGTGCTGAACAGCAGCTTCCATCGATCGACCGACGGCGGGCTGACGTTCCCCGGCAGCGGCGGCTGCGGCGATTGTCACGACATCTGGATCGACCCGGGAGACGGGAAACGCTTCGTGATGACCGACGATGGGGGAATGTCCATCACGACCAATAACGGCGCGAACTACTCGAATGTCCGCCTGCCGATCGGGCAGATGTACCACGTCGCCATCGACAACCGCGTGCCTTATTGGATCTACAGCAACCGGCAGGACGACGGGACGATGCGCGGTCCGAGCACCGTCCCGGTTCAAGTGGCCAGTGTGCCGTCGTACGGTCCGGCGCCGGCGGGTGGCGGGCGCGGCGGTTTCGGTGGACGCGGTGGTGGCGGTGGACCGCAGTGGGAACCCGGAATTGGCGGATGTGAGTCCGGCTTCACGATACCGGTCCCGGGCAATCCCGACGTCATCTGGGCGAGCTGCTATGGCAACGAGGTCACGCGCTACGACGCCCGCACGCGCCGCGCGCGGTCGGTGAGCCCGTGGATCCATACGCTGGACTCGGAGCCGACCAAGACGAAGTACCGCTGCCACTGGACGCCTCCGCTCGCGTTCGATCCGTTCGAGCCCGAGACGGTCTATTACGGCTGTCAGGTCATTTTCAAGACGTCCACGCAGGGGCAGACCTGGGACGTGATCAGCCCGGACCTTTCCACTCAGGACCCGTCACGAATCGTCTTCTCGGGCGGTGTCGTCGGCGACAATCTCGGTCAGTTCTACGGGGCCCTCGTCTTCGCCATTGCGCCCTCGAAGATTCAGCGTGGCCTGATCTGGGCCGGCACCAACGACGGCAAGATCTGGAACACGCGCGACGGCGGAAAGAACTGGAACGACCTGACGAAGAACGTCAAAGGCATGGCGCCGTGGGGCACGATCACGAAGATCGAGCCGTCGTCGTTCGATGCTGGCACGGCCTACGTCGTGGTCGACTATCACCTGATGGACAATCGCGATCCCCACATCTACAAGACCAGCGATTTCGGCAGCAGCTGGACGAAGATCAGCGATGGCTTGCCTCGCGGGCCGCTGGCCTACGCGCTCTCGGTTGCCGAGAATCCGAATCGCCAGGGGATGCTGTTCGCGGGGACGGGCAACGGATTCCATTACTCGCCGGATGACGGAAAGTCCTGGAAGCCGTTCAAGACCGGCCTTCCGGCTGCGCCGGTCACCTGGATCGAAGTTCAGAAGCGTGCGCACGACGTCGTCGTGTCGACCTACGGCCGAGGGCTGTACATCCTCCGCGACATCACGACGCTGGAGCACGACGATCGGACGTCCACGTCAGCGAGCCTCCTCTACGCGCCGCGCAACGGCGTGCGCGAGGCGCGAAGCGGCAGCGCCGACTTCATCTACTCAATGCCTGAAGGGGTAACGGGCCAGGTTCAGTTCGAGATTCTCGACCAGTCGGGGAAGACGATACGCACCTGGAGCGTGCCATCTCGAGCCGGACTGAACCGCGTGTTGTGGGATCTCCGGTCTGATGGGCCAAGACAAGTCGCGCTGCGGACGATCCCACCTGACAACCCGCAGATCTGGGAAGAGGCACGGTTCAAGGGGCGCGATACCCGTCCGATCATTCATTGGGGGATCCAGAATCCGCAGCGGGCCGGCGCGATCGCGGCGCCAGGCCGGTACTCGGTGCGGATGACTGTGGCCGGACAACAGCAGACGAAGCCGTTCGAGGTCGAAAAGGATCCCTCGCTCCCATCGTCTGTAGAAGACATCGCCGAGAACACGCGCGTCCAGCAGCGCATCGTCGGCGACATCAATCAAACCGTCGATATGGTGAATCAGCTCGAAGTCATGCGGAAGCAGATCGAGGACCAGATGAAGGCGCAGAAGGAGAACGCGGCCGTCGTGAAGGCATTGACGGAGCTGGACAGGAAGGCGATGGACGTCGAGCTGCAGCTGCTGTCGCGAACCGAATTGCACAGCGACGACAAGTGGTATGTCGAGGCGTACAAGGTCTACCTCAATCTGATCTGGCACTACGGCATGATTGGGACGGGCGCAGGCGATGTGCAGGGGGGCGCCGATTACCGTCCGACAGTTGCGTCGATGAAGGTGTTGGAAGAGATCGAAGCCGCGCTTGCAAAGGCAAAGAGCGGCTTCGACGCCTTCGTTCAGAAGGAACTGCCCGCGTTCAACAAGTCCATGTCGGGCAAAATTCCCCCCATTGGAGTATCAGGAGTCCTCGGCGGTTAGCCCGTGGCAGCGGCTTCTAGTTCCGCGTACTTCGCCATGAGGCTGCGGTAGATGTGGACGTGTGGTTCGATTGGCGTCACGCGCGATTCAGAGAGCGGCTCGGCGAATCCGGAGATGACCTCGTCCCATCCCAAACCGGTGTCTGCCTGGTAAGCCCGCACAGCTGCTCCGAGCGCAGCTGCATCGGTCGCCTCGAAGCGGTAGACGTCAGCATTGAAAACGTCGGCCATCACCTGCAGAATCTCGCGGTTTATCGACGCGCCACCCGTGGCATAGATCGTCCGCGGGGTGACGCCCATCCACATGGAGTGCTTTGCCATTGCGATCATCTGCGCTTCAACAATCGCTCGAACGTGACGCGCAGGCGGGGCACTATCCAGGCCGATGCGCTGGACCAGCGCACGCGGCACCGATGGAGTGATCTCCGGTTCAAACCATGGCAGCATCATCGCGCCGTCATTGCCGGGGCCGGTCGCGCGGAGGGCCGCGGAGAAGCCATCCCACGTCAGGCCGAATTCATCACGAACCCGCACGCGGGCGAGGGAGCCGTTGCGGAAGACGGTGATCCCCATGTACTCGCCGGTTGGCGATGCGAACACGTGCCCAATGCCCGCGGTGCTGACACGCGGCTCGCGGATTGGCCCGAAGATCGTGTCGCTCGTCCCGAGGGAGATCGCCAGCTGGCCTTCGTCGACGAGCCCGGTGCCGATCAGGCTGCACGGGTTGTCTCCCGACCAGGCGACGAGTTTCAACGCCGGCAGATCGAACCGCTCGCGCCATCTGCCGGCGAGCGTGCCGACGATGTGTCGCGAGGGAACCAGCGGCGGCAGTTTCGACAGGAGGTTCGAAGCGGTCGCGTCGAGCGCCGCCGTCGACCACGACCGAGTGCGGAGATCCATGAGGTTCATGCCGGAGCCGTCGGCGTGATCGATGGGCCCGTGCTCGCCCGCCAGGACTGACGCAAGATACGAGCTGACCAGATGGATCCGCGCCGTCCGCTCATAAGCGTCCGGCTCGTCGCGGGCAAATCTGCGGATCTGCGGTCCGGTAAATCGTGGATATGCCCGCGATCCTGTGAGCCGGGCGGCTGCCGGCGCGCCGCCCAACGCGGCCTCGATCTCGGCACATTCACGCCAGGTGCTGCTGTCCATCCAGATCGGGGCGGTGGGACGGGTCAGCTGCGCCGGTGTGTCGCCGCAGTAGACGCTGCCGTGCTGCTGTGCGGAACCGCTGACGGCGCGAAGCCCGGAACCATCGACGCCGGCGGCGAGTCGTCCGAGCATCGCTTCGAGTGCGTCAGTCCAGACTGAAGGCCGCGCGTGCACGACTGCAGGATCCGGGTTGCCCAGGAACGGTTCGTCGAACTCCAGCGAATCCCGGAACACCACCGTCCGTCGATCCACGTCGATCGCAACAACGGACATGCTTTGGGTGCCGCAATCGAACCCTGCGTAGAGTTGAGAGGACGACACGGCCGGCTGAAGCCGGCCTCTACCGGGTCGAAGCCGTCGTCTCCGGCTTCTTGGTCGCTCCCTCTATCGCTTTCCACTCCGGTGGCTTGACGCCGAGGAGGTGCCTCGCGAAGAAGTCGAACCGCTTGTGCTCGCCGTACGCACCGCCGTTGGTGTGGCCGGCGCCCGGAATGACGAGCAGCTCGAAATCCTTGTTGCTCTTGATCAGCTGATTGACCACCTGGTAGGTAGACGCCGGGTCGACGTTGTTGTCCATTTCGCCGACAACGAGCATCACTTTGCCCTGAAGCCGGTGCGCGTTGTCGACGTTGGATGCGGCCGCGTATTCGGGACCAATCGGCCATCCCATCCACTGCTCGTTCCACCAGATCTTGTCCATCCGGTTGTCGTGACAACCGGCTGACGACACCGCCGCCTTGTAGAAGTCCGGGAAAAAGAGCAGCGCACCCAATGCATTCTGTCCCCCGGCTGACGTGCCGTAGAGACCCACGCGTGTGATGTCGTAGTACGAATGTTTCGCCGCCACCGCCTTGTGCCACAGGATCCGGTCGGGGAAGCCAGCATCGCCAAGATTTTTCCAGGCGACGTCGTGGAACGCCTTCGAGCGATAGTTCGTTCCCATGCCGTCGATCTGGACGACGATGAAGCCGATGTCGGCCTGGGCCTGCATCTGGTTGTACGCGCCGAACGTTTTTGGAACGAACGACCCCTGCGGACCGGCATAGATGTTCTCGATGACGGGATACTTCTTCCCTGCATCGAAGTTGGTCGGACGGTAGATGACGCCCCAGATGTCGGTCTTGCCGTCGCGCCCCTTGGCCACGAACACTTCCGGCGGCTTCCAGCCGGCGGCCTGAAGCGCGGTGATGTCTCCCTTCTCGAGCGTGCTGATGAGCGACCCGTCCTTTGGTGACCGCAGCTCGGTCACCGGAGCCGCGTCGACGCGCGAGTAGGTATCGATCAGCAACGATCGGTCCGAAGAGAGCGTGGCGGTATGGCTGCCTTCTCCCGGAGTGAGCGTCACGAGGTTGCTGCCGTCGAAGTCGATCCGGTAGTAGTAGACGAAGTACGGGTCCTTGCCGGGATACATGCCGTTCGCCGAGAAATAGATCTGCCGTGCCTTCTCGTCGACGCTGACGACGGCCCGAACCGGCCAGGCTCCCTTTGTGACCTGGTTTTTGACCGCGCCAGTGACGCTGTCGTAGAGGTACAGATGGTTCCAGCCATCGCGCTCAGACATCCACAGGGTTTCTTTGGTTTCTTCGATATCCTGCCGGAACCGCTTACCGGAATAGCAGAAGAACGTCTTCGGCTCCTCGCTGATGACGGTTCGAGCCTTACCGCTCTCACGGTCGATCTCGATGACTCGAAACACCTGATGTCCGCGCTGGTTGTATTCGAAGGTCACCGCGGAACTGTCCTTTCGCCACGTCAACCTCGACACGTCATAGGCATTCGGGAACAGCGCCGGATCGACGTCCAGCCTCGCCTTCGACTCGATCTTGAACAACACCGGCATCTCGACGTCCAGCACGTCGCCTGGCTTCGCATACTGCATCGTCGAATGTTTGGGCTGCAGCTGGTCCTCAGGCGACGATTCGACGTAGTGGACAAAACGGCGGTGCCCCGGCCTTACCTTGTAGGCGGCAATCGTTCTCGAATCAGGCGACCACGCGAGCGAGTCGGGATCGAAGTAACCACCCTCGGAGCCGTCGGTGCTGAGCAGCGTGAGTAGGGGCGGTTCGCGAACCGCCCCTACGGGCCGGACCTCACGGATCGCGACGTTGTAGTTGCTGACCAGCGCCTCGAATTTTCCGTCCGGCGAGCGTTTCGGCTCCACGGCGTTGATGTCGAACGGCGGCCGCACCGGACCGGCCAGGCCTCCGCCGCCGCGACCGCCCCGACCGCCGCGTCCCTGTTGCTGTCGGCAGGTATAGGTGTCGAGCGAGCACCGCCAGGGGGGAATGTCGGCTGCTCCTCCGGGGCCCGCCCCGCGCGGTCCGCCCGGCCCTGCGCCCAGGGTGAACTCGATAGCCTTTCCGTCATCGACAAATGTGAACGTTGTGAACGGAAGTTCCGTCGCGGTCGCCTTGCGCGTCGTCGCCGCGGCAATCCCCGCTGCGAGTTTCGCGTGATCGAATGCCGGCTTCTTTTCCTGGGTCGCACCGTCGACGAGGATCCACTCCTGTCCTCCCTTGATCGTCCGACGGTAATAGAACCGGTTGGTCTGTTCGATCCACCGCGGGCCGTCGACGACATTCAGCGCCAGCCCCGTGTACTTTTCCCTGAGTCCGTTGGCGCGGACGTAATCCTGGACGGTCGCTTGCGCCAGTAGAGGCAGCGGGGTGGACAGCAGTGCGACGGTCGTTGAGAGCAAGTAGAGGCGCTTTGTCATCCCTGATCCCTCGTCGAATCCCTAATCCCTAATCCCTAATCGCTGATCGCTGATCCCTGATCGCTAATCTTAAAGACAGATCCCGAATCCCGAATCCGGAATCTTCGACGGCATGCACCCTGCGACGTCGTTAAGCCATGGCGAAGAAAGTCGAGGAATTGCCTTTGTATTCCAAGGTCATCGAGTTCTCCATTGCGGTAGCTGCAATAGCCGACCGGCCGGCGTTTCGCAGAAACTTCAATCTGCGGAAACAGATCGTCCGCGCCAACGATTCGATTGGAGCCAACATGGAAGAAGGCTTCGAACAAGGCACCGATGTTGCCTTTGCGCGTTACGTCACGATATCAAAGGGCTCACTGGGAGAAACGCTCGGTCATCTACGCAGGGCGTATCGAAAGAGATGCATGACGCGTGATGAGTTGCAAGCCCTGATCGCGTCAGGCGAGACGCTGGGCAGAATGCTGGGTGGTTTCATAAAGTACCTTCGGCGCTCCGACTTTAAGGACCGCGGCCATCATATCGACTGACGCGCGATCCGGCATCCGGGATGTGCCGACGATCAGGGATCAGGGATCGGGCCGGGATCCGAGATTACCGTTCCGGGATTGTAATCGGTTACAGTCCCGCAGTCATGAGCGGTTTTTCACGCAGGGCCGTCCTGAAACAGCTCGGACTGGGAAGCGCGGGGCTCGCGCTCTCGGGCGGAGTGATCCGCGGCCACCAATCCCCAATCGTCGTCAACGGCGTCCCGGTCGAGCTCGGGATCGCGTCGGTCAGTCCGATCACCGTGCGCCTCACGGTCGTCCCGGTTGCGGGCCGCTCCGTTCCCGAGGACAGCGCGCTGGTGGCAGCCGCTGCAGGCAAGGCTGTGGGCCGCCGCCGCGATGCCTTCGCGGCGATTCGCGCTGGGAACCTGACCGTCCGCTTCACCGCCGAGCCCCCGACGCTCCACGTGGACGATGCGGCGGGAAAGCCGGTGCAGCGGCTGACCCTCGATGCGGCGAGCCCGAATGTGTCGTTCCTCCTGCCGAAAGGGCCGTTGCTCGGTTTCGGCGAGGGCGGCCCTCAGTTCGATCGCAAGGGATCCACTGATCGGATGCGGAACGGCCAGGGAGGCTATCAGCTGCGCACGCACGGCGGTCGCGTGCCGATCCAGTGGCTGATCGGCACGGACGGCTGGGGCCTCTACATTCATCAGCCGGTCGTGTCCTCGCCGCCGCAGCCACAGGGGGCGCCGCCGTCTCCGCCAGTGTTCGATTTTACCGGTGCGGAGGGAAAGATGCTTCCGCCTGTTGCGGACGCCGCGCCGCTGGACGTCTTCGTCACCTCTTCGAAAAACCCTGCCGACATCGTTCGCGAGTACGCGCGCATCACCGGCTTCGCCGAGCTCCCGCCGCTCTGGACGTTCGGCTACATGCAGTCGCATCGCACGCTCGGGGGTCCCGACGAAGTGAAGTGGGTCGCGAACACCTTTCGCGAGAAGAAGCTCCCGTGCGACGCGCTGATCTATCTCGGCACCGAGTTCACGCCGTCAGGATGGAACACGAGGAACGGCGAGTTCGGCTGGAAGCCGGAAAATTTCCCCGATCCAAAGAAGATGATCGACGAGCTCCACGCGCTGCACTACAAGGTCGTGCTGCACATCGTCATCGAGGGGCGCCGCATGAGCGGGGCGGTGAGCGAGCCGTGCACGCCGGACAAGGCAGTGCCGAGCGGACGCACCGCCGACAATCGCTGGCCCGAAGATCGCGCAGTCCCGTGTTACTGGCCGTACCACAAGCCGCTCATGGACCTTGGTGTGGACGGCTGGTGGCCGGATCAGGGGGACGGTCTTGACGCGCCATCGCGACTGGCGCGGATCCGTATGTATTGGGAAGGGCCGCAGCAATACCGTCCCAACGAACGTCCGTTCGCGCTGCACCGCAACGGCTATGCGGGCATGCAGCGTTATGGCGCGTTCCTCTGGTCGGGGGATGTCTACTCGACATGGGAGACGCTGAAGACCCACGTTCCGGTCGCGATCAATACCGGCCTATCGGGGATTCCCTTCTGGGGGACCGATATCGGCGGGTTTGTTCCCACTCCCGAGTACACGGGCGAGCTGCACGTGCGCTGGCTGCAGTTCGGCACGTTCTGTCCATCGTTTCGGGCGCACGGCCGTACCTGGCATCTTCGCTTGCCCTGGGGCTGGAACACCGGCGAGCTCGGGCACGAGGAGCTGCGTGCTTACACGGGCGGTGCCGGCCACCCGGATCCTTCCGAGCTCAGGAACGCGCGCGTCGAGCCGATCGTGAAGAAGTACCTGGAGCTGCGCTATCAGCTGCTGCCGTACACCTACTCGGTAGCGAGGGAGTGCACGGAAACCGGCCTGCCGATGATCCGTGCGCTGTGGCTGCATCACTCGGACGATGCAGCGGCTGTGGCGCGTGGCGACCAGTTCCTGTGGGGCCGCGATCTGCTCGTGTCTCCGGTGGTGGAAAAGGGAGCGACAGCGCGCACGCTGTATCTGCCTCGCGGGCTGTGGTTCGACTTCTGGACTGAGGAGCGCCTCGCAGGTGGCCGCGAGATCGAACGCAAGGTGGACCTCGAGACCATGCCACTGCATGTGCGTGCGGGTTCGATCATTCCGCTCGGGCCGATCAAGGAATACGTCGGCCAGCCGGTGGATGCTCCACTGCGTCTCGTCGTTTACCCCGGCGCGGACGGCACGTCAACCATCTACGAGGATGACGGCAGTTCGTTCGATTACCGCCGGGGTGAGTGGATGAAGCTCGAGATGTCGTGGCGCGACAACGATCGGAGGCTGTCGCTTCGTCTCGGGGCCGGGTCGAAAATGTTGGGGCCCTCCCGGCGACCCCTTGTGGTTCGCCTCGCCGGATCGCCGGCGGAGAAGACCGTGGTGTTCGAAGGCCGCCCGCAGGAGGTGCGTTTATGAATCGGGCACGGACAATCCTCTTGATCGGCATGCTCGTGATCACGTCGAGCAGCGCACTTGCGGACGAACTCCGGAATGGTGTCTTCAATATTCAGCTGGACGCCTCCGGCATCAAGAGCCTTCGGCGCACCAACGACAGCTACGACACCGAGTACATCGCCGCCAACGGAACCCTGGGCCGCCTGTTGATCCGCTATCGGACGACCCGGAATGGCGACTGGCGCGAGCTCCGCGAGCTATTGCCACTTGATAGAGCGGACGGGCGCTCCGCCCGCTACGTGATGGCGGTGCCGCTACCGACGCTGGCGTCGCGCAGCAGCGGGTCTGCAATGACCGGGGCTGGCGGCATTCGCGGCCTGAATGACGGGGTCGTGCCCGCAGCGCCCACCGGCGGTGGACGTGGCGGAGGTCCGGGCGCCGGGCCCCAGGTCGTCGATGTTCCGCTATTCACGTGGGCCGGGTCGCGCGGCCCTGCACAGTGGGTGCAGTACACATTTCCGGATGACCAGGAGGTGGGCAGCGTCGAGGTGTTCTGGGTCCGGCCGCCGGCGTCATGGCGACTGGTCTACCAGGATGGTGGTCAATGGAAGGCGGTGGATGCGCGCGGCCCGTACGGAGTGGCGGCGGGCGCGTTCTCCAAGGTGGAGTTCGCTCCGGTGCGCACCATGGCGATGCGCATCGAAGCCACGATGGCGCCGGATGACACCGTCAGCCTTGCGGAATGGCGTATCGGCAGCGACCGAGGACAGGCTGCGGCGGACGATCTTTCAGCCGTGCAGACGTTCACCCTGAATGGTGACGTGCTCGACTGGACGCTGACGCTTCGCAACGATCGCGACCAGCCGATTCAGGTCGGCGACCTGGCGGTGCCGCTCAATTTCGCCGAGCGAACCGGTGCCCGCGGCGACATCTATACCAAGAAACTCCTTCGCCACGCTTTCGTCGGCGGCCACGGGTCGTTCGTCTACTGGCAGCGCGCGAACGGGGAAGGGCCGTATCTGGTGATGACGCCGGTCGGACAAACGAAGTTCGAATACTTCGACAGCTCCGGCGGCGCGTTCACTCCTTACGTGCACGCGAAGTCGGCTGCGACGAATTGGCGGCTGCCGGTATCGTCACTGACGCTCGAGCCGAAGGAGACGGTCCGCTACGCGTTCCGCCTTCAATGGGCGAAGGACTTTGCCGGCGTGCGCGATGTCCTGTTCGCCGAGGGCAAGTTCGACACCGCGATCGTGCCCGGCATGGTCGTCCCGCGCGATCTGCCGGCGATGATCTCCCTGCGCACGAAGAACCGCATCACCGCGATCGAACCGGAGCACCCGTCGACGACCTCGGTCGTAGTCCAGCCCTTTAGGGCTGCCAGTCCCAATCCCAACTCCGTCTACCGCGTGACCTTCTCCCGTCTCGGCGAGAACCTGCTGCGCGTCAAATACGGTGACGGCCAATGGACGACCCTGGAGTTCTTCGTGACCGAGCCGCTGGAAACCGTGATCAAGAAGCGCTCGGCCTTCCTTGTCTCCCATCACCAGCACACCGATCCCGCGAAGTGGTACGTCGGCATGTACAGCGACTGGGACCAGAAGAACGAAGTGCGCCGAAGTCCGGAGGATCGCGACGGGCTGTCCACATGGCTCACCGACGCGAACGACGACGCCGGCAACGCGCGTCCGGCGTTCATCGCCTCCAAGAACGTCTTTTTCCCTGACCAGAAAGAAATCGAGAGTCTCGAGCTCTATATCAGCAAGTACCTCTGGGGCGGGATGCAGATGACCGACACGGAAAAGTATCCGTACGCCATTTACGGCATCCCCAATTTCAAGGCGAACCGCGCCAGCGCGGACCCGGGACGCAACGGCCAGGCCCATGTCTGGCGCATCTACGACTACCCGCACATCGTGATGCTCTACTACCGGATGTTCCATGTCGCGAAGTTCTATCCGGACAGGATCAAGCATCTCGATGCCGCTACCTATCTCGAGCGCGCCTACCGGACGGCCGTCGCCTACTGGACGGTGCCGGTGGCGGTGGAGAAGTGGTCCGCGGATGCGGTTGGAACGATGAACGAAGCGTTCATCCCGGAGCTGATCGACACTCTCGAAGAGGAAGGGAAGAAGGAGTGGGCCGACACCCTGCGCCGCCACTGGGAGGGCAAGGTCGAGCGCTTCGTGATGAAGACGCCGAATCTCTACGGATCTGAGTTCGCGTTCGACTCGACGGGATTCGAATCGACCGGCGCCTTCGCAAAGTACGCGATGACTCGGGAGACACCCGAATTCCGTCAGCGTGTGCCTGCCGTCGCGGCGCTGAAGTTCATGAACTTCCAGCTGCTCCTGAACATGTCGGATCGCGGCTGGCTCGAACACACGTACTACCAGCTCGGGAGCGACTACCGCGGCAACCTGACCTACCTCCTGAGCTACATGTCGCAGATGGGCGGATGGTCGATTCTCGACTACGCCCTGCACTTCGCGACCGATCCGGCGGAGTATCTGCGCCTCGGATACGCGTCATCCCTGAGCTCATGGGCGCTGGTGAACTCGGGGACCGCGGAGTCGGGCTACGGCTACTGGTTCCCGAGCCCGAACAACGACGGCGCCGCGGGCGGTGGTTTCATGCCGGAGGCGAGCGGCCGCGCCTGGATCGGCAAGCAGGTGACCCGTGGCGCCTGGCACTACAGCGCCGAAGAGGACGTCGGCTACTGCGGCGCCTTGCGGGCACACGCAACCATCCTCACGAAGGACCCGCGCTTCGGCGAGTTCGCCTACGGCGGCGTGTCAACGCGTACGGCGAGCGCGGTCAGCGTCATTCCTCGCGACGGCCTGCGCGTCCGCTTCCACGTCGTCCGTGACGATCAGCGGCTGCATCTGGAGCTGGATCACGATGGGTTTGCGAAGGAGCAGCCGATTGTCGTGAGCGACGCCCTGGACCGGATCCAGTTCGTTGTCGAGAACCGCACCGGGGGGACGCACCAGACCGGGCTGTCGATCGGAGGGCTTCCGGCGGGCTCCTACGTCGTCAGAGTGAACGACCGCCAGATCGCGACCCTGGTCGGAGGTTCGGCGAAGACGACGGTGAGGTTGCCGGTATCGGCATCATCTGCGCGAGTGACGATCGCATCGGCTCGATAGTCGACGCTAGCGCGTGCTGACCCGGATGATCGACAGCGAGTTTGCCGCGAACGAGTGGGTAACCGACGGGCCACTCATTTTCAGCGGAGTTGTTCGAGGTGCGACCTTGGTCGGCTCGTCGAAGCTGTTTTCGTCCAGCGGATTGACCGAGGTCAACACCGTCACCGATCCCGCCGGGCCGAGCCTCGACACACCCTTCCAGGCGAGCGTCATCGTCTGCGGCTCGCTGCAACTGTTCACGACCTTGACGATGATGTCGCCGGCTGCGGTCGTCGCGGCCGGCGATCGCGAGCACGCGGTCGATGCGCGGCAGGGTCCGTTCCTGCACGAGCTACGCCGTCGAGGTAGCCGCGCACCGTGCGGTCGCGCACTTCGATCTTCAGGTCGTACCAGCGGCCGGTCTCGATCGTGCCGGGCGTCTGCGCGCCGACGATGGCGTCCGCCGCCTGCACGGCATGCTGCGGGTTGCCCCAGCCGCCGACGTTCCACTGCACGCGGCGGCCGTCCGCGAGGCCGACGGGAATGATGAAGCCTTCGCGCCGGAGATCTTGCGCGCCTTGAGGGTGACGCGTGTAGTCGGCTCCACCAGTCTCGGGAATGCACGACCAGGCGATCGCATCCTCGCCTGCCGATACGCGCCGTCGGTGACGCCCCACTTGCCGCGCCGGCCCTCGGGCGTCCAGCCGCTGGCGGTGGAGAAGTCGGAGCGAAAGAGCACCCGTCCGTCGCGCTCGATGACGACGTCCTTGAACTCCGCCGACGTATCCTGCGTGCCGACTCCCACCTTCGCCGCGATCGGCTTCGAGGCGGTGGGACGGTGCTCGACTGCGGTCTCGAGGTTGACGGTCGGCAGGTTCTCGGCGAACAGCTTGTTGACGTAGTAGGTCGCGCGCGCGAAGGCGCGACTGCTGTCGAAGTGAATCATGTTCACTTCCCAGTCGCGATCGTTGACGTTCTCGAGCAGCGGCGCGTAGCTCGCCATCTTCACGAGGTCGGTGTTCTTCTCGACGCTCATCATGTAGGCCGCGTCGTTGAGCATGGCGAGCACGTTGCCGCGGCCGACGCCGGCGTTGGTCGCGAACTCGCCGATGTAGAGGTCCCAGCCCTGGCGCTTGTAGGACGCGAAGCTGTCGAAGTTCTCGATCGCCCAGTGCAGCGGCTTGTAGGCGTGCTCGTCGACGATGTCGATCTGGCCGGCGGCGTCGATGATGCGCTGATCGATGCCGGCGATCCACGAGCTCAGCGCGATCTTCAGCTGCGGGATACTTCGCCTTGATCGCCTTGTAGAACTTCGCGACGCGCTCGCCGTAGCGCGCGCCCTGCTGTTCGTTGCCGATCTCGATGTACTTCAGCGGGAACGGCGCGGGATGCCCGTTCTTCGCGCGCACCGCGCCCCACTTCGAGCGTCGCCGGTCCGATCGCGTACTCGATCGCGTCGAGCGCGTCCTGGATCAGTCCGGGCAGCGCCTCGTCCGGCAGGAACGTGCCGCTGCGGAACGAGCAGGAGACGCCGACGTTGACGACGAACAGCGCGTCGGCGCCGATGTCTTCGCTGAACTGCAGGAACTCGTGGTAGCCGAAGCCGTCCGTGCACCAGTAGCCCCACGGGCTGTAGGTGCCTTCGCGGTCTCGAGGCGGCCGATCGATCGCTTCCACTGCGGCCGGCTCTCGATCGGTGATGCCTTCGGCGAAGCAGCCGCCGGGCCAGCGGACGAATCCCGGCTTCAGGTCGGCGATCATCTGCGCGAGATCCGGGCGCAGGCCGTTCGGCCGGTTCCTTGAACGTCTTTTCCGGGAAGAGCGAGACGAAGTCGAGCCAGACGCGGCCGGTGGAACCGAGGCTGAGCGCGAGCCGCGCCTTCGGATCGGTGCGCGTCGCCGTCAAGCGTCGATCCGAACTTGCTGTCCACGCCGGCCGTCGAGTCTCTGATCGACGCGCGCCGAGGCGCCAGCGCGGTGCCGTCCGCGCCGTCGAGCGACGCCGCGATCGGTCCGCGAATGGCGCCATCGCTCCGCGCGAAGAAACTGAGACTCGTATTCGGCGCCCTTGACGACGTTGATGCCCCAGAAGCCGTCGTTGACGAGCGCCGCGCGTCCGTCCGGTCGCCAAGGCCTTCGACGTCGACCTGCAGCGAGTGCGGCGTCGCCTCGGTCAGCGGCTCGACGTCCACCAGCCGCATCGACGCGCGCGCACCGCCGGGCGTGTCCAGCGACCACGCCGGGTGTTTCGCTGGTGACGTTCCAGCGCAGCCGCCAGTCGCTTCGGCTTGCCGGTGTCGAAGTGCGGCGTGCGCGGCGGGACGACGAAGCCGTTCTCGAGCGTGCACATCGGCGGCAGCTTCGCGTCTTCGAAGCCGCGGTTCTGCACCAGCTCGGCGTAGAGCCCGCCGTCGCCGGCGTGGCTGATCTCCTCGAAGAAGATGCCGTAGAGATTCGGGGGGATCGGGTGACCGGGGCTGCCGGCATCGATGGTGATCGTCCCGGCGGATGGCGGCGCCGGCTGTGGCATCAACAGCACGAGCATTGAGACAATCAACAGGCGGAGAGCCATAGGGTCAGAAGCTAGAACGATGTGGGATTTCCGTCAACTCGATTGCGGCGTCGCCGGTTAACCGCCGAGGGGCTGAGGACGCGGAGTGATCACAGGAGATCAGGGAGGTCAGGAGATGCGCGCTGCAGCCCGTCGACGGGCTGCACCGCGATCGTCCGACGTCCTCCGTGCTGCTCTGTGAGTTCCTCTCTGCGAGCAGCTCGTGCCAAGTCGTCCTCTGCGGTGAACCGAAGACAGCTGTGTCAAGTCTGCGAACACGGCAAGGGCAGATGACAGCGACGAAGAAGATCGCCATCTTTGGCGAGCACGACGCCAAGACCATCGCACAGCTCGAGGACGTCGCCAGTCGTGCCGAACGCGCGGCGCTGATGGCGGACGGTCATGTCGGCTACGTCATGCCGATCGGTGGCGTCGCGGCGTATCGCGACAAAGTCTCCGTCGTCGGCGTCGGATTCGACATCGCCTGCGGCAATGCAGCGATCCGCACTGACCTCCGCTACACACCGGAACTTGCCGAACAGCTCCCGGCGTTCGCCGACGCGATCCAGGACGCCGTGTCGTTCGGCATGGGACGGAAGAACCGCGCCGACGATGCACCGGTTGATCACCCGTTGTTTCGAGAGTGCGTCGTGGGACGCCGTGCCGGGGCATGCGAGAGAGGGGCTGCGGAGCAAGGCAAGGGCACAGCTCGGCACCGTCGGCAGCGGCAACCATTATGTCGACGTCTTTGCCGACGAGACCGGCGCGATCTGGGTCGGTGTCCACTTCGGCAGCCGCGGCTTCGGCCATACCGTGGCCTCAGGCTTCCTTGCAATCTCGCAGGGCGCAAAGTGGGGTGCACGTGTGCCCGAACGTGAAGTGCTGCTACCGCTCGAGATGCCGATGGGGCAGGACTACTGGGCCCTCATGTCGCTCGCCGGTGAGTATGCCTACGCCGGCCGCGAGTGGGTGGCGCGAAAGGTCGTGTCCATTCTGGGCGGCACCGAGCTGGAGCTGGTCCACAACCATCACAACTTCGCGTGGCGGGAGGAGCATGACGGCCAACAAGTGATCGTTGTCCGCAAAGGAGCGACGCCCGCCTTCCCGGGTCAGAAAGGATTTGTGGGTGGCTCGATGGGCGACGACGCGGTCATCGTCCGTGGTGTCTCGAACGCAGAGGATCGGACGGCGGAGTTCCAGCGCGAATCGCTGTTCTCGACCGTCCACGGCGCCGGCCGTGTGATGTCGCGCACCGAGGCCGCCGGCAAACGGAACTGGAAGACCGGCAAGGTCCTCAAGCCAGGGCGGGTGTCACCGCAGATGATGCACGACTGGGTACGTGAGAAGGGAGTGATCCTGCGCGGCGGCGGCCTCGACGAAAGCCCGCACGCCTACCGCCGATTACCGCAGGTGCTTGCCGCTCAGAAAGGTACGATCGAAGTACTGCACACACTGCGCCCGCTCATCGTGGTGATGGCGGGCGCCGATCTGTTCGATCCGTATAAGGACTGAGGCGCGGTGCGCGGTGCGGAATGCGCGGTGCGGATGCGGAATGCGCGGTGCGGGATGCGCGGTGCGGAATGCGCGGTGCGGGATGCGCCAGGCAGGTCGGCCTAATCGCGGCTGCCGGAAGGCCTAATGACGTTAAACGGACGGACTCGGAACGAGACTCACTCGAGGCAAAGCAATGAACGATACCCAAATCAACCGCTTGTGGCGTGTGGCGCTCGGCTTGGCTGTGATCGGGGGCCTCCTTGCACTTGCGAACGTCGTTCAGGACTATCACAGCACCGGTGAAATCGATTGGGGTCACGTAGCGCTCGCGGTTGGAGTCCCCGCTTTGTTCTATGCGATGAGCCATAGTGCCACTGCCCGACCGAATCGGTGAACCCGGACGGGCAAGAGAACTCTCAGTCGAATGCGCGCGTTTCTACTCCGATTCGGTACGAGCACCACGCGTCCCGCACGACGCATCCCGCGCCGCGCACTACGCCCCGCGCACTGCGCCCCGCGCCCCGCGCATTCCGCACCCCGTCACTTGATATGAACGCGTGACTGCTCCCGCATGAACTGCTGGACGTACCACGGACCGCCGGTACCGCGACCCGTTGCGCCGCTGGCCTTCCAGCCGCCGAACGGGTTGATGCCGGGCCACGCGCCCGTCGTCGCGCCGCTCCTTCGATTCGCGTAGGTGACGCCCGCTTCGATGCGGTTGAAGAACGTCTCGATCTCCTGGTCGTCCTCAGAGAAGATCCCCGCCGTCAGACCGTACTCGGTGTCGTTGGCCAGGTCGATGGCTTCGTCCAGCGTGATCACGTCGGTGAGTACGGTGATCGGGACGAACAGCTCCTCCTTGAAGAGGGCGTGGTCCTTGGGCAGGCCGTCGATGATCGTCGGTTCGACGAAGTAACCGTGGTTGAACGGCTCGGTCATGATCCGGTTGCCGCCGGTCAGGAACTTGCCGCCGTCCTTCTTCGCGCGCGCGCACGCGTCCTCGAACGTCTTGAGCGCCCCCTCGTTGACCACCGGGCCCATCCAGACGTCTTTCTCGAGCGGATTTCCGATCCTGATCTTCTTCGTCTTCTCAACCAGGAGATCGGTGAACTTCTGACGCACCTCCTTCGACACGTAAATGCGCGAGCATGCGGAACACTTCTGCCCCTGCGCGCTGAAGGCGGAGCGATACACGCCGTCACTGGCCTTGTCGAGGTCCGCCTTGCTGGTGATGATCGCGGGGTTCTTGCCTCCCATCTCGATGATCACCGGTCGTGGGATCGGCCGCGCCCCGTTGTCGCGCAGCAGCTTCATCCCGACTTCCATCGAGCCCGTGAAGACGATGCCGTTGATGCCGGGGTTGTCGATCAGTTCCTGGCCGGCGGTCCGGCCGGGGCCGGTAATGAAGTTGAACACGCCTTTGGGGATCCCGGCTTCGCGCGTCATCTCCGCGAATTTCAGCCCCATCAGAGCGGTGTCCGAGGCTGGCTTGAACACGACCGTGTTGCCCGCAACCATCGCCGCGCCCGCGGGACCGCCGGCCAGCGCGAAGGGGAAATTGAATGGAGAGATGACCGCGAAGACACCATACGCCCGCAGCACGCTGTAGTTGTTCTCGTTCGGGCCGAGCGCCTCCATCGGCTTCAGGTAGCCGTTGTTGCGCTCGAACTCGTCGCAGTAGTACTCGATCAGGTCGGCCGTCTCGACCACGTCGCCGAGACACTCGAGGCGGTTCTTGCCGACCTCGTAGATCATGGTGGCGGCGAGATCGTATTGGTGCGTCCGGATCGTGTCGCACAGCTTCTTGAGCATGCGCACGCGCTCTTTCCACGGCGTTGCGGCCCAGGCCGGCGCCGCTGCACGTGCCGCGTCGACGGCCTGACGGGCATGTTCGCGCCCGCCCTGCTGAAACCGTCCGAGGAGGATGCGGGTGTCAATCGGACTGCGATCGTCGAACTGCTCGCCTGCCGTTACCGCTTCGCCATTGATGTACATCGGGTAGGTGCGCCCGAGGGTTCCCTTCACGCGCTCGATCGCCGCGTCGAATTCCACGTGAATGTTCGGGTCCGCCGCCATGGTTGCGTAAGTAATTCGTTGTGTCGCCTGCGTCATTGATGCTCCTCAGCTCACCATAGTTTATACGACGCGGTTCGCGGTGCGCGGTTCGCGACGCGCGGTGCGCGGGGTGTGGGGCGTGGTGCGCTTACAATCACCACTGTGCGTTCCCTAATTGTTGCGCTTGTGCTCCTTCTTCCGGCATCACCAGAAGCCCAGTCGGCGAAGACGCCCAGCCTCCAGGAGCTTTCGGCATCGCTGCAGACGCTCGCGCAGAAGGTCAGTCCGAGCGTCGTCCAGATTTTCGTGACCGTCTACTCGCTTCCAGACGAAGACGACCGGGACGCGACGGGTGATCCCGAGCTCGAGCGTGGGAGTGGCTCGGGCGTCATCGTCGATCCGGACGGCTACATCGTCACCAATGCCCACGTCGTCGAGAACGCGACGCGTATCGAGGTGGAGCTCCCACTCGCCGCAACCGGCGGGGATCCCGGCAAGTCGATCTTGAAACGGCGTGGACGGACGCTTGGGGCGCAGCTCGTGGCGGTGGACCAGGAGACGGATATCGCGGTACTGAAGATCGAGGCGCGTGCCCTGCCGGTGCTCGCGTTCGGCGACTCGGACACTCTCCGGGCCGGGCAGCTCGTGCTCGCCCTCGGCAGCCCGCTCGGCCTCTCGTCGTCGGTGACGATGGGAGTGGTGAGCGCGGTAGCGCGGCAGCTTGCGCCGGAAGATCCGATGATCTACATCCAGACCGACGCGCCGATCAACCCTGGCAACAGCGGTGGCGCTCTGGTCGACACGGAAGGACGCCTGGTCGGCATCAACACGATGATTCTCTCGCAGTCCGGCGGGAACGAAGGGATCGGCTTCGCCGCGCCAAGCAACATCGTCCGAAATGTCTTCAGTCAGATCCGGAAATACGGTCGTGTGCGTCGCGGCGAGATCGGGGTCAACTCTCAGACGGTCACCCCGCTTCTGGCCGAAGCGCTGGGCCTGGCCGACGATGCGGCGGTCATCGTGTCGGACGTCCTGCCCGGATCTCCGGCGGAACGTGCGGGGCTGCGGCCGGGTGACGTTGTGACCGCCCTCGATGGCAAGACGATGGAGAACGGACGACAATTCAGAATCAACGTCTACGCGCGTGGCGCAGGCGAGCAGGTCGCACTCGACGTCAGGCGCGGCACCCGGCAGCTCCAGATCCGCGTGCCGGTGACTGAACGTGCGACGGGGGTATCTCGCCTCAGCGATCTGATCGGAACGCCGAAGCCCATTTCGCAAGTCGGCATCTCCGTCCTCGATCTGACGCCGACGGTGATCGAGGCCCTCGGGGAGTTACGCCAGCCGGCCGGCGCGGTGATCCTGCATGTGCTGCCGACCGCTCCCTTCTCGCAACAGGGACGCCTGATGCCGGGCGACGTGATCTATTCGCTGAACGGCCGCGCAATTGCGAATGCTGATGAACTCAGGACGGCCGCTGCTGCTGTGAAGGCGGGAACCGCTGCGGTGCTGCAGATCGAACGCGAAGGCGTGCTGATGTACGTGTCGTTCAGAACCGACCGCTAGCCGCCGCGGGTGTGCATCTCGAGATGCGCGTCCTTCTTCAGTGCGCGCAGCGGAACGAGCGTCATTTCGCGATCCATACCGAGACGTTCCTCGGCGCCGCGGTCCGCCCGCAGCGACCAGGCCGCACGAATCAATTTCGCGAGTTCAGCGCGGGTCGCTCCGGCGCGCAGCGGCCGGCGCAAGTCAGTCCCGGCCGACGCATACAGACACAACAGCCATACGCCGTCCGCGGTCAAACGTGCGCGATCGCATGTGCCGCAGAACGGCTGCGTTGTCGACGCAATGATGCCGAAGGTGGTCCCGTCCGGCAGCAGAAAGCGTTCGGCGGGCGCCGATCCCTGGTCACCGCGTGGAGTCACCGCTCCATACGCTCGCGCGATGCTGTCCAGGATCTCGCGGCGCGACACCACTGATGACGGCGACCAGCGCGTCGCCCCACCGACGTCCATGTACTCGATGAAGCGTACTTCGGCGTTCACGCGGCGGCCGAACTCGATGAGGTCGACCAGCTCGTCTTCATTGGTGCCGCGAATAACGACGGTATCGATCTTCAGTGGCGAGAAACCCTCGGCGGCGGCGGCGTGGATGCCTGCTATCACTGCGTCGAAATCGCTCGATCCCGTCAACGCCTTGAAGCGATCGGGCCGAAGCGTATCGAGGCTGACGGTAATGCGCTGGAGCCCGGCGCGTCGCAAGTCTCGCGCCCTGGCGGCGAGCAACACGCCGTTGGTGGTCATGGCGATGTCGGCCAGCGGTTTTTGCGCCAGAGACTGGACAAGGACAGGAAGATCACGCCGGAGCAGGGGCTCGCCTCCGGTGATCCGGATGCGGTCGACCCCTTCATCCATGAAGGCGTCGACGAGCGTCGAGACCTCCTCGAACTTCAGAATGCTGTCCCGCGGCAGCCACACGTACTCCGGCTCGGGCATGCAGTACTGGCAGCGCAGGTTGCACCGGTCGGTGACCGAGATCCGCAGGCTGCGCATCGGTCGCGCGAAACGATCGAGGACTGTCATGGATCTTCAATTATTATGGCGCACACGCCGGGCGGCCTGCGCACCGCTCACGGAGATCCTCATGAATCGCTGCGTGCCGCCCATCATCGTCCTGGCTCTGGCCGTATCGACGCCGCTGGCGCAGGAGCGTCCGCAAGAACCGCCGCCGCCGCCGCCGGCGATGAACATTCCTAAAGACACTGCGCGGATCGAGAAATTGAAAACGGAAGTGGCTGCTGACGTCGACCGGATGAAGGACCAGACGCAGCAGATGGTCGACTCGATCTTCAGCTTCGGTGAGCTGGGATTCCAGGAAACCGAAACACACCGTTACGTCGTCGACATCCTGAAGAAGAACGGCTTCACAGTCGAGGAGGGTGTGGCCGGCATTCCGACTGCTTTCATGGCGTCGTGGGGATCGGGAAAGCCGGTGATCGCGCTTGGCAGCGATATCGACGGGATTCCGCAGGCGTCGCAGAAGCCGGGTGTGGCGTACCACGCGCCGCTGATCGAAGGGGCGCCCGGCCATGGCGAGGGGCACAACAGCGGCGTCCCACTCAACATCACCGCGGCAATCGCCGTGAAGAAGATCATGGAGCGCGACAAGCTCCCGGGCACGATCCGGATCTGGCCGGGCACGGCCGAAGAGCTCGTTGGCACCAAGGCCCATTTCGTCCGGGCCGGGCTGTTCAAGGACGTGGATGTCGCCCTCTTCGCGCACGTCAGCAACGATTTCGACGTCGCGTGGGGAGACCGCGAAGGCACCGGGCTCGTATCGGTCGAGTACTCGTTTCGCGGGCAGACGGCTCACTCGGCCGGATCGCCGTGGCGCGGACGCAGCGCGCTCGACGCGGTCGAGCTGATGAACATCGGCTGGAACTACCGGCGCGAGCATCTCGGCCTGGAGCACCGCTCGCACTACGTCATCACTGACGGGGGCGATCAGCCGAACGTCGTGCCACGGACGGCGGCGGTCTGGTACTACTTCCGCCAGACGACGTATCCGAAAATCAAGGAGCTGTGGGAGACCGGAGACGCGATCGCGAAAGGGGCCGCGACCATGGCCGGGGTCGAGCTGCTGCCGACGCGTGTGCTGGGCACCGCGTGGCCGCAGCACCTGAACCGCGCGGTTGCGCTCGCAGCATACGCCAACATTCAGAAGGTCGGGTTTCCGCAGTGGACGCCTGAAGACCAGACGCTCGCTCGCGCCCTGCAGAAGGAGCTCGGCGTCCGCGAGCAGGGTCTGACGATGCGTCTCCGGTCAGAGGTCACCGGACCGGTGCATGACAACCGCGGCGGTGGCTCCGATGACATCGGCGACATCTCCTGGAACGTTCCGACGATCACGCTGCGCTACCCGGCGAATATTCCGGGGCTGCCTGGCCACAACTGGGCGAACGCCATCGCCATGGCGACACCGATTGCGCATAAAGGAGTCACGGCGGGCGCCAAGGCGCAGGCCATGACGATGATCGACCTCTTGACGAAACCGGAGCTGGTGAAGATGGCGTGGGATTACTTCCGCGACGTGCAGACGAAGGAGCTGAAGTACCAGCCGCTCCTGCGCCCGCAGGACAAACCGGCCATCGAACTGAACCGCGAGCGGATGGCAAAGTATCGCGCCGAGATGCGCAAGTACTACTACGATCCGTCGAAGTACAAGACCTACCTCGAGCAGCTCGGGATCACGTATCCGACGGTGAAGAGGTAGAGGCCGGCTTTAGCCGGCCTGAGACGGCTGCGATAGACTTTGCTGATGCTCCGCAGCTACCGCGGCATCACTCCACGCGTGCACGAGACCGCCTATGTGGACGCGAGCGCGCAGGTGATCGGCGACGTCGAGATCGGGGACGCGTCGAGCGTCTGGATGAATGTGGTGATGCGCGGCGACGTCCACCGGATCCGCGTCGGCAGCCGGACCAACGTGCAGGACGGCACGGTGGTGCACGTCATGCGCGGCACGCATCCCACGACAATCGGCAGCGACGTTACCATCGGCCATGCGGCGCTCGTGCACGGATGCACGCTGGGCGACCGGATCCTGATCGGTATGGGGGCGATTCTGCTCAACGGCGTCAAGGTGGGAGAGGACTCGATCGTTGCCGCCGGCACTCTCGTGACCGAGGAATCGACGATCCCGCCGCGGTCGCTGGTGATGGGAAGTCCCGGCAAGGTAAAGAGGCAATTGACCGAGGCGGAAGTTGCCTCGATCCTCGAGTACTCCGAGCGGTACGTCGGCTACCGGCTCGACTACATGCAGGCCTGATGGCGCAAGCGACGCGCCCCGCCCGCGGCATGCGGGACTTTCTCCCTGAAGACGTCCGGCGGCGCGATTACGTGATCCGGATCGTCGAGGACGTGTATCAGCGCTACGGATTCGAGCCGCTCGAGACGCCCGCGCTCGAGAATATCGAGACGCTGACCGGCAAGTACGGCGAGGAGGGGAACAGGCTCATTTTCAAGGTCCTGCGCCGTGGCGAGCATGAGACGTCGGGCGAAACCGACCTTGCCCTGCGCTATGACCTGACCGTACCGCTCGCGCGCGTCGTCGCCGAGCACCGCGGCAAACTGCCGAAGTACTTCAAGCGGTACCAGATCCAGCCGGTGTGGCGCGCCGATCGTCCGGCGCGGGGGAGATTTCGCGAGTTCTACCAGTGCGACGTCGACGCGATCGGCTCCAGATCGGCGGTCGTCGAGGTCGAGATGCTGGCCGCTGTCAGCGAAGTGCTGCAGCGGCTCGGGTTCGACGACTTCGTGATCCAGCTCAATCATCGCGAACTGCTCACCGCGCTGCTGACTGGCGCCGGTATCGATGCAGCGCTGCACGGGACGGCACTGGTCGCCATCGATAAACTGGACAAGGCGGGTCGTGAGGCGGTTCACGCCGATATGGTCACGCGTGGCGTCGCGGCCGCCAGCGCCAGCGCCTGCCTCGAGGCGTTCGACGATCCGGGCACGTTCGACCGGCTGGTCACGCAGCAGACGCAGGGCGTTGATGCGACGCGCAATCTCGCCGACATCCTCAGGCTGGTCGAGGCGACGCCGGCACGCGGACGCGTGAAGCTGACGCCGCGCCTCGCGCGCGGGCTTTCGTACTACACCGGCGCCATCATGGAAGTCACGGTGCCGGATCTGGCCGGCAGCCTCGGTGGCGGTGGACGGTACGACGGACTGATCGGGATGTTCTCCGGTGAACAGATCCCCGCGTGTGGCTTCTCGTTGGGTCTCGAGCGGATCCTGGTCGTCATGAGCGAGCGCAGCATGTTCCCCGAACGGCTGGCGACGAGCGCAGCCGACGTGATGGTCACGCTGTTCGAAGGCGAACCAATCGAAGACGCGCTGCGGCTGGCGGCGGAGTTGCGCGCTGCCGGTCTCCGCGTGGACGTCTATCCGGAGCCGGACAAGCTCGGGAAGCAGTTCAAGTACGCGGCGGTCTGCGCGGCGTGAAGTTTGTCACCGTCGTCGGAGCTGACGAACGTGGCAGTGGTGAAGTGACATTGAAGAACATGGAGACAGGATCACAGGAACGAGTGCCGCGCGCAGAAATCGCATCCCGCATCGCGCACACCGCATCCCGGAACGTTTCATGAAGATCGAGCCTCTCGGCACCCTCGCGAGAACCCACACCGCCGGCGAACTCACCTCCGCAGACAGCGGCAAGGACGTCGTTCTGCTCGGATGGGTGCATCGCGTACGCGATCTCGGGTCGCTCGTCTTCGTCGACGTGCGCGACCGGCATGGGCTCACGCAGGTTGTCGCGAGGGCGAACGATGCGCTAGTCGAGGAAGCCAAGAAACTTCGCTCGGAGTTCGTCGTCGCCGTCCTCGGCACCGTCGTGCCGCGCGCGGCGGATGCCGTGAATCCGCGGATGAAGACGGGGGAGATCGAGGTTGACGCGCGCGAGATCCGGCTGCTCAACGACGCGAAGGTGCCGCCGTTTCCGATCGCCAGCGACGAAGCGCCGGTCGCCGAAGAGATGCGCCTGAAGTACCGGTATCTCGACTTGCGCCGGCCGAGGATGCAGCACAACATCGCGTTGAGGCACCGGGCGACGATCGAGATCCGGAAGTACTTCGATGAGCACGGCTTTCTCGAGATCGAGACGCCGATGCTGACCAAGTCGACGCCGGAAGGCGCCCGCGACTACCTGGTGCCGAGCCGCGTCCACCCCGGTGAGTTCTATGCCCTGCCGCAGTCGCCGCAGATCTTCAAGCAGATCCTGATGATCTCGGGGATGGACCGCTATTTTCAGATCGTGAAGTGCTTCCGCGACGAGGACCTGCGCGCCGACCGGCAGCCGGAGTTCACGCAGGTCGATATCGAAATGTCGTTTGCGACCGAGGACCTGGTCTTCAACACGATCGAGCCGTTGATGCAGCGCCTGATGACGCTGATCGGG
Organism: uncultured Acidobacteriota bacterium; assembly: GCA_963810305.1. GTDB lineage: Bacteria > Acidobacteriota > Vicinamibacteria > Vicinamibacterales > 2-12-FULL-66-21 > JACDCA01. Next base: position 515,050 of record CAWEMY010000011.1, read on the forward strand.
AGGTCCGCGCCGGCCCCCTTTCTTCGCCTTCCGTACGCCGAGGCGATCGCGAAGTACGGCTCTGACAAACCGGATCTTCGTGCCGGCATGGAGATCAATGACGTCTCCGGCGTGTTCGCGGAATCCACCTTCACGGTGTTCCGCGACGTCGTCCAGGGCGGCGGCGCGGTGCGTGGCTTCGTCGTCAAGGGGGGTGCCCGTTACTCGCGGAAGGACCTCGACGACCTGACCGCGCAGGCGAAGCAGCTCGGCGCGACGGGGCTCGTGTGGGCGCGGAACGCTGACGGTGTCATCCAGAGCTCGGCGCTCAAGGCAGCGGGTGAGGAGACCATCCGGCGGGCGCTCGAAACGGCGGGTGCCGGCGCCGGCGATCTGGTGCTGATGGCTGCCGGGAGTCAGACGCCGACGTCAAAAGTGCTCGGCGCGCTGCGTCTCGCAGTGGCAAAGAAGGAGAATCTGCTCGATCCGGATCGTTTCGAGTTTCTCTGGGTGGTCGACTTCCCGATGTTCGAGTGGATCGAGGAGGAAGCGCGTCACGAGTTCATGCACCATCCGTTCACGGCACCGCTCGAAAGCGATGCGCACCTGCTCGAGTCCGATCCCGGGCAAGCACGGGCGCGCGCCTACGATCTCGTCCTGAACGGCAGTGAGATCGCAGGAGGCAGTATCCGGATTCATGATCAGACGCTGCAGCGGCTGGTGTTCAGGCTGCTCCAGATCAGCGACGAGGAGGCGAAACTGCGATTCGGCTTCTTTACCGAGGCGCTCGAATACGGAACCCCGCCGCACGGCGGCATCGCCATCGGCCTCGATCGCACCGTCGCCATTCTCTGCGGCGAACCGTCGATCCGCGACGTCATTGCCTTCCCGAAGACTGCCCAGGCGGTGGATCTGATGGCCGGTGCGCCGTCTGCGGTCAGCCCGAAGCAGCTGCAGGAATTGAAGTTGCGTCCTGGGAACTGACGATGACCGCTCCGCGCCCCGCACCCCGCGCCCCCGCATCCCGGTGTTACCATCCACTAGGAGGATCTATCCCGCCCGCCACTGCCACCCGAAAGATTGATCTGCCCGAACAAGGCGCCGAATCGCTCTTTGGTCCGCTTGATGAGAACCTCAAGCTGCTGGAGGCGCAGTTCAACGTCCAGATCCGCACCAACCAGAAGGAAGTCATTGTCGAAGGGGACGCTGCCGACGTCGGCCGCGCCGAGCGCGTGCTCGGGCAGCTGACGACGATGATGGATGAGGGGTACAAGCTCAGCAAAGGAGACGTGAAGACCGCGGCGCAGCTGGTGTCGCAGGACGAGAACGTCGAGCTGGCGGAATATTTCCTCCGCGGGGCGCCCCGCACCTCCGGCAAGCGGCAGGTGATGCCGAAGAGCATCAACCAGCGCCGCTATCTCGATGCGATCGAAAAGCACGACATCGTTTTCGGGATCGGCCCGGCGGGCACCGGCAAGACGTATCTCGCGATGGCGCAGGCGGTGTCCTACCTTCTCGCCAAGCGTGTCAGCCGGATCGTTCTGGCCCGCCCGGCGGTCGAAGCGGGCGAGAAGCTCGGCTTCCTGCCCGGCGACCTGCAGGAAAAAGTGAATCCGTACCTGCGCCCGCTCTACGACGCGCTCTACGACATGATGGAGATCGAGCGCGCGGACCGCCTGCTCGAGCGGGGGACGATCGAAGTCGCTCCGATCGCGTTCATGCGTGGACGCACGCTGAATGACGCGTTCGTGATCCTGGACGAGGCGCAGAACACGACCTCGGAACAGATGAAGATGTTTCTGACGCGGCTTGGATTTGGCTCGAAAGCGGTGGTCACGGGCGACATCACGCAGATCGATCTCCCGACCGGGCGCACATCGGGGCTGATCGAAGCAATGAAGGTCGTCGGCAACGTCGAGGGCATCGCGTTCATCCGCTTCGACGAAAAGGATGTCGTGCGGCACGCGCTGGTGCAGCAGATCGTGAAGGCGTACGACGCGTACAGCAGTGGATCCCGACAGTAGCCCGCCGTCGCGCCGGAGGCGCTATGGCGGGGCAGGCCCGCCAGGGCTGCCGTCGCGGCGCGGGCGCAATGGCGCGCCAGGCGTTTCCGTGTCGGTCACCGACAGCCGCGGCCGCATCGTGCGCGATGGTGGGCTGGCACGGTGGCTCGCCGGCGTCGCTCCGCGAAGCGCTCGCGGTGAGCTTGCGATCGCTCTCGTTCCCGACGCGCGCATGCGCATACTCAACCGCAGCTACCGCCGAAAAGACTACGCCACCGACGTCCTGAGTTTTCGTCCGGATCCCCGCGCCCCGCGCCCCGCGCCCCGCGCACCCCGCATCCCGCATCCCGCATCCCGGTTACTCGGCGACATCGTCATTGCCACCGGCGTGGCCCGACGTCAGGCGCGAGAGGCCGGGCATTCGTATCAAACCGAGCTGCGCGTTCTTGCTTTGCATGGCCTGCTTCATCTGCTCGGCTACGATCACGAGGATCGCGCCGACAACGGGCGTATGGCGCGGGCGGAGGCCAGGCTCCGCAAGAGGGGCGGTCTCGACCGAGGACTGATCGCGCGTTCCTGACACATGATTCCGCTCTTTCTTTTCCTGCTCGCGCTTGCCGCTGTTTACGTCGGCACCATCGAGACGGCGTTCAGCGCCCTGATGAAGCTGTCGCTGCGACTGATGGCCGAGCGAGGCGGACGCGATGACCGTCTTGGTTACTACCTGGAAAATCCGGTACAGCTCTTCATCCCGGTACGGCTCCTGCTCGGTCTGATTTTCTCGCTGGCGACGGTGATGATCGCCGTGCGGACCGGCAGTTCCGGCCTGAAATCCATCAGTCTGCTGCTGCTGTTCGTCGCTATTTTCATCGTCGTCTGCGAGCACCTGGCGCCGCTCTGGATCATTCGGCGCAACCCCGAGCGCGTGCTCGAAGTCATCCTCCCTCCCTTCGATGTCGTGGCGCGCGCCATGCGGCCGCTGACTGGTGGACTCGTCGGACTGATTGCCGAGCCGCGACGCGAGCGTCAGGACATCAACGGGACCGCGACGGCTGAAGACGAGTCCGCCGGGACCCCGCACGCCTATCCCGACCCCGGCGAGGAACAACGGCTGATCGAGGGAGACGAACGCAAGCTGCTGCAATCGATCGTCGACTTCGGCGACACACTGGTGCGGGAAGTCATGACCCCGCGCCCCGACATGGTCGCGATCGCCGGGGATGCCACGCTGGCGGAGCTGCGCGCGCTCTTTCAGGAGCAGGAATACTCGCGCATCCCGGTTTACGGTGAGAACCTCGACAACATTCTTGGGATCGCGTACGTCAAGGACCTGATTCAGTTGAAGGGCGTACCCGAGAGTGCGCACCTGCAGCAGGAGGTTCCGAATCTCGTGCGTCCGGCGACGTTCGTGCCCGAGACGAAACGCGTCGCCGAACTACTCAAAGAGTTTCAGCGTCGCCAGACCCAGATTTGCATCGTCGTCGACGAGTACGGCGGCACCGCGGGGCTGGCGACGATCGAGGACCTGCTGGAGGAGATCGTCGGCGAGATCCGCGACGAATACGATGTCGAAATGGAGCCCGTCGTGGAGTCGCCGGACGGCTCGTTCATCCTGAGCGGCAAGGTCAACATCTCGGAGATCCGCGAGCGTCTTGGCATCGAGATCGAGCCGGAAGGGTTCGAGACCGTTGGCGGCTACGTACTGACCCGCGTGGGACGCGTGCCTGCTGTCGGCGAGCGATTCGAACTGGACGGCATGACCGTGGAGGTCCTCGAGGCCGAGCGTCGACGCATCCATCGCGTCCGCTTCATTCGGACGCAGCCGGCGGAGAAAGAACAGGAGACGCGCTGATGCCGCGCGCCGGATTCGCTTCGCTCATCGGCCGCCCGAACGCGGGGAAGTCCACGCTCTTGAACCGGATGGTCGGGACGAAGGTCGCCATCGTTTCCGACAAGCCGCAGACGACACGGAATCGGATCGTCGCGGTGAAGAACATGCCGGGCGGGCAGATCGTGTTCGTCGATACCCCTGGCATCCATCGGCCCCTCCACCGCCTGAACGTCCGGATGGTAGATGCCGCCGTCGAGACACTTCGCGAAGTGGATGTCGTCGCGCTGATCTTCGACGCCTCGACCCAGCCCGGCCGCGGCGATGAATACGTCTCGAACCTCCTGAAAAACCTTACGACTCCAGTCGTCCTCGTGCTGAACAAGATCGACCTGGTCGCGAAGGCGAAGCTGCTGCCGCTGATCGAAAAAGCGCAGAGGTGGCATGCTTTCGCGTCGATCGTGCCGGTGTCCGCGGCAACGGGTGATGGAGTCGATCAGCTGGAACAGGTGCTTCTCGACCAGCTTCCGGCCGCGGATCCGATCTACCCGGAAGACTTCTTGACCGACCAGGCGGAGCGGACGCTGGTGGCCGAGATCGTCCGCGAGAAGGTGCTGCAGCACACCCGCCAGGAGTTGCCGTTTTCCACCGCGGTCGGCGTCGATCAGTTCGACGAGACCGAGCGCGATCCTTCGACTCGCTCCGCTCGCTCAGGACAGGGCCCTTCCGCTCGCTCAGGCCGGGGCCTCCTGCGTCTCTATTGCACGGTTTACGTCGAGACCGAGTCCCAGAAGCCGATGGTCATCGGCCGCGGCGGCGCGATGATCAAGCAGATCGGCACCGAAGCGCGCCAGGAGCTCGAGGCGTTCTTCGGCACCAAGGTTTACCTCGATCTGCGCGTCAAGGTCGATCCCGCCTGGCGTGACAACGACCGGACGCTGGACGCGCTCGGCGTCCCCAAGTCTGTCCGCCGGCCGGGCAAACGCGGAACCCGATAGTTTCGGAACTTTCTCCCGCCCCAAACTGAATACCTCTCAGATGCGTCGAACTCGGAGCGATGGCCGAGCAGGTGCCTGATTCCTTGTCGGACGAAGAGCTGCTGGCCCGGATCGCGGCCGGCGAGGTCGCGGCGCTCGGCGACCCTGTTCAAGCGCCGGCAGCAGAACGTCTACCGCTTTGCGCTTCACCTCACGGGCTCATCGTCGATTGCCGATGACGTGACGCAGGACGTGTTCATCGCGGTCATCAAGGACGCCGCGCGGTTCGAGGCCAGCCGCGCGACGGTGGCCGCCTGGTTGTGCGGGATCGCTCGAAACCATGTGCGGCGGCGCCTTCACGTTGACCGGGGCGTCGCGACTCTCGACGACGACAGCGTTGAACGCGGCGCTGCCGGCGGTGGCGCCGGATCCGCTTGCCGATCTGACCCAGGCCGAGCGGCTCGAATCGCTGAACAAGGCGGTATTGAACCTGCCGATCCGCTATCGGGAAGTCGTGGTTCTGTGCGATCTGCAGGAGATGCCGTACGCCGAAGCGGCCGACGCACTTGGATGCGCGATCGGCACGGTGCGCTCGCGACTGCATCGGGGCCGCGCGTTGTTGACAGCGAAGATGCAGGAGCTGGAGCGGGCCGCGGCGCCCGCAGACCGGGTCATCATCAAGGTGTATTGCATGAACGAACAGCAGCAGCGGGCGCTTGCCGAGGGTCTTCGGGCGCTGACGGAACGCACGAAAGACCCGTCGGCAAGCGCTCGTGTCGAGCGGGCGGTGATCGCGGAAATGGTGAAAGTTCACCGGCCCGCCGTGCGCCCGACACCACGCCGTTTCGCTTTGTCGGCCTTGCCGCGGGGTTGCTGCTCGCCGTCAGCATCGCCGCATGGTCGGTCCGGTCCGATGTTCCGGTTGCGGTTGACGCACAGCTGATCGCACCGGGCGGCTTCGTCGAATTGCCGAACGTCGGAGCATTGCCAGAGATCGAGAGCGCAAGCATCGTCCGCGTCTCGTTGCCCCCATCGGCCCTGCCGCAGTACGGCATGTCGATCGTTGCCGGGATGACAGGCGCAGCAGTGGAGGCGGAGCTGCTGGTCGCGCAGGACGGACAGCCGCGGGCCATTCGGCTCGTAACGGATTCTGATAACCAGAGGAGCAGACCATGAAGATGAACATGATTGCCGCCGCCATTGCGGCGGTGACGATGCCCACGCTTGCGGGCGCTCAGGAAGTGCCGGCGCAGGCCATGCAGGACAAGGTCGCCGTCGAGCAGCGCGTGGCGACCGGCGGCAGACTGATGGCCACCGTCGAAACCAGAATCACGCCCGGACGCCCGTATTCAGCGGAAGCAGTGACTGAGTTGCTGCAGGTACTGGGCGACGGCAACCGGATCTCGAAGCAGTCGATCACGCGGGTGTTCCGTGACACCGACGGGCGCACCCGGCGGGAGCAGACCGGCCCGGCGGGTAACGAGACGATCACCATCTGGGACCCGGTTGCGAGCACCAGCTTCACGCTCGATCCAGCCTCGAGGACGGCATTCAAGAGCGGACTGCTGGCGTTCAAAGCGGCGGCGGTGACGGCGGGGGGCGGCGGTCGTGGGGGCGCTGGTGGCGCGCTCGCACGCACCGCCGCGCCCGTGGCGGTCGAGGGTGTCAAGACCGACGACGCAGCTCGCAGGGAACGGGAGACAACAGCGAAGATCGAGATGGCGGAGACCTCTCGAGAGGCGTCGGCCCAGATGAAACAGGTCATCGAGCGCGCCGTCTCGGGCGGTGGCAAGACGACGAAGGAGGACCTCGGTCAGCAGAATATCGAAGGGGTCATGGCAACCGGAACGCGGATGACGACGGTGATCCCGGCCGGCGGGATTGGCAACCTCCAGGAAATCCGGATCGTTTCGGAGCAGTGGTTCTCGCCGGATCTCGAGGTGCTGGTCCTGACGAAGCACAGCGACCCGCGCGTCGGCGAAACGGTGTATCGCCTGATGAACATCGTCCGCGCGCAGCCGGACCCCGCGCTGTTCATGGTCCCTGGCGACTACACCATCCAGGAGCGAGGCGTCAGGCGCCCGCAGTAGAGGATGCGGTGCGACGTGCAAGGGGTGCGGACGTGCGACGTCCACGCACTTCGCACTTCGCACCTCGCACGTCCGCACCTCGCACGTCGCACGTCCGTGTTAACTTAAGCAGTTCTCGCCATGTGCGAAACTGCTTATGCCGCAGCGCAAGCTCGATGTCGTCCTCGACTCAGTCAAACGCCTCCTTCGCGTCGGGGCCACGTCGAATCTCGTCAACCTGCTCCAGAAGCAGCATCCCGCCGATCTCGCGCAGCTTTTCTCTGAGCTCCCCGACAAAGATCGTCATGGGGCCTTCTCGCTCCTGGCCGAACGCAACAGCCGGCTTGCGATGGAAGCGTTGTCGGAGCTCGGTCCCGAGGCCGGCGCGGCGCTGCTCGCCGACCGCTCCGCCGAAGACATAGTCAAGCTCCTGCAGGAGCTGCCGTCGGACGATGCGGCGGCGATCATCGACTACCTGCCTGAGGAGTTGTCGAGCGCGGTCCTGGAACTGTTCCAGAAGCGCCCCGCCGGCGGCGACGTCGGCGAGCTCCTCGAGTACGCCGAGAAGACCGCCGGCCGCATCATGAACCCGAAAGTCTTTGCGCTTTCGGAAGACATGACGGCGGGTGAGTCGATCACCGCCCTGCAGAACGCCCGCGACGTCGAGATGGTGTTCTATCTCTACGTCATCGACGGCCGACGCCATCTGGTCGGCGTCGTGTCGCTGCGCCGCCTGCTGCTCGTCCCCCCGGCGACGCCGCTCAAGCGGATCATGACCACCGACTTGATCAGCACGCGCGCCGACGCGGACCAGGAGGAGGTGGCCCGGCAGGTCGCGTCCTACAACCTGCTCGCGATCCCGGTGGTCGACGAAGAAAACAAGCTGGTCGGAGTCATCACGGTCGATGACGTCATCGACGTCATCAAGGATGAGGCGACCGAGGACGTTTATCGTCTGGCCGGCGTCAGCGGGGACGATCGCGTCTTCAGTCGTCCGAGCGAATCGCTGCGGAAGCGTCTGCCGTGGCTGCAGGTCAATCTCGGGACGGCTTTCATCGCCGCATCGGTGGTCGCGATCTTCGAAGGGACGATCCGCCAGTGGGCGACCCTCGCGGTGTTCATGCCGGTCGTGGCCGGTATGGGAGGCAATGCCGCCACACAGACGCTGACGGTCATCGTCCGCGGCATTGCGCTCGGCGAGCTCACCTGGGCCAATACCCGGAAGGCCCTGCTCAAGGAAGCGATCGTCGGCGTCGCCAACGGCATCGCCTGTGGCCTGGTAGCAGCCGTCGTCGTCTGGATCTGGAAGGACAATCTGTGGCTCGGCGCCGTGATCGGCGCCGCGATGGTCATCAACATGTTCGTGGCGGCGACGGCAGGGACGCTGATCCCACTGGGGCTTCGCGCGTTGAAAGTCGACCCGGCGCTGGCCTCATCCGTGTTCATTACCACTCTGACGGATGTGTTTGGCTTTCTCTCGTTTCTCGGTCTGGCGACGCTTGTGCTCAAACACTTCAATATCGGCGGCTAGAATACAGAGTGCCTGTTTACACGGCCGAAGCGCTGATTCTGCGCACCTACAAACTGGGTGAATCGGATCGCATCGTCGTTTTTCTGACGCGGGATCGCGGCAAGAAGCGTGGTGTCGCGAAAGGGGCGCGGCGGCCGCGGTCGCGGTATTCGGGTGCGCTGGAACCGATGACGCGGGCCGGCGTCGCGTACTACGAACGCGAGCTCCGCGATCTCGTCCGCATCAACTATGTGGAACCGGTCGCGTCCCCGTTGTCGGCGATCGGGTCGCTTGATGCGTCTGCCGCGGCGTTCGGGCACGTTGGCTATTTTGCGGAGTTGATCGACGAATGGTCGCCGGAAGCACAGGTTGACGAGCGGCTGTACCGGCTCGGGTCGGCGATGGTGGACGCGCTCATCGCCGGCGCGCCGATCGAGCGCCTGGCCCGCTACTTCGAATACTGGTTGTTGCGCCTCCAGGGCGTGTATCCGTCGGTGAGCATGTGCCCGGGCTGCCGCCAGACACTGGAAGCCGGTGCGATGATGCCGCCCCGTGAAGAGCTGTTCGTGTGCCGCCGGTGCGCTCCTTCGGGAAGCGGCACCGAGCTTGGTCCGGAGGCGTTGAGATTTCTTCGGGCATCGAGCCGGACTGCGCCAGAACGAGTCGACGGGTTGACCCTGGACATCCGTGCCGGCCGGGAGCTCGAGACCGCGCATCGACGACTGCTCCACGCGCATCTCGACAAAGAGCTCAAATCGGTGCGCGTGCTGCGAGAGATGGGGCGATAGTTGGTCACGCTGCAACAGCTGGTCTTCAAATTGTCGGAGTTCTGGGCGTCACGCGGATGCCTGCTTCAGCAGCCGCTCGACATCGAGATGGGCGCCGGAACGATGCATCCTGAAACGTTCTTGCGGGTGCTTGGGCCGGATCACTGGAGCGTCGCGTACGTGCAGCCCTCGCGCCGTCCGGCCGACGGACGATTCGGCGAAAATCCGAACCGTCTGTTCAAGCACCACCAGTTTCAGGTCGTTCTCAAGCCCGCACCGGATGAAGTCCAGCAGTTGTACCTCCAGAGTCTCGAGGCCTGCGGGATCGACTTGCGCGCGCACGACGTCCGCTTCGAAGAGGACAACTGGGAATCGCCGACACTTGGCGCCTGGGGCATTGGCTGGCAGGTTCTGTTCGACGGCCAGGAGATCACCCAGTTCACCTACTTCCAGCAGGCCGGCGGTGTGGATCTCTCGCCGATCTCCGTCGAATTGACATACGGGATCGAGCGCTTCGCCATGGCGCTCCAGGACGTCGATGACGTGTTCGACCTGGAGTGGACCAGCGGCGTCAAGTATCGCGACGTCCGGCACCGGGACGAAGTCGAGCAGTCGAAGTACGCCTTCGGGCAGATCGACATGCCGGCCGCCGACCTGCACGCGCTCCATCGAAACCTGTTCGATGAGTACTACTTGTTATCGCAGACGCTGCTGCGGAGCGCGCTCGTCCTTCCGGCGCTCGACTACTGCCTGAAGTGTTCGCACATGTTCAATCTGCTCGACGCGAGCGGCGGGATCGGGGTGTCGGAACGGATGGCCTACATTCTGAGGGTACGGCGGCTGGCGGTCGCGATTGCGAAGCACTGGGTCGGCGTGGAATCGGACGCGCCCCCGGCGGCGAGCAATGTCAGTGAAGGTTGATGGATAGAGAACTGTTGATCGAGATCGGCGTCGAGGAGCTGCCCGCCACCTGGCTGCCGGGGCTGACGCGCCAGATGGCGGAGCGAACGGATTTCCGCCTTCGCCAACTGCGCATTGCTCCCGGCGCAGCAGTGGAGAGCTTCGCAACTCCCCGGCGATTGACGGTGCGCATTGCAAAGATCGCCGAGCGCCAGGAAGACCTCGAGGAGCTGATCACCGGCCCGCCAGTGTCGGCGTCGCTCAAGGATGGACAGCCGACGCCAGCGGCGCTTGGGTTCGCGAAAAAGCAGGGGGTCGAGTTCGATCAGCTGACGCGCCAGCAGACCCCGAAGGGGGAGTACCTGTCCTATCTCAAGCGCCAGCGCGGCCGGAGCACCGTCGATGCGCTGCCGGAGCTCATGACCGCCCTGTTGCGCGACCTCGCATTCCCGAAGCAGATGAATTGGGACGCCCGTCTCGAGGACGGCCGAGAGAATTTCGTCTTCGGCCGGCCGATCCGGTGGCTCCTGTTCCTGTACGGCGGACGCGTCGTCCCCTACACCATCGGCCGCGCCGCCGGCGCACTCGGCCCGCAGGTGCAGGAGGTGGAGTCGGGCGCGCTGACCTACGGCCATCGGTTCCTCGCCACCAGCGGCCGCGCCGGCAGGTCGATCAAGGTTCGGAGTTTTGACGAGTACCAGGCGCGGCTGTCGGAGCACTTCGTCGTGCTGGCGCATTCGGCACGAAGGGACCGCATCGGCCGTGACCTCGAGAACCACGCGCGGCGCCTTGGCGCGCGGGTCCAGTTGAAAGAGCACTCCGCATTGATCGACGAGGTCGCCGACCTGGTCGAGTATCCCGGAGTCGTCGCCGGGTTCTTCGACCGTAGCTTTCTGGAGCTCCCGCACGAGGTGCTGACGACCACGCTGGTTCATCACCAGCACTGGTTTCCGGTCGTGACCGACGATGGAAAGCTGAAGGAAGCGTTTCTTGCGGTCGTAAACACGCAACCGCAGGACGAACGCGTCATCGCGAAGAACGCAGAGCGGGTCGTGACGGCGAGGCTGCGTGACGCGAAATTTTTCTGGGAAGCGGACCGGAAAGTGCCGCTCGAGTCGCGTCTCGAGAGGCTCCACACGGTCTTGTTTCACAAGCAGCTGGGCAGTTACCGGGACAAAGCCGAGCGGATCGAGAAGCTGGCCCACTGGATCGCGGCCGACATGTTCGGCAAGCCGGAGTCGGCGGATCATGCCGCGCGCGCGGCGCGTCTGGCGAAGGCCGATCTCACCACGGAGATGGTTTTCGAGTTCCCGGAACTACAGGGAGTCATGGGTGGCGTGTACGCGCGCGAACAGGGGGAGCCCGAGCAGGTCTGGAAGGCGATCTATCACCAGTACCTGCCGGTCGGCGCCGAACCCGATGCTCCGCCGACCCGCGAGCAACTCGGGTCCGCGGCGGTTCCGTGGGCCGCCGTTTCGCTGGCCGACAAGCTGGACACGCTAGTCGGTCTGACCTCGGCAGGTGAGAAAGTCACCGGCTCCCGCGATCCGTTCGCGTTGCGGCGCAACGCCCAGGGAGTCATTCGGATTCTGCTCGACCTGCCGGAGCTGACGGGGATCAAGTCCGAGCTGCCGCTCGCGCCGCTCGTCGCACGTGCCCTCGAGGTGTATGGCCGCGCCGGCACCACGACGAGCGAATACCCGGCATTTCTCTACGAGCGTCTGCTGTCGGTGATGACACAACGTGGTGCTCCCATCGAGGTCGTCCGCGCGGTCGTCAGCCCCGCCGACGCAGAGCGCGTTGACTGGAATAGAAGCCCGCTCCGCGCCCGCCGGGTGGCGGACGCGCTTCAGGCCATGCGCAGCTCGGAGGATTTTCAGGCGCTCGCCATCCTGTTCAAGCGGGTCAAGAACATCGCCCGGGAGCTGAAACAGGATGCCGTCCTCGACCGCGGAGCGCTGGTCGAGCCGGCCGAGCGCGCGCTGCTCGACGAGATCGACCGCCGCCGGCTCGCGATCGAACACGCCGCGGCGGCGTCGGACTATCGGCGTGCATTCGCCGAGATCGCCAGCCTTCGCGCGCCGATTGATCGGTTCTTCACCGAGGTGTTCGTCATGGCCGACGACTCCCGGCTGCGCACCGCCCGGCTCAAGCTGATGGCGGACCTCCGCGATCTCATTCTGCATTTCGCAGACATCTCAGAAATCGTTCCCACTTCGGAGTAGATCAATCGAATGGCAAAGAAGTCGACTCGAAAGCCCCCGCGCCGCGCCCCGCGCCCCGCGCCCCGTGCATCGCGCCCCGCGCGCCCGCCCCGCGTCCCGCGCCCCGCGCCCCGCAAATACGTCTACTTCTTCGGCAACGGCAAAGCGGACGGCGACAGAACGATGAAGGACCTGCTCGGCGGCAAGGGCTCGGGCCTCGCCGAGATGACCAACGCCGGTCTTCCGGTGCCCCCCGGATTCACGATCTCGACTGAAGCCTGCACGCTGTATTACCAGCAGAAGCGGAAAACGCCGGCCGTGGTCGACGCGGAGATGGTCGACAACCTGCGGAAGCTCCAAAAGGCCGCCGGCGCCGTGCTCGGCGATGTGAAGAATCCGCTGCTGGTGTCGGTGCGATCCGGCGCCAAGTTCTCGATGCCGGGAATGATGGACACCATCCTGAACCTCGGGATGAACGACCAGACGGTCGAAGGCATCAAGGGACGCACCGGCAACGGGCGATTCGCTTACGACAGCTACCGCCGCTTCATTCAAATGTTCGGCAATGTCGTGCTCGAGATTCCGAAGGACGAGTTCGAACATACGCTGGACCAGGTGAAGAAGGAGGTGCGAGCGAAACTCGACACCGATCTCACCGAGCAGGACCTGGTCGAAGTGGTGAAGCGGTACAAACAGGTCGTCCGATCGAAGACCGGGAGCGATTTTCCGCAGGATCCCCTGGCGCAGCTGCGCGGAGCGCGCGACGCCGTGTTCCGCTCGTGGAACAACGCCCGCGCGATCGAATATCGCCGCATCTACGACATCCCCGACGCGATCGGCACCGCCGTCAACGTGCAGGCGATGGTGTTCGGCAACATGGGGGATCGTTCGGCCACCGGTGTCGGCTTTACCCGGAATCCGGCAACCGGGGAGAACCAGTTCTACGGCGAGTTCCTCATCAACGCGCAGGGAGAAGACGTCGTCTCTGGCGTGCGCACGCCGCAGCCGATCAACGAGCTGGAGCAGGTGCTGCCGAAGGCCTACAAGGAACTGCGGACGATCACGTCGCGACTCGAGAAGCATTACAAAGACGTTCAGGATTTCGAGTTCACGATCCAGGACGATCGTCTCTACATGCTGCAGACGCGCAGCGGCAAGCGGACCGGCTATGCGGCGGTCATGATCGCGACCGATCTCGTCAACGAGAAACGGATCACGCCGAAGGACGCCGTCCTGCAGGTCGACCCGGAGTCCGTCTCGCAGCTGCTTGCCCCGGTGTTCGAGCCGAAGGCCTGGAAGGCGCTGGGGGTCACGACCAAGGGTCTGCCCGCGTCCCCCGGCGCGGCGTCAGGGCAGGCGGTGTTTACCGCCGATGACGCGGTCGAGTGGACGAGGCAGGGGAAGAAAGTCATTCTCGTCCGCAAGGAAACAGTCCCCGACGACATCCACGGCATGTTCGTGGCGCAGGGCATCCTCACGGCGACTGGCGGCATGACCTCTCACGCGGCCGTCGTCGGCCGTCAGATGGGGAAGCCGTCGATCGTCGGCGCCGGCGCGCTGGAGATCAGTGAGGCGGCAAAAACCTGCAAGGTCGGAGGACAGACGATCAACGAGGGAGATCACATCTCCTTCGACGGCCTGACCGGCGAAGTGAAAGTGGGGCAGGTCCCGACCAAGCCAAGCGAGATTCTTCAGGTCGTTGCCGGCGAGCTGAAGCCGAACCAGTCGGACGTGTACCAGCGGTTCGAAAAGCTGCTGTCATGGGCGGACAAGTTTCGACGCCTCGGGATCCGTGCGAATGCCGACCAGCCGGATCAGGCGGAGATCGCGTATGCGTTCGGCGCACGGGGCATCGGGCTGTGCCGCACCGAGCACATGTTCTTTGGTGAAGGGCGCATTCCTATCGTCCAGCGGATGATCCTCGCCGACAACGAGAAGGACCGGCGCGCGGCGCTGGACGAGCTGTTACCGCTGCAGCGCGGCGACTTCTACGGCGTCTTCAAGGCGATGCACGGCGAGGCTGTGACGATCCGCACGATCGACCCGCCGCTCCATGAGTTCCTGCCGAAGCGGGAGGACCTGATGGTCGAAATCGCGCGAATGGAGGAACAGGGCAGGAAAGGCAAGGAGATCGACGACAAGCGCAAGGTGCTGCGGCGCGTCGAACAGCTGCACGAGTTCAATCCGATGCTCGGTCATCGCGGCGTCCGCCTCGGGATCACCTATCCCGAGATCACGGAAATGCAGACGCGCGCCATCATCGAGGCCGCCTGCCAGCTCGCCAAGGAGAAGATAAGGGTCATCCCGGAGATCATGATCCCCCTCGTCGGGCTGGTGAAGGAACTCCGCGATCAGAAGGCCATCGTCCAGCGCGTCGCGGCGGAGGTCATGAAGGAGCAGGGCGTCACGATCAAGTACCTCGTCGGCACGATGATCGAAGTGCCCCGCGGCGCAACCACCGCGGACGAGATCGCGAAAGAGGCGGAGTTCTTTTCGTTCGGCACCAACGATCTGACCCAGCTGACGTTCGGGTTCTCGCGGGACGACATCGGCAAGTTCCTCGGGGCCTACCAGGACAAGAAGATCCTCGACAAGGATCCGTTCGCGACGATCGACACGATCGGGGTCGGGGAGTTGGTCGAGATGGGAGTGAAGAAAGGGCGGAGCGCGCGTCCGGACCTCAAGATCGGGATCTGCGGCGAACACGGCGGCGACCCGGCGTCCATTCACTTCTTCGAGAAAGTCGGATTGGATTACGTGAGTTGCTCACCCTATCGCGTTCCGGTCGCGCGTCTGGCGGCAGCGCAAGCGGCGTTACACGTGAAGGTGGGGGACTGATCGGGCAGATTTGCAGCGCGCGACGGCGAGTGCGATGATTTGCGCCCGTCGCGGTGCTTGAACAGACGATCTCACATTACCGCGTCCTCCAAAAGCTCGGTGCGGGCGGCATGGGGGAGGTCTATCTCGCGGAAGACACCACACTGCACCGCCGCGTCGCCCTCAAACTGCTGCCGCCTGGACAAACGCAGGAGGCCGGCCGCCTTCGACGGTTTCAGCAGGAAGCAAGGGCGGCATCCTCGCTCAATCATCCCAACATCCTGACGATTCACGAAGTCGGAGAGGCGGGTGGTCATCACTTCATCGCCACCGAGTACGTCGAGGGCGTAACGCTTCGCGAACATCTCCGGCGCAGCGGGAGGATGGAAGCGGCGCAAGCGCTGCATGTAGCGGTGCAAGTCGCGTCGGCGCTTGCCGCGGCCCATGAGGCGGGGATCGTGCACCGGGACGTCAAGCCGGAGAACATCATGCTCCGCGGCGACGGCTACGTGAAGGTGCTCGACTTCGGTCTCGCCAAACTCACCGAAGGCGCTTCGGCGCCGCCGGCGGATGCCAGCGCCCCGACCCAGACAATGTCGGCCCACACCGTGGCCGGGACCGTCCTCGGCACCGTTCAGTACATGTCACCCGAGCAGGCGGACGGAAGGGACGTCGACGCCCGTAGCGACATCTTTTCGTTTGGCGCGGTGCTCTATGAACTGGTCGCGGGGGTACCGGCGTTCAGCGGCGGCTCGCTGAGCGAGACGCTCATCGCGATCGTCAGCCGTGAACCGCCGCCCTTGCCAGCGGCGGTCCCGCTGTCGTTGACGCCGATCATCCTGCGTTGTCTACGAAAGGACCCGGCCCGGCGCTATCAGACGATGGCGGATCTGAAGGTCGCGCTGGAAGATGTGCGCGCGGAGGTACCCCGGTCCACGGCGCGCCGCGCCTTCCCGTGGCGGCGGGCCGTCGGTGCGTCCGCCATCATCCTGCTGGCGGTGGTGTTGATCGTATGGCAACCGTGGCGACGTCCGGAGAACCCTGACGTCCTGAGAGCCGTCACCCTTACCGCGCTGCCCGGTGTCGAGCGTTACCCATCGTTCTCTCCAGACGGTAACCATCTCGTCTTCACCTGGACCGGCGACAAGCAGGACAACCAGGATCTCTACGTGCAGATGATCGGCCAGCGATCGACGTTACGTCTGACCACCGACGCCCGCAACGACTACAACCCGGTGTGGTCGCCGGACGGCAGGTGGATCGCTTTCCTGAGAAGCGAACCCCCGGCAACGACCGGTCTTCGCCGCCGTGAGTTGCGTCTCGTCCCGCCGCTCGGCGGGCCTGAACGAAAGCTCGCGGACATCCAGTCCCAGGACTTCGCGGCTGGCCTTTCCGCTGACGCGGCGTATCTCGCATGGTCCCCTGACAGCACCGCGCTGATCGTGACCGACTCTGGCGGCGACGGAGAGCCCGACGCCCTGTTCGTTGTGTCGACCGACACCGGGGAGAAAACACGGCTCACGAATCCTCGATCTCCGGCCCTTGCTGATACCAGCCCGGCGGTCTCTCCTGACGGGGGCTCCCTGGTCTTCCTGCGCCGGACGTCGTGGGGCGGTGGCGAGCTCCACCTCGTGGCGCTTGGAAAAACGTTGAATGCCTCAGGCGAGCCCAGGCGCCTCACCTCCGCCGAATTACGCGCCGATTACCCAGCCTGGACGCCGGACGGCACTGCGATCGTCTTCTCCGCAAGGGGCAGCCTCTGGAGAGTGGCCGTCGCCGGAGAGACCGCGCCCGTGCGTCTACCCTACGTCGGGGAGGACGGACTGATGGCCGCGATCTCACGACCCACCGGCGGCAAGCCGGCGCGTCTGATATACGTGCGCAGTCTCGTCGATACGAACTTCTGGCGGATCGACACGTCCGCCCCGGGCGCGCCATCCACGTCTCCGCCGAGTCGAGTCATGTCATCGACACAAGCGGAGTTCCATTGTCGCTTGTCGCCCGACGGACGCCGTCTCGCTTTCATTTCCGTCCGCTCGGGAGTACCGGAGGTCTGGATTTCCGACCCCGATGGATCCAACAGCGTCCAGCTGACCAACCTGGGTGCTCGCGACACTACCTGGCCTGACTGGTCGCCTGACGGTCAACGGATTGTGTTCTCGTCCACGTGGCAAGGTGAGTTCGACATCTATGTCGTCCCCGCTGAGGGGGGCAAGCCTCGTCGTCTCACGTCGGATCCGGCCATCGATATCCACCCGACCTTCTCACGGGATGGCCAGTCGATCTACTTCAGCTCGAGGCGGTCGGGCGACTACCGGATCTGGAAGATGCCGGCGGACGGAGGAGATGCAGTCCAGATCACACCCAATCAAGGTCGTGCGGCCGCCGAGTCTGCCGATGGCAGCAACCTGTACTACCATGCGGTTTCGATTGTGGCGCCCTTGTGGCGTCTGCCGATGCCTACGGGAGATCCGGTCAAGGTTCTCGATGGGGTGGAGTGGTTCAACTTCTGCCTGCTCGACAAAGGTGCCTACTACATCGATCGGTTCGGCGGCGAGACGCGGCTGCAGTATCTCGATTTTGGTACCGCGAAGTCCTCGACCGTGGCGCGCAACCTCGGTGACATGCTGGCAGGATTGACGGCCTCACCAGACGGTCGAACCATCCTCTATACCCGAGTCGATGCCTCGGTCGACGATTTGATGCTGGTCGAGAATTTCAGGTGAGCCAGTGAGCGTCGACCCGCCGTGATCTAGAATTCAAGGATTGGTTACGATCTATCGCAACCAGAACGGGTCCACCGAATGCGTCGAGCAGGTGGATCCGGCCTGGTTGCAGGCCGGCAGCGGCGTCTGGGTCTGGGTCGATCTGAGCGATCCGACACCTGACGAAGCGCGAATCCTGACCGACGTCTTCAAATTCCACGATCTCGCTGTCGAGGATGCGCTCAGCGAGATCCACCATCCCAAAGTTGAATCGTACGGTGACTACCTGTATCTGATCCTCCACGGCATTGATTTCCGTGAGAGCGAGCACTACTTCAAGACGCAGGACGTGGATTTCTTCGTCGGCGAGCAGTTTCTGGTGACCGTCCATCCCGGGATCTCGCGAACGATCGAAGAGATGCGCGCCGTGTGCTCGCGGAACAATCGCGTGCTCGCGGAGGGATCGGTGGCGCTCCTGCACCGGATCGTCGACGCGATGGTCGACCACTACCGTCCGGAGATCGAGGAGTTGAACGACCGGCTGGACGCGCTCGAGGAGGAGATCTTTACCAAGCCGAATCCGCTCCTCGCCAAGCAGATCCTCGACTTCAAGTCCGACGTCTCGTCGCTGCGGCGCGTAGTGCTCCCGCAGCGGGACGCGATGGCCCGCCTCGCACGCCGCGAGTTCCCGCTGATCCCGGAGCTGATGGCGTATCGCTTTCGTGACGTGCACGACCATCTCGTGCGCCTCGTCGACGAAGCCATGTTCTTCCAGGACCGGGTGACGAGCCTGCTCGACGCTCACCTCTCACTGGTCTCGAACCAGTTGAACGGCGTGATGAAAGTGCTGACGATCATTGCCACGATCTTCATGCCGCTCACCGTCATCACGGGTATGTGGGGCATGAACGTGCCGATCCCGCACCTGCCCGGCGGCCAGGAGGCGCAGTTCTGGTGGGTGGGGGCGCTGATGCTCGTGCTGGCGGGCGTCATGCTCTGGTATTTTCGAAAGCAGCGGTGGATCTGACATGCCCGGCCGCACCTCAGCTATCGTCCTTTCAATCGCGCTGGCAACCGCGACGGCGGTCATTGCTCAGACCCACTTTGTTGTACCCAACTTCGACGACCTCACGATCAAGACGCGGCGTGCGCATGGCGTCGGATCATCGACGGACCTGCTGTATCTGAAAGGAGCGCGGGAACGCCGCGAGTTCCTCTACGATTCTCCGGGTCACACAGGGCAGCGTCACGTCATGCTCATGCAATGCGACCAGCGGCACAGCGTTCAACTGAATCCCGACGCGAAGCTTATACGCGGTGTCGGTGTTACAGGACTGGTCGGAGCAGGTCGCGCGCGGACGTCCGGTGCCCGAAGGGCAGGGGGCTGAAGTCACCACCACGTTCGACGCAGTGGACACTGGTGAGCGGCGGGGGTTTGGCCGGTATGTGGCGCGCCGGGTGCGGACGACCGTCACGGTGGAGCCGAGTGCCGGCGCCAACACCCCGGCGAGTGTGCGGGAAAGCGACGGCTGGTACATCGATCTCCCTGGTCTCGGTTGTACCGACAGCGACGCGACATCCTACGTCATTGGTCAAATCGTAGGCTCGGGGGCACCTCGGGATCGTCACCGCTTCAAGACGAAGAACAGGGCCCGTCGTGGGTACGCGATCGAGGAGACGAATCGATTCACGCAAGCAGGCAGGACGAGCGTCGACCGAGTGGAATTGGTAGAACTGTCTGAGAATCCGTTGGACCCGTCGCTGTTCGATATCCCGGTCGATTACCGCCCCGCCTTGCCGCTGGTTCGAGGCGGGTACGATATGACGCGGCGCGACACGCTGAGAAATCGCCTGGAGATGTACTGGGATGAGGTCAAGCTCACGACACGCGCGATCTTCCGCTGACGCAGTCGTGATTGTTGCCCTGGCGTCGCCTCGAATCGCCGCGTCGATTGACGATGGCCTGGACCGGATCGAGCGGCTGTTAGCAGAAGCCTCCACTCAGGGCGCGAAGATCGTGTGCTTTCCGGAAGCCTACCTTCCTGGCTTGCGAGGTCAGGACTTCGACGTCTGTGCGTACGATCTGACGCAGCAGGAGCGAGCGCTCCGGGCGGTCTCGCAGCTGGCGCGGACGCACGCAATCGGCACGATCCTGGGCATGGAACGGATCACTGAGCGCGGCCGGCAGATCGTCGCCGTTGTCATCGACCCGACTGGTGAGATTCAGGGATACCAGACCAAGAATCAGCTGGATCCCACCGAAGAGCCGTTTTACGTGCCCGGGCACACGCGCCAGCTGTTCGAAATCGGCGGCCTGAAGTTTGGCGTCGCGATCTGCCACGAGGGCTGGCGCTATCCTGAAACCGTCCGGTGGGCGGCGGCGCGCGGGGCGAAGATCGTCTTCCATCCTCAGCTCACCGGCAGTGACCGTGAAGGTGTCGCACTGACAGCCTGGGGCTCGGCCGAGGCGCCCTACTACGAGAAAGCGATGAGGATGCGAAGCATCGAGAACACAATCTACTTTGCGAGCGTCAACTATGCGGTGCGATACCAGGAATCGGCGACGAGTCTGATCACGCCGTCCGGCGAATGTCAGGCGTTTCTCCCCTATGGGCAGGAAGGTGTATTGGTCCAGGCGTTGAATCTCGAAGAGGCCACCGGCAGTCTCGCGCGCCGATACGCACCAGATCGTTATCAGGAAGAGTTGACGGCCTCAGCGACAAAGAAGTCTGATTGAAGGACCGAGACGGAGTAGAGAAATGACGACAGCAACCGCTCCCGACAGAACGGAAGCAGCCCAGTACTACTTCACCTACATCGAGCAGGTCCCGGCCGGCGACATTCGTGGAATCCTCAAGGCACAGTTGCCCGAGACCGTGACGATGCTGAAGGGGATTTCAGAGGAACGTTCGCTCCATCGTTACGCCCCTGACAAATGGAGCATCCGCGAAGTGGTCAGCCACTTGAACGACACCGAACGCTTGTTCGTGTTTCGTGCGTTGTGGTTTGCGCGCGGCTTCGATTCGCCGTTGCCGAGCTTCGATCAGAACGTTGCCATCGCCACGGCTGATGCGGATGCGCGATCGCTCGAGTCTCACATTGAAGAGTTCCGGGGCGTTCGCGCCGCCACCATCGCGTTCTTCGAGAACCTCCCGGAGCACGCGTGGATGCGTCGAGGCATCGCGAGCGACAACCCGTTTACGGTCCGGGCGCTCGCCTATATTGCGGCAGGTCACGTGGCCCATCACGCGCGGATCCTTCGAGAACGGTATTTCTAGCGACCAGGACAGCCACTACCATCGACAGCAGGGGGTCACCGATGACTGTGCCGCTGGAAAAACCGCCCGACATGTTATCCCGACGACGATTCCTCGCCACGGCAGGACTCACCGGAGCGGCGCTGGCCGCGCCGCTCACCGGTGGCGAGGCGCAAACCCTTCCGCGGCTTGCACGTCCGGACGGGCCGGCTGAACGGGTGGCGACCGACGAAGCCTATTGGGAACGGGTCGCCGCGCAGTACCGGATCTCCGATCGCGTCACGAATCTGGAAGCGGGCTACTGGGGCATGATGCCGCTCCCCGTGCTGGACGAATATCTGCGCCACGTCGAGCGCGTCAATCGCGAGAGCTCGGTTTATGCGCGCGTGTCGTACGGCGCCGATCTCGAAGCCGTCCGCGCCCGGGTAGCCACCTTCCTCGGTGTATCCGCTGCTGAACTCGCTTTCACCCGCAGCGCGACAGAGTCGTTGCACTGCCTGATCGCCGGGTACAACCGGCTGAAGCCCGGTGACGCGGTGTTATACGCCGACCTGGATTACCCGGCGATGCAGAACACGATGAAATGGCTCGCCCAAAGGCGTGGCGTCCGCGTCGTCCGCCTCGTCATTCCGGAGCCGGCGTCCCGTGAGAACGTCGTTGCGACCTACACCGCCGCGCTCGAGGCAAACCCGGATGTTCGCCTTGTGCTGCTGACGCATCTGAACAACAAGACGGGGTTGATCGTGCCGGTGGCCGCCATCGCCGCCCTCGCCCGCACCCGTGGCGCGGACACCATCGTGGATGCCGCCCATTCAGTCGGGCAGACTGACATCTCGCTCGCCGATCTCGGAAGCGATTTCGTCGGCTTCAACCTGCACAAGTGGATCGGTGCTCCGGTCGGCGTGGGTGTGATGTACATCCGGGCGTCGCGAATCGCCGACATCGATCCGATGATGGGTGAGGACGAGCAATCCTCAGATCGCATCTCGAGCCGGGTTCACACCGGCACCGTGAATTTTGCCGCGTTTCTGACAGTGCCGGCGGCGATCGATTTTCATGTCGCGGTCGGGCCGAAGTACAAGGCGGCGCGGATCCGATACCTCCGCGATCGGTGGGTGACACCGGCCCGCGCTCTAGGAGGGATCGACGTCCTCACGCCCGACGAAGCGGGAATGGCTGCGGGGATTACCTCCTTCCGCCTTCGCGACGGCACGTCGCGGCAGGCTAACGATCGCGTGGTCGAAGAGCTGCGCACGCGGCACGGCGTTTTCACCGTCCGGCGGAGCGGCCTGGAGCGAGGGGATTGCGTGCGCGTCACGCCCGCCCTCTACAACCGCCCCGCGGATGTGGATCGCCTCGTGAGCGGCTTGAAACAACTCGCGGGCGCCTGAAGAGACACCCGTGGACGAGATCCCTCGCAGAGACTTCCTCAAGATCGGCGGTGCCGCGCTCGCGGCGGGCACTATTGCGGCCAGCGAGATCCCTGCCGACGCCCAGGCGTCGGCGCCTTTCGCCGCGCCGGCAATCGAGCACGTTCGTATCGGGTTCGTCGGGATCGGCGGGCAGGGTGCCGGTCACATCGAGAATCTGCTGCGCATCCCCGGCTGTCAGGTGACGGCGGTCTGCGACATCCGCCCGGAGCGTACCGAATGGGCGTCGCGGCAGATCGTCGAGGCGGGGCACCGCGCCCCGGCTTCGTACACGCGCGGCCCGCGCGATTTCGAGCGTCTCTGTGCCACCGAAGATCTCGATCTGGTCTTCAACGCGACACCGTGGGAATGGCATGCGCCGATCATGCTGTCAGCCATGACGCACGGGAAGCACACCGCGACGGAAGTGCCGGCGGTGATGACGATCGACGACTGCTGGGCCATCGTCGAGTCGGCGGAGAAGCACCGGCGACACTGCGTGATGATGGAGAACTGCAACTACGACCGCATGGAGATGATGGTCTTCAACATGGTCCGCCAGGGAGTGTTCGGCGAACTCGTGCATGCGGCCGGCGGCTACCTTCATGACCTCCGCGCCATCAAATTCGCCGACGAAGGGGAAGGGCTCTGGCGCCGCGCCTGGGCCTCGAAGCTCGATGGCAATCTCTATCCGACACATGGTCTTGGGCCGATCGCCAACTGCCTGGACATCAACCGCGGGGATCGGTTCGATTACCTCGTCTCGATGAGTGGCCCGTCACGCGGCCTCCAGGCCTGGGCAGCGGAGCACGAGCCCGCCGACTCGCCAAAGCGGCAGGAGCGTTACGTACTCGGGGACGTCAACATGAGCCTGATCAAGACGGCGCGTGGGCGGACGATCTACGTCGAGCACTGCACGAACCTGGCGCGCCCCTATAGCCGTATCAATCTCGTCCAGGGCACCAAGGGTATCTTCCAGGGTTATCCGAACCGGGTATACGTCGAGGGTCGCGGCCGCGCACATCAGTGGCAGCCGGCTGAGGAGTTCCGCAACGAGTTCGAGCATCCGCTGTGGCAGGAGCTGGCCGAGCAGGCGCAAGGCGCCGGACACGGCGGTATGGATTTCATCGAGGACTACCGCCTGATCAAGTGCCTCAGGGAAGGAAAGCCGACCGACATGGACGTCTACGACGCGGCGGCTCTGAGCGCGGTCGTCGACCTGAGCGTCCGGTCCGTCAAGCGCCGCGCCGACGCGGTGGACATCCCCGACTTTTCGAAGGGGCGCTGGAAAACCCGTCCGCCGCTCGACATCGTCCACATGTAAGCGGTACTGGATGACGTCACGCGCCATCGTGCTGGCCCGAGGTCTCGGACGGCGGATGCAGGCGGTTGGGGAACCACTGCTCAGCGGAGAACAACGCGCCGCCGCTGACGCAGGGCTGAAACCGATGATACCGATCGGGGGACGCCCGTTCCTCGACTACGTGCTCAGCTCCCTCGCGGACGCCGGGATTCTACGGGTCGCACTGGTAGTTGCTCCCCGGCACGAGGCCATCCATGCCCGCTATGTCACCGACTATCCGCCGACGCGCATCCACCTCGACTTCGTTGTGCAAAGCGAGCCCACCGGGACTGCGACGGCAGTGCTAGCCGCAGAGCGCTGGACGGCTGGTGAGCCGTTCCTCGTCGTCAACGGCGACAACCTCTATCCCGTCTCTATCCTGCGCAGTCTGGCCGAACAGGAGGAGGCTGCCTGTCCGGCATTCCGTCGAGACGAACTGGTTCGCGCCAGCAACATCCCGGCTGAACGCCTGAAGGAATTCGCGGTTCTGGAAGTGGACGATGACGGCTATGTCTCGGGGATCGTCGAAAAGCCGCCCGCCGCACGCTTCGCGGCAGCAGGCCCTGGTGCGTGCGTGAGCATGAATTGCTGGCGTCTCGACTCGCGCATCTTTTCGTTCTGCAGGGAAGTCCCGGCATCAGCGCGGAATGAATTCGAACTGCCGGAGGCGATTGGCCTCGCGGTCGCCCGCGGCATGCGGATCAAGGCAATTCCCGGAGACGGCGCTGTTCTGGACCTCTCGAAACGTGGTGACATCGCGGACGTCGAGCGTCGGCTCGCCGCCGTGAGCGCACGACCATGACCGGCGATGAGTTCGCAGCCCGCCTGGTTCACGATGGGCTCGACCCTGTCGAGGGGCCAGCCAAGGCCGCTCTCTACGACCTGGCCGTGCAGGCGCTCGCCCCCACCGGCAGCGCAACACACGCGTGGTGGGTGCCGGGCCGACTCGAAGTATTTGGCAAACATACCGACTATGCCGGCGGCCGTACGCTGGTCGCCGCGGTGCCGCGGGGGTTTGTCTTTGCCTCGACGCCGCGCGCCGGCGACGCAATCGTGGTGATAGACGCGACAAGCCGGGAGCAGGTGTGCCTTGGCGCGAAGAGCGTTCAGCTTTCCGGATGGCGTCGATATGTGGACGTCGTCGCCGCGAGGTTGCGGCGAAATTTTCCCGATGGTCCCGGTGGTCTCACGATTGCCTTTGCCAGCGATCTGCCTCGGGCATCCGGCATGAGCAGCTCCAGCGCGCTGGTGGTCGGTGTTGCGATGGCGCTCATCGAAGGATGGTGCCTGTCAACACGCGAGGACTGGCGCCGCGACATTGGTGATCTCTGCGATCTCGCCTCGTATCTTGCCTGCGTCGAGAACGGTTCCGCTTTCAGATCGTTGGTGGGAGATGCGGGCGTCGGCACTCACGGCGGGAGCGAAGATCACATCGCAATGTTGCTCGGCATCCCCGGCCAATTCTCGGCATACGCATTCGCGCCCGCGCGTCATCTGCGAAATGTGCCGCTGCCCTCGCAGTGGGGCGTCGTCATTACATCGAGCGGTGTGCCGGCCGAGAAAACTGGCGGAGTCCAGGGCGCGTATAACGAGCTTGCGGAGGCTGCGGGCCAGTTGGTGCGACTGTGGAATCAAAGCGAGCCACAGGCGAACTCGCTTGGCGCTGCACTGGCATCGAGCGACGCCGCGGCCGATCGTCTCGAACGACTGGTCGAGCGGAGTTCGGTGACGGGTTGGCCGGCCGAGCATCTCTTGCGGCGCCTGAGACACTTCCAGCAGGAGGACGCCTGCGTGCTGGCGGCCGCCAGCGCTTTCGAGAACGCCGACGCTGTGGCGCTCGGCGAGCTCGCGCAGCGATCACAGTGGAACGCGGAGCACCTGTTGCGGCAACAGGTACCTGAGACGAGCATGCTGGCGGCCGCGGCCAGATCCTGCGGCGCGCTGGCCGCGTGCAGCTTCGGCGCCGGCTTCGGTGGCAGCGTCTGGGCCGTCGTCGATCGCGAACACGTGGACGAATTTGCGTCGGAGTGGATCGCCCGCTACCGGCGGCACCATAACGCGTCACGCTCGGTTGCCTTCGTGGCAACGCCCGGCCCTCCCGTGACCGGGATCCGCTCGCGCTGATCGCGCACCGGATCGTGTATCTTCGTACGATCGTGTCGCGAATCAATCGGCTGCCTCCCAATCTCGCCAATCAGATCGCTGCAGGAGAAGTTGTCGAGAGGCCAGCCTCCGTCGTCAAGGAGCTGCTGGAGAACGCGCTCGACGCGGGAGCGCGCCGGATCACCGTCGCCATCGAACTCGGCGGCAAGAAGCTGGTTCGGGTCGAGGACGACGGCGATGGGATGGGGGCTGAGGACGCCCGGCTGTCCATCGAGCGTCACGCTACCAGCAAGATCTCCACCGCCAACGATCTCGGCGCAATCAGAACACTGGGTTTTCGCGGAGAAGCTCTGCCGAGCATCGCATCGGTGTCTCACTTCACGTTGCGCACGCGCGCGCGTGGCGAGCCCGCCGGCACCGAGATCAAGGTGAATGGAGGGACGGTGGCGTCCGTGCGCGAGGCGGGTGCGCCCGAAGGCACGTCCATAGAAGTTGCGGACCTTTTCTACAACCTGCCTGCACGGCGAAAGTTCCTCAAGTCAGACACGGCGGAAGCGACGCAGATCTCGCGGCTGGTCACGCAGATGGCGCTGGGCTACCCGACCGTCGGGTTCTCATTGAGCAGCGGACCACGCAGACTGCTCGAGTGTCCTCCGGCGGGAGGCCTTGGTGAACGGTTCTTCCAGCTGTTCGGCGAGCGCCCCGATCTCATCGAAGTGCGCAAGGAAGCCGCCGGGCTCAAGATCCACGGCTACGTCGCGGCGCTCGGCGACCAGGGGCCGGTGCGCGGGCCGCAGAATGTCTTCGTCAACCGCCGAATCGTCAAGGATCGCACCATCGCTCACGCCATCGGCGATGCGTACAGCGTCGCCACGATCAAGGAACGCAGCCCCGAGGTTCATCTTTTTATTGAAATACCTCCGGATCGGGTCGACGTGAACGTCCATCCCACCAAAGCGGAAGTGCGATTTCTCGAGCAGTCGCTCGTGCACGAAGTCCTGCGGAGAGGGCTCGGTGACGCGCTCGGCCATGGCCGGGCGCCGGAACTGCAGCTGACTGCACCGATGCTGCCGCCCCCTGAACCCGTGTCCGTCGGCATTCCTGGTGTTCTTGCTGGCGCTGCTATCGGAAATAGATGGACTGGGGAGGCCCTTGCCACGGTCTCCGGCATTGCCCCGAGCCACGAGCCCCGAGTCCCCAGCCCCGGCTTGGTTCGGCCGATGATTCCGCTCGGTCAGTTTCGCGACACGTTCATCCTTGCCGTCGACGACGAGGGTATTGCGATCATCGACCAGCATGTGGCGCACGAACGCGTGCTGTTCGAGCAGGTGATGGAGAAACTCACCAACGGCCGGCTCGAGAGCCAGCGGCTGCTGACTCCGATTATCATCGAGATGTCCGCGGCGCAGCGCCACGTGCTGGGGACGCACGCGGCGACACTCGATCGCTTTGGCATGGAGATCGAAGAATTCAGCGGCGACAGCCTCTGTCTTACCGCCGTCCCCGCCATTCTCGACCGGTCGGAATGCGAAGCCGCGGTGCGCGCGCTCGCCGAAGATCTCGAAGGCCTCGATCGGGGCTCGCGCGTGGACGAGGCGCTCCGCAAGATTGCGGCGACGATGGCGTGCCACGCGGCCGTGAAGGCGAACTATCCGTTGACGCTGGAAAAGATGCGCTACATCCTGGAGGAGCTGCGGCGGACGGCGTACTCCTCGGTCTGCCCGCATGGGCGTCCTGTGGTGTTGCGCATTACCCGGCGCGAAGTCGAGAAGAACTTTCAGCGCATCTGATGACCGACGGCGGCACGGCCCTGGTTCTCGAGACTGCGCGCCTGCGGCTGCGGCGTTTCTCAATAGCTGATGCAACGTTCGTCCTGCGTCTCCTGAACGAACCATCCTTCATTCAACACATCGGCGATCGCGGCGTGCGAACGCTGGACGATGCCGCGGGATATATCGAGCGTGGCCCGATCGCGAGCTACCGCCGAAGCGGGTTCGGCCTCTACGCGGTGGACCTGAAGGACGGGACAACGATCGGGGCATGCGGGGTCCTCAAACGCGACGAGCTCGACGACGTCGACCTCGGATACTCACTACTGCCGGAGTTCTGGTCACAGGGTTTCGCAGTGGAAGCCGCGGCAGCGGTCAAGCACTACGCGCGCGATATGCTGGGGTTGCACCGGCTCGCAGCGATCGTCGCCCACGGCAACGAGGCGTCGGCGCGACTGCTGGACAAGCTTGGCTTCAGCTTCGATCGAGTCGTCCGGCTCAGACCGGACGCCGAGGAGCTGCGGTTGTTTACCTGCACCTTGAGAGAGGACTTGATGGCGACTGACGCAATGCCGACTCCCGACTTGTACTTCGACACCATTCTGGCTTTCCAGCGCTCGTCCGCGTTGAAATCCGCCATCGAGCTCGATCTGTTTACCGCGATTTCCGATGGCGCGCGGACGCCCGCCGCACTCGCGAAGGCCACCGGGGCCCAGGAACGAGGTCTCCGGATACTCAGTGACTACCTGACCACGATCGGGTTCCTTACCAAGACGGTGGATTCATACGACCTCACGCCGGAATCTGCATTCTTTCTTTCGAAGAAATCCCCTGCATACCTTGGCGGGACAACCGCATTCCTGCACTCGGGCGTTGTGGTCGGTCAATACGAGCATCTGACCGAAACGATCCGGCGCGGCACACCGCCGCTCAATATGGTCGCCGACAACAATCCTGCGTGGGTCGAGTTCGCGCATGCGATGGTGCCCATGATGATGCCGACCGCGCACGCGATCGCGGAATTGCCCGGCGTGTCCTCCGCCGGGCCGATGCGCGTCCTCGATATCGCGGCGGGCCATGGCATTTTCGGCATCGTGATCGCGCAGAGAAACCCGCAGGCCGAAATCGTCGCTGTCGACTGGCCGCAGGTGCTCGAGGTCGCAAGCGCGAACGCAAGGGCGATGGGAGTCGGGGACCCGCCACAACACCCTGCCGGGTGATGCGTTCAAGGTCGAATACGGCACCGGGTTCAACCTGGTACTGGTGACGAACTTCCTCCATCACTTTGACCGTCCCACAAACGTTGCCTTCCTCAAGAAGACGTGTTCCGCGCTCGAGACTGGTGGACGCGTGGTCGTTCTCGAATTCGTGCCGAACGACGACCGCGTGAGTCCGCCAATGGCTGCGAGGTTCAGCCTGACGATGCTGGCGGGGACTCCGGGTGGGGACGCATACACCTTCGCCGAACTCCGCGACATGTTGACCGAAGCCGGCTTCACCGGCGTGACGGCGCATCCGCTGCAAGGCCCGCAGACAGTGGTCATCGGGGTGAAGTGATGGAGGACGACATGACATCGGCTGAGTTCCGCCGACTCGCGCTCGCGCTGCCTGACGCCACCGAGGCTGCGCATATGGCGCATCCTGACTTCCGGGTGCACGGAAAAATCTTCGCAACCCTCGGATACCCGTCCAATGGATGGGGCGTGGTGAAACTCGTTCCAAAGCAACAGCAGGTCCTTCTCGATATCGACTCTGAGACGTACGTACCTGCAGCGGGAGCGTGGGGTCGGAAAGGGTATACGAGCATTCGACTTCGCTCGGCCCGCAAGACGGTTGTCGAGCGTGCTCTCTACGAAGCGTGGTGCAACACGGCGCCGAAGCGTCTCGTCCGCGCCAAGACATGAAGAGCCTCGCGTCGCTCGCCATCGTGCTTGCCAGCGTGGCTCTCGGGATCGCGCAGGGCCCAGCCGTCCACGGTCTCGATCACATACCTATAGCCGTCAATGATCTGGCCGTCGCGGCGGATGACTACCGGGCATTGGGTTTCTCTCTGAAGCCGGGGCGGCCGCACGAGAACGGCATCACCAATCAGCACGTCAAGTTCCGGGACGGGACGGAGCTGGAGCTGATCACCGCACCCGCGGCGCGCGACGCCTTGACGACGACGTATCGCCGGCATCTGGCAGAAGGCGACGGGCCGGCGTTTCTCGCGTTGTATGCCCCTGTCCGTGATCGCGTGCCCGACCGGCTGAGCGATCCGCTTCGATACATTTTCTTCGGCGGCCGGAACGCGTCGCCAACCGACCGTGCCGAACATTTCGCCCATCCGAACACGGCGGACTCACTGATCGCAGTCTGGCTCGCGGCCGACGACCTCTCGGCCGAGCGAGATCTGCTCGCCAAGGTCGGCGCGACGTTCGCGCGTCGTACCGTTCACGTGCCGGACGCACTGTCCGTTGAGGTGGCGCGGCTGGGTGAAGGGGACGTTGTTTTTCTCCCCGGGTCGCGTCAGATCGTCAAGGGGCGGCGAATCGTCGGCGCGACACTTCGGGTGAAGGACCTGGCGGCGGCACGCCAGCGGGTAACCAAGGCAAGGGCGGAGCCGGGGAGCCTTTTTCTTCCCCCGGACGCTACGCACGGCCTCTGGCTCGAGTTTCGCGCGACCAGTTGAGGTCATTCAGGAGGAGCAATATGGCGATTACCGGTGCACACGTTCTGCTCTACACCTCTGAGCCGGAGAAGCTGCGAGCCGTTTTGCGTGACGTGTTCAACTGGAAGAACGTCGACGCAGGCGGAGGCTGGCTGATCTTTGCGCTCCCGCCTGCCGAGCTCGGCGTCCACCCCGCCGAGGGGCCGACCTTCGAGTCAGGCGCGCGTCATCAGTTCACGTTGATGTGCGACGACATCCAGGCCACAGATCCGGGAGTTGAAAGGGAAAGGCATCCAGATCGAGTCAGAGCCGAAGGATGAAGGCTGGGGCGTCACGGTCATGATGACGCTCCCAGGCGACGTCCCGGTGATGCTGTATCAACCGCGCCACCCCGTCGCAATCTCTTAGAAGTGCCATGCCGTTCAAGAGCAAGGCTCAGCGCCGCAAGTTCGCGGAGTTGCTGGTTGAAGGGAAGATCGCGCCGGATACCTTCGAGGAATGGAATCGCGAGACCGGCAGCCAGAAGCTGCCCGAGCGGGTGAAGCCGAAGGCCGGCGCGAAGCGGAAGGTCGCCTCCAAGCGGAAGAGCTCCCGCAAGCGCAAGACCGGCGCCACACGCAAGAAGCGGCAATGAGCTTGCACTCGGCCGGGCAGGAGTAAATGGATGCCGACGGATCTTGCTACGTTCTACGAAATGGTCTCGGATATCGAAATCGCGATGATGACGACGCGCCGCGACGACGGCCATCTGGTCTCGCGTGCGATGGCAACGCAGAAACGCTCGCCTGGCGCGGATCTCTGGTTCGTCACAACCGAGGGATCGCCCAAGCTGCGCGAGATCGCCGGCGACTCCCATGTGAACCTGGCGTTCTACAAGGATCGCACCAGAGAGTGGATTTCAGTCGCCGGGCTTGCAGCCATCTCGCGGGATCGCGGGCGCATCAGGGAGCTGTACGCGCCGGACTGGAAGGCGTGGTTCCCCGACGAGGGAGATCCACGTCACGGGACGCCCGACGATCCACGGATGGTGCTCATCGGGGTCGAGGTGCATTCCGCGGTGTTTCTCGAGGTCAACAAGCCGCAGCCGATGGTCCTGTTCGAGATAGCCAAGGGCTGGCTGACCGGTCAGGACCCTGATATCGGCAAGATGCACAAGATCGGACCAGGCACCGTGCGATGACACGATCCCAAGGCGGGTTCACGAGCCACTGCCTTTGAACTGGTCCTCTTCGTCGGCGAACAGGATGTTGAAGCTGGTCAGCGAGCCGTAGCAGCCGCTAATGTAGCTCTGCAACTTGATCTTGACGTCCTCGGCCAGGTCGGTCGCGTTGACCTGCTGTTCGAGCGTCCGCAGCCGGTTCCGCAGCATCACCACCTTGTGAAAGAAGGTCTCGATCGGCCAGGTCTTTTCCTGGAGCTCGGGGTTCCCGGGACGTAATGCCATCGTGCCATTCCGCCACTTTTCGGCGGGCGCAACCGGGGTGATTCCGGTTTCCTCTCTGATGATCCGGCGCAGAAGCATCTCGAGATCGGCGTTCGCGAGGTCGGTCATGGGAGCTGTGGTCCTTTCGCGCTCGGCGACGATAGGGAAGGGATCGCGGGAAGCCCGGGCCGCCGCGCGCGCCGGCGGCGCGGGTTCGGCGATTTTCGGGCCCCCCCGATAGTTGTGCTCGCTGCGACAAAAGCCACAGACAACCCGGAGCGGCAGTCCGGCCTCGTCTGCCGCAATGACCGTGTGCATCCGGTCCGCCTTGCACGCCCGGCAATAATCCTCGAGCGAGTCGCCGGCGCGCCACGTTCGTGAAGCCATCGCCTGATTCCATCACAATACGAGGAGGATAATGAACGATGCTCGGTACGACATTCGCGCGGCCGACCCCGCGGATGCTGTCGCCCTGAGCGCGCTGGCACACCGCGCGAAGGCGTTTTGGGGCTATCCGTCTGAATGGCTGGCCCAGTGGAGTGAGGAGCTGACGCTCACACCGGAGTATCTCCGTGCGTACGAAGGATTCGTCGCAACGAGTGACGACGAGATCGTGGGTGTCTGCATGCTGGAAGCAGATGGCGCCCGCGCGGAGCTCACGCACGTGTGGATCGCGCCGGAGCATCATCGCCGCGGCATCGGACGGCGGCTCGTCGGCTGCGCGCTCGGAGCGGCGCGGCGCAGCGGCGCCGCCTCCGTCCGCATCGTCTCCGATCCATTTGCGGAGCCGTTTTATCTGCAGCTCGGCGCACGGCGGGTGGGCGATGTCGCCGCGCCGATGCCGGGCGCCGAAGACCGCGTTTTGCCACTCCTCGAGTTGGTGTTGTAACCGATGAGTCGGCATGTTGCGTTGCTGCGCGCGGTAAACGTCGGCGGGCGTGTGGTGAGGATGGAGCAACTCCGCCGGATCTTCGAGTCACTCGGTTTTCGCAACGTCTCGACTCTGATCAACAGCGGCAACGTTCTCTTCGAATCTCGCAAGTCGCCGGCGGCGCTGGAAACGATCATCGAGCGGACCCTGCAGATCGAGCTGGGTTACCCCGTCCTCACGTTCATTCGAAGCCGCGACGAACTGGAGCGGATCGTGGCGTATGAACCTTTCAAGGATGACCGTCCAGGTTCTCTCCACGTCCTCTTTCTGAAGATGCCTCCGAGCGCATCGGCAGCCGGGACGTTGATCAGCGGTTCCAACGACATTGACAGGTTTCGGGTGTACGGCCGCGAGGCCTACTGGCACGCTGCAAAGGGAATTGGGGGGAGCACCGTGTCGGGCGCGAAGATCGAGAAACTGGTCGGGCCGGCAACCGCCCGCAACATAACGACGGTGCGAAAGCTCGCAGCCAAGTAGTCTCCTTCCGGCCTGGCTAACTCTGCATCCCGCACCCCGCATTCCGCATCCCGCCTCCCAACCCATCCATAAGTCATTTTCGACGCAACATTTCCTTGACTGATTAGTCACTTACCTTTACAGTTTCCTCAATCCCAGCAAGTCGTTAGTCCAAGCGATAAAGGCCGCCCGTCGGGGTGCGCAAAGCCGGTTGCTCTTCGGGGCTGAGGAGCGGTACCGGTTGCCGAACTTGGAGTGTTGAATGTCCACCCGCCGTACTCTGCCAGCTGTCGTCGCACTCGCTTCCGCACTGTTGTTCTTTGGCGTGGGCAACTATCTCGGGGCGCGGCAGTCTGCCGACACCGACGCCCGGTTCGCGGCGCTGCGCGCCGAGCTCGAGCAGCTCCGGCGCGGGCCCATGCTTGCCACCGGCACCACCGGTCACATTCCGCCTGATCCTTCGCGAGAGGCGATAGTCGACGATGTGAAGCGGCAACTCACGGACGAAATGGGTCTGCTGCCGCTCAACCTTCTCAGAGAGCGCCGCAACAGCTTTGTCGAGCTCTATTCCTACGACGACCGCGGCGCCAGCAGCTACGGCACCGCCGGGTATCTCGGTAACGGATACTTTGTCACCGTCAAACATGGCGTCGTCGCGCTGGGGCAGGAGGGTCTCTCGCAGCCGCGCCGCATCACCTCGGTGAAGATCTCGCACCGCGGCAAGATGCTGAACGCACGCGTAATCGACATGGGTGACGCGAAGGTCGAGGTGGATCCCGGCGATTGGGCGATCGTCCACGTCAAGGAGTCCATCGATCTGCCGCCCCTCCAGACCAATCTGTCCTACGCCTTCGACTTCGCCGAACCGATTTTCAGGCTCGGCAACGACTACTCGAAGGGGATCATCGTCTCGACCGGCTACGTCGGGCAGCGGACGCCGAACAATCTGGTGACCTGCCTCACCGACGGACATCCCGGTGTCTCGGGCGGCGGCGTGCTGAACCGCGAAGGAGAGCTGGTCGGGATCCCCATCGGCCGGATGCAGGGAGACTTCCGATTCTCGTTCATCCTGCCGTTGCGGCAGGAGATGCTCAGGAAGGTTTCTTTCTGAGCTCTTCGAGGCGCTGCTTGATGCGCGCCTCGAGCCCCCGTTCGACCGGCTGATAGAACCGCCGTCCGCGGTGCGCCGGCGGCAGGCACTCCATGTCCCGGGCGATTCCCTCCGCCTGATCGTGCGCGTACTCGTATCCGCGCCCGTACTCCAGATCCTTCATCAGTTTGGTCGGCGCGTTTCGCAGGTGGAGTGGCACCGGCTCGGCAACTTCTACGGCCGCGGCCTCCGCCGCTGCCAGGTAGGCGCGATAGACCGCGTTGCTCTTGGCGGCTACTGCCAGATAGATCGCCGCCTGCGCCAGTGCGGTGTTCCCCTCCGGCATGCCCATGAAGTGGACCGCGTCCTTGGCGGCGATCGCGATCGTCAGTGCCTGCGGATCCGCGTTGCCGATGTCCTCTGAGGCAAATCGCACCAGCCTGCGCGCGACGTAGAGCGGATCCTCGCCGGCTTCGAGCATCCGCGCCAGCCAGTAGACCGCGGCGTCGGGATCGCTGTTGCGCATGGATTTGTGAAGCGCCGAGATCAGGTTGTAGTGCTCTTCGCCGGTCTTGTCGTAGAGGAGCGAGCGGTTCTGGGCGAGGTCTGCGACGAGGGCTGCGTCAATTGGCCTGGCACCTGCGCCGTCACCCGCGCGAGGCCCGGTGACGATGTTCGCCGCGCTCTCGAGGAAGTTCAGTGCGACGCGCGCGTCACCATTGGCGTACTTCGCGATCGCGGTCAGCGCATCATCGTCCACGCTCAGATTCATCGCTCGGAGCCCGCGCTCGGCGTTCACCAGGGCACGCTGCAGGATAGTGACGATGTCATCGAGATCGAGCGGTTTGAGGACGTGGACCTTCGAGCGCGACAGAAGCGCCGAGTTCACCTCGAAGGAGGGGTTCTCGGTTGTGGCGCCGATCAGCACGATGTCCCCGGCTTCGACCCGCGGCAGAAAGGCGTCCTGCTGCGCTTTATTGAAGCGATGGATCTCGTCGACGAAGAGGAGCGTGCGTTTGCCACCGCGACGTCGCGCCTCCTCGGCTTCCGTCATCACCGCGCGAATTTCCTTGATGCCGGACAGCACTGCGCTGAATGCCACGAACCGTGCGTGTGTGGCAGTCGCGATCAGCCGGGCCAGCGTCGTCTTGCCAGTGCCCGGCGGCCCCCAGAGGATGATCGACTGGAGCCGGTCCTGCTCGATGGCGGCCCGTAATGGCCGGCCGGGGCCGATGAGCGCCTCCTGTCCGACGAATTCGTCCAGACTGCGCGGCCGCATGCGCTCGGCTAGCGGCGCGGATGGATCGACGGCCGTCACCGCCGCAGCGTCCGGGTCATCGAACAGCGACATCGGCCCTCTGTCTGGACGCTTCGTACAGGACGAGCGCCGCTGCAACCGCGACATTGAGTGACTCGACCGGCAGCTGCATCGGGATGGTCAGCCGCTCGTAGGTCGGGCTCAGGAGTGACCCGGGGATTCCCGAGCCTTCGCCGCCGAGGAGGATGGCCGACGGTTGCCGCAGATCGATTTCCGACGGCGCGAATCCCGCTCTCGGGACGGCAACGAAAACGCGGATGCCGGCAGACCGCAGGACACGAAGAGCGTCGTCGCTCGATGCGCGGGAAACGACAGGAAGCCTCAACGAGCTGCCCATCGCACCGCGGAGCGCCTTCCATCCAAAAGGATCGGCCGAACCCGAACTGACGATGACTCCGGAGGAGCCGAACGCTTCCGCCGCGCGAATCACCGCCCCGACATTGCCGGGGTCCTGCACGCCTTCGAGCAGCACGAGGAGCTGCGGCGAACGTTTGAGCGTGGCTTCGAGATCCGCCTTCGGCCGTGCTGCGATCGCCACGACGCCGGACGGTGTCTGTGCAGGACTCAGTGCTTTGAACAAAGTGTCATCGGCGGCGAGCGTGCGAACGCCGGCGCGTGCGGCACGATCGGCGAGTGGCCCCAGGCGGTTCTCGAGAGCGCTGTCGGCAAAGGCCGCAATGCTGACCGCGACGCCGCACTCGAGCGCTTCCTCGAGCAGGTGCGGCCCGTCGAGCAGCATATCGTCCTCGCCAGCTCCGGCGTGCGCGAGCTTGCGAAATCGTCCGGCGACGGCGTTCTGGCGGCTGGAGATTCGCTCCACACCACTGATTCTAGCGAGGCTTCGCCTCTGACGGTGAAAAGGCTGCGCCTCGCCAGGTCGCATTTCTTGATAACGCCCCGCTGACGCGGAGCTAGTGCTACCATCTCCCCGATGAAGGCGCGTCTCCTCAAGAAGTTCGAAGAAGAGATTCATCAACTCGAGAAGGAGCTGAAGACCGAGCTGCCGAAAGAGATCCAGCGCGCGCGCGAGCTCGGCGACCTGCGGGAGAACGCCGAGTATCACGCCGCGAAGGAGCGGCAGCGGCTCGTCGAATCGCGCGTGAGCATGCTGAAAAAGCGCGTCAGTGAAATCTCGCTGATGAACCTCGATCGCATCCCGCACGACAAGATCGGCTTTGGCTCGACCGTCCATCTGAAGGACGGTTCCGGTCAGACGGTTGTCTACCAGCTGGTCATGCCGGAAGACGCGAATCCAGACCTCGGCATGATCTCGACGGCCTCGCCCATCGGCCGCGCACTGGTCAATAAGGAAGAAGGGGACGAGGTCAACGTCACCACGCCGAACGGCAGCCGCCGTTTCGAGGTCGTGAAGCTGGTGACGTTTCATGACGAGGCCGGCGGGTAGAGTAGTGATCACGCCCGATGTCCGCGGTCGCACGTATTCGACGCGGCTGCGGACCGCCGTCCTGCTGACCGGCACCGGCACCGCAGGCGCGTATCATGCCGGCGTTCTGCGGGCCCTGCATGAGGCAGGCATCAAAATAGACCTCGTCGGCGGACGCGGGATCGGCGCTGCGTCGGCGCTCTTTGCCGCGATCGACGGCGGCGCACGCTTGTGGGAACCGTCCGGTATCTGGAAACACTCGGCCGCGCGCAGACTGTACGGCTGGCGGCGGCCGCTCCGTCTGGCGGGATTTGCCGTCGCCGCCGCGGCCATCCTCTTCCTGCTGCCGCTTGCGCTCCTGGTGCTCGCCGTCGTTGTCGGCTTTGCCGGCATGGTCGCAACACTGGTTGGTTTCGAGCAGGCCGGTGCGGCCCTCACCGGTGCGTACACGCGGTGGATCGACACGCTGTTTCACCCGGCGGTGCTGCCGACGATGGTCCCCCGGTTGATCCTGCTCGCGTTGCTGATCGGTGTCGCGATTCTCGCCGTGGATGCGATCGCGGCGCTGGCACGACAACGCAAACGGCGTCGATCGCGAGTGGGTTCGCTCGCGCGGCTCTTCGGCGCGCCGTTGTCGGCCGTCACACTGGTGGACCGATGCGCCACCGAACTGTGGGGGCTGATCCGCGGGGCAGCGCCGCTTGCGGCGCCTGACCATCTCGATCTGGCAAGAAAGTACGTCGAGCTCCTGTCCGAGAATCTCGGGCAACCCGGGTTCCGTGAGCTGTTACTGGCGGTGCACGACATGGACGCGCGCCGTGACGCGGTCTTCGCCCTCCTCGGGCCGGCGCATCGCGCCAGGTTCTTCTCTCGCGGTCTTCCCGAACCCGGCACGCGGCAACTCGAAGCATTCGATCTCGCCGGGGTTGCTCGCGATCATCTGATCGATGCGCTCGCGGCATCTCTGGCGGTCCCCATCGCAACCGAGCCGCACCTGGTCAGGTTCAGCCCCGAGGGGCCCTGGCGCGGTGAAACCCACCGCCTTTGTGATCGTCCCGATGCGCTGGGCCGCCTGCTCGAAGAGGCGGCAAACGCCGGGGCAGAGCAGATCATCCTGGTCGCCCCCTCGCCACGTCCGGCTCGTCCCCACGAGCTGAGCGCCGGACGCTCCGATGTGCGCGGTCGTGCCGGCGAACAGCTGGCGGCATTCGAGGCCGCTTCGCTTCGTGACGCGCTGGATCAGTACGCCAGCCGGTTTGCCTGCCTCTTCCTGATCCGTCCCGGCCACTATCCGCTGACCTCGTTTGATTTCGCCGGCGCTTACGATGAGCGCTCCGACCGACTCCAGACGATGAGCGAGCTTCTGGACCGCGGCTACGAGGACGCCTACCGCCAGTTCATCGAACCGATCGTCGGCGCCGGGGCCGAACAGGCCGAAACGGTCCACCGCCCCAATGGCGGTCAGCCTGCCCCCGTCCGGCTGTAAGCTCGATCGATGAAAACCGCTACCCAGCTCGTTCAGCGTGCCCGTGGTCTGCACCACGCCCATCCGATCACGACGCCGATCTACGAGACGACCACGTTCGTCTTCGACAGCGCGCAGGAAGTTCGCGATTTCAACGAGGGACGCTCAGACAAGTTTCTCTACTCGCGGTACAGCAATCCAACGGTCACGACGGTCGAGGACAAGATCGCGAAGCTGGAAGGGGCCGAATCGGCGATGCTGATGTCGAGCGGCCAGGGAGCGACGAGCACCGCGCTCCTGGGCCTGCTCGAGGCCGGCGATGAGGTGGTCTGCAGTTCGGCCATCTACGGCGGCACGCTTCACCTGCTTTCCGACCTGCTCGGCCACTTCGGCATCCGGTCGCGGTTCGTCTCAGTGGAGGACCTGCGCGCCCCGGCGGCCGTACTCTCCAATCAGACGAAGCTGCTCTGGTTCGAGTCACCCATCAATCCGACTCTTCGCTGCGTCGACATTGCCACGGTGGCGGCGGCCTGTCGCGAACGGGGAGTCCTCTCCGCGATCGACAACACATTCGCGTCGCCCGTCAACCAGTCGCCGATCGCGCTCGGCGTCGATCTGGTGATGCACAGCGCGACGAAATACCTGAACGGGCATAGCGATGTGACCGCCGGAGCACTCGCGGGCTCCGCGGCGCTGCTCGAGCGTGCGCACAAAGCGCGAAAGCTGCTGGGGACGGTGCTCGACCCGTACGCCGCCTACGCGCTGGGGCGCGGCCTGAAAACGCTGACCGTCCGGATGGAACGGCACAATCAGACTGCGATGAAAATCGCGACCTGGCTGGCCGGTGACAAGCGGGTCGAGAAGGTTCATTACCCAGGTCTGCCGGCGCACGAAGACCACGCGATCGCGAAGAAACAGATGCGGGGATTCGGCGGGATGATCTGCGTCGATCTCGGCGGCGGCTACGAAAACGCAGCGCGGTTCTTCGACCGGCTCGCGCTGTTCAATCGAGCCGCCTCACTCGGCGGCGTCGAGAGCCTGTGCAGCCTTCCGCTCCTGACCTCGCAGTGGGGGCACTCCGACGAGGAATTGCGGCGCGCGGGAGTAACCAAGAGCATGGCGAGACTCTCCGTGGGGCTCGAGGATGCCGACGACCTGATTGCGGATCTGGATCAGGCGCTGGGGTAGTTGATCAGACGCGC
This sequence comes from uncultured Acidobacteriota bacterium, assembly GCA_963810305.1. Classification (GTDB taxonomy): domain Bacteria; phylum Acidobacteriota; class Vicinamibacteria; order Vicinamibacterales; family 2-12-FULL-66-21; genus JACDCA01. Next base: position 554,608 of record CAWEMY010000011.1, read on the forward strand.
GACCGGTTCTTTCTTCTTGTCGGGCGCGGGCTCGTGCAGGAATTGCTCGGCCATCTCGGCGATCCGTGCGGTAATTGCCGGCCCTTCGAGATCGCCGAACTTCGCCCGGAATCGATCCATCGGGACGACCGCTTTCGCCATCGCCCGATGGCCTCCGGCGCTGCCGATGTCCGCGAACCAGCGCTTCACAAACTCTCCCGCGTTCCTCGAATAGCCGAGATTCCGCACGCTGACGATCAGCGAGGCGCCGACGACGCCCGCGATGATCGTCCATTTCACGTCTTCGAGCTGCAGGAAGAAATCGGCGGTATAGGGAATGAAGTCTTCGCGCGGCGCCTGACCTATGAACGCGCTGAACACCTGCTCGCGCATCAAGCCACCCTGGCTCGCACGGGTGACGTAATCGAGTCGCTCGAGCGTGATTTCCGCCCCTTCCATTTTTCGGATCAACGCCGCGTCCGCGAGCGGATAGAGGAACGTGAACGCTTCGAGATCGACACGGTTGGTGTGTCGTGCGAAGAAAAGCGTGTCCGACTTGATCGCGTAGAGCATCGCGGTCGCGGTCCGCTCCGAGATGTTCACGTCGACGGCGCGCAGGTGTTCGGTCAGAATCGTGGACGTCGACCCGTAGTCGGCGCGGATATCCTTGAAGACGGCGATGTATCCCTGCTGCTCGGGATGATGATCGACGACCAGATCGACACGCGGCAGCAGGCCGCCGAAGTAGTGCGGCTGCACGTCGACGGTCGCGATCCGGTCGAACTCGCGGAACGAGGTCGGTGTAATCGGCTCGACGTGAATGTCGAGCATGTTCGCCATCCGCAGGTTCTCCGGGCGGGTGACCCCCTGCATCGCGCCGATGATTGCCGTCGTCTTGGTGCGCCGGAGGAGGTTGCGGAGGGCGAGACCGCTGGCCAGCGCGTCGGGATCCGGATCGTTGTGAAGAAGAATCAGCACGCGATCCGCGTCGGCGAAGTACCGTTGGTATTGCTGCACCCGGGCGCGGGTCATCGAGCGACTGAGTTCGGTCACCAGGACAGGGCGGACCAGTTCGGAAAGGTCCATGTCCGCCACGTCCGGGAACTCTGCTTTCAGCGCATCGGAGTTCCGTGGCTGCACCGCCACGCCCGTGTGGATCACATACGTGAGCGTGCCGCCGGCATCGCGGATCGCGGAAAGGATTTTCTTGACGCTGCGGCGTCCGTTGTCTTCGACAATGAAGCAGGTGCTGGGGGAGATGTCGGCCTTGAGGTATGTGTCGATTCGGCGAGGATCGCCGGCCGTGATCGGCAGGCCCGCGTCGTGCAGTCGTCGCGAGAGGGGACCGGTTTCGAGGAGGAATTCGACGTCGAAACTTGGCTGCAGGACGTCATCGAGAGTTCTGATGACGAGCTCGTCCTGACAGACGGCAACGACTCTCACGTCAGACGATCCCCGCGGGGGCTGATCCCACAAGCGGCCCGGTGCTCATGACCAATCGCAGATTATACGCCCAGCTGTCAGCCGCGCTCATGTGGCTGTGGTGCTCCGACCCGGCGGTCATGGCACAACCGCGACCTCTCGATCCGCCCTGTGGCGCGTGTATTACGATTACGATCGCCGCAGGCCACCTGGTTTTCCTGCCCGAGACGCTCTCCGGACTTACAGTTCTCGTACGTGCCACGACACCGTCCGATTCCGCGCTCGTTGCCACCATGGAGGACATCCGACGCCGCGGCGGCCGCCCGGGCGTGGCGCTGTCTCCGCCCCCGGACGATCGGCGGACGCCGGATCGTCTTGCCTTCGAGTTGAAACAGGCGCTGACGGAGTATCGGGCGGCGTTAGGGGGCTCTGCAGTTCTCGCCGTCTTGATCCCGCCGGCCCTCCGGCAGCCGCTTGTGGATCGAGGGATCGGAGCCTACGCGGACCTGCTGCCGCAACTCACCCCTGCGGGCGACCTGGCGGGCGCTCTCGAGATGACCCGGCAGGCGGGCGTGGAAGTTGCCGTTCCCGCACCGGCGGAGCGTTTGGCGGCACGCGCGTTTCTGCGCGATGCCGGACGCGCCGCAGCGCTCCTGCCGCGAGGGCTCGTTCCGATGACTGGCGCCAGAGCCTCGTGCGGCACCACGGTCGCGGAGCTGCAGCTCCATCCGCAAACGCATGAACACATCGCGCTGCTGCGATGCCAGCCCGGAGACGACCTTCGAGTCTTCCCGCCGCAGCCGGTCCTCGAGCGCGTCGACCTCACCGGCGCACTCGTCCTTGTGCGGCTGGCCGCACCTGCGGACGAACGCTTCGCGGAGGACGTTCAGGTGCGCGCCGGGCGGAAGCTTGCCGTCGACGAGGTCATCGCCCGCCACCAGGCCGCCGCACGGCGGCAGGCCGCGCTCACCGGCCGCGTGATCTCGTCGGGGACGATGACGTTGACGTTCGAAGCGCCGGGATTTGCAGCGCCGGTCACGGTCAGCGCCACGACGATCGTCTACGCCGACCATGGACGAACTGAAGTCGAGCAGCGCGATATCCGGATCAACGGGGTCGAGTTCCGGAGTCACGGCGTGCCCCGCCTTCCCATTCTCGAGCCCGAGCGTGTCGCCTCCCTTCCGCTCGTCATCAGTCTCACCGACCAGTATCGCTACCGCCTCGAGAACGACGACATCGTGAACGGGGTCCACTGCTACGTTGTCTCATTCGAACCCGCGTCAGCTGGATCGCTGTTCAACGGGCGCGCGTGGATCGCGATGGACACTTTCGGCATTGTCCGGGTTGCGGCGACTCAGACCGGGTTGCGCGGCGCGATCGTCTCGTCCGAGCAACTCGACCAGTTTCGGGAGGTACAGCCGGGAATCTGGCTGCTGGCACATTCGGACATCCGGCAGATCTACGAGGGCCCATCCCACCGGACGCCGATTCATCGGCGAACGACGCTCGCCGATCACCTCATCAATCCCCTCGACTTCGAGGTGAGGCGCGCCGCAGCCTACGCGTCGACCGCGGTAATGCTGCGCGATACGCCGCAGGGATACCGTTACCTGCGCCGGGTGCCGGCGTCCGCGGAAGACAGCTCCCCCACGGTAGTTGAATTGCGAAAAGCCTCGACTCGGATCCGGACGCTGGCCGCCGGGGTGATCGTCGATCCCAACATCCGCTTCCCGCTGCCGTTTGCGGGGATCAGCTACGTGGACTTCGATCTTTTCGGCACCGGCACGCAGTTCAACGGTTTCTTCGGCGGGACTTACGGTCAGATGGCGTTTTCCGTCCCGTCGATACTGAAGAGCCGCTGGCAACTCGCTGGTCGCGCTTTCGGAATTGCGTCCTCGTACAACGATCGATCCTTCAGAGGCGGCCAGGAAATCTACGACGAGGCGATCCGGCAGCGTCCGGCACATGCATCCGTCTGGGTTCTGCGACCTGTGACCAGTCGCATCTCAGTTCGTGCGGGATACGATCTCGATTACACTCGGCTCCGGGCGGCTCCTGAGACGAGCCCGGCGTTTGTCGTGCCCGCTGATGAGATCGTCCACGGCGCTCGATTCACGGTCGAAGGGCAGCGCGGCGGGTGGACGGGATCCGTCTGGTGGAACCCCGCTCGTCGAGTCGGCTGGCGCCAGTGGGGAAGCGGCTCTGACTACGTGCCCGATCATGCGACGTTCCAGCGGTACGGTGTGGCGATCGCGAAGTCCACAGTGCTCTCGCCTCGCGTCGTCGCGCGGTTCGACGCGCAGTGGATGGACGGTCAGGATCTCGACCGGTTCAGCCGTTACTCGTTCGGGACATTCGAGAATCGGCTGCATGGGTATCCTTCGGCACTCGTGCGCTACGATCGCGGCGGGATCGCCCGCGGCGCGTTGGCGTGGTCGGCTGCGAAGGTGTTACGTCTCGACGGTTTTGTCGACACCGCCGCTGTTCGCGATCCCGGATACGGCGGGGGATTGAGGAACTACACAGGCATTGGCGCCGCCGTCGAAGCGCCGGCGCCGTTCGGCCTTCTCACGGCGGTTGAATGGGGCTATGGCTTTCGCGGGGTGAATGCAGACGGTGGTCGCGGCACCCACGTGGTACGAGTGAGCATGTTCAAAGTGTTCTGAGACAATCCTAACTCCTAACTTCCTAACTCCTAACTACTAAGACTTGTTAGAAGTTTAGAAGTTAGAAGTTAGAAGTTAGAGGTTGGGTTGCCAGGAGCCTGCGATGACCGGCAAAGCAGCAACAACGTTGATGGTTCTGGCTGTCGCCGTGGCGACCGCGTCCTCAGCCGCGCAACAGCCCGTATTCCGCGGCGGCATCGACCTGGTGAACTTCGGCGTGTTCGTCACCGACAAAACAGGGACGCCGCTGAACGGGCTGAAGGCCGAAGATTTCGAGGTCATCGAGGACGGCGCCCGCCAGACGGTGCAGTACTTCGCCGGCGGAGACCCGGAAGACGCTCCGCCCCTGCATCTCGGCTTCATGATCGACATGAGCGGGTCGATGGCCGACGACATGAAGGACATCCGCACCGCCGCCATTCGCTTCCTTGACAACGTCAAACACGTCCGCGACATCACCGTCGTCGACTTCGACACCGAGGTGCGCGTCGCGCGTTTCGACGGCGACGATCCACGCCTCGTCGAGCACCTGCGCCGCCGCAAGCCGGATGGCTACACCGCGCTCTACGATGCGATCGGGGTCTATCTCGGCGGCGCGTCGTCTCAGAACGGCGACAAGATCCTGGTCATGTATACGGACGGAGAAGACACCCGCAGTGCGATGAATCAGGGTGATTTGCTCGACATGCTGAAGGCGTCCGATGTGACCGTCTACGCGATCGGATATTTGGCGCGAGGGGGCAGCAACCGAATGAACCTGCAGCAGACGCTGCACCGCCTTGCCGCGGCGACCGGGGGCCAGGCCTTTTTCCCGACCAGCCTCAAGGATCTGGACAAGATGTACGAAAAGATCCTCGGAGAGATCGCCTCCCGCTACAGCATCGGCTATCTGTCGACCAACAAGAAGCACGACGGCACGTGGCGCGACGTCAAGGTCCGCATCCTGCGTGACGGATTGAAAGACGTGAAGATCCGCACCCGCTCCGGGTACTACGCGCCGTACAAGGCCTCCGCGGCCGGGCGTTGACGGAGGGGACGGACCGTACCCTCCGAAAACCTCCGTAGTCTCCTGTGGTACGATCAGGGATTGCCGTGAGCGCCATCCGGCGCGCTGTACTGCCCTGAGATGTCATCCAAGTACGACCACTTCAACCTGGTCACCGACTTCGAGCTTCGCGGCGACCAGGCGCGGGCGATCGACGAGCTCGTCGACGGCCTGAACCGCGGCGACAAGGCGCAGGTTCTGCTCGGCGTCACCGGCTCGGGCAAGACCTTCACGATGGCGCAGTGCATTGCGCGCGTGAACCGCCCGACGCTGGTGATGGCCCACAACAAGACGCTCGCCGCGCAGTTGTACCAGGAGTTCCGCCGCTTCTTTCCCGAGAACGCCGTCGAGTACTTCGTCAGCTACTACGACTACTACCAGCCGGAAGCCTACGTCCCGACGACCGACTCCTATATCGAAAAAGAGGCGACGATCAACGAGGAGATCGATCGGATGCGGCTCTCGGCCACCCGCTCCCTGTTCGAACGCCGCGACGTCATCATCGTTGCCAGTGTGTCGTGCATCTACGGCCTCGGCTCCCCGGAGGCGTACTACGGAATGATGCTGCCCCTCGAACGAGGGCAGCGGATCGATCGCGACCAGATCCTCCGCAAGCTCGTCGAAATCCAGTACGAGCGGAACGATCACGAATTCAACCGCGGCGTCTTCAGGGTCCGCGGGGACATCGTCGAGGTCTACCCGTCGTACGAAGACACGTCCGTGCGGATCGAATTGTTCGGTGACGAAGTGGACGAGCTCGTCTCCTTCGATCCCTTGACCGGAAAAACAATCCGCCGCCACGACAAGGTCGCCATCTATCCGAAGACACACTTCGTCACGTCTCGTGACAAGACCAAGCGCGCGGTCGAGACGATCAAGGAGGAGTTGAGCTGGTATCGCGCGAAGCTCGAGTCCGAAGGCAAGGTTCTCGAGGCTCACCGGCTGCACCAGCGGACGATGTTCGATCTGGAAATGATCAAGGAGATCGGCTACTGCCACGGGATCGAGAACTATGCGCGGCATCTTACCGGCCGCGAGCCGGGGCAGCCGCCGCCGACGCTGCTCGATTACCTGCCTGGCGACGCACTGATCATCGTCGATGAGAGCCACCAGACGATTCCGCAGGTTCGCGGCATGTATCACGGCGACCGGTCGCGCAAGGAGGTTCTGGTCGCGTATGGGTTCCGCCTTCCTTCAGCGCTCGACAATCGCCCGCTGAATTTCGAGGAGTGGGAAGCTCGCGGCGGGCAGCTGATGTTCGTGTCGGCGACCCCGGGCCCGTATGAGCTCCGGCAATCGGCCGGCGCCGTGGTCGAGCAGATCATCCGGCCGACCGGCCTGGTCGATCCGCCGATCGACGTGCGACCGGTCCGCGGGCAGGTGGACGATCTTCTCGGAGAGATTCGTGCGCGGGCGGCACGAGGCGAGCGCGTGCTGGTGACCACGCTCACGAAGAGGATGGCCGAGGACCTGACGCAGTATTACCAGGAGCTCGGGGTCAAGGTGCGCTATCTCCACTCCGATATCGATACTCTGGAGCGCATTCAGATCCTGCGCGACCTGCGGCGAGGTGAGTTCGATGTCCTGGTGGGCATCAATCTCTTGCGGGAGGGCCTGGACTTGCCCGAGGTATCACTGGTCGCGATCCTCGACGCCGACAAGGAAGGCTTCCTCCGATCGTCCGGCTCGCTGATCCAGACAGTCGGCCGCGCGGCACGGAATGTCAACGGTTGCGCGATCATGTATGCGGACAAGATGACCGATTCCATGAAGAACGCGATCGGCGAGACCGACCGCCGCCGCCACATTCAGGAGGCGTACAACGAGGAGCACGGGATCACTCCGGCATCAATCGTGAAGAGCATCGACGAAGTGATGTCGAGCGTCTACGAACGCGACTACGTCACCGTGCCGACCGACATCGAGGGCTTCCGGACGCACGGCGAACTCGAAGCGCATATTGCGACGCTGCAGTTGCAGATGAAGGGGGCGGCCGCGAATCTCGAGTTCGAGAAGGCGGCGCAGCTGCGCGACCGGATCAAGCAGCTGCGGTCGCGCGAGCTCGGCCTGGCCGGGAGCCGGACCTGATCGTGGCAGGGCGGGTCGAGACGTGGCTCAAGGCCGCGCTGCTGGAGGTGCAGGAGTACGTCCGGATGCTCGGGAAGGTCGGCCGCGGTCTGGTGAGCCGCCCGTTCTACTACCGCGACGTGATCGAGCAGTTTGAGGCGATCGGGATAGGTTCGCTCACCGTTGTTCTGCTGACCGGGATGTTTACCGGGATGGTGCTTGCGCTGCAGTCGGGTCTGACCCTCGACCAGTTCGGCGCCCGATCGATGGTCGGTCGCCTGGTGAGCGCCTCGATGGTGAAGGAGCTGGGACCCGTCCTCACCGGGCTGATGGTTGCCGGCCGGGTCGGTTCGGGCATCGCGGCGGAACTTGGCTCCATGATGGTCACCGACCAGATCGCGGCGCTCCGCGCGCTCGGAACGGACCCGATCCGGAAACTCGTCGTTCCGCGCATACTCGCCGGCCTGCTCATGATGCCGATACTCACAGTGGTGGCGACGGCCATCGGCATGGTTGGCGGCTGGATCGTGACCATCGGCGTGCTGCGAGTGGCGTCATCGGTGTACTGGAACTCCGTCACGCAAGGGCTATTCATCCAGGACGTGTGGATGGGCCTGATCAAGCCGTTTTTCCTGGGCTTCGCAATCGTCAGCATCGGCTGTCACGTCGGGCTCCGAACCTCCGGGGGCACACAGGGCGTGGGGCGTGCGACGACCAATGCAGTCGTCGCCAGCTCGGTCGCGGTGATCGCCGTCGACTACCTGGTTACACAGGTCCTCATCGTCCTGATGTACTGATGGCGATCGTCGAACCTCGACAACGTCCGCCGTTGCTCGACGAGGCGCTGGCTCACGGCGGGCCGATCATCGTCTTCGACGGGGTGCACCTGGCCTTCGACGAAAAGGTGATCCTTCGCAACGTCAGCTTCACGCTGAAGACCGGTCACACCAAGGTCTTCCTCGGCGCGAGCGGCGCGGGGAAGTCGACGATCCTGCGGCTGATCCTCGGGCTCCTGAAGCCGGATCAGGGGCGCATCTTCGTGAACGGCGAGCAGGTCGACGAGATGAGCGAGGATGATCTGATGGCGGTCCGCGCGGATCTCGGCATGGTCTTCCAGGAAGGAGCGCTCTTCGACTCGTTGACCGTTCGCGAGAACGTCGGCTACAAGCTGTACGAGGAGCTGAACTGGCCGATCGACAAGGCGGACACCCGCGTGAAGGAAGTCCTGGGGTTCATCGGGCTCGGGGAGTTCATCGATCGGAAGCCATCAGAGCTTTCCGGCGGGCAGCGGCGACGCGTCGCGATCGCGCGGGCGATGGCCGCCAAGCCGCGAATCCTGCTGTACGACGAGCCTACGACCGGGTTGGACCCGATCACCGCGATCACGGTGGACGAGGAGATCATCAAGCTTCGCGATCTGGAGGAAGTCAGTTCAATCCTGGTTACCCATCAGTTACGAGACGCATTCTTTGTCGCCGAGCACACGGCGGTGCGCCGCGGCGGCGAGATCGCGTTCGAAAAAGCCTCCGCCGACAAGGGAGACGAGGCGGAGTTCATCATGCTGCGCGATGGCCAGGTCGCATTCGAAGGGAACGCCGGGGAGCTGCGCGCCGCGACGGCGAAGGATCCGTACCTCGAGGCGTTCTTGTCCTGAGAGACAGTCACCTGATTACCGTACTGATTACTGACCACTGATTACTGATCACTGAAAATTGATATATGCCACGAACACGCTCGCTCGCCTGGTCGGAACTGAAGATCGGCATCATCACGGTGGCTGCCCTTGCGCTGGCCGTCATGCTCATCGTGGCCGTGGGAGGGCAGGGAGGCTTCTCCTGGGACCGCTACACCCTGCACACGAAATTCGGCAACGTCCAGGGGCTCAAGTCCGGCGCGGTCGTGCGCGTTGCCGGTGTCGAAGTGGGCAAGGTCACAGATGTCCGGCTCGAAGGGGCCGAAGTGCTGGTGACGCTCGGCATCAACGAAGAACATCAGCAGCGGATCACCGATCAATCACGCGCCGTGATCGGGTCGCTGAGCCTCCTGGGCGAGCCGATCATCGAGGTCACCCCGGCGTCGCAGGGGCGTCCGCTGCAGGACGGCGAATTCATCCAGAGCGATCAGAGCGCGGTCGGCATCGCGGAACTGGGCGGACCGATCAAGGGAGGGGTCGAACAGTTGACGGCGCTCCTCACCGACGTCCGCGCCGGCAAGGGCACGGTCGGCAAGCTGTTCACCGACGAGCAGGTGTACGCGGAATTCAGCGCGCTGCTGGCCTCCGCTGAGCGCGTGGCCGCCGGCATCAACCGCGGCGAGGGCTCCCTCGGCCGCCTGGCGCGCGATGAGAGCGCTTATCGCGAACTGAAGGCGTCGCTCGCGAATCTCAACGAGATGACGCGGAAGATCCGCGCAGGGGAGGGCAGTCTCGGACGGCTGCTGAACGACGATGCGCTCGCCAAGTCGGTGGCGTCGGCGAGCAGCAACCTCGAAGAGATCACCGGGCGATTGAAGGCCGGCGAGGGCACCGCCGGACAACTGCTGACGAACAAGCAGTTATTCGAACGATTCAACGCGATTACAGAGCGGATCGACCGTCTGGTGTCAGCAATCGAGAAGGGCGAGGGATCGGCAGGCCAGTTTCTCCACGACAAAAAGTTGTATGACAATATGAACGGCGCCGCGACCGAACTGCGAGCGCTGATCGCGGAGATCAAGAAGGATCCGCGAAAATATCTGAACGTTCGGGTAAGTATTTTCTGAGGGTGGGGCTATGGCTAGAGATGATAGCAACGCGGCAACGACGATTACCGCATTTGTGCTCGGCGCGCTGACCGGAGCCGCCGTGGCGCTGCTCGTGGCGCCCGCGACCGGCGAGGAAACGCGGCGGCGTCTCAGCGACAAGGCGCGCGAGGGGGCCGATCGGGCATCGGAAGCCGCCCGCCAGAGTCGCGAGTTCGTCAACCGGCAGAAGGATACGCTGGCAACTGCCGTCGAACGCGGGCGGGAGGCGTATAACCAGGCACGGACGGGGCGCCCTGCCGGCGAGGGTGGAGAGGCACTGTGAACGACTGGCCGGCGGTCTTCCTCGGCGTGATCGCCGTGTCGACGCTGATCATGGCGCTGATCCAGATCGGCGCAATCATCGCTACGTTGCGCATCGCCCGGGAGGCGCAGCAGGCCCTCGCATCGATGCGCAATGAGGTCCGGCCGGTCATCGCCCGCGCCACTGCGCTGGCCGAAGAGGCATCGCGGACGGTCGCGCTGGCGACCGCGCAGATGCAGAAGGTCGACCGCTTGATGACCGACCTCGTCCAGCGCGTGGACGAGACCTCGTCGGTGGTGCAACACGCGATCGTCACGCCGGCGCGTGAGGGGGTGGCGATCGTCGCCGCGATCAAGGCCGCCCTCGGGGTTCTTCGCCAGATCGGTCATCCCGGCCGCCCCGGGCGCCACAGCGAAGAAGAGGATCCGCTGTTCATCGGCTGATCCGGACCACCCGAGCCTGAGATACCCCCTCCTGCATGGCGGTGATTGACGAGGGTCGGGGGCCGTGGTACAACCCTCCGCTTACGGCTTTCCCGAGGTTCAACATGGTCTCCAAGGTTCTCCACGCCGTTTTCGCCACGGCCTTCTGTGTGTGTGCCGTTCTGCCGGTCGCCGCGGCTGCGCAGGAATCGAAGTCCGCTCCTCTCGCCAAACAACTCGCCCAGGCGCTCGACCAGGCGAAGCTTGAAAGCATTGCCGCGGCCGATCCGACAACCGGCGCGTTCGTGGCGGCGCTGTATATCCCCGGCACGCAGCTCCTTGTCGTCTCCGGCATGTTCGACGCGCCGGCAATCGGCACCGAGCGCATCAGCCGCAAGGAATACAAGGACCTCTACATGGATCTTCAGGGGGCAGCCAAGGCCGGCACCCGGGTGTTCGCGCAGGACGTCAGTGCCGACGGGCTGTCGTTCAAAGCCATCGACGGTGCGGTCGATGCGTGGGAGCAGGCGAACAAGACGCTCGCCTTCGACGGGTGGAAGAAAGCCAAGATGAGCGAAGAGGATTATACGAAGGCGTACTCGAAAGCCGACGAGCACTACGCGCGCATCCTCTCACTGCTGATCGCGCAGGCCAAGCCGAAGACGGGCACATAGACTAAACTGACGTAGTACCCAAGGTTGGGCGCTTGGCTCAGCGGTAGAGCATCGCCTTCACACGGCGGGGGTCAGTGGTTCGAATCCACTAGCGCCCACCAACCTTCGCTCGCTGCTTTCGCTGGCGAGCTTCGGCTAGACAGGCCAACCTTCGCTCTCGATCACGGGCGAAGGTTGCCCACCGGAGCTCCGCCCATTAAGAGACATTCCGCACATAGCTACGTAAACACGTAGGTCCAAATGACGGCCAGGAAATGTACCATCGCGGTCAGCCGAATGGCCTGACGTTTTGGTATTCATATCCGCCAAGGAGTCCGCATGGTAGAAGCTCTACGTGGCAGACCGCCGCTCATCCCAAACGAACCGCGCTCCATTCCCGGTTCGCCGAACACGCTTCTGGAAGTGCTCATTCTACCCGCTGGAAGTTGGCTTCTCCTTGGCCGCGCCAAGTTGCACAACCACGACGGCAGCGGCCAAGGGCACTCGTTGCATCTCAGGGCGGACAGACAACAACGGGGGGCTTCTGGACTGGGTCGACAATTACACCGATGGTGACACCTCCGAGAACATGAAGGTGCAGGGATTCGTGGAGATCCGTCAATCCGCGGGTGCGGTAGTTATGACCTGCACAGGCTATAAACTCTCAGGAGGCTTGGCCTCACTCATCGGGATCAAGGTAGACAGGATCGGCCAAGGCCTGGCGGACATCAAGATTCCTCCGACTGGCATTCCACCAGAACCTCCGCCCCACGAACAGTAGCCAAACCGTCCAAATATCCCACTCACTTCCTCCGCTCCGGCAGCCGCCGCTGCGACGGGCCGTCGTACAGATGATCCTTGGGATCGATCTGGCGCATCGGGTGGCAGCGCTCTGACTCCTCGCGCGCCTGCGCCGCGATCCCGGGCACGCGCGAGATGATGAACAACGCGTTGGCCACGATCGGTGGTATGCCGAGGTCGCCGCAGACCGCGGCGATGGCGCCATCGACGTTGACCGGCAGGGGCTTCCCGGTCTGCTGTCGTTCTGCCAGCGTCATCTCCACGGCGCGGATCATCTGCACGTGGTGCCCTTCGACCTCGAGTTCGAGCGCCATCTGAAACAGCCGTGCGGCGCGCGGATCCCGCGTGTGAAACCGGTGGCCGAAACCGGGGATCCCTTCGTCGCTCTGCAGGCACCGCTCGACGATCTGGTCGGCGGCGTCGTGGTAGGAGGCCCCGTTTCTCACCAGCTCGAGACCTGAATCGAGGACGCCCATACACGCCTCGATGTCGCCGCCATGGAACCGGCCGAATCCGAGGACGCCGGCCGCGACGCAGGCGCGAAGCGGTGCGCCGGTCGTTGCCGTGTTGCGCGCCGCGAGCGTCGATGGCGGTGTCGCACCGTGATCGATGAACGACACCAGCATCGCCTCCATCAGGCTGCCGATCGCCGGTGACGGTACTTCGCCCATGAACAGCAGGTAGATCGCCTCGCCGAAGGTGAGGCGCCCCATCATTTCGTCCAGCGGATAACCGCGCACCAGGATCTTGTTCGGCTCGATGCAGGTCAGCGCGGTGCGCCACTTCCCGTCGGAGGTTCGCCTGGTCGAGCGGCGTTCGACCACGGGGGCGCTATTGGCTTTTTCAGTCATGGACGGGCCTCCGTTCAGTGCGTCCCGTAGAGACGGTCGCCGAAATCCCCCAACCCCGGCACGATGAACTTGTGGTCGTTGAGCCGCTGGTCGACCACCGGCGTGTAAATGTGGACGTCGGGGTGATGGCGCTCGACCAGCGCGATCCCCTCCGGCGCCGCGACGATGCAGATCATGCGCGCGCCGCGGGCACCGACTTCGCGCAGCATGTCGAGGGCGACGACCGCGCTGCCCCCGGTTGCCAGCATCGGATCGATCATCAGCACGAAGCTGTCGTGCAGATCCTTCGGCAGCTTCGAATAGTACTTCGATGCGACCGCCGTGATCTCATCGCGCTGGAGCCCGATATGGCCGACCCGGGCGGTCGGAATCAACTCGAGGACGGCGTCCAGCATCCCCAGCCCGGCGCGAAGCACCGGTACCACGACGACGTCGCTGGTGATTCGACGTCCTTCTGCCGGTCCCAGCGGCGAGGTGACGGTCACCCGTGCGGCACGAAAGGTCCTTCGTCGCCTCGGCCGCGAGGAGCAGGCTGATACGCACCGCCATCCGCCGGAAGAGCTCGGGCGGCGTCGTTGCGTCTCTTAGAATCGTCAGCGCATCGTGGACCAGCGGATGTTCGACCAGATGAACGGGCACGCCGACACTATACATTCATCGGTTCATCGACCGATCGGCCTATCGGCTCATCGACGCGATAGACCGATCGGCCGATGGATGGACCGATGGGCCGATAGATCGATAGAATCGTCAGCTCATGCGATTCTCGATGTATGCGTCGCTCGCGGGCCTCCTGTCGCTCACCGGTTTTCAGGGGCCGCAGCAGGTCGACCTGATCGTGTACAACGCGATCGTCGTGACCATGGATCCCGCGGGGCGGGTACTCCCGCGCGGGGCGGTCGCCATCACCGGGCGCGACATCACTGCGGTGGAACCCGCGGAAGCGATTGCATCACGCTACACGGCGAAAGAAACGCTCGATGCCGGCGGCCAGATCGTTCTCCCCGGCTTGATCAACACCCACACACACGCGGCGATGGTCCTCTATCGCGGCCTCGCTGACGACCTCGCTCTGATGGAATGGCTCGAGAAGTACATCTTCCCGGCGGAAGGCGAAGACTGTATCCCCCGAGTTCGTGCGGGCCGGAACGCAGCTCGCGGCGTTGGAGATGATCCAATCGGGGACGACGACCTATACGGACATGTATTACTTCGAGGAGGAGGTTGCGCGCACGACGAAGGCGGCCGGCCTCCGCGGCGTGCTCGGCCAGACCGTCATCCAGTTTCCGGTCGCGGACGCGCAAACGCCCGCCGAGGCGCTGACCCGCAGTGAAGCGTTTCTGAAGGAATTCGCAAACGACGAGTTGATCGTCCCGGCGCTCGCCCCCCATTCGATGTATACGCTCGACCGCGCCACGCTGAATGCGGTCAGGGCACTGGCCGACCGCTACAAGGCGCCGGTCCTCATTCACCTGGCCGAGACTGCGGCGGAATCGAAAACCTCGATGACCCGCCACAAGGTGTCCCCCACGCAGTATCTGGAATCGATCGGATTCTGGGGTCCGCGGACTCTGGCCGCCCATGGCGTGTGGCTCAGCGCGCCCGACATCCAGATCCTCGCTCGCCGGAAGGTCAGCGTCTCGCACAACCCGGAGAGCAACATGAAGCTGGCGAGCGGGACCGCCAAGGTGCCTGCGCTCCAGCGCGCGGGCGTGACCGTTGGCCTCGGCACCGATGGGGCCGCCAGCAACAACGACCTGGACATGTTCGAGGCGATGAGGCAAGCCGCATTCCTCCACAAGCTCACTTCGAACGATTCGCGGACACTCCCGGCGAAGACTGCCCTGGCGATGGCCACGATCGACGGCGCGCGCGCACTTGGTATTGCCGGGCAGGTGGGCTCGCTCGAGGCGGGCAAACGCGCGGATATCATCGTGGTATCGGTCGCGGGGGCACGACAGACGCCGATGTACGATCCACTGTCACACCTCGTGTATGTCACGCGAGGAGATGACGTCACGAGCACGATCGTGAACGGAAAGGTGCTGATGCGCGACCGCAAGGTACTCACGCTGGACGAAGCCGACGTCATCAAAGAAGCCAACGGTTTCGCCGCCAAGGTCAGGGCGGCCGTTGCCAAATGAGGCCGCATCGATGAACGCGCTTCTGGAATCGTCGGCAATCCAGTCCCGTGTGCGGGAGCTGGCGGCGCAAATCGAGGGGGACTATCCCGCCGATGACGAGATCCACCTGGTTGGTGTCCTCAAGGGAGGTTTCGTCTTCATGGCCGATCTGATTCGGTCGATGACGACTCGTGTGTCGCTCGATTTCATCGCAGTATCGAGCTACGGTGCGGGGACGAAGTCCTCGGGCGAAGTTCGCTTCCAAAAGGATCTGGACACGAGTCTCGAGGATCGTCACGTCATCATCGTCGAAGACATCGTCGACACTGGATTGACGCTGAAGTACCTGCAGGACGTTCTGCGCAAACGCGCCCCGCGAACCCTCAAGACGGCGTGCCTGCTCAGTAAGCCCTCCCGGCGCAAAGTCGAGGTGCCGGTTGAGTACATCGGGTTCACGATCGAAGACCGGTTCGTGGTCGGATACGGACTCGATTACGGTGAGAAGTACCGGAACCTGCCATATATCGCGGTGCTCGACGAGGGGGGCTAGGCCGGACTAGGGGACTAGGGGCTTCCGCCTTCGCGCAAAGCGCTTCGGCGGACAAGCGGGGCTCGGGAAACGGGAAACGGAGTAAACAGAGTAAGAAGTGAGGATCATTGAAGCGGTTTGACATCATTACCGAGGCGGATGCGCGCACGATCGATATCGGGGCGAGCGTCGAGCTGGCCCGAGGCGGGCACGTGACTCCGTTGGCGAAAGACACGCTGGCGGCGCGGCGCGTGACGGTACTTCCGGCCGGAGCCGCCGATCCAAACCTGCCGGCGGATCTCGCGCCAGTCGCCGACATCCGCCGTGTCGCGATCGGCAACGATCACACGGGGATCGCGATGAAGAAGGCGCTGGTGCAGTACCTGCGCGGCCGCGCGCTGGCCGTGACCGATCTTGGCACCGACACCACCGAAGCTGTCGATTACCCTGATGTGGCTGCGCGCGTGGCGAGGGCCGTAGCGCGGGGCGAGGCGGACGCGGGAATCGTGATCGACGGAGCCGGCATCGGATCGGCCATCGCGGCGAACAAGGTGCGAGGGATCCGCGCGGCGATGTGCACCGACGAAACGATTGCCCGATACTCACGTGAGCACAACGGCGCCAACGTCATGACACTCGGCTCCACGCTCCTGCCCGATCACGCGACTGCGATCCGCCTGGTCGAGGTCTGGCTCGGGACCCCTATGCGGGAGGCGCGTTACATCCGGCGGCTCCTGAAGATCCGCCGCCTCGAACAAGCCTCGGACTGACGTGCTCAATCCTCAGGACCTTCACCGGCTCATCGAAATGATCACCGAGGAGGTGGTGGCCGCGCAGCGCGCGGCCACATCGTCGGGTCCCTGCGCGTGCCATGCGGTCCGATCCGATTGCTGCCCGGATCGCCTGCGGACGGTGGTCGACGCGGGAGCCACACGGCTCGGCCTCCACGCGACGGGAGGAGCGACGGAGGGAGTCTCGGGGATGATCGATCACACGCTGCTGAAACCCGATGCGACACGCGATGAGATCGACCAGTTGTGCCGGGAGGCGGCGGAGTTCCACTTCGCAACCGTCTGCGTCAATCCCGCCTGGGTGGCGCGTGCGGCCGCAAATCTCCGCGGCAGTGGCGTCGGTGTCTGTTCGGTCGTCGGTTTCCCGCTCGGGGCGACGACGGCCGACGTGAAGCAGTACGAAACGCGGCGCGCAATCTACGACGGCGCGACCGAGATCGACATGGTCATCAACGTCGGCGCCTTGAAGTCGGGAGATCTTCGCACGGTCGAGCGCGACATCGAAGCGGTGGTCGATCCGTGCCGCCAGTGTGGCGTCATCACCAAGGTCATCATCGAGGCGGCGCTGCTCACCGACGAAGAGAAGATCACCGCATCCACGCTGAGCAAGGCGGCGGGTGCGGATTTCGTGAAGACCTCCACCGGCTTCGGGCCGGGTGGCGCCACCGCGGCGGATGTCGCGCTGCTGCGGCGCGTGGTCGGTGCAGAGATGGGGGTCAAAGCTGCCGGCGGCGTTCGCGATCTCGCAGGGCTGAAGACAATGGTCGCCGCCGGCGCAAGTCGAGTCGGCGCCAGCGCCGGGGTCAAGATCGTTCAAGAGTCGCAGGGGCAGAAGGGGACCTCGCAGCCGGCGGCCGGCTACTGACATCCCGGTCCGGCCTGATCGCCGGTGTCGGGATGTCGATGCCGTGCTCCTCGAACGCGATCAGGATCCTCCGTCGCAACTCGCGCCCGACTTCCCACTGTTTTGACGGCACTGTTTTGATCCGCAGCTTCAGCTGCGCGCACCAGTCGGCAAACGCGTCCACGCCCATGATCTCGAGAGGCTCGAGGATCAACGGGCTGAATCGGTCGTCGCGCTGCAACTCCTCGCCGACCGAGCGGAGCACTGCCGCCGCGCGATCCGGATTGTCGCTATAGGAGAGACCGAGATTGATGACGTAGTAGGAGTATTCCTTGCTGCGATTCGCGAGCGTGTTGATGGCGCCGTTCGGAAAAACGTGGACCGTCCCCTCGACGTCCCGCAGCACGATCGTCCTCAGGTGGATCGCCTCGACGAGCCCGGCCGTGCCGTTGATCGCGGCGGAGTCACCGACGCGTACCTGGTCCTCGAGGATCAGGAAGAAGCCGCTGATGATGTCCCGCACGAGCGTCTGCGCGCCGAAGCCGATCGGCAAGTCCGACGATGCCGGCGCCGGTGAGGACCGGTGCGATATCGAGACCCAGCTCCCGCAGGATCATGAGCGCCGCGATCCCGACGATCAGCGCGATGGCAGCGTTCCTGATCAGCGAGCCGAGTGTCCGGGCACGCTTCGCTCGCTCGAGCGCATCGTGGCCAGTGCCGAGATTCAACTGATGCTCGAACCGGCGGACAAACAGTGCGGACATGCGGACCAGCGCGTAGGCGAGTGCCGCGATCAGCAGCACCCGCAGCCCTGAGCTGAAGCTCCACACCATCAATGTTCTGAGGCGAACGCCCGTCCGCGGGTGCAGCCCCGCGAGCTCCAGGATGGGGACGATCAGCAGCGCGAGGACCAGGATGAACGTCGACGCGCCGATCAGACGGAGCGGGCCGCGCACCGCGGGACTGGATGGCGCGAGCGTATCCCCGAGCATTGCGCGCATGCCCCGTGCGGCAAGCCGTCGCACCGTGCGCGCGACCACCCAAGCGACGACGAACGCTGCGCGTGAACGCGAGTACCAGATTCTGCCAATCCGTCGGCGGATCGAAGGCGCGCTGAAACAGTGCCGAAAGCTGGTCCATGAATGCCGTCGAGAATAGCAGAAGTGTTGACGCGTGCCGCCCGCGTCGAGCTACACGGCGCGAGCTTCCGCGGACGCCAACACCTGGATAGGCATCCGCAGGCTGGCGCGGCAGCCGCGCCTGTCCGTACGATTCGCGAGGTGCAGCGTGCCGCCGTGCGCCTCCGCGATCTGCCGGCTGAGGACGAGACCGATCCCGGAGCCTCCCGGTTTGGTCGTGAAGAATGGCACGAAGAGGTTCCCGGTATTCGACAGTCCGGGCCCCTCGTCTTCCACCCACAATTCGAGCGACTGTGTGCCGGGCACTCGATCCCAGCCCACGGTTACGCTGCCGCCCGTTTCTCTCACCGCATCCACGGCGTTGCTAATCAGGTTGATGAGGAGTTGCTCGAGCTGATCGCCGTCGGCCTGAATCGTCATGGGCGGACCCGCGGCGAGGCCGATGTGGTGGGCTTTCTCGAGCGTGACGACGCGATCGACAAACGACGCGACATTGAGCTGAGTGAGCTTGGGAGGCGGCAGCTTGGCCAGCCTCGCGTAGGCACTCATGAATCGACTCAACGATTCTGACCGGGAGGCGATGACGCCAAGGCCACGCTGAACATCGTCCCGCCAGTCGGGCGGCGGAGGCTCGCGCTCGATGATCGAGGCCAGGCTGCCGGCGATGGACTTGATCGGCGCGAGCGAGTTATTCATCTCGTGACCGATGACCCGGATCAGACGCTGGAAGGCCTGCCGCTCTTCTTCTCGCAGCGGACGACTCAAATCCGAGAGCACGAGCAGCTCGTGGGGCCGTCCCCCTTGCCGGAACTGACTGCGCCGCACTTCCCATCGCCCCGCGCCGGCGGGGAACGCCGTGTTGATGACGCGTGGGGCAGCACCGGTGAGGTAGTCATCGAGGGCGATCTCGTCGGCGCGGCGGCCGAGCAGACGTTCTGCGGGTAACGCGAGCAACCGCGCGCCGGCGCGATTGACGAATTTCAGGATGGCGGTTTCATCAAAGGTGAACACCGCGACGTCGATTTCAGCCATCACTTTGCGCAGCAGCGTTGTGGCTTCCAGCGCATCGAGGCGCTGATGCCTGAGGGTTTCGACCAGGGCGTTGACTTCGATCATCACCTCGCCGAGCGCGTCGCCGCCGCGCGCGCCCCGCGCGCGAATCGAGAAGTCCCCTTCGCCAAGTGCCGCCAGCAGATTCGACAGGGTCTGAAGCGGGAGCACCACCCGTTCACGAAGCGCGAGCGCGAACCCCAGACAGAAGGTCACGATGAGGACGGTCAGCGTCCACTGGACTTTCGGCGTCGAGTCTCCCGTCCAGAGAAAAATCAGGGAGATTGCGGCACCGGGCAGGGCCGATCCGAGAGCCATCAACAGGATCCGTCGATCGTGGCTCAGGCGCGGATGGCGTCGAGGGGGCATTGAAACTATGAACTATGAACTAAGAACGATGAACTCTGAACGATGAACCGGAGAACACAGTGTTCATAGTTCAGAGTTCATAAGTTCATCGTTTCTCAGAGTCCGTAGCGCTGGAGTCGGCGATAGAGCGCGCTGCGGCTCAGGCCGAGGGCTTTGGCCGCCTGGCTGACATTACCGTCGTAACGGGTCATCGCCTTCTTGATCAGGAAGCACTCCACGTCCTCGAGGCTCATGTCTTCGAGGCGGCCGGTGCTTTCCTTCGCGGTGCGCAGGCCGAGATCGATCGGCTTGACCAGCGGCCCGGCGGCCATCAGCACCGATCGCTCGATGGCGTGATCGAGCTCGCGGACGTTGCCCGGCCACGAGTGCTCGAGCAGCATCTGCATGGCGCCGCTTTCAAAACCGGTGAGCCGCTTCCGATAACGCTGCGCGTGCTGCCGCAGGAAGTGCTGCGCCAGCAGCGGTGTATCTTCGCGGCGGTCGCGCAGCGGCGGGATGCGGATCTCGATCGTGTTGAGGCGAAACAGAAGGTCCTGACGAAAGCGTCCGGCCGTTACTTCCTCGGTCAGGTCCGCGTTGGTCGCCGAAATGATCCTCACGTCGACGCGCCGGGTCCGTGACGATCCGAGCCTCTCGAATTCACCGGTCTCGATGACCCGCAGCAGCTTCGCCTGCTGGCTCATGGGGACGTTGGCGATCTCGTCGAGGAACAGCGTCGCCTGGTCGGCGAGCTCGAAGCGCCCGACGCGGTCGGCCTTGGCGTCGGTGAACGCGCCGCGCACGTGCCCGAACAGCTCGCTCTCGAAAACGCCCTCGGAGACGCCACCGGAATTGACGATGACCATCGGGCGGGAAGCGCGGGTCGACACGGCGTGCAGCGCCCGCGCGACGACCCCCTTGCCGGTACCGTTTTCGCCGAAGATGAGCACGTTGGCGTCCGACGGACCGACGCGCGAGACGACTTGCAGCACGTTCTGCATCGCGGGGGATTCGGCGACGATGCTCGGCATCCCCTCGCCGCGGAGCAGTGAATTCTCCGCCTCGAGCCTTTGCCCTTTGCGCAGGGCCTGGCTCAACTCGATCTGCGTGCGAACGATCGCCAGGAGGCGGGCGTTGTCCCACGGCTTCTGGATGAAGTCACGGGCGCCGCGGCGCATCGCTTCGACCGCCACCTCGACGCTCCCCCAGGCCGTCATCACGACGACCGGCAGTGTCGGATCGATGCCCTGGATGCGGGAGAGCAGGTTGAGCCCCTCTTCGCCCGAAGTGGTGTCGCGGGTGTAGTTCAGGTCGATCAGCGCGACATCGAATTCGCGCGCTTCTACGGCAGCGAGAACTCCGGCAGGTGAGGACGCGGTTTCGAGCTGCAGCCCCTCGCCCTTGAGAAGCAGGCGCAAAGCCTCGAGAACGTCGAACTGGTCATCCGCGATGAGGACGCGGGGGGCACCGGCCCTGACGGCATGACGGGCGGGCAGCTCTTGTGTGTGCATCAATGCTGAAGGTCGAATTGAACTGTTATGCGGCGCTTGTAATCATTGCCGCATAACGGCGGCGCGCAAAGCGCGCCCGCGAGCCGGGCGGCGCGCGTGGTTTGCGCGCTGGGGTGGACGGAGCGGCCGGGCTTCGCGAGCGACCGAGCCGGGGTTCGGGGCGGAGCCTCGACTGTCTTAGTGCTCGATGTGGAAGCCGCTCTCTTCGAGCTCCTTCTCGGCGCGCTTGCCGCCGCTGCCGTCCTCTTCAACGACGCGGCCGTCGAACAGGTGGATGGAGCGGTCCGCATGCCGGGCGTAACGCGGGTCGTGCGTGACCATGCAGATCGTCGCCCCTTCGCGGTGCAGCTCGCGGAGCAGTTCCATGACGGCTTCGCCGTTCTTGGAGTCGAGGTTCCCGGTCGGCTCGTCGGCGAGGAGGATCGACGGCGCTCCGGCCACCGCACGGGCGACGGCGACGCGCTGCTGCTGACCGCCGGACAACTGGCTGGGCAGGTGCTTCGCGCGGTGCGCCATGCCGACCTTCTCGAGCGCCGCCATCACGCGTTCCTTGCGCTCAGCCGACTTCATCCCGCGATAGGTGAGCGGCAGCTCGACGTTCTCGTAGACGTTGAGGTCGCCGATCAGATTGAAGCTCTGGAAGATGAACCCGATCTCCCGGTTGCGCACGCGGGCGCGCTCCGAGAGCGGCAGGTCGGCAACCGACTTGCCATTGAGGATGTACTTGCCCTCGGTCGGTGAATCGAGCAGGCCGAGAATCGAAAGGAGCGTCGACTTGCCGCAGCCCGACGGCCCGGCGATGGCGATGTACTCGCCGCTCTTGATCTCGAGGTGGATCCCGGCCAGCGCGTGGGTCTCGACTTCGTCAGTGAAAAACACTTTCGTGACGCCATCGAGATGGATCAGCGGTTGCCCTGCAGTGGTCATCTTCGCTCCTTTTGAAAAGCTATCAGCTATCAGCTTCTCAGCTATCAGCTTCCAGGCTTCCAGCTACCTGCGGCATCTCTCGACTGAGAGCTGATGGCTGACAGCTGGACCGCTAATTCAGTCGTATCCGGTCGTAAGAATCCTGCGCGGACATGTCGGAGAGGATCACCTGATCTCCCGGCTGGAGCCCCTCGGTGATTTCGATCTGATTCACCGAGCTCCGTCCGAGCTTCACCTGTATCCGCTGCGCCTCGCCGGTGTCGCCCATCAACTTGAACAGCATCACCGTGCTGTGCTCCTGGCCAAACGCCGGCCGACCGACAAACAGCACATCGTCAAGTTTCTCGAGAGTGATCGTGCCGTCGACACTCAGGTCCAGGCGCGCACCCGGGGGCAGCGCCTCGAGCAGCGTGATGTCGACGCCGACGGTGCCGCCGGTCGCGCGCCGGATCGATCCGCGAGACGCGTCCCTTGATGATGCCGTTCCGTGTGTCGACTTCCGCGGTCTGCCCGATACGAATGTCTTTCGTCTGCGTTTCCGCGATGCGCACTTCCGCCTTGAGCTTGGTCGGATCGGCAACGCGCGCGAGGTTCGTTCCAGGACCGACCTGCGCACCGACTTCGACCGGGCACCTGCTGGAGCACGCCGTGCACGCTCGACTTGACTCGCAGGTCGTCCAGCTGACTGACGCGCAGCTGGTAGGCCGCGCGGGTCTGATCGACCGCGGCCGATTGCGGCGCGAGCTGTGATTTGATGCCTTCGCGTGACATCGTCAGCCGCCGCTCTTCGATGGTGAGGCGATTCTTCAGTTCCGCTTCGCGCGACCGGGACTGCTTGACCTGGATTTCCGAGATCAGGCCGTCTTTAAACAGTTTCTCTTGCGCTTCGAGCTGCAGGACGGCGTCTTCGTACTGGGACTTCACGCCGGCCACCGCGGCCTGCTGCTGCAGGAGGGTGCTTTCGAGCTCGGTCTTTCGATTGTTGTAGTTCGCCTGCGCGGACTGATACGCGAGCTCGGCCTCCTTGACCGACTGCTGCAGTTCGGGGTTGCTCAGCTCGAGGATCACGGTACCGGGCGCCACCGTAGCGCCAGGCTGAAGGATCTATTCGTTCCACACGCCCCGACGTTGTCGATGCGATCCAGCGAATCTCTTCGGGGACCAGCGTGCCGGAGCCGCGAACGAGCCGCAGCATCGGGCCGCGCTTGACGGTGTCGATCCAGACGGCCGCCCTGTCAACTGACGGCGCCGCGGGCTTGAGCCGCGACACGCCGACAGTGATGAGGAGCACGACGACGGCCGCAGCGGTCGCGTAGATGGTTCGGCGAATCTTCTTTTTCTTGACGACGCTGGACGGACGTGCGATGTCGACCATGAACTTGCCTCTGTCCTGATTCCGGGGGAGCGGGATTGACACCCGGTCAGTCCAGAATAACCAATTAGCCTGCCACGATTCAGGCTGAATATAAGTCCTTATTCAATAGATAGTTACGATATGTCGTCTCCGACGCCAGCGTCCGGTTTCTGACCGCTTGCGGAATGAATCTATCCCGAAACCGAACACCGCTCACACGACACCGGGCACCTGTTTCGTCCCGATCGTGCAATTGGACGGAATCCAGAGGCAACAGGTTTAGAAGATTCGCATCAATCTTGAGCGTCGGGCGCGACCAGGGTCACGTCCTTGCCGCGCATCGCCGTCTCGTAGACCGCGATCTTCTTGCGAGCCGGACCGGCGTTCACCTCACCGGTGCAGACATCGAACTGCGAACCGTGCCAGAGACAGTGCACCGTGTCGCCAATGAGCACTCCGCCCGCCAGCGACCCGCCGCGATGAGTGCAGCGATCCTCGAACGCGCAATAACCTCGAGACGTGCGTCCGAGGGCGATTCGCTGGCCGTTGATCCAGAGCAGCTTCATCTGACCCTCTTTCAGCTCGTCGCCGTGAGCGACGGTGAGTGTTGCGCCGGCTCTGGATGTGAATGTCTCCTCCCGCCATTTTCCGGCGTTCGCATAGCGGTGGTTGACACTGATCATGTTGCGGACCACCAGCTCTCCGCCGAGAAGCCCGGCGTACGCGAGGAGCCCCGCGCCAAGGAGTTCGCAGGCAAGCGTGGCGTAGGTCATCGAGCCGTCCGATCGCCGCAGGAACCACGAGAGCAGGAAGAGCGCGATCGCCGCTGAATTCCCGAGCGCATGCTTCGTCGCGCGAGTCCGCGCCGAGCTTCGGGGCGGCACGGCGTATCGGTAATCGATCAAACCGGGAACTGCCGCCAGCAGACCTCCGGCTACACCCGCCAGCGTCAGATGTCCGGCAGTCGACGTGAACGCGGCGCGGTCACTGATGAGGTAGAACACGTCGAACAACGCCGCGCCCGACAGAAAAGCAAATGGGAAGGGCACCAGCGCGGGGTGAAGCGGATGAGCTTTGAAATGAGCGCGGCTGCGCACGACGGGCCTGCCTTTCCGGCACGAGGAATGCGAGTGGCAACAGGGTATGGGTGAGTTCAACGACCGTCTGCTCGGCGAACTGATCGACGCTGTCAAATCCGCCATGAAAAAAGAACAGGCGGAGCGCCTCCGGGACGTGTACCTGATAGGCGATATCGAGAAAGACGTGGCTCGGATCGTCATCGAACGCCTTCGGGAGCTCGCCAACGAAGGGCGCGGTCCGATCACTCTGTACATCAACACTGCCGGTGGAAATGTTACCGACGGCCTGGCGATCCACGATGCCATTCTCGACGTGGTGTCGAAGGGCATTCCGGTGACGATCGTGGTGCAGGGGATGGCGTATTCGATGGGGTCGGTCATCCTCCAGGCGGCGAGCCCCGGACACCGTTACTCGTTCCCACACTCGTGGATCATGATCCACGAGCCGGCCAAGTGGGCGGGATGGCAATCGACGACGGCGGCAGCGCAACATCTCGACCGGCTCAAACAGATGCAGAGTCAAATCTATCGGATTCTGTCGTCCCGGTCAGGCCGGCCGCTGCGACAGATCATCCGCGATACCAAGCGAACGGACTTCTATCTCGACGCGACCAAGGCACTCGAGTACGGTTTGATCGACAAGGTGCTCGGCGTGACCCACGCCTCGACTCCGGTGTTGTCCGAGACGTCGCCGGACACCCGCGCCGAAGCGGCAGCGGCGGTCGAGACCCCGATGCGCGAACCGGAAGTGGGCCCCGAGCCCGAACCCGGCGAGCGTGCTGGCGACGAGGCCGCGGTGTCGCAGCAGCGCACCCCATGAAAGGCTCGGCAGACGCCTATCCGTTCCGCACGCTCCCTGTTCCCTCGCGTTTCAGCATCGCTATTGGCCTGGTCGCGATCGTCTTCCTGATCGACCAGTCCGCAGGCGAGTTGATCGACGAGGGCAGCCAGTTCCTTCTTCTCGGGACGGCGGTCGGGGCCACCGCGTGGTTTGCCGGCACGGGCCCGGCGCTACTTGCAACCGTGCTCGGGGTCATCCTCGGCGCGACCAGCGGCAGCGATCGAGATACGGGCGCCGTCGCGCTGCACCTGGCGCTGTTCCTCGTCCACGGCCTCATCCTCACGGGCGTCGTCGACGAGCTGCGCCGCGCACGGCGGAACGCGGAGGCACGCGCGCGCGATGCAGACAGCTCCAAGCGCGAAAGCGAAGCAGCCAACCGGACCAAGGATGAATTTCTGGCGACTATCTCGCACGAACTGCGGACTCCACTCAATGCCGTCCTCGGTTGGGCGCACCTGCTCCGGACCGATCGGCTGGACGCCGCGACAGCACGACGTGGGCTCGAGGCGATCGATCGGAATGCACGGTTGCAGGCGCAGCTCACCGCCGATCTCCTGGACGTTTCCAAGGCGCTCACGGGTAAGCTTCGTTTGAACTCGAGCTCCGCGCCGCTGGACGACGCCGTGCGGCAGGCGATCGCGTCGGCAATGCCTGCAGCCAGGGCGAAGGGTGTGCTGCTCGTGTTGACACGGGCGGAGTCGGCCGTCGTCCATGGTGATCCGACGCGGCTCCGGCAGGTCGCGTGGCAGTTGATCGCCAACGCCATCAAGTTCACGCCTCGCGGCGGGACGATAGAGGTCGCAACCCACCCGGCCAGGGACGAAGCGGTGCTCCGGGTGCAGGACAGCGGACAAGGGATTGACCCGGCATTTCTTCCCCGAGTGTTCGAGCGCTTCACGCAAGCAGAGTCGTCGGCAACGCGAACGGCCGGCGGCCTCGGCGTCGGGCTGGCGCTGGTGCGAGAGCTCGTCGAACTGCACGGCGGTGAAATCGACGCGCAAAACCGGCCGGATCGAAACGGCGCCGTGTTCACCGTCAAGCTGCCGTTACAGGCGCCCGAGACCACGCAACGCACTGACATTGTCGTAGAGCGGGATGCGCCCATCGCCGAGTGGGCGCCGCTCGATGGGCTGCGCGTGCTCGTGTTCGAGGAAGATCTGGAAGGGCGGGAGTTGATGCGGACGGTACTCCAGCGGGGCGGCGCGGACGTGCAGACCGCAAGTACTGTCGGCGACGCACTCACGTCGCTCGAATCCTGGAGGCCCGACGTGCTGGTCAGCGACAGTCTGTCGACGGAACACGATTCCTACTCCTTGACCGGCAAGGTGCTGTCGCTCGAGGCGCATCGCGGCGGCCGGATTCCAGCGGCCGCCCTGACCGCGGCTGCCCGCAGCGACGACGGCATACGGCGCCTTCTCGCAGCCGTCCAACGCGAACTGCCCAAGCCGGTGGAACCGGCGTTGCTCACGGCGGAGATCGCGCGCCTGACCGGGCGCGAACGGCGGCGTGCGCAACGGTGAACCGCGCGCGCGGAGCGTTGTTGTGAACCGCCGCCTGTCCGCCGGGGTCGAGGTGCAGGACGGCCGTGCGCACGTACGCGTATGGGCGCCAGCGTGCACGACGGTTGACTTCGTCCTCGACGGCGCCGCCGGCCGGACGACCCATCCACTCGATCAGGAGCCGGACGGCTTCTTCAGCGGAACCATCGCCGCGGCGGCGGGCGCCCGTTACTGGTTCCGCCTCGATGGCGATCGACTGCGGCCCGACCCCCGCTCGCGATTCCAACCGGACGGTCCTCACGGCCCGTCGGAGATCGTCGATCCTCTGGACTTCAACTGGACCGACTCCAGCGTGGAAGGGGGTCGATCCCTGCCGTTCGGTGATCTACGAAATGCACCTGGGGACTTACACACCCCAGGGGACGTGGTCTGCCGCGGCGGAGCAGTTACCGGAGCTCGCCGCCTTCGGCATCACGATCGTCGAAGTGATGCCGATTGCGGATTTCCCGGGCAGGTTCGGGTGGGGCTACGACGGAGTGAACCTGTATGCCCCCACGCGGTTGTACGGCCGGCCCAACGATGCGCGTGCATTCGTCGACCGCGCGCATTCACTGGGTCTTGGCGTGATCCTCGATGTCGTCTACAACCACCTGGGCCCCGACGGCAACTACCTGTGGGACTTTTCGAAAGACTACTTCACGAAGAAATACGAGAACGACTGGGGTGGTGCGCTGAATTTCGAAGGGCCGGCGCCGGCGCGCGAATACTTCGTCGAGAACGCAGGTTACTGGATCGACGAATATCACTTCGACGGGCTGCGGCTCGACGCGACCCAGGACATTCACGACGCGTCGCCCACCCACGTGCTTGGCAGCATCGCGCAGCGGGCGCGAGCGGCGGCGCCCGGACGCCGGGTTTACGTGGTCGCCGAAAACGAGCTGCAGGATGTGCGGTTGGTCCGCAGGGCGGAGGCGGGCGGGTTTGGGATAGATGCGATCTGGAACGATGACTTTCATCACGCGGCGCACGTCGCGCTGACCGGCCGGCGCGAAGCCTATTACACGGACTATCTGGGATCGACGCAGGAACTGATCTCGTCGGCCAAGTACGGATTTCTATATCAAGGGCAGTGGTACGAATGGCAGAAGAAACGCCGGGGCACGCCGGCGCTCGATCTTCCGGCCGCCACATTCGTCCACTATCTTCAAAACCACGATCAGGTCGCGAATTCGGCGTTCGGCAAGCGGATCCACGAGCTCACATCGCCGGGCCGCCATCGCGCACTGACGGCGCTGCTCCTGCTCGGCCGCGCCACGCCGCTGCTCTTCCAGGGGCAGGAGTTCAATGCCTCGGCTCCCTTCCTGTTCTTCGCGGACCTGCCGGAGAGCCTGCGCGACGTGGTGGCCGAGGGACGCAAGCAGTTCCTGTCGCAATTCCCCGCCCTGGCGGATCCGGACGTCGTTTCCGCACTCGCAGCTCCGGGCGATGAGTCCACCTTCAGCCGATCCCGCCTTGACCTGGAGGAACGGCACAAGCACGGCAGCGCCTATTCGATGCACCGCGATCTGCTGTTCATCCGTCGCACCGATCCAGTGATCACGGCTGAGAGCACTCGGCTCGATGGCGCGACCATCGCGTCCCAGGCGTTCGTCTTGCGCTTCGTCGGTGCAAACCAGGACCGGCTGCTGCTGATCAATCTCGGGTGCGACCTGGATCCATCCCCTGTCCCGGAACCGCTGCTCGCGCCGCCGGAAGGATGCCAATGGCGTCTGCTGTGGAGCAGTGAGTCGGTGGCATACGGCGGGTCCGGTACCCCCGCTATCAACCCCAACGCGCGATGGCACATCCCAGGTGAATCCGCGCTGCTGTTCGGATCGGAGCCAGAAATCGCTGAGCGCGGGCCGCGGAGGGCGGGGCGAAAATAGCCGAGACGATGGCGCAACGTGAAGGACTGACGCGCGTAATCGACGGTCCGGTCGACCGGGATCCCCACGGTCCCATGCCGCGTCGCGAGTGGCTCGTCACGAACGGCCTCGGTGGCTACGCGTCGGGCACGGTTGCCGGCGTCGTTACCCGGCGCTATCACGGCCTGCTGGTCGCATCACTGCCGGCGCCGCTCGGCCGTGTCGTCATGCTCAACCACCTGATGGAGCGGGTCCGGATCGCAGGCGGCGATACGCTCTGGCTCGGCGATGAGGACGAAGTCGCGGGCCCGAACACCGTCGATCGTGCCGGGCACCTGGTGGAATTCCGGCTCGAGCTCGGCTTGCCGGTGTGGCGTTACGGGTTTGCCGACGTCGAGATCGAAAAGCGGATACTCATGCCGCACGGTCAGAACACCGTGCACGTCCGGTACCGACTTTTTCGTGGCAACAGGTCGGTGCGTCTGACGCTGCGTCCTTCGGTCCATTTCCGCTCATACGAATCGCCGGTGAACGCCTCGGCAGCGCTCGTCTACTCGGTCACTGCCCGCGAGCACCGTTACGAGGTGTGCGCGACCAACGAGTGGCCGACGCTGCGGATGATGATGTACGGTTCCGGCGCCGCGCTGACTCTCGACGCAAAAGGACACGCTGAAGTGCCGTACGCGATGGAAGCGTTGCGCGGCTACGAAGCGGTGGGATCGTTGTGGAGTCCCGGGTACTTCCGCGCCGATCTGCTGCCGGGGGAGACGGCAACACTCGTCGCCTCCAGCGAGTCGTGGGACGTCCTGGCGGCACTTCATCCTGCTGACGCACAGATCGCCGAGGTGGAGCGGCGCCAGCGACTGCTCGGAATCGCAGGGCGCGCCGAGGAGACGACGTTCGAAGCGGAGCTCGTGCTGGCGGCGGACCAGTTCGTCGTCACGCCGGCGGGGCGCTCTGAAGAGTCGGCGCGCGCCCGCGCCGCGGGAGAGGACGTCCGTACCGTCATCGCGGGATATCACTGGTTCACGGACTGGGGCCGTGACACGATGATCAGCCTCGAAGGGCTGACGCTTTCGACTCACCGCTTCCGCGAAGCAGGCTACATCCTGCGGACGTTCGCGCATTACGTGCGCGACGGACTGATCCCCAACATGTTCCCGGATGGCGCGCGTGAAGGGCTCTACCACACGGCGGATGCCACGCTCTGGTTCTTCCACGCCATGCAGCAGTACGTGCGAGCGACTGGAGAAGTGGAGACTCTTCGGCGGCTCATCCCCACGTTCGTGGAGATCGTTCACAGGCACATGGAAGGCACACGGTTCGGCATTGGCGTCGATCGCGCGGACGGCCTGCTGCGGCAGGGAGAAGAGGGATATCAGCTCACCTGGATGGATGCGAAGGTGGACGACTGGGTCGTGACGCCGCGGCGGGGGAAAGCAGTCGAGATCAACGCACTCTGGTACAACGCACTGCGGCTCCTCGACACGTGGATCGACGAGCACGGCGGAGAGTTGCGAGGCATCGATCTGGCGACCCAGGCGCAACGGGCGCGCGCATCGTTCAATAATCGATTCTGGAACGCGAGGGAGGGATATCTGTTCGATGTCGTCGACGGCGAGCGCGGCGATGATCCGGCCTGCCGCCCCAATCAGATATTCGCGATTTCACTGGACTACCCTGTTCTGGACGAGCCGCATTGGCCATCGGTGATGGAGGTCGTGCGCGACCGGCTGTTGACACCCTTCGGCCTCCGCACGCTGGCGCCCGGCCATCCCGATTACAAGGCGAAATACTACGGCGATCTTCGCTCACGCGACGCGGCTTACCATCAGGGCACGGTGTGGGCATGGCTGATCGGCCCGTTCGTCGACGCGTGGTTGAAGGTGTATCCGGATGATCGCGCCGGAGCGCGACGCCTGCTGCAGGGATTCGAAGCACACCAGAGCGAGGCGTGCGTCGGATCGATCAGCGAGATCTTCGACGCCGATCCGCCATTCATCCCTCGCGGATGCGTGGCGCAAGCGTGGAGCGTCGCGGAAGTGCTCCGGTGCCTCGTAAAGACAGCGCCGAAATGAACGCGCGCCTGGAGGATCTCGGCTGGACTGACCGTTTCGCCGAGGCGTTCGCACCCTTTGCCGCCGACAACCGCCGGCCCGGGCGCATCGTCCTCGAGCACACGCACATCTATAGAGTCGCAACGGGCGATCAGGAGTGTCTTGCCAGGGTGTCCGGGCGGCTCCGCCACCACGCCGGATCGCGACCCGACTACCCAGCCGTCGGTGACTGGGTTGTCGTCGAACCGGTAGATGACGGGGATGCGCGTATCCATGCGGTCCTCCCGCGCTTCAGTCGGTTCTCGCGGCGTGCCGCCGGGGATGTGACAGAAGAGCAGATCGTTGCGGCGAACATCGATGTTGTGTTTCTCGTCGGCGGGCTCGATGGAGATTTCAATCCGCGCCGGCTCGAACGCTATCTCGTCGTGGCGTGGGAGAGCGGCGCGCTGCCGGTGATCGTGCTCAACAAGGCGGATCTCGTCGACGATCCAGGACGACACGTGGCCGAGGTGGAGGCGAGCGCTCCGGGAGTCGCGGTCCACGCGGTGTCGGCCAGGCAGCCCGAGACGCTCGATGCCTTGCGCTCTCATCTCGGTCGCGGCAGAACCGCGGCGCTGCTCGGTTCGTCGGGCGTCGGCAAGTCGACGATCGTGAACCGGCTCGTGGGGCACGATCTGATGCGGACCCACGAGGTGCGGATCTCGGACAGCCGCGGCCGACACACGAGCACGGCACGCCAGCTCGTCGTCCTCGGCGAAGACGGCATTCTCATCGACACGCCCGGCATGCGCGAGCTTCAGCTCTGGGACGGCGGCGAAGCGCTCGGGGACGCGTTCGCAGATGTCACTGAGCTCGCCGCGAGCTGCCGGTTCCGCGATTGCCGGCATGTCTCGGAGCCCGGGTGCGCCGTCCGGGCCGCCGTGAAGCGCGGAGAGATTTCAACCGGACGCTTCGAGAGTTACGCCAAGCTTGCCGCCGAGCGGGCGCACCAGCAGCGGCAGCTCGACGACCGCGCCATGCTCGACGAGAAGCGACGGACGAAAACGCTGACCAAGGCGCTCAACAAGCACCTCAAAGACAAAGGGCGTTGATTGTGGATTGGTGACTGACGAGTGGCGATTGGCGGATTGACGATTGGCGATTGGATTGGCGATTGGAGCGATTGGCGACTTGTGCACAACACTCACCCAATCCCCAATCGGCAGTCCGTCAATCCGCAATCCACAATCTCCAATCCGTAATTCGCCAATCGCCAATCTACAGTCGCCAATCAGGAACCACCCACCGCCCGGAACCCGCCATTCGCCGGAACCCCTGAACCCATCTCCGATTCGCGCGTAGTCTATGCGCGAGGATGGCGATGGATGTGTTGCTGGTCAGGGATGCAAGAAAGAAGTTCGCGGCAGTCACTGCCCTGGATGGCGCGAGCTTCGAGCTTCGGCAGGGAGAGCTGCTCGCCCTGCTCGGCCCCAACGGCGCAGGGAAGACGACGCTCATCCGGGCCGTTGCCGGACGGGTGAAGCTGGACGGGGGAGAGATCCGGCTATTCGATCGCGTCCTTACGTGGGGACGCACGCCGCCGGAGCTGGGCATCGTCCCGCAGGAGATCGCGCTGTATCCGCTGCTCACGGCGCGCGAAAACCTGGAGATCTTCGGAAGGTTGCAGGGTCTCTCCGGCGCCGGACTTTCGAGCAATGTCCAGTGGGCGCTCGAGCGCACCGCGCTGGTCGATCGACAGAACGACGCCGTCAATCAGTTCTCCGGCGGCATGCGGCGGCGATTGAACATCGCGTGCGGCGTCGTCCATAAACCACGCGTCGTCCTCCTCGATGAGCCGACCGTCGGCGTGGACCCGCAAAGTCGCGATCGTATTTACGACATGCTCGGCGAGCTGGCGAGCGAGGGCGTCTCGCTGCTGCTGACTACTCACCACCTGGAAGAAGCGGAAGCGCGCTGCTCCCGGACTGTGATCATCGACCACGGTCGCGTCATCGCCGCCGGCACGCTGCACGAACTGGTGGAGCAGACGGTCGGACGCCACAGGCTGGTCACGCTTCGCCTGGACGGACCGGTGAATGGTGCCGCAGCCTCGCTGACTGACGGCAGCGGGGGCGTCGAAGTCGATGCGGAGGATCGGCGGGTGCTCCGCGCGAAGATGCGGGACGTCGCTGTCGATCTGCCGCCCCTGCTCGAACGCATTCGCCAGACCGGCCACATGGTGGATGACGTCGAAGTGCGCGGGCCGAGTCTCCAGAGCGTTTTCATCCATCTCACCGGCAGGGAGCTACGCGAATGATCCTCACGATCCTCAAGCTTGGCTGGCTCAACCTGCGGCGCGACCGTGTCGCTCAGTCGCTCACGTTCGCGCTGCCGATCGTGTTCTTCTCGATCTTTGCTTCGGTCTTTGGCGGGCAGGGATCCGGCACCTCACGCATCCGCATCGCCGTGGTCGACGAGGACCACTCGGATCTGAGCAGCCGAATCATCGAGGGATTGAAGAAGGAGACGGGGCTCCGTGTTCGCACCGGCGTGAACGACGATGGGACCGGAACTCTGGACCGCGTCGGCGGCGAAAAGCTGGTACGTGAGGGTGACGTACCGGTCACGGTGGTGATTCCGCGCGGCCTGGGCGCCAACTTCGCATCGAGCGGTTTCGGTGGCGGCGGCCCTTCGATCGAGCTGCTGGCAGACGTGTCCGACAAGATCGCGCCGCAGATGGTCCTCGGTCTCATTCAAAAGGTAACGATGACCGTTGCGCCGGATTTGATGATGCAGGGAGGGCTGAGCCAGTTCGAAAAGCATGCGGGAGCATTGACCGACCAGCAGCGGACTGCGGTCGAGGCATGGCTGCCGACGTTGAAACAGCAATCGACCAGCACCGCGACGCCGAGCGATGGGGCCGCGCCAATGGGTGTGGGTGTGAAAGTCGTGGACGTGATGGCCAGCACCAGCCGGCGTGGATCGCTCGTTTCTTTCTATGCGGCAGGTATCGGCGTGATGTTCCTCCTCTTCTCCGCGGTCGGCGGCGCCGGCGCCGCTCTTCTCGAAGAGATCGAGGCGGGCACGTTCGAGCGCGTGCTCTCGACACGCATCGGCATGACCGGCCTGCTACTGGGCAAGTGGCTGTTTCTCGTACTCATCGGCGCGGCGCAGCTCGTCGTGATGTTTCTCTGGGGCGCGCTAGTGTTCAAGCTGCCCTTGTTTTCGCATCTCGGGGGCTTCGCAGTAATGACGGCGATTACCGCTGCCGCGGCCGCTGCTCTGGGGCTGGTGCTCGCGACCCTCGCAAAGAGCCGCGGACAGCTCCAGGGGTTTTCGACGATCCTGATCCTGACGATGTCGGCGCTCGGGGGCAGCATGTTTCCGCGCTTCTTGATGACCGAGACGATGCAGAAGTTTGGCCTGCTGACGTTCAACGGCTGGGCGCTCGACGGTTATCTCAAGGTGTTCTGGCGCGAACTGCCGATCCTGCAACTGTGGCCGCAGGTGCTCGTGCTGTTGATCCTCACAGTTGTTTTCCTGTCACTGGCCCGGGTTCTCGCAAGAAGGTGGGAGAGCGCGTAGTCGCGGGGCGCGGGGCGCAGGGCGCGGGATGCGGGATGCGAGGGCGCGGGATGCGGGATGCGGGATGCGGAATGCGATAGGCGTAGTCCAGGGCTTTAGCCGCTGGAAGCTGATGGCTGGAAGCTGATGGCTGGAAGCTGATAGCTTTTATGGATGCGCATCGCGCTGATCCAGCAACGGGCGACCCCAGACAAGGTGGCGAACGTCGTCCGCGGGCTTGCTGCCGTCGACGAGGCGGCGCGGGCTGGGGCGGAGCTCGTGACCTTTGCGGAACTGGCCTTCGAGCGATTCCACCCGCAGCGCCCTTCTGACGGGAATCCGCAGAGACTCGCCGAAAACATTCCAGGCCCGACCACCGACGCGTTCGCACGCAAAGCACGCGAACTCGGTGTCGTCATCGTCCTCAACCTGTACGAGCGCGATGGCGAGCGTGCCTATGACACTTCGCCCGTCATCGATGCCGACGGCTCTCTCCTCGGCCGGACCCGCATGGTTCACATCACCGACTACCCCTGCTTCCATGAGCAGGGGTATTACTCGCCGGGTGACACCGGCGCTCCCGTGTATCGCACGCGTGCGGGCTCGGTCGGCGTCGCCATCTGCTACGACCGGCACTATCCGGAGTACATGCGCGCACTCGCCCTCGGCGGGGCGGATCTGGTGGTCGTGCCGCAGGCCGGCAGCGTCGGCGAGTGGCCCGACGGCCTGTACGAAGGGGAGATGCAGGTCGCGGCGTTTCAGAATGGTTACTTCGTTGCGTTGTGCAACCGTGTTGGCGAGGAGGACTGTCTCACGTTCGCGGGGGAGTCCTTCGTGTGTGCCCCTGATGGCCGCGTGATTGCGCGCGCTCCCGGGCTGAACGACTCAATTCTTCTCGCCGACCTCGACCTTGCCGAGAATGCCGCCTCCCATGCCCGCCGGTTGTTTCTGCAGCATCGGCGTCCGGAGCTCTATGCCGGGTGGGTGGGTCAGTCAGGCGTGATGCATCCATGAAACAGCTGGTTGGGAACTGGACCCTGCTTTCGTACGTGACCGAAAACCCCGACGGCTCGCGCGGCAAGCCATATGGCGATGCCGTCGGCCGTCTGAGTTACGACGAGCATGGCCACATGGCCGGACAGGTGATGCGGCCTGGGCGATCTAACGTTGCCCCCGGTGACTGGCAGGCACAGCAAGTGAGAAGCGCCTATGCCGGATACATCGCGTACTTCGGCACTTACGAGGTCAACGATGCAGGCGACACCGTCGTGCATCGTGTCGACGGCGCGCTCAACCCGGGCTGGGTTGGCGGAGTACAGGTGCGGCAACTGAGGTTCGATGGTGATCTTCTGATCCTTTCCACCCAGGTGGCCAAGGCGGGGGCTCTCGTGAATCACGTGCTGACGTGGCGAAAGCTCCCCTGAGGCGACTCGCGTGGGTGTTCGCCGCGGTTCTTGCCGCGAGCGGCTGCACGGGCGTTGACGCCAGGACCGCCACGTTCGGCACGATGACCGAGGCGCGTCCGGCGATCGAACAGGGCTGGATTCCAGAGGGGCTTCCATCACGTTCCTACGAATTGCGTGCGGCCTACGTCCCTGACAGCTGGCAGCGATGGGGCATCATCAACTTTCCCGCGGAGTCGTCGGTGGAGCTGCGAGGCTCGCTCGAGCCCACGGAGATCTCGCTCGCCGGCGTCCGGTGCGACATACCGGGACGCATCGAATGGTGGCCGGTGCAATTGAGACAGCAGCTCGACGCGGAGCGCATCGCCGCGACCGGCGCGAAGGCGTACCGCAGTCGCAGCGGCAATCTGATCTGGGTCGTCAACTGGACGCAGGGACGCGCCTATTACTGGTCCACGCGGTAATATGGTCGAGACGCCAGCCCCACCGGAGAAAAACTGAGTGCGCATCATCGCCGCGGCCGCTACGGCGGCGCTACTTTCAGGTTCGGCACCGACGCCTCTTCACTCGCAGCAGACGCAGCCGCCTCCCGCGTTCAAGAGCGGTGTCGATCTGCTCACTCTGCAAACGAGTGTCCTCGACAAGGACGGCCGCCCGATCACTGATCTCACGCCCGCTGACTTTACGGTGACCGTGGCGGGAAAGCCGCGCAAGGTGCTGTTCGCTCGTTTCCGCGGCGCGGCGGCTTCGGGTAGTGGCGGCACCGGATCGCCGACCGCGGTTCCAGCATCTCCAGCGGCGCATGCCGACAGCACCGCAACCGCTGGCGGCCGCCTGATCATGTTCGTAGTGGATCGGGATTCGATCAGAAGGGGATCGGAGAAGGCTCTGCTCGAGTCGTCCACCGCCATTCTTGACGCGCTGTCCCCTGCGGATGCGGTTGGGGTGTTGAGCATTCCCGTCGGTGGAGTCGATCCGACGCGCGATCATGCACGGGTACGCGATGAACTGAAGAAGATTGCCGGCACGCAGCCAACTCCCGTTGGCGGCGTCAAGGACCGGAGTCTTGCGTGGGATGAGGCGCTGGCGTTCGAGCGCGGGGACCAGACCACGATGAAGACAGTGATCGAACGCGAATGCTTAGGCAGCAACAGGATCGCCAGCTGCCCGCAGGATCTCGAGGTCCAGGCGCGGACGTTGCTTGCCGCGGGCCGGGGTCACGCACGAACGGTTCTTCAATCAATCGAGGGCATGCTGAAGGCGCTCAAGCCCGTCCGCGGGCCGAAGTACATCGTCCAGATCTCTGGCGGTCAGGCGTTCGACCAGGAGATCCTCATCCACTACAACGACTTCGCGAGAGCGGCCGCGGCCGCCCGGATCACGTTGTATGCCGTGCATGTGGATCAACCGGATTCGGACGTAGCGGATCGCCGTACTGTCCCCTCTGAATTCGGCGGCAGGGATCTTTCGGTCGGATTGACGACGATGACGGGTATGACCGGCGGCGCGTATTACGCCGGTGTCGGCCGCGCGACAGGTGTGTTCGACCGGATCAAGACCGAAATCGCCAACGACTACGAAATCGGGCTCGAAACCCTTCCCGCCGACGCGGACGGAAAAATGCGTGATGTGGACGTCAAGGTGAATCGCCCTGGCGTGTCAATACGCACGCGCCGCCAGGTACTGCTGGCAAAGGACGAGACGGCGTCCAAGGATCCGCTGTTGACCCTGCTGTCGCAGCCTACCGACATCGCGGATCTGCCGATCGCGGTAGCGTCCTACACGACGCGCGGTGAAGAGCCGGCGTCCCTGCGCGTGCTGCTCTCGGCTGAATTCGGCGCGCCGATCGCGGACTGGGCTTTCGCCGTGTTCGATCGCAACAAGGTAATGGCCGATGGACGGCAGCAGTCCACCGATGAAGTCGGCAAGCGCATTCTGACCACATCTCTTCAGCTTGCGCCCGGACGCTATCGGATCCGCATTGCCGCGACAGCCTCTGATGGCCGGGCCGGCGTGATCGACGCGCCGCTGCCCGTCGGCCTTCGCGCGGCGGGGCCGCTGCAGTTGAGCGACGTCATCCTCGGCACCGCTGTCAGCGGCCGGATTCAGCCGCTGAGGCGCATCGTTGCCGGCCAGCGCCTTGCGGCTCTGCTCGAGATCGTCTCCGCGGATGTGGCGGCGCTCGAGAAAACCCGCGTCGCCATGGAGATCCTGCCCGAGGGCGCTTCGGAACCGATCCGGCGGGTGCTCATGGCCGCGCGCAGCGGTACGTCCTCGGTCGTCGTCCTGGCCGAGGCGCAGATCGACACGACGGCGCTGCCGCCCGGACGCTACACCGCGAGCGCCATCGCGCTGATCGACGCCCAGCCGGTCGGCCGCGTCAGCCGTGCCTTTGAAGTTGTCGCCGATACCGCCAAATGAGGGAGGCCAGCGTGCATCGTTCCATCGCGACACTCGCTCTGGGGTTGGCGGTGTCGCTCGAGGCGTCGCCGCAGCAGCAGCCACCTGCATTCCGATCCGGCGTGGACCTTCTCACCGTCCAGGCAGCTGTGATGGACAAGGACGGTCGTCCCGTTCGCGATCTTCAGACGTCCGACTTCACCGTGACCGTCAGCGGTCAACCGCGGAAAGTGGTTTTTGCCCGGTTCAACGGCGCCGACGCGACGGGTGTCTACGCGCCGTCCGCGCCAGGTACGGCACCGACGACGCCCGTACCGACACCGTCCGGACGGCTCGTCATGTTCGTCGTGGATCGCGACACAATCACGACCGGAAGCGAGAAGCCGCTGTTCGAGGCGGGATCACGAGTGCTGGACGCCTTGGCGCCGTCCGACGCGGTCGGCCTGCTGGGGCTGCCGACCGGCGGTGTAAAACCGACGCGTGAACATCAGCGTGTCCGTGCCGGCTTGAACGAAATGACGGGGACGATGCCGCCGGTCGCCTGGCGGTGGCACATCACCTGGCAGGAGGCCGAGGGAATCGAGCGCGGCGATAAGCAGATGCTGGCGCAGGCACTCGAGCGCGA
The DNA here is from genome assembly GCA_963810305.1 of uncultured Acidobacteriota bacterium. GTDB lineage: Bacteria > Acidobacteriota > Vicinamibacteria > Vicinamibacterales > 2-12-FULL-66-21 > JACDCA01. The sequence goes on from CAWEMY010000011.1 coordinate 593,524, forward strand.
ATGCCGTTCGCCGCGCAAGCCGCCGCCAGAGTGCCCGGATTGTCCTCCCATCGTGCCGGAGGGGTGCGCGGCCAACCTGCCTGCGCAGGCAAGGGAGATGCTGATGAACGCTCGGTCGCAGGCGCGAGCCACTCTCGCGAACGTGCGGGGTCTCATGGATCGTCTCAGACCGCTGCGCGGGCCGAAGCACATCGTGCTGATGTCGGGCGGCATGCGATTCGATCAGGAGCTCCTGGACGAGTTCAATCACTTCGCGCGCCAGGCCGCAACTGCGGGTGTGGTGTTCCACACCATTTTCGTGGACCAACCGACCACTGATGTCACGACTGAGCGGCGCCCGATTACGTCCGCGTTCGGTAGCCGCGAGATGTCCGCAGGATTGACGACCATCGCCGGGATGACAGGAGGCTCGTTTTTCCACGGCGTCGGCTCGGCCGCGGGGGTGTTCGATCGCATTGGCACCGAGATCACCAATTTCTACGAGCTCGGCCTCGAAGCCCTTCAGACCGACGCCGACGGCAAACCTCGAGATCTGTCGGTCAAGGTGGCACGGGATGGGCTCACGGTGCGCACGCGGGCGCAGGTTGCCCTCGATGCGAGCGTGGCGCCAAAACCGGGGACCCCCGAAGCGCTGCGCACGCTGCTCGAGCAACCGACGGACATCAACGATCTGCCCCTTCAGGTCGCGACCTACACCACCCGCGGTGACGATCCCTCGCTGCTCAAGGTGTTATTGACGGCGCACGTTGGTGCGACGACGATCCGCGCACCAGTCCAGTGGGGCTTCATCGTGCTCAACGAGGAGAACGTCATCGCCAGCGGCCGCAGCAGCCTCGAGAAGGTGGAGACCTCGCCGGCAGTCATTACCGCGTCGGCGAAGCTGCTGCCGGGACGGCAACGAATCCGATTCGCGGCAATCGATGCCGATGGCCGCGCCGGTGTCGTCGATATCCCCTTGACCGTCGGTCTTCGGGCCGCCGCAGGGTTGCAGCTGAGCGATCTCATCGTCGGCTCGGCGGCGAGCGGGCGTTTTCTCCCATCGACGCGGGTGCGCTCCGGAGCGCCTCTCGCAGCGATGATCGAGGTCATGTCGAGCGACGCGCCGCGACTCAGCAAGACGCGGGTGGCCCTCGAGATCGTGCCGGATGGCACGGTGGAACCCGTACAGCGCGTCCTGATGGCCGCGCGCACCGGGATCGCCGACACGATCCTCTTGAACGAGGCCCAGATCTCCACGTCGGCCCTGGCGCCAGGTCGCTACACCGCGAGCGCGACTGTACTCATCGACGCGCAGCCTGTCGGCAAGGTAAGCCGTGGGTTCGAAGTGAGCAGCATTCCGAAGTAGCGGGTACGCGCTGGATTCGTGAGGATGGGACGGTGGTCAAGGACTGGCATATCGGCTCGGTGATCGCCGTTTCGTGCTGGCTCTGCATCCTGCCGCAGGTGCTCTTCTATCATCGATGTGTGGAGCGAGCACGCGGGCAGTGGGGTCCTGCTCCTGATCGGGTCTTACATCGCTGCGCAAGCTGTGTCGCCGATCGGCTGCCCTCGTCCTACGACGTCGATTGCGGAGATTCGAACGGGACGGGGTGATCTACGAACGGGCTGGAGTCCGCGCCTTCCGGCACATCGTCCCGGACGGTGACCTGGCCAACGCCGCTGCGCGGCGCCGTGGGGAACTCTCACGGCGCATCGATCGTAGCGTCGAGAATCTCGATCACCTGGAGCAGCGTGGCCGTCTCGCCGAACGCCTGCACCTCATGTCGCTGCTCTCGACGTTTACCGCTGGCCCTGTTCGCCGCGTCGATCGGCACGGCGGGACGGGCGCTCGTGCTGTTCTGCCCGAACGTTCTTTTCCATCTGTATCCGGTGATGTTGCAGCGCTACACCCGCGCGCGTCTATATGCACTCCGGACCAAAGGTCGAGTGTAGGAGTTCCAGCACGCGCGAAGGGTCGGCGCGCAACCTTCGCGGCTTGCAGCGCTGGCTGGCTCGCCAACCGAAGCGCGAACCAAAGCGACAGGCCCGCCTTCGCCAAGGCTTCGGCGGGCAACCTTCGCGTGAACATGCGCGAAGGGTTGGAGGGAAGTCGCCGTCAGGCGACCACTGAGCGCGCAGTGGAGGCCGCACGCGAGTGCGGCCGAACGGAAGCCATATTGGTGCCGAGGCCCAGAGTTGAACTGGGGACACCCGCATTTTCAGTGCGGTGCTGTACCAACTCAGCTACCTCGGCACGCGGAAACGCGTCTGGCAGAACCCCAATGATAACAGCGCCGGCACGCGCCTCACAACCAGCGGGCCGGGCTTTAGTTTCCTCTGCATCTGCTAATTTCCGCTTGTACTTTTTCCAGAAGAGTCGTGACCGTGCGCGTGGCTGTCGCGCCGTAGCGCGATAGCGGAGGCGCAACCTGTCGCCGTGCGCGTAGCGGGCGATAGCGCGGAGGCGCGATGACCACACGAATCGACGCTGTGCCACTGCCGATCCCTCGGCGTGTCAATTTGAGGCGGCTCCAGCTGGCCGTGGCATTTGTGACCTGTGCCGTCGTCGCCGACTCACTGATTGGCGCAACGCGGATTCGCCGCTCGCGTCCGTGCGGCGCACGATAGCACCAGGCGACTCGCGCCCTCCGCGCCGTTCAAGAAAACGCCGGACTGCGCGAGCAGATCCGGCGTTTGCAGAGCGATCCGACGATGATCGAGGCGGTGGCGCGCAAGGAGCTCGGCCTGATCCGGCCCGGCGAGCTCCTCTTCGTGATGACGCCGGTTACGCGACCGTAGCTTCTTCCTTCACCAGCCCCAGCTCGCGGCGGACGCGGTCTTCGATCGCCTTGGCCACTTCCGGGTTGTCTTTGAGGAATTGCTTGACGTTCTCGCGCCCCTGGCCGAGACGCTCGCCGTTGAAGGCGAACGACGTGCCGCTCTGTCGACGATCTTGCGATCGACGGCGAGATCGAGCAGATCCTTCTTTCGAGATGCCCTCGCTGGTACATCACGTCGAACTCCGCTTCACGAAACGGCGGCGCCACCTTGTTCTTCACGACTTTCACCCGGGTCCGGCCGCCGACCACGACATCGCCGTCCTTGATCGCACCGATACGGCGGATGTCGATTCTGACCGAAGCATAGAACTTCAGCGCGCGACCGCCGGTCGTCGTCTCAGGATTGCCGAACATCACCCCGATCTTCTCGCGGAGCTGGTTGATGAAGATGAGTGACGTCTTCGACTTCGAGACCACGCCGGTCAGTTTGCGCAGCGCCTGCGACATCAGCCGCGCCTGAAGCCCCATCTGCGCCTCGCCCATCTCGCCTTCGATTTCGGCGCGGGGGACGAGTGCCGCCACCGAGTCGACGACCACGACATCGACGCCACCCGAGCGGACGAGCACTTCGACGATCTCGAGCGCCTGTTCGCCGTTGTCGGGCTGCGACACGAGCAGATTGTCGAGATCGACGCCGAGCTTTCTCGCGTACTTTGCGTCGAGCGCGTGTTCCGCGTCGACAAACGCCGCCATCCCGCCGAGCTTCTGCGCCTCCGCGATGATCTGAAGCGTGAGGGTGGTCTTGCCCGAGGACTCAGGGCCGAAAATTTCGATGACGCGCCCACGCGGGACGCCACCGATGCCCAGCGCAAAATCCAGGCTCACCGATCCGGTGGAAATGGAGGGGACGACGTTGATCGCCTCCTGCGCGCCGAGGCGCATGATCGAACCCTTGCCAAACTGTTTCTCGATCTGGCCGACGGCCATTTCGATGGCCTTCAAACGCTCGCGGTCGTTCCGGTCTTCAACTGGCGGCATAACGCTCCTTGTCAGCGCTCCAAGATTTAGCGGCGGGGCCCCCTGCACCCCGCCTGGCTCGCTTCGCTTCGTGGGACCCGTCGCCCACTCCGCTCCGCTCGCACTCACTTTGGGGTTCGGCGCGTCTCATGTGGACTACTTTCCCGCAGAGCAGTGACAGGGAAGGTCATAAAGGAGCGCCGTGGTAATGGAGCGGGTGAATGATAGGAGCGTGCCGTGGCGAAAGTCAAGCGAAAAAGCGTGCATCTGCGCGGCTTATCTGCAGCCGTAGCAGCGGCTTACGGATAACGCGCACTTTCGCCCCAGCTGCCGGTGGATTGCAGTTTCTGCAGCGGCGATTCGCGTGACATGATCCAGCAAATGCCATCGCCGGTCGGCCACGTTCTCGCGGGAATTGCGGTGGGTTCCTTCGCGGCCCGCGACCGGGGCTGGGGGTTGCCGCTCACCTGCGCTCTCGCAGCGGCCGTTCCCGACATCGACTTCCTGCTGCCCATCGCGCACCGCGGCCCGACTCACAGTTTGATCGCGGGTCTCGTCGTCTTTGTGGTCATGCTCGCCATCGTGAGGGTACCAGCGTGGGGTCTCCGGCCGCGACCGGCCGCCGCTGTCCTCGCCGGTGCGGTCCTCTCCCACGTGCTGCTGGACTGGTTAGGGGAGGACTCGTCGAATCCGCGTGGCCTGATGGCGTTCTGGCCCTTCTCACGCGAATACTACATTTCTGGTCTCGACCTCTTCGACGCCGTCGATCGCCGCTACTGGCGCGAGGGGTTCTGGCGTCACAACCTGATCGCGGTCGCGAAGGAGGTCGCCATTCTGCTGCCGCTCGCGCTGCTCGCCTTCAATAGTTGTAGAAGCCGCGGCCAGTCTTCCGCCCAAGGTGACCGGCGGCGACCATTCGCTTGAGCAGCGGGCAGGGACGGTACTTCGGATCGCCGAGACCGTCGTGCAGGACGTTCAGGATCGCCAGGCAGACGTCGAGACCGATGAAGTCGGCAAGAGTGAGTGGACCCATCGGATGGTTCATTCCGAGCTTCATTACGCCGTCGATCGCTTCGGCGGTGCCCACTCCTTCCATCAGGGCGTAGATGGCCTCGTTGATCATCGGCATCAAAATGCGGTTGGCAATGAAGCCCGGGTAGTCAGCCGCCTCGAGCGCCGTTTTCCCCAGAGTCACGCACAACGCCGACGCGGTCGCCATCGATTCGGGAGACGTCGCCTGGCCGCGGATCAACTCGACGAGCGTCATGAGCGGGACCGGATTCATGAAGTGCATCCCCAGCACTTTGTCCGGCCGCTTCGTCGCGGCACCGAGCAGCGTGATCGAAATCGACGACGTGTTGGAGGAGAGGATGACCTCAGGGCGCGTGATCACATCGAGCTGGCCGAACAGGTCGCGCTTGGTCTCGAGGTCTTCGATGATGGCCTCGACGACGTAGTCGACGTCGGCGAGCGAGGCGATATCAGTCCCGGTTGACAGTCGGCCCAGCGCTGCGTCTCGCGCTTCCGCCGTGATCTTTTCTTTCTCGACGAACTTGCCCAGGCTCTTGGCGATCGTCGCTGTGCGCTCGATCGAGCGCCGGCGCGACGGCGTCCACGAGCCGCACTTCGAATCCCGCGTGTGCGAAGACCTGCGCGATGCCGTTCCCCATCGTCCCGGCGCCGATCACCCCAATGCGACGAAGCTCCATGTCCCATAGTTTACCGGCGTGCGCCGCGTCGTCGACGGGCGTTCGGCGTTGCCCGCAGCACATCGACGGTGTATCGTATGAATATGAAGAAAGCTATATCTATCACATTATCCTCGGACAACTTGCTCTGGCTCCGGGGCCAGGCAGCCCGGTCGTCCAAGGGAAGCGTCAGCGAGCTTCTCGATGGGATGGTGGCGGACGCGCGGAAGGGCGGGCGGACCGCTCCGGAAGCTATCCGGTCAGTCGTCGGGACGATCGACCTTTCAGACGACGACCCGGACCTCGCCGGCGCAGACGCCTACATTCGGTCACTCTTCGCTGCGTCTGCGCGGCAGCGGCTGCTCGTGCGGGAGCGGCCATCTCCGGCAGCGCGGAAGAAGGCGCGGCGTGGCTGACCCGCTCGCGGCGGTGACCGATACGCACGCGTTGCTGTTCCATTCGGCAGGCAGCGGGCGCCTGGGCCGGCGGGCCGCCACGTATTTTGAGGCGTGCGAACGTCGCGAGGCGCTTCTGTATGTTCCCGCGGCGGTGATCTGGGAGTGTGCGTTACTGGCGCGCGCCGGCCGGATCAATCTCCGTCGAAGCGTGCGGGATTTTTTCGGCGATCTCTTCAGCAATCCGGCGTATCAGGCCTACGACCTCGGCGCGGAGCAGGTGTTTGCCGCCGAGGAGACGCGCGTGAATCGTGATCCCTTCGACGCGCTGATCTGCGCGGCGGCGCAGGAGCTCGCACTGCCCCTGATCACGCGGGACGCCGACATCCGATCGTCCGGAGCGGTGCGCGTCATCTGGTAATTGTAGGACGTTCAGGTAGAACTTCCAAAGGCGGCCTCGAAGCGCAGAGATGTCGCGCCGCGCCGGTGCTGGGCGGCCGCGATACACTGGCGGCTCGATGAAAGTCCTGCTCTTTGGCGCGACCGGCACGGCCGGGAGCGGCGTCCTGCGTGCGTGCTTGCGGCACCCGACGCTCACGGGGCTCCGCGTCGTGGGACGGCGTCCGCTCACCCTGTCGGATTCACGTGTTCAGATCTACGTCCACGACGATTACCTGCGCTACGACCGCATCGAGCCGGCCTGTCCGCGGGGTGGATGCCTGCTTCTGGTGCCTCGGGATCTCGGTGCAGCAGGTGTCGTTGGATGAATGGTGCGTGATGCCGGATCATCTTCACGGGACTCTGATGTTGAACGATCGGCAACCGACGTTCATGCCAGGCCGCAATCCGCAGGCTGTACGACTATCGCGAAGTCGGCGAAACCACTCGGGCAGTTGATTGGCGCGTTCAAGACGGTTTCGACCAAACGGGTAAACCTGTTGCGCAAGACACCCGGGACCACGTTCTGGCAGCGCGATTTCTGGGAACGAATCGTTCGCGACGAGGCCGAGTTGAACGCGATCCGCCGATACATCCGCAACAACCCAATCGCCCGATCCCATACACCGACGTTGTAGGGGCGGCTCGCGAGCCGCCCATATCGTTCGGCGCGGTCAACGCCAACCGGCGAATGGGCGGTCTCGCGGACCGTGCCCGGGCGTGATCGAAATGCGGGAGCCAGCCGACTGCAGCAGATGGGTGGCGGCTCACGAGCCGCCCCTACACCGTCTCCACCGCCAGCGCGACACCGTTGCCGCCGCCGAGACAGAGCGCCGCGATGCCGCGACGAGCGTTGCGGCGCTTCATCGCATAGAGCAGGGTAGTCAGCACGCGCGCGCCGGAGGCGCCGATCGGATGCCCGAGGGCGACGGCGCCACCGTGGACGTTCACCCGCGCGGGATCGATCCCGAGCTCGCGCATCACGGCAACCGCCTGCACCGAGAATGCTTCGTTGATCTCGAACAGGTCGACGTCCTTCAGATCCCAACCGATCTTCTGCGAGACTTTGCGCACGGCTTCGACCGGCGTCATCATCACCATCTTTGGCGCCAGACCACTCGTCGCCTGACCGATGATGCGGGCGATCGGAGTCGCGCCGAGCGCCTTCGCCCTCGCTTCGGACGTGACGACCAGCGCCGCCGCGCCGTCGTTCACGCCCGGGGCGTTGCCCGCCGTGACGGTGCCGCCATCCTTCTTGAACGCAGGCTTCAGCGCGCCAAGCGATTCGGCCGTCGTATCCGGACGGATCGCTTCGTCCTTGTCGACGACAATGGCGGCCCCTTTTTTCTGCGGGATTGAAATCGAAAGGATCTCGTCCTTGAACCATCCTTCGCTGGTCGCATGCGCCGCCTTGCGATGGGACTCCGCGGCATAGGTGTCCTGTTCGGCACGGCCGACCGAGTATTTCTCGGCGACGGTTTCACCTGAGATCCCCATGTGGCAGTTCTCGAACGAGCACCAGAGTCCGTCATTGATCATCGAATCGATGACCTGAGCGTTGCCCATCCGCAGCCCTTCCCGCACGCGCGGCAACAGGTAGGGAGCGGTACTCATCGACTCCATCCCCCCGGCGACCGCGATCTCGATATCGCCAGTCGCGATGCCCTGCGCGGCAAGCATGACGGCCTTGAGGCCGGAGCCGCACACCTTGTTGATCGTCAGTGCGGCGACATGGTCCCCGAGGCCGCCATTGAGCGCAGCCTGGCGGGCCGGATTCTGGCCGTTGCCCGCCTGGATGACGTTGCCCATGATGCACTCGTCGACAAGGGCCGGATCGATCCCGGCGCGCGCCACCGCCTCCCGGACGACCAGTGCGCCCAGCTGAGGCGCCGAGAAGTCCTTGAGACCGCCGAGAAACTTTCCGGTAGGTGTGCGAACGGCCGAGAGAATGACGGATGAATTCATCGTGTGCTGATCTTTGTAATGACGTCCGCTCCAAGCAAGTGCTGGAGCTTCGGAAGTATTGCCGGCCGGGCGCGGTCGATCTCCTTCAGCCACCGCTCGTCCCTGGCGATGACATGCAACGTCGTCCCCTTCACTGCTACAGACGTCATCCGCGCCAGTGTGGATCCCACGACCAGCTGCCACGCGAATACCGTGCGTGCGGGAGAGGCCGGTTGGCGTCGGACGATCTCAGCGAGAACGCCGGCCGAGAATCCCTGAATGGGCTGCATCGTCAACTCTCGATGATAGCAGTCTCTTCTTCGCGTTCATAGTTTCCCCGTGCGCCTGATCCTTGCCTCCGCCTCACCTCGCCGCGCGGAACTGCTCGCGGCCGCAGGATTCGAGTTCGACATCATCGCCGCGGACATCGACGAGACTCCCCGGCCAGGAGAGAGCGCCGTTGACTACACGCTGCGTGTCGCCCGCGACAAATCGCGGAGCGTTGCGACCGTTTTGCAAGACCGCACCGCCGTCGTCCTGGCCGCGGATACGGAAGTTGTGGTTGACGATGCCATCCTCGGGAAGCCGTCGAGCACCGAGGACGCCGCGCGGATGCTCCGACTGCTGTCCGGACGGACGCATGACGTTCTTACGGCAGTTGTGGTGTGCGCGCACGGCCGGGAGCTCTCCGAAGTCGTTTCGACTCGCGTCGAGTTCGCGCGCATGTCTGATCGCGAGATCGCCGACTACGTGCGCTCGGGCGAGCCGATGGGCAAGGCCGGCGGCTACGGCATCCAGGGCTACGCGTCGCGATTCATCCCACGGATCGATGGCTCCTGGTCGAACGTCGTCGGTCTGCCGATCCATGCCGTGCACAGGCTCCTCGGCAGCGTCGAATCAATTAGGCAGCCCTAAAGAGGCGCGCGTTGACCGCGTTTCATCGGCACAGTATTCTTAGTTGGGCACAGCCGCCCGGATTCCTATGAAAACAAAGGCTCTCAAGATCGCCGTCACGGTGCTCGTTCTGACCGGTGCGCTGGGCGGCCTCATGTATACGTCGCTCGCTGAGGGAACGGAATACTACAAGCACGTGGACGAGGTGATGGCCGACCCCGCCGCGTGGCACGGCAAGAAGCTGCAGCTGCACGGATTCGTCGTCGACAAGTCGATCCTGCGCAAGCCGGACACGCTCGAATACCGCTTCCAGGTCCAGAGCAACGGGCATGTCGTCAACGCCAGCTACACGGGCGTCGTTCCCGACACGTTCAAAGGCGGATCGGAGGTCGTTCTGAAGGGGACGCTCGGCCCCCACGGCTTCGACGTGAATCACGACGGCGTGATGGCGAAGTGCCCGTCGAAATACGAGGCCAAGGGGCCTGCCGGCGTTCCCGGAACCTAAGCCGTGCCTGCCCTTGGCTCGTTCGTCCTCCTTGCCGCGTTCGTCGTCGCCGCATTTGCGCTTGCGGCCTGCGTCGCCGGCGCACGCACCAGGTCCAACCGGCTGATCGAAAGCGGCATCGGCGCCTTCTACACCGTCACCGCGCTGATGACTCTTGCCTCGGGTGTTCTCGTCCACGCGTTTGTCACCGACAACTACGCAATCAAATACGTCCAGCGCTATTCGGACTCGGCGCAGCCGCTCGCCTACAAGATCGCGTCGTACTGGGGTGGGCTCGACGGCTCGATCATGTTCTGGGTCCTGCTGCTGTCCGCGTTCGGCGCGGTCGCCGTCCAGGTCAATCGCGTCCGTCACCGCGAACTGATTCCGTACGTTGTCGCGGTGGTTGCCGCCACGGAGATGTTCTTCATCTTCCTGATGATCGTCCACAAGAACCCGTTCTCGACGTTCTTGACGACGCCACCGGCGGACGGTGCCGGGTTGAATCCGCTCCTGCAGAACTTCTACATGGCGATTCATCCGCCGTCGCTCTACGTGGGCTTCGTCGCGATGACGATCCCGTTCGCCTTCGGCATCGCCGCGCTGATCACCGGCCATCTCGATGACGCGTGGCTGCGCGCCGTCCGACGCTGGACGATGATCGGCTGGCTGTTTCTCTCGTTCGGTCTGACGCTCGGGCATGCTCTGGGCGTACGAGGAGCTCGGGTGGGGCGGCTACTGGGGCTGGGATCCGGTCGAGAACGCCGGCCTGCTGCCGTGGTTCACCGCGACGGCGTTTCTGCACTCAGTCATGGTGCAGGAGCGGCGCGGCATGCTGCGCGTCTGGAACGTCACGCTGGTCATCCTCACGTTCTTCCTGACGATTTTCGGCACGTTCATGACGCGGTCCGGCGTGGTGCAGTCGGTGCACGCGTTCGGCGAGGATCGCGAGCTCGCCTGGCTGTTCACGATTTTCATGGTCGTGATCCTCACCTTCAGCTTCGGCCTCGTGATCTACCGCCTGCCGCTGCTGAAGGCGCGCAACGAGCTGGACTCGTGGGCGTCGCGGGAAGCGGCATTCCTGGCGAACAACTGGATCCTCCTGTTCTCAGCCTTCTTCGTCCTGTTTGCGACGATGTTCCCGACGCTGAGCGAAGCGCATCAAGGGCGAGCGCCTGACGGTCGGTCCGCCGTTCTTCAACAAGTGGATGCTCCCGATCGGGCTGACGCTGCTGACGTTGACGGGCATCGGCCCGCTGCTGGCGTGGCGCCGATCCACGCTGACGAACATCGTTCAGCAGTTCACTTTGCCGGTGATGGCGGCGGTGCTGACCGCCGCCGCGCTGTACGCATTCGGTGTTCGGGTCTGGAGCTCGGGCCTGTGCTTCGCGTTGTGCGCGTTCTCGGCGACGACGATCGCGCAGGAGTTCCTCCGCGGCGCCGGTGTCAGGCGTGCGGCGACCGGCACCGACCTTTTCACCGGCCTCGTCGGACTGTTCGGCAGATCGCGGCGCCGGTACGCCGGATACATCGTCCACCTCGGGATCGTGGTGATGTTCCTCGGATTCGCCGGCGAAGGGTTCAAGCAGGAAGAGCAACTGCCGATGAAGGTCGGGCAGCAGACCACCGTCGGGCCGTTTACGGTCCGCCACGACGCACTGCGCGTGACTCAGGATGCACAGAAGCAGATGGTCACCGGCCACGTCAGCGTCTTCGACGGCGGCAAACTCATCGCCGAGATGACGCCGGCGCGGTGGTACTTCGAGAAACGTCCGGACGAGCCGACGACGGAAGTGGCGATCCGACGTGCCTTCGGAGAGGACCTCTACATCGTTCTCACGCCCGATTTCGACCCGGCGACGCAAACCGTGACCTACGCGATCACGGTGAATCCGCTGGTCAACTGGATCTGGCTTGGGTTTCGCGATCCTGGCAATCGGCAGCGTTATTTCGCTGCTGCCCGAGTCCATGTTCGCCGTTGCGATGGCGAAACTTCCCGCCGCCGCGGTGACGACCAGCCTGTTGTTCCTGGTGCTGATGCCGTCGGCCGCGTACGCACAGCACATCGAGAACCCGCAGGCGATCCGTATCGCGCCGCGTACCCAGCTCGAAAAGGAGCTGCAGAGCCAGATCATCTGCATGTGCGGCACGTGCGGGCGGAAGCGGATTGGCGAGTGCACCTGCGGTCTTGCCGCCCAGATGCGCGCGGAAGTTGCACAGATGGTGTCGCAAGGGCGGTCGCGCGAGCAGATCTACGAGTTCTACATCGCGAAGTACGGCAGCCAGGAACCGCTCGCCTCACCGATCGACAAAGGCTTCAATCGGCTGGCATGGCTGTTCCCGTATCTCGTCGGCGCCTCCGGCGCAGTGGTGCTGGGGATCGTTGCCTTCCGTTGGTCGCGGCGGGAGGGCGTGCCGGCCGACGCGCCATCGGAGGCGTCCACCGAGGACGATCTCTCGATGCAACAAAGACTGGACGATGAGCTCCGGGATCTCGATTGAGGGCCGGCTGAAGCCGGCCCCTGCGACCCCGGTGGAAGCCGGCAAGGTAGAGGCCGGCATGGTAGAGGCCGGCTTTAGCCGGCCTGGCGATGTAGAGGCCGGCTTTAGCCGGCCTGATCAGAGCTTCCGCCCGTGGCACTTTTTCGTGCTCGCGTCGATCCTGCTCGCTACCTCGGCGGTGGTTCTTGCGCGGCGCTCCTCCCCGGAACATCTGGTTCTTCTCAGCTTCACCATCGCCGCGGCGGGCGCGGTTGCGGCCGCGCGTATACCGGATGGTGCTGCCGCTGATGTTCCGCAACACGCCGATCAGCGACGGGCCGCTCACCGAGCGTCGTCGCGCCGCCCTCGAGCGCGACAAGATGCTGACGCTCAGAGCGATCAAGGAATCGGAATTCGACCGGGCGATGGGGAAGTTGTCGGAAAAGGACTTCGACGAGATGTCGACGCGCCTCCGGCAGCGAGCGCTGTCGCTGATGAAGCAGGTCGAGCAGGCTGGTGCCTACCGAGCAGTCATCGAGAGAGATTTAGAGGAGAGGTTGAAAGGCCGGCTAAAGCCGGCCTCTACCGGAAATCGATGACGGTGGAGGCCGGCTTCAGCCGGCCTGTGACTGCGGCACGCTCAACGACTCGGACGCGGTGTTCTGCAAGAAGTGCGGCGCACGGTTGAGTGCGGCATGAGCCGGGCGGCTCTGGCCCTCCTGCTCGTCTTGATCTCTGCCGGTGCGGCGGCCCAGCAGGCCGGGCTGCAGATGCCCGACCCGCGGCAGATGTCCGGCGTACCGCTTCCCACTGCGGACCTTCCGGTTGGAACGATCACCGTCAGGCTGATCCGTGGGTCGCTGTCGAATCCGCTGCCGGGGCAACGGGTCGAGATCACCGGAGACGCCCAGGCGTCGGGAACGACGAACGAAAGCGGCCGCGCGGAGTTTCCGAACCTGAGGCCCGGCGCGACGATCAAAGCCATCGCTGTCGTCGACGGCGAGAAGCTGGAGTCACAACAGATCCAGGTGCCGGCGGCCGGCGGTATCCGGGTGATGCTCGTCGCCACCGATCCTGAAGCGGAGAAGCGCGCGGAACAGGACCGGCAGCTCGCGCGCGGACCGGCGCAGCGCGGCACCGTCGTTCTCGGCGATCAATCCCGATTCGTCTTCGAGCTTGGCGACGAAGGGCTCAACGTCTTCAACATCGTCCAGATCCTGAATACCGCGCGAGTCCCGGTGGAACCCACCACCCCGGTCAGCTTCGAGCTGCCGGCCGCCGCGGAGCGGGCCGCGCTTCTCGAGGGATCGTCACCACTAGCGGCGGTCGCGAAGGGACGCGTCGACGTGAGAGGGCCATTTCCCCCGGGGATGACGCTCGTGCAGTTTGCCTACACGATGCCGCTCGCCGGCGACGCCATCACCATCCGGCAGGTCGTGCCCGCGCAGCTCTCTCAGTTGACGGTGGTCGCGCAAAAGGTCGGCGACATGCGCCTGGTCTCGAGCCAGCTCGCGCAGCAGCGTGACATGGAGTCCGAAGGGCGAATCTACATTCTCGCGCAGGGGCCTGCCGTTGCGGCCGGTGGCGCGCTGGAGTTCCGGTTCACCGGGCTGCCGCATACGTCGGTGTGGCCGCGAAACGTCGCCCTGGGGCTGGCCATTCTGATCCTCGGCGGCGGCGCCTGGATCAGCGTCCGGGGACGTCCGGAGGCTGCCCGGCCGCAGGACCGTGAGCGGCTGCACCAGCGTCGTGACCGGTTGTTCGACGAGCTGACGGCCCTCGAAGAAGGGCATCGTGCCGGGCGCGTCGACCCGGCGACGTACAGCTCGCGCCGCCCGCAGCTGATCGCCTCGCTCGAGCGCGTGTATGCGGCGCTTGACGAGGACGCTGCGGCCTAGTGTGGACTTCACGTCCCTGACCTTCAACGACGTCACGCGGCGCTTCGGCCGCCGTCGCGCCCTGCATCACGTCACCTTCACCTGCGAGGCCGGTCAGATTGTCGCGGTGCTCGGGCCAAACGGCGCCGGTAAATCAACGCTGCTGTCGATTGCCGCGACCCTCCTCACCCCTACGGCGGGCGAAGTCCTTTACGGAGACCACCGCGCGCGCGACGGAGGTGCGGCTCTGCGGGCGCGGATTGGTGTTCTCGGCCACGACCTCTATCTCTATCCTGAGCTGACCGCGGCGGAGAACCTGGCATTCTTCGCGCGGCTCTATGGGGTCGCGGATGTCGAGGCGGTCGTCGCCGCGGCGCTGACGCACGCAGCCCTGCGCGACCGGAGCGCCGAGCCGGTGTCGTCCTTCTCGCGGGGCATGCGTCAGAGGCTGGCGCTTGAACGCGCCCTCCTGCATTCGCCCAGGCTGGTGCTGCTCGACGAGCCGTTCACGGGCCTGGATGAGACCGCTTCCGGCGCGCTGCGGGAGCGATTGCTCGGAGCGCGAAGCGCCGGCGCGATTGTCATCGTCACCACCCACGACCTCGAGTCGATCGAACAGCTGGTCGACAACGCCTTCGTCCTGACTGCCGGGCGCGCCGAGCCGCTGCGCGACGGACCAGGCTCCCTGCGCCAGCGCTATCGAAGTCATGTCGTTTCTTAGAACCGTCGCGGTGGTCATGCGCAAGGATCTGATCGTCGAGACCCGCAGCCGAGAAGTGCTGTACACCTCGGCATTGTTCGCCGTTCTGTGCGTCCTGGTCTTTGCGTTCGGATTCGTGCACGAAGGCCGCGCCGAGAGCACCGCGGCCGCCGCGATCCTGTGGATTGCGATTGCGTTTGCAGGCACGCTCGCCCTCGCGCGCGTGTTCGATCGCGAACGGCAGAACGAAACCCTGCGGGCGCTGCTCCTGGCTCCGGTCGCTCGACCCGCCCTTTACGTAGGAAAACTCGCCGGAGTCCTGACGCTGCTGCTTATCGTCGAGGCCCTGCTGGTTCCGCTCGTGGCCCTGTGGTTCCAGGCGCCGGTTTTCCGGCACGGCCTGTTGATGGCCGGGTTGATTTTCGCTGGATCGCTGGGTTATGCCGCAGTCGGAACGCTGTTTGCCGCCATGTTGGCGCGGTCGCGGAGCCGCGGCGCGCTGCTGCCGCTCCTGCTGTATCCCATTACCATCCCGGTGATCATCGCCGGCGTACGGGGGGCGGCGGCGCTGCTGCAGCCGGAAGCGGACCTTCCGGTGGCGCGCGCGTGGTTCATGATGCTGGTGTCTTTCGACGCGGTTTTCATTACTCTGTCGCTATGGCTGTTCGAACCGACAATGACTGAGTGATGTTGAGGAAGCTCTTCGCCCCGCTCGTGATCATCTGCATCGGGATGTTCGCGTACGCGCCTTTCCTGGTCGTCAACGCGCCGTACGAATCGACGATGGGGCTGGTGCAGAAGATTTTCTACTTTCACGTCGCGGCGGCGCTGACGATGTTCCTGTCGGCATTCGTGGCGGCGATTGCGGCCGCGATGTTTCTGTTCGGGCGAAAGACGGCCGCCGACCGTGTCGCCGTGTCGGCCGCGGAGCTCGCGGTCCTGTTTGGTCTGATCGTGCTGATCTCCGGTCCCTTGTGGGCGCGCAAGGCCTGGGGTGTCTGGTGGCAATGGGACGCGCGGCTCACCTCGACGCTGGTGATGTGGCTGGTCTTCCAGTCATACCTCCTGCTGCGCCGCTATGGCGGGCCCGGTTCTGAAAAGCTATCCTCGGCGGTCGCGGTCTTCGGCGGCGCGCTCGTGCCGTTTGTCTACTGGTCGGTGAATATGTGGCGGACGGTCCATCCGACGACCAGCGTGATCCCCACGCTCGATGCGTCGATGCGCGGGCCGTTCTATTTCTGCGTGCTCACGTTTTTTGTCCTCTACGCACTTCTTCTTGGCGCGCGTACGATGCTCGAGACGCATCGGGCGCGGCTCGAGGAGCTGTATCTCGGACTCGAGGATTGATGAGAAAGAATCCTTTTCGTGCTCGTCTTGCTGTTGGCGCCGGCCTGGACGGGCCCCTCCATCGCGCAGACATCGCAGCCTCCGGCGCACGAAGGATTCGTGCCGGTTGAAGACCTGCCCAATCAGGAGCAGCTGCCGGCAGCGCCGCTGGTGGCCGCCGCTTACGGGGTCGCGTGGGCGGCGATCCTGATCTACGTGTGGTTCCTGTGGCGCCGTCTGGCGCAGGTCGAGCGCGATCTGGCGGACGTCGCGCGCCGGGTGAACAGTGGAGGAGGTCGATGATCGAGGGGATGACCTCAGCGCACTTCATTTTCATTCCGTCCGTTCTGCTGGTCGGCATCGTGATCGGATGGATCCTGGGATCGCGCGCCGCCCGTGACGCGTACGCGATGGAACTGAAGCGCAGAGAGGAACGCGCGAACCGCCCGGTCAGCGGCCGATCGCCAGGCGCTGAGCGAGGCTGAGGGGGAGACCCGCATCGAGGATGCGTCGCTGCGCTTCGTCGACCGGATATTCGATCCGATACAGCGTCAGCACACCCATCTTCGTGTCATGGATGGCATAACCCGCCCGCGGGATCGCCATCCCTCGGCTGGCCCACCGAACCCGGATTCACCAGATATCGCGCGCCCGCGTCGAGCTCGATGCGAACGTTGCCATCTGATTCAGGCACCAGCGGAATATCGCCGTCCGACGCCCGTCGATATACCACCGGCAGGTGGGTGTGCCCGAACAGGCAGAGGGGCCTCGCAGCCGCATCCAGTGCATCGGTCGCGTCGTCGAGGCCAAAGATGTAGTGGTCCTCGTCGAACGGCGCGCCATGGCAGATCTCGACGCCGTCGTCTATCGACATCGGCCCGGCGGGCAGCCGTTCCAGGTACATCCGGTGCTCTGGCGTCAGGTGCTCATTCGTCCAGATCGCGGCGGTGCGTGCGACGTGATTGAAGTCGGCGGCATGTTCGATCCAGCACGCCGCCTTGTCGTGATTGCCGCGGATCGTCGCCATTGGGTCAAGCGCCAGCACACGCTCGATGACCGCATTCGGCTCCGCTCCATAGCCCACCAGGTCGCCAAGCACCAGCACACGGTCCCACGACCCCGGAGTCGCGGCCTGGAGGACGGCATCGAGCGCATCGACATTCGCGTGGATGTCGGACAGGATCAGATATTTCAAGTCGATAGTCTCTAGTCGTTAGTCGGTAGTCGCCGGTTCCCAAGTGTCTCGATGATTCGCTCGGCGACCTCTTCGGCGTGGAGGCCGGACGCGCTGATGCGGACGTGCGCGGCGCTGTAAGCGGTGGTCCGCAAGGCGAATAGACGCTCCATTGTTACCCGGTCCGCGGCGAGCGGGCGGCGGCCATCGTTGGGAATGCGGGCCACGAGCTCGTCGAAGGGAACGTCCAGCCAGACTGACACGCCGTCAATGTTAATCGCGGTCCGGTTCTCCGGCTCCATGAACGTTCCTCCGCCCGTCGCCACGACAACATGCCGCAGCGGGAGCAGCAGGCGGAGAATGTCCCGTTCGGCCGATCGAAAGTATGCCTCTCCCTGCTTCGCAAAGATATCCGCGATGGGACGGCGTTCCCGCGCTTCGATCAGCTCGTCGACATCTTCGGCGCGCCATTGAAGCCGGGCCGCCAGGGCGCGCGCCACCGTCGTCTTGCCCGCCGCCATGAATCCGATCAGGTAAATCTTATCCATTGTCTTATCGGCGGGGCCCCCTGCACCCCGCCTGGCGGCCTTCACTCGCTTTCGCTCCGTTCCGGCCGCTATGGAACGGTAATGTGTCGCAGGGTCTCGAAGAATTGCGGATATGACACCTCGACCGACGACGCGCCGAGCACGGTAACCGGCGCGTTGGCTCGTGTGGCCGCGATGGCAAAGGCCATCGCGAGGCGGTGGTCGCCGTGAGCATCCACCTCTGCTGCGTGCAACGGCCTCGACTCGATGGTAAAGCCGTCCTCGAATTCTTCGACGGCCGCGCCCATCGCACGAAACCCGGCTGCCAGTGCGGAAATGCGATCGCTTTCCTTGACGCGGAGTTCGGCTGCGCCTCGCACCGTCATCGCTCTGCCCGCAGGCATCATCGCAGCCAGCGCCGCGAGGGCCGGAATCTCGTCGATGACCGCCGGCACTTCGCTCGGTGAAATCTCGAAGCTCCGCGGCTCGCCAGCAGAGACGACCATGCGGCCGCGCGGTTCAGGACCGACATCGGCCTCAGCCTGCGTGGACACGTCCGTCCCCGCGCGTCGAAGCAGGTCGATGAGGGCAATGCGGGTCGGATTGAGGCCGACGTTCTCGATCTCGACACGGCCCGATGGAGTGCCGGCAGCGAGCGCACACCAGAACGCCGCTCCCGAGATATCTCCGGGCACTTCCAGCGATTGGCCAGACAACTTCTGACCCCCGTCGAGCCGAATCGAGTTCACCGTTCGTTCGACCCGTACGCCGAACGTCTCGAGCGCACGTTCCGTGTGGTCGCGTGTCGGCGCCGTTTCGATCACCTCGGTCGTCCCCTCGGCGAAAAGCGCGGCGAGCAGTACGCAGCTTTTCACCTGCGCGCTTGGGACTTCAGGAGTATGTGAAATCGCGTGCAACGGCGCACCATCGATCACGAGCGGCGGAAATCCGGCGCTGGACGTGACCGTCGCCCCCATGCGGGTCAATGGTTCGATGATCCGCCGCATCGGCCGGCGCTGCAGAGATTGATCCCCGCTCAGCGTCGCCGTAAAGCGCTGCCCGGCGAGGATCCCGGCAAGCAGACGCATCGTCGTTCCGGAGTTTCTTGCGTCGAGTGTCTGGTCTGGCGCCGCAAAGCCGTTACGGCCGCGCCCCTCGATAACAATTTTGTTGTTTTCAATCGTCACGCCGACGCCGAGGAGGCGAAGGCACTCGAGCGTAGCGGCACAATCTGCGCCGGGGGAGTAGCCGGCAATCGCGGATTTGCCGTCGGCAAGGGCCGCGAGCATCGCGTATCGATGCGAGATGGATTTGTCGCCGGGGACGGAGACGCGCCCTTCGGCCCGGGAGATCGGCGAGATCCGTGCCCGGTCGGCGGCCGCACGCATTCGGTGGACTATAACATTCGCCTTCGCCGTCATTTCCGGTTTAGTATCTAGGACATTCCTATGCTGGCGCGTGGCGGAACGATCCGCCTGCAGATCCCGAGTAACTACGAGCTGCTGGACCTCATTCAGCTTGTCTGCGACCGGCTGGCGGCACTCGCTGCCCTCGACGAGGACGCCGTCCACTGGATCGGTGTCGCGGTTCGCGAGTCAGTGATCAACGCGATCAAGCACGGCAACCGTGAAGAGTACGACAAGCTCGTTACCGTGGAGTTTTCGTTGACGCCCGTCGCGACACCCACGGAATTCACCGTGCGCGTGCTCGATCAGGGCCAGGGCTTTGATCCGGGCGGGGTTGCCGACCCGCTGGCGCCCGAGAACATCCTGAAGTCGAGCGGCCGCGGCATCTTCTTCATGCGGAGCTTCATGGACGACGTCGTGCTGCAGCGCGCGTCTGAAGGGGGCATGGAAGTTCGCATGGTGAAGAAACTCGCCGCCGGTGCCTGACACCCTCCCGCCAATCTATCTCGCGACGGCCATCGAAGCCGTCATCCGCGCCGGCGATCTTCAGATGGCGCACTTCGGCCGGCAGATGCGCGTCGACAAGAAAGGGACGATCGATCTGGTGACCGAGATCGATCTGCAGGTCGAACGCGAGTTTCGGGCGATGATCGCCGACCGTTTTCCCGGCCACGTCGTTCTTGGTGAGGAGTTCTCGCGCGCGGAGGAGCGCGGCCAGGCCGCCGAGTTCCGCTGGGTGCTGGATCCCATCGACGGCACCACGAACTTCGCCCACGGTTTGCCCATCTTCTGTGCGTCCCTCGCGCTCGAGGTCAACGGCGAAGCGGTCGCCGGCGCGGTCTACGATCCGAATCGTCGCGAACTGTTCACGGCGCAACGAGACCTCGGGGCGTGGCTGAACGGCATGCCGCTTCGAGTCTCCACCGCAGAGACACTTCTCGACTCGCTTCTGGTCACCGGCTTTCATTACAGCATCCACCAGGAGTCCGAAGAGCTGCTCGCGCTGTTCGGTGAGTTCATTACCCGGGCCCGAGCGGTCCGCCGGCTCGGAAGCGCGGCCCTCGACCTGTGTTACGTCGCAGCGGGGCGGTTCGACGGGTTCTGGGAGCAGAAGCTTCAGCCGTGGGATGTCTCGGCTGGAGCGCTGATCGTCGCCGAAGCCGGAGGCCGCGTGACCGGCGCATCCGGTGAGGCGTTCAGGTCGGACCTCGGCAGCGTCCTCGCCACCAACGGCAGAATCCACTCGGACATGGTCCACACCATCCAGGCGTTCACCGCCAGGTTCCGTGCTCGAAACTGGACGGAATGAAATCCTGAGAGGACACTTACGCTGACACTGACAACTCCTAACCTCTAACTTCTAACTCTAACTTCTAACCTCCGTCCTTTTAGGAGTTAGTAGTTAGATGTTAGAAGTTGGGCCCGCTTGGCATCCTTCCTGCTCAGCCCGGATCCGGAGCGACACCATGAAGACGACATTCTGGCGAGCATTTGCAGGTGCGATCGCGGCGGTTGCGATCATGACCCCCTCGTTGGCTGAGGCACAAATCACACGGGTCAGCGGGGCTGATACACGCCATTCGTTCGGCGTGAATCTCGGTGGGTTCTTTCCCAAAGGAGAAGATTCACGGGTCGAAGGAGACGTCCTGGTAGAGAACCGCAGCACGTTCATTTTCGACCTCGACGAGTTCAAGGGGTTCAGCTTCGGCGGCGAGTATCTGTTCGGCGTCACCGATCACATCGAAGTCGGGGCCGATGTGAGCTACTACCAGAGTACGGCTCCAAGCGTCTACGATCCTTTTTTTGCGACACACGAAGACGGGCGCCTCATCGAGCAGGAGTTCAAGCTCCGCATCATCCCGGTGACCGCGAGTGTCCGGTTCATTCCCACCGGCCGTAACTCCACCGTTCAGCCCTACTTCGGCATCGGCGTCGGAATACTGAATTGGCGCTACAGCGAAACCGGAGAGTTCGTGGACTTCTCCGACGACACGATCTTCCGGGAAAGTTACGTCGCCGATGGTACCGAGGTCTCGCCGGTCGTGATCGGCGGCCTGCGCTTCCTGGTGCAGGACGTCTGGACGGTAGGCGGCGAATTTCGCTGGCAGAAGGCCGACGCCGACACTGGTGGAGCCTCGGCCGGCTTTTTCGGCGACCGCGTCGATCTCGGCGGATGGACCGCGAACTTCAATCTCCACTTTCGGTTCTGAGTGGCTGAACGAGCCGACGGCTTTCGGCACGAAGACACGAGGACCACTAAGAGCACGAAGCAAACCCTAAATGTTTGTGTTCTTCTTTGTGGCCTTAGTGATCTTGGTGTCATTGTGTTGAAAACCGTCGGCCCGTTCCGTCACCGCTGGCTCGATACAAAGTGACTCCTCCTCCCTCTGCCACTCTCTCGAATCCATTCAGCCATCGGTCGCGCTTGGACGCGCGATAGAGCACGTCGCCACCTTCCGCCTGTTCCTCGATCACGATCCAGCCGACACGCCCTGCTGGACCGAGCATCGCGAATTCCCATGGCTTGCCGTTGCCTTCGTGCAGAAAATCCTTGATGTCGAAGCCGATCGACGAGAGGTCGTGCATGTAATGCCCGAGCGATCCCATGCTCATCATGATGGTGGCACCGTCGTAGTGGCTTTGAAGATAGCTGGTGACCGCGCGGCGCCCCGTCATGGCCGCAGCTTCGCGCTGCGATTCACGAACGAGTGGCGCGTTGCGATCGAGCGGCGTCGCTTCGCGGACCACCATCAGCAGCAGCAACAAGGCGGCGATCGGTTGAATTCGTCGGTGCACCACACTGATCCCCGCCGCAGCGAGCGCGGCAGCGGCGACGACCAGCGGCAGGTCGTATCTGATGCGAAACGGGTGCCCCTGAAGGTACGCGGCCATGGGGAGGGCCGCGGCGGCGCCCAGCGCGAGCAGCAGCGCCAGTGACGAGCGCGCGGTCGAGCGGAGTGCGGCAACCACTACCGCTGCCGCGCCGGCATAACCAGCCCAGACCAGAGCACGGCCTGACAGTTGCCGCAACCCGTCATCGATCTGCCGCCAGGCCTCGGCCGGATTGCCGATCGCCTCGACGTTCTCCGGTACGAAGAATCCGCCCTTGACGAACCAGTCGCCAACGACCCAGCGGCTGTTGACGGTGAAGACGAGAATGGCTATCGCCGGCCAGAGTGCGAGCCAGGCACTGGCGCGGAGAGTCGCGCGAGCCGGATGCCCGCGCCGGAGCAGCAGTACGCTGGCGAGCACCACGACGGCGCCGGTGATCGCCCACGCCTCGTACCGCGTCAGACAGGCAGCCGCCAGTACCGCCCCGGCGGCCGACGGTGTGCGCGCAGGAAAGTCGTCCAGCCATCGGGCGGTCGCCGCAACTGCCAGGAATGAGAGACCGAACAGCAGCGGCTCGGTCATCGGCGTGCTCTGCAAGTACAGGACGTTCGGGTTCAGGATGATCAACGCCGCGCCGGTCAGCGCACCGGTCAGCGAACCAGTGAGGCGGAGCAGCAGTGAGGCCAGCGCCCCGGTCGCGAGCGCGAGCGACCCGACTGAGATGGCAATGCCTGAAGCGCCGCTCCGATACCAGGCGTCCACCTGCACCGGCAGCATGTTGAGGACATGCGGCAGCGGCAGCCAGATCGCGCCGATCTGCTGCCAGCCAGGCGTCAGGCTGTCGAAAATGCGCCGGGCGACGACCAGATGCGCGCGGGCATCGTAGTGGGTAAGCGTGAGACCGAGCCGCGCGTAGTAGATGGCTGCGGCGGCGCCGACGATCGCGGTCGCAGCGGCGATGAAGATCGCCGTACGCGTATGTCTGGCCAGGGCGCGTCTAGTCTACACTCTCAACGATGTCGCGCTTCCTCGGCTGGGTGCAGGGCGTCGCCGTAGCACTTGGCGGGCCGGGCCTCTTTGTCATTTCGTTTCTCGATTCCTCCTTCCTGTCGTTTCCGGAAGTCACCGACGTCCTGATCATTCTGCTCGTCGCCAAGCACCCGGAACGCTTTCTCTGGTACACCGCGCTCCCCACCATTGGATCAATTGCCGGCTGTTACGTCCTCTATGCGCTCGCCCGGCGCGGGGGAGAGGCGTTCATGCGGAAGCGGCTTCGCGGCAGTCACGTCGACCGCGCGTTCGCCGTGTTCAGGAAGTACGGGCTCCTCGCGGTCGCGATCCCATCCATCCTGCCGCCGCCGGTGCCCTTCAAGATCTTCGTGTTGACGGCCGGCGCCGCCCGCGTCCGGCCGCTCGACTTCCTCGTGGCTGTCTCCATCGGCCGTGGCGTCCGATACTTCGGGGAAGGCCTGCTCGCCCTCTGGTACGGGGAGTGGGCGCTCGATTTCCTGAAATCGAACGCGAGAGTCGTGTCCCTGTGGCTGGCCGCCATCGTTGCGATCGCCGCCATCGCGTGGATGTGGTGGTCGCGCCGTCGGCGCGTTGACGCGTCGGCTGGAAGCTCTGTATAATCAATCGTTTACAGCATTGAGGATCCTCCCTGAGATCTCCATCGTGGTGCCCGTGCGCAACGAGTCTCCCAACGTACGACCGTTGTACGTGGCGCTGACCGATGCACTGGAAAAGTACGGGCGTCCCTACGAGATCATCGTCGTCGACGATGGCAGCCGCGATGACACGTTCACGCTGCTGGCCGAGCTGCAGGCGCAGGACCCCCGGTTGCGGGTGATTCGCTTTCGGCGCAACTTCGGGCAGACCGCCGCATTTGCTGCCGGATTTGCCCACGCACGCGGCGGGTTCATCGTCACATGTGACGGCGACCTTCAAAACGATCCCAGGGACATTCCCGCGATGGTCGACATTGCCCGAGCCGGGCCCGACATTGTCGCCGGGTGGAGGAAGGACCGGAAGGACGCGTTTCTGAGTCGCCGTCTGCCGTCGATGATCGCCAACGCGATCATCTCGTTCGCCACCGGCGTGAAGCTCCACGACTACGGCTGTTCGTTGAAAGTGTTCCGCGCCGAGGTCGTCAAGTCGATGCGGCTCTATGGCGAGATGCACCGTTTTCTGCCCGCGATAGCCGCCGAGCAGGGAGTGCAGATCGTGGAGCACATCGTCACGCACCACCCGCGGGTGCACGGTGTTTCCAAGTACGGCATCTCGCGGACGATCCGGGTCGTTCTGGATCTGATGACGGTCAAGTTCCTGAGCACCTACTCCACGCGTCCGTTGCAGATGTTCGGTCCGGTCGGGCTCGCGATGGGACTCGCCGGCACCTTGGTCTGCGGCTACATGGTCTATTTGAAGATCGCGTATAACCCGGGTATCGCCAACCGTCCGCTGCTGCAGCTCGGCGTCCTCCTGATACTCTTTGGCGGGCAGCTTCTGATGATGGGACTGCTCGGCGAAATGCAGGCGCGCACGTATCACGAATCCCAGAACAAACCGATTTACGTCATCCGTGAGATTCTCGAGACCGAGCTGCCGTCTCGCGAAGAGGAGAGAAGGAGGTCGGACCGTGTCTGGATCTCCTGACGGGCCGGGAATACTCGCGCGCGTTCTGCCGTTCGTCTTAGCGGCGGTTCTGACCGCGTGTGGCGGCGGCACGCCGACCGCCCCTCAGCCTTCACCGCCGCCAACACCCCCTCCGCCGGTGCTGCCGCCGAGCAACGTCGCGCCGACAATCGAAACGATCGTCGCGCAGGGACGGCGTCAGCGGCAACCGCCGCGGTTCGCCGACCTGAAGGAAAGAATCGACGTCAGCGCGACGGTGAGCGACCCGGAGACGCCCATCGAGGAGCTGACGTTCCAGTGGACTGCGACGGCCGGCACGTTCGACGGCACCGGCAAGACAGTCGCCTGGACCGCGCCTGATAGCGCGACGACACCGGCCAAGGTGACGATCACTCTCAAGATCGTCGAGAACTACGGGCATCCCGGTCAGCCGAAAAACTTCTCTCACGAGGTGACCTCGAGCGTGGAAATTGCTCTCCACGACTCCACCAGCGAAGTGCGGCGCATGGCCGAGCAGTTCCTTATGGATTTTTCCGACACGAACATCAAGGACTGGCAATACATCATGCGCAACTTCAATGCTGGAGCCTGTCCGAGCCCTGCCGACGTCGAGGCCGAAAAGGAGGATGTCATCCGCCACTACACTGAATTCCAGATGATCAACTCCCGCATCGGCGACGGCAAGGTATCGGTGAGCTTCCGCAGCTTCTGTCCGTTCCGTGGCCGCCCGGGGGATGCGTGCGCGGTCGTTCCCGTGTACTGGGACTCGCAGAAGTTCCAGGGGAGCCGCAGCGTTGCCGAAGGGGAGGATTTCCTGGCCGCCGCGTACTCGACGAAGGACGCGCGGTGGTATCTGTGTTCCAGCGACTTCGAGGCGTTTGAGACACTGGCGCCTTCACATTCCTCCTACGCGCGCTGAGTGCGACTACTCAGAATCCTTACCGTCGTCGCGCTGACGGCCGCCTGCGGGCGGACGTCGGAAGCGCAGCCCGCGCAAGCTGCGCCTGCGCGGCCCGCGCAGACCGCGCCCCTTCAAGCACCCGCTTCCCAACCATCCGCGACGCTCTCGGCGGCATTCCCATTGCGCGTCGTGGGCACAGGCTTCGCGGACGCCGCCGGCCGGCCGTTCAGCTGGAGGGGCATCACCGCGTTCCGTCTCGCGGAAATGATTGCCGCGGGACGCGAGCAGGAGGCCGTCGCCTATCTCGACTGGGCGCGCGCCGAGCAGTTGAACGTCGTCCGCGTACTGCTGATGGCGCGGCATCTTTTCAAGCTGACGCCGGAAGCCGGACGCGCTGCCTTGCCGCGACTCCTCGATCTCGCGAAGGAGAGAGGCATAGCCGTTGAGATTGTCGCGTTTGCCGACACGAAGGGTGTCCCGGTCGACTACGAAGCCCACATTCGCGAGATCGGACGCGTCGCCACCGAAAAAGGCAACGCCTTCATCGAGATCGCCAACGAGCCTGGGCATCCGACGCAGGACGAGCGCCTTCACGACCCGGCGTTTGCGAAGCGGCTCGCGGATCTACTGCCCGAGCCTCTGGTCGTCGCGCTCGGATCGGTCGAATTCGGCGAGGATTACGCGGCAGGCGATTACGCGACATTCCATTTTGCGCGCGGGCAGAAGGAATGGGACCACGTCCTCGCTCTGAGCGACGGAGCGCGCCGCGTGCGCGAATTGAAGAAACCAATTGTCAGCGACGAACCGATGGGAGCCGGGCCCGAGTATCAACCGGGACGCCGCGACAACGAACCGTCGCGATTCGCGGCGGCCGCGGCACTGACAAGGCTGGCGGGGATGGCAGCGACGTTCCACTACGAGGGGGGGCTGCAGGCAAGAATCCCGGTTGGCCGCGAAGCCGCATGCCTGACCGCCTGGCGTAGCGGGCTGGCGCTCCTCGATGGCCTTCGGCTCGACGGTGAGTTTCTCGAGGGGGACGAGGTACGCTCGCTGGCTGACGTGAAAGCGCGTGGCGTCTTCGCGCGGGTGTCGGGGCAACGCGCGTTGATCCTGCTCGTCGATCCCCCGCGTGATCCGCCTTTGATACTGGCGGAAAACTGGAGCGCCATTCGCGGCGTGACGGGGGTTCAGATCATCGTCGCGGAACGGCGTTAGGATCGGTTTATCCGGCGGCGCGACGGCACCCCTGGCGTCATGATGCTTGCCGCGACCCGTCGCCAGTAGCCCCTTCCCTCGGTCTTCTCAATGCGAGATCGATCCCCGGTCCCGGTTCCGGAAGATCACGATCTCCGGATTGGCCTTGTCCAGATTCGTGAGCGAGTCTTGGGCGCGATCGGTGAAACGATCGTCCCACGCCAGCGGAGACCACCCGAGCGTGGCCTTGTACCGGAACGCCTCTTCGTACGGCGCGGCGCCCGATTCGAGCCACTCAATCCATTGCCGTTCCTCGGTGCCTCCCAGGAGCCGCTCGACGTACTCCCGGTTGATCACGATGAAATCAGGTCTGGCTGCACGCGTTGCCGGGATGGAGGGTGCGATCCACGTCCATCTGAACTGGCGGATCCGTGGCAGGTAGCCGTACTGGTTGACGGCTGCGACAGTCTGATCTCGACGCACCTGCCCTTCGAGCCACTCTTCCGCCACTAGACGGCTGTCGCGCAGCAGCAGGAGATCAACTGAGGCTCCCCTGGCGACAAGCCATGCCAGCAGGACGAGGCCCGCGATGCGCACGCCGGCTGTACCGTCGAGCCAGCGCCGCAAACCGATCGCAGCGCACAACGCCAGGATGCAGGTAACAGGCAGGAGGAAGCGGTCATAGACGTAGCCGGCCACCGCGATGAACGTGACGTAGTACGAGAGCGTCGAAAGCAGCATGACTGCGAAGACCCAACGGGCGCGGCCGTAGTGAGGCGAACCGACGCTGCCGATCACGAATAGCAGCCCGGCGATGCCGAGGCTGGCCACAACCTGTCCCACTGAGGCTTGAAGGAGCAGCCACTGGCCGTGCATACCAGGCGCAACCATCCGGTACCCCGAGCTGGCGGGCCCGACGATGAACGCGAAATGCTCGAACATCCCTGCGCGGTTGAAGACCACGTTGTAGCAGACGGCCAGGGTGGCAGCCGCGACCAGCGCGCCCGTCGCGAGCACCAGCCATCCCTGCCGTGAACGACCATATCGCCACAACAGCATCGCGGCCGGCAGGATGTACAGGCCGTAGGCTTGATCCTTCGTTGCGACCGCCGCGGCCGCTGTGATGCCCAGTGCCGCGGCATTGCGCACGCGTGCCGATCGATAAAGCTCGCAGAGGAACACCATCGACCAGACGAACCAACAGACGTACGGTACGTCGACGTTGATCGTCTTTGCATAGAACGGAAAGGGGAGGAAGACGCCCGCGCACAGGGCGGCAGGCCATGCGTGGCGGCGGTCTATCGTTCGCGCAGCAAGGAGGGCGACTCCGAGCAGAGTGGCCAGGCCCATCGCGACGCTGAGAAGCCGCCCCAGAACGATCAGCACCATCTGGGTAGCCCCCGAGTAGAGCGATACCCAATCGAGCGTCACGCCGACGAACACCGGCGCAAAGACGAGTGCCAGCAGGTAATGGTGAAGGGGAGGGTAGATGCCGCCGTGCCATCCAGCGGAGAAGCGCTGGCGTACCCCGTCCAGGATCGCCGGCGGGTATATCTCGTCCGGCGCCCAGCCGGCTGTACCTCCCCACGAGATTCCCGCGACGAAAATGATCGTCAGCCCCGCAAAGCTGGCGGCAAGCGGAAGCGTCCACTCGAGTTCACGCCGCGCCATTCGCCAGACGGGAAGCGAGGCCGTCCACATCAGGAGTCCCGACCAAAGCGCCGCGATCGCGAGCGTGGCGGACGGCCCCCAGGCCCGGGCCCGCCACTTCCAGACCGGTAAGGGACGCGGAGATAGCGCCTCGAGAGGCACCGCCGTGAGCCGGTACGGGTTGCCAACGTCCCACTGCAAATCGACACTGGTGGCGCGGGCGGCCGGACCGTAATCGATGCCGATCAGGTGCTGCCCGGCCGTCAACGACACGGTTACGGCCGGTGTGCCCGGTTCGCCGTGATTGTCGAAGATCCGGCGGCCTTGAACCCAGAGCGACACCGGTACATCGGCGACGACGCGGAGCGCGTATTCTCGCGCCTCGGGGGTGAACAGGTACCCATCCCACCGGATTCGCGGGGGTTCTCCGCCAGCTTTGGCCGTGAGCGCTTCCACCGAATGCCAGGAGAACAGCCGTTCATGGCTCGTGTGAAAGATCTCGGACGAAGGGCGGTCGGCTTTGGTGACGGTCGCCGTCAGACCTGACGTGCCGATTGCAGAGTACGCCGCGGCCAGCACACCGGATGAGAGGCCGGCTGTAATTGTGAGGAACGCCAGAAGCCGATGTGATGTGCGATGCCTTCGCGGAGGGTCGTCGGCGCGCGTCAGTGCCGCCACTCGGTCGCCATTCCAGTAAGCTGCCGCGCGGGAATGACCTCAATGATCCGGTCCAGAAATCTGGATGCCAGTGCCCGATTGCCCTCAGGTCGCAGGTGCAGGCCGTCCAGATCGATGTACGTCGACCGGTTGGCGTCGAACTCGGCGTACGGGTCGACCAGGTGAGCGCCGTTGGCAGGTACTACCGTGCGAAGACGCTGATTCGTCTCCAGCAGCAACTCTTGCGAGTCGTCGTTGCCGCGGCATCGAATAACGGCGGGCTGCGGCAGACAGTTGCCCGGGGCGACTGGCGGTAACGTGCTGACGAAGACGTACTGGACTCCACGCTCCCGCGCCGTGTCAATGAAGTCGCGCACAGCGCTGGCGATGGCGGATGCCGGCACTTCGGCGATCACGTCATTTGCGCCGTGGAGCAGAAGCAACACCTGCGGCTGGTGCGCCGCGATGCTGGACTTCAGGCGCTCGTCGTTGTCGGTCACTCGCTCACCGCCTCGTCCCGCGTTGATCACCGTAATCTGCTGCCCCGGAATGCGCGCCCTGAAGAACTCCTGCAGGATCGTGGGATAGGCGTTCGGGAGGTCCACGAAGAAGGGAACGAAGTTCACCGGCCGTCCGTTTTCCCCTTCCGTCAGGCTGTCGCCGAAGGCCAGGAGCCGAGTGATTGCGAGCTCCCGATGTCGCAGCGTAACCACGAACGAACAGGTCGCCTGGCGATTGCGTACATCGCTCGCGGTGCACGTCACGCGAGTGTCTCCGAGCGGGAACTCTGTGCCGGAGGCCGGCGAGCAGGCGACCTCAACCGGCGGCGCTCCTCCAGCGATGGAGGGCGCCGGATAGGAGACGGCCATCAACGTGGAGGTGACGTCGTCGACGGATACCGAGGCGCTGCAGTTGATAACCGGGGCTTCCGACGGCGGCGGCGGAGCGGGACCTGCCGGGCTGCTACAGGCGCCGGCCAGGGTCGCGACCATCAGCACCGCTAACCCGGGGCGTGACAATCCTGTCTAGCCCGCGACGCGGGCGCGCTTTGCGGGCGCCACCGGCTGCTGCCGGTTGCGCATCCGGCGCGCGAGGTCCTGCAGCGACTTGTCGAGGCGAGACTCCTGCCGGCTTTGCAGGAGATTCATGAACAGCCGAACCACTCGCCACGGTCGCGCGGCGTACTGCACACCGTAGAAGGTCAGGAAGCCGAGCACTCGATACGTGTTGAGGATCCGCGGCGTCACGCCGTCGCTGTAGGAAATCGACGAAGAGAAGTCCTTGTACGCGCAGAGGCCGAGGAAGTATTCGTCCGACAACTCGGGGATCTTGCCAGTCTTGCGAAGCTGGTGGTACAGCTCGGAACCTGGGTACGGCGAGAAGAGCGAGATGCTCATGTCGTGGACGCCCGCGAATCCCATCCGCGCCAGGAACCGCACCGTCTGGCCCAGCTCCTTCCGCGATTCATCGGGAAAGCCCATGATGATGTTCAGCTTGACGTTCAGTCCGTTGCGGACGGCGCCAAGGACCGAGGCTTCGAGCCGATCCAACTTCACGACCTTCTTGATGCGCTTGAGGACTTCGGGCGAGCCGCTCTCCGGCGCATAACTCATGTTCCGGCAACCAGACTCGTAGAGCAGCCGGCAGACTTCTTCGTCGATCGCCTCCGAGCGTGTACCGCTAGGCAATTGCCAGGTGAACTTCAGCTTCCGCTCGAGGATCTTCCGGGTGAAGTCGATGATCCAGCTTCTCTTCACGATCGCGGTCAGATCGTAGAAATCGAAGTTGGTGGCGCCGTATCGCTCCTGGTACGTCTGAATCTCGTTCAGCACATCGTCAGGGTCGCGCGCATACCATCGCGTCGTCCACATTTCGGGATTCGAGCAGAAGGTGCACTGGTAAGGACAGCCGCGGGTCGCAAGTATCGGCATGCTCCGCCCGAGGTCCACACCATAGCCGAGACCGTGATCGAGGTACTTGTCGAGCGGCACCAGATCCCACGCCGGCCATGGGATGTCATCGAGATTGCGGATGCGCGTACGGGGTCCGGTTGATTTGTGGGCACCGCCGGCGCGGATCAGCAGACCGGGAATGGCGTCGAACGCCGCCTTGTTCGCCACCGCATTCGCCAGGTCGACGATCGTTTCTTCCCCTTCGCCAATGACGCAGACGTCGACTTCGGGCGTGGAGTCGAGCGTGAACGCGGCCGTCGCCGTAATGTGCTCGCCGCCAGCCATGATCGGGATCCCGGGGAATTTTTCGCGCACCATCCGGATCATGCGGCGGATCTCGGGCCAGTCCTGCGAGAACATGCAGCTCACGCCGATCAGCTCGGTGTCCGGCTGGATCCGCTCGACGATCTCCTCGCTCCGCAAGCCGATCGCCATGACCTTGTTGTCGAAGAGCGGCGTGACCTGGAAGGGGTTTTCTCCGAGACCGTCGACGATCCGAGCCGTGTGCCCCGCCTGCCGCAGGCTCGCCGCCAGATAGGCGGGTCCGATGGGAGGTGTCAGCGGCCCTGAATCCGACCACGTCGGTACGAGCAGGGGCGGACGAAGAAGCGTAACTATTGCCATTCTTTTTACGTCTGACCGGGGATCGCGCGGGTCCTTCAGTTTAGCATGCGCGGCTCAATGCCTAAAGACTCGTAGTCCGCCCTTTAGGGCTGCATATGGGGACGCCGTCCAGCCCTTTAGGGCTGCGTTGTCGTGGTCCGCTCCCTCTCACGCGCGAAAACGAATACCCGTGGATGGTCGAACAAGCGGAACGTCAGCTCTGCCGCATCGTCATTGACGTCGATTCCGCCGAGTCGCGGATAGACCTTGAAACTCCTCATCAGTTTGAAGCCCAGCCGTCCAGCAAACAGGTCGTCGTAGTACTGCTTGACGACCCCGTGCTCGCTGGCCGGAAGGTGATGGTAGAACTGCAGGAATGTATCGTCCATAACGATGTAGTCCACCAGTCCGACGCGCTTTCGAATGTACTCGCGCTTCTCTTCGGGGGATGGCCGGAGGTCGTAGAGGTAGCGGTAAGTGTCCAACGCGAACAACTGGTAGTAATCGTTCCGCTCGCTGTCTTTGCCCCAGAGGACGTAGTCGACCTTGAAATCCGGGTTGGTCAGGTAGCTGCCCATCGGTGGGATGTTGTGCGAGGGTTCGATCAGGATGCGCGACCCGGCAGGCACGCGATTGACCAGATATTGCGAGGCCACCAGCCGGCTGTCGGGTTTGATGAACACGTTCATGTAGGCAGCGGCGTAGAGGACGGTGAGCGCCACCACGAACGCGGTTGCAATCGCGGCGACCCGTCGCCAGGCCGGCCTCTGGAGCAGATCCGCGCTGAGGGCCCCGGCAGCCACCGCCAGTGCGGGAACCAGCGGCACTGCATATCTCGCGAAGGGAAGGATCGTTCGGCCGGCAACGATGTAGTAAACGATCGGGAAGGCAGCAGCCATCACAGCGTACCGATCGCGCCGCCACAGCAGCCAGCCGACGCCTAGAATCGCCCAGATCTCGAACGCCGGCCCGAGGCCCCACCAGAGGAGATTGGTGAACCAGAACGACCGGGGCTGCACCGTAGTGAACTGCGCTCCCCAGATCGCTCTGATCTCACCAGTCATGGGTCCGGTAACGAGCTCGCCGATCCCCGCAACCGCCTTGTTGAACTCGAGCCAGACGAATGGATCGAGCACCAGGAACGTGACGCCCGCGACAACTCCCGGAATCGCGCCTTTGAGGAGCCAGGCCGTCCATGGCCGCCACTGGGGCGCGCGCGGCGGACGCCCGGGTGCGGTGAGGTGCGCGACCAATGTCAGAGGCAGCAGAAATGCGGCGCTGTACTTACACGCAATGGCTGCGCCGATCGCCACACCCGCAGCCACGTATGAGCGGATGGCTCCAGAGCCTGCGACATGCATCAGAAACAGCCAGGCCAGAATGCTGAAGAATGTCAGCGAGACATCGACGCTGAAGAAGTGCGAATCGCGAAGGTGCAGGACCCCGGCTGCGGTCAGCGCCGCGGCGACGAGCCCCGCCACGCGACCGCTGACGCGCTCGGCGATCAGATACACGAGCGGGATCGTCGCCGTGCCGAGTGCGGCGGAGATCGATCGTCCGAGGATCATGAACGTGATGCCGTCCTGTTTCAGGGCGACGTTCAGCGGGTGCGCGATGCGCTCGAACGCCTCCAGCAAGCCGATCAGGAAGTACATCGGCAGCGGGGAATACATGAAGAACTTCGCGGAGTTCGCCGCCTCGAAAAAGTCGGCGCGAATTGCGAGCGCTCCCGCAAAGACGAAATGCTCGTCGATGTGAAAGTGGTAGTACGGGGCACCCCACCCCAGACCGTAGAACCGGACCGCGGCCCCGGCAGTGGTGATGAAGGAGAGGAGCAGGAGCGCCCGCTTGCGCGAGAGCGCAGTCATCGGCAGCTCGCCGCCGGCGTCAGAAGATATTGCGCCAGAACGACCACAGATACGCCCACCACAATTTCCACACGACCACCTTGGACGTGCCCCAACGGCGCTCGTACTCGTGGCTTGCAATCTCTGAGACGCGATAGCCGCGCTTCAGCGCGCGCATCAGCATCTCCTGCTCGATCGTCGTGAGGTTCGAGCGCAGGTCGAGTGCCTTGCCGACATCGCGGCGGATCGCGCGAAACCCGTTTTGGCTGTCGCTCAAGCGAACGTCCCAACGGTAGTTGATCGCCAGCATGATCAGCTGCGACCCGACGTAACGGATGAATTGACCGAGCGTCCCGTGGAGCTCGTCACTGCCCCCCTTGCCCCGAGAGCCGATGACCAGATCGGCGGTGCCAGCCGCGATGGGAGACACCAGTGCCGGAATGTCCTTAGGGTCGTGCGAGCCGTCGGCGTCGATGAAGACGACAATATCGGTGGTCGCGTCCTGAAAGGCCTGCCGGATCGCCTGCCCCTTCCCGCGCCCTCCATCGAGCACCACCCGCGCGCCGTGCGCCTCGGCAACCTTGCGGGTGGCATCGGTCGAGTGCCCGTCGATGACGAGCACCTCCCCGTAAGGCCGGACCGAGTCGACGATCTCGCCGATCAGCCCTTCCTCGTTCTTGGTGGGGATGACTACCGTGACGGTGGCAGCGGCCACGCGTTAGAGAGTCCCCGCGGGGCGTGCCACCGGGGCGCAGGGCGAAGGAAACAGCATCGGCAGAAGAAGAGAAGTATAAGGCGCTTAGTTGAAGCCCGTCAAGAGGTTAGCGGCTTTCAGCCTTGACCCTCCGAGCCCGTTCTGGTACCATCAGACGCTTCTCACATTCGTTCCTCTCAGGAGAATATCGCTGTCCGCCATCCGCCAGCTCGGCCTGCTCAAAGAAATCGTGTCGGGCAACCTGCGCGCGCCGCAACTGCCGTACAAGGTGACGTTTGTCGCGACCTATCACTGCAACTTCCGTTGCGAGATGTGCAACATCTGGCAGAAGAAGAGCGTGAACGAGATGACCCCCGACGAGGTCGGGCTGTTTTTCGAGCGGTGGCCGCAATTCCGATGGGTACACCTGACAGGTGGCGAGCTCTTCATGCGGCGTGACCTGGATCAGCTCGTCGCGGCCATCCAGAAGAACTGCAAATCGCTTTTCCTTCTCAACTTTCCGACAACCGGCTGGTTCGGCGACAAGACCGTCAGCCTCGTCGAGAATACGCTGCAGCGTGGCGTCGGACGCCTGATGGTCACGATCAGCATGGATGGTCCCAAGGCGATCCATGAGGAGATGCGCGGGCTGCCTGGAAGCTGGGACCGCGCCGTCGAGACATACCGCAAACTGCGCGGGATGCGGCGCTCGAACTTCCAGCCAGTGATCGGCATGACGCTGCTGACCAAGAACGCCGATGCCGTCGAGGCGACGATCGACGCGGTGCGTCAGGTGATCCCCGACTTCAAGACGTCCGAGCTGCATCTCAACATCGGTCACGAGTCCGGCCACTATTTCGACAACCGCGGGCGCGTCGTCGCGGTGGATCACACGAAGGTAGCGCGAGCGGTTGAGGAGCATCGCAGGCGCAATGGCGGCGGGCTGCACCCGGTGAACTTCCTCGAGGATCGCTATCAGGCGCTGGTGCCGGCGTACTACGACACCGGCCGCTCTCCGTTGCCGTGCACGGCCTTGAAGACCTCGTGCTTCATCGATGCCTACTGGGATCTCTTCCCATGCTCGATCTGGGACGAGAAGGTCGGAAACCTGCGGGATTCAGGGTTCGATCTCGGAGGTCTCTGGGAGTCGGCGCGCCGGAAAGAACTGCGCAAGAACGTCGCCGACGAGAACTGCCCGCACTGCTGGACGCCGTGCGAAGCGTACCCGACGCTCCTCGGCAATCTCGCCCGCGCGGCAGTCACCCGCGGCGGGGCGAAACAGGTTCCTGCTCCGGCACAGCCGTCGGAGACCTGATCAGATAGAGAACGCCTCCGGGTAGAGTCCCCAGGACCCCAAGCGCCAGGAACAGGATCGAAAGCGCGACTGCCTGCGGTGCCGGCACGCCCACCCGACCGAAAAACAGCTCGAACATCAACTGGCTGGTGCCAAGGCCGCTGATGGTGATCGGGACCTGCATCACGATCACAATGAGTGGAACGAAGACGAGATACGTCCACAGCGGCGCCGATAATGCCGATCGCTATCGCCCAGGCAGTACGCCTGCGCTACGCGAATCAGCTGGACGGCGACCGATGCGATCAGCACCACCGTTACCGCCGCATGGTGCGCCGCGTAGCGGCGGACCGCGTCGACCACGCCGACACTGAGCCTCCTGGTCTTCTGCCCGGGGAGCAGCGCGGCGGCCCCCAGCGCGAGCGACGCAACGCGCTCGCTATAGAGACCCGCCGCGGCCACGCCACATCCAAGTCCCGCGATCAGCACCGTCGAAAGCACGCCCGGGAGCGCGATCATCTCGCGCGCGAAAGCAAGGGCCGCGATCGCGACCAGCACCATGGACAGCACGCCAAGGGCGCGGTCCATGATGACCGATGCGGCGGATTCAACGCCGCTGACGTGGAGACGCGAGAGGCTGTAGGCTCGGTAGACGTCTCCCGCCAGACTTGGCAGGAACGAGCCTACGAACGAACTGACGAAAAAGATCCTGAGGACGGCGGGGAAGGGGGGACGCGTGCCCGGCGACAGCGCCGACAGCAGCACCATCCAGCGGTACGCCATCAACCCGCGGTCGACCAACACCAGCGCGATGGCCGCGGCCATAAACCGCCAGTCAGCCGAAGCAGCCGCGCGCAGGACTTGCGCCGGATCAGCGCGCCACAGGATGTAGGCCGTCAGACTGACGGCAACCGCGACTCGAGGCCAGCCCCGAGCGAGCGCGAAGCGCGAGTCGAGGGGCCTGTCCCGAGCGAGCCCGAAGGGGGAGTCGAGGGGCCCGCCTCGAGCGAGCCCTCCGTCATCGGACCTGTTCGGCGGCGGGCAACGTCTCCAGATGACGCTCCGGTGCACGCTTCAGGTCGTAGGCGCGTTTCAGGAACTTCGCGTAGGGAATGAACTGCTTCATCGCCCCGACGTTCACCTGGCACGGGCTCAGGCAGGTGGGGCAGGTTTCGTTCTTGATCTGTTCGCGGTGCGTCAGGTTCTCGGCTTTGAAGTAGAGCGATTCGGCACTGTCGTCGAGGACGTTGCCGATCTTCTGCGAGTTCTCGCAGTAGTGCAGGTCACCGTTCGGATTGAGCAGCAATCCCTGCCGCTGGAACGGGCAGGGCATCGTCCGGTGGTAGCCGTTGGCGATCATGTCGGCGTAATGCAGATACATGAACGACTGGCCGCTCAGGATCGATTCCTCATGCACCCGGTCGAGAAAGAACTTCCGCATGAATGCCTCTTCACGGGGGCGGAAGCCGATCGTCTCCTGCAGCTCTTTGTTGTGCAGCATCGCGTCGGTGAAACGCAGCATGTTGAAGACGACGTCGAGGTTCTTGGTGCGCGCCCACGCGAGGATATTCTCCGCGTCCGCCATGTTGGTGGCGAAGATCGTCGACGCGATCCCGAAAGAGAAGTTCGAGTGTCTTGCCGCGAGCGCCTGCATCGCTTCGATCGTCTTCTGCGCCTTGTCGAAGCCGTTCTTGACGCTGCGGACCTGGTTGTGGACGTCACCGATGCCGTCGAGCGACACACGGATGCTGATCAGGATCCGTTGCTGCGCGCAGAACTCGACGATCCGCGTCAGCATGGGGATCGCGCGATTCGGCGTCAGCCCGGTCGTGTTGATGCCGACTTTTCGCAGACGAGGCAGGTGCTTCTGGAACAGCTCCACCATCTCGGGCAGGTCATTGCGCGTCGTCGGCTCGCCGCCGGAGATGTTCAGATTCTCGACGGCTCCCCAGAACGGCGTGTTCAACACCGGCTCGAGCTGTGCGAGCGTCATGTCCGACTTGCGGTCGCCCCACTTCCAGTTGCTGCACATCGTGCAGCGCGCATCGCAGACCCAGGTGCAGTTGTAGATCAGGACCGTCGGGCGGATGGCGTGCAGCTTCGACGTGACGAATGTATTGACGAGGTCGCGGGGCACGCCCACGGCCGTCTTCGCCAGGTACTGCAGTCGGAAAGTGTCGGTTGCCATTCGAAGGAACGGTTTACATGGTAACAGGCGTAGAGCAGCGGAGCAAACCTAAAAGACAGAAGGCAAAGGGTTTGTGCCCTTTGCCTTCGTTCTGATCGCTTCGGTTCAGCGCCGAGTCGAACGGCGGTGAACCGTCACTTACCTGATGATTTCGCACTCCCGGACGGTGACCTCTTCGACCTCACCCCAGTTCGGGATCGCTCTCGTCGATCAGGATGTCGTACTGATTCTGATCGCCGCCGTTGCCCTTCGCAGATGATGTCGCACGAATAGCCAAGGCAGTTGTTCCCCACGGTCTTGATCAGGACCCCAAACCCGCCCCTGTCGCTCAATCCTGCGCGGTTCAGATCGTAGGCAACTTCTCTCATGAACTGGATCGTTTCTTCGGGATCCATTCCACCGCCTCCGCCGTGCTGGTCGAAGCGGCATCCGACGATCGGGATGAAGTCGCGTAGATGCGCACACGAGACGCCAAAGCGACTCAGGGTCTTGAACGATGCCACTGCCGCTCTCGGGCCCTGGTACGTCTGGAAGACTGCGTGCGCCCGCCAGGTAAAGGTTCCTTCGGGAGCGAGATCGAGGTTGATTTCATGCGACGTTCGGCCGCCCCCGCCTTGCGTGACCGGGTTGGAACGATAGACGACGCGGTTCTGCGCGTCGACGACCTCGAACACGTAGCTCAGCGCCAGGTTCTGGACGAACTTGCCGGTCGAGTTGTTGATGACGAGCACCGGACTCGTATCGTCGATTTCGATCCCTCCGGCCGGTGACACCGCCACTGGGGCGGTCACTTTCAGGGTGCTGCCGTCTGCATAAGCGTACGAGTCGGCCGGATCGAGTCCGTTCGGTGACGTCGGTGAACCGGTCTGGCTGCTGCAAGCGAGGGTGAACGCCACTGCTGTCGCAGCGGCAAGGGCGGTGAACGTCTGGTGTTTCATCGTCAAAATCCCGTAATGATTGTCGTTAGAACTTGAACCGGAGACCAGCGGCGATCTCCAGCCCACCTACATCGAGTTTGTGATCCGCTTCACCGGTCGGCGAGGTCAGGTCGACGCTGCCGCGCGTATAGCGCAACATGGCGCCGGCGCCGACGTTGGTCATGAACATGTAGCGGCTGTCGATCCCGAGGTTGAACCCCACGGCGGTGTTGCTCTGACTTTGCACGCTGACGTCCGTGATGTTGACTTGCGAGAAGTTTCCACCGACCTCGGCGATCGTCACGCTCTCGACCAGGTCATCCTCCACCCGGAAGAAGCTCGGACCGCCGAAGATCGACACGTCGAATTCCACCGTCACCGGGATGGTCCAGATGGCCTGCACGTGAAAGGCGCGTTCTGAACGCTCGAGGCCGGTGGCGACTCCGCTCGCGGTCCGGAAAGTGTCGGTACCAATGGGGTTCGGCACATTGACCGTGACGGCCGCATCCCTGCTGTTCGTCGTGCGGATGGCATACGACGCCCCAATGGCGAATTTGTCGGTAAGACCGATCCCTCCGCCGAATTCGAAGAACGGACCGCCGTCGAGCTCGTGGATGGCCTCGAAGGTAGCGAGCTCGTCGTAGATGGCGAAGCTGCCCTGCTGCGAAAGATCCTGCGACTGTGCCTGGAATCCGAAGTTGATGTTCGCAAACACCCTGTGAGGTGTCGACTGTGCGGCCGCCGGCGCGGCAAAGAGCGTGAGAGCCGCGAGGGCGCTGAAAAACGAACGCATCTAATGACCTTTCACCGTCTCGTAGTGACGCTGGCAGACAGGCACCGACACCGTGACACAGCCGTCATCCGCCCGCACCGTGCGAGCCGGCGACTGCGCCGCGACAACCGTCGCGAGTCTGATTGGGAAGAAAGCAGGTGACCAAACAGCTGACGAACCCGACGCGCCGGCGGCACTCCGCTGTCGCCGAACGCGTCATAGCGTAGCACGCGGTGAAAACCGATGTCTACGCACATTCAGCGGATTTCACACGGCCTCGAGACGATGTGCGATCGGTCGAGCTCACCCCAGATGGCGCCCTGCGAGCCATCGGAGTCGATCAGGACGTCCCACTGCCGCTGCCCGCCTCCTTGACCGGAACACAGAATATCGCATGAGTATCCGTTGCAGTTGCTGCCGGAGTCTTTCAGGAGCAGGCCAAAGCGTCCGCCTTCGATCCCGTTGCGATTCAGCGAGTCCACCACGTTCCTGAGAAAGGCGACGACCTGGCCGCTGTTCATGTGGCCGAACTTGTTGCGCTCGCACTCGACGATGGCCAGGGGGCTGCTGGAGTTGCATGGACCGCCGCCGCCGCCGGGAGCGGGAATCGGTCCTGGTGCTGGCGGTGCTGCCGCGGCAGCCGTCCGGAACGTCTGCGTGCCGGACCACGAACTCACCGTCTCGCCGTCATGCGCGCGGACGCGCCAGAAGTGCGGCGTGCTGGCAGCCAGGTCTCCGTCGGGCAGGAAACCCGTCGCATCGCCTGCCTCGTCCCTGGTGCCGTTGGCGACGATCGAGCCGAACCCGGCATCGGTCGCAATCTGGAACTGGTAACGGACGGATTCGATCGCGGCGTTCCTCTCGGCCATCCCCACTACCAACTCGGGACGCCGACTGCTCGTCGTTTCCCCATTGATCGGCGCACGCTGAGGCGGGGCGTTCAGCAGCGGCTTCGGGAGCACCTCGAACGATGCGGTCGCGTAGGCGCTGGAGTTCGCGCCGTCTTCCGCCCGGACTCGCCAGTAGTACGGTCGCCCCAGATTCAGACCGTCTACGGTGACGGTCGTGCGCCCGCCGTCGCCGTTGGGGACGCCGCTTCGTGCGTAGACTTTCGTCTGGAACTCGCTGTCGGTCGCGATCTCGAAGGCGTAGGCGATCGGACGAACGCCGGTGGTGGCGGAGTTTTCGATCAGCAACTTGAGCGGCAGCTGCGACTCTTTGACCTTGAATCCTTGTGACGGCTCGAGGAGTTTCGGTGCGGTGATTTCGACCCCGGCAAGCGGCCCGGCTACGGACGGGCTCAGAGGGTTCTCGCTTTTCGACGCCTCGCATCCGACCAGAGTCAGTGCGAACAGGGCAGGTAGTGCTGCCGCGGGACAAAGGGATCGCTTCATCGTGTGTTCCTCGACTACGTCATCGCGAGCGGGGGCGAGCACCGCTGTGCAGCCGTGCGCAGACACACTATCGGCCCGTGCTTCTAACAACTGTAGGAGCTGTTTCGCAGAGAAACCGGGGAGTTGGGACTTAGGGTAGAGCTTCAAAGCCGAACCGTCAAGTCCTTGTTACGGCGACGTTTACTGCTCAGGCAGGCTCGACGCTGACGTCCGGAATCTGCCCGTGCCGCTTTCGGATCCAGTAGGTCGCGGCACCCGACAGCGAAAAGATCATGACCAGCGCCGCGCCAACGAGTGACACGAGAAGGGCGGACTCGAGCGGCAACCCCAGACGCGTGAAATACAAGCCGAACGTCGCTTCGCGGACGCCGAAGCCGTTCATCGAGACGGGCACCATCTGAACGACGAAGGTGATCGGGACGACCAGCGCCAGTTCGAGAAACCCGATCGGGATCTGCATGCTGTGCGCTATCGCGAGGTAGAAGCCGACCAGCACCGCCTGCACGAAAATCGCGCCGGCGAAACACCCGATCAAGGCCGCTGGCGCTTGCCGGAAACGCTCCAGGGCTCCCGTGAGGCGCGCCAGCCGCGTGTCAACCCACTCGGGATGCGCGATCCTCAGCGGTTGGAGCAGGGCCGGCACGGCTCGCGGTCTGAGAAGAACCAGTACGGACACCAGGCTGGCGCCAAAAAATGCAGCCCACAGCATCGGGGCGCCGATGCCGGGCCCGGCGTCGACGAGTCGTGGACCGGCGGTCGCGCCAATCGCCGCGACGAGCACCAGACCGAGCAGGCCGATCGCGCGGTCCATCAGCACGATCGTGGTGGCCAGGGTCTTCGATCCCGCCGCCGGCGCGGTATCGGCGATGCGAATGACGTCGCCGCCGATGTTGCTGGGGAGAAAATTATTGAAGAAGGTCGCGACGAGGAATGAGGACGTCAGCCATCGGAACTTGCATGGGATCCCCTGAGCCTCGAGAAGCAACCCCCAGCGCCATGCACTTGCGAGGATCATGACGAGGTATACGAGGATCGCCAGCGCGAGCCATGCGATCGATGCCGTTCGCGCCACTTCCCAGAGCTTTGCGGTGTCGATCCGCGATAGCAGGATGGCGATCAGCGCTCCGCTGACCAGAACCTTCAGGATCGGTACGAGGACGCGGCGAACGCGACTGCCGGTCACTGTTTGCCAGCCGGACTTTCGAGCGTGCGTTTGATGGCGTCGAAGAAGGCCCCGGCGATGACCTCGTAGCCGGCTTCGGTCGGGTGGATCCCGTCCGCCCCCATCAGTCCGGCACGTCCACCCCAGGCTGCATGGACGTCGACCAGCGTCGCCCCCTTCGCTGCGACCATCCGCCGAATGAGGCTGTTGTAGGGTTCCACGCACTCCGGGCAACCTGCCTTCCCACCGGGGCCGAGCGGCGGCAGGGTCGCGACCAACGCAGCGCGGCCGCTGTTGCGCGTTTCTTTGACGAGTTCTTCCATTGCGTCTGCGGCCAGCTGCACGCGACCGTCATGCATACCGTTGAGATCGTTGACCCCGTGCATCAAGAGCACGGCGTCAGGGCGGTGGCGAGATAGCGCCTCTCGAAAGCGGTCGACGCTCGCGTCAGCTCGCTCACCACCGAATCCTTCATTGAGCATGGTGACTTCCTGGCCCGTATATCGGTCAGTCAGCAGGCGCAGTAGTTTCGCGGGATAGGAATGAGACGGTGAGTCCACCAGCAGTGGGGTCAGCGAAACCTTTCCTTCCGTCAGGCTGTCGCCGAAAGTCATGAAGCGTGTGCGCGACAGCCGTGGTACGGCGCTCACGTTGACCGAGAATCCGCAGGTCGCTGATCGACCGCCGCCGTCGACGGCAGGTACAGGCCACAGCGGAAGAGCCGGACGGGAACATGGTGCCGGTCGACGGCGTGCAGGTGATCGTGATCGGCGCCGCGCCGCCTGTCGTCGTCGGCATCGGATAGCTCAACGGCAGAGGCGCCCCGCCGAGCGATGATGCCTCTATATTTGCCGGGCATACCATCGCAAGTGAAGCGCCCGTGGCCGGCGGCGGCGATGTCGGTGTTCCGCCGCCGCAGGACGGCAGCCAGAACAACACCAACGCCACCGCGCAATTGATGCTCGAGCGCCGCGGGGACGGTATGATACGAGGAAAAGACACTTGAGAAAACCGTCATTATATACCCAGAACTCCTTCGCGGTCAACAGATCGGGGCGATTGCCGGGCCAACGCGCGTGAAAATCCTGATGCTTGCCCCCGAGCCGTTTTTCGAGCCTCGTGGGACGCCGTTCAGCGAGTACCACAGGATCCGTGCGCTTCTCGATCTCGGCCATACGGTTGACCTCGTCACTTATCCATTCGGCCGCGACGTAACGTTGCCGGGACTGCGTGTCTTCCGATGCCTCCGCCCTCCATTTGTGACCGACGTCCGAATCGGTCCGTCCATGGCGAAGGTCGCGCTTGACGTCATGCTGACGTTCACCGCAGTGCGTCGTGTGCTCTCGAACCGCTACGACCTCGTCCACTCGCACGAAGAAGGGAGTTTTGTCGGCGTCGTCCTGGCGGGGATCATCGGCGTGCCCCACCTCTACGACATGCACTCGAGCCTGCCCCAGCAGCTGACGAACTTCGCGTTCAGCCGCTCGCGGCTCCTGCGAGCGGCGTTCAGCTGGATGGAGCGGCTGGTGATACGCCGGTCGAAAGTGGTGATCGTGATCTGCCAGCATCTGGGAGAAACGGTTCGAGCGATCGATGCCTCGGTTCCGGCAGTGCTCATTGAAAATGCTCCGGGCAGCGGCGATTCACCGGTAAGCGGATCGGGTGCGCGAGTCCGCGCGGAGTTGGGGCTGCCTGCCGAAGCGCCCGTCGTGCTCTACACCGGCACGTTCGAGGCGTACCAGGGGCTGGGTTTGTTGTTCGACGCGGCTCGGCATGTCCTCGCCAATCGCCCCGACACGCTTTTCGTGCTTGCCGGTGGCCGCGCGGATCAGATCAATCTGGCACGCGGCGAAGCGCGGCGTGCGGGTGTCGAGGCCGCAGTCATCTTCGCCGGTCAACGTCCGGCTGAAGAGATCCCGGCATTCCTTGATGCCGCCGATGTACTCGTTTCTC
The DNA here is from genome assembly GCA_963810305.1 of uncultured Acidobacteriota bacterium. Taxonomy (GTDB): domain Bacteria; phylum Acidobacteriota; class Vicinamibacteria; order Vicinamibacterales; family 2-12-FULL-66-21; genus JACDCA01. The sequence goes on from CAWEMY010000011.1 coordinate 637,278, forward strand.
CGCGCAGCAGCGGAACCAACACTCCCTTGAAGATCTATCAATACCTGCGGTCCGGCCGGCCGATCGTCGCGACCCGCCTCCTGACCCATACGCAGGTTCTCGACGACGCGGTCGCGGTACTGACGGACGCCACGCCGCAGGGTTTCGGCGACGGCATCCTTTCGGTGATCAACGACCCTGCCCGCGGTCGCGCGGTTGGCGAAAGCGCGCGAGCACTCGCCGAAACCAAGTACAGCTACGAGGCGTATCTCGACCGTACCCGGCAGGCGCTCGCGCATCTGGATACCAACACTGCGCCCCAGATCGCCGGGGGCCTCGCCTGAATGAAGACCCGCCATTACAGCTACGAGCTCTATGCGGATCCGGCGATGGCGGAGTCGTTCGAGGCGATGCGGTTCAGCGGGCCGATCGGACGCCTACTCGCCGAATCGCAGGAGCAGGTGATTGCGGCGTTCCTCGAGCCACTCGGAGGGACGCGCATTCTCGACGTCGGAACAGGCACCGGGCGAGCCGCCATCGCGCTGGCGTCGCGCGGCGCACGCGTCACCGGCATCGACGCGTCGCCGCAGATGCTGGTGGTCGCCCGTCGTCGAGCCGCCCACGCCGGTGCCGAGGTGGAGTTTGCCGAGGGGGATGCACACAAGCTCGCCTTCTCAGAGCGGGCGTTCGATTCGGTGGTCTGCCTTCGCGTGCTCATGCACACTCCCGACTGGCGTGCCTCACTCGCCGAACTCTGTCGAGTGTCGGCGCATCGCGTCGTGTTCGACTATCCGGCGCTGATGAGCGCTGCGGCGATCCAATCAGCCGCGCGCCATCTGGCGAACTTTGCGGGCGGCCATATGGAGGCCTACCGGGTCTTTTCCGACAACTCCATCCGCCGCGCGCTGCTGAGGAACGGGTTCGCCGTGACACGAGTTCAGCGGCAATTTGTACTGCCGATCGCACTGCACAAGCGATTTGGATCGGCGGCAGCAACAAGACACGTCGAAGGAGTACTGCGGCGGGCCGGGCTCAACTGGCTGCTCGGATCTCCTGTGACCGTCCTGGCGGAGCGTTGCGCGCCCTAGTCACGGGCGCGAGCGGTTTCACCGGCGGGCACCTCGCCCGATACCTGGCCTTGCGCGGCTACGACGTCCGCGCGCTCGTCCGGCAGCTCCCTGTAGAGGCCGGCTTTAGCCGGCCTGAAGGCTTCAGCCGGCCCGAAATCGACTACGTCGTCGGAGATCTGCGCGACTCCGCGTCCGTTCACCGCGCTGCTTCCGGCGTGGACGTCGTCTACCACATCGCGGCGATCTACCGCCAGGCGGGTCTCAGCCGCGATGCCTACCGTGTGGTCAATGCGGACGCCGTCGGCACCGTGATCGCGGCCGCCGCTGCGGGCGGTGCGCGGCGCGTGGTGCATTGCAGCACTGTCGGCGTTCACGGCGATATCGAGCATCCTCCGGCGAACGAAGACGCGCCGCTCAAACCCGGCGACGTCTACCAGGAGACGAAGCTCGAAGGTGAGCGTGTTGCCCGCGAGGCAGCGGCACGCACCGGCATCGAAGTCGTCATCACGCGCCCCACCGGCATCTACGGGCCGGGCGACCGGCGTCTATTGAAATTGTTCCGCGGTGTGGCACGTGGACGATTCATCACGTTGGGCAGAGGCCATATCCTCTATCACCTCACCTACGTCGACGACCTCGTCGAAGGATTCCGGTTGTGCGGCGAAGCCCCACAGGCTGCCGGCCGGACTTATATCCTCGCCGGTGCGCAGGTGACGACGCTGAACGAGCTGGTGGCTCTGATCGCGGAGATCGCGGGGGTTGCGGTGCCGCGAATTCATCTGCCGGTACTGCCGTTCTGGCTTGCCGGCGCGGCTTGCGAAATCGCATGCGCGCCATTTGGCCTCGAGCCGCCGCTCTACCGCCGTCGCGTGGATTTCTTTACGAAGAGCCGCGCCTTCGACATCAGCCGCGCCAGAGAGGAGCTGGGTTACGCGCCGCAGGTGTCGCTGCGGGAAGGGATTCGCCGGACACTCGAGTGGTATCGCGCCGCCGGGTGGCTCTAGGGTGCGCGGGTGCGCGGTGTGCGGCGCGTGCGCGGTGCGCGCGTACGCGGATTCGCTGTCCGCGGTTCGCTGTGCGCGGTTCGGGCCCGCGCCCTGCGCCCCGCGCCCCGCGCCCCGCGAATCCTGTCATCTGCACAGAAACACCCGCGGCATGATTTCCTCGCCGCCGGGGCAGGGATCCCGTTCGATCCGGACGGCCTCCGCGGCGTGCGCATCGACGATCCGCTCGTATTCACGGATGCGCACGAAGTCGCTCGACTTCAGGATGATCCGCTCGTCGGTCAGGAACGTGATCGCGTACGCCACCCAGTAGCGGGACGCTCCGTAACGCACGCCACGTGCGTCGAGATGCGCAATCAGCGTCCGTCGGATGTCCTCGGGCGGCTGACGGAGGTATTCGACCCAGAGCAGCGCATGCGGAACCGCGGTCAGGACGAACCATCCGAGCACCAGCGCGAGCCAGAGGCGGCGGAGGGCGAGCGGCGGCCGACTCGCGAGGAACCATCCTGCGAGTCCGCTCATGCCGACGACCGACAGCAGCTCGTAGCGCATGTAGTAGAAGTCGATGGCGCCGCAGCGGCCGACCACGTAGCCGGTGATCGAGAAGATCGCGGTCAGCAGCAGGTATGCGCAGAAGGCCACGCCGCGCACCCGCCTGGCCACGACGATCCAGACAGCCGCAATTACCGCAACTCCACCGAGCAGCACACCGGCCCACGGTGCACCTTGGCTGGTTGCCGTGACGATCGCGAAATCGCGCAGCGGTTCGCGCAAGGACCCGAAGAGTACCGGCCAGTGCTCAGTCACCAGCTTGTAAAGCCCGCTCACTGCCGTCTGCGGATCGATACAGACGCGGCTGGCAAGCTCGGTGATGTTGTCATGCGGGCGATATACGTCCGCAATGGAAGTGCCTGGGCCGGCGCCGGACGAGAAACGCTTCACCCACTGGACAAACATCCAGACCGCGGCCGCGACACCGACGCTGAAGAGCCGCCGGCGCACGCCGGCAATGGTGAAGAGCTCGCGCTGAAACAGTTCCATAACAACCAGCGCGAGAAATGCGTACAGCGTGAACTCGCGATGGAGGAATCCCAGACCGAACACCACACCGCACCAGACCGGGTGTGATCGCAACGTCCAGATCAGAAGCCCATAGAGAAAGGGCTCCACGTTGCCGCCATTCGCTTCGACCAGGCGTGCGGCTGTGCCGGCTGCGGGCAACGCGAAGAACAACGTCGGAATGACTGCGACGAGTGGGCGCAGGCCGACTTCGCGAACGAATCCTCGAAGCAGCAGAAGAGCGATCGCGACGTTCATGGCCAGCAGCGGCAGCTTCAGTGCCGCCACCGACGTGCCGAATGCCAGGAAGAGCGGTGCGGCGAGCCACGACTCGACGGCAAGCATGTGGCTCTGGCCGTACCAGAACACCGGGAAGGCACGTCCTTCCGCCAGGTGCTTCGCCATCAGGCCGGTGATTGCCTGGTCGGAATCGAAATGCGAGCGTTCCCAGAAGACGAAGATCGAGGCGCGGAGGAGGACGACCGCAACGATCAGCGCAAGAGAGATCCACCATTCGTGCCGACCGTCGCGCGTTGCCGGCATAGGCGCTTCGGCCATGCGCCGCTTATCATATGGGCGATCCACCATGACGGAGATCCCGCGCGCACAGGAACAGCTGTTCAACAGCCGGCAGACGGCGCGTGAGAAGTACGCGGCGCTGGTCGTTGGCCGGGCCGGCTGGGGTGCGCTGATTCACCATGAAGTCGTCACCCTGTTTTCGCAACACGTGCCCGGCGCGCTGGGTCTCGTGTTGCGAAAGACGCTTTACCCGACCCTTCTCGGGAGCTGCGGCCGCAACGTCGTGTTCGGCCAGAACGTCGTGCTCCGTCATCCGCACAAGATCCACATCGGCGACAACGTCGTGATCGACGACAACTGCCTCGTCGACGCGAAGGGGGAAACCAACACCGGCATTACGATTGGCAGCGGGGTCTTCATCGGCCGCAACACGATCCTGTCGTGCAAGAACGGCGACATTCACGTCGAGGACGGCGCCAACGTCGGCTTCAACTGCGAGCTGTTTTCGGCGAGCCGTGTTCGGATCGGACGGAACACCCTTCTCGCCGCGTACTGCTACGTGATTGGCGGCGACCACGATTTCAGCGATCCAGCGGCTGCGGTACTGGACCAGGGACGGCGCGTCCGCCGGCGTGGACGTCGGGGAAGGCGCGTGGCTCGGGGCCGGCGCCAAAGTCCTCGACGGCGTCATCATCGGGAGCCGCGCCGTCATCGGCGCTGGTGCCGTGGTTCGCGAATCGGTTCCCGACGGTTCGATCGCCGTCGGCATCCCGGCGCGTATCGTTGGTCAGCGGGGTCAGCGGGAGCAGCCGGAAGGGGCCGTGCGGACGTGAACGACGCGGAGGCGTCGGCCGGAAGAAAACTGCACGTGCTGCAGGTCTGCGATCATCTCGGGTGGGAAGGATCGCGGATGCACGGCGTCAAGCGGCTGTTCGCGTGGATGATTCCGCGATTCGATCGCGAGCGCTTCGACGTGTCCCTGGTGAGTCTCAGGAAGAAGGACCTGTCCGAAGAGACACTGGAGTCGTTCGGCGTCGACATCACCTATCTGCACAAATCGAAGTTCGATCCGTCGACGCTGACCGCCCTCCTGAAGGTGATCGATCGGAAGAAGATCGACATCCTGCATCTGCATGGCTACGGCGCTACCACCTTCGGCCGTATGGCCGGCGCCATGCGGCGCCTTCCGACGATCCTGCACGAGCACGCGAACCTCACCGACACGCCGTGGTTTCAGAAGATCGCCGACGCGGTGCTCGAGCCGTCCACGGACCTCGCGCTGGCGGTGTCGCGGAGCACCGCTGAATTCGTCATCAAGGCGAGGCAACTTCCGCCCGACAAGGTGAAGATCGTCTATCTCGGCGTTCCGCTCGACGAATTCAGCCGCACGCGTTCGCGGAGCGAAGTCGTCGCGGCGCGGCAGGACCTGGGCATCGCACCTGGTGATTTCGCCGTCGGGACGGTGACACGGCTGCATGACTCGAAAGGCAACTCGTATCTGGTCGATGCCGCTGCGCTGGTATTAAAGGAACGGCCGCACGCGAAGTTCTTCATCGTGGGCGAAGGACCACTGCTCAACGACCTTCAGAATCAGGCCCAGTCGCTGTCACTTGGTGATCGATTCGTGTTCCACGGCTTTGCGAAGGACGTCGCCGCCGTGGTGTCGGCGTTCGATCTCAGCGTGTTTCCCTCGCTGTGGGAAGGTACCCCGCTGACGGTGTTCGAGGCCCTCGCCATGGGGAAACCGATCGTCGCGACCGACGCCGACGGCCTCATGGACGTGCTCGCTGATGGCCGCGACGCCTTGATCGTGCCGCGTCGAAATGCGCCGGCCCTTGCCGAGGCCATCATCCGCATGATGGACGACGAGGGATTGCGCGGACGACTTTCCGCCGGCGCCCGCGACACCAGCCGTCAATACGACATCGCGGCGTTCGTCCGCAAGATGGAACAGCTCTACGAGCTTCTGCACCGGCTGTCGCGGCCGACGCACCGCCGCGGCATCCTGACCGCGGACCTCGCGTTCCTGACGTCTGGCCAGCCGCATGGTGCGTGACTTCCGACTCGGCGCGGCGCTCGCCGCCGCTCTCCTGTTCGTCTACGGGGGCGTCGCCTTGACGGTGGATTTTCCGCGCACGGCGATGGGCATCCAGAGCGACGAAGCGACCTACTACATGATGGGCCACAGCCTCGCCGAGGATGGGGACCTGACCTACAGGCGCGATGATCTGATGCGTGTCTGGAAGGAATTCTCGACCGGGCCAGCCGGGTTGTTCCTCAAACGCGGCAGTGACGTCCTCGAATGGGGGCTGATGCTGCGGCCGCCGTTTGTCTGGACGCGTACGCAACCCGACCCGGACTCCTCGCGGCTGTTCTATGGCAAGGCGTTCATCTATCCACTCGTCGCGGCTCCATTCGTCAAGATCTTTGGCACCAACGGCTTCCTGCTGCTGCACGCGCTGCTGCTCGCCGGCGTTGCGTGGTGCGCCTTCCTCTTCCTGCATGCGCGGTCGCCGGCCCTCCCGTCCGCGGTTCTTGACCGGCGCCTTCGTCCTCGCGACCGTCGTCCCCGTGTACTTCGTCTGGATCACACCAGAGCTGTTCAATTTTGCGATCGTCTTCTTCGCGTATTTCTGCTGGCTGTATAAAGAGGTCGCTCCGGCCGCCGAGATGCCGCGTCGTGTTCGCTGGCTCGCCTCTGGACGGAGCGATCTTGTCGCCGCGATGCTGCTGGGGGTCGCGACGTTCTCCAAACCGACCAACGCGCTGCTCTTTATCCCGATGCTCGCCTATGTGCTGTGGCGTCGCAACTTCGCCCGCGCGGTCGCGCTGTGCGTTCTGTTCGGCACGCTGGCCGCGGGACTGTTCGCCGTCAATGCGGCGATTTCCGGAGAGTGGAACTATCAAGGAGGCGATCGCAAGACCTTCATGTGGGAGTTCCCGTTCCAGACACCGGCGTCGACTTTCGAGGCGGTCAACACCAAGGCAGCCGCGCGGGACGATGCGCTGACCGGCATCATTTTCGACTGGCGAGTGTTCTGGACGAACCTGGGGAACAACCTCCGGTGGTATTTCGTGGGGCGCTATTCGGGGCTGGTCGCCTACTTCGCCACCGCGGTGTTCGCGTTGCTCGCTTTTTTCGCCGCTCCTCGTCGACGGCCGTTGTGGCAGTGGCTCGTGCTCGGGTCCGGCGTCGCGCAGATCCTGTTGTTCGTCATTTCGCTGCCGCACACCTGGTTCGGCGGCGGCGGCTCGGTCGGGAACCGGTATTTCATGGGCGTCTACGGGATTTTTCTCTTCCTGCTCCCGCCGATCTCCTCACTCGCTCTGTCGTTGATTCCGTGGATCGTCGGTGGGCTGTTCGTCGGCAAGCTGATCATCAATCCATTCGCCTCATCGATGGCGCCGGGAACCTACGCCGACAGCGGTCCCCTGCGATGGCTGCCCGTCGAGCTGACCAATGTGAACGATCTCCCGATCAACACCGACAGCTCCCGTGTGCGGGTGGAGTTCGGCAACGATCCCGGCACGCAAGGCACCAGGAATCCATTCTTTCAAATCTACTTCCTCGACAAGAACTGGTTCCTGGAGGCCGACAAGAGCTTCTGGGTGAAAGGAGAGTCCCGCGCGGAGTTTCTCATCAAGACCGACCGTCCCATGAAACGGCTGGTGCTGACGCTCTATGCAGGGCCGCACCCAGTCACGGTGCACGCGCGGGTCGGCGGGCGCGAACAGGACCTCGTCGTTCCCGCGGAGGACTCCCGCGACATCACTTTCGCGCTCGGGAGTGGCTTTCCGTATGTCGGCACCGACGATCGGTTGCCACGTTGGGTCTGGGTCGCGTCGGTCTCGAGCGATACCGGGTTCGTGCCGATCTTTCTGGGCAACAGCACCGACCCACGGTTCCTGGGAGTCCGTGTGAAACCGATGCTGGTCGAATGAGCCGGATCGCGGTCGTCACCTCGAGCCCGCCGATGACCGAGGGAGGTCACCTGGTGATCGCCCGCGCGCTCGTCCAGGCGCTTCGCGAGTCGGGTCACCAGGCCGACGTCATCATCACCCCGCAGAATCGTTTCGGCCGCCAGGCCTCTGCGTATTTCGCCACGTGGATGACCGACGTCGGCAGCACCGACGGACACGCGATCGATCAAGTGATTTCGCTGCGGTTCCCCAGTTACGCCGTCCGGCACGAGCGGCACGTGTGCTGGCTGAACCACACGATGCGGGAGTACTACGATCAGTGGGACGCGTTTCGCAGCCGTCTGAGCTCACGCGCCCGACTGAAGGAGGGCCTCCGGCGCACGTTGATCCATGCCGCGGACCGATACCTGCTCACCCGCAACGTGGACGAGCTGTTCGTCCAGTCGCGGACAATCCAGAAGCGTCTCGAGATCTGGCCGGAGTTGCAATCCACCGTGCTGCATCCCCCCGCGCCCCAACGCGCGTATCGGTGCGACGGCTACGGCGATTACATCTTCTGGGTCTCCCGCCTCACCCCGTTGAAGCGCGCGGATCTGGCCATCGAAGCACTGGCGACGCCCGAGGGCGCCGGCGTCAAGTTGGTGATTGCCGGTGAAGGCGAGGACCGGCCACGACTGGAAAATTTGGTCAAACAACATTCACTGGACGATCGTGTGACCATGACCGGCCGCCTCGACGACGAGGGACTCTTGATGCACCTGGCCCGATGCCGCGCCGTGTGTTTCCCTCCCGTTCAGGAAGACTATGGCTTTGTCACCGTCGAGGCCTTCGCCTCGCGCAAGGCGGTGGTGACCTGCACCGACAGCGGCGGGCCGGCAGAGCTCGTCGTCGACGGCACCAGCGGTTTTGTCTGCGCGCCCAATGCGCGCGCACTCGCCACCGCGTTCCGTCGCCTGCATGACGACGCTGCGCTGGCTGAGCGGCTGGGTGCCGGGGCATTCGCGGCCAGTCAGCAATTGACCTGGCCCGAGACGGTCCGCGCCCTTACGGCGTGAAATAATCGAGCGGGACTGACCACTGACTTCTAACTTCTGACTACTGACTCACTAAAAGCACTGATATGGCTTACGCCTCTTCGCTCGAGACCCGGATCGCCAAGAAAGTCACCAGGGCGATCACCGAATTCAACTTGATCGAGGACGGCGACCGCGTGATGGTCGGCCTGTCAGGAGGGAAGGACAGCTGGGCACTGCTGCAGATGCTCGACGTGCTGCGCCGGCGTGCTCCCATCAGCTTTTCGCTCGTCGCCGTCACCGTCGATTCCGGCTACAACGGGTATCGCCACGATCTGATCTCCCGGACGTGCGAGCAGCGCGGGTGGGAGTACCGGATCGAGCACACCGACATCGGCGATGCGATTGACGACATCCTGGAGGCGAGCGAGACGCCATGCTCGCTCTGCGCGCGGCTGCGGAGGGGCGTTTTGTACCGGCTGGCCAAGGAGGTCGGTGCGACGAAGATCGCTCTCGGGCATCATCTCGACGATTTCATCGAGACGCTGCTGCTCAACCTGTTTTTCGCCGGGGCCTTGAAGGCGATGCCGGCGCGCCTGGTCTCCGATAACGGCGAGCATGTCGTGATCCGACCGCTGGTCTACATCACTGAATCGGACGCGCGAGCCTACGCGAAGGCATCCGAACTTCCGATCATCGGCTGCTGTTGCCCGGCCTGCGGTGATCTGAGTCTTCAACGGCAGCGCATCAAGCGATTGATTGCCGAGCTCGAAGTGGAGCATCCCGAGATCAGAAACTCCATGATCCGTGCCCTGGGCAACGTCGCCGGCCGTCACCTGCTCGACAAACGTCTAAACCCATTGCCGGAACTGCGCGACGCTGCGCTGGCCGGCGGCGCCGTGCCGCTGCGCATCGTCCGGCGATAGGAGTCAGCGTGCCACACCGTTCGAGAGCGAGGCTGGTCGCCTGCGTCGCCTTGCTGATCTGCGCTGCTGCGCCCGCGCAGGCGCAGCAGCGGCCGCTGGTCACCGAGGATCCTGAGACGATCGGCTCCGGGCTGGTACTCGTTGAAGGCGGATTCGACCAGCAGTGGAAGGTGTTCTATCCGCTCTCAGGTCTTACCGGCGACCTGTTTCGCGTCCCGACGCTCGGTCTCAGCCTCGGTCTGAGCTCTATCGCTGAAATTCAGATCGACTGGACCCCGTACCAGAGGCTGTCCGTGAACGAGCGTGAGCCGGCGCCGCTCGCCGCGATGCTCGATTTTACCGGCGAAGGAACCACCGACATCGATGACATCGTAATCGGGACGAAGGTCCGGCTCGTACCCGAAGGGGCCGGTCATCCGGCTTTCGGCGTGAGGTTCGCGACGAAGCTGCCGAATGCCAGCAACGAGAGCGGCCTTGGGACCGACTCCATGGATTTCTACGTCTCGGGTCTCGTCGGGAAGACTGTCGAATCGATACGGATCGTCGGCAACGTTGGCTTCGGCCTCCTCGGGGATCCAATCCGCGGCGATCAGCAGAACGACGTGCTGACTTACGGCTTCTCGCTTGCCCGCGCGGTCGGCCAGGGCCTGGAAGTTGTCGGAGAGATCAACGGCCGGAAGTCGCTCCATCCCGCCGAAGAAGTGCCGGTGGGCACCGAGAGCAGAAGCATTGTGAGGATCGGGGGTCGGTATACGGTGTCCACCGTCCGCGTCGACGGGGGAGTGCTCTTCGGCCTGACGTCCCGCGACCCGAGCTTCGGTGTCACGGCCGGTGTGACCTGGGTTTTCCGGGGCTTCACCATCCCTTAAATCGCGTACACGGCCTCGACGTCGGCGATTTCCTGTTCGAGGCGCTCGGGTGACCATCCGAGTTCCTCGGCGGCGATCCGGCCGCAACCGAGGACGGCATCCGCGCCGGGATGGCCACTCGATCCGAGCGCCGTCCGGCGCACCACGATGTCGGTGAGCCGCACCGCCATTTCGTGCCGGATCACATGGACGACTTCCGCCCGGAGCGTCTCCCAACCCGGGGACACGGGCTCGGCAAGCTCCGGACGCTCGGCGATCAGACGGACGATCGCGGCTGATCCCTCCGCGTAGAGCGCCGCGAGGTGGCGGGTGACCGGAGTGGGCAAGTCCATCGCCGACGCCCGCGCCGTTTCGATCGCGAGCGCTTCGTGGTCCGCGATCGCGGCCCCGGGCAGCGGCGTGGTTGCCGTCCGCGAACGGGGCAATCGCCGGCCCAGAATCCTTCCCGCCATATCGACGGCACGCTCGGCAACTCCACGCGCCGTCGTGTACTTCACTCCAATGACGGTCATGGCTCCAGCCGCACCGTCCTGGGCGTGGTCCCTGATCTCCGGGGCCGGTCTGAGATCGAGCTGGCCCGACCTGTTCACGGCTGCCGGGACAGCCCCCCGATGAACGAGACGCACGTCCTCGCGAGTGAGCTTCAACGCCGGGAACGCCTCGTTCGCCTCGGCGATAAACGTCTCGAGTTCGCGCGGTGTGACCTCCAGCGCATGAGGGTCCGCGGGCGTAGCGGAATGCGCGGTGCCAATCAGGGCGCGTCCGCGCCAGGGTACCAGCGTGAGCATTCGGCCGGTTGCGGTCGGCGCCGCGAGGGCAATGTCGCTGGCCGGCTTCGACGTCACGATGTTCATTGCCTTCAGCAACGGATATGGCCGCTGGACGCCGAAGAGCGCCATCACGTCTCCGGCGCGCGCGCCGGACGCGTTGACGGTGAGCTTTGCGCGGATTGTCAGTTCGCGTTCACTCACGAGGTCTCTCGCAATCACCCCGCCGATCCGTCCGTCGTCTCTGATCGCCGCGACCGCTTCGACGTAGTTCGCGAGGTCGGCGCGCGACAGGTCCGCCGCGGCCGCGAAGGCGATCGTCAACCGCTCGCTCTCGATGATCTGGTAGTCGTACCATTGCGCGCTGCCGGTCAGATTCTCGGGTTTGATTCCGGCGAACAGCCGAAGGGTGGCCGCCTTGGAAATCAGCTTGGCGCGGGGCAAATGCAGTTCCGGCTCGACGCCGTCGTTGCGGTGTCGGCCGAGCCAGGCATCGATTCTGAACGCCGCGCGCAGCGCCAGTCTGCTCTTGACCGCGGATCGATAGGTGCCGACGAGAAACGGCAGCGGGCGCAGGAACCACGGCGCAATCCGGCCGAGCGCGCGGCGTTCGTGAATCGCTTCGCGCGCCCGATCCAGTCGCGCTGACTGGAGCGAGCGCAGGCCACCATGGACGGTCTTCTGATGGTTGAACGAGGCGCCGCTGCCGAAGTCCGAGGCTTCGATGAGCGCCGTCTTCAAGCCGCGACTCGCTGCGTCGTAGGCGATGGCGAGTCCATACACGCCGCCGCCGATGACGAGCAGGTCGTACGGGTCCGCCTGGAGCCGGTCTGTGTCGCGTGGGCGCATGCAACTTTTACTTTATAGTAGGCGCCGTGTCCCGCCCCGGCGCTTCGACGACTGCTGCCGTCCGAGAATACTGGAACCAGCACATACACGACCTCGAGATCACGACGCACCCAGTCGGGACGCCGGGATTCTTTGCCGATCTCGATCAATATCACTTCGAGAAGCTTCACCACCTCCTGCGGCTGATCGACTTCGACGCTTATCGTGGCAAGCGCGTGCTGGAAGTTGGCTGTGGCGCCGGCACCGACCTGGTGCGGTTCGCGCGCGGCGGCGCGCTCGTTACCGGCATCGATCTGTCGCAGTCCGCCATTGATCTGGCGCGAACAAACTTCGCCCAGAGCGGGCTGCAAGCCGATCTGCGGGAAGCCGATGGCGAGCGGATCCCGTTCGAGGACGACACGTTCGATCTCGTTTATGCGCACGGCGTCGTGCAGTACACCGCCGACGATCGGAAGCTGGTGGACGAGTGCCGCCGTGTGCTGAAGCCTGATGGCGCAGCAGTCTTTCAGGTGTACAACCGCGTCTCCTGGCTGAACGCGCTATCGAAGGTGATGAAGGTGCCGCTCGAGCACGAGGACGCCCCGGTACTGAAGAAGTACACCGCCGCGGAGTTCCGCCAGCTTCTGGGCGGATTCCGCGACGTCAAGATCGTCGAGGAGCGTTTTCCGGTGAAGTCGCGTCTCCACCGGGGCTGGAAAGGGACGCTCTTCAACACATTCTTCGTCGGCACGTTCAACGCCCTGCCGCGCGCGTTGGTTCGTCGATTTGGCTGGCACTTGCTTGGTTTCTGTCGAAAGTGAGCGCGGGGCGCGGGTCCGCGCGCGCGAGCGCGGGTCGCGGGGCGCGGGGCGCGGCGCGATGCGAACTGCGAACTGCGCGCTGCGAAGCTAGTGAATTCTGAATCTTGAAGCTGATCAAAACGCACGCTTACGGAAACGATTTTCTGCTGGTCGACGACCTCGAGCTCCAGCACGTGGCGGATCGTCCGGCGTTGACGCGCCGTGTTTGCGATCGGCACCGCGGACTTGGCGCTGATGGTCTGATTGCGTTCAGTCTGTCGAGTGACGCGCATGCACGCATGTCGCTGCTGAACGCAGACGGCAGCTACTCCGAGGTGTCGGGGAATGGGGTTCGGTGCCTGGCCGCATGGCTGGCACTGCGATCCGACATGAATGTCGGCGCGGCCCTCGATGTCGACACCGACGCGGGGACCAAGCGTCTGGAGTTGCTGGAGCGGACCGGCCCGGCGGTCACGGTCCGTGCCGCAATGGGCTCTCCCGAAGACGTTCGCATGACGCGCATCGACGTGGACGGTACTCCGATTGACGCAGTGACGCTCCGAGTCGGCAACCCTCAGTGCGTGGTGCTCGGCGCCGTCACCGAAGATCGGCTGCGAAACCTGGCTGCGGCGCTCGCCGTTCATCCGCACTTCCCGGCCGGCACGAACGTCGAGCTCGCCGCGGTCGAAGCGCCGGGTCGGATCCGCATCCTGATCTGGGAACGCGGTGTCGGCCCGACCGAGGCGTCCGGGACAGGCGCCTGCGCGGCGGCGGTGGCGGCAATCGCATTCGGCGGTGCGGCGCGCGAGCTCGACGTCGAATCCCCCGGCGGGACGCAGCACGTCGAGTGGCGCGACGACGGGCTGTTTCTCACCGGGCGCGCGGAGGTCATCGCGGTCTGCGACTGGCAGGGGCGAGCGGCGTCGCATGCGTAAGGCGCACGAAGCCGCCGGCTCGGTCGAGGTCTACTCACCCGCCGAAGAGTTGTTCAACCGCCGGCGGCGTACCGCTGGCCTCTTCCTCGGGCCGGCTCTCCTGATTGCGTTGTTGGCCGCTCCGCTCCCGATCCCCGCGCCGGCACATCGGCTCGCCGCCATCCTTGCGATGATGGTTGTGCTCTGGATCACCGAGGCACTGCCGCTCGCAGTGACGGCGCTGATCGGGCCGGTGCTGGCGGTGGCGCTTCGAGTGGCCCCGGCGCGCACCGCCTTCGCCCCGTTTGCCGATCCGATCATCTTCCTCTTCATCGGCAGCTTCATGCTCGCGGAGGCGATGTTCGTCCACGGCCTCGACCGCCGCATCGCGTACAGCGCCTTGTCGTCACGCCTGGTCGGCAGCAGCCTCCTCCGGATCCTGATCGTCTACGGCGCCGTGACGGCCGGCATCTCGATGTGGATCAGCAACACCGCCACCACGGCGATGATGTTTCCAATCGGCCTCTCGATCGTCGCGCACTTGACCGAAGGCCGCGAGTCGGAGCATGCCAGCCGCGAGTTCGCGATCGCGATGATGCTGATCGCCGCATTCGGTGCGTCGATCGGTGGGATCGGTACGCCGATCGGCACGCCCCCGAACCTCATCGGCATCGGCATGCTGAATCGCATCGCGGGCGTCAAGATCTCCTTCTTTCAGTGGATGCTGCTCGGCGTCCCGATCGTGGTGCTGCTGTTCGGGTTCCTCATCGCCTTTTTCTACTTCCGGTCGCTCCGCGGTCTGAAGTTGGACATGTCGCGGACGTCGCGCATTCGTGACGAACTGGACCGGCTCGGTCCGGCATCGGTCGGCCAGCGCAATGTCCTGATGGCCTTCGGCGTGACCGTTGTTCTCTGGCTGCTTCCGGGCGTGCTGACAATCGTGGGCCTTGGCGAGACGCCGCTTCGCCACGCGGCTATGCCGCGGCAGTTCCCGAGGCGGTCGCGGCCATGATCGGCGCGATCCTGTTGTTCGTTCTTCCGGTCACGTGGCGCGCGCGGAAGTTCACCATGACGTGGGAAGAAGCGGTGCGCATCGACTGGGGAATCATCCTGCTGTTCGGCGGCGGGCTGGCGATGGGGGAGCTGGCGTTCTCGACCGGGCTGGCCGAGTCAATGGGACGCGGGATCACCAGCTGGCTGCCGAACCAGTCTGAGTTCGCCCTGACGGTCCTGTTCACCGCGGTGGCGATCGTGATGTCTGAGGCGGCGTCCAATACCGCGTCGGCGAACATGATCGTGCCGGTCGCGATCGCGGTCGCTCAGGCCGCCGGCGTCAACGCCTTATTGCCGGCGCTCGGCGCCACACTTGGCGCGTCGATGGGATTCATGATGCCCATCTCCACTCCTCCGAATGCCATCGTCTACAGCTCCGGCCATGTGCCGATCACCGCGATGATGCGGCACGGGCTCGCCCTCGATGTCGCGGGGTTCATCGTCATCGTTGCGTTGGTAATGACGCTCGGCCGGTTGTTGTAGGTAGCAGCGGCTGCCAACTCGGCGGGTCACCGGTGACGCGCGCATTGCGACGCGCGATCAACGACGGCGTCGCGGCGGTTTCCCCGGGCGTGCTTCACCGGCGTCGTCCACCGCCTGAATCTGCGCGGTGATTCGCGGTTCGAGACCGGTGACCGTCTCGCTGGCCTGCAGGTAATTTCCCGTATCCAGGGCCGTGCGCGCTTTTTGCAGGGCGAGCTCCGCCGCGCGATGCGTCCGCGTAGCGGCATCGAGCGTGGCCCGCGGCAGGCGTGGGCCTTCGGCCTTGATGCGCCCCTGCAGCCGGCCCAGTGCCGCAGTGGTGGCATTGATCGCGTTCTCCGCTTCGCTCCGGGCGCGGGCTTTGCCGTCGGCCGCTCCTTTCGCGGCGTCCTGGGCACGATCGCCCGCATCGAGCGCTCGGGTCAGCGCGAGCCGGTAATCGCGCTGGGCCACCGCGTCATGTGCCTGTTTGAGCGCTGAGGTGGCCGCCGCGAATGCCTGCGGAGCGTACTGTTCTGCGCCGGCGGCGCGCGCGGCGTCGATCGCCCCCTGGGCACGGTCGAGTTCCTTATGAGGAGGTTCTGAGCAGGCGGTCGCGAGAAGCAGCAGCGGCAACAGCACGACAGACAGGGCGCGCATCGAGCGGTCAGTATATTCGCAAGTCTCGGCCTGTCGGCCGATCGGCATATCCGCCTGATCGGCCCATCGGCTCATCGGTCGATCGGTTCAGCGGGTGCGCGACGGAAATCGAATACGATGAAGACGGTTGCAACTTACGATCGTCCGCGAGAGAAGCTCGAACGGCTCGGCGCCGCGGCACTGGGGGACAACGAGCTGCTGGCGATTGTGCTCGGGCATGGTCGGGCTCGTGCGAGCGCGCTCGACCTGGCAAACGCACTCCTCGTGGCGGGCGGCTTGTCAGGCCTGGTTCGAGCGCGGCACGGTGAGCTGCGCAGGCTGCCGGGGATTGGCGCGGCCAGGGCGGCGCAGGTACTGGCGGCGATCGAGCTTGGCCGGCGGACGCTGGCGAGGGCCGGTGAGATCCGGCCGCAGCTCTCGAGCCCGCGCGCCGTCGCCGAGTTCCTGCTACCGCAGTTCGGCAACCGGCCGGTCGAACAGTTCGGCGTGCTGCTGCTCGACACGAAGCATCGCGTGCTGCGCGCGTCGGTGCTCTCGATCGGCACCCTCGACGCCAGCATCGTGCATCCTCGGGAGGTATTCCGCGAGGCGGCGGCCGCCGGAGCCGCCGCGATCGTGCTGTTCCACAACCATCCTTCCGGCGACCCAGAGCCGAGCGATGACGACGTGCGGCTGACGGAGCGGTTGATGGCCGCTGGAGTGTTGATGGGCATCGACGTCATCGATCACGTGGTGCTTGCGGATGTGAAGTACTACAGCTTCCGCGAGAACGGCAGGTGTTGAGTATTGGCAAAGACGCTCTACTTCGATTGTTTTTCGGGTGTGTCCGGTGACATGGTTGTCGGTGGCCTGCTCGACCTGGGGTTGCCGCTCGACGACCTGCGCGCCGCGCTCGGCACTCTGCCGGTTGAGCACGCCGTCTCTGCCAGGCGCGTCCTTCGTGCCGGCGTGTCGGCGACGAAATTCACCGTGACCAGTGGCCCGCACTCTGCGCACTCCCACGATCACCCCCTGCACTCTGCGCACCCTCACGATCACCCGCACTCTCGCACCCTCACGATCACACCCCGCACTCTCGCACCCTCACGATCACGCTTCGCCGCATCACTCGCTGAAAGAAATCGCGTCGTTCATCGAACGCTCCGCGTTGTCGTCAGAAGGCAAAGGGCGCGCGATCCATATGTTCGAACGCCTCGCTGACGCCGAGTCAGCGATCCATGGCACACCGCTCGAATCCGTCCATCTTCACGAGGTCGGCGCGCTCGACTCGATAGTCGACATCGTTGGCGCGGTATACGGCCTCGAAGTGCTGGCCGCGGACCGGGTGGTGTCGTCGCCGCTCAACGTCGGCAGTGGCACCGTCACGTGCGCTCACGGCGTGTTTCCGGTGCCCGCGCCGGCGACCGCGCGGCTGCTCGAAGGCGTGCCGGTCTACGCCGGAGAGGTCCGGATGGAGATGGTGACGCCAACCGGTGCGCTGCTGGTGACGGAGTACGCTGGTGCGTTTGGGCCGCTTCCTCCGTTGACGATCCGCGCCATCGGTTACGGCGCCGGCGATCGTGATCCGGAGAAGCATCCGAACGTGCTCCGGCTTATCGTGGGCGAGGACGGCGCTGCGGCGACCGAGCGCATCGTGGAGATCGCGTGTGAAATCGACGACATGAATCCGCAGCTCTTCGGTCCCCTGATGGACCGCCTGCACGCCGCCGGAGCGCTGGACGTGTTTTATGCGCCGGTTCAGATGAAGAAGGGTCGGCCGGGGACGCTGGTGACGGTCCTGTCGACTCCGGCGCTGCGCGAAACACTCACCGGGATCCTGTTCACCGATACCACGACGATCGGTGTGCGGTATCAGGAAATGACCCGCGAACGCCTCGCAAGGGAAGTGCGCCAGATCGCGACTCCGCTCGGCATGATCCGCTTCAAGGTCGCGACGCGCAACGGACGGACGGTCAATGCTGCTCCGGAGTTCGACGACGTTGCGCGGATCGCCGGCGAACGTGCGCTGCCTATCAAAGACGTCCAGGCGATCGCCGTAAAGGCCTGGCTGGATCAAAACGACTAACGACTAACGACGTGACGACTATCGACTCTTTCATGTCCCGCTTTTACATCACGACCGCAATCGACTATGTGAACAGTCGTCCGCATCTTGGTACTGCGTACGAAAAAATCGCCGCGGATGTCATCGCCCGCTACAAGCGTCTCTGTGGCATCGAGACCCGCTTCGTCATGGGCAACGACGAGCACTCCCAGAACGTGTTCAGGAAAGCACGGGAAAACGGCGAAGACCCGCTCAGCTACTGCGATCGGATGGCCGAGGAGTTTCTCGAGGTCTGGCGTCACCTCGACATCTCGTTCGACGACTTCATCCGGACGACCGAGCCGCGGCACAAGGCAGGCGTGCAGGAGCTGGTCCGGCGGATGGCGGCAGCGGGGGACATCTACGAAGGGTTCTACGAGGGCTGGTATTGCGTCTCCTGCGAGGCCTTCAAGCAGGAAAAGGATCTGATCGATGAACTTTGTCCGATCCACCGGACGAAGCCTGACTGGATCCGTGAGAAGAATTATTTCTTCCGTCTGTCCAGATACACCCGGCCGCTGCTCGATCACTTCAACGGTCATCCGGAGTTCACGGTTCCCGACATCCGTCGCAATGAACTCCTCAGGCTGCTCGAAGGCGGTCTCGAAGATATTTCGGTCAGCCGTGCCGGGCAGGCGTGGGGTATCCCGATGCCCGACGACCCGTCCAGCGTCATTTATGTCTGGGTCGACGCGTTGATCAATTACGCCACCGCCGTGGGGTTTGGCACTGATCCGGCGCTGTTCGACACGTGGTGGCCGGCGGACCTGCACGTGATCGGCAAGGACATCACCCGCTTTCACTGCGTGATCTGGCCGGCGATGTTGATGAGTGCGAACCTGCCCGTGCCCCGCCAGGTGTTCGGCCACGGGTTCCTGACGGTCAATGGTCAGAAGATGAGCAAGTCGCTCGGGACGATGATCGATCCGATCGAGGCGGCGAAAAAATTCGGGACCGATCCCCTGCGTTTGTACCTGATGAAGGAGATCGCATTCGGAGGCGATGGCGACTTCACGTGGGAGCGGTTCGAAGACCGATACAACGTCGACCTTGCCAACAACCTTGGAAATCTCGTCAGCCGGATCGCGACGATGGCGGAGAAGTATCGCGATGGACGCCTGGCCCCGGCTGGCCCGGCCGGCCGGCTGAAGGAGGTCGCGTCCGCGGCGGTTGCGGACTACCGCCGGGCGATGGACGCATTCGCGCTCGAAGAGGGCATCGCGGCGGCGTTCCGAATCGTCGACGCGTCCAACGAGTACATCGCCGAGAAGGAACCGTGGGCGATCGCGCGCGATCCCGGGCGGCGCGACGAGCTGTCCCAGGTGCTGTTCGACGTCGCCGAAGCGGTGCGGATCGCGGCCGTGCTGCTGCTGCCCGTGATGCCGGCCTCGGCACCCGAAATCCTTCGCCGTGCGGGAGAGTCAAAGCCGGCGGAGCAAGTGACGCTCGACGATGCCGCATGGAGCGACGCCGAGCGAATCATCGCAAAGGGCCCGGCCATGTGGCCGCGCGCCGACACCGGTCAGAAATCGAGGAGCACATCAGTGGACGAGAACGCACCTATCGCACCTATCGCCCCCCTCGCACCCTCCGCACCCGTCGCACCCGTCGCACCCCTCGCACCCTCTGCGGAGAAGATCACCATTGACGACTTCATGAAAGTGGAGCTGCGGACCGCGAAAGTCCTTGCCGCCGAGAAAGTTCCGAACTCGCGAAAACTGATCAAGCTCTCGGTCGACGTCGGAGCCGAGCAGCGGACACTCGTGGCGGGGATCGCCGAGGCGTACGAACCGGAGCAGCTCGTCGGCCGCACGGTCGTGATCGTGTTCAACCTGAAGCCGGCCAAGTTGATGGGTATCGAGTCCAACGGCATGGTGCTGGCGGCGAGTCCGGACGGAGGTAAACCAACGCTGGTGGGCTTCGAGGCAGACGTCCCCCCGGGTACGCGGGTCAGGTAATGTGATCGATTCTCACTGTCATCTCGCCGGTGAGGAGTTTGCCAACGACCTCTCCGACGTGGTCGCCCGCGCGCAAGCGGCCGGCATCGAAACGGCGCTGTGCATCCTGGAAGCTGAGGACTCAGCCGAGGTGTCGCGGGCGGCTGTGATTCGAGCGGCGTGGCCGGGGACCCGGTTCGCAACGGGTATCCACCCCCACCATGCCGGGTCGTTTGCCGGGCAGACGGAGCGGGCCGTGGACACGTTGCGTGAGTCGCTCGATAAATGCACCGCCTCTGCGGTTGGAGAGATCGGCCTCGATTACCACTACGACTTTGCACCACGCGATGTGCAGCGGGAGATCTTCCGCGCCCAGATCGATCTCGCCTCCGAGCGCGGTCTGCCGGTCATCATCCACACTCGTGAAGCGACGGCCGACACGTTTCGCGTGCTCGAAGAGACGGGGTGCCGCCGCGGCGTATTCCATTGCTTTACAGGAGACCTGGCGATGGCGCAGCAGGCGCTCGATCTGGGTTTCTATCTGTCATTTGCTGGCATCGTGACATTTCCCAAGGCGCAAGAGCTTCGCAACGTCGCGCGCGAAACCCCGATCGACAGGATGCTCAGCGAAACGGATGCACCCTACCTGGCGCCGGTTCCGTTCCGCGGCAAACGGAACGAGCCGGCCCATGTGGCGCGCGTTGTCGAGGCCCTTGCGGATCTGCACGGTCTGCCACGCGACGACATGGCGGCGCGGCTTCGCCGCAATTTCACCGATCTCTTCGGCTAATTCGCCTGTCTGCAACGGCTTAGCGCGTTGACACTGCGCGCGAAAGTCCAGTATTGTGGGCTGACCCGTTCACCATCCGATCCCTTTGAGCGACACAGCGCAAAAAGCAGCCGCCGGCGATCTCGCGCAGATTTTCGAGCCCATCCGCGAAGACCTCGACGCCGTCGAGCGGGAGTTCCATCGCCACATTCAGTCGCGGGTCGCGCTGATCCCCGAGATGGGGCGCTACATTCAGAAGAGCGGCGGGAAGCGCGTGCGCCCGGCGGTGCTGCTGATGGCGTCGCGGCTGAGCGGCTACACCGGCGATCGCGCCGTGCTCTACGCCTCGGTCGTCGAATTCATCCACACCGCGACACTCGTCCACGACGACATCATCGATGGCGCCGACCTGCGGCGCGGACGCCTGGCCGTGCATTCGCGATGGGGCAACGACATCACGGTCCTCCTCGGCGATTACCTCTACATCAAATCGATGGCGATGGCGCTGACCTACGACTCGCTGGAGGTGATCCGCGAGCTGTGCGACGTAACGCTGCGCATGATCGAAGGGGAACTCTACCAGCTCACCAAGGCGGGGGACGTCGACATCACCGAGGAGGAGCACTTCGACATCATCCGCCGCAAGACGGCATTCCTTTTCGGCGGCTGCGCGCAGATCGGCGGGATGCTTGGCGACGTCTCGCCCGAAGAGGAGAGTGCCTTACGCGAGTACGGCTTCAACCTCGGGATTGCCTTTCAGCTCGTCGACGATCTCCTCGACTACACCGCGGACCAGGTGGCGCTCGGCAAGCCGATTGGCGCGGACCTTCGCGAAGGCAAGGTGACGCTGCCCGTGATCCTGCTGTTGCAGCGCGGCGGGGAAGACGCCGGCCGGTTGATCCGCTCGGTCGTGGCGGAACGAAGTGTCAGCCCGGAACAGTGGCGGGAGATTCTCAGGCTCCTGCACGAACACCGTGTGGCGCAGCTCGCCTACGATCGCGCCGTGGAGTATGCCGAACGCGCCAAGGCGTGCCTCTCGGCATTCCCGCCCAGCCCGGAGAAGGAAGCCCTCGCGGCGCTGCCGGACTACGTGCTCTCCCGCGACCGGTAGGGTGGACCCCCTTTCAAGAATCCAGCAGCTCCGGCAGGAGATCCGTCACCACGAGGAGTGTTACTACATCCTCCACGCCCCGGAGATCTCCGACGAAGAGTTCGACCGGCTGCTGCACGAGCTCGAGCGTCTCGAAGCCGAACATCCCGACCTCGTCACCGCCGACTCGCCGACACAGCGCGTTGCCGGACGCCCGACTGACAGCTTCCCGACGGTTGCGCACCTGGCGCCGATGCTGAGCCTCGACAATGCGTACAACGAAGTGGAGCTGCGCGCCTTCGACGAGCGCGTACGGAAAGTCGCGGGTCTCGGCGACTCTCAGGTTCGCTACGTCGCGGAACTGAAGATCGACGGCTTGAGCATCGCGCTGACCTACGAGGACGGCCGACTGGTGCGCGGCGCAACCCGCGGCGATGGCGTCCGCGGTGAAGACGTTACCCCCAACGTCCGGACGATCCGCGCGATTCCTCTTTCGCTCAGGGGTGGACCGCCAGGCCGCGTCGAGGTGCGCGGCGAAGTGTACCTCCCGCGTTCGTCGTTCGACCGGGTGAACAAGGAACGCGAGGCGAGCGGCGAACCGCTCTTCCAGAATCCGCGCAATGCCGCCGCCGGGGCGATGCGAAACCTCGATCCGTCGCTGGTCTCACGACGGGGGCTGTCGGCATTCGTGTATCAGTTGGTAGCGGACGGGCCGGCTGCCCTCGACGAAGCTCGGGCCGGTGAAGCCGGCCCCTACGTGAGGGTCAGCGAATCGCACTCGGCAATGCTGAAGGCCCTCGCTGAGTGGGGACTCCCGGTCGAACCGCACCATCGGTCGTGCACCGGGATCGACGAGGTCATTGCGTATTGCAGCGAGTGGGCAGACGGGCGCCGCGAGATGCAATTCGATACCGACGGCGTCGTGATCAAGGTGGACGAGCTCCCGCTGCGGGGTCGGCTGGGGACTACCGCCAAGTTTCCGCGTTGGGCCACGGCGTTCAAGTTCCCGGCGCAGCAGGTGCACACCCGGCTCCTCCGCATCGCGGTGAATGTGGGGCGCACCGGCGCGAACACTCCCTATGCCGTTCTCGAACCGGTATTCGTCTCCGGGTCGACGGTCTCGATGGCGACGCTCCACAATGCCGAAGACATCGCGCGCAAAGACATCCGCGAGGGGGATACGGTGGTCATCGAAAAGGCGGGCGACGTCATCCCTCGCGTCGTCGCTCCGGTGATCTCGCTGCGGCCGGCGGATTCGCGTCCGTGGGTCATGCCGACCGCGTGCGCGGACTGCGGCAGCGCGCTCCATCGCGACGATGACGAAGTCGTCTGGCGATGCGACAACTCGTCGTGTCCGGCGCGGCTCCGCCGGGGCCTCGAACACTTCGCCTCGAGGAGCGCCATGAACATCGAGGGGCTGGGTGAATCCCTCGTCGACCAGTTGATCGAGCGAGGCCTGGTCCGCGATTTCGGGGATCTCTACCATCTCGAGGCCGGGCAGCTGGAGAACCTGGTGGTCATGCCTCGCGCGCCGCGATCGGAACGCGCGGTCCCGCGAAAGCTCGGGAAGGTGGGCCGCAACGTGATCGAAGAGCTCGAGCGGAGCAAGGGGAACGATGCCTCACGGCTGCTGTACGGTCTCGGCATCCGGCACGTCGGCGAGAAAGCCGCGTCCACATTGACGCGACACTTCCGGACGATTCCCGCGATCTTCGATGCCTCGGTCGAATCGCTCCAGACGATCCCGGAGATCGGTCCGACGGTTGCCGCCGCGGTTCGCGCGTTTGCCGACGAGCCGCACAACCGGGCGCTGGTCGACAAGCTGGCCGCCAGCGGGGTCAATATGAGTTCCCTTCAGCCGGCTCCGGGCACGGCAGGGCCGGGGCCGTTGTCGGGCAAGACGTTCGTCCTCACTGGAACGCTCGCCACCATGAGCCGTGAGGAAGCCACCGCGGCAATCGAGCGGCTCGGCGGCAAAGTGTCGGGCTCGGTCAGCCGAAAGACCTCGTATCTGGTCGCCGGCGACGAGGCCGGCAGCAAGCTGCAGAAGGCGGAGCAGCTGGGCGTGCCGATACTGAGCGAAGAGGAATTCAGGCGACTTATAATTGTTTGATGTCGGAATGCGGAGGATGCGGAATGCGGAATGCGGGATGCGATCGGATCAGGGATTAGCGATTAGGGATCAGCGATTCATATGCGCCGTTTCACGGTTCTGACCGTCGGATTGACCGCCGCCGTGGCTTTTCTGGTTGGCCTGTTGCTGGCCGGGCAGTTCAGTACGCCTGTTGTCACCACGGCGCCGAAGCCCGCGCCGCGGCCGGCCAGTGCACCGGCACCGGTCGGCCTCGGATATGGGGCCGCGAACTTTGCCGACGTTGCGGAGCGGGTGAACGCCGCGGTGGTCAACATCGACGCGACCAGCAAGGGATCCGCGCTCCGGGGCGGCCAGAAGTTCTTCCGCCCCAACTCCGATCCTCGCAACTTTGATACTCCCGGTGGCTCCGGCAGCGGTTTCTTCATCGATCGTGACGGCTACATTCTTACCAACCATCACGTCATCCGATCGGCTGAACGCATCACGGTCACGCTCGCCGATGGCCGATCGTTTCGTGCCGAGGTGGTGGGCACCGATCCGGCTATCGACGTCGCGCTGTTGCGCATTCCCGGGGGGCACAACCTTCCTGCCGTGGCGCTCGGCAACTCCGACGAACTGAGGGTCGGCGAATGGGTGTGCGCCATCGGCAACCCGCTCGGCTACGTCCACTCAGTCACCGTAGGGGTCGTCAGTTTCATCGGCCGCAAACTGTGGGACGCGAGCCTGGACGACTATATCCAGACCGACGCGGCCATCAACTTCGGCAACAGCGGCGGCCCGCTGATCAACACGCGCGGCGAAGTCATCGGCATCAACGCCGCAGTCAGTTCGCGAACCGACAGCATCGGATTCGCCATCCCGATCAACCAGGCGGTGTCGATCCTGCCACAGCTCAAGGCGAGTGGACGGGTGTCGCGCGGATACATGGGTGTGATGCTCACGGATGTGACGCCGCCGCTGCAGCGCGCGCTCGGACTCCAGGTCGCACGCGGCGCGCTCGTCCAGGACATCACTGTCGATTCTCCCGCCCAGCGCTCCGGCATCCGGGTCTACGACGTCATCGTCGAGGTCGAAGGACGCGACATCGCCAGCAACGATGATCTCATTCGGGACATCTCCGCGCGCCAGCCTGGTTCGATTGCCCGGGTGCAGCTCGTGCGCGATGGGCGCCGCCTCACGCTGCCGATCCGGCTCACAGAGCGCCCGCGCGAGGCAGAGACTGCGGACGACAGGACGGAGCCTTTTCCCGGCGCACGTGGGGCTCCGCGGCCGGCGCAGTCCCTCGAGCCGCCGCTCGGCATAACCGTCCGTGAACTGGATCGCAGCATGGTCGGGCGGCTGCAGGTGCCCGCGAACATCGAGGGCGTCCTCGTCGCCCGCGTCGACCCCACCGGCGCGGCATTCTCTGCCCAGGTCCGCCGCGGTTTCATCATCCTCGAGATCAACCGCCAGACCGTGCGGACCGTTGGCGACTATCAGCGGATCGTGAACGCCGCCAGACCCGGGGACGTGCTGGCAATGCTCTATTACGATCCGACCGTCGGGCAACGCGCCGTGTTGACCGTGACGGTGGAATAACGAATGCCGGCGCGGATCCTCCTGATAGATGACGATGCCGGCATCCGCGAGTCGATGCGGATGCCGCTCGAATACGAGGGGTACGAGTACGCCGCAGCGGCGTCGGCGGAAGAAGGGATCGGCGCGATTCAACGCGAGTCTCCCGACATCGTCTTCCTCGATATCAAGATGCCCGGCATGGACGGGCTCGAGGCGCTCACCCAGATCAAGGCGCTGGACGACGGGCTCCCTGTCGTCATGATTTCCGCGCATGGCAGCGCCGCCGTCGGCGCGGATGCCACGCGTCGCGGCGCGATCGATTTCATCGAGAAGCCGTTCGGCGCCGAACGATTGCTGGTCACGATCCGGAACGTCCTCAATCAATCGCGTCTGCGAGACGAAAACCGCTCGCTGAAGCGCGCCGTCGAGGCGCGTCATCAGATGGTGGGGGAGAGTGGTTCGCTTCGGCAGGTGTGGGATGCGATCAAGCGCGCCGCGCCGACCAACGCCACCGTGCTGTTGCTCGGCGAGAGCGGCGTTGGCAAGGAGCTGGTCGCGCGCTCGATTCACCGGAACAGCCTGCGCAGCCGGGAACGGTTCGTTCAGGTCAACTGCGCCGCGATCCCCGAGGAATTGATCGAATCCGAGCTCTTCGGCCACGAGAAGGGGTCATTTACCGGCGCCACAGAGAAGCAGATCGGCAAGTTCGAGCAGGCGGACAGGGGCACGATCTTTCTCGATGAGATCGGCGACATGAGCCCGAAGACGCAGGCCAAGGTGTTGCGCGTCCTTCAGGAGGGGGAGGTCGAGCGGCTCGGATCGGCGCGGACGATCAAGGTCGACGTCCGGGTCATCGCCGCCACCAACAAGGATCTCGACCAGGAGATCGAGAAGGGCACGTTCCGCGAGGACCTGTATTTCCGGCTGAGCGTGATCCCGATCCGGGTGCCGCCCTTGCGGGACCGCCGCGACGATATTCCCGCGCTCGTGCGGCACTTCGCGGACCTTTTCAGCCGCGAGCACAACCGCCGGCCGCAGCGGTTCACGCATGCCGCACTGGAGTTCATGCAGAAGGCCCGCTGGAAGGGAAATGTCAGGGAGCTGCGCAACACCGTCGAGCGGCTCATCATCATGACCCCCCGCGACATGATCGATGTGGACGATCTGCGCGATATCGTCCGGCTCGAACCCAAACCGGCAAGCGGCGAGAACGACAAGGAGCGCCCCGGGACGTTGCGCGAGTTCAAAGAGGTCGCGGAGCGTGCGTTTCTTGTCGACAAGCTGCGTGAGCACAACTGGAACATCTCGAAGACTGCCGAAGTCATCGGTACGCCCCGAAGCAACCTCTATAAGAAGCTCGAACAATACGGGATCAGTCAGGAGAATGACAGCTAGTCAATGATCAGTAGACAGTAGTCAGTGAAAGCACCTCGGCCCATTGATCACTGGCGACTGATGATTGATAATTGTCTTTCCGCCGCAGTGGGCCAGACGATCGTCCTTCGACTCGCCCCTTCGGGGCTCGCTCAGGACAGGTCCGCAAGCAGATCCTGAGCTTGCCCTGAGCGAGCCTCGAAGAGGCGAGTCGAAGGGAGGAAAGTCCGAACTCCGCAGGGCAGTGCGCCGGGTAACTCCCGGTCGGGGCAACTCGAAGGACTAGTGGCACAGAAAACACACCGCCGATCCGGTGGAGGCCGGCTTTAGCCGGCCTTGCCGGAGGTAAGGGTGAAAAGGTGCGGTAAGAGCGCACCGCGCCGGTGGCAACATCGGTGGCAGGCAAAACCCCGCACGGAGCAAGGCCAAATAGGGAGACGCTACAGGACGGCCCGTCCAAAGTCTCCGGGTAGGCTGCTTGACCCCTCCAGTAATGGTGGGGCTAGAGGAATGATCGTTACCCTGAGCGAGGCTCCGTAAGGAGCCGAGTCGAAGGGGACAGAATTCGGCTTACGGCCCGCTGCGGCGGGCTTTTTCATTTCCAGAGAACTTTCCCCGATTTCTTTCGTCTCATGGCTATGTTGGTATTCTATAGAGGTGCCACATCAACCATGAAATATCCCAGGCTCAGCTTTGGCGCGGTGTCGATTCTCCACGCGGTTGCGGACGGGAGCCGGTTCGGCTTCGACATCATGTCCGCGACCGGCCTGACGAGTGGGACGGTCTATCCAACGCTCGACCGCCTGGAGCAACTCCGCCTCCTCAAATCCCGATGGGAGGAGGAAGCGATTGCGCATCGCGAAGGGCGTCCGGCGCGGCGGTACTTTCATCTGACCGGGAAGGGGGCGACCGTGCTGCGTGAGGCGCTGTCACGATACCGGAACCTGCGTCCGATCACGATCGATCCCGCAACATTCGAACCGGACGGCGGCTCATGACGTTGCGCGTCGTTCTGGCGATCGTGGCTCTCTGCGCGTGGCTCGTACCCTCGTCGCGGCGCGGAACCTGGCGCGCTCAGTGGCGGGCGGACCTCTGGCACTACTGGCAATGGCTGGGGCGTGACGGAAGCCGGTCGAAATTGCTGCGCATGTTCGCGCTCTACGCCCGCGCGGCGGGATGTCTCCCTCACGCTGTCTTTCTCCGCATGAACGAATGGAGCCTCACGATGCTGTCCCACGACCTCAGGTTCGCGTGGCGGATGTTGATCCGGCGGCCCGCGTTCACGCTGGTTGCTGTTCTGGTGCTCGGGCTGGGTATCGGTGCGAACGCAACGATTTTCAGCTGGGTGGAATCGATAATCCTGAACCCTCTGCCTGGCGTGGACTCGTCGCAACTCGTCGCGCTGCACGGCCAATCGACGTCGCGGGACGATCTGAGCTTCTCCTATCCAAACTTCACGGATCTTCGGAGCGCTCGACCCGACGGGATCGAAGACATGATCGCCTTTCGGGGTGTGCCGATGAACCTGCGCGGCAGTGGTGATCCGCGCCGCGTCTGGGGGCAACTCGTCACCGCGAATTTCTTCGACGTTCTCCGGGTGCGACCGGTGCTCGGTCGCGGGTTCGTCGACGCGGATGCCTCTGGCAAAGACAAAGAGGCCGTCGTGGTTCTCGGACATCACGCCTGGCTGCGGCTTTTTGCGGCGGATCCGTCGATCGTCGGCAAGTCGATCACCCTCAACGCACGCCCGTTCACTGTGATCGGCGTCGCGCCCGAAGGTTTTCGCGGGACGATGGCCGCGCTGTCGCTGGATGTGTTTGTGCCGATCACGATGCAGCGCGCGTTCATGTCGGGGGATCGCTTGCCCCAGCGCGGAAGCTCATTCCTGCAAGTCATTGGACGGCTCCAGCGCGGTTCGTCGCTGGAGCAGGCGCAGGCGTCTCTGGAGGTCGTCGCCGCCCGGCTCGCGGCAGATCACGAACAGAACGAGGGCAAGACGATCATTGCGAAGCCACTGTGGCGGGACGGAGCGGCCGGGCTGATGCTGCCGGTGATGGCGACCCTGATGGCGGTCGTCGGCACCGTCCTGCTGATTGCGTGCGCGAACCTCGCCGGGTTGCTGCTCGCGCGGGCGAGCGGCCGACAGCGTGAAGTCGCGGTTCGCCTCGCGGTTGGGGCCAGCCGTGGCCGTCTGGTCCGTCAACTGCTGCTCGAGAGCCTGCTGCTGGCCGCGGCCGGCGGATTGATGGGCGTTCTGCTCGCGATCTGGACGTCGGGTGGACTGATGGCTCTGATGCCGCGGACGCCTTTTCCGATTGCGTTCGACGCGTCGGTGAATGCGCGGGTGATCGGCTTCGCGGTACTCCTCACGACCCTGACCTCCGTTGCGTTCGGCCTGCTGCCAGCGCTTCGAGCCTCACGGCCGGACCTCACGACCGCCTTGAAAAACGCGGCCGGAACGGTCAGCGGAAGCGGATCTCGAGGGCGGATACGCAGCGCCCTGGTCGTCGTGCAGGTCGCGCTCTCGCTCCTGCTCCTCGTGGCCGCGGCACTCTTCGTGCGCGGGCTGGACCATGCAAGGACGCAGGACCCGGGATTCGGAATCCGGACTGGTGTGATAGCGGCGCTCGATCTCCTGCCGAACGGCTACGACGCCGCGCGAGGGACCACCTTCCAAACGACGCTTCTGTCGCGTGTGACAGCGCTGCCCGGCGTCGAGTCGGCCACGATCGCTCACGCGATGCCGCTCGATATCGGCTCCGGCAGCAACATGGCCGTCGTGGTCGACGGCTATCAGGCGGCGGCGGGGGAAGAGATCGACGTCCACTACAACCGCATCGGTCCACGCTATTTCGAAACAATGCGCATACCGCTTGTCGCTGGTCGAGCAATCGATGATGGGGATGTCGAGGGACGGCAGCTCTCGGTGGTCATCAACGAAACCATGGCGCGCAGGTACTGGCCGGGAGAGTCTCCGCTCGGCAGGACGGTGCGGTTCGGCTCCGGGCCCGCGACTGTCGTCGGTATCGCCCGCGACGGCAAGTACGGCCAGCTCACCGAAAAGCCCCGCAACTTCATGTACGTCCCGCTCGCGCAATATTTCCGACACGACGCGCTGCTGATCGTCCGCACCGCCGGCGACCCTGCACCGGTCATCCCCGGCATCCATGGCGCAGTGAAGGAGATCGATCCAAACCTTCCGGTGTTCGACGTTCGGACGGTGGTCGAGCACATGACCATGAGCGTATTCATTCCGCGAATTGCGAGCACGCTACTTGGCCTGTTCGGCACGCTGGCGCTGCTTCTCGCCGTCGTCGGCCTCTATAGTGT
This sequence comes from uncultured Acidobacteriota bacterium, assembly GCA_963810305.1. GTDB lineage: Bacteria > Acidobacteriota > Vicinamibacteria > Vicinamibacterales > 2-12-FULL-66-21 > JACDCA01. The sequence continues at coordinate 667,357 of CAWEMY010000011.1, forward strand.
GATCACCTATACGGTCGCGCAGCGCACGCGCGAGATTGGCGTGCGGCTGGCGATGGGCGCCACACGCGGCCAGATCCTCGGGCTCGTTTTGCGGCAGGGAATGATCCTCACCGTCATCGGCATATTGATCGGCGCGGCGCTCGCCGCGGCCGCCGCACAGGCGCTGCGATCCCAGTTGATGGGTGTGGCCCCGACCGACACGCTCAGCTTTGCCGTTCCGATCACATTTCTGTTTGCGATCGCCCTGCTGGCGTGTGTGATACCGGCTCGCCGCGCCACCCGGCTCGATCCGGTGCGCGCGTTGCGGCTGGAGTAACCGCACGGAGTGCTAGAATCTTCGAGAGAAGCGCGAGGTCGAATGCACCGCTACTTGACCGCCGGCTTTCATCCGAACATATGTCGACATACCTCGTCACCGGAGGCGCGGGCTTCATCGGCTCCCACCTCGCCGAAGAACTTGCGACCCGCGGCCACACGGTCCGGATCGCGGACTCGCTGATCACCGGAAAGCGCAGCAACATCGAGCACCTGGCCGGCGTCGACTTCCGCCACGGTGATCTGGCGGATCTCGACTTCGCACGCGACGTCGTGACGGGATGCGAATACGTGCTGCACGAGGCGGCGATCCCGTCGGTCGCTCGTTCGGTCGTCGATCCGGTGACCTCGCATCGCGCCAACGTCGACGCAACTCTGAACGTACTGGTTGCGGCGCGCGAAGCGGGCGTCCAGCGCGTTGTGTTTGCGGGGTCGTCGTCGGTATACGGCGATACGGCGGTGTTGCCGAAGCGGGAGACGATGCCGGTCAATCCACTCTCGCCGTACGCGCTGCAAAAAGCCATCGGCGAGCAATACCTGCATCTCTTCAGCTCGCTTTACGGACTGTCTACGGTTACGACTCGGTACTTCAACGTGTTCGGCCCGCGGCAGGATCCGTCATCGGCATACTCCGGTGTGATTTCGCAGTTCGCCACCGCGCTTCTCCAGAATCGGCCGCCAACGATCTACGGCGATGGGGAACAGACGCGCGATTTCACATACATTGCGAATGTGGTCGACGGTGTGTTGCGTGCCTGCTCGGTACCTGCCGCGGACGGACAGACGTTCAACGTTGCCACGAACTGCCGCGTGTCATTGAACGAACTGTTCCAGAGGATGAAGGCGCTCGTCGGCGCGTCAGTTGACGTCATTTATGAGGCGGCGCGTCTTGGGGATGTCCGGCACTCACAAGCCGACATCAGCAAGGCGAAAGAAGTTCTCGAGTATGAACCTCGAGTCTCACTCGACGAAGGGCTGAGTCGGACGATCGAGTGGTACCGTGCGTCGACGCCCGCTGAGGTTACTGATTCGTAATTGAGCCAACCGGCCCCGCCTTTGCACTAAGGGCCGGCATGTGCAACGCACGGGTTGCCTCGCTCGTTTTTGCGGCCATTCTGGCGGTTTCCTGCAGCGATTCGCCATCTGCGCCGGGGCCCGTGCCGTCCCCATCGCCGCAGCCGCCGCCGACACAGCCATCGCCGCCGCCGCAGCCGCCGCCTCAGCCCCCGCCGCCTCAGCCCCCGCCGCCAGCGCCACAGCCGCCGGGTCGGGCCCTTACCGGCATCGCAGTCAATGCCGTAACGGATGCGCCAATTGCGTCAGGAATGGTTCGGGTCGACGGTATTGGAGAAACGACCACCGCGGGGGACGGACGGTTCACGATTTCGACTAGCGATCCCGAGCAAGTCAGAGAAGTGAGAATCTCATCGGGAGCGACAGTGGAGCGAGTTACTCACATGCGCGTGCCAGGGCCGGAGGCGCGGGTGACGCTGATGCCCAACGCGCTCGACCTTCGCGCGTTCAACGAGATGTTCCGTCATAGCGGCAGCCTCGCCCGCTGGACGTCGGCGCCGCGCGTGGTCGTCCAGTCGCGCGTCCTTCAATTCACCGGTCTCGACAGCGTCGAATACGTGGCGCTCGGCGCGATGATGAGCGGCTCGGAGTTCTCCGGACTGATGACCGATCTCAATTACGGCCTGCCTCAGATCACTGGTAATACGTTTGCCGGATTTGCCGGCGAGCAGCTCGAAGAGGCGGCGGCTGGCGAGCGTGTCTCGTTGATGCGCGACCGCACGATCGTCATCGCGCGGATGGAAGGGCTCACCGCCGCGACCGGCTTCTGGGGCTACTCGAGATGGGGCATCACCGGATCGGGTGAAGTGGTGAGCGGCATCATCATGCTCGATCGCGACTTCGATACGTCGGGGAGTAACTATCGCCGGTCGCTGCGTATCCACGAGCTCGGACATGCTCTCGGCTACAACCACGTTACGGCGGTTGAGTCGGTGATGAACGCCAACGCCAGGCTCGAGCCGAACGCGTTCGATCGTGATGCGTCGCGCCTGGCATTCATGCGTCCGCCGCTGAATCGGTCGCCTGACATCGATCCGGATCCGTTCTCGGTCAACCTGCGGGCTCCCTCAGAGGGACTGATCTGGAGAGGAGATCGCTGACCAATCCGCACGTCGCGTGGGCAGCAGACGCTGGCTGATTCTCATACGAATCGCCGGTCAGCCTGTACGCCAATACGCAACTCGAGTTACGTGACCTCGCTCGACGTGAGTATGTGCTGACCCATAGCATCCGGGCGACAAGAGCGCGCCCGCGCGCCGCCGTCTACGACCGGCAGGACGCGTTCTTCATGCCACTCTGGGGTTTCTGGACGGTAGAGCGCCCGGGACCCACCATCCGCATTTACCGCCGAACGGACTCCTGGTAGTCGCGCAACTCCAGTTGCGGCAGACCGCCATCGCTTTTGCGCGCGGTTGGTTCCCGCGGTTGACCGTCTGTCGTCCACTTCCCATCAACCTCGTTGTGCCTCGTATGCATCGACCGACGCAAGTGGTTTGCCTCGACCTATTTCCGCAGACAGAGGCTGTTGATGGAATTCGGGCAGCACGCTTGCGATGCCCGGCCACGGCTGCCGTAACCGGCTTCATTAACGCGGCCCGACCTCTCGCGTGAGGATCGCCAGGCGGCAGCCGCTTACTCACTCGAAAAGCGACCGGAACAGCCTGCCTCGCCGAAGCGCGGAAGCGCGAAGGCGGGGAGCGCAAGCGAGTGAAGGTCGCCAGGCGGGGTGCCGCCTTCGCCAGGCTCCGGCGAGCCAAGGCAGGGGGCCCCGCCGATACGTAGATGGAGGACAGCATGAATCGTCTCGGGCTCTTTCTGTGTGTGTGCATCGTGCTCGGAACCACCGCCGCGACTGCGGCGCAGGACAAGGCCAGGGAGAAACCGGCGAAGGCTTCGACGGCTTCGATCGCAACGGTGAACCTCAATACCGCGACGCAGGCGCAGCTCGAGACCCTGCCCGGCATCGGCGCCGCCGCGGCCAAACGAATCCTCGAGTACCGTCAGAAGAACGGCAATTTCAAGAAAGTCGAGGAGCTGATGAACGTGAAGGGCATCGGCGAAAAGAGCTTTCTGAAACTCAAGCAGCACCTGACGGTAGGTGCGGCGGCGCCGGCTACTGACAAGTGACGGGTGAGGGTCCGGTTCGAACGGGGAGCGGACCGGGCCCCGCACGTCGGTTCAGGTCATGACTGAGAGATCAGCCCTCGGTGGAGGCGCCGGCTATTCGCTCATCGAATTGACGTGCGCGATGGCGCTGGCCGCGGCCCTCGTCGGGATCTCGATCCCCGCGACGCGCCATGCGCTCGACGAGATTCGCGCCGCCGCTGCCGCCCGGGATATGGCCGCGCGGATTGGACTCGCCCGACTCGAAGCGGCCAGGCGCTCGTCGGCGTTCGCGTATCGGTTCGTGCCCGCCGGCGCCGACTACCGGTTCACTCCGCACGCCGACGGCAATGACAACGGCGTGCGAACGATCGAGATCGCCGACGGCACCGATCTCACGCTGGCTGCCGCCGAGCGCCTCGCCGACAAACATTCAGGGGTCAGTTTTGGGCTGCTCGCCGGGCTGCCCGATCTCGATGGCTCACGGGGGAGCGAAGAGGGTGTACGTTTCGGTGTCGTCGCGCATCCTGACGCTGTCGCCGGATGGTACGGCCACGCCCGGGACGCTCTACGTACACGGCAGTCGCAGTCAGTACGCGGTCCGGGTACTTGGGCGCCACCGGCCGCACGCGGGTATTCCGCTACGACCCGGGCCTCGGCCGCTGGATCAGCAGGTGATCGATCGCCGCCACAGCCCGCTCTTCGCCGTCACGGCGCACGGCGGCCTGCGTGCCACGCTGCGTCCCGGATCCGTGGGGGTTCTCGTCGGCATCTGCGTCGGAGGCACGCTGGTTGAGGCGCCGCGACCGCTGCGGCCCGGAGCGTCGATCCATCTTCGGGTCACGAGGCTGGGGAGGACCATGTTTCTGCCCGCAGCTTTCGCGCTGTACAGACGACGATCCGCAGCTTCGAACATCGCTTCAAACGAGTAGTCGGTCCCGACTCTCGGATTTATCGCGGGCGCACCCCGCCGGTCGTTGCACAGCGGCCGAGGACACCCCACATGTTGCGTTCGATCGCGTCTGGCGTCAGATCCGCTGACGCGGTTGGCAGGCCTGATCGACTCCGCATCGCGGCCTTGGGATCGACGTGAAACACGTTCGAATGGCGTGAGGCGATCAGGCGTGAGTCGTCCGCTGCCGGGCGGACGGCGCGGGAGCGCCCGCGCGACCGTTTCGATCGGAGCGAGCGCCTGCAGGCGCACCGTTCGAGCCTCGAACGCTGCCAGAACCACTTCGAGCCACAGACAGCGTAGCTTCGAAGCGACCCTAGATTGGCCAGCGTAGCCGATGCTGTAAGATTCCGCCTGGAAAAGCTCGCGGTCGACAAATGCGAAACGGCACTACTGCCAAGGCAGTCGACGTCGGCTGACATACTTGCGACGCGGGCCGCGTGGCTGAACGCGGTCAGTGTGCTCGACGCCATCGACGTTCGGGGAGGCACCGGATGGATCGAGGCCGGGTGGCCGCCTTCAGACCGTCCGGGCATCTGAGTAACGGGGATAGCTTTGATGTTTCCTATCGTCCATGGGTCCTCGGGGGACTGTCCCAACCAAGGGTCCTGATGACCGTTGGGTGCTCTGTCCGAAGGCAGATCGATGATTCGGTCTCATCGCTGGGAGGTACAATGACGGCGATTCCAGAACGTAAGCGCACGTGCTTTGTAGTCATGCCCTTCGGGGAGAAGAAGGACTTCGACGGAAACGCCATCGATTTCGACGATATTTACCGGTTCTTTTTCAAGAAGGCCGTCGAGGATCTCGGCATCGAATGTGTGCGCTGCGATGAGATCGAGGAGGCCGGCTCGATCCACGAGAAGATGTTCGAGCATATCTATCATGCCGATATCGTCGTCTGCGACATCACCACCTCCAACGCCAACGTGTACTACGAGCTGGGAGTCCGCCACGCACTGGCCAAAGGCGTCACCGTCCTGATCCGACGGCGGGGAACGAACATCCCGTTCAATATCCAGGGCCTTCAGGTCGTCGAGTACGATCAGGCCAAGTTCGGGAGCATCGAGCAGGCTAAGTTCCGGATCCACCAGATCATCAAGAATGGCCTGGTCCGGAGGCGCAACGACAGCCCGGTCCACGCCGTCCTTGACCTGAACATCGAGCCCGAGGGTGCTCCCATCGGGTCTACAGCCTTCTACGAGGCAGCCCTCAAGGGTAGGGACGAATGCGCAATCGGCCTCGTCACCGGGGACATCCAGAACGTCACGGGGGTCGACGTCTGGGTGAACTCCGAAAACACGAACATGCAGATGGCACGGCCGTTCGAGAACTCGATCTCCGGGATAATCCGCTACCTCGGCGCGGAGAAGGACAGCGAGAACGGACAGATCAAGGCCGACACGATCGTCAAGGCGCTGGAACTGAAGATGAGCGACAGGACGAGCGTGGACCCGGCAACGGTCCTCGTGACCTCGGCGGGCGAGATGTGGAAAAGTCATCAGGTGAAGCTGATCAGCCACACCGCGGCCAATTATGGTCAGGTTGGTCAGGGGTACGCCCCGATCGACAATGTGGCGAGGTGCGTGACGAAGGCGTTGAACGCGTCGCACGAAAGCGAGCATGGGGAGGTGCGATCCATTCTCTTCCCGCTCATGGCGACGAGGTCGTACCGGGGGACCGTGCTTGGCGGACCGGGTCAAGCCGCTGCTCAACGCGGCGATCGAGCATCTGGACAAGAACCCGAGCGGCATGTTCCGCAAAGTGTACTTCCTGACATATACCGACAAGGAGTTCGAGGTGTGCCAGGACATTCTGCGAGGGGATGCTCGGCTAATGCCGATACGACAGGTCGAACCTCACGGTGAAGAGGCAGTGTCGGAAACGCCGGTATCGCCGAGACCCACACCAGGGTCGACCACCGACGCGAGCACGACCCTACCGGTTTCCGACATCACGAGGTTTGGTCACAAGCCGAAGCCGATCTCATCGACAGGCACGAGTTGAACGAGATCCTGCCCAAGCTGCGGCAAGACGCGCCGTCAAGATGAACGCCGTTCTGACAAAAGGAGGGGCGTCGATCTTGCTACTTTGGTGAGATTGTTCCCGCGGACCCGGAATCTGAGCCCGACCGCGACAGCCGAAATGCCGGCAAAGCCGAACCCTCGCCGCCTGAGGCATAAACATACAGTTGCGGCACCTGCGACTTCGGCATTCGCTCCCGTACTGTGGCTACGAGATCGGCGTAGCTGCCGCTGAATTTTCCGTTGTTCCAGGCGGCCAGCAATGCTCCGGTGAACGCGCCGTTGGCCGGACCATCCATTGCCGCCTGATTTTCTCGAGCCCCCGCCAACACAACCAGCGTTGCCGCCAGTTCAGGAGAGCCCTTGGGACGGCGGAAAACGGCCGGATTGGCGACATCCTCCACGACGATCAGCGTGACGCCGGCCTTGAATCTGGTGAAGGTGTCGTAGAGATCGGCGGCGGTCACTTGATTGTCGAACAGCACCCAGGTCTCCAGCAGCTTGTCGGGCTCTGTGTCCGCCTGAGATTTCGTTTGCGAACCATGGCCGGACATCGTGAGCAGCAGCGAATCTCCTGCACGAAGTATCGACGCTGCGGATTTCAGCGCCGCCGCCAGACAATCCGAACGCGCCTGGTTGCCGATGTAGGCGTTGGTGCGGTAGCCAAGGGAAGCGGCCACCTGTTGCATCGCCTTCGCATCCAACTCCGGTGAAGCAAGCTCCCCAGTCCAACCGCCGTATGCCTTCTTATTCAGTCGGTTCGTTGCGAAGTGGAGTGACACACCGATGACGTCGTCACCGGCTCGAGCCTCTGATGCTCCCGCGTTGAACGGTGCACAGGACGGATAGCCCTCGTGTGCGTCTGGCGATACGCTCAGCTTGGGAATGGGGGCTTGGCCCGTCAGTTCGCCGAGCCGCCTCTCGGCGGCGTCCGCCCTGTTTTTCGAGCTCCGAGCCTCGACGAGCGCTTCTTCGGCGCGGGCTTTTTCGGCTTCTGCGCTGTCCCGCGCTTTTTGGGCCGTGCGCAGGAGCGACACGACTGTTAGTGTGAGAACTGCGAGCACCACTGTGGTCGCCACCAGGCCCGACCAGCGCAGCCGGGCCCACCTCCTGGCCTTGATGCTCTGTTGGCGACTCGCGTCCAACAGGCCCACCACGTCCGCGAACTTCAGTCCGTCGTCGCCGGCGTAGCGCCGTGACCAGGCCTCATTCCACCGTCCGCTCTCGCGAGCGTTCAACGCCGCGGCGAGCTCGTCATCCATCAGGTACACCCGGCCGCGCCCGACGCGGGCGCGGTCTTCCACGCGTTGGTACCATTTGCCGGAGTCGGCTTCCTGTTGCGCCCATTGCCGCAGATTGGCCCACTCGCGAATGAGGCTCTCGTGCTGAATGTCGATGACCGAATCGCTGGTCAACACGTCGTCCGGTGACGTGAGAAAGCTCCGGCCATCGGCGCGAAAGTGCTCCACAACTGCGGCGACGGCGGACTCCGTGGCGCCGGTCTCGGCGGCGAGCTCGGCGAGCCGGCGCGGCCGCCGGTTTTCGCGATCCCCCTCGCTGCTATCCGTGAGGCACTGGAAGACCCGACGCGCCAGTTCCTTGTCGGGCGCGGCGTCGTAGACCTCTTGGACGTGCACGTTCAACGCGTTAAGGCCGCCAACGGCGACGAACTCCTTCGTTGTCAACGTCGAGCCACGGCCAGGCGCTGTCCACATCCGCATGAGCACGTGTTGCAGGATGGGGAGCTGGTCGCGACGCTCGGTGGTCTGGTCGAGCAGGCTTTCCAGCAGATTCGCCTCGATCTCGACTCCCGGCAGCGCCGCGGGTCCGCGGACCGCCTCCCGTGCCTGGTCCCGGGTGAGCCGCGGCGTCAGGTACTGACAGCCGTTCAAGATTTCCGGTAAGCCCGGAAAGCGAGAGCAATCTCCGAGGTAGTCCGACCGCATCGTGATGACCACGTAGAGGCGGGCGCCGTATTCCTGCGTGGCGGCAAGCAGCAGCCGCACAAACTCGGCGGCCTCATGGGCTTTGTCTCTGTGGTCGCGCTGGAAACGGAAAAGCTCTTCGAACTGGTCGACGACGAGCAGCAGGTTCTCGCTCTCGCCTCGACCCGCGCGCGACGCGTCGATCAGGCCAAGCGGGCCGGAACGAAGCTGCGCCGCACGCTCAGGGGCGGCACCGAGAGTCCTGTCGAGAGACCGCAACAGGCCGCCGAGGGGATCGGAGCCGGGGCGCATTTCCGCAATCTTCCAGGTGGCGCCCGCACCGTGGAGATGGCCACGCTCCAGGGCCGGTACCAGACCGGCGAATACCAGCGACGACTTGCCGCTGCCCGACAGGCCGACAACGGCGAGGTACGTGGTCTCCTCCAGCCGGCCTAGGAGCTCGTCGACATGCTCCTGACGCCCGAAAAAATACAGCGACTCGTCCCGCCGGAACGGCCGCCCCGGGTACACGGTAGGCGCAACAGTCATCCGCGGCCGGCGTTGAACGCGTCGATGAAGGGCTTCAAGTCGGACAGCTCGAGCGCGCCCGTCCGTTCGATCGTCCAGTGCGGGCGGTCTCCGTCCGAGGCCACGTTGAGCGCCTGAGGGCCGCCCGGTCGCACGAAATACCACGCCTCGGGGCGAGGCGCCCGGAGCGACGCGGCAACTTGACGGAGTGTCTCTCGATGCCGGTCGCGCCACTGCTCCGGCGCATTGCGATGGTAGAAGAGGATTCCTTCGCTCTCCGCGAGCCGGGCCCGATGGTAGCTCTCGCCGGCCTGTGGTTCGACGACTTTGCAGCCACACAGCTGCATCACGTGACCGGACAACGCGCGAACCGGCTCGGAATCGGTCGACGGATCGTAAACCAGGTACACCTGCCGCTCCCGTCGAAGGCTCGCCAGGGCGGTCTCGATCCCCGTCGCAATTTCCTCGGGCCGCTCGTGCGCCTCGAAGGTGAGGACCGGCTTGCCGGCTGATTGCGCGACTTCGAGTTGCATCCGCGCCAGCGCATCGTCCTGGGCCACGAGGTGCACGCTGACTTCAGCCTCTCCCAGCCATTTCAGGATCCGGTTGGGCGGAGTGCGGGAGGTCACTACTTCGTTGGGCAGGACCGCGACTCGCTTCTGGTGGTGGAGCAGCTTCTTGATCTCTTCACGACGGGCCCGCAGGCCTTCCTGTTTCGACGCCGCCAGGTAGACCTTCTTGCAGGTCCCTCGCGCCGACTCGAGCTTGCCGCGAATCGTCCACGCGAGCTTGTTGATGGCCGGCTGGAGGGCATCGCCCCTCAAGACCACACCCTGCGCATCGTGCATGATTTCGAAGATCGCGTCCGGCAAAGGGACGTCCTGATCTTCAGCGAGGGGCACCTGGACCAGCTGGATGATCTCCCGGCCGAAATTGTCGCGGAACCAATCGAGCTCCTCCGCCATGCAGAACTCGCTCTGCAGGTAGGCGGGGCTCAGGATCGACACCATGATCATGGTGTCGCTCAACTTGTCGCGAATCTCTTGTTTGAAGGTGTCGCCGGTGCGGAGGCGATCCGCGTCGAACCAGATGTCTACATCGGCCGAGAGGTCGGCCAGACTGCCGGCGAGCCTCGACTTGAGCTCAGTGACCCAGCCGTCCTGATTGTTGCGGTGGGCATAACTGATGAAGAGATCGGCCGCGTAGCCAGGGACGTAAGCCATCGCCTATACCGGGATCTGCATTCAACGAGCAGAAGTGGCGGTGCCTGAATTGAGCTGCTGGAGCACCAGGGCGTTCATGAATGTGCCGCAGTGTAGCAATTCTTGCGGCCACGTCCCCATCAGCCTCGAGTCGGCCCTCTCGGGCACCATAGTGTAATCGCAAGGGCGCCGTGGTGCGTTCGTTGTTTTTTTGCCCTCTGTCGCCGCTGAGGGTCATCCCTGTTCCGCTGGAGCATGTTCCGCATCGCCTGATGGTGGTAGCCCGCCCCGACGCGTGTCTGATAGACCGACCAGTCCTCGAACTGCGTCGTGGTCTTCAGCCGGACATCGTCCTCGGGCAGCATGTCCGTGGTGTAGACGTCCGGCCAGCCGTCGTTGTCCACGTCCGCCGCGTCCAGGCCCATGGAGAAGTAGCTGATCACGGGCATCTCGCGCTCGATCGCGTCGGTGAACGTCCCGTCGCCGGCGTTGAGATAGAGATAGTCGCGCTCGAAGAAGTCGTTCGCGACGTAGATGTCGGGGCGGCCGTCGAGGTTGAAGTCCGAGACGGCGACGCCGAGCCCGAACGCCATCTCCGGCCCGCGGATGCCCGACGTCGCGGACACGTCGGTGAAGTTCCCCGCGTCGTTGCGGTAGAGCCGCTGTCCGCCGTACTGGCTCCGGTCGTCGCGCGAGCTGCGCAGGTTGAAGCTGTTCGCCGAACGGGGGGAGTTGTTCACGACGAACAGGTCGAGATCGCCGTCGCCGTCGTAGTCGAGGAACGCCGCCTGGGTCGTGTAGCCCTCGTCGGCGACGCCGTACTGGCGCGCCCGTTCCGTCGAACGTCGGCAGGCTGTCACGGTCGAGCCCCGTGTTGATCCACAGCTCGTTCGCTCGCAGCGCGGGCTCTCCGGGCCCCGCCTTGCTGAGGTAGATGTCGAGCCGCCCGTCACCGTCGACGTCGGCGATGGCGACGCCGGTCGTCCATGCGCCGCGCGCGCTCGTCAGACCGGCGCGGGCGGTCACGTCGCGAAATGCGAAGCGCCCCTGGTTGAGGTAGAGGCGCGGGCCATCCGAGTTGGAGGTGAGCACGATCTCGGGCAGGCCGTCACCCGACAGGTCGGCGATCGCCACCCCGCCGCCGTTGAAGAAGTTCCGGTAGGTGAAGACGTTGAACGCCGCCGTCTGCGCGAGGCGGTTCACGAACCGCACGCCGGTCGCACCGGACGGCAGTCGCGTGAAGAGCTGCGACCCGACCGCGGGCAGCTCGCGCTCCGCTCCCACGTTCGCCGACTCGGCCGAGTCCGAGCAGCCGGCCATCGTCAGGGCGAGCGTCCATGGCAGCAGGGACGCCGAGACCCGGCGAAGGAAGCGAAGGCGCGAAGTCATGCGGGAAGCTTACTCGCCGACGGGGCAGCGGTCACCGCGTCCGGAGCTGTAACGGCAACAGATTGACGCGGAGGGCGCGGAGGGTACTGCGAGAACGCGGAGAAGCACTCTCGGGGTCGAGCGGCGCGACACCGCGCTGCGGCTCCTGTCCATCCACAACCCCAAAAAGAAGATCTTGGGGTCGGCATCCAGGCTGCATCGCGGCGCGACCTTTCTCGGTCCTCCCGCCGTCTCTCCGCGTTCTCCGCGTGAAACTGCAGTCGTAGTGGCCGTTGCAGTGTTCGGACCTCGTCGGTCGTCGCGCGGCTCGAGGGACCGCACGGCCGAACCAGGGAGATTCGGACCGTGCGGCCCTTCGAGCCTGCGACCACGGCTCAGTAGCCGGGATTCTGCACGAGCAGAGAGTTGCTGTTGATCTGCGTCTGCGGAATCGGGAAGAGGATCTTGTACGGCGCCGACGCGGCCTTGAAGCGGCGTGCCGACGTGAAGGTGCCGGCGCGGATCATGTCGGACCGGCGCTTGGCCTCCGCCGTCAGCTCGAACAGCCGCTCGTTGAAGATCGCCGTGCGGGCGTCGGCCTGCGACAACCCCGTCGGAATCAGGTTCGGCGTGCTGAACTGCCGCGCACGAATGATGTTGGCCTGCCCGATCGCCGCGGCGGTCTGCCCGAGCTCGTTCATCGCCTCGGCCTTGATCAGATACATCTCGGCCAGGCGGAAGTACGGGAAGTTGTTCGGGTGCGAGTCACCGTTGGGCACGCCGCCCTTCGGCGAGAACTTGTTGAACCGCGGGCCCTCGTGCTCCGCCGCCTGAGTCTCGTTCGCGATGTTCACCGAGAAGATCAGCGGGTTGCCGGCGCGATCCTTCACGGGCAGGTTCGTCTCGAAGCTGATCTGCTGCCCGACGAGGAAGATGTTGCGCCGGGCGTCGGCCGGATCGAACGCGTTGTACGTCTCGGCGATCGTGGCGAAGCCGTTCCACGGGCCGCCCTGCACGGTGAGCTGGCTGTAGTGCAGGGTGCGCATCGGCAGGCTCAACCCGAGCCCGGGCTGCGCGTCCGTGCTGGCCAGATAGAAGATGTTCTCCTTCGAGTCGTGGTTGTCGGGCGAGAAGTTCTTGCGCCAGTCGGCCGACAGCGCGTACTGGCCGGAGTTGATCACGCGGTCGGCCGCGGTGATCGCGTCCGCCCACCGGGCGGGTTCCAGGCTGCAGACCGGCCGCGGTGACCGTGCCGGTGAAGACCCGCGCGTTGAGGTACAGGCTCGCCAGGATCGCGTTCGCCGCACCGGAGGTCACACGCCCTGCCTCGCCGGCGGAGCGGGTTGCCGGCAGGATCGCGCGCGTCGCGTTGAGCTCGGACTCGATGAACCGGAAGATGGAATCGCGCGGCACGCGTGCCGTCGCCTCCACCTTCGTGCTCGTCACCAGCGGCACGCCGCCGAAGAAGTCCATCAACTGGTAGTAGTACCACGCGCGCAGCGTGCGCAGCTCGGCGATCGTCGCCTGCGACGTGGGGCCGCCCGCCTTCGTGATGACGTCGATCATCAGGTTCGCGCGCGCGACGCCGCTGAACAGGTTGTTCCAGGCGCCGTTCATGTCCTCGAGCGCGGACCCGCTGTTTCCCGTCCAGTTGTGCTTGTAGATCTCGAGCCAGCGGCCGCTGTCGTACCAGTCCTGGCCTCGGGTCGGGACGATGATCTCGTCCGACGAGACTTCGCTGAGGTTGTACACCTCCCACATGTTGCTGCGCATTCTCGCGTAGACCGACGCGACGCCGGCGAGCACTTCGGCGTCGGTGCGGAATGCGTTGTCGGGGGTCAGCGCGTCCTGCGGAACCTCGGTGAGGTTCGTGCAGGCGCTGAACACGATCGGCGCGGGGACGCAGAGCAGGGCACACTCCCAGCGTCAGGCGGCCGATCGATTTGGAGAAGAGATTCCTCATATGCCTCATCTCGGAATTTGTGGGCTTGGTAGCGATGCGATCGGTCGTCATCAGAACCCGACGTGGGCGCCAACCGTGAACGTGCGTGCCCGCGGATACGTCAGGTAGTCGATCCCTCGCGTCGCCACGCCGGCGTCCACGAAGACTTCGGGATCGTAGCCCGAGTACGGGGTGAAGAGGAGCAGGTTGTCACCCGAGACATAGACGCGCGTCGATCCGGTCGCCGGGGAGGCGGAAGTTGTAACCGATCGTCGCGTTCTGCAGCCGGATGAATCGACCGTTCTCCAGCCAGCGCGAGGAGTAGATCGCGGGCTCGGCGATGCCGATCGGATCGGTGAGCGCGCTCGCGAGGAAGTTGCGCGACGACTTCGCGTTCCCCTTGGTGGAGTAGACGAGCGCCGTGTTGTTGAACACGGTGCGGCCGAACTCACCGCGCCAGAGCCAGCTCGCGTCGAACCGGCGATACGCCGCGTTGCTGCGGAGCCCGAGCGAGAAGTCCGGGTTCGCGTTGCCGAGGACCATCTCGTCCCCGCCGGTCGGGGCGAGCGTCTCGCCACTCGTGCAGCCGGTGCTCGCCGACGGCGCACGCGAACACCTGCTGACCCTGGTCGTTCACGCGGATGAACTTCGGACCCCAGAAGGTGCCGAGCGGCTGGCCGGGGATGAGGCGCTGCGAGAACCGGCCCGACTGCCCCTGCCCGAAGACGTTGCCCGTGATGATGAAGGCGGCGTCGCCGAGGCTGGTCACCTCGTTCCGCTCCATCGCGAACACGAGGCCCGACGACAGCGAGCGGTCGGCCTGGTCGTACAGCCGCGCTTCGAGCGTGGCTTCCAGACCGCGGTTGCGCACCGAGCCGATGTTCTGGATCTGCGTCGAGACGACCGCCGGCTGCGGCACCGGGACGGTGAGCAGCAGGTCCTTCGTCGTCTTCTGATACAGATCGATCGTGC
>CAWEMY010000012.1:0-84725 GCA_963810305.1 uncultured Acidobacteriota bacterium
TCCGTTCTTCAACGACGTGGTCAAGCTCGGCGCCGGCAGCGGGATCACTTATACGCCGACCTTGATCGTCAGCTACGGCGGCCCGATCGGCCGACAACACTACCTGACCAACGGGATGAACATCGATCAGGAGCAGCGGCTGCGCCGCTTCACCCCGCACGACGAGCTGGACAAGTGGAAGAACACCGACTGGAACCGCGCCGACCAGGCACGTGTTCCCGCTGCACGCGAAGCAGCTCACGAAGTGGGTCAATGGCGGCGGCAAGATCGGCCTCGGTTCGCACGGCGAAGTGCAGGGGATCGGGGCGCAGTGGGAGCTGTGGATGATGGCCTCCGGCGGCATGAAGCCGCACGCCGCCCTGCGCGCGGCGACCATCGACAGCGCCGACGCGATCGGCTTCGCGAAGGACCTCGGCTCGCTGGAGGCCGGCAAGCTGGCCGACCTCATCGTCCTCGACGCCAACCCGCTCGAGGATCTCAAGAACACCGCGAAGATCGCCGAGGTCATGAAGAACGGCCGCCTCTATGACGCGGCCACGCTGAACGAGACGTATCCGCGTCAGAAGGCGCTGGACTCGCAGTGGTGGTGGAAGCTCGAGCCGCCGGCGCCGCCGGCGCGCAAGCGCAGCGGGTCGTAAAGTCTCGGGGTCTGTGGTCCGGGGTCCGGTAGAGGCCGGCTTCTTGACCGCCGTAGCTTTAGCGAAGGTGGTTAGCCGGCCTCTCTGAGGGCGATGCTCGAAAGATCCATCGCGCTTTTTGCCCGTCTCGTCATTCCGCGACCATCTCCTGCAAGCCGCCAAGCACTTCGGCGATTGTTTCACCTGGCAACGCGCCCAGCCGCTTCACCAACCGCTCTCGATCGACCGTGCGCAGCTGATCGAGCACGACGTATCCGGATCGTCGCCGGAAGCGACACCGAATCCGCCAGGGATACGCGCGCCCGGCAGTCGTCATCGGTGCCACGATGACGGTGCGCAAGTGGGCGTTCAGTTCGTCTGGAGACACGATGACGCAGGGACGCGTCTTCTGAATCTCACTGCCGAGCGTCGGATCGAGGCGAACCAGGTGGACGTCGCCGCGGGTCATCACCAGCGCCAGTCGGTTGCCTCGAAGTCCGTCGAGGTGAGGGGGTCGAGTGGCGCGTCATCTCCGCGCTCGTGCATCGACCGCGCCTTCGAGTCCCATCCCGCCCGGGGCCGCCTCGCGGCCGACACCACGAGCCGGCCGGGCTCTGCCCGAAGCTCGATCTCCTCCGGAAGGCGGGCCGTGTCGAGGAGGAGCTTCGGCACGCGAATCCCCCGAGAGTTGCCGATGCGGACGAGACGCGTTTTTAGAGTCATGTGATTACAGTGTAATCACGTGAGTACTTTCACGCAACCTCAGTTTGCCGGCCGCCTGCGCGGTGCCCACCCCTCCTGGGGTTCCGGTGTGAACAACTCCGCGCCCCTCACCAATACGCGTTTGGAAACTAGCGTCAGATCGAGCTGTTGATCGGATCCCGCTGCACCGGGCACACTGCACAGCGAAAGCCGCCCCACTGACGCACGAGATCGGAAAAAGCGAGCTCGATGACGACGTATCCCTTCCCCCGAAGAAGGGCGTTCGTCTTCTTGGTCGCAGTCGACGACACGACCGTTCGCCGATCGAGCCAGACGATGTTCGCCGCCAGGTGCCTGGTGGCTTCGTCGCGGTTCAACGGGATGAGTCGCTTGAAGTGCCGCGCGAGCGCGGCGACTGATGACTTTGGCAGCCAGGCGGCCGCATACAGCGCCTCGCCATTGGGCAACGGCGCCAGGCAACAGTCGAGATGGAGGGCCTCGTGCGGCACGCGCACGACATCGAGACCGGACCCGGCGAGCGCGTCCGACAGTTTCTGAAAACCGGCCGCGTTGGTGTGCCGGCTCAGGCCAACGAGCACCCGACGGCCCGAGCCGAAGACCATCACGTCTCCGCCCTCGATCGTCGCCCCGTCTCCTGACAGGTCGATCACTGATTCGCACCGCGCCCGGATGTCGCTCAGCCCAATCGTTTCGTCGTGCCGCCACTCGTCGCGGAGACCGCCGACGAACAAGCGCTCACCGATCGCGAAACAGGGGTCGCGAGTGAAGACCTGGCCCGACGCCGCATGCTGGGCCTCCGGAGTCAGCAGCGTCACGCCCCTCATGACGAGAACCTTGCGCAAGCCAGTGTGTTGTTTGACGAGTCGCGCCCTCGACGACGGCCCCAAATGGGGATTCCTGGCCAGCTCACTGGGGGGCAGCGTCCATCTCCAGTCGGCCATCGTCACGTCGCTCGCGTTGCGCCCATCGTGGACGATGGCCATGCGCAGCCTCCCGAATTCGTCGTGAACGCCGACCGGGATCACGCTCTTCGTCGCTGCGCTCAGCCGACCGCGCGATTTCCGCGCGGGACCAGTGCGCGCTCGCGCCAGTCCGCCTGACGGGATGATCGCATCGACCTCGATCTCCACCAGCAGATCTGGACTCACGAGCGCGGTCACCTCGACCAGCGTGGCGGCTGGACGGACCGTTCTGAACACCTGCCCCTGGACTTCGGCGACTTCTTCCCAGCGACCGATGTCGACGACAAACGTGCGGACGCGGACGACATCCGCGAGAGACGCGCCTGCCCCATCGAGGGCGCGCGCGATCTTCTCGTAGATGAACCTCGCCTGGCGTTTGGGACTCCCGCGGCCCACGACCTGGCCGCGGTCGTCAACCGCCGTCGTTCCTGCGACCACGACGAGGTTGTCCACTTGAACCGCTCGGCTATACCCGTATTTGCGTTCCCAGGCGGTTCCCGAGGAGATCAGCTTGCGTGTCATGGGGGCTGCGAAAGTGATCCACCTTACCCGAAATCGACGTTTCGGTGAGAAGGCCTTGATGAATACTGGACTTGTGAGGGGTCTCTGACACGACGTTCCTGGATCGCTCTTCTGGCAACCGTCCTGCTGTCGAGCCTGACGGGCGCGGTTCAGAACATCGACAAACGTGGCGGCAAGGCCTGGTGGCCCCAGTTCAGAGGGCCGAATTCTTCGGGGATCGGTACCGGCAAACCGCCCGTTCAGTTTGGCCCCGGCGAAAAGGTTCTGTGGAAAGTTGCCGTCGGGCCAGGACTGTCGTCGCCGATCGTCTGGGATGGACGAATCTTCCTGACGGAGTTTGATTCCGCCAAGAAGCAACTCGCCATTCTGTGCATTGATCAGCGCACCGGCAAGATCCTCTGGCGGCGCACTGTTGCGCCAGCGACGATCGAGAAGGTCCACGAAATCAGCAGTCCGGCCGGTTCGACGCCGGTCACCGATGGAGAGCGCCTCTATGTCTACTTCGGGTCATATGGGCTGATCGCCTACGATCGCGACGGCAACCCGCTGTGGGAAAGGCAGTTTCCTAATCCGCAAAACCCTTATGGGGCGGTCGCTTCACCGATCGTCGCCGGCGACTTGCTGATCCTGAATCATCAGGGAAAAGAGGCTTACCTGCTCGGTCTGAACCGGCGCGACGGCCGGACCGTGTGGAAAACGGACCGCTCCATGTTCCAGTACGGATGGTCCACTCCGGTGCACTGGCGTCACGACGGGGTTGACGAGATTCTGGTGTTGGGCGGCGACTTCAAACCGAACCAGCGGCTCATGGCCTACAACCTTGCGGATGGAGCAGAGCGCTGGTGGATAGGAGGACTGCCGGCGTGTGGAAAAAGTACACCAGTCGTCGGCGACGGGTTAGTGTATTTCGCCGCGCCGGACATCATGCTGGATCCACCGTTCGAACAAAAGAACCCGGACCGGGCTGCCCAGATTTACGCTAACAGCGCCTCTCGCGTAACCGCCGTTCGGCCGGGCGGCAAAGGAGAAGCCAACCAAACGCATATCGCATGGTCGGAGACCAAGGGAGTGCCAGGCGTTCCCTCGCCGCTCTACTACGAAGGGCGTCTCTATACTTTCCTGAGCGGCGGCATCGTCTACAGCCGGGTTGCCAGGACTGGCACGCTGCTGTTCAGCGGACGGCTGGGGGCGTTGGGTTACTACTACGCTTCGCCGGTGGCCGCCGATCGTAAGGTTTTCATCGCCTCCGAGGAGGGTGTCGTGGTTGTTCTCGAGGCCGGCGACCAGTTGAACGTCCTGGCCAGAAACAAGCTGGATGGTGCGATCCTGGCCACGCCCGCGATTGTCGACGGAAAGATCTATGTGCGGACCGAACGTCACTTGTACGCGTTTGGGAACTAGTGGTGGATCGACCATTATCAATTTGCCTTCACCGCATCCCGAACACGCGCTGCGCCGCATGACGGAAGAACTCACGGTGCGGGCTCGTCACAAACATCCACGAGAGTACGCGCACTGACAGTGGCAGCTTCGAAGCGGGACGGCCGGCCGCGGGCCCGAACCATTCGGTAAGGGTTTGCAGCGGATTGGCGCGCAACTCGTCCAGTTGCGCGACTCGATGGACGCAACCGATCGTGCAGAACGGCGCACACGATTTGCGGGCGTGATACTCGCGCTCGAGATCCTCCTGCCCATACCGCTCGAGCGGAATACCCGGGTTGCCGCGCTGCTGTGAGCACCAGTGCACCAGGCCGTCTTCGCAGACGTAGAGGTATCGCGAGCCGGCGCGGCAGTGCCATTCGTTCGGCTCTCCTCTCGTGAGGTTCCTCTGGAAGCGGTTGTAGCTCGCGACGTCGAATGTGGACTTGCCCAGGCCGACGATCTCCTCCACGACCGCGCGCTGCCGCTCGTCGAGCGGCAGCAGCTGGCCGCCTCGATCGTGGATGATCCCGACCGTCGCCGAGAATCCGAGCTCCCTTGCGCGGCGGGCGATCACCAACGCATCCTCCGCGTTCGGGGTTCCTGCACCCACCACGGCGTTGATCGTCACGTCGAACTGAGCCCACTCGGCCAGCCATTGCAGCTTCCGGTCGAGCACCTTCAGGCTCTTCTTGGAGATCTCGTCCGGCACCACGTTGTCGATGCTGATCTGCAGGTGATCGAGACCGGCGCGATTCAGCCGTTCGATCCGCTGCAGCGTCAGCAGATATCCGTTCGTAATCAGGGTCGCGATCATGCCGCGGCGACGTATCCCCGCGATCACCTCGTCAAGGTCGGGATGCAGCAGCGGCTCGCCGCCGCTGATCGTGACAATCCCGGTTCCGAGTCGCGCGAGGAGATCGACGCGTCGCAGGACGTCTGCGGCAGGCACCGGCTTCGAGACATCGTCGTATTCGTTGCAGTACGCGCACGACAGGTTGCAGCGCCGGATGGGGATGATGTGCGCGTTAACCGGTTGGTACGGAGAACGTAAGGCCCTTGCGAACATCCGCGCCTGACGGCATCGCCGGTTGAGCCGGCGGACGGGTCGCGCCAGCGGTAGAACCTTCATCGCCTCACCATACGCCGGCTGAAACTCAGTTTCAATGCTGGTGGATGGTGACTAATTCGTTCTCGCGGCGTTCAGCGCCGCGAGGATCGCGACCGCGGATCGGTCGATGTCCTCCTCGGTGGTCGACCAGTTACAAATCGAAATGCGCATGGCCGCCTGGCCGTGCCATTTCGTGCCGCCGGCCCAGCACGTTCCTTCCTGCTGGACACTGCTGATGACCCGCTGCGTCAACACCGCGGCGGCCTCGTCGTCGCCACCCGCCGGCCTGAATTGCACCAGGACCTGGTTCAACACGACGTCATTCAGAATTCGCACGCAGGCATGGTTCGCCAGGCGCATCGCCATCCTTCTCGCCATCGCGCAGCACCGGTCGACGATTTCGCTGACACCGTCGACGCCCAGCACGCGAAGCGCCGCGTAGATCGGCACGGCGCGCGCGCGGCGTGATTCATCGGGCGTGAAGGCGCGCGGATCCCGTTCGCCGGGAGTCGCCTGAATGTAGTGCGCAGGCACGAGCATCGACTGCTGGTGCGACTCGGGATGCGCGGTCAGGACGAGTCCCGAATCATACGGGACGTTCAACCACTTGTGGCCGTCGGTCGCCAGTGAGTCCGCCCGTTCGATTCCGGAAGTGAGATGACGCAGCGCCGGGCTGGCGCCAGCCCACAGGCCGAAGGCCCCGTCGACATGAAGCCAGGCTCCGCGTTCGCGAGTCAGCGTGGCGATCTCCAGGACGGGATCGGCGGCGCCCGTGTTCACGTTGCCGATCTGCGAACAGACGATGCATGGTCCGCGGCCGCTTCGCAAAATCGGCTCGAGGCCTTCAGGGCGCATCCGGCCTTGCGCATCGGTCTCTACACGCTTGACCCGCTCGGCGCCGAGGCCGAGCATCCTCAACGCCGTGAAGATCGTGCGATGCGACTCGTCGCTGACGATGACCTCGATGGGCGGCGCGCCGAAGAGTCCGTGGCGTTCGACGTCCCAACCAGCCTGCTGCAATAGATGGTGCCGCGCGGTGGCGAGGGCGGTGAAGTTCGCCATCTGCGCGCCGGTGACGAACCCGACACTCCAGCTCGCCGGCAGTCCGAACAGTTCCAGCAGCCACCCGGCGACGATCTGCTCGACGACCGCCGCAATCGGCGACATGACGAACATCTGCGCGTTCTGGTCCCAGGCCGACACGAGCCAGTCGGCTGCCGTTGCGCTGGGGATGCTGCCGCCGGTGACGAAGCCGAAGTAGCGCGGACCCTGCGAGGCCACCGTGCCGCCCCGGCCTGCCTCGGCGATCGCATCAAGAACGAGGACCGGATCCTCTCCTTTGACCGGCAGTGGACCGCCAAGCCGTTCGCGTAGTTCGTCGCCGCTCAGCGTGGCTCTGACCGGGCGGTCGCCGATGCCCGTCAGATACTTGCTCGCGTGCTCCGCGACGCGGCTGGCGAGTGGCTCGAATGACTCAGTGCGGTCCATGGCGCTGGGCATTGCCGCCGCACAAGACGACGGCCACGTGTTCGTCGCGTGATGGCCGGTAGCGCCCGGCGATCAGCGCCGCGAGTGCGGCGGCTCCACCCGGCTCGACAACCAGGCGGAACGCGTCCCACAGTATGCCCTGCGCGCGAACGATCTCATCGTCTTCGACGAGGACGACGCGCTCGACGTGTTGCCTGGCGATGGGGAACATCAGCCCTCCGACGCGGCGCGGCGCAAGCGAATCGGCGGCGACGCCGCCGGCCGGTGCGTCGACCGGTCTGCCGGCCTTCAACGCTTCGGTCAACGTGGGAGCGGCGGCGGGCTCGACGCCGACCACGCGCGTGGCCGTGCCGGCGTACCAGGCGGCAACACCGCCGATCAGGCCACCGCCGCCGACGGCGACCAGCACCGTGGCCGCATCCGGGACCTGCTCGGAGAGCTCGCGCGCCAGCGTGCCTTGTCCGAGCAGGGTCTCGACCTGATCGTAGGCGTGGATCGGCATCGCGTGGGACTCGGTCGCGTACCGCTCGCTTGCCGCAAGCGCGTCGTCGTACAGATCGCCGATGATGACCACGTCCGCAGCGTCGGCGCGAATCCGGTCGATCTTGACCGGCGACGATACCGTCGGCACGAAGATCTTCGCGGGGATGCCGAGGCGCTTCGCGGCGCAGGCCACGGCCACGCCGTGGTTGCCGCCGGACGCCGCGACAACGCCGGCGGGCGGGATCTCGCGTGTCAGCAGGTTGGCGAACGCACCGCGCGCTTTGAACGACCCGCCGTGCTGAACGAGCTCGAGTTTGAACGTGAGTGGGAATGGATCGAGGCCGATATCAGCGCCGCTGGCGCACAATATCGGGGTCTGCCGGATGTACGGGGCGATCACCGCGTGCATACGTTCGATCGCGGGTCGCGAAACGTCCCGGCTCATGCGAGGTCCATCTCGCTATGGAGACACGGGGCTCGGCGGAGCACAACATCCACCGCTCGATTGGCACTCTGGGACGCAGCGGCAAGCAGGAACGCCGCGTCTCCGCGGCGGATCGGGGTCTAAGGCTAGAATCGGTGGGCTCGAGTTCCGAAGTCCGGCATCGCAGGAGCAGAACAGGAGCACTTGAATGAGGCGCCGCGATTTCCTCGCATCCACGCTCGCCGCGGCCGTTGCCGCCGCGGCACGTCCCCTCGGATTCGGCGGCCTGCGGCAAAGTCTCTCGACACGCAAGATCCTGATCGCCGGCGGCGCCTACGGCACGCCCTTCATCCGGTACATGGCCGAACTGACCGGGAAGACACGTCCGAAGCTTCTGTACCTGCCAACGGCGTCGGCCGACTCAGCGACATCGACGCTCTCGTGGTATCGCAGCTGCGCACCGCTCAACGTCGAGCCATTGGATCAATTGAGCTTCATCGCGAGCCCCCGTCAGGGCAAGAGCTGGGAGGAAGTGCTGCTTTCGGTCGACGGTATCGTCTGCTCGGGAGGCAATACGCTCAACCAGCAGGCGATCTGGAAGGCGCAGGGAATCGACCTCGTGCTGCGTCAGGCCTGGGACCGCGGCATCATCCTCGGCGGCGCCAGTGCAGGCTCGCTATGCTGGTTCGAAGAGGGGACCACCGATTCCCGACCGAAGGAGTTGACGATCGTCCAGGGGCTAGGCTTCCTGAGGGGGAGCCACTCCCCCCACTACGATGCGGAGAAGGACCGGCGTCCCTTGTATCAGAAGCTGATCGGGTCAGGGCAGCTGAAGCCGGGCTACGCGTGCGACAACAACGCCGGTATCTACTTCGAAGACAACGACGTGAAGCGCGTCGTCGCCAGCCGCGCGGGCGCGAAGGTGTATTACGTCAGTGTGATCAACGGGAAGGTGGTCGAGCGCGTACTCGATCCCGAGATGATCTCGTAGCCGGGATGAAGCGTTTCAGCGCCTCGGTTCTTCGTACAACCCAAACGTGTTGCCCACCGGGTCGGCGAATACGGCAAACGCGCCCATGCCCTGGCCGATCTCCGTGCGAGGCGTAAGGACGCTGCCACCCTCCGCCTCGATGCGTTTCAAGGTGTCCGCAATCACATCCACCATGATGTAGACGCGGGTCTGTTCGTCCGGAGTCCGATCGCTCTCCTTCACCCATGTCCCGCTCACGCCGCCGGTGTCATCGAACGCCAGTTCGCCGTCCCCGCGTGTCCTGACCTTCCAGCCAAAAATGCCGCTGTAGAACTCCGCGGACGCCTGGGCGACGTTCGCCGGTATTTCGAGGTAACAAATTTTTCCGTGCGGCACTGCGACCTCCACCCGGCTCGAGCCGGTTCATTTCGTAAGGCGAATTGGCTTCGGCATCGGGATGCCACCAGCAGCGAGTTCCCTCCGATCTTCCTCGTTAAGAAGGAACTGCAGGTCGGCGTCTGCATTCTCGAGCAAGCGCAACTCGTATTTGTCCGTGTCGTTCACGTCCTTCACGAAGAACGTCACGGTTGACCCTTTCCTCGTCGCACCCAAGATATGCCTGAGATGCAGCGGAGCGGCGTCCGCGCGCGTGACCACGCCTTGCGGATCGACCTCGAAGTGGCCCACGCTGATGCCTCCGGCAATCGCGCCGTCGACCGTCTTGATTTCGAGTCTGATAAACGTCCGGCCCTCGAACTTCGCAGTCCAGGAGCCAGCGATCGGTCCGCCCGCGGGTTGGCCCACCGAGAGCGCCGTGATGGCGACCGCCAGATATAGAGTCTTCATGGATCCTCCCTCCTGCGAGCTATAGACGCCGTCGCGGCAAACTTGGCTGCGCCCAGGAGGTCATACAGGTTCATCGCTACGCCGTGACAGCCGAGCAGTGTTCGTACCGAATACGCCACCGACCACTTGAACGGTCGCAGACCGTCACGCATCGATGGTCCTCAACGAACGTTTCCCCACGAAATGTCTACTGTCCCCTGCCACCTGCGGCGCACCAGCGCCGCGGCGTCACCGAGCATGACCACAACGCGCTCGGTGTGTGTGCCACCCGTAAGCGTGTAGGTCGGGTCATTGACGACTTGCAGGATGGCCGCCCGATCCATGACCGCGCCGTTCGGTCCGACATAGACATAGTCGTCCGCCATCGTCGCGGCGATAGTGGACGCGTCCCTGGTGAACCAGGCGTCCTGCCATGCCGCAATCACCGCCTCGAGTTCGTCCGCCATGGTGGCTAGCCCAACTCATAGTTCAGCGTTAGAGGATGCTCAGTTCCGTGCCCAACCGCCGACGTGCCCTCGCCGCGCAGGCTCCGAAGCTCTCCCGTGCCGGAGCCAGGGATGACGACATAGGACTCCTTCGCCACGCCGTTCTCGAATACTCCAGTGCGTTGGAGCACGAAGCTTCCCGCTTGCCCTGCAACGTTCCCGACGATCCGCTCGAGGCCGACGAACGTGGCCGACCCGTCGCTGCGGTACATCATCAAGTATTCGACATGCCCCTCGCCGACGATATCGCCCGTGAACGTCTTTGTGACGGTGGCCCGAGTCAACTTTGGTACGTCCTGGCCCTCACTATAGGGCTTCTCGTCCCAGGTCTTGATGGCGAATCGGGAACTCGCAACGTTCTTCATGGTTGTCTCCCCTCCTGATCTCCTCGCTCTGGAAAAGAAAAGGGCGAAGATCTCACGACCATCGCCTCGATTCAGGCCGGCTGACCGCCTCCGTTAAAGCTACGGCGGTCAAGAAGCCGGCCTCTACCGCACCGCGCATCCCGCACCGCGCATCCCGCACCGCGCATGCCGACGTGTGACGACTATGGCCGAATGGTGACCTTCGTGATCTTCAAGGGCGTGACGGGCCGGCTCAACGCGCCATCGCCGCCCATGGTGGTCGGCACATTGGCAAGCGCGTCCACTACATCAATGCCAGACGTCACGCGCGCAAAGATAACGTAACTCGGGGGAAGCGGATAGTCCTCGTGCATGATGAAGAACTGGCTGCCGTTCGTATTCGGCCCCGAGTTCGCCATGGCCACGACACCGCGTCGATAGCCGTCACGGTATAGCGGCGAGTTCTGGTCGATGTCGTCGGCGAAAGGAGCCCCCCAGGCGCTCTCTCCGCCGCTGCCGTCACCGAGGGGATCTCCACCCTGGACCATGAAACCTTTCACGACGCGATGGAACGTGAGGCCGTCGTAGTAGCCGTGCTCGGCGAGCAGCCGAAAGTTCTCCACAGCCTTCGGTTGTAGGTCGGCGACGAACTCGATCTCGATCGCCCCCTTGTCGGTCTCAATCACGGCGTGCCGACCGCCGGAGCTCTTGGCCCCGGCAGGCACCCTCGGGTTGCCTGATTCGGAGCTGCAGGCCGATGCCGTTAGAGCGGCAAACAGAAGGAGGACAACAGCGTTGTGTCGTCGCGGGCTCATGATGGGAATCCTCACTTAGCGGGAAGCCCCACGGCTTCGAGTATCAGCTTGCCGAGGTCCGCCCTGAGCGACGCCTTCACCGGCGCCAGCGCTGGATCGCTCGCCAGATTGCGCCGCTCGAGCGAATCCGACTGCAAGTCGTACAACTCGTCCTGATCGGGGTGTTTGATCCAGTGGACATACTTGTACCTGGCGGTACGAATCGCCCGGTAGTCCATGTCCATCAGATGGGGAAACGGCTGCTCGTTGGTGTAGAACTCGACCAGGACCGCCTGACGCCAACCCGCTGGCGTTCCCTGAAAAAGAGGCACCAATGAGCGTCCCTGGATCGAAGGACTGATCGGCACGCCGGCCAGGTCCAGCACCGTAGGCGCGAGGTCCACGGTGAGAGCCAGCCCTTCCGGACGCGATCCGGCGGGAATCCTCGGCGGATACCGCATCACCAGCGGGTTCCGGATCGATTCCTCGTACGGCAGCCGGCGCTCGGTGGTGAGCCCATGCTCGCCGAAGAAGAAGCCATTGTCACTGCTGAGAACGATGACCGTCTTGTCCAGCAGCTTCAGGGAGTCCAGCGTGGCGATGATTCGCCCGAGGCTCTCGTCGACGGCCAGGATCATCTCGGCGCGGCGGCGGATGGTCTCCTCGCCGGTCCACGGATAGGCCGCATGATCATGTTCGCCGGAGCGCGGGCCCGCAGCCGTCGGCAGATTCGCAAGGGCGTGGCGGATCGGCTGGCTTTCCGGCCAGATCCGCCGCGATCTCCGACGGCAGCTGGCGTCGCGTGAAAACCCTGTCGCGGTAACGACCCTCATGTCGCGCCGCAGGGATGTAGCCGCGATCGCTCTCGGGATCGAGTGAGCCGTCGTCACGTTGCACAACGTCAGGATGGACCGCCTTGTGCGCGAGATACAGGAGGAACGGCTGTCCGTGCTCCCGCTGGATGAATGACACAGCGCGGTCGGTCAGGAGGTCGGTCATGTATCCCGGCACCTTGTGCAGGGCGCCGTCCTCGAACAGCTCCGGGTCCGTCGAGCGACCCTGGCCAGGCATGGCAACCCAGTAGTCCCAGCCCGGCCGGGGTGTCGGATCGTTCCCCATGTGCCATTTGCCCAGGAATGCGGTCCGATACCCCGCCGCCTTCATCGGACGGTTGAATGTCTCGAGGCGATGGCTCGCGAGATTGCGAGCGATATTGTCAATGATCCCGTGTCGGCTCGGGAATTGGCCCGTGAGCAAAGTCGCCCGGTTGGGAGAGCACAGGGGTACTGCGTGGAACGAATTGACGAATAGGGCGCCTTCCGCGGCAAGGCGGTCGATGTTGGGGGTCTCGAGATACGGATGGCCGCCGGCATGGAACTCGTCGAAGCGCAGATCGTCTACCAGCACCACGACGACGTTCGGCCGCTCGACGCCCGCTCCGCTGGCTGGCGGCGGTTGCGGAGGGTTCCTGCAACCAGCAACGACGAGGATGAGTCCGAGAATCACTCTGGCTCTCGACGTCCCGGGGGCATTCGCGATCATCTGTTTTCGTTCAAGCCTTGTCTCGCCCCCGGGTAGTGAATGGTGTCGTGAGTGCAAACAGCACGAAAGGAACCGTGTTGACCAGCGCGGCTCTCGCGTAGTGCCCAGACTCGAAATATCCTTGCCAGTGAATCGCGGCAAACAGCGCCGTGAGTACCTACCATCCCAAGATG
This sequence comes from uncultured Acidobacteriota bacterium, assembly GCA_963810305.1. Lineage (GTDB taxonomy): Bacteria > Acidobacteriota > Vicinamibacteria > Vicinamibacterales > 2-12-FULL-66-21 > JACDCA01. Next base: position 12,904 of record CAWEMY010000012.1, read on the forward strand.
AACCGGCCGACGGCGATCGTAGTGCCTCGCTGACCACAGCAGCATGCCACCGATGAAGACGAAGGCCGCGCCTTCCTCGCGCGCAAGATGCCGCGCGAGCGGCGTCATTGCCGCAGCCGGCAGAATCACCGCGGGCGAGACGATCGCGGCAATGCCTCCCAGAATCGCGCCAGCGCCAAAGAGCGCGTAGAGCACGAGGGTCAGGATCCTCATCGCGGACAGATAGTAGCGCAAGCCAACGGACGGGGACGTAGAATGCATCGCTGGATGCTGACCATGCGCGGACTTCTTCCTCTGTCTGCCGCTTTCATGGCGCTCCCCCTGCTTCTGACGGGAGCGGTTCGGCAGGATCGCCCGTCGGTCCTGCTCAATCCCGACGCCGCGGAGTTCCGGGCGCAGGCCCCCGAGCGGGCGACCGTCCGGCTCGAATCGACTGTGGGCACGATAGACATCGAAGTGGTGCGTCGCTGGGCTCCTCGCGGAGCCGACCGCTTCGTCGCGCTGGTGCATCACGGCTACTACGACGGCGCCCGCTTTTTCCGTGTCCGGCCCGGACGGTGGGTGCAGTTCGGAATCAATGGCGACCCGGCGATCGCGAAGGCCTGGCGGAACCGGACGTTCCCGGACGATCCGTTTGTGCAGTCAAACACCCGCGGCACCGTGGCCTTCGCCTTCGCGGTGCCGAATGGCCGGACGACACAAGTGTTCGTGAACACCGGTGACAATGCGGCCACGCATGACAAGGAGCCGTTTACGCCCTTCGGTCGCGTCGTCTCGGACATGTCGCGCGTGGACGCCATCAACGCCGAGTACGGCGAAGGCCCGGGAGGGATCAGGGCCGGCAGGCAAGATCCATTCTTCGAAGGCGGGAATGCGTGGCTACTGCGCGAGTTCCCGCGGCTGGACTTCATTCGTCGCGCAATCGTCCTGGAGCGCTAAAGGACAGCAACGCGCAGTGCGCACCGCGCATCGCGCAATGCGCACCGCGCGCGGCAGGTGCGAATCGCTACTCCACCCGCGTCAGGATGACCTTGGATTCGCTCTGACCGTCCGCGGCTTTCTGGATGAGTGTCAGGGTATTGCCATTCAATTTGAATTCTCGCGGCGCGCCCGGTTTCCCCATGATCCCCGGGTTCTTCGCCACGATCGGGGTCATCGTCAGGGCGCTGCCGGTGACTTCATAAGTGCCGGCGTTGGCGGCGAAGGCCCGCCATGTCTCATAGCGCGCGATTTTCTCGGCGTCGGTGAGCTTGGCGGCGTCCGCGGGTGCGGCGGACCCGGTGCGCGCCTCGGTCCCGGTCACGGCGACGATGCTGTAATGCCGCTTCGCGAAGATGTACAGGCTTGGCTGCGGCTGCTTGTTAGGAGCCTCACCCGGCGCGCCCGGAATGACTTCGGTAACCCGCCAGGCGCCCTGAAGGGAGGGACCGCTCTGCGAGTAGCCCACCATGGACGCACCTGCGACCAGCACCACGACGATCGCGACAATCCTGCTTCTCATTTGCACCTCGTTTGAGGCCCGACTGCCAAGCTCGGCTGTAGGGCGCGCAGATCATCCTCTTTTCCTGGCCCGATCGCCACATAAAACGAAAAGGGCGATGATCTTTCGACCACCGCCCTCGATTCAGGCCGGCTGCCCTCGACAAGCTCGGGCCAGGAAAGCCGGCCGCAACCGACGCTACGCACCGCGCATCGCGCAATGCGCACCGCGCTACTCGATATCGTCTCTCGTAAACGCCTCGTCGGGCTCCACGAAGTACTCCATCTCGCGCTCCAGCTCCAACTCCTCCGGAGTCGGCGGCGGCGGCGGTGGCGGCTCGTCCGCCGGGATCCGCACGTGGCGGTAGAACTCGAAGCCGGTGCCGGCCGGGATCAAGCGGCCCATCGTCACGTTCTCCTTCAGGCCGCGGAGGTGATCCACCTTGCCTGAGATCGACGCTTCGGTGAGGACGCGCGTGGTCTCCTGGAACGACGCCGCCGAGATGAACGAGTCGGTCGAGAGCGACGCCTTCGTGATCCCGAGCAGCAGCGGACGGCCCGTCGCCGGACGGCCGCCGTTCTGGATCACGCGCTCGTTCTCTTCCATGAACCGGAAGCGGTCGACCTGCTCCTCGATCAGGAACTCCGTGTCACCCACATCCTCGATCTTCACCCACCGCATCATCTGACGGACGATGACCTCGATGTGCTTGTCGTTGATGTTGACGCCCTGGAGGCGGTAGACCTCCTGGATCTCGTTGACGAGATACGCGTGCAGCGCCTTCTCGCCGAGGACCGACAGGATGTCGTGCGGATTGCTCGGCCCGTCCATCAGCGGCTCGCCCGCGCGGACGCGGTCCCCTTCCTGGACGTTGACGTGCACGCCGCGCGGCAGTGAGTACTCTCTCGGCTCACCACCGTCCTCGGGGACGATCATGATCTTGCGCTGACCCTTGACGATGCCGCCGTGCTTGACGAGACCGTCGATCTCGGAGATGACGGCGGTCTCGCGCGGCTTGCGCGCCTCGAAGAGCTCGACGACACGCGGCAGACCGCCGGTGATGTCCTTCGTCTTCGTGGTCTCGCGCGGGATCTTCGCCAGGACCTGACCGGCGTAGACCGGCTCGCCATCCTCGATCATCAGGTGCGCGTGCGACGGCATGTGGTACTTGCGCGCCACCTTGCCCGCCTTGTCCCTGATCTCGATGGTCGGCTGCTTCTTCTCGTCCGGACTGTCGACGACGATCTTCCGCGACAGACCGGTGACCTCGTCCAGCTCCTCGTGGAACGTGAGGTCCGAAATCAGGTCCTTGTACTTCACCGTCCCCGCGTCCTCGGTGAGGATCGAGAACGTGTACGGATCCCACTCGACGAGGATCTGACCCGGCTCCACCGCCTGGCCGTCGTGCACCTTCAGGCGGGCGCCGTAGACGATCGGATAACGCTCGCGATCGCGACCCTTCGAGTCCTGAATGATCAGCGACCCGGTGCGGTTCATGACAATCATTTCGCCGGCGGCCTGTTCGGTGCCTGCCCTGGCCTCGACCACCTGCAGACCCTGGAAGCGGGCCGTGCCGGAGTGTTTCGCGTCGAGCGTGGACTGCTCCGAGACTCGCGATGCCGTTCCACCGATATGGAACGTCCGCATCGTCAACTGCGTGCCCGGCTCGCCGATCGACTGCGCGGCGATGACGCCGACCGCCAGACCGAGCTCGACGAGGCGTCCGGTCGCGAGGTCGCGGCCGTAGCACTTGGCGCAGCAGCCGCGGCGGCTGGCGCAGGTCAGGACGGAACGGATCCGGACTTTCTCGATGCCGCCTTCCTGGATGTCTTCCGCCTTCTTCTCGTCGATCGCTTCGTTGACGTCGACGATGAGATCACCAGACAGCGGATCGAGGATCCGCTCGAGCGTGACGCGGCCGATGATGCGGTCGCGCAAGCGGCTCGATGATCTCCCCCGACTCCACGATCGCACGGGCGTCGATGCCGTCCATCGTGCCGCAGTCGTGCTCGTGGATGATGACGTCCTGCGCCACGTCCACCAGTCGACGGGTGAGATAGCCCGAGTCCGCGGTCTTCAGCGCGGTGTCGGCAAGACCCTTACGCGCGCCGTGGGTGGAGATGAAGTACTCCATGACGGCGAGCCCTTCACGGAAGTTCGCCGTGATCGGGGTTTCGATGATCTCGCCGGACGGCTTCGCCATCAGGCCGCGCATGCCGGCCAGCTGACGGATCTGCTGCTTCGATCCTCGCGCGCCGGAGTCCGCCATGATGTAGACCGGGTTGAAGTTGCGGCCCGACTTGTCGAGCTCCTCCATCTCCCCGAACATCTCGTCAGCGATCTTCTCGGTGACGTCCGACCAGATCGCGATGATCTTGTTGTAGCGCTCACCGTTGGTGATCGCGCCCTTCGAGATACTGCCCTTCGACCTTGATCACCTCTTTGCGCGCCTCGTCCACGAGCTGCGCCTTCTGCTCCGGGATGATCAGGTCATCGATCCCGATCGAGAGGCCCGACCGCGTGGCATACGCGAACCCGAGGTTCTTCAGGCTGTCGAGCATCTCCACGGTCTTCTCGAGACCGAAATGCAGGTGGCAGTACCTGAACGACCTGCTGCAGGCCCTTCTTCTTCAGCAGCCCGTTCACGAACGGCATGACCGGCGGCAGCGAGGTGTTGAAGATGACGCGGCCGACGGTGGTGTTGATGATCTTGTTCGTCGACCTCCTGCACTTCGGCCTGGAGCACGGCCTGGTCGTCGCGCGCGACGGTCAGATCGAGCAGCTGGCCGGTCCAGCGCAGCCGGATCGGCGTCAGCGTCTCCAGCTCGCCGGCCTCGAGCGCCAGCACGACATCGTCGCCATTGGCGAACACGCGTCCTTCGCCCTTGGCGCCGGTCTTCGACTTGGTCAGGTAGTAGCAGCCAAGCACGATGTCCTGCGACGGGATCGCGATCGGCTGACCGGACGCCGGTGACAGGATGTTGTTCGAGGACATCATCAGGACCGATGCCTCGATCTGCGCCTCAGGGCCGAGCGGGATGTGGACGGCCATCTGGTCGCCGTCGAAGTCCGCGTTGAACGCGGTGCAGACCAGCGGATGGATCCGGATCGCCTTGCCTTCGACCAGCACCGGCTCGAACGCCTGGATGCCAAGACGATGCAGCGTGGGCGCACGGTTCAGGAGGACCGGATGCTCGCGAATGACCTCTTCGAGCACGTCCCACACTTCAGGACGCTGCTGCTCGACCATCTCCTTCGCCTGCTTGATGGTGGTCACCAGACCACGTTCTTCGAGCTTGTTGTAGATGAAGGGTTTGAACAGCTCGAGCGCCATCTTCTTCGGCAGCCCGCACTGATGCAGCTTCAGTTCGGGACCGACGACGATCACCGAACGGCCGGAGTAGTCGACGCGCTTGCCGAGCAGGTTCTGGCGGAAGCGCCCCTGCTTGCCCTTGAGCGTGTCGGAGAGCGACTTCAGCGGACGGTTGTTCGCGCCGCGAAGCACGCGGCCGCGGCGGCCGTTGTCGAACAAGGCGTCGACCGCCTCCTGCAGCATCCGCTTTTCGTTGCGGATGATGACGTCGGGGGCTTTCAGCTCGATCAGCTTCTTCAACCGATTGTTGCGGTTGATCACGCGGCGATAGAGATCGTTGAGATCCGAAGTCGCGAACCGGCCGCCATCGAGCGGCACCAGCGGACGCAGCTCGGGCGGAATGACCGGGATGACGTCGAGGATCATCCATTCCGGGCGGTTGGTCGACCGCCGGAACGAGTCGACAACCTTCAGACGCTTCGCGAACTTCAGCTTCTTCTGCGCCGAGGGCTCGGCGCGCATCTTGTCGCGCAGTTCGTTCGCGAGTTTCTCGACGTTGATCCGCTTGAGCAGTTCCTTGATCGCCTCGGCGCCCATCTGCGCGCGGAACTTCACCGGACCGTATTCCTCACGGGCCTTGCGATACAGGTCCTCAGTGAGCAGCGAATGCTGTTTCAGTTCTGTGTCCCCCGCTTCGACGACGACGTAGGCCTCGAAGTAGAGGACGCGCTCGAGGTCGCGCAGCGAGATGTCGAGCAGGTGCCCGATGCGGCTCGGCAGCCCTTTGAAGAACCACACGTGGCTGACCGGAGTCGCCAGCGTGATGTGGCCCAGCCGCTCGCGCCGGACCTTGGCCTGCGTCACCTCGACACCGCACTTGTCGCAGATCACGCCGCGGTGCTTCATGCGCTTGTACTTGCCGCAGAGGCACTCCCAGTCGGTGACCGGCCCGAAGATCTTGGCGCAGAACAGTCCGTCGCGTTCCGGCTTGAACGTGCGGTAGTTGATCGTCTCCGGCTTGGTCACCTCGCCGTGCGACCAGGACAGGATCTTCTCGGGCGAGGCCAGCGAAATACGGATGGCGTCGAAGTCCGAGGTCAGTGAACCGCGATTATCGAAACTTGGTCTCATGGTTTCCTATTCGAATCGGTAAAACGGTGATTGGCGCGTCATGTAGGGGCGGTTCGCGAACCGCCCCTACACCGAATTACCCCTCTGCCAGAACAGGTTCGCCGGTGTCAGCGACCGGTACTTCTTCCAACACAGGACGTTTCTTCGTCTTCATCAACTCGACGTCCAGACAGAGCGCCTGGAGCTCGCGGATGAGAACGTTGAACGATTCCGGCAGCCCGGGCTGGAACGACGCGTCGCCCTTGACGATCGCTTCGTAGATCTTGGCGCGTCCGGTCACATCGTCAGACTTCGCGGTGAGGAGCTCCTGGAGGATGTGCGCCGCGCCGTAGGCCTCGAGCGCCCACACTTCCATTTCTCCGAACCGCTGGCCGCCGAACTGCGCCTTGCCGCCGAGCGGCTGCTGCGTGATCAGCGAGTACGGCCCGATCGACCGCGCGTGGATCTTGTCGTCGACCAGGTGCGACAGCTTCAGCATGTAGATGTAGCCGACGGTGACGTCCTGCTCGAAGACTTGTCCGGTCATGCCGTCGTAAAGCTCGGTCTTGCCGCTCTTCGGCATGCCGGCTTCGTCCAGCCACTTCTTGATCTCCGCTTCGGTCGCGCCGTCGAAAACCGGCGTCGCGAAATAAAGACCGAGCGCATGCGCGGCCCACCCGAGATGGGTCTCGAGAATCTGCCCGACGTTCATACGGGACGGAACGCCAAGCGGATTCAGCACGATCTCAACCGGCGTGCCGTCCGGAAGATACGGCATGTCTTCTTCCGGCAGGATGCGCGCGATGACGCCCTTGTTGCCGTGGCGGCCGGCCATCTTGTCGCCGACCGAGAGCTTGCGCTTCATCGCGACGTAGACCTTGACCAGCTTGATCACGCCCGGAGGCAGCTCGTCGCCGCGGCGGACCTTCTCTTTCTTCTCCTCGAACTGGTTCCGGATCACTTCGACCTGGCGCTCGGTGCGCTCTTCGAGCTCGCGCAGATCCTCTTCCAGCCGCGGATCGTCGGTGCTGATCTTCAGGCGGACAATCGCATCGTACGGCAGCCCCTGCAGGAGCTCGCCGGTCAGCATCGTGCCCTTCTTCAGCAGCCGCTCGCGCCCGTGCTCGTCGTAGAGATCGGCGCGCGACTCCTGCCCCTGCAGCATGCCGAGCACGCGCTTCTTCACTTCGTCGTGAAGGATGCGGATCTCGTCCTGCAGGTTCTTCTCCATCATGTCGAGCTCTTCCTGCTCGATCGCCTTGGCGCGGTCGTCCTTCTCGATCCCCTTGCGGGAGAAGATCTTGACGCCGACGATGATGCCTTCGATGCCGGGCGGGCAGACCAGCGATGCGTCTCTGACGTCGCCAGCCTTCTCGCCGAAGATCGCGCGCAGCAGCTTTTCTTCCGGCGTGAGCTGGGTCTCACCCTTCGGCGTCACCTTGCCGACGAGGATGTCACCCGGCTTGACCGACGCACCGATGCGGATGATGCCGCTCTCGTCGAGGTCCTTCAGATAACCCTCGCCGACGTTGGGGATGTCGCGAGTGATCTCCTCCGGCCCGAGCTTGGTGTCGCGCGCCTCGATCTCGAACTCCTCGATGTGAATGGAGGTGTAGTAGTCGTCCTTCACCATCCGCTCGGAAACGAGGATCGCGTCTTCGAAGTTGTAGCCACGCCAGGGCATGAACGCGACGAGGACGTTGCGTCCGAGCGCCAGCTCGCCCAACTCCGTGCACGGACCGTCGCCGAGGACCTGCCCCTTGTGAACCTTCTGGCCGACCTTCACGATCGGCTTCTGGTTGATGCACGTGTTCTGGTTCGACCGCTTGAACTTCGTCATCGGGTAGATGTCGGCGCCCATCTCGCGTGACTGGGCGTTCTCTTCCCCTTCGACGCGCACGACGATGCGCTGCGAGTCGACGAAGTCCACGGTGCCCGAGCGGCGCGCCACGATGACGGCTCCCGAGTCACGCGCGGTGATGTATTCCATGCCGGTGCCGACATACGGCGCGCGGGCGCGCAGCAGCGGCACGGCCTGGCGCTGCATGTTCGATCCCATCAAGGCGCGGTTCGCATCGTCGTTCTCGAGGAACGGGACCAGCGACGCGGCGACCGAGACGAGCTGCTTCGGCGACACGTCGATGAAGTCGACTTTGTCGCGCGGCGTCAGGATGAAGTTGCCGGCCTGGCGCGCGTTGACGCGGTCGCCGATGAAGCGGCCGTTGTCGTCCACCTGCGCGTTGGCCTGCGCGATGATGTACTGGTCTTCCTCCCACGCCGAGAGGTAGTACCAGTACGGCTCGTACTCGAGACCGCGGCGCCGCCGGTTCGACTTGTCGGTGTCCTTGTCGGCGCCGACCTGGGAGGCCTCGACGATGTCACCGACCTTGTGCTTCGAGCTGCCGGCATTGGTGATCGCCACGTAGTCGAGGACGCGGCCGTCCTTGACCTTGCGATAGGGCGACTCGATGAAGCCGAACTCGTTGATCCGCGCGTAGCACGACAGCGACGAGATCAGACCGATGTTCGGGCCTTCCGGCGTTTCGATCGGGCAGATGCGCCCGTAGTGGGTCGGATGGACGTCGCGGACCTCGAAGCCCGCGCGCTCGCGCGACAGACCACCGGGCCCGAGCGCCGAGAGCCGCCGCTTGTGCGTGACCTCGGAGAGCGGGTTGGTCTGGTCCATGAACTGCGACAGCTGCGACGACCCGAAGAACTCGCGAATCGCGGCCATGACCGGCTTCGCGTTGATCAGGTCGTGCGGCATGGCGGTCGCCATTTCCTGGTAGACCGACATCTTTTCCTTGATCGCGCGCTCCATGCGGACGAGGCCGATGCGGAACTGGTTCTCGAGCAGTTCGCCGACCGACCGCACGCGGCGGTTGCCAAGATGATCGATGTCGTCCACGTTGGCGGGATTGCGCCGCAGCTTCAGCTGGTACTTGATGACCTCGTAGAAGTCCTGCGGATGCAGGATCTTCTCGTCGAGCGGCGTGTTCAGCTTCAGCTTGGTGTTCAGCTTCAGCCGGCCGACGCGCGAGAAATCGTACTTCTGCGGGTTGAAGAACATGTTCTCGAAGAGCGAACGTGAGCTCTCGAGCGTCGGCGGATCGCCCGGCCGCAGGCGGCGGTAGATCTCGATCAGCGCCTCTTCGTGCGTATGAATCGGGTCCTTCTTCAGCGTGGTGCTGAGGACCGAACCGATCTCGTCGCGCTCGGGAAAGAAGATCTCGAGATGATCGACGTTCTTCTCCTGCGCCATCGAGATGGCACGCGGCGTCACTTCTTCGTTGGCCTCGAGAATGACTTCGCCGGTCGACGGATCGACGACATCAGCCGCGGCAAACGCGCCTTCGAGCTCGGCGTCGGAGACCTCGACCGACTGCACGCCCGCCTTCTTCATCGCGGCGAGGGCGGTGGAAGTGATCTTCTTGCCGGAGTGGGTCACCACGTCGCCCGCGGCGGTGATGTCGCGCGCGGCGCGCAGCCCCTGCAGGCTGTCGCTGACTTCCCAGAAGAGCGAGCCCTTCTTCAGGTGCAGCCGATCGACCGAATAGAACGTGCGGATGATTTCGTCGGCACCGCGCAACCCGAGCGCGCGGAGGAAGACGGTCGCGAGGAACTTCCGCTTCCGGTCGATCCGGACGTAGAGCAGGTTCTTGGTGTCGTACTCGAACTCGACCCACGATCCGCGATACGGAATGATCTGCGCGATGTAGAGCGTCTTGTCTTCCGAGTGGAAGAACGCCCCCGGCGACCGATGCAGCTGCGAGACGATGACGCGCTCGGTGCCGTTGATGATGAAGGTGCCGTTGTCGGTCATCAACGGGATGTCCCCGTAGTAGACCTCCTGCTCCTTGATGTCGCGGATGGTCTTGACGCCGGTCTCCGGATCCTTGTTCCAGACGACGAGCCGGATCGTCACCTTCAGCGGCACGGCGTAGGTCATGCCGCGTTCCTGGCACTCGTCAACGTCGTACTTCAGCTTGAGCGACACGGTGTTGCCGCAGATGTCGCAGACGTCGCCGCGGGCATCATTGGGCTTGCCGCAGCGCGGGCAGAGCACGTCGTGCTCGCCGTAGGGATCGGCAACCAGCGTGTGGCCGCAGTTCACGCACGGCTTGCGCAGGTGGTGCAGCCCGGAGAGACGTCCGCACTTGCACTCCCAGTTGCCGATCGAATACTCGATGAACTCCAGCGAGGAGTTCTCGCGGAAGTCGCTGATCGGAAAGACCGACTTGAAGACCGACTGCAGGCCGGCGTCCTCACGCTCCGAGGGCAGCCGGTTCATCTGCAGGAACCGCTCGTACGACTTCTTCTGAATCTCGATCAGGTTCGGGATCGGGATCGTGGTCTTGATCTTGGAGAAGTCGATGCGCTCGCGGTAGATGTTCTTGGGAAGGCTGTACATGCGGTGAATTTCTCCCGGGTCTCGGGACTCGGGTCCGGGACTCGATTCTAAAAAACAGCCGATAAAGGCAAACGGACTCGGGTCCGGCAGCAGCGTTCTCAACGAACCCCCAGCCCCGAACCCCGAGCCCCGAACCGCGGCGTCGCACTCGCGACGACACGCGACGTTACTTGATTTCGACCTTGGCGCCGACGTCCTCGAACTTCTTCTTGATGGCCGCCGCTTCGTCCTTCGGGATGCCTTCCTTGATCGGCTTCGGCGCTCCCTCGACGAGGTCCTTCGCCTCCTTCAATCCGAGGCTCGTCACTTCACGGACGACCTTGATGACGTTGATCTTGTTGGTGCCGACTTCGGTCAGCGTCGCGGTGAACTCGGTCTGCTCTTCTGCCGGAGCCGCGCCGCCCGCCGCCGCGCCGCCCATGCCCGGCATCGCCATCGGCATGGCCGCGGCCGCCGAGACGCCGAGCTCCTTCTCGAGCTCCTTCACGAGCTGCGACAGCTCGAGCACCGAGATCCCCTTGATGTAGTCGATCACCTGCTGCTGATTTACTTCGGCCATTTCTCTCTCCTGAAAACCCGATCAATGAATTCCGCAGACGGCAGGGGCGGTTCGCGAACCGCCCCTGCACCGTTATGATTCCGATCTCTTCTTCTCCGCCGCCGCGAGCACGTTCATCAGGTCGCGCGGCGCGGCGTTCAGCACGCTCACGAGCTGCACCATCGGCGCCTGGAGCAGGAAGAGGAGCTTCGCGTAGAGCTCCGGCTTCCCGGGCATCGTCGCCAGCTCGCTCACTTCGGCGGGCTTGATCGCGCGCCCCTGCACCACCGCCGCCTTGATCTTCAGCGACGGAGCGGTCTTGGCAAACGTGGTGAGGACTTTCGCGAGCGCGACCGGGTCCTCGCCGGCGTAGGCGATCGCGGTCGTGCCGACGAAGTGCTCGCTGAGCGATTCGAAAGCGGTGCCCTTCAGTGCCCTCTTCACGAGCGTGTTCTTCACGACCTTGTAATAGCCCCGCGCGGCCCGCACCTGGCGGCGCAGCTCGGTGACTTCCGGGACCTTCAATCCGCGGTAATCGACGACGACGGCGCTCTCGGTTCCCTTGAAGGAGTCTTCGAGCGTCTTCAGGTCGACTTCCTTACTTGCGCGTGTGACAGCCATGACTAGTGCTTCACCGTTTCTGTCACGTGGGTCGTATCGATCTGGATCCCCGGACCCATCGTCGAAGACATGGTGACGCTCTTCAGGAACTTGCCCTTGGCCGCCGGCGGCTTTGCCTTGACGACGCTGTCGACCAGCGCATGGGCGTTCTCGATCAGCTTTTCGGCTGGGAACGAGAGCTTGCCGACCGGCGCGTGCACGATGCCGGTCTTGTCAACGCGGAATTCCACTTTACCGGCCTTGATCTCCCGCACCGCCTTGGCGATGTCCGGCGTGACGGTGCCGGTCTTGGGATTCGGCATCAGCCCGCGCGGGCCGAGCACCTTGCCAAGCTTGCCGACGGCGCGCATCATGTCGGGAGTCGCGACGACGGCATCGAAATCCATCCAGCCGCCCTGGATCTTGTCGACCAGCTCTTCGCCGCCGACGTGATCGGCGCCCGCGTCGGTCGCTTCCTTCTGCTTCTCAGCGCCGGCAATCGCCAGCACTTTCTTGCTCTTGCCGAGCCCGTTCGGGAGCACCACCGTGCCGCGCACCATCTGGTCGGCGTGCTTGGGGTCCACGCCAAGGCGCATCGCCAGTTCGACGGTCTCGTCGAACTTCGCGAACTTCACCTTCTGCATGAGGGGAACGGCATCCTCGAGCGTGTGCGGACGCTCGGGCACCTGCTGCCGTGCGGCAGCGAACTTCTTTCCTCTTTTTCTCATTTACTTGCCTCCGTGGTGCAAACGGGCCATTTGCAGGCCCTCCCACTCCCAACTGCTTTCTTGTCAACTTCTAATCCCTAACTTCTAACTTCTAATTCTCTTAGGAGTTAGGCGTTAGAGGTTAGGAGTTATCCGATTACATCAATGCCCATCGAACGCGCGGTGCCCGCCACCGTCTTGAACGCCGAGTCGAGCGAGTCGCAGTTCAAGTCGGGCATCTTGAGCTTCGCGATGTCCTCGACCTGCTTCTTGGTCACGGTGCCGACCTTGTTCTTGTTCGGCTCGTTCGATCCCTTCGCCAGATTCGCGGCGCGCTTGAGCAGCACCGCCGCCGGCGGCGTCTTCGTGATGAAGCTGTAGGACCGGTCCGCGTAGATCGTGACGACGACGGGGATGATCAGCCCTTCGTCCTTCGAGGTCTTCGCGTTGAAGTTCTTGCAGAAGTCCATGATATTGACGCCGTGGGGACCGAGTGCGGTCCCGACCGGCGGCGCCGGGGTAGCTTTCCCCGCCGCGATCTGGAGCTTCACCATTGCCTGTATTTTTTTCGCCATAACTTCTGTCGCTTGCCGGGATGCGGTATGCGCGGTGCGGTATGCGACCGGGGTGCGTCAATCGCATCCCGCATTCCGCGTCCCGCATTCCGATACCGCTACAGCTTCTCCACCTGCAAAAAGTCCAATTCGACCGGCGTCGCGCGGCCGAAGATAGTGACCATCACCTTCAGCGTGTTGCGATCGAGGTTCACCTCGTCCACCACCCCGTTGAAGCTGGTGAACGGACCCTCATTGATCCGCACCTGGTCACCCTTCTCGAACGTGTAGCGCGGCTTCGGCTTCTCGGCCGCTTCGGTCACCTGGTTGAGGATCTGGTCGACCTCTTCGCGCGTCAACGGTGTCGGCTTGGCGCCGGCGCCGACAAAGCCTGTGACCTTCGGCGTGTTCTTCACCACGTGCCACGCGTTGTCGGACATGTGCATCTCGACAAGGATGTAGCCGGGGAAGAACCGCTTGGAGCTCACCACTTTCTTGCCGCCGCGCATCTCCGCCACCTGCTCGGTCGGGATCAGGATCTCGCCGATCTCGTCCTGCAGGCCGTAGGCGTTCACCCGCTGTTCGAGCGACTCCTTCACCTTGTTCTCGAACCCCGAGTAGGTGTGGACGATGTACCACTGCTTCGTGCGGTCGTCGGTCATCGTACTCATGCCGCTCCGAACGTCTGGAAGATCCAGCCGATCGCCTTCGACAGGATCAGGTCCACGCCGTAGAGATAGACGCCGAAAAACGCGGAGGTCAGGATCACGACGAGCGTCGTCGCGTAGACTTCCTTGCGGCTCGGCCACGTGACGCGCGCCATCTCGTTTTTGACTTCAGCGAGAAAGCGCCGCGAGCGGCCCCACCACCCGGTGACGCTGTCGCGCGCACGCCCGCTGATTGATTCGTCCTGGTCCGCCATTACCGCCTTTGTCTACTTGTCGGGATGCGGTGTGCGGGATGCGGGGTGCGACACACGCACGCCTGATCGCATAATCGCATTCCGCACCACTGTCCCTTGGCGCTCGGGGCCGCGGCTTCGCCGCGGTTCCCTCCGGCCCCTCGCTTAGCTCGCTTTACTGCGCTCGCGCTTCGTCGCTCGCTCCGTTCCGCTCGCCAGCACGCCTGCGGCTTTCCTACCCCATCTGGCAGGACAGGAGGGAATCGAACCCCCAACCCCCGGTTTTGGAGACCGGTGCTCTTTGCTTGGCGCTTCGGGCCTGCGGCCCTACGCTTAGGCTCGCTTCACTACGCCGGCGCTTCGTCGCCGGCTCCGTTCCGCTCGCCGCCCGCGTCTTCCCTGCTCCCTCAGTCCACTCGAGCTGGCAGGACAGGGAATCGAACCCCCAACCCCGGTTTTGGAGACCGGTGCTCTGCCAATTGAGCTACTGTCCTAAGCGCTCGGCCGCGGCTTTGCCGCGGTTCCCTCCGGCCCCTCGCTCAGCTCGCTTCACTCCGCTCGCGCTTCGACGCTCGCTCCGTTCTGCTCGCCCTACTTCGTTTCCTTGTGCGCCGTATGCTTGCGGCAGAAGCGGCAGAATTTGCTGAACTCGAGCCGCTCGGTCGTCTTTTTCTTGTTCTTGGTCGTGCTGTAGTTGCGCCGCTTACAGTCCTGACACGCCAAGGTGATGATGTCTCTCATTGCTGTTCCCTGACCGCGGTGCGTCGTGCGCGGTGCGCGGTGCGATTCTTTGAATACGCCCTACGCACTGCGCCTCGCGCATCGCGTTATTCGACGATCTCGCTGATCGTGCCCGCGCCGACGGTGCGGCCGCCTTCGCGGATCGCGAACCGCGCGCCCTTTTCGAGCGCGACCGGCACGTGCAGTTCCGCCGTGATGCTGGTGTTGTCCCCTGGCATCACCATCTCGACACCTTCCGGCAGCTTCAGCGAGCCGGTGACGTCGGTGGTCCGGATGTAGAACTGCGGACGATAGCCGTTGAAGAACGGCGTGTGACGGCCGCCTTCGTCCTTCGACAGGATGTACACCTCACCCTTGAACTTGGTGTGCGGCTTGATCGAGCCGGGCTTGCCCAGCACCTGGCCGCGCTCCACGTCGTCTTTTTCCACACCGCGCAGCAGCACGCCGATGTTGTCGCCAGCCTCACCCGAATCGAGCAGCTTGCGGAACATTTCGACGCCGGTCACGACCTTCTTTTCCGTGGGCTTGAAACCGACGATTTCGACTTCCTCGCCGACCTTCACGCGGCCGCGCTCGACTCGACCGGTGACGACCGTGCCGCGGCCGGAGATCGAGAAGACGTCTTCGATCGGCATCAGGAACGGCTTGTCGACCTCGCGCGCGGGCATCGGGATGTAGCTGTCGAGCGCCTCCATCAGCTTCAGCACGGTCTCGACGCCGTCCGGCTCGCCGTTGAGCGCCTTGAGCGCCGACACGCGAACCACCGGGATGTCGTTGCCGGGGAAGCCGTAGGAGGTCAGAAGTTCGCGCACCTCGAGTTCGACCAGGTCGACCAGTTCGGGATCATCGACCGCGTCAACCTTGTTGAGGGCAACCACCATGTACGGCACGTTGACCTGCTTGGCGAGCAGCACGTGCTCACGGGTCTGCGGCATCGGACCGTCGACGGCCGAAACCACCAGGATCGCGCCGTCCATCTGGGCCGCGCCGGTGATCATGTTCTTGATGTAGTCGGCGTGCCCCGGGCAGTCGACGTGGGCATAGTGCCGGTTCGGGGTCGCGTACTCGACGTGGCTGGTCGCGATGGTGAGAATCTTGGTCGCATCCCTGCGGCCCTGCGACTCGGACGCCTTGGCGACTTCGTCGTACGGGACGAACTTCGCCCAGCCCTTGTCCGCTGCCACCTTGGTCAGGGCGGCGGTCAGAGTGGTCTTGCCGTGGTCGATGTGGCCGATGGTGCCCACGTTGACGTGCGGTTTGGATCGGTCGAATTTCTCTTTAGCCATGTCGTTGTACGCCCTCGTTTGTTGGCGCTCGTGGTCGCGCTACCCGTTGTCTGACCTCTCTGGTCCGCCTTCGCCTTAAGCTCGCTTCATCGCGCGGCCTTCGCCTGCCTGGCCTCGCCATTCGCGCTACGCGCTTCGAGCTGAGTCCGCTCGGCCTGCCGAGCCGAAGCTCGCGGCCGCGAGCAGCCGCGAGCGAAGGCTGGAGCCGATGACCAGGATTGAACTGGTGACCTCGTCCTTACCAAGGACGCGCTCTGCCAACTGAGCTACATCGGCCTACGCTTGCCACTCCGAGGGGCTTCGCCCCTCGGACTCCCCTACACGCTCTGCTCGCCGCTTCGCCGGCTCGCTCGTCGCATGGCTCATGCTCGCTCTCGTCCCGACTGCGTTCCCGAACGCCCGTCGCTCTGGCCTTCCGTCTCTACGCCTGCTCGTCAGGCGCGAGCGAAGCGAAGCGCCCCGGCGGAGCGGAGCGAGGCCCCCAGGCCGAGCGAGCGACGCCGTAGGGGAGTCCGAGGGGCAAAGCCCCTCGGATAATTCTGGAGCGGGAGACGGGGATCGAACCCGCGACCAACAGCTTGGAAGGCTGTGACTCTACCACTGAGTTACTCCCGCCTACGCGCCCGCTTCGCCCATCGCTTCGGCGCGGCAGGCTCTACGCGCTCCGCTTCGCCCATCGCTTCGGCGGGCAAGCCCGCTCACTCTTCGCGCCCGCTGCTAATGCCGTGAACTTTCTGTCGCCCTCCGACTCGCTCTGCTCGTTCAGGGCATTCGACGCGTCCCGGACGCGGCCTGCCATGAGCGAGCCGCGCAGCGGCGAGCGAAGGCTGGTGGCGAGGGAAGGATTCGAACCTTCGAAGCCGCTGGGGCGACAGATTTACAGTCTGCTGCGTTTGACCGCTTCGCTACCTCGCCGCTGATTTTTCTGGATTTGCGCGTTCGCGACTTCCCCTGCAGAATCCGTTCTTACCCGTAGCCCCGCTGCCTGGGCACCCTCCGGCGGTCGCTGGCTCCATCCTGGTGCGGAGTGGAGCTGGCGAAGGGATTTGAACCCCCGACCGGCTGATTACAAATCAGCTGCTCTACCGGACTGAGCTACGCCAGCCCAGACAAAAGAGCATTTGTAGCACACGGCGTGCCACGCGTGCAAGTCAACGTCGTTTGCACGCTCGGTCGAAAACCAATCAGCAGCTGCAAGTAGCTGAACAGCAGAGACTTAGCGTCTAAAGCTGGTTTCTATATTTTACTCGATCCTGCGCGCCGCTGGCGAGCCGCCTCGAAAAGCGCCACGCCGACGGCGACAGATACGTTCAGGCTTGAGACCGCCCCGTGCATTGGGATCGCGACCAGGCGATCGCAGCGCTCGCGGGTCAACCTCCGCAGCCCTTCGCCCTCCCCTCCGGCGACCAGCGCCGTCGGCAGCGTAAAATCAACCGCCTCATAACTGTCGGCCGCATCCCCCGCGAAACCGACCGTCCAGAGGCCGGCCTCCTTCAACTCCTCGATCGCGCGCGCAATATTCACGACCGTTGCGATCCGCACATGGGCAATTGCACCGGCCGACGCCTTCGCCGCAATGCCGTCGAGGGCCGCCGCCCGGCGCTCCTGCCGTACGATCCCGTGGGCGCCGGCCGCATCGACGGTGCGAATGATCGCGCCCAGATTGTGCGGATCCTCGACACCATCGAGCACCACGATCAGCGGAGGATCCTGAGCAGCGCCGCCGACGAGATCCTTGATGCTGTACTTGGCCGCCGCCTCGAGATCCGCGACGATGCCCTGGTGCGCTCCGCCACGCGCCGCCCGATCGAGTGCCTGCGTCTCGGCACGCTCGATAGCAATCCCGCGCGACCGCGCGATTGCCAGCGCCACTTCGATGCGCTTGTCGGCACGAGCCCCGACCCGGATGCGCCGCACGCGCCCCGCATGAAGCGCCTCGAGTACCGGGTTGATGCCGTAGATCACCATGGCAGTTATCAGTTACGCAGTGGTCAGTGGTCAGTGGTCAGTGGTCAGTAGTCAGTAGTCAGTGGTCAGTCCTCAGTAAACGTTTCGACTGATTACTGAATACTGATTACTGACCACTGATTACTGATAACTGCTCACTGCGGCAGCGAATGCCGCCGCCCGGTCGCGGCAGCTGACGATGCGTGCGACCTTTGCCGATGGGGGGAGCGAGGCGCCACGATCGATCGCCGGGACGGCGAGGTCGAGCTCGGGGCCGCCGGTTTCTCCCGTCAGCGCGACGCGGATCGGATGAAAAAGCGCCTTGCCTTTCGAGCCGGTTCGCTCCTTGACGCGCGCGGCGGCGGCGCGAAACGCCTCGCGGTCGAGCAGCGGCCCGGCGATCTCGGTCGCCAGTGCGCTGATGACGTCACGCGCCCCAGCCTCCTCGATCACCGCCGCGACTTCTGGCCGTTGCACGGCCGCCACCGCATCGAACGCGAAGATGAACCGGACACGGTCGGGGATCTCATCGAGCCTGTCGACCGACGCAACGGCGAGCGGCAGGAGCGACGACAGGTAATCCATCGCTGCTTCGGTCCGCTGTTCGATGAAGCCAGCCTTCAGAAAATATCGCGACGCTTCCGCGGTGAGGCGCCCGGGCGCGGCGGCCTTCATGTAGTGCCGGTTCATCCACGCCAGCTTCTCCGGATCGAAGACGCCGGCGCTGTGGCCCACGTCCTCGAGCGCGAACCGGCGCGCGAGCTCCTCGATCGGCAGCAGCTCCTCGTCGCTGCCAGGCGACCAGCCGATCAGCGCGAGGTAGTTCACGAGCGCCTCCGGCAGATATCCCCGCTCGCGGAACTCCGCCACCGACGTCGCACCATGACGTTTCGACAGCGGCGTGTGGTCGGGACCCATGACCAGCGAGAGGTGCGCGAACTGCGGCGGCTGAAAGCCGAGGGCCTCATACAGCAGGAGCTGTCGCGGAGTATTCGAAATGTGATCCTCCCCTCTGATCACATGCGTAATCTCCATCAGCGCATCGTCGACAACCACGGCAAAGTTGTAGGCGGGATGGCCGTCAGAGCGGACGAGCACCGGATCCCCGATGACTTCGCTGTTGAAAGTCACATCGCCGCGGACGACATCGTTGAACGTAACGTCGATGCCGGCGGGCACCTTGAAGCGAATCACCGGATGCTCTCCATCCTCCATCCGCGTTCGCACCTGATCCGCCGGCAGGTCACGGCAGGTGCCCGCATAGCGAGGCGGACGTCCGGCGGCGAGCATTTCGCGCCGGTCCGCGTCGAGTTTCTGCGGCGAACAGAAACAGTAGTACGCGTGCCCTCCGGCAAGGAGCTCGTTGGCGTAGGACGTATACAGGTGCAGCCGCTCGGACTGCCGATATGGCCCGTGCGGCCCCTCGACATCGGGCCCTTCGTCCCAGTCCAGGCCGAGCCAGCGAAGGTCGTCGAGGATGCTGGCCTCCGACTCACGTGTGGAGCGCTCGACGTCGGTGTCTTCGATACGAAGGATGAACGTGCCTTCCTTGCCATGCGCAAGCAGCCAGTTGAAGAGCGCTGTGCGCGCGTTACCGACGTGCAGCTGACCGGTTGGCGATGGGGCGAAACGTACGCGCATAGCCACTGGAGGAATGCTATCGCACGGTTTGGGTCCCGTCTGTCGGGCGGTTCGCGAACTCCGCACCCTGAACTCGAACTGAGTCAGCGCCACGGCATGCGCGGCGATTGCCTCACCGCGGCCGATGGCGTCAACGCCTTCGTTCGTCTTGCCTTTCACACTGACATTGTCTACGGAGATGCTGAGCGCACCCGCCAGACCCTCGGCGAATCGCTTCCTTGAACGGAGCAATCTTCGGGCGCTCGAGGATCACGACGACATCGACGTGCCGGATGTCGAAACGTGCATCACGCACGAGAGTTGCCGCGTGCTGAAGAAGGTGCACGCTCGATGCGCCCTTCCACCGCGGGTCCGTATCCGGAAAATGTACGCCGATATCTCCGAGGCAGGCCGCGCCGAGGATGGCGTCAGTGACAGCGTGGCAGACGACGTCCGCGTCGGAGTGGCCGTCGGCGCCCTTGTCGAACGGCACCGTGACGCCGCCGAGAATGAGAGGACGCCCTTCAACCAGCCGATGGAGGTCATACCCGATGCCGACGCGGGCGGCGGATGCGGCTGGTGACTGAGAGCTGCGCCGCTCGGCGATATCGAGATCCTCGCGTGTCGTGATCTTCACATTGCCAGGGTCGCCGTCGACAATCCGGACAGCATGGCCCGCGCGTTCAGCGAGGGACGCCTCGTCGGTCCCATCGACTCCCGAACGGCCCAGTTCGACGGCGGCACGCAACACCGCCCGCTTGAAGGCCTGCGGCGTCTGGGCCAGATAGATTGTTTCTCTCGGCAGCGTCGTTTCGATGATCGGCTGGGCATCGGCGGCCCTGACGCGTTTGACCGTATCGCTGGCAGGCAGCGCCGCGATCGCGCCGCCGAAAGCCTCGGCTGCGTCGATGCAGCGGCCGATCAGGTCCGCGGACACAAACGGGCGCGCCGCGTCGTGCACGAGCACGATGTCGGCAGATGTCGAGACTTCGTCGAAGGCGGCAGCTACCGAATCCTGGCGCCGGGCTCCTCCTTCGATGACACGCACCGAGCCGTCGGTCGACAACCAGGCCGGCGGCGCGGCCGCCATGTCGGTCGGCACCGCGACGATGACGTCAGTGACGCGTGGATGGGACGTGAACGCAGAGACACTGCGTTCGAGGATCGTGCGTCCGCCGATTTCGAGCATCTGCTTGGGGATCGACGAACCAATCCGACGTCCGGTGCCACCCGCCGCAATGATGGCGGTCACATGCATGAACCGTGGAATTATGTCACCTCGCCGCCGCGGCGACGATCCCGCGAACCTCTTCAGCGAAGCGGAGGACGCTTTCCCGCGGCAGATCAGCGGTCGGGATCGGGGCATGTATGGTCAGCTCAACATTCCCCGGGCAGACCATCAACCGTCCTTTCTTCATCACGTGCCGGCTGCTGGCGATGCTCACCGGAACCACCGGCAGCCGCGCGTCCATCGCCACCCGAAACGGGCCCTTCTTGAATCGTCCAATCGTGCCGTCGACGCTCCGCGTGCCCTCAGGGAAGACGATCAGCGAGCTGGACTCGCTGACCAGGCGCCGCATCTTCTGCACGATGTCCGGTCCGGGGTTCCGCCGATCGACGAGCAAGTGTCCCGCACGGTGGAGATGCCATCCCATGAAGGGAATCCGGCCGAGAGACTCCTTGGCGACAATCCGCAGCTGAAACGGGATCGAGCCGAACAGGATCGGGATGTCGTAGATGCTCTGGTGGTTCGCGGCAAAGACGTAGCTGCGGCCGGCTTCGAGACGCTCGAGACCGCTGATCCGCACGTGAACGCCGGTCGTTCTCAAAATCAACCGGGCCCACATCCGCGCACAACGATGCGCGACGTTCCCGCTGCGATCGACCAGCGTCGAGATCAGCGAGACACTGCCGAGAACAATGGTGTAGAGCGTGACGAGAGGGATGAGATAGAAAACGGTCCGCCACCAGTGGAACGGCGGAAGCATCCGGCCGCTACTTTGCGTTCTGCGCGCGCGGGACCACGGTACTCCCGGCAACCGGAGCCGCGGCGACCGGCGTCGGACCGGTGACCGGCGCATGCGCCTGCACGTTCGGCGGCGCTTCGATGTAGCGGCCGAAGATCATCTTTCCGGCCGTCGTCTGCAACACGCTGGTGACGACAATGTCGATGTTGCGGCTGATCATGCGCCGAGCGTTGTCCACGACCACCATCGTCCCGTCGTCCAGATACGCGACGCCCTGGTTGTACTCCTTGCCTTCCTTCAGGATGAACACCTTCATGAACTCGCCGGGAAGGACGACCGGCTTGAGCGCGTTGGCGAGCTCGTTGATGTTGAGCACCTCGACACCACGCAGTTGCGCCACCTTGTTCAGATTGAAATCGTTGGTGACGATCTTTCCCTGCAGCGTGCGTCCGAGCTCGATCAGCTTCAGGTCGACCTCACGGATCTCGGGAAAGTCGATATCCGAGATCGCCACGTCGAGGCCCGACATCTTCTGGATCTTCTGCAGGATGTCGAGGCCGCGACGGCCGCGGTTGCGTTTCAGGGAATCCGCAGAGTCCGCGACCAGCTGCAATTCCTTGAGGACGAACTGGGGGATCACGAGAGTACCGTCGAGAAAGCCGGTCTCACAAATGTCGGCGATTCGGCCGTCGATGATGACGCTGGTATCGAGGATGCGATACCGCTTCTGCGGCCCGGCGTCGCGAAAGAGCGCGACAATGCGCGCCGGCTGCAGCCATTCGGACTTTCGCGCTCCGATCACCAGGCCGAGGTACGGGAACACGAGCAGGATAAAACTGTGCAGGAACACGATCCGGCCGTCGGTCGTGTCCGCCCAGAACAGTGCGGCGCCGACGGTCTTCGCAATACCAAGCCCGATGGCGCCTCCGATCAGCGCGCCGAGCAGGTGGGTCACCTCGGTGGAGCGCAGGCGGCTCTCCACCGCAATCATCAGCAGGCCGAGACAGGCGCCGGCCGCGAGATTGATCTGAATGTCGGAGTGGAATGGCCGCGTCAGCGAGGCGGCGTATGTCACCGCGACGACGAAAGAGATCCGCACCAGGGGGAACCAGGGCATTCCTCCTATTCTAGTCAGGTCTACTTCAGTTGTGCCTGGTAAGCCCGGAGGCGGGATTCGATGCTCGTCGCGGCGGCGCTGTTACCGGAGGCACGGGCAATAGCCAGCGCGTCCTGTGCGGCCGAGATCGCCTCGGCGAAGCGTCCTTGCCTCGCATAGCCGAGAGCCAGCACATCGAGCGCCATCGCCTCACGGCGGCCCGTCCGCTCGACCGCACGTTCGGCCAGCGCTACCGCACGATCGATGTTCCGGACCGATGGGTCGCGGGAATCCGAACGGACGCTCGCCACCTGCACCATCAGTTGCGGGTTGTCGGGCTGGGCCTGCAAAGCGCGTTCGAGATGGACGATGGCCTCGGCATCCTTCCGCTGCATCGCCAGGATCTGACCAAGCATTCGATTCGCATCGACGTCGGTCTCATTCGCCGCAACGGCCTGCTTCAGATGCACCGACCGCCTCATCGATATTGCCCTGCGCGGCCAGCACCGATCCGAGTCGCGCGCGCGCGATCGCGTCACCCGGATTCAACTCAACCGCCCGGCGAAACTGCGCTTCGGCCGCACTTACCTGTCCGCTCTGCGCGAGCACCGAGCCGTAAGCGACGCGCGCCCGCGAGTTGTCCGGGTCCTTTGCAACCGTGTCTGCCCAGAGCTGCTGCTCGCTCGCGTAGGCGATATTCCGTGATCGTGTCGCGGCGCCAAGAACTACCACCACAGCGAGAGTCGCGATCGTGGCGACGATTCTGACAGCGCGGCGGGGCATGGTGCGCTGCAGGCCGACGTAGGCAAGCCCGACGACACCTGAGACGATCGCGGCGAGCGGCAGATACATCCGATGTTCCGCTGCGACTTCAGTGACGATGGGGATGATGCTGGACGTTGGCGCAAGGATCACGAAGAACAACGCACACGCATAGCCGAGCGGATGCCGTTTCCAGATGCCGACAGCCGTAAGCACCAGTAAGACGGCAATCAGCAGTCCTTCAACGATGACGTCGGCGGGTGTCGTCACCAGCGGCCAGGTGTAAAGGAACACCAGTGGCGAGGGGACGAAGGCGAGCCGCAGGTATTGCGTGAGAACCTCCGCCTGCGTCAGCAAATATCGCCACGCCATCGTCCCCGACATCGCGATCGACGCCTCGCGTTGCTCTCCTGAGACGAGCGCGGCGAACACCAGCCACGTCGCTGCCAGCCCGGCGAGCAACCCCCACCGAACCCGTTGCCCGCGTCGAAAGACGACATCCCACAACGCGACGGCGACAGGCGCGGTGACCATCACTTCTTTCGTCGCCATGCCCAGCGCGCAGCTGACAATGGATGCGACGTTCCAGGCCGCCTGAAGGCGGCCTCTACCGGAGTACCGGAGGCACGAATGGCGCAGTAGAGCGTCAGCAGATAGAACAGGGACATCAGCGATTCCACTCGCTGGACGACATAAGCCACCGCTGACGTCGTCAGTGGATGAACCACCCAGATCAACGCGACGGCGGCCGCGACATAGGTCGCATCCGCGCCGACGCTGGCGCGAAGCGAGGAAGACTGCAGCGTCCGCCGGACGACGCCAAAGAGCGTCAGCGCGCAGGCGAGGTGGATCAGAAGATTGAGGACGTGATAGCTGCGGACGTCCAGCGCGGAAATCGCATAGTTGATCGCGAACGAGAGATTGGCGATCGGACGCCCGGAGACCGTCGACCTCGGAGGCGGCGACAGTACCTGCTCGATTGGAGTCAGCGAACGAATCGTCTCGTTCTGCACGATCGCGCGGACGTCGTCGAGGACGAAGACGCCACTGAAGCTGTTCGAGTATGCCCACAGGCCAGCAGCGAGGATGAGGATCAGGCAGACGCCCTCGGTTCCGAAGCGGAAGGGTGCAGCGGTGGACTTCGTGTGGTCTGGAAGACTGGAGGAGCGCTTCGGTTTCTTTCGGGCCACGTGCGCTATCGTCCGTCCTACCAGTCCATCACGGCGTCGAGTGCTTCGGTGACCGTCTTCACTTCGACCAGCTCGATGCCTGGTGGCACATCGGTTGGCGGGCAATTCCCCGGCGGCAGCACGCACCGTGCGAAACCCATCTGCGCTGCTTCGCGCACGCGGAGGGGGGCCTGGGTCGCGCCGCGGATTTCTCCCGCGAGCCCGACTTCACCGAAGACGGCGGTGCCGTCCTTGATCGGACGATTGCGGATGCTCGAGGCGACGGCCGCGATGATCCCAAGGTCCGCCGCTGGCTCGTCGATGGCCATGCCGCCGGCGACGTTGACGAACACGTCCTCGCCGGTCAGGTTCAGCCCGGCCCGCTTCTCCAGCACGGCAAGGAGAAGTGAGAGCCGGTTCTGATCCACGCCACTGGCCATGCGCCGCGCCGTCCCGTACGAGGTGCTGCTGACGAGCGACTGCACTTCGACGAGGAGCGGACGCGAACCCTCCATGCAGCACAGCACCGCCGATCCGGGTGCATTGGCGGGCCGCTCCGCGAGGAACAACTGCGACGGATTTGGCACTGCCCTGAGCCCGGATCCAGTCATCTCGAAAACACCAAGCTCGCTGATGGCGCCAAAACGATTCTTCACGGCGCGAACGACGCGGTGCGAATGGTGACGCTCCCCTTCGAAGTACAGGACGGTGTCGACGATGTGCTCGAGCGCCTTGGGGCCAGCGAGATTGCCGTCCTTCGTCACGTGCCCGACGAGAAACGTTGGAATGTTCTGCCCCTTTGCCGCGAAGAGGAGCTGCGTTGCCGCCTCGCGTACCTGCCCGATGCTGCCGGGCGCCGACTGAAACTTCAAAGAGAAGACGGTCTGAATTGAATCCACGATGATGAATGACGGCTTGAGCCGCGCGATCTCTTCGAGGATCCGCTCGAGGCATGTCTCGGCGAGGATGTAGAGCGGCGCGCGCTCCACACCAAGCCGTTCTCCTCGCGCCTTGATCTGGTGCTCGGACTCCTCGCCCGAGCTGTACAACACAGGACCGTATTCACGGGCAAAGTGTGCTGCCGCCTGCAGCAGCAACGTCGACTTGCCGATGCCCGGTTCGCCGCCAATCAGGACCAGCGATCCAGGCACGACACCGCCGCCGAGCACACGGTCGAATTCGCCAATCCCGGTCGTCAGCCGCTGTGCGTTGACGATGCTGATGTCGGCATAGAGTTGCGGCCCGGCGGCAACCGCCAGGCTGTAACGCTTCTCGACCGCTCCTGCGATGACCGCTTCGGGCACGGGGCGTTCTTCGAGGATGGAGTTCCAGGCTCCACACTCCGCGCAGCGCCCCATCCACTTGGACGACTGGGCGCCGCACTCCTGGCAGGCGAAGACGGTCTTCTGTTTCATGGCGCAGTCGATTGGCGATTGTAGATTGGCGAGTGGCGAATGACGGATTGAGGATTGCTGATTGTGGAATGCAATCGGCAATCGACAATCGCAAAATCTGCAATCCCCAATCGGCAATCCGTCAATCGACACTCCCCAATCGCCAATCCGCAATCGTCACGATTCATAGACGCGCTGTATCCGGCTGCCGACGCGACAGAGCAATTCGTAGGGAATCGTCCCGATTGCCGACGCCATTTCCCTCATGCCCATCGCGGCGTCCTGCTGATTGCCAACGATCACCACATCGTCGCCGGGGGCAACGTCCGTGCCGGTCACGTCGATCATCGACATGTCCATGCACACCGAGCCGACGATCGGCGCACGACGGCCTCGTACGAGCATGTGCCCGCGGCCAGCGAGGCGCAGGTCGAGCCCATCGGCGTAGCCTGCCGGGACGATCCCGATCGTCACGGGACCGTCAACGGGCGTCTTGAGCCCATACCCGGACGCTTCGCCGGCGCGCAGCCCCTTGACCGCGACGATACGGCTATGCAGTGACAGGGCAGGTCGCAGTGGCAGGGTGGCGGCGAGCGGCGGCGGGACGATCCCGTAGAGCAGGAGACCGGGACGGACGTAGTCGTACCACACCCGCTCGTCCCGGAGCAGCGCGGCGCTGTTGGCAGCGTGGCGGTGCGCGGGCGCGATCCCCAGCTGCTCCAGCCTCGCGCACGCTTCGTTGAACCGCGCACTCTGTTCGAAAAAGGCCGGATGCTCGGGATCGTCCGCGGTCGCGAAGTGCGTGTAGACGGCGTCGAACGCCAGCTCGCCGCCGTCGGCGATCTCCGGGATCGTCCGCTCGATGTTGTCGTGACGAAAACCGAGGCGGTTCATCCCGGTATCGATCTTCAGGTGGCAGGCGATGCGCACCTTGTGGCGCGCGGCCGCGGCCTTCACCGCGCGCGCCGCGGACGGAGTGGAGATAGTCGGCGTCAGATGGTGGGTGAACAGGCCGTCCAGATCGCTGACACTCAGGGCACCGAACACCAGGATGGGCGTTCGCACTCCGGCGTCCCGCAGCACGATCCCCTCTTCGATGTCAGCGCACGCCAGCATCGCGGCGCCGGCTTCCTCGAGGGCGAGCCCGACCTCCGGCGACCCATGCCCGTACGCATTCGCTTTCACCACCGCGATGATCCCCGGACGGGGCCTGTCGCGCCCCTGATGCGAGGAAGTCGTTGATTGCGTGGAAGTTGGAGCGGATGGCGTTCAGGTCGACACGGGCAACGGTGGGGCGGATCACGCAGCCCCGTGGGCGAGGTTCTCGAACCGCGTGTACTGGTTGAGGAACGACAGTTTCACCGTTCCGATCGGACCATTGCGCTGCTTGCCGATGATGATCTCGGCAATGCCCTGATCTTCGGGCTTGGTCTCTTCCTTGTCGTACACCTCAGAGCGGTAGATGAAGAGGACGACGTCGGCATCCTGTTCCAGCGCGCCGGACTCGCGCAAATCGGAGAGCTGAGGCTTGTGGTCGCCGCGCCCTTCTGGCGCGCGACTGAGCTGGGAGAGCGCAACGACGGGGATATTCAGTTCCTTCGCCAGACCCTTGAGGGACCGCGAAATGGACGCCACTTCCTGCTGCCGGCTCTCGAAGCGGCCGCGGCCGTGCATCAACTGGAGGTAATCGATGATCAGCAGGTCCAGGCCGTGCGACGCCTTGAGGCGGCGCGCCTTGGCGCGCATCTCGAGGACCCCGATCGCCGCGGAATCGTCGATGAACACCTTGGCTTCCGCGAGTGTGCCCAGGGCGTGCGACAGACGGCCGTAATCCTTCTCGTTGAGATGCCCGGTGCGGAACCGATGCGCGTCGATTCTCGCCTCGGACGTCAGCATGCGCATGAAGAGCTGCTCTTTCGACATCTCGAGGCTGAAAAACCCGACGACCATGCCGGTGGACGTACCGATGTGCTGCGCCATGTTGAGCACCAGGCTGGTCTTCCCCATCGACGGACGAGCGGCAACGATCACCAGGTCGCCGCGCTGGAAGCCGGAGGTCATGTCGTCGATATCCGCGAAGCCGCTCGGCACGCCGGTGATCGCCCCCTTGTGCTGCTGGAGCTTCTCGATGGTCGCGAAACTGGTCTGCACCAGGTCGCGCAGCGGCACGAAGCCGGCGCGGATCCGGTCTTCGGCGATCGCGAAAATGGAGGCTTCTGCCTCGTCCAGCAGCAGGTCCGGCTCCTGCTCCGCCTCGTAGGCCTCGACCAGGATCTTGTTGGCGGAGTGGATCAGGCTCCGGAGCGTGGACTTTTCCTTGACGATCCGGGCGTAGTACTCGACGTTGGCCGAGCGCGGCACTCCGTCCGCGAGCGAGGCCACGTATGCCGGACCGCCGACGTTGTCCAGCTCCCCCGCGCGTGACAGTTCCTCTTTCAACGTGACGAAATCGATCGCATCGTTGCGCTCGCTGAGCGTCACCATCTTCTCGAAGATGCGCCGATGCGCATCGCGGAAGAAATCTCTGGACTCGAGGAGCTCCGCGGCGTGATTGAACGCTTCGTTGTGGATCAGGATCGCGCCGAGCACGGATTTCTCGGCTTCGAGGTTGTGCGGAAGGATACGTTCAGGTGCGGCGACGTCAGGCAAAACAGGGAACTCTGAACGATGAACGATGAACGATGAATTAAGAATGAAAAAGGGCGCGCTCGGAAAAGCGCGCCCAGTCTAGCATGGCCTGACCTCGGTCGCGACGATTCGATCGTTACGACTGCGCCGGTACGACTTTGATCTTCACCTGCGCGGTGACGTCGCGGTGAATCTTCACCGGCACGGTGTGCTCGCCGACGCTCTTGATCGCGTCATGCAGCGCGATCTTGCGCTTCTCGACTTCGAATCCCTTCGCCGTGAGCGCCTGCGCGATGTCCGCGGTCGTCACCGAGCCGTACATCGTTGCGTTCTCGCCGACGCGGCGGGCGATCTCGATCTCGACCTGCTCCATGCGGCGCGCGACCGCTTCAGCGCCCGAGCGCTCCTCGGCGTCCCGGGCCTCGGCTGCCACCCGTTCCCGATCGATCTGCCGCTTGTTGGTCTCTGTCACCGCCAGCGCCAGCTTGCGCGGCAGCAGGTAGTTGCGGGCGTAGCCCGCCGCGACCTTCACGACGTCGCCGCGGCGCCCGAGATTGTCTACATGTTCACGAAGAATGACTTCCATTGGTGAATCCTTTGCTGTCACGCCGCCGACGGCTTCAGCACGAAGAACACGAAGCCACGAAGAGCACGAACCCCAAGAATGTTTTCGTGTCTTCGTGTCTTCGAGGCCTTCGTGCGAGCCGCAGGCTTGGCCGTGGACCGTCTCAGTCAGTGACGTACGGGATCAATGCCAGCTGCCGGGCCCGCTTGATCGCGGTCTGCAGCTTGCGCTGGTGCTCGGCGCACGTTCCGGAAATCCGCCGCGGCTGGATCTTGCCGCGCTCCGGCAGAAACGGTGCCAGCAGCCGGACGTCCTTGTAGTTGATGTAATCGATCTTCTCCGCGCAGAACTTGCAGACCCGTCGCCGCCGGAAGAAGCCACGGCGCGGCGCTTCGCCGCCCTTGCCGTCCTTCTTGTCCTTGTCGCGCCCGCGCCCGCCGCCTCCTCGTTCTTCCCTCATCGCTGGGCCTCCAGACCATCCATGTCATCCTGCATGTCCGCATCCCCACGCCCTTCGCCGGGTTGCCGCTCGGCCGGCAGGCCGCGCGCGACGCGGCGCCGGGCCGACATCGCCTGGCGGGCGGCTCTCGTCCGCTCCGCGACCCGCAGCTCCGCGTCGACCCGCACGACCAGATGACGAATCACCTGGTCGATCACGCGCAGGCGGCGGTCGATCTCCTTCATCAGCTCTCCCGAGCCGGTGATGGTCTCGACGACATAGGTGCCTTCACGGTGTTTACCGATCTCGTAAGCCAGCTTGCGCCGTCCCCAGTTCTCGGTCTTGTCGAACGTGCCGTTGTAGCGCTGGACGATCTGTTCGATCTGCGTGTGCAGATCGGCCACTTCCTGGTCGGTGGCTTCGGGTGTGACGATGTAGACGAGCTCGTACTGTCTTGACGTACTCATAAGTCTCCTTATGGACTTAGCGGCTACTTCGGGCTCGGCTATCAGCCGGCCACCTACACAGCGGTAGAGGCTGAACGCTGATCAGCTGACGGCTGAAAGCTCGTAGCAAGGAGCAACGGATTTATTCCGCGTCTTCCTTTCGATTGAACCGGTTCATCACCGGGGCGATGCCCTCGGCGACGAACAGTTCAGCGGCATCGGCCGCCCGGCCGACTGCCGCCGCGACGTTCTCACGCTCTTCACGCTCGAACTTCGCTGTCACATGGTCCGCGAGATCGCGCCGCGCGTCGCCGCGCCCTACCCCGATCCGCAACCGTGCGAATTCTTCCGTTCCCAACGACTCGATCACGGACTTGAGGCCGTTATGCCCGCCCGCCGATCCATTACTTCGCGCTCTCAGCCGCCCCAGCTCGAGATTCACATCATCCACGATGACGAGAAGGTCCACGAGCTCGATCTTGTAGAACTGCAGCAGCCCGACAACCGCGCTGCCGCTCAGATTCATGAACGTCAGCGGTTTGGCGATCACCGTATCCGCCGTCCGCCACCGCCCGGTCAGCCCCTCGATCCCACGCGGGGCTGATTCCCACTCGACTCGGTGCCGCCCGGCGAGCTGGTCCAGCACCTCGAAGCCGATGTTGTGCCGCGTCCCTTCGTACCTCCGACCGGGGTTGCCGAGACCAACAATGAGCTTCAGGCCTACTTCTCTTCTTCCTTATCCGTCTTGCCCTTCTTGATGACTTCGGGCTCGGCCGGCGCGGCCGGTGTCGCCGCAGCCGCCGCTTCGGTTGTCGGCGCAGGCTCCTCGGCCTTCGGCGGCACGACGTGGACGATCATCAGATCCGCATCGGTGACCGGCTTCCACTTCGCACCTTCGGTGTGGATGTCGCGGACGCGGAGGCCCTGGTTCATCAGCAGCTCGCTGATGTCGATGTCGATGTGCTCGGGGATGTCGCCCGGCAGCACTTCGATCTCGATCTCGCGATTGACGAAGTCGACGATGCCCCCCTGCTGCTTGACGCCGCGCGCTTCACCCTTGAGCACGATCGGCACCGTCAGCGTGAGCGTCTTGTCCATCGCGACCTGGTAGAAGTCGGCATGGAGCAGCTTGTGGCCGATCGGATCCAGCTGGTATTCCTTGACCAGCACGCGGGTGTCGCCGCCATCGAGTTGCAGGCCGATCAGCGTGTTGACGCCCGACTCCGAGTGAAGGATGCGCGAGAGGACTTTCGGATCGACGGAGATCTCGACCGCCTTCCCCTTCTCCGAACCGTACAAAACCGCCGGGATCCGGCCGTTCGCACGGAGCCGCCGCGCCTCGTTCTTACCCCGGGTTTCCCGCTTCTCTGCCTGTAAAGTTGCGTCCATAAAAGCTTTCAGCTATCAGCTCTCAGCCTTCGGCTGGAGCGTTTATCTGTCCTCCGAATCCCGCGGCTCACAAACATACACAGCCCTGAAGGGCTGGACTACGACTGACAAACAGCCCTGAAGGGCTGGACTACGCCTTAGACGAACAACGAAGAAACCGATGTTTCTTCGTGAATGCTCCGGATCGCCTGGCCGAGCAATCTGGCCACCGACAACTGCTTGATCTTCTTGCAGCACCGCGCCCGCTCGCTGTTGAGCGGGATGGTGTTGGTGATGATCACCTGGTCGATCGGCGCCGCTTCGAGCCGCTCGATCGCGGGACCCGACAGCACGCCGTGCACCGCACACGCCAGCACGCGCTCCGCTCCATTCTCCTTCAACGCCAACGCGGCCTTGACGATGGTGCCCGCCGTGTCGACGATGTCGTCCTGGATGATGCAGGTTCGCCCGCCGACGTCGCCAATGACGTTCATCACTTCCGCCGCGCCATCGTCAGTGCGGCGTTTGTCGATGATGGCGAGCTCGGCATCCAGGCGTTTGGCGTACGCTCGCGCCCGTTCCGCGCCGCCGGCATCCGGCGAAACGATCGTCAGCGCCGAGTGGTCCTGACGCGCGAAGTGATCGATGATCACCGGCGCGGCAAACAAGTGGTCGACCGGAATGTCAAAGAACCCCTGGATCTGCGCCTTGTGCAGGTCCATCGTCAACACGCGATTGGTGCCCGCTGCGCTCAGCAGGTTGGCCACCAGCTTTGCCGAGATCGGCACGCGTGGCTTGTCCTTGCGGTCCTGCCGTGCGTAGCCGTAATACGGGATCACCGCGGTGATCCGCCGTGCGGACGAGCGGCGGAACGCGTCGATCATCACGCACAATTCGATCAGCGACTGATCGACCGGCGCGCAGGTCGGCTGCACGACGAAAACGTCCGTGCCCCGGATGTTCTCGTCGATCTGGAACGAGACCTCGGTGTCCGGAAACCGGAACAGCCGCGCCTGCCCCATCGACACGCCAAGAAACTCGGCGATCTCGCTGGCGAGCGCCGGATGGGCGCTGCCCGAAAAGAGCTTCAAATGACCGCGGTTCATAGGCTCGTCGGGAAATTGCGGATACGGCCAGCCCGTTTTCGTGACAGTGTCGGTCCAAACCATATCGCGCCTGCTTCAATGGTTGGGGCGGGAGGATTCGAACCTCCGAATACGGGATCCAAAGTCCCGCGCCTTACCGCTTGGCCACGCCCCATCTCACTATCCAGAGCTTCGCGCGTTCGGCCCCTCCGAACGGTCCCACTGAGTCCCACGCTCTCTCGCTCGCCGCTTCGCCGGCTCGCTCCGTTCGCGTGGCTCGCTCGCTTTGCTCGCTCAATCGCTGATTCGGGGGATCCGGGTTCACCCACTTCACTGCGTGGCCCGAAGACACGTCCGCAAGAGGAGTAGTTTAGCCGCGACTACGGCCTTTTGGCAACCGGACGGCTGCGCCGTTCGTGCTCGGCACGGGTCAGCGTGCGGGTCAGCAGCGTCCGCGCACCGCCGCGCGCGAGCGGCCGAAGCAACTTCGCGGCGGCCGGCCTCGTGCGGAACAGGCCAAAAACAGCGGATCCGCTGCCCGACATCGCCGCGGCGACGGCGCCGCCTTCCCGCAACTGCGCCTTGTAATCGCCAATTTCAGGATGGCGGCGGACAACGGGCGGCTCCAGGTCGTTGATCATCTGCGCCGCTCGCGACGGCCACGGGACCGGCAGGACCTGCAGCTCGCGAGGTTCCTTCAGCCCGGCGGCGCGGTCCTCGTCGTACCAGGTGTACGCTTCGGCGGTCGAGACGCCGTACGCCGGGACAGATCACGACGATCCAGTGCGTTGGCAGGTCGACGAGAGGATAGATTTCCTCACCGCGGCCGAGACCAAGAGCGGTCCCTCCCGACAGGAAGAACGGGACGTCGGCGCCGATCCCGGCGGCAACCTCGCGCAGCAGGGTGACCGGGGCGCCTCCCCACAGCCGCGCGAACCCGAGCAGCGCCGCCGCCGCATCGCTGCTGCCACCACCGAGGCCCGCCTCCATCGGGATCGCCTTTTCGATCGTGACGACGGTGTCGGTCGGATCACCGCCACGTCCCAGCGCCTTCCACAGCGCGGCCGCGGCCTTCCAGACGAGATTCGAGTGGTCCTTCGGTATCGCGGCCGACCGCGTTTTCAATATGAACGGCCCCGCGCGTTCAGCGCAGGTCAACGTGTCGTGCAGGTCGATCGACTGAAAGACCGTCCTCAACTCGTGATAGCCGTCCGCTCGCGTCCCGAAAATGCGCAGGTCGAGATTGACCTTCGCGTGCGCTCGAACGGACAGTCGCAGAGACTTTTTCATCTATCGCTTCGCACGTTCGCACGTTCGCACGTGGCACGTTCGCACGTTCGCACGTGGCACGTCGCACGTCGCACGTGAGCACGCCTGCCTGTCACTCCCCCTTCTCCCCCAACGGGCCGGCGCGGCGAAGCTCTTCGAGCGACAACGGCTGCGCGCTCGCCGGGATCTCGACGTCGAACGCACGCGGATCGATCGGCGTGTTGATGTCCACCTGCGACAGCCGCATCGTGAGATCCGCAACCGCGGTGCGCACGTAGACAGTGGTGGCGCGACCTGCGACAAAGTCGGCGTACTGAATCGTCAGGGCGTCGCGGACGCCGGCCACCACCCGCCAGCGTCCTTCGATGCGGCGCAGGTAAACAGGGCCGGTCGGCGCCTCGACGGCGGCGGAATCTTCGTTGAACGTCCGGCCGCTGACCGGGACCGTCACGCCGAGACCACACCCGGCGACTACCGCGCGCAGTTCAGCGGGCGTCAGCGCCACACCCGCGAGCGCCTCGACGATCGCCGCCGGCGGTGATCCCCGCAGCACCCGCTCGTCTCGCGGCAGCCACAACGTCGCCTCCCCGGCGCGACCCGACAAGACGAACGCAGGTTTTCCGAATGGCGCCAGACCTTCGAGGACGATGTCATCCGGAGCGGCAAGTCCGGCGTTGATCCGGCCGCGGAGTTTGGTGCCGCCCGCGCGCCCCGACAATCCGATTTCTGCGGTGATCGTGCTGACCGACTTGCAGTCCGCGGTCGCCTGGTCGTAGGC
Organism: uncultured Acidobacteriota bacterium; assembly: GCA_963810305.1. Lineage (GTDB taxonomy): Bacteria > Acidobacteriota > Vicinamibacteria > Vicinamibacterales > 2-12-FULL-66-21 > JACDCA01. The sequence goes on from CAWEMY010000012.1 coordinate 47,078, forward strand.
AGAAGAAAAACCCGGGAAGGGAACGCTCGCGCCAGTCGGAAGGGCCGGCCGCGGCGGGGGGCCGCAGGCGGAAGCAAGGATGAAGATGATCGGCGCGGCGGCCAGGCGCGGCCGCGTCATTTCCTGGGAAGGCGCGCGCGCGCCTCGCGCAGCTTTTTCTCGATGTCGGCGCGCTGGACCGTTTCGCCATCACCCGCAAGCGCCCGCTCCCACGCGGCAACTGCTTCTTCGTAGCGAGCCTGCTTGTAGCGGAGATCTCCGAGATGGTCCTGCACGACGGAGTTGCCTGGCATCTGCGCCGCGGCCTCGGCGAGCGGCTTCTCCGCGTTCGCGAGCTTCCCCTGTCGGAAGAACGCCCAACCCAGGCTGTCAAGAAATGACGGATTTCCGGGTTCGATCTTCAGGGCACGCTCGAGAAGGGTAACGGCTTCGTCGAGCCGCTCGCCACGATCGGCGAACATGTAGCCGAGAGAGTTCAGCGCATTGGCGTCCTGGGGATCGCGCGCAATGAGGTCGCGCAGCGCACCTTCTGCCTCGGCGCGGCGGCCGGTGTCTTCGAGCAGTTGCGCGTACTGGTAGACGAAGTTCGGTTCGTCGGGGATCCGCTTGACCAGGTCCGCGAACGCGACGACCGCTTCGTTCTTTTGACCGCGCGCCAGTTTCAGCTGCGCGTCGATCACCAACCCGCGCGGGTCGTCGGGAAAAGCCTGCCGAAGCTGCGGCGGCGGTTGCCGCGGCACTATCCAGATCCTTCATCTGACGCTGCGATTCGGCGAGCAGGTAAAGCAGCGCGGCATCCGGCGCCTTCCGTTTCGCGATGGACGCCCGAAGCAGATCCCGCGCATCCTGCGGCGCGCCGCTGTTCATCAGAGCGGCTGCCCGTCCGGACGTCAGGTCCGCTTTGGGATTGACGGCTTCTGCCCGCGCATACGCCGAGGCGGCATCCTTCCAGCGACTTTGGCGTTCGTACAATTCGGTGAGCCGCACCAGCGCACGAAACGATGAGGGATTCGCCTCGAGTGATCCCTCGAGCGTCGCGGTCGCGTCAGCAAGCGCGCCCGATCCCTCCTGCGCAGCTGAGAGCAGCATGGCGCCTTCGGTGAACTGCGGCTGTTCGTCGAACACACGCCGCAGTGGCGCAATCGCTTTGTCGTGCTCGCCCGCTCGAAGATACAGGCGGCCGAGCGTCAGGAGCAGATTGAGATCGTTGCCGTCGCCACGAGCCTTCTCGAGCGCGGCAATGGCGCGTGACTGATACTGCGCGGGATCGTCTCCTGGGCGCAGAGCCTTTTTCTGCTCCGCGAGCAGGCCAAAGATCATCCCCAGAATCCGGTTGGCCTCGCGATTATCCGGATTCCTCTTCAACGCCTCTTCCGCCATGTTCAGCGCGTCGATGGGCTGGTCCTGGCGTGCATACAGCCCGGCGAGTTCCGCCCGCACCTCGGCTGACTCCGGCGCAAGCGCCAGCGCCTGTTGAAGCGCGGCGATGGCCTCGGGCAGTTTGTCCTGACCCTCGAGATGGCGGGCGAGGATGAAATAGTACGCTGCGTCGGCGCTAGCGGACGCTGCTCGACGCTTGCGCAGCGACCGGCGCCGGGGCGAATGCAACGATTGCTGTGGCGAGGAGGCACGGGACGATACACCGCATCTGAGACCTATAATAGCCGCTCGGGAGGATCAAGATGGCCGTGGACCGGGAACTGCTCGAGATACTCGCGTGTCCGAACTGCAAGACGAAGGTCGAGCTCGTCAAGGATGGGACCGCACTCAAATGCGCGCAGTGCAAGCGGGTCTATCCGATAAAGGACGACATTCCTGTCATGCTGCTGGATGAAGCGACCGTAGAGCCCTGAGCAGGAGGAGGAGTGAGCGTGACAACTCCTAACTGCTAACTCCTAACTCCTAAGAAATTTAGAGGTTAGAGGTTAGAGGTTAGAAGTTAGAGGTTAGAAGTTAGAGGTTAGTAATTTGGGGTTATCAAGTGAACATCCTCCTGATTCGCCTGCGGTTGATCGGCGACGTGGTGTTCACGACGCCGATCCCGCGGGCGCTCAAACGCAGTTTTCCCAGCGCGCGAATCTCATATCTCGTGGAAGACTCCGCGGCGCCAGTGCTCGCACACAATCCCCACATCGACGACCTGATCATCGTCCATCGCTCGCGCGGATGGCGCCGGGTCGTGGCTGATCTGAAGCTCGCCGCGCGGGTGCGCGGCGCGCGCTACGACGTCGTCCTCGACCTTCACGGCGGCCCGCGCAGCAGCTGGTTGACGCTCGCCAGCGGTGCACGGCAGCGGATCGGATATGACGTGCAGGGCCGGAGCTGGATGTATACGCGGACCGTCAGCCGTCCGCGCCAATTGCGTGCACGGCATTCGGTGGTCAATCAGTGGGACCTGCTGGAAGCGATCGACGGATGGGCCGGCGCGACACCGGATCCGTCTCGGGATCCGGTGGAGATGTCAGCGGATCCGGCCGCGGAGCGGACCGTCGCGGCGCGCCTGGCCAGGAGCGGCATCGAGAGCTCGCACGAGCTGATCGTCGCCCACGTCAGTGCCGGCAACCCGTTCAGGCGATGGCCCGAACCGGCCTTTACCAGGATGCTCACTGCACTCGCTGAAGGGTCGTCCCGACGACGGATCGTCATCAGTTCCGGGCCCTCCGACCGCGAGGCTGCCACGCCGGATTGCCGCCCAGACGCGGCACGCACTGGGCGACGCGGGTGACCAGATCGTCGACTTCGGCGAGTTCGGCCTGGCCGAGCTCCGCGCGCTGATCGCACGGAGCCGCCTTTTCATCGGCGGCGACACCGGGCCGCTTCACATCGCGGCGACGACGGCCACGCCGATCGTCGGTCTTTACGGACCGACACTCCCGGCCCGATCGGCGCCGTGGCGCGACCCGGCCGTCCCGACCGAGTCTCTCGAAGTCGCCGGACTTCCCTGCCGTCCTTGCGAGCAGCGCGTCTGCGCGCCAGGTGATTTCCGTTGCCTCACCACCCTCCATCCGGAAGACGTCATTTCAGCGGCGGAACGGGCATTACGGTGGTCGGCGTAACTTCGGGTAAAGACAGGCCGGCTAAAGACAGGCCGGCTGAAGCCGGCCTCTACGCTGAGTCGCCGCTGGAGCGGGCGGGATACATCGCGCTGCTGCTGTTCGCCGCTGCCCTTCAGATCTCGATCGCAGCAGCACAGATCTTCTTCGCTCTGACGGCGCTGCTGTGGCTTGCCCTGATCATCTCGCGGCGTGAGCAGATCCATGTTCCGCGGATGTTCTGGCCGCTGGCGGCGTACGCCGGCTACACGCTGGTAGCGACGGCCTTCTCCATCGACCCAGCGGTCAGCATCAGGGACGACAAGCAACTGCTGCTCTTCGCGATCGTCCCGATCGCCTATCGGCTGCTCGCAGGGTCACGGGCGCAAAGCGCGGTGGACGTCCTCATCACGGTCGGCGCCGTGAGCGCCGCGATCGGCATCATCCAGTTCGGCATCCTCAAGTTCGACGACCTCGGCCAGCGGCCTCGCGGCGCGCTCGGTCTCTACATGACGTACTCGGGACAGCTGATGCTGGTCGCCTGCGTGGCGGCGGCGCGGATCATGTTCCGCCGGCAGGATCGTGTGTGGCCGACGCTCGTCCTCCCGGCGCTGCTGGCGGCGCTGGCGACGACCTTGAGTAGAAATGCCTGGGTGGGAGCGTGCGTCGGGATCGGGCTGCTGTTTCTGATGCGTGACTTCCGACTGTTCGCGCTCGTGCCGGTCCTCGCCGGACTGTTTTTCGCGTTCGCCCCGGCGAAGATCAGCGACCGGCTGTGGTCGATCTTCGAGATCAAGGACACGTACCGGCAGACCGAAACGACCGAGGCGAGCGTGCACTCGAACCGCGATCGGGTGGCGATGATCCGCTCCGGGATCCGGATCGTCAAGGACCGGCCGCTGACCGGGGTAGGCCCGGACATGCTGATCCAGGTGTATCCGGTTTACCGCGACAGCGACGCGGTCAACCAGTTGAACCCGCACCTGCACAACGTGCCGCTGCAGATTGCGGCGGAACGCGGCCTGCCGGCGCTCGCGATCTGGCTGTGGTTCGTGGTCACACTGATCGTCGACTTCATGCGGCTGCGAAAAATCGAGCCCTTCCTGGCGAACGCGGGGATCGCGTGCGTCGCGGCGATGCTGGCGGCGGGGATGTTCGAGCACAACTTTGGCGATTCGGAGTTCCTGATGCTGTTCCTGCTGGTCGTGACGCTCCCGTACGCCGCGCTTCGGAGCGCCGACACCCGAACCGCGAACGCCGGGCCTGAAAGGGCCGGCCTACCCGCGTGACGGACCTGGGCAAGCTTCTCAAGCGGCTCGTCGATCGACCCATCCTGGTCCTCGGCGACATCATGCTCGACCACTTCATCGTCGGCGGAGTCGAACGCATCTCCCCCGAGGCACCGGTCCCCGTGGTGCGCTTCGCGCGAGAGGAGTACCGGCTCGGGGAGCGGCCAATGTGGCGAACAACCTGCGGTCGCTCGGCGCCGACGTCGAACTGGTGGCGCTCATCGGGCAGGACGGCGAGGCGGACCGCGTTCGAGCGGAGCTGACGCGCATCCGCGTCGGCGCGACCGGCCTGATCGTCGATCCGTCTCGCTGCACGACCCGCAAGACGCGAGTCGTCACCAGCCGCAATCAGCAGGTCGCGCGGATCGATTACGAAGAGGACACGGAAGCTTCGGGGCCCGTGGAAAACACGCTCGTATCTCAGATCGAACGGCTCGCCAGCGCTGCATCCGCCATCCTCATTTCGGATTATCTGAAGGGAGCCGTGTCAGCCCGCACGTCTGCAGCGGCAATCGCGGCCGCCGCGAAGCACCGCATCCCGATCACGATCGACCCGAAGGTGGCGCACACCGCCTATTACAACGGCGGCACGCTGATCACCCCGAATCATCACGAGGCGGAAGCGATCACCCACATGCGGCTCCGAAACGACGAAGAGACCGCTCAGGCCGCGCGCAAGCTGCGGGAGATAACCGGCTGCGAGAACGTGCTGATTACCCGCGGAGAACAGGGGATGTGGCTGCACACGCCCACCGGGGACACATCGCTCCCGGCCGAGGCGCGTGAAGTGGCCGACGTCACAGGCGCGGGAGACACCGTCATCGCAACGATGACGCTCGCGCTCGCCGGCGGCGCATCGCCGGCCGAAGCCGCACGCCTGGCCAATCGCGCTGCCGGGATTGTCGTCGGAAAATTCGGACCCGCTACGGTAACCGCGGAGGAACTTCAGTAGAGGCCGGCTTCAGCCGGCCTTCCACGACGGGGGCTTCAGCCGGCCTTCCCCGAACAGGCCGGCTAAAGCCGGCCTCTACCGTCCGCGCTTTTCCCCCGTCAGCCAGCGGCGTAGTTTCGCCAGTCGTCCGGGGCGGACTTCCGCAGGCAGGCTGAGGGGATTGCGGCGCAGGGCTTCTGCGGCCGCGGCCGGACCGAGACCGGCCGACCTCGCTTCGGCCAGGCGCCTGCTGATCTCCGTGTCGAACGCCTTCTTGTTGCCCCAGTAATGCATCAGCCACGGCAACGCTTCACGCAGACGCTGAGTGCGGCCGAGTACCTGGCCGAGAACGAGCTGCTCGGTGGCGAAGTGGCGGATACCCGCTTCGGCGACGGCATCGTAAAGCTGGACGGCCTGATCGAGCAGCGCTGCCTCTGATACAGGCAGCGCGATGACGCCGGAGTTCCACATCGCATCGCCGGGGCGGAAATACCAGCCGGCGTAGGTGCGCTTGCTGATTTCCTTCCACAGCGCCATGTTGCCGCGCCGGCGGCTGTAACCGAGCTCGAACTCGCGTTTGTGAAGAAAGAGCGCCCCCTGTGCAAGCGCATCGACCATCGTCGTCAGATCGCGATGGACGAGGGTATCGGCATCGAGCAGAACGAGAGCGCCCTTGCCAGGGACCAACGCCCGTGCCACTTCCAGCTTCTGGCGCATCGAAAACGGGTCTTGTCCCTGCCATCCAGAAAGCTGCTCGGCGGTAACTGCGTGAACACCGACCTGACCCTTGAACCATGCGAACCGCTCGGGATGATCGGTCACGACAACCAGCTCACGCGGCGCCGGCGCATAGGCGATGAGCGACAACAGCAGCATCGACGCCTGATCGTAGACACGCTGATTGTCGCCGTAGGCAAGCGTCAGGTAGCGGACCGGAAATGATGAAGTCATTGGTTCACGCAACGGTTGGTGATCAGCACGAGATTTCGCGCTGGCGCCCCTGTCAGGACCTGTTTCAGCTTCACCTCGAACGCCGGAACCCTTTGGAGAATGCACGTTGATGTTCGGATTCGGTCGGGCAGCACCGCATAGTCTGCCTCCAGGAGGATCCCAAACATCCTGGTCTCTTTCGAAGCGTCTGCAATGAACGGCTCCGCGGCGTAATGCACGTTTACGCGGCGCTGCAAGTAATACACCAGACTCGGCAATGCGACGTTATACGTGGAAATCACATCTTGCGGCGTGATTCGCTCCCCCAGAAAAGCGCTCAGCGCAGGCACCGGTTTCTGCTGCTCCAGGTCGGAAAGAATTCTGACCACGAGCAGCCAATTGCCGACGAGGAGCGTGATTAGTGCTGTAACAACCGCCGAAAATACGCTCCGGCGTAGCGCCAGGAGACCGGCGAGGACACCTCCCGCGAGGGCGATGAGGCCCACCAGCGGCACTGCACCGGAAGTGTAAGTGGAGCGAAGGGCGATCGAAACGTAGCCGACAGCCGCGCCGGACACGGCGAGAACCAGGCCGAGAATTCCCGTCGTCCATTGAGCCGCCCGCGGGATTTCGACCCGCCGGCCGATCGCGCCGGCTCCCAGGGCTGCGACCGCCGGCACGATCGGCAGGATGTACAAATCCTGCTTGTCGTGCGACAGCGAAAAGAAGGCGACGATAACCACGATCCAGATCCAGAGGAGAATCTGAAAGCGGTCGCGCTCGCGCCAGAGAATCATGCCGGCGGGGATGAGAAACAGCGACAGCGGGAACCCGTCCGAGAACACGACGGGAAAATAGAAACCCAGACCGCGCGCGGTCGGGAAACCTATGCCTGTCGTATAGCGGCCGATGTTCTCGCCGATGAAGAACGACGCGATCGGGGCCCATCCCTGCCGCTGATACAGCGCCACATACCACGGCAGAACGATCGCCAGGACGATGAGGGTGCCGGCCGGGATCATCATGTCGCGGAGGCGGCGCAGCTCCCGGTGAAGCGCCAGGTAGAGCACGAAGACCAGCCCAGGCAGCAGCACGGCGATTGGTCCCTTGGTCAGCACGCCGAGACCAATGCTGACGTACATGAAAACCAGAAGAGCGCGCCGCCGCTGCGGAAAACGCTCGCTGAGTGCGAAGAGCGTCAGCGTCAGCGCCATGAACGCGGTGATCCAGATGTCAATGAAGATGCGGCGTGAGAACATCACGAACCGCGGATCCGCAGCGAGGCCGACCGCCGCGATCAAGGCCGTGATTCCAGGTCGGTAGAGGCCGGCTTCAGCCGGCCTGTCGCGGTAGAGGCCGGCTTCCGGCCGGCCTGGAACCCAACAACCACCCCAGACAGAACGCGCAACCGATGATCAGTACGGCGCCGATGGCGATGCCGAATCGCTGGACAGCGATCGACACGCCGAAGGCTTGGTACAGCCCGGCGACAATCCAATAGCTGAGAACAGGCTTGTTGAGGCGCGGTTCGTAATTGAAGAACGGGACAACGAAGTCCCCACGCTCGATCATCTCGCGGGGCGTTTCGACGTAGAACGCTTCATTCGCGTCCCAGATCGACGAACCGCCGAGATCGACGAAGAAGAGCGAGAGCGATGCGAGGAGGAGAACGCCCGCGAGGAGGCGTGTCTTCAATGCCGGAAGTGCCGCCGTCCCGTGAACACCATCGCCAGGCCGTGTTCGTCCGCGGCGGCGATCACCTCGGCATCCTTCACCGATCCTCCAGGTTGAACGACCGCCGTGGCGCCAGCTTTCGCGATCGCGTCAAGGCCGTCCCGGAACGGGAAGAAGGCGTCGGAGGCTGCAACCGAACCCTTCAGTCCCGCGGCGGCTTTCATCACCGCCACCTTGACCGCATCGACACGGCTCATTTGCCCGGCGCCAACCGCCAGCGTACGGTCCGCGGCGGTGAAGACGATCGTGTTCGACTTGACGTGCGCGCACACGCGCCAGGCAAAGCGCAGCGCCGTCCACTCTTCGAGCGTCGGCTGGCGTTTCGTTACGACTCGGATGACATGGCCTTGGCCCGCCGAAGCCGCGCTTGTTCAGGCGGCGAAGGCGGCCAGGGGTCGCGTGCTTCGGTCACGCGATCCGGTTGCTGAACGAGCATGCCGCCAAGAAACGAGCGCATCTCCCGGGGCTCCTGGTTCAGGAACGGCTCGAACACCTTCGAGAAATCGGTGGTGATGACCCGCATGTTCTGTTTCGCGGCAAGGACGCTTCGAGCTTCCTCGATGATCGCGGGTGCGATCACCGCTTCGATGAACGTTGCGGTCAGTGCGCGTGCGGTGTCCACGTCGATCGGACGATTGAGACCGACGATCCCGCCAAAGGCTGACAGCGGATCAGCTTCTCGCGCACGAACGTAGGCCTCCTCGATGGACGACCCCGTGGCCACGCCGCAGGGATTGGTGTGCTTGATGACCACCCCCGCCGGCTCGACGAACTCGACCGCGAGCCGAAGCGCGGCGTCCAGATCGAGCAGGTTCGTGTAGGACAGCTCCTTCCCCTGGTGCACGTCCCACTGGCGTTCGGACTCGGGCGGAATCGGCACCCAGGAGGCCTTCTGGTGCGGATTCTCGCCGTATCGGAGGTCCTTCGGTTGAGGATGGTGCGTCGGCGTCGCCTTCGCCGGGCGCCGCGCCATCCCCTCCCCCGCGACGTCCACGTGCATCATCGTCATGGCGATCATGCCGTCGTACTGGCCGGTGTGCATGAACGCCTTTTTCATGAGGGAGAACCGGAATTCCAGTGACGGTCCCCCCGGACGCCGCAGTTCCTCGAGCACCTTCGGGTAGTCGGCCGGATCGACGACCACGAGGACATCGCGGAAGTTCTTCCCCGCGGCACGGAGCAGGCTTGGCCCTCCGATGTCGATCTCCTCCACCAGAGCGTCGAATGGTGTATCCGGATTGTCGGCGGCCTTACCGAAGGGATACAGATTTACAACGACCAGATCGATCGGCTGAATGCCCTGCGCGGCGATCGCGGCCAGGTCGTCAGGCCGGTGCCGCCTGGCGAGGATGCCACCGTGCACGGCGGGGTGCAGCGTCTTGACGCGGCCGTCCATCATCTCGGGGAAGCCGGTGACGTCGGAGACGTTCATGACCGGCAGTCCCGCTCCCGCGATGGCGCGCAGCCGTGCCGCCGGTCGAGATGAGCTCGACCCCCAGATCCGTAAGCCCCTTAGCCAGGTCGATCAAGCCACTCTTGTCAGAGACACTCAGAATCGCGCGCATTTTGTATCCGTAGGTCAGGGCTTTAGCCCTGCCAATGAACAGCCCTAAAGGGGCCTGACACCTGTCAGCTACAGCTGTCAATTCTTGACATCGACTGCGGCGGCACTACTACCATTGCGCCGGTCCCGCCGAAGCGCGATAGCGCGACGGCGGATCGTAAGCCGAGGCCGCGGACTCGCGGCCTTTTTTAATGTCGGCGCCATGCGCCGCGCAATTGCAAGGCAGGACAAGTACGATGCGTATCACAGGCAAGGTCAAGTGGTTCAACAACGCCAAAGGTTACGGTTTCATTGAACGTGACGGCGGCAGCGATGTGTTCGTCCACTTCTCGGCGGTCCAGGGCAATGGGTTCCGGACGCTCGAGGAGGGCCAGGCGGTCGAGTTCGAGATCGTCGATGGTCCGAAGGGCCCGCAGGCCGGAAACGTCACCAAACCCAGCTAAGCCAACTACTCGGACCGGGGGCCTCCGGGCTCCCGGCAACCGATTCAGACTGACGGTTTCTTCGATCGTCCCCGCCTAACTCCTAACTCCTAACTCCAAACTCGCAAGACTCGCTCCGCGCACAGCGATCCGCGCCCGCGCGTCCGCCTCCGCGCATAGGCTACGGCGCGCTCCGCCGAAGCGCTTCGCGCGACGGCGGACATCCCGCGCGATCACTTGATCAAGAACCACAGCAGCGGCAGCCACAGCTCACGCGCGTAAGGGACGGGCTGGTCGTCGATCAGGACTTCGGTCGAGTCGAAGCGTCCGACCACCTCGAAGAGCGCGTGGAGCCGCAGCACGTCCTGCGGATAGAAACGCGCGCGGTGCCGAAGCGAGGGGCCGCTGCCGTGATCGCGCAGCTCCGCCGCGGCGCGCGCGAGGTCCATCGCCCGCGGATAGTCCGGGCCCTCGAACGGCGAGAACTCCACCGACACTGAGAACGGAAGTTTGGGCGCGCCGAAGAGCGCTTCGGCCAGCTCGGGATGCAGCGAGGCCAGCTCCTCGGGGCTGGGCTGCTCCGGCAGGTCCACATACGGCCAGAAGCGTTCGACCGGCTTGTAGTCGCGGACGGGAACGTCCGGCGGCGTGTTTTCCGACATCGACGTGTGGAGCAATTGTACCTGCTATGCTCGCGGGGTCAGATCTTGTTTCTTGCACGATTGTCCACTCTTGAGGATTTCCAGAAAAGGTGACAATCGTGCAAGAACAAGATCTGACCCGACTCATGACTCACGACTCCAGCGGCGGCACGCCGCGCCAGATTCCTTCAATCGAGCAGCTGCGCCAGCGCGCGGCCATGCTGGTTCTCGAAGAGGAGTTCGGACGAGGCCAGGTCGTCACCGCGCTGCGGGTCGAGGCGGACGCGCTTCGTGCACGGCTCGCACAGGGGGAAGCCGAACCCGATGTCACCGGTGCGATCGAGCGAGCCGTGGCCGACCGGCTGCGCACGGAGCAACGCCCTTCGCTGCGGACGGTCATCAACGCTACCGGCGTAATCCTGCACACGAATCTTGGCCGCGCACCGCTCGGGGACGGCGCCGTTGAAGCCGTGCGGCGGATCATGTCGTCGGTACTCGAACCTGGAGTACGACATCGATGCCGGCACGCGGGGCCGGCGTGACGTCCATGCGGAGCGGCTGCTCTCGTCGCTCACCGGCGCCGAAGCCGCGTGTGTGGTCAACAACAACGCCGCGGCCACATTACTCACCTTGACCGCGCTGGCGGCGGGCCGCGAGGTCATCGTCTCGCGCGGTGAGCTCGTCGAGATCGGCGGGGGCTTTCGTGTGCCGGACGTGATGAAGCAGTCCGGCGCGGTCCTGCGGGAAGTCGGTACCGACCAACCGGACGCGCGCCGCGGACTACGCGGCAGCGATTTCTGACGCGACCGCGCTCATCCTTCGCGTGCATCCGTCGAATTTCACGATCGAGGGCTTCACCGAGCGGCCGCGCCTCGAAGAGCTCGTGGCGCTTGGCCGCCGCTTCACCGTCCCGGTCGTGGAAGACCTTGGCAGCGGATGGTTTGGCGCACCGGCGATCGACGCGCTCAGGCACGAGCCGTCGGTCACCGGCACGATACAGAGCGGCGCCGATATCGTGATGTTCAGCGGCGACAAGCTGCTTGGCGGCCCGCAGGCGGGCATCATCGCCGGCCGGCAGACGCTAGTCGAGAGGATCCGCCGGCATCCGCTGATGCGCGCGCTGCGGGTGGACAAGATGACCTACGCCGCCCTCGACGCGACGCTTCAGGCCCATGCCACGGAGCGATGGGACTTGATTCCAGTGGTGAGAATGATCAGCACGTCAGTCGAAGAAATCGGCCGGCGTGCGGACACGCTCGCCGCGGCGCTGACGGCCGCGGGGTTCCGGGCGAACGTTATCGACGGCGAATCAGCAATCGGCGGCGGCAGCGCGCCGGGAACCGCTCTCGCCACGCGCCTCGTGCAACTCGAGCATCCGTCACTGTCGCCAAGCGAGCTCGAAAAGCGCCTGCGCGCACTGGACCCGCCGATCGTCGTCAGAATCCTTTCGGAGCGCGTCGTGCTCGACCTGCGAACGGTTTTTCCGCAGCAGGATCAAGTGCTCCGCGACGCATTGATCTCTCTCCGTTAAGGCGAGCCCCCAATAGTAAAGAGCCGGGCACCCGAAGGCACCCGGCTCGACTGACTACTGACTACTGACTACTGACTACTGATTACTGACTACTGCTCTACCAGCTGAAGCGCAGGCTGAACTGCGTGATCCGTCCACCCGGATCCTGCGCGGCATTCAGATCGGTCGCCGCGGCTGTTGACTTCCCACGCCGACAGCGCGTTGCCCGGTGTTCCGCCCGGGGTCGCTCCACGCGTCGTCGCGATGAAGTTGATGTTGTCGAAGACGTTGAAGACGTCCATGCGCGCTTCGATCCACGAACCCTTGCCGCTGTTGAACCGCTTCGCGAAGCTGAGGTCGGTTCTGAAGTACCACGGACCTTCGACGATGCGTCTGAGCTTCGTCCCCGGACACATGCCATCCAGGTACTGAACACAGTCCGGTCCGCTGGCCGGCGCCAGGTACTTGCCCGTCGGCAGGACGCCGTTGGCATAGCCGGTCGGATGCGTCGGATCCAGGCCCGTCAGAGCGACGATCGACTGCTGGACGAAATCCAGCGGGAACATGTAGATGCGCTCGAGCCCCGCGGCGTCCTTGACCTTGTGGAACTTGAACAGGTCCGCGAACTCGTCCTCTGACAAGCCGACAAGGCGGAAGTTCCCGTAGTTGAACCGGTCGCCGCTCTGCGTGCGAAGAACTCCGTTGACGTCCCAGCCGCCGATCAAGGCGTTCTTCCAGCCCGATGGCGCCGGCGCCCCACCGTCGATTCTGGCCGAAGGGCAGTTCGTACACCCAGTTGGCCTTGATGGCGTGCACCGGACCGCCCGTGCTGTCGACGTACTGCGGCTCCGCATCGCGCAGCGACTGCCAGATGTTCGTCAGCGTCTGGAACTGACGCTGATAGCTGCCGCCGAGCACAAGGCCTCCGCTCATGCGGCGGCGCAGTTCGACCTGGATTGCGTTGAATTGGCGCTTGCCGGCAGTGGTCCGCAGGTGTCGCCGTGCTGCCGGAACCGAGGTAGGTGTTCGCCCGGAAGAAGTTCGCAGGGAGTCCGGCGGCGATCCGATTGTTCTCGAACGACGTGTTCTGCAACCCGCTCGTTCCGAAACCCGCGATGCCAATGAAGCCCGGATGCGGCGAATTGGCACTGAAGTAATTGAGCTGGTTGTACCACGACGACGCCCGGTAGTTTGCGCTCGTGTAGGCCGCCGGGTTCTGGTTCGCGCCGTTGTTCAGAGGGGTTCCGGCGAAAAAGGCCTGGAAGATCGGCAGCGGCGAGGTGCCCGGCGCACCCGTGAACGCGAATGTCGTTCCGTTGCCCGCCACGATGTTCGCGCGGAGATTGGCCTGCGCCCTGCGGAACTCGTCGATGAACCCGTTCTCGCCGGACAGCATGCTCCAGTTGGCGTTGCTGTTGATGTCCCAGGTATAGGTCTCACCGACGTTGGTGTTACCGACGTAGCGGATCTCGATCGCGGTGTTCCTGCCGAACTCGCGCTGGATCCCGATGCTGTACTGGTGGGTCAGCGGTGTTGCCACGTCCGGATCGATGGCCCGGAACGTGTCGTTCGTGACCGCCGGCGCAAACGGGTAGGTCCGCGGCGGGGGCTGCGTGCCCGGCGTCAGACGATTGGTTTCTCGGAGGAGCAGCGGGAACCCATCGAACCCGATGGTCGGCGTGCCCGAGTCGTGAACGTGCGGCTGCCCGGCCTCGTCTGCCCCGGGTTGCCGCCAGTAATATCGCCGTTGAAGAAGTCGGTCGCAGCCTTCGTGAAGGACATCGAGTAGCCTCCACGAATCACAGGCTCGTCGCTCAGCAGCATCGCCAGCCATTTGTTTCCCAGCGCGGGACGCCACGCGGCGCCGATACTGGGAGCAATGTTGTTCCAGTCGGTCTTGTAGGCGGCGTTCGAGTTGTCGTACGCTTGAAGACCGGGTTCTGGCCGGTGAACGTGCCCGGCTTGAACAGGTTCCCCTGTCCGATCGTCGCCCGATCCTGCGCCGGTCAACCCGTAGACCATCCTCCAGTCCTCAGGCGCCGACAAGCCCCAGTTGTCCTTGATCGGGAACACGATCTCGTAGCGCAGACCTCCCGTCAGCGTGAGAGTGGGCTTCACGCGCCACGAGTCCGAGACGAAGAGAGCCGACGCCGTTGGCGATGAGGCCGTTGCCTCCGTCGCCGTTGAAGTCGTACGACGAGCCGTCCCACTGGTAGGTGCCGTTGATGGCGCTGACGCGCCCGGTGATGAGCGAGTACAGCTGCCGCGCATAGCCGGCCTGGGTCGTGTCGATGCCGCCCGGGTAGTTCCCGGAGGTGATGTCGAACATCGTGAACGCCGGATCCCGGCTGTCGATACCGAAGTTGATCCCCGCATCGGTCACGTTGTCGTTCCAGCTGCGCCAGTTGATGTGCGTGAAGGTGGCGCCCATGCTGACCGTGTGAGCGCCGCGCAGCCAGGTCAGCGTGTTGTCGAAGTTGAGTGTCGCTGCGACGTCGGCGGTCTGCGTAGTCGTCACGTACGGATTCGTCAGATTGACCGACGCGACCGTGCTGTTGTTGATATTGAAGGCGTAGCCGTTGCCGGCCAGGCTCTGGCAGCCGAGGCCGTCGCAGTCGAACATGCCGGAGTTCAACCCGACGGAGAAGTAGGTTCCCCTGCCGGTTGCGTCCGCCTTGCCGACGATGAACTCGTTGACGAGGCTCTTGCTCAGCGTCGATCGCAGTGAGGCCTGCCAGAAGTAGCGCTCCGAGCCCTGACCGCCGTAATTCGGGAAGCCCGGGAACGCCGACTCGTTGTTGTTCAGGACGTCGGGCAGGCCACCGAAGTGGTTCCAGCGGAACACGCCCGACAACACGGTGGACGGAGTGATGTTGTAATCGATACGACCGGTCGGGAAGTACCGCGACTGGCTGCCCGTCGGGACTGTAGCTGTATTTCTCGAGGTTCAGTTCGGCGCTGCTGTCGATGCCGCCTTCAGTCGCCGCCGCCGTGCGGATGTCGGCGAAGAGCTTCGCGAGCGTGGGGTCCGACCGTCGACGTCTGCCCTCTGCGACGCCGCAAGGGACAGCAGGTTGAGCGTCTGGATCGTTGCCGCTGTTGTCCCGGTAGCGGAATAGGCCGTTGGCGGCGTCCTGCTTGAGGAAATATCGAATCCGGCTCGCGGAGTTCGGCCACTTGAACCACTCGACGTTGCCGAAGTAGAAGGCCTTGTTCTGGAGGATCGGGCCGCCGACGCGGAAGCCCGGCGTCTGCAGGCGGATGTCGTCGATGAAGTACTCGCCGGCCGCGGTCTTCGGCTGGTCGCGCTTGTTGAACCAGTTCGGCGTGTTCATCCGCCACAGCCAGAAGCTCTTCTTGTTTCGCGTGAGCGTGTCGTCGTCGTTCGTGCCCGCCTGGTTGCGCCACGAGTTGTACGCCGCTCCGGTGAAGCGGTTGGAGCCGCTGCGGGTCGTCATCCGGATCTGCGCGGCGCCGGACCCGGAGCTTTCCGCACCAGGCGTCGACGTCGACACGGTGATTTCCTCGACCGAGTCCATCATCGGCCGGATGTACATGAAGAAGCCTTCGCCGCTCGACCGGTTGTCCTGCACGCTGATGCCGTCCATGGTGATGTTCATGGCGCGGTTCGGCAGGCCGTTGATCGTGGAGGCGCGGGTGTTGCCGGTGGCGGAGGTGTTCACGCCCGGCAGCGAGATGATGTAGTCGAGCGCCGTGTGCGTGGACAGCGGCAGCTGCTGCAGCTGTTTGGTCTGCAGCGTCGTTTGAACCGTCGCGCTCTGCGTCTGCACGACGTCGCTGGCGGCGGTGACGACCACCGCCTCCTCGACGTTGCCGACCTCCAGCATGACTCTGCATGCTGGCAGGTGTGGCCGCGAGAATCGGAACGTCGGGCGTCTTGAAAGTCTTGAACCCTGTCAGCGAGACAGTCACCGTGTAGGTGCCGGGCACGAGACCGGCCACGACGAACTCGCCGTTGGCGCTGCTGGTCGTCCGAAATTCGACCGTCGTCGCGTTGTTCTTCGCGACAACTTCCGCGCCAGGCAACACCGCCCCTGAGGAGTCGCTGACGACGCCAGACAGAGTGGTCAAGGTAACGCCACCCTGCGCGAACGCCGGACTGCCGGACAACAGCAGCATGGCGACGCAGGCCAGTGAAGCACGCGAGCGTACAAACGCGTTGAGCCTCATCCTTCGCTCCTTCTTGCAAACGTTCAACTGTCACGGGCGCAAGGCAGGACGCACCTTGCAAGTAAAGACCGAGATAGCGGCGAACCGGCACGCACAGCCGAAGGGCGCTTGCAGCGCCCTGTTCCGGTGCCCGCTGTTGGGGCGACGTTACTCCCCGTCACACCGTTCGTCAACAGGGATTTTGGGATTTTCGGATCAACCCGGATCCAATTAGGAAGGAGTCGACCGAGTCGAACCGTAAAAAAGAGCCGGGCACCCGAAGGCACCCGGCTCGACTAATGACTAGAGACTAACGACTGACGATTTTGTTACCAGTTGATGCGTGACACCAGCTGGATGACGCGCGACGTGTTCGTGCCGGTCAGCGTGGTGACGCGCCAGTTGTTCAGCGTCGTGCTGGACGACTGACCGTTCGGCACGAAGTTGGCCTGGTTGAACACGTTGAGCGCTTCGGCGGCAAACTCGAAGTTCACCCGGCCGACGATCTGCGTCCGCTTGGCGAGGCGCAGGTCGGTCTGCTGGAACATCGGCCCGTGCAGGACCAGCTCGCGGGTGCCACCGCAGTCGCCGGATCCCACGACGACCTCGAAGCAGTCAGGGCCGTTCGCCGGAGCGAAGTATCGACCTGTCGGCGCCGCGCCCGAGTAGCCGCTCGGCGTCGTCGGGCTGACGCTGAATGCACGAATCGTGTTGGTCGACGACATCTTCAGGGAAGTTGAAGATGACCTTACCCTCGTGGTCGAAGCGCAGCTTGAAAGTCTTCTGCACGTCGTCGCGCGTCCAGCCGACCAGGCGGACGTTGCCAATATCCACGAGCCGGCCGCTCTGGATCTTGGTGTTGACGCCAACCTGCCAGCCGCCGACCAGCCGCTCCATCAGCGCTCCGGCGCCGCCCATGAACCGGCGGCCCTGGCCGAACGGCAGGTCGTACACGACGTTCGCCTTGAACTGGTGGGTGATGTCGCCGGGTGTCCCGACGTCACGGAACGACTGCAGCGGGACCCGGTGGCTCAGGAAGTTGGACAGCATCGCCTTCCCGAACACGTAGCTGGTCTGGAACTGCAGCCCCTGTGCGAGGCGGCGGCGCAGCTCGAGCTGCATCGAGTGGTAGTCGGTGAATCCCTCGTTACGTGTGAGGAACGCGCCACCGATAAGGTCCGGGTTCGCAATGAAGAAGTTGCGAGGGACGCCCGCGGCGATGGCCGCGTTCCGGAAGGTCGCGTTGCCGATCAGTGCGGTCGTGCTGGCGTTGCCCGTGGATGAAACGTTGGCCATCGCGTACGGGTTCGGGTTGCGCTGTGCCAGCAGGGGGAGGAAGACGCCCGCGCTAGTCCAGTTGTCGCCGGTGTAGAGCGTGGCGTTTCCGGCATTGGCAAACGGCTGCGAGTTGAAGTGCGCGAGCAGAATCGGCAGCGGCGCCGTTCCGGGCACGCCCGTGAACGCGAACGTGTTGCCGCGGCCGGCGGCGATGTTGGCCTGCAGGTTTCGCTGCGCCGCACGGAATTCGTCGAGGAATCCGTTCTCGACGATGTTCACCTCGTTGAAGTTACGCGCCTGCCAGAGGTCGCGCGACAGCGTGCCGACGTAGCGGATTTCGGCCGCCATGTTGGTGCTGATCTTCCGCTGGATCCCGGCGCTCCAGGAGTCGGCGTACGGGATCTCGATGTCCGGCGAGAACATGCGGATGTCGCCGGTGACGACGTCGGTCATCGGATAGACCGGTGTGGTCGGGAACGCACGCCGGGGACAGATTCGCATCATTACGGAACAGCACCGGTGCCGATCCTCCCGGGGGAATGATGTTCAGCAGGCCGGCGTTCCGGTTGGCGCTGACGACGACACCGGGGTTCGAGTTGTACTGACCGGTGAAGTCGTTCATGCCGTTCGCGGCTGAACGCGCGGGCCCAGCCGGCGCGGAACACGAACTCTTCGCTCATCAGCGCGCCGAGAAAGCCACCGGGCGCTGTTGGAGTCCAGGCGATGCCGACGTTCGGCGCGAGATTGTTGTAGTCGGTGTTATAGGCGCTCTTCCCTTTTTCGAGCTGGAAGAACTGCGGGTTCGCCTTTCCGGGCATCACCCCCGGCTGGAACAGGTTGCACCCGTCCCCGGCCGAATTCACACCCGACCGGCCGCAGACGTCTTCGACGGTCGGCGTGGTGTAGCTGTTGTTGCTCGCAGTGAACGGGAACTGCAGCGAATAGCGCAGGCCCATGTTGATCGTCAGGTTCGGCTTCCAGCGCCACGAGTCCTGCAGGAAGAACCCGGTTTCGCGCATCTGCGAACGCTGGGTGCCGACGCCGGTGTAATCGTACTCGCCGGTGGACTCATTCAAGCGCGCATCAGCACCGATTGAACTCACACGGCCGGTCAGGAAGGCATACAAGTCCCTTGCCTGTGTCAGCTGCGCATTGGACGGCTGAACTCCTGTCGCCGCCTGGAGCGACGCGGCGGTGACGACGTTGATCGCCGGGTCGTTGGCCAGAAGGCCAAACGTGATCCGGGGCAGCAGGGTGGAGTTGTTCGCGGTCAGGTCGAAACTCGTCCAGGACATGCCGCCGGTGAAGTTATGGTTGCCCTTGAGCCAGGTCACCGTATCTTCGATGGCGAGGTCGGTGGCGTTGCGGTCCTGGGGAGACGGCGCCGGGCTCGCAGCGGTCAGCTGTGACCCGATCGACGGGAAATTCAGGTGGAACCCCTTCTGGTTCGCGAGCGTGCCCTCGTACATCCCGACGTTCATCTCGTTGAAGAAGGTGACCGGCGAGCTGCTGTAGCCGACTCGAGCTTCATTGACAAGGTTGCGGCCAAGCGTCGAACGGACACTGTTGCTCCAGGCGTAGCGAATGGAGGTCTGGCCGCCGAACGCCGGGAAGCCCGGCCACTGCGACTCGAAGTCATTCAGCGTGTCGGGAGCATCGGTGAACCAGTTGTAATTGAACGCGCTGGTGACGCGATGGTTGTCAGTGATGTTGTAGTCGACACGCGCAGTCGGGAAGCGCCGCTTCGATTCGACCGGGACGCCGTAACGCAACTCGTCGAGATTGGCATCGCGACTGTTGATGCCGCCGCCGCCGGCGGCCGCGGACCGGATGTCGTTCAGGAGCGCGCCGATCGTCGGGTCGGGAGTCGAGGTCGCCGCCGTCGCCGAGTTGCCAGCCGCCAGGGCCAGTACGTTGACCGTCGCGCCGCCGTAGCTGTAGTTGCCGGCCTGCGCCCCGGCGCTGAGCAGCAGGCGCGTCCGCGTGACTTCGGACGGCTGGCTCAGTTCTTCGTAGTTACCGAAGAAGAAGGCCTTGCCGCGCGGGACGACGCCGGGGATGATCAGCGGCCCGCCGAAACGGACGCCGGTCTGATTCTGCTTCAGCTTCGCCTTGGTGGCCTTGCCGGTCTCGGGATCGATCGCGCTGTCGCGGTTGTTGAACCACGTATTCGCGTTCAGCTTGTCGCTGCGATAGTAGTGATAGCCGCTGCCGCTGTAGCTGTTGCCGCCCGAACGGGTGACGAACTTGATCTGCACCGCGCCCTGCCCCGCATCCGCGCCCTGACCGGCGGTCGTGACCGAGACTTCTTCGATCGCGTCGAGACGCGGGCTGACGATCGCGAAAAAGCCGTCCGTGGATCGCAGCGTGTTGTCCTGGATGTTGATGCCGTCGAGAGTGATGTTGATGACGCCCTGTGGCAGGCCGTTGATGGTGGCGTCGCGGTTGCCGCCCGGTGTCGACACGCCCGGCAGGAAGTTGACGAAGTCCATCGCGCTGCGGCTGGTCAGCGGCAGCTTGGTGATCTGGTTGGTATTGATGGTGCTCGAAATCGTGGTGGACTGGGTCTGGATGATCTCGGACGTCGAGGCGACGGTGACGAGCTCGGTCACCCCGCCGACTTCCAGCGTCATCTTGACGTCGATCGGCTGCGCGGATGTCAGATTGAGGCTCTTGATCACTGAGGTCTTGAAGCCCTCGAGCGATGCAGAGATTTCGTACGCGCCGACGGCCATGCCCGCAATCGTGAACGCGCCCTGACTGTTAGTGATCGAGGTAGTTACAACGCCAGTGGCAAGGTGCTTCGCACTGATCGTCACCCCCGGGAGGACCGCTCCTGACGGATCGGTCACGGTGCCACTGAGTGTGGCGGTTGCCCCGCCCTGAGCGTAAACGGGCGGAACGCCCACAAACGCGATCAGGGCGAGAACTGCACAGAGTCCTAGCCTGAAGAGACTTCGATTCATTTCTCCCCCATCCGTAAACGAAATGACGTGACGAGTCTTATGGTTACAGCCGCGACAACCCCGACGTAAGCACGCACAGAGGAGGGATTACGGTCACCTTGCAGGTGGCCGCCGTCGGTCTTCGCGTCTGACAGCCGAAAAACTACCGTGTAAACGGTGGGACGGTCAATAGCGAAAGTGAGGCCAATGGTAGGAGCCCTGTTATCAAGGGTCTTTTGGCAGGGACGGACGGTTTATTCAACCATCGGGCGAAATTAATCCAACGGACCGAAAGAACCGGTCCCCTGGGACGCGCCTACCTGGTGCCGAACGGCGCTGCGGTGGCGCGGAGCGTCACCCCTTCGACGAGGAGACCGACCTGAAGGTCCTGCATCCTGGCAGACCCGGGCCGCGTGAACGTCACCTTGAACGCGTTCGACAACTCGTTGGCCACCCGGCCCAGCGCGGGCGCCAGCGCGAGCGTGCTGGCTACTCGGTGGCGCCCGCCGCCCGTCGCCGACGTCCCCTGCTGCAACACCTGATTGCGTTCGCGGTCCCCCTCGCCGGCCGCGACCATCCCTCCGAGGCGCCTGCTGCTTTCCGGCACCCGATCGGGCGCGCTGCTGACCCCCAGCGCCTTGGTGGCCACACCGCCCCCGAGCGAGATCGCGTGAAACGCGACCGACTGGGCAATGAGCCGTTTGATCACCCCTCCGGCGGTCTGGCCGCTGGCCTCCGGGCTCTCGGAGGTGATCGCGACGATCACGGGCCGTGGCGATTCGATACTTTCGAAGTCGCGCAGGCACAGATCGATCACGTCGATCAAGTGCGACCGCTGGTGGGACCAGCCAAACATGCCGGTGGCCGCGGCCCCGGTCTTCGCGGGTTCCTGCGCGAAACTGGCGACCCTCGCGGCTCGGTCGCCGAACGAATACACCGCGACGTGGTTCGATGCCGCGAGGCGCTGGACGAAGGCCACGACCGCTGAGCGGAAGGTCTCGTCGGGGCTTCCATTGGCTATGCTCGTGTCCACGAGCACGGCGACGTGCATGGGTATCTGCAGCGGCTCCACCTTGATGACCGTGCGGTCCCTGCCGCTCTCCCTGATGGCGAAGTGTTCGGCCGTCAGGCCGACGATCGGGGTGCCGTCCTTGTCCAGCGCAGAGACGAAGACGTGCTTCTCATTCTCCTGAGAGCCGCTGACGGCAAGCGTCAGCAGGGAGACGATTGACATCGACACCCACAGCGTGCGCGTGCTGCTGTGCCGGCGCATGGAACACCTCCGGTCCGATAGGGGCCGTACCAGTAGCACGGCGCACAAAGAAAAACGGCGGCGAGTCAGACGACCCGCCGCCGCCCTGTCGTAGCTGACCCGGACTCAGAAATCGAAACGTAACGAGAGCTGCATCACGCGCGCACCGACGGCCACACCGGTGATCTGGCCGAAGGTCGTGCTGTTGATGTTCTCGTCGCCGTTGGTGAAACTGACACTGTTGGTCAGGTTGAACGCCTCGGCTTTGAACTCGAGGTTATAGCGGCTGGCGATGCGCGTCCGCTTCGACAAAGCGAGATCGAGGTTGAAGATCCTCGGCGCATCGAATGCCATCACGGGAAGGTTACCCACCTCACCCGGTCTCGGGTTGAAGAAGATCTGGCCGGCGAAACCGGGAGTGTTCCCGAGGTTATCGGCGCCAACCGCACGGCCGGTCGCCGGGTCGACTACCTTCGGGTCGATCCAGTAGATCGTTCCATCGGGCTGCTTGAAGACGCCGATGAGCTTTTTGATCTCGTCGACGCCGAGCGTGCTGATCGCGGTGTTACAGCTTGCCTGCGTGCCGCAACTCGAGCGACCGGCACGGTTGAGGGTGCCGCGACCCGAGAATATCGTAACCGGCGAGCCACTCTGCAGGTTGACGATTGTGCCGATCTGCCAGCCTCCCAGCAGCACGTTCGACAGCCCGCCGCCGTTCAGCCACCGCCGGCCGGCGCCGAACGGCAGCTCGTAGATGGCGTTCGCGTTCATGACGTGGGTGTTGTGGAACACCGACCGCCCATAGTTTATCTCCGGACGGTTGTTGTCCATGAACGCTTCGAAGCGGTTCTGCCCGGTTCCATCCGAATCGGTGTTCGTATCGGACAAGGTGTAGTTCACCTGCGCGAAGAACCCGTTGCGGAACTGGCGCCGGAGCTCGAGCTGCAGCGCGTTGTAATCGCTGAAGCCGCCGTTGAGAATGGAGTTGGACGAGTAGATGCCGGGGTTCTGCAGGAACGCCGCCCGCGCACTGGCTCGAGCCGGAGCGCCGGTGCCCAGCATGTAGGTGTCGGCGAGCCGCCCCGGCTCGTTCTGCTGAAGGGACTGGATGACCGTTGCGTTGGTCAGGGCGACCCCAGTAAACGTCGGCAGAACGGTGAGCGGCTGGCTGCCCGGAACGTTGGGGTTGAAGACCGGGCTGAACGGCAGGCCGGCCTGCTGGGCAAGGAACCCGTTCGACCGCGCCCGCAGGAAGTCGTCCATGAACGGCTGGCTCAGTTGGATCTGGTTGTTGTCGATACCTCTCCAGATCCCCCGGCCGAACGTCCCAACGTATCTCGCTTCGACCGCCATCGACCAGCGCAGTTCACGCTGGATCCCGACGCTGACCTGGTGCACGTGCGGAGACCTGATGTCGGGATCGATGCCCCACAGCACCGCGGAAGTGCTGAGCGCCAACTGGTCGTCGAGCGTCCGTTCCGACAGGAACGTCGGTGTCGTTATCACCGGCCGATTGCTGGTGACGTTGGCGAACTGATTGCTCAACGTGACCGCAGTGCTCAGCCCGGCGTTGGCGGTCGAGGCCGCGCGCGCCACCGTCATCGTGTCTTCGTTGACGAAGGTCAGCGAGTAGCCGCCGCGAAGCGCGGTCTTTCCGTCCTTGGTCAGGTCCCAGGCGAAGCCGGCGGTCGGTCCGAAGTTGTTCAGGTCCTTGTTGTAGAACTCGCCGTTGACGAAGGTGATCCTTGTTGCCGGACTGAACATCGTGTCCTCGAACGAGCCGTTGATTATCGGCAGCAGGCCGAGGTCGTTGTCTTCGCGCAGCGGGCTGTAGTACTCCCACTTGAGGCCGGCGCGAACGGTAAAGTTCGGCTTCCACCGCCAGTTGTCCTGCGCGAACACGGCGATGTTGTCGAGTTTGTAGAACTCGTTCGACGGAATCCCGGGGACGTAGCCGGACGTCTTGTCCTGCACCCTGAACGTCTGGCCTACTGAAGTGACGGTGCCGCTGAGGAATGACGCCATCGCGTTGGCGGTGGCCAGGTCGCCCGAGGCGATACCGCCGGGGAACTGCGCGGTATTCAACTGCACGTTTGCTGGTGCGGCAGCGCTGAATCCGAAGGTCACCGCCTGATATTGTCCGGCGAAGTTGTACGGATTCACGGCGTTCCGCTGCCAGCTGCCGCCCATCTGCAGCTGATGGTTGCCGCGCACGTACGAGGCGTTGTTGTTCAGCTGATAGGTATCGGTGTAGCGTCCCTGCGATTGGAAACCCGTCCCGGTACCTCCATCGCCTCCGATCGGATTGCTGATACCCAGCGCGGTGTTGTACAGCACCCCGCCAACGGCGTTATAGTCCCAGTCGCTGACAAACGCCACCGGGGCGAGGTTGAAGCCGCCGCGGAGCTCGTTCTGGAAGTTCGAAGTGGCCGCCCACCGCCACGCCAGGGCAAGGCGCTTCGGATCAGAACTGGTATACACCAGCGGGCGCTCCGAGACACCGTCGAGGTCGGTGCGGTCGTCGATCTCCTTGAAATAGCTGAACACGCCATCGAAGCGATGCGCGTCGGTCAGGGTGAAGTCGATCCGCCCCGTGAACGAGTCGCGCTCGTTCAAGTCGGTCTGCAGGAAGCGGTATCCCGCGGTGTTGAGCAGCCGCCCCGCCTCGGAGTCACCGTCGTCGAAATTATTCACGTTCGACGGACCGGGCACGCGCGAAAGGATCGACCGGACGGTTGGGTCGGCCGACAGCCCGGCCAGTTGCAGCACATTTATGGACCGGACGTTGCCGGACAGATCGACGTAGCGGAACACGCCATCGGCGAAGTCCTGATGCACCGGGATCGTCAGGTCCGACGCCGGCTGCTGCGTCTGCCGCTGCCCCTCGTAGGTGAAGAAGAAAAACAGCTTGTCGCGGCGGATCGGACCGCCGGCGCGGCCGCCGAACTGATTCCGTTTCAACTCCGCCTTCGGCAGTTCCGATGCGTTGTTGAAGAACGAGTTCGCCGCGAGGTTGTTGTCACGGTTGAACTCGAAGACGCTGCCGCTGAAACGATTGGTGCCCGAGGGGGTCACCATCCGGACGGCGGTCGCGCCACCGGCGGCGTCGGCGCCCGCAACCGAGCTGGTCAGCGAGAATTCCGCGACGTTGTCAGAGGTTGGCCGGTTCGGCAGGAAGTCGAGCGAGTTGGTACGGATGAAGTTGTCCTGGATGTTGATGCCGTCCAGCGTCACCTGCGTCCAGGTCGGACGACCGCCATTGATGACCGTGTTCGCCCGCGTCGTCACGCCTGTGACGCCCGCCTGCAGGTTGATCAGGTTGGTGACATCGCGGCCCGCCAGCGGGATGTCGAGCACCTGCCTCTGCACGATCGTGCTCGTGACTTCCGGCGTGGTCGTCGTGACCAGCGATGCCCCGGCGGTGACCGTCACGATCTCCGTCTGGGCACCGATCGACAGCTTCGCGGTCAGTGAATACTCCTGACCGACCGCGACGTTGACGTCGGTGAACTCCGCGGCCTTGAAGCCCTCGAGGGCCACCACCGCCTTGTAGGTGCCGACGGGAACCTGCGGAAACAGGAACGCGCCGTTCTCCCCCGCGGTCGTCGTCAGCACCTGTCCGGTGCCGACGTTTGTGAGGGTGACGGTTGCGCCCGGCAGCACGCCGCCGGACTGGTCGAGCACCGTGCCGGCAATACGGCCGAGGGTCGTCTGAGCAACGGCGGTCGCCGCGACAAACAACACGAGCGCGCCAATGCACAGGGCTGTGCACAGCCCCCCTTTAGCGAGACTTCGATTCATTGAGCCCCCATCCATTCAAACGAACTGTCTGACGGGTCGTCCCGGAACCGCCGCGATAACCCGACGTGCACGCACAGTGTTGGGGTCCCCCTGAGGGGGAACCGCCGTCGGTGTCGCGTCCGATAGCCGAGAGAACTACCGTGTAAACGGCGGGACGATCAATAGCGAAAGTGAGGCCAATAGTAGGGCCCCTGTTATCAAGGGCTTTCTGGCTGGGACGGGCGGTTTATTCAACCTTCCCGACGAAAAAAATCCAAAAGACCGTAAGAAAAAGCCCCCGCGCCGTCCGTCTACCTGGTCCCGAACGGCGCTGCGGTGGCGCGGAGCGTCACCCCCTCGAGCATGATGCCGACCTGAAGGTCCTTGATCCTGCTGGAGCCAGCGCGAGAGAAACTCACCAGATAGCTGTTCGACAACTCGGCGCTCAACCGTGTCAACGCCGGCCGCAGAGCCATTACGCTCGTCACTCGCTGGCGCCCTCCGCCGGTCGCGGACGTTCCCTGTTCCAGCAACTGATCGCGTTCACGATCGCCTTCTCCGACGGAGGTCACCGCTCCGAGCCGCTGACTGTTGGTGGGGATATCCCTGGTGACACGTGTCGCTCCCGATGCCACCCCGCCCGCCAGCGACACGGCATGGAACGCGAAGGACTGCCCGATCAACCGCTTGATGACGCCGCCCGCCGTCTTGCCACTCGACTCGGGACTCTCGGACGTGATGGCGACGATCACCGGCCGGCGGATCTCGAGCCGTTCCATGTCGCGCAGCGCCAGATCGACCGCGTCGAGCAAATGCGATCGCTGATGCGACCAGCCGAACATGCTGGTCGTGCCCTGTCGAAGCGTGACCTGATCCTGTGTGAAGCTGACGACCGGTACGGCGCGATCGCCGAACGCATAAACGGCCACCTGATTGAACCCGGCGAGCCGCTCGACGAACTCGGTCACCGCCAACCGCAGCCTCTCATCCAGAACGCCATTGACCGAACTGGTATCCACGAGCACGGCAACGTGCATGGGAATCTCCAGCGGCTCCGCCTTCAAGACCTGGCGGTCCTTGCCGCTCTCCCGCACCGCAAAATGCTCGGCGGTCAGCCCCGCGACTGGCGCGCCGTCAGCTCCAATCACAGTGACGTAGACGTACTTGTTGGTGTCTTGTGCGAGCGCAAGTGTCGGCGACAGCAGCGCCAGGGCCAGAGTGACGGAGTGGCGGATGCTCGGCACGAAAACCCCCAGACACTGTCGTAGTCCAGCCCTTCAGGGCTGCGTCAGTTCGAAGAAAAGAGAAAGGCCGCCAAGGGCGGCCTTCCCCGGTACTCAATGCGCCGGTCGACTAGAGGTCCCCGCGTCAGCGGGGCGTTATCAAGCAATGCGACCTAGCGAGGCGGAGCCTCAAGCGTCTGAGGCGCAGCCTCGCTAGAAGTCGAATCGCACTGACAGCTGAACGACGCGCGCGGCGATGTTCACGCCGGTGAGCCGGCCGAACGTCGTCGCTGTTGATGTCCATGTCGCCGAGGAAGAAGCTCGGCGTGTTCGTCAGGTTGAAGGCTTCACCCTTGAACTCGAGGGCGTATCGATCCAGGAACCGGAAGCGCTTCGAAAGAGCCAGGTTGATGCTGAACTGCGCCGGCCCGTCGAACGCCAGGATAGGCAGGTTACCGACCTCGTTGGCAGCCGGATTGAAGAACACCTGCCCGGCAAAGCCCGCAGTGTTGCCGAGATTATCGGCGCCTACGCCGCGGCCCGGTGGTCGTGTCGATGACCTTGGGATCGATCCAGTAGATCTTGTCTCCCACCTTGTGGATGCCGAGCAGGTTCTTGATCTCGGCGACCGACAGCGTGCTGAAGGCCGTGTTGCAGCCGATCGGATCGGCGCAGTTGGACCGACCCGCACGGTTGATCGTGCCGCGCTGGGAGGTAATGCTGACTGGCGAACCGCTCTGCCATGCGATGACGGGGCTGACCTGCCAGCCGCCGACGATCTGGTTCAGGAAACCGGTGCTGTTCAGCCATTTGCGTCCTTCGCCGAACGGCAGCTCATAGATCGCGCTGCCGCTGAGGACGTGCGTGACGTGCGAGACCGACCGCCCGGTGTTGAGCTCGGGACGGAAGTTGTCCATGAACGCCTCGAACCGGTTCTGCGCCGTACCGGCCGAATCCGTGTTGGTGTCGGACAGCGTGTAGTTCATCTGACCGAAGAACCCGCCGACGAAGCGGCGGCGGACTTCGATCTGCAGCGAGTTGTAGTCGCTGAATCCGCCGTTCTGCATCGCCTGCGCGGCGTAGATCCCTGGATTCTGCAGGAAAGCCGTCCGCGCCGACGCGCCGAGCGTGCCAGTCTGCAGCAGGTAATTATCGACCAGCGCGCCGACCTGCGTTCTGCTGAATGGCGCTGACGACCGCAGCGGTGCCGAGCAGACCGGGGTTGGTGGCCGGACCGAAACTCGGCAGGACCGTCAGCTGCTGGCTTCCGGGCACGGCAGGATTGAACGCCGGACTGTTCCCCAAACCGGCCTGGGTCGCCAGGAATGAGTTGGACCGTGCCCGATTGAAGTCAGCCAGGAACGCGGGGCTGTATTTGAGCTGGTTGAAATCCCTTCCACGCCAGATCTGACGCCCGAAGGTTCCGACGTAGCGCGCTTCGACCGCCGTCCCCCAGCCGACCTCGCGCTGCACACCGACGCTGACCTGGTGGACGTAAGGGGCGGTGATGTTGGGATCGATGCCCCACAACGGCGTGTTCGGATTCAGCGCCACCTGATTCGCGAGCGTCCGCTCGGACAGGAATGCTGGCGTCGGCGGCAGAGGCGTCCCTGCCGACACGGTCGTGTACTGCTGGGTGAGGCTGGGAGTCGTGGTGAGCCCGGCGTTCCCTCGAGCGGTTGCGCGGGCGACGGTGATGGTCTCCTCGTTGACGAAGCTGAGCGAGTACCCGCCTCGAACCGCAGTCTTGCCGTCGTTGGTCACATCCCATGCGAAGCCAATCGTCGGCCCGAAGTTGTTCAGGTCCTTCTCGTAGAAGTGGCCGTTGACGAAACCCACGGTCGTCGCCGGGTCGAGCATCGCCTCTTCGAACGACCGCCCGTTGAGGATGGGCAGGAACCCGAGGTCGCCGTCTTCCTTGAGCGGGCTGTAATACTCCCACTTGAGGCCGCCGCGCACGGTGAAGTTCGGCTTCCAGCGCCAGTTGTCCTGGAGGAACAGCGCGATGTTGTCGAGCGTGTAGAACTCGTTCGACGGAATGCCCGGCACGTAGCCCGACGTCTTGTTCTCGACCTGGAACGTCTGCGCCACGGAGGTGATGGTGCCGCTCAGCCAGGACGCCATCGCGTTGGCGTTGGCGAGATCCGTCGTGCTGATCCCGGGCAGCTGCCCTGACGTCAGCTGGACCGACGCTGGCGCCGCGGTGCTGAACCCGAACGACACGATCGGATACTGACCGGCAAAGTTGTAAGGGTTGACGCGATTGCGCTGCCAGCTACCGCCAAACTGCAGTTGGTGAGATCCCATCATCAGCGAGGCGTTGTCGTTCAACTGATACGTATCGGTGAACCGGCCCTGCGCCTGGAAACCGGTGGCGGTCCCGATGCCGCCTACCGGGTTGGTGATGCCCAGCACCGTGTTGTACAGGACGCCACCGACACCGGCGTAGTCCCAGTTCGTTTCAAATGCCACTGGCGCGAGATTGGCGCCACCTCGCAGCTCGTTCTGCAGCTTCGAACTCGCCGCCCAGCGCCATCCGAACGCGTAGCGCTTCGGATCGGAGCTGGTGAAGACCAGCGGCCGATCGGGTGAGATGAAGTCGAGGTCGGTGCGATCGTCGGTCTCCTTGAAGTAGCTGAAGACCCCCTCGAAGCGGTGCGCCTCAGTCGCCGTGTAGTCGACCCGGAACGTGTACTGATCGCGATTGTTGTAGTCGGTCTGGTTGAACCGGTATCCGGCAGTATTCAGCAGACGCTCCGAGGTGGAGTTGCCGACCTGGAAGTTGTTGACCTTCGATGGATCCGGCAGGAGCGACAGGAACTCGCTCCGCAGCTTCTGATCGATCGTGAGACCGGTCAGCGACATCAGGTTGGCGGACCGCAGAACGCCGTCACTCCCGACGTAGCGGAAAACCCCGTTGTAAAAATCGGCGTTCGCCGGAATGACCAGATTCTGCGATGGCTGCTGGGTCTGCCGCATGGCTTCGTAGTTGGCGAAATAGAACAGCTTATTTTTTTGAATCGGACCACCCACACGACCGCCGAACTGATGGCGGCTCAATTCCGGCTTCGGCGTCGACGGGATGGTTGAATTGTTGAAGAAAGAGTTCGCCGCGTATTTGTTGTCGCGATTGAACTCGAACACGCTTCCCGTGAACCGATTGGTACCGGAGGGCGTGATCATGCGGACCGACGTGGCGCCACCGGCGGCGTCGGCGCCCGACACCGACGACGTAATCGAGAACTCCGCGACGTTGTCTGAGTTCGGCCGGTTCGGGAGGAAGTCGAGAGAGTTGGTACGGATGAAGTTGTCCTGGATGTTGATGCCGTCGAGCGTGACCTGTGTCCAGGTCGGACGGCCGCCGTTGATCACGGTATTGGTGCGATTGATGAACGCCTGAACGCCCCCCTGCGCCTTGATCAGGTTGGTGACGTCCCGGTTCGCCAGCGGAATGTCGAGCATCTGCTTCTGCAGGACCGTCGATGTCACTTCAGGGGTCGTCGTCTTGATCAGCGAGCTGCCGGCCTCCACCGTGACGGTTTCGCTGATCGTGCCGATGTCGAGCTTGGCGGTGAGGGAGTATTCCTGACCGACGTTGACTATGAGGTCGGTATAACTCTTGGTTTTAAAACCCTCGAGGACGATGTCGACCTTGTAGGTTCCTACCGGCACCTGCGGGAACAGGAATGTCCCTTCGGCCGTGCTGACCGTGGTCTGCACCTGATTGGTCTGCTGATTCGTCAGTGTGATGGTCGCACCCGGCAACACACCACCGGATGAATCAGTGACCGATCCAGCCAGCCGCCCGAGGGTGGTCTGCGCGACGGCGGTCGCGCCAAGGAGAACCGTGAACGCGAACACAGTCAGGGCGAGAGCCCGGCCCCGTTCGAAAGAGACTTCGATACATTGATCCCCCCGTTCATAAGAAACGAGTGACAGCGGTACGGTCACAGCCGCAAAAGCTCCGACCTGCACGCACGGGAGGGAGGTCGGCCCGCCTTGCAGCGGTCCGTCGTCGGTCTTCGCGTCTGACAGCCGAGAAACTACCGTGTTAAGGCGGGACGGTCAATAGCGAAAGTGACGCCAATGGCTGGAGGCCTGTTTTCAAGCGCTTTTAAGCTGGGACGAGCGATTTATTCAATTATTTGTCGAAATCGATCCAAGAGACCGTAAGAGAAGCCAGGGCGAAATCGGCGCCTCCCGGATTCCGGACCGCGCTTGCGTGGCCGCGGACGGTCTTGTCAACACCCGAGAATTGAAAAGCCGGGCACCACCTTGTCTCGTTCACCTCTCGCCGAGCCACTGGTCCTGGAGAACCGTCATCGGCTTCGTCAGGGTCTTTCCGGCGACAGTAAGCGTGACGAGATAGAAGTCCCCGGTTCGACGGTTGCGCCTCCGCCGCCGCGTCCGCCACCACCGCCCCCACCGCCGCCCTGCCCTTGCCCTTGCGGCGGATCCGGGGTGAGCGTCCACATCACACGATTGATCCCTGCCTTGGCGGGCAGCCCGGTCAGATTCCGGATGGTGCGGCCATTGGCGCCGGCGATCGCGATCTTCACCTCGCCGCCGCCATTCTTGAGGTAGTAGCTGATCGCGCCGCCGCGCGGCGGGTTCTCGCCGATGAACACCTTCTGCCCGGCAACCTGCTGCCCCGCCTGGCGATCGGTTGCCCATGCGACGGCAGGACGGATGTCGAAGAGTACAGGCGTCCTGCTCGCGCACTTCCGCCGTCATCTGCTGGAGGGCTGTGATGTCGTCTGCAATCCACACACTGCGGCCGTGCGTCGCAACGATCAGATCGCTGTCGCGCGGGTGGACGAGGATGTCGTCGACGCGGACAGTGGGCAGATTGTTCATGAACTTCTTCCAGCTCTTGCCGCCGTCGGTTGACGCATAAAGCCCGAACTCGGTCCCGACGTAGAGCAGGTCCTTGTTCCTGGGATCCTCTTTAACGACCTGGATGTTGCCCGACGCTGGAAGATTCGCGACGATGCTCGTCCACGTGATTCCGTAGTCGCGGGTCACGAATAGATACGGCTTCAGGTCGTCGTCGCGGTGTCCGTCGACGGCGACGTAGGCGACGGCGGGGTCGAAATTCGACGCTGCGATTCGTGAGATCCAGTACAGGTGATCTGCCGGCAGTCCCTTGATGTTCTTCCCGACCTCGGTGAACGTCACTCCGCCGTCACGGCTCAATTGCACGTTCCCGTCGTCGGTACCGACCCAGACGACACCCGGCATGACCGGAGACTCGTTGAGCGAGATGATCGTGCTGTAGGACACGACGCCGTCGTTCTTCGACAGCATCGTTCTGTCGTAGGGCACGCCCATCAGCGTCATCTTGTTGCGATCGATCTGCTTCGTAAGATCGGCGCTCGCGATCCACGTATCACCGCGGTTGTACGACTTGAACAGCCGATTGCCACCGAGCCAGATGATGCTCGGGTTGTGCGGTGAGAGCTGGAATGGCGTGTTCCAGTTGAAGCGATACAAGTCGGTCTTGCCGGCGTTCAGCACCGTCGGCGGCTGCGGGGCGCCGCCGCGCCCGCCGCCACCGCCACCGCGACCGCCGACGGCGATGCCGCGCGGCCGGATGCTCTGCTGTCGGCCGGTCCGCAGGTCGTACCGGGAGGTATTGCCGTCCTGTGATTCGGTATAGACGATGTTGTGATCGGTCGGGTCGACAGCGGTCTGGAAGCCGTCGCCGCCGCCGATGCCGAACCAGTCGGAGTTGAGGATGCCATCGGCTGGCTGACGAGTGGCACTCGGCCCGCCCCAGCTGCCGTTGTCCTGCAGGCCGATGTAGACGTAGTACGGCCGCCGCATGTCCGCGCTCACCCAGTACGGAAGCGCCGTGGCCATCGTGTTGACGAAATCCCACGTCCTGCCCTGATCCCACGAGATGTTCAACCCGCCGTCATTGCCGATGATCAGATGCTTCGGGTTCCTGGGATCGATCCACAGCGCGTGCTGGTCGACGTGACCGGGGGAGCTGTTGCCGCCGGCGTTGTCGAGTGTTGCGAAGGTGCGTCCACCATCGAGCGACTTCGCCCAGGGGAGGCCGGCGGCGTAAATCGTCTTGTCGTTGCTCGGATCGACGCGAATCTGACTGAAGTACATCGCCCGCGAGTTGCAGTTGGTCACGTGCGTCCAGGTCGAACCCTTGTCCTCCGACCGGAAGATGCCACCGCGGCTTGGATCGAGCGGTGGCGGAATCTGTGGTGCAGGCGGCTGGCCCGGCTGGCCCGGCTGGCCGCCGCCGCGGCCGCGCCCGAAGCCCTTGGTCGGACCGCCGTTATTGCACCAGTCAAATCCACCGCGCCCACCACCCGCCTGCTGTGCCGGGGGCGCCGTAGCCGGAGTCGTCCCGGGCTGACCGCGCTGCGGTTGCGCCGCCTGTGTCTGTGCGGCGGCCTGTGCCTGCGGCGTCACCGGCGGAGGCTGCGGTACGCCGGGCGCCGTTGGCGTCGCTTCTGTCGCACCAGCCGTATCGACAGCCTGCGTCGTCTGCGGCAGGCCGACCTGGCCTGCCTCGATCTGTGCGTAAACGATGTTGGGATTGGAGCGTGAGACGTCCAGCGCGATGCGGCCGTAGGTCCCCCCGCGGGAGTCCTTTCCCGCCGATCTTCGTCCACGAGCGTCCGGCGTCGGTCGACTTCCACAGCGCGCTGCCAGGTCCGCCGCCGTTGAAGCAGCAGCCGATGCGCCTTCGCTGGTAACTGGCGGCGTAGAGGATGCTCGGGTTCGAGGGATCGAGCGCGATATCGGTGAAGCCCGTATCGTTGTCGATGAATTTCACGTTGTTCCACGTCTTGCCGCCGTCGGTGGTCTTGTACACACCGCGCTCGGCATTTGGTCCGAAGAGATGACCCGGCGCCGCAACGTACACCGTCTCGGGATTGCGAGGATCGATCACGATCCGGGCAATCGTCTGCGTCTCGCGGAGGCCGATGTTCTGGAACGTCTTGCCGCCGTCGGTGGTCTTGTAGATACCGTCGCCGAACGACGAGGTCTGGCGGTTGTTGGCTTCGCCGGTGCCGACGTAGACGATGTTCGGGTTGGTTGGGTGGATGGCGATGTCACCAATCGATGCCGACGAGTAGGTGTCGAACACCGGGTCCCATGTCGTGCCGTTGTTCTCTGACTTCCACACCCCACCCACTGCGTATCCGACGTAGATGATGTTCGAGTCCGACAGCGCCACCTCGACATCGTCGATGCGCCCGCCCATGCTGGCGGGGCCGATCGAGCGGAACCTGAACGGCGCCAGGAGCGGATCGTCGGACGCGTTGATCATCGGCGCCGGTGCCGGTGTCGTCGCCTGCGTCGGTGCCGGCGGCTGCCCCTCCTGGGTGCCGACCGAGGCGAAGAAGAACGGCAACGCGATGACGGGCAACGCGGCGCGAATCAGACGATGACCGGGTTCATAGATGTCCTTTGCGTTCGGGGTATCACTGCTGTACGGGAATCACTCGGAACACCTGCGGCGTCCCGATTGGCGTGACGGTTTCGCCGACCTTTTTTCCGAGCGTCGCGGTGTAGCGTCCGGCCGCCGCCAGGGCGCCGAGGTTGCCTCCGCGGCCGCCAAAACCGCCCTGTCCCCCGCCGGCAGCGCCACGGCCTCCCTGCGGGGTCGCAGCCTGTGGAGGCGGATCGCCGCGAAGGTTCCACGCGACCCGACGCAAGCCGGGGGTCTTGTCGATGTCCATTCGCCGCACCTGTCGCCCGCCGTCGTCTGTAATCGTCAGCACAAGTGTCGCGTCAGCGGGGAGGGACTGCGCCACGTTATAAGTGAACACGGCCCCAGCCGGCGGATTCTGCACCGTGGTGTTGCCTGACAACGATCCGATGCCCGCGGTGCCGGCCGGCGCCATCCCCACCGGGTTGTAGAGGTATGCATCGCGCAGCGGGAAGAGCCTGACTTCTTCAGCGAGCGCCTCCGGCGTGATCTCGCGGAGCGCGCTGTAATCGTCGAGCATAGAATCCCCGCCCGAACGTTCCGAGAACGAGATCGTTCTCGCGCTTCTGCACCGTCATGTCGCGCACCTGGATCACCGGCATCCCGCCGCGCATCTTCACCCAGCGCGTGCCACCATCGACGCTAACGAAGAGTCCGAACTCGGTACCCGCAAACAGCAGGTTGCCGTTGAGATGATCCTGGATGACCGACCAGACATCGTGCCGGTCGGGCAGGTTGCCGGTGACGTTCGTCCACGTCTTGCCGCGGTCCGGGCTTTTCAGAATGTAGGGCTTGTAGTCGCCGCGCTGCCAGTTGTTGAAGGTGACGAAGACAAGATTCGCGTCCCGCGGTGACGCAAAAACGTCGCTGACATACGTCCACTTCGGAACACCGGGGAAGCTCCTCGATCTTGCGCCAGTTCTTCCCCCCGTCCTCCGTCACCTGGATCAAGCCGTCGTCAGTCCCGGCGTAGATCAAACCTTCGAGCAGCGGCGACTCGTCGAGTGAGACGACGTTACTGAGTGCGGTCGTGGAGGTATTGAGCGCGACCGAGTCGCGCGGTCCCACACCTTGCCCATGATTGGGAATGGCGTATGGATCGAGATTGCGCGACAGGTCCGGGCTGACCCGCGTCCAGGTATCGCCGCGATCGTCGTAGCGGTAGACGCACTGTGTCGCCCAATACAGCCGTGACGGCGAATGCGGACTGATCATGTAGGTCGTATCCCAGTTGGCGCGATCGCCGGCGCCACGTCCACCACCGCCGCGCCCCGGCTGTGCACCCTGCGCACCTGCCGCACCCCCCGCACCCTGCGCACCCCTCGCACCCTGAGCACCCCCTGCCGCACCCTGCGCACCCCCCTGCGCACCCTGAGCACCCCCTGCTGCACCCTGAGGCAACCCCTGCGGCGGCGGCGCCGGCGTCGCGTCGTCCCCGCCCCCGAGGCCACGGCCGCCCCCCTGTGACTGCGGTGGACGAATACTGCGTGCCTGCCCGGTCTTGAGGTTGTAGCGGCGAATGCCGCCGTCCTGCGACTGCGCATAAACGATCGACGGATCGTCCGGATCGTTGCGCGTCTGGAACCTATCGCCCCCGTTGACGACGAACCAGTCGCTGGTCCGGACACCCCACGGCGTCAGCGAACGCGACGGGCCACAGAAGGACCAGTTGTCCTGCGTGCCGCCGCAGACGTTGTAGAACGGCTTCGCGTCGTCGACCGAGACTCGGTAGAACTGGGTGATCGGCAGGTTCGTGAAAAACCTCCACGTCTTCCCTTCGTCGTAGGTCTCATAAAGGCCGCCGTCGTTGCCGAGCAGCATGTGCTTCGGGTCGACAGGATCGAACTCCAGCGCGTGATGGTCGACGTGGACGCCGTAGTTCTCGATTTCAGTCGAGCCCCAGGTCTTGCCGGCGTCCTTGCTCAATTCGACCTGGACGTTCATCGACCAGATCCAGTCGGGACGGTGCGGATCGACATAGAGCTGGAGGCACTGCGCGCCGCCACCGCGATAGCAGTCATCGGCCGGCGTTCCACCGCGCCCGCCCTGCGGCGGTGCGGCGGGCGTCTGCTGTTGTTGCGGCGTCGCAACCGGCGGCTGCGCCTGCTGATCGTCGGCGAGTTGGATGCCGACGCGACAATGTCGAGACCTGGTCCAGTTCCGGTCGGAGACACGCCAAGCGGCTGACAGGGGAAGGCGGCTGCGCCGGCGGCCCACCGCGCCCCGCCTGCGCTGGAGCTCCGGCGGGCAAGCCGCCACGGCCGGTCGAGGGAATCAGTTGACCAATACGTGTCCATGTCGCGCCGGCGTCGTCCGAACGAAAGAATCCCGACTCAGGATGCTTTCGTATCGGATCAGTGCGTAGACGCGATTGGGATTCCGCGGATCGACTGCAAGCCCCGCACGCCCGGTGTCACCGGTCGGAAGGCCCCTGCTCAGCTTCGTCCACTTCTTGCCGCCGTCGGTGGTCTTGTAGATGCCGCCTTCGGGGCCTCCACCGATCATCTGGCCGACGGCGCGCCGGCGCTGATAGGCGGACGCGAAAATCACGTCCGGCTTGCCCGGCTGGAAGACGATCTCGCTGATGCCGGTGTCATCGCTCACGTGCAGGACGCGCGTCCAATCGGCGCACTCGCTGTCGGTTGTCTTGTACAGCCCGCGATCGCCGCCGGCGGACCACAGTGGCCCCTGTGACGACACGTAGACGACGTTTGAATTGCGTGGATCGATCAGGATCTCGCCAATGTGCTCGGACTTCTCGAGCCCGACCCGCTTCCACGTCTCGCCCGCGTCGGTCGACTTATAGAGACCGTCACCGAAATGCGCGCTGCGCTGGCTGGTGTTCTCACCAGTGCCGAGCCAGACGACATTTGAATCCTTCGGGTCGATCGCGACGCAGCACAGCGTGAACGATCCACCATCGTCGAACACCGGCACAAAAGGTGATGCCGCGGTTTTCGGTTTTCCAGAGCCCGCCGAACGCGCTGGCGACGTACCAGACGTTGGGATTCTTCGGATCTCATCGACGTCCTGAACGCGTCCGGTAGCAAGCCCCTCTGTCGAATACTGCGGAGCTCGATGCCCTTGAGTGTCTGTTCGTTCAATCGATCGCTGCCGGCCTGGCCGTAAGGAAGCGCCGCCGCCGCCATCGAAAAGGCAGCAAACAGCAGAAGGGTCTGACGTTTCATCGATATGGCTCTCTTGATTGGCGATTGCTGATAAAACAAGGTCGAGTGTTGCGGGATTATACCGAGCGATGGCGGCGGGCGTTTACTCGAAGAGCAGGCTAAAGGCAGGTCAGCGCGGCTTCTGCCTTTTCGAACTCCGAAATATCGAGCGCGCTCGTCTGGAAGCCGAGAGCCTCGAGTTGCGCCGGGTGCCGGGCGCCGACGCGGCCGACGTAGACCACGTCACCGATCAACAGGACGTTGGCACCATACGGTTCTTCGGCGGCGACTGGGACACATTGCCAGCGGGCGAATAGATCC
>CAWEMY010000013.1:0-235162 GCA_963810305.1 uncultured Acidobacteriota bacterium
CGGAAGTCGCCGCGGACCTCGTCAGGCGCCGCCGCATCCCCCCGATCCTGATCGTTGGCATCGATCACGGCGTGCTGCGGCGTGCGCGAGAGTACCTGCCGGTCGAAGACGAGCGAAATCCCTTCGCCAGGCGTCCGCTCGGCCGCGAATACGCGGAGTTCGTCACGCGAGAGCTCATCCCCTACGTCGCCCGTAACTATCCGGTCACGCGTGGTGCTTCCACGACCGGGTTCGGAGGCTCCTCATATGGCGCGATGGCCGCGCTCTACACCGCACTGGTCAAGCCCGGGGTTTTCGGCAGATTGTTGATCGAGAGCCCGTCGCTCTACGTCCGGCGCGGACACCTGCTCCGCATGGCACGCGCCGCGAAGCGCTGGCCGGCGCGCGTTTACCTGGGCGTGGGCACGATGGAAACGCGCCGGCAGGACTGGAATGAAGAGACCGTGCGCTACGTCCTGCTCCTCGAGCGGGCGCTTCGGCGCGCGCGTCTCGGTCCGCGCCGCCTGCGCGTGAGAGTAGAAGAGGGAGCGGCCCACACCGAATCAGCCTGGGCCGCGAGATTGCCCGATGCCTTGGAGTTCCTGTTCGGGTGACCCAACAAGGAGGCGATGACAGAGCCACGGCCTGAATCTACAGACACAAGGCGTCGCTCGTGCGTTATCCGCGGAAGATCGGAAGGTAGGAAACGGGTAGCCCCTAAACGGCCGGAATACATGGTCTTGCACAATAGTGCGCGCTATTCTGGCTCCAAGTAGAAATTACGTATCTCAGGTATAAATCCGGCGCCAAACAGAACATAGTCAGCCTAAGCGGCGACTATTTCCCAACCTCTTCTGGAGGTTGTCTTATAAAATGCCCGAGATGAGCTGGCGCCAAACGTGCTGTTTGATTTGCTGAGATGTCGGTCTGTCACGGCGTGTGTGCCAAAACGCCGACCTCAGGAGGATTGAATGAAATCTCAGTGGACTGTCGCTCTTTCTGTGCTGTTTGCTTTCGTTGGAGTCTCGAACGCGCAGGCCACGCAGATTGATTTCAACACACCGGGCTTTGCCGGCCCCCTCAGCGGAACGGTGCAGACGTTTACCAAGACCGGCGTGGATCTCGGCGCCGCCGGCCTCGTGGACCTGACGTTTGAATCCCTCAGCCTCAGCGGCGGGTTGACGCCAGCACGCACCCTGTACTGGGACGCGAACGACGGCAACGGGTTCGCCGATGGTTTCGGCGTTATGCGTGACTTCGGGGCTCCCCTTTCCAATAATTCATATTCGGATGACGAGATCGAAGGCGACGAGATTCTTCGACTCTCGTTTTCGACTGCGGTCAACCTTGTGGGCTTCAATGTGACCGACTCTTTCCACGAGCGCGAAGGCGGCGACTTTGGCGCGATTCTCGCGGGATGCGATAATCCCGGCTTGGACTGCTACTTTGAGCGCGGGTTCTACAGCATTGACGGCGGCGCGACCTGGGTGACTTTCGAGGCCGCGCCTTTCCAGTTTCGCTTCAACAGCAACGGTGCGCAGGACGTAGTCGTAAACGCGCTCAACGTGTCGTCCATCTTGTTCCGCGGACCGGGCCGCTCGGGGACGATTGCAGGGAACGACTTCCGTCTCGAGGATTTCTCGCTGGCCGGCATCGAGGTGGAAAGCCCACCGATTCCGGAGCCTGCCTCGCTCATGTTGATGGGCAGCGGCCTGCTCGGCGTCATCGGCGCCATTCGCCGCCGCAAGGCGCAACTGTCGAACGCGTCCGCGCCCGAGGTTCAGTAGTCTGAGTGTGATCCGGCGCGGAAAATAGCGCATCTATTCTCCGCGCTCGGTTTCTCACTTCCGCGAGTTGTCCGCTGCCTGCAACTTGCCGTATTCCGTACGCCATAAGTCAGCAAACTGCACGTTTTCCCAGCCCGCCATCCACGGGCCACCGCGAGTGAAGTGCACCGCCCTCGGTAGTTCACCCCCAACTCCAAGGGGTGATGAACCTTCAAGCCAGTTCCAATCCGTCGGCAATGCGCCGATCTCATCGTCGGACAACCAGCAGAATCGATGGAGATCTCGGCCCGGTACTCCGTTCAATGTCTCGAGTGTTAAACGTTCGTGGGCAGGGTGAGCCAGATTGAAGAGCATTAGGCTGGACCAGTTCTTGCGCGCATATCTTGTCTGTGCTTGACCGTCCATCTTGAGCGCTTCAAGCGGTTCGTGTCGATGCTGAACGCAACAGAGCGCTTTTGTTGCATCGGCCGAGTCCAACAACTCTGCAATGTCGGCAAGCCACAGGAAGTCGCAATCGCAGAAGACAGCCCACCCTTCACGTCGCCCAGCCTTCGCCGCTAAGAGCGGCACGAAAAAGCGCGTGATCGCGAACTCCGTGCTCATGGGCGCTTCAGAGATTACATCCCATAACCGTTGCTCACGGCACTCCGTGGGGCGCGTATAGAGTCCCGCACGGCGCAGTTCGTCGAGAACTACTGGGCTTACATCCACAGGTATACTCGCGCGAGAGCGCAGCGAGTGCTCGCATACCTGATAGGCTTTCTTCTCGCGCGGATCCCACCCTACAAACCCGGTCAGGTTCACAGCAGTTTCTCCTCATGCACACATTGTCTTCTTAGCTGACTGAAGCGCGGTGCGTTATCAGCCGGCGCATCAACCTGGCGGCAACCCGAAGTGGTGCGGTTATCTGCCAGCTCGTGCTCCGCCGCATGGCCTCCAGAGCAAGCCGCGCCGTTTCCAACTCGCTGTTTAACCTCTCTGCGTCCTTGGCGGACGCGTAGGCCTCATCGCGAGCTGCGGCTTCAGCTGCAAGTCTTGCGATGCGTTCCTGCGCCTCAGCTCGCACGCGCCGCAACTCGGACCATTGTTGCTCGGCCTCAGCTGCGAGCGAGACGGCTGTCGCGAGTGCGGTATCAGGGGGACTACCCGCGCGTGCCGGTTCGGCGAGCAGCGATGCGAAGCGCTCGTAGAACCGAGCATCCACCGCCTCGGCATAGGTTTCCCGAAAAAGACGCGCACGATGTGCTGCTTGAGCCAGGAATTCGGGGCTGCGAAGTACTTCGGGCAACCGTTCGACCGGCAACGCCTCCAGATGGTCGTACATTCGTGGTTGCCCCGACTCGCAGATGATCACGGGCTTGTTCGAGATAGCTCCGTCCAGCGCGATCGTCGAGATTGGCGTGATGACCAGATCCACCAGCGGGACGATGCGGCTAAGAGGCAGATCGGCAGCGATGCAGCAGGTCTCGTCGAGGAAACGGACGTTCTTGCTGTACGACTGTAGCTGGGGATCGTGCGCAGGGTGCGGTCTGACGAGAAACAGCGTCTCAGGGTGCGTCTCGATCACGCGAAGTAGACCAGCCTGGAGGGTTTTATCGACACCGGGTGAACCCCAGCGACTACCGAACTTCTTGATTGCCAGCAGAACGACCGAAGCGAATCGAGTTCGCTCGATGCCGAGCCGAAGGTCGAGGCCATCCGAGTGCAACGGCATCAACTGATCGGTGTAACGAGGCGAACCGATGCGGCGCACCTGGCCGGGACTGAACATTCCCCATGGGACCTCCGCAGCGCCGACCCGGTGCTTGCCCTGCTGAAGGATGCGTTCCTCCGAAGCCCCCCAATTGAGCACGGTCTCGGAGGCGAAGGTGACGATCCGCCCGTGGAACGCGCTCGGCCATATGCCATGCTGAAGAAGATAGGTCCGACATCCATGGAGTCGTCCAAGAACCGAGATCTGAAGGCCGTGAACATGGTTGACGGAGCATCCGGACTCAGATGCCGTTATCAAGACGCGGCCCGCGAGTTCAGCCCAAGGTAGTTCGTCGGCCCGCTCGTAGACGTGGGTCCGTACCCCTGACCGAGCCAGAAATGCAATGATGGCGCGGCAATAGCGTTCCTCGATGAAAAATGGACGCAGGATCACCCTCAGGTCGTCCCTCGGTAACACGTCGAGCAAGGGTCGGAGAAGGGCGAAATCTGGTACGTGGTGCAAGCTGATGAGGAAACGGACGTCTCCTTGCACCTGGAACTGTCGCCGCTTCTCCGGCCTGTAGGCCACGTCAAGTAGCCCGTTTATCTCGGCCTCGACCAGCGTCCAGTCCGGCACATCCGTTGTCTTCTCGAGGACCAAGTAACGGGGTTCACCCTCGTGGAGATCACCAAATGGATTTAAAATCCGCCAGCGATCAACGAGCGGGTCAGTGACACTCCGCTCCGAGGTGGGATGGTGTGTAGCCGAGTCGAAGTGCGACGTAGGTAGTACTCGAAAGCCCGCGGCCCGGAACACGCGAACCCAGGTCGAGACCGGGAAAATCGAGGCGTGGAACAGATTGTCACGCGAACTCGGCCGCGCCAAAATGGAGACGACGAGCAGGTGCACACTGAGATTGGCGAGGTTCCGCATCGCCGCGAAGACATGCTCGCGATCGATGTGTTCAAGGACATCGAGGCAACAGGTGAGATGCGGCACGCCATCGCCAATCCGCTCCATCTCCTGACGGATGCGTGCGATGTCGGTCTCGGAGTAACGAGACAGATCAAAGGCGATGATGGGCTGTCCGGGTGAGGGGCAGATGTCTGTGGTGAGTCCTCGGATCCCAAGCCTGCCTAGAGATTCAACAAGTCGCCCTTGGCCACCGCTCACGTCGAGCAGGCTGGTCACACCGGCCGTACGGCAAAAACTGGCGAGGAGCGTCGGGAGAAGGTCTATGTTGAAACTGGTGTGCGTTCCGCGACGGTGGCGGTAGTCGTCATTGTACACGGCGGCGTAATCAGTGACAGATGCGTACAAGGGACTCCATTCGCGGAGGCGAATCAGATGCGTCCTCTTGTGAGGTCAAGACTGATCCGCCACAAACGAGTTCCACCCCATCACGCTGGCCTCCAGTTTTGGTTAAAGAGGCGATAGAGGGCCGAGCAGTAACCGGGGCGCAATGCCGATGACTCCCAAACAGTAATACGTTGGGGCCCGCGACGCCACCGACTTCGGAGGCGACAGTTTTCGTCGGCTGTTGGCCTACGAATGTCACAGCCCTAAAGGGCGGGACTACGGGTGAGGAACTCGCGTAGCGCGAAGAAGGCTTTCCCCCTGTGGCTGATGCGGGATTTCTCGTCCTGGGAATCTGCGCGAGAGTCACCCCAAGAGGCGGGTAGAAGAAGATCGGGTCGTACCCGAAGCCCTCGGCGCCGGCAGGGGATTCCGCGATCGTGCCGTCGACGGTTTGCTCTGTTTCGTACAGGAGCTGCCGGCCGCGCGCGAGCGCCAGGTGACAGACAAACCTCGCGCTGCTGGTGGTGAGACCGCGCTGCGCGAGCAACTGCCGGATCTTCCGGAATTTGACCGGGT
The DNA here is from genome assembly GCA_963810305.1 of uncultured Acidobacteriota bacterium. Taxonomy (GTDB): domain Bacteria; phylum Acidobacteriota; class Vicinamibacteria; order Vicinamibacterales; family 2-12-FULL-66-21; genus JACDCA01. The sequence goes on from CAWEMY010000013.1 coordinate 5,335, forward strand.
AGTCGGTGCCGTGCCACCGCGCAGAGTGGATCCCTGGCGCGCGATCGAGCGCATCGATCTCGAGCCCCGAGTCGTCGGCTACCGTCAACTCACCAGTCGCGGCCGCGTAGTAGAGCGCTTTCAGCCGCGCATTCTCGCCGAAAGTCTGGCCGGTTTCGGCGGGCTCGGCGACCGGCGGATAATCCTTCAGCGTTTCGAGCGTGAACGGGATCCCCGACAGGATCCCCTCGATCTCGCGAAGCTTCCCTGGATTGGTTGTTGCGATGACCAGCTTCACCGGAGTTCGCCGACAACCGATTGCTGGAGCGTGACGAGAGTCCTGATCCCGTCATCGGCGAGCTGCAGCAGCGAATCGAGCGCACCGCGCTCGAACGGGGGGCCTTCGGCCGTCCCCTGGACCTCGATGAAGCGCCCATCACCGGTTTTAACCACGTTCATGTCGACGTCCGCGCGGGAGTCTTCGTCATAGGCAAGGTCCAGCATCGGGGTGCCCGCGACGACGCCGACGCTGATGGCGGCGACGTAATCCGATACCGGGATTGTCCGGATCATCCCTTTCTGCCGCATCTGCTGTAGCGCAAGTACCAGCGCAACGAAACCTCCGGTGATCGACGCCGTGCGGGTGCCGCCGTCGGCCTGGATCACGTCGCAGTCGATCCAGACCGTCCGCTCCCCGAGCTCCGGCAACCGCATCACCGAACGCAGCGACCGGCCGATCAGCCGCTGGATCTCCTGGGTGCGGCCGCCAACTTTCCCGGCGGTGGCTTCGCGCTGCGTGCGGGTGGACGTCGCGCGAGGCAGCATCCCGTACTCAGCGGTCACCCATCCCTTCCCGGTATTGCGGAGAAACTGTGGCACGCGTTCCTCGACGCTGGCGGTGCAGATCACACGGGTCTTGCCGGCTTCGATGAGGACCGACCCCTCGGCGTGCATCGTGAAGGAAGGGGTAATGCGGGTGTCGCGAAGTGCCTCCGCGGCGCGTCCGTCGGTTCTGTTGGTCATGATGGATTGTCTGACTTTATCCACTTCAGGCTCTTGGTGAGCGGGTGCCGCAGATCGACATGCCCAGCGAGTGTATCCGCCTCTTTTCCATCGATGAGAATCTGCACGCGCACGATCGCCGGGAGGTTCACGGTCAGTGCATTGACGATGGCGTAGACGGTGAACAGCTCGTCGAGTGAGCCGCCGGTATGCCGGGCCGTGACCTCGCCAGTGAGATCGACGAAGGCGTCCCCCCGCTCGGTTACATAGAGCGCGCGGAGCTTCGTCCCGTCGGGGATCGCCGACGCGAGCGGGGGAGGTGCCGCGCCGATCTGTGCCTCGATGATGCGCCGTGCCTGCTCGGTGATCGGATCGCCGAAGGGCACCTCGCGCTGCACGAGCTGAAGCGACAGCCCATCTTCGCTGATGAAGAACAACGTTGCCGTGATCTTGCGTTCCGCAGACGCGGCGGCCGCGGTCGAGGCAGTAGCCGTGCCTGCGGTTGTGCCCGCCTGGTGGCTGCCCCGCCGCACGAGAACAATCACGAGCACGGCCACCAGCGCTGCGGCCGTACCAGCGGCGATGAGGTACCCGCGGCGGTTCACTGTGTACCTGCCGGCTGCCGCGAATCGCGGAACTGGACGATTGCATCGAACAGGCTCTGGGCCAGTGCGTTCTGATGATCGTCGGACGACAGTTGCTTCTCCTGCGCCGGGTTGGTCATGAATCCCATCTCGATGAGCACGGCCGGCATGTTGGCGCCGACGAGCACGCGAAACGGCGCCTGCTGCAGCGCACGGGGGCTCATCGCGACACGGCCGCGCAGCGAGGCCTCCACCCTTCGGGCGAAAGCGGCGGAGTTGGGGATGTGACGCGCCTGCGCCAGTCTCCAAGGTACGACCTCGATGTCGCGGCTCCCGCCGCCGAACACCGGGAGTGTCTCACCGGGCGCCGCGGCAGCTCGAGCCGCTTCCTCGCCGTACTCATCGAGGCTCAGGTAGAACACCTCGGCGCCGGTGGCCGACGACCGCACTGACGCGTTGGCGTGGAGTGAAATGAAGAGGTCCGCTTTGTTGTTGTTGGCCAGCGCCGCGCGCTGATCGAGGCCAACGGCCGAATCGCCGTCGCGGGTGAGGATGACGCGGATGCCGAGGCGCGCTTCGAGGGCGGCCTTCAATCGCCTCGCGACGCCGAGCGTGATGTTCTTCTCAACCGATCCGCCCGACCCCCGTGCGCCTTCGTCGGCCCCGCCGTGCCCGGCATCCACCACCACGGAGCGCAATCCGCCGGTCGGCGACAGTTCGAGCAGCGGCGGCGCTTCCTGCGGTGGCGGCGCGGGTTGCCCCGGAGGCGCGGCCGGGTCTGTCGCAGCTGTGATGTCGAGCACGATGCGGCTGCCGCCACGTTCACCGGGCAGATCGGAAGTCTTGAACGACGCGAAACGCGGTCCGAGATCCACGACGATCGCCGCATTGCCTTCGAGGCGGATAGCCTGAATCAGCTCAGCCCCGGCCGGTGGGGGCAGGCTGGCGTCCAACGCATCTGCCTCGAACCGGATCAGCAGTCGGTTGCCTTCCTGCGTCACTGCGTGTGCGGTCGTCGGGGCAATGTCCAGTGTCAGCCGGGCCAAGCCGCCCTGCACGTCCAGGCGTCCACCAATCCGCGGGACGCGAATGTCGCCGACCACCACCAGCCGCGACGGCCTCCGCACGTCGATTCGCGTCCCGGCGACCGACGCCAGGGCGCGGTTCAGGAAGTCGGTGGGCACGAACCAGGCGCGGCCGTCGCGCGTCGGGGGCGCCGACAGCGAGACCAGCCGCCCCGCGACAGAAGCGAGCTCCTGGCCCGGTGACAGCACGATGGTCTGACCTCGCACGGTGACGGTGAGTCCTGCCGCGAGCGTGTCTTCGCGAGTGGTGAAGTTGAAGAGGCGGGCCAGTTCCTCCACCGCGAACATGTCCTGGCCATTGATGGACTGGACGGCGAGCGGGCGCCGTCCTTCACGCGAGAGCACGGTGTAGGGCGCCGGCCCCTGCGCCGCCGAGAACGCATTCGTAAGGAGGCCGAGGCCCGCTGCCAGGGCAATGCCGGGGATATATCGCGAAGGCTTCGACAACAGGAATTGATTCTAGCGTGTGCAACCGTGTGCAACCGGCCCGCATTTGCACCGAGTCGCGAACTGCGTTAGATTATGCCGCCTCTTGCGGCTCGTAAGGGCGTCCGACCTGCGACGGTCGTCTTGCCGGGCTCGCGTGAAAAAGTAGGCTCTCGCTCGTTGCGCTGTCTTCACCTCGTTCCACGGGTATGGTGATCGCGACCTGGAGGCTTCATGATCCGCACTTCGCAGTGGCTCGCAGTCCTCGGCACGGCATGCGTGGCAGCGTGCTTCTCATCTGGCGTTGTCGCAGTGAGTCAGCCGCCGGCTGACACTTCTCCCGCCCAGTTACCCGCAGAGACCTCCCGTGCGGCGTCTCCGTCGGGACTGACGCTCACGTGCGAAATGTTCTGCAGCCAGACGAAACTACGCACCGGCAACGCCCGCCTGCGCTGGACGATGGCCGCGGCGGATCGCGCCCAGAACCGCGTCCTCAGTCTCTCGACCGCGAAGCAGACCTTGGAGCTTTCGGTGTATGGCCCGGAGTTCGAGAAGGACCTGGTTGCGACGTTGCCAATCTCGTCACCGACCGCGCGTGGTGTACCGGCGATCGCCCAGGGCAAGCCACCCGCTCTCCGCGCGTATCAGGTCCGGTTGCTTGAAATCGAGCGGCCGGCGGGCCGAGAAGTAGATGCCGCCGGCGAGATGACCGTCGTGATCGAGGACCTCGAAGCCGGAATGAACTACTCGTGGCGCGTGGTCATCGAGGCCCCGGATGGACGACTCGTCTCAGTGCCAGTCACCTGCCAGGCCCCGACCTGCCCGGCTGATTTGATCAGGCGACAGCCATGAAAGCGCTTAAAACCGCCATTCTGGTTATCGTTCCGTACCTTGCGGCCAGCACCGCATCCGCCCAGATGACCGTCGTGGTCCGCGACATCAGTCCGGATCAGTCGAGTTCCGACGCGGCGAACCCGAACGGCGCCTCCGGCGGGCGCGTGAACGGTTTGGGGGTCGACCGAACGGCCCCGGCGCGGGTTTTCGCCGCGAGCGAGTGGGGCGGTGTCTTCCGCAGCCTCGACAGCGGCTTGACCTGGGCACATCTGGACGGCCATGTGCCGACGACGACGTGGGACGTCGAGGTGGATCCCACCAACTCCAACCGGGTGTATGCGACGTCTTTCTATGACGGACGCGTCAACAGCCGCGCGGGGATCAACGTCAGCACCGATGGCGGGGCAACCTGGACACGCCCGGCGACCGCCACACCTCCCGCGGGCTTCTGTCTGAGCGACGTGAGGCGAACCGAGCCTGCGGCTTTCGGGATTGCGATCGATCCCGCGAATGCCAATCGAGTGTTCATCGGCACCAATTGCGGCCTGGCGGTCTCGACCGACGCCGGCGTGACGTGGAACTTCGTCGACCCGACGCCCGCCAACGGTGCACAAACCGTCTGGGACGTCGTCGTTCATCACGGCGGGATCATCGACATCTGTGGTGACGACCGGCATCGTCGGTCCACCGATGGCGGCGCCACCTGGACGACGGCGACCGGGACGCCGCTGCAGCCGCTGCCGTCCGGACGCTGCTCACTTACCGTCTCGCCGGACGAGGCCTACGTCCTGTTTGCGGCCACCGGCACCAGCATCTTCGAGTCCGACAACGGCGGCCAGAGCTGGCAGAACAACTACCCGAACCCCTCGCCGCAAGGCCGTATTCCGTTTGTGGCTACCAATCAGCGCGCGGGCGCCACCTACGATCTGTGGTTCGGCGACGTCAGCCTGCACCGCGGGACCTGCACCACGCCCAGCCCGGCAAACCCCGGCGGGGCGCAGCGGTGTAACGCGTCCGCCGCGTGGGCCAACGCGACCGCAGGCGCTCACAACGACTCCGGAGATATCGCCTTTGCGCCTGGCGCCGCGAACGATGCCTGTCCCATTCTCTTTTCGTCCGACGGCGGCATCTATCGCAACCTCAACGGCGCGAGTCCCGGCTGCCACACCCCGAATTGGGAGCAGCCAAATGTAACTCCGCATGCGCTGTGGAATTTTGCCTTTGCCGGGTCGCGACGACCCGGCGCCACCCCCGAGGACGTGTATTTCGGCAACCAGGACACGGGTACGTTCGGGACTACGAATGCAGGCGGAGCTGCAGTGACCTGGACCAATGAGTTCTGCTGCGACGGCTTTGACGCGGCCGGCGAGCTGACCCGCGCACTGACTACGGTGTGCTGCTTCAGCCCCGGCCGCGCTACGCGCATGTTCCGGAGCGGTCCGGGGTTGACCGGGGGGCCGACCGAGATCCCAACCTACCCGGCAGGCAACCTCGGGTCGTTCCGGCACCTCGGCGGATTCCTGCACTTCGGTCCGGACGATTACGCGGTCATCACGACGACGGGGGTGTTCGTCACGCTGGACATCGGCGCGGCGGCGATTGCGTGGACTCAGCTTGGAGCCGGGAATACGCCGGCGGGTGCATGTGGGCTGAACGTGTCGTTCATCGCGGGAGTCCCGACGTTCTTTGTCAAGAGCGGTGGATGCAACGGCGACGCGCAGGGAACGCTCTGGAGACATCAAGGGACGGCTACCGGCGGGACCTGGCAGCAGGTGCCCAATCCTGCGACGGGGTCGTTCGGCGTCTACGCCGTCGATAGAAACAACCCACAGCGACTGATCGCCTCCAACCTGGGCGGCGCGACTCCACGGATGGTCATGACCCAAGATGGCGGTACCACGTGGACGGGTCTTGCGGCTCTGGACGCGATGATGACGGGCACGGGCACGTTCGCGTACGCGAATCAGAGCGGACCGTCGACGTTTACCGGTTTCAATGGTTACCCGCAGCCGACGCTGGTGGCGTTCGATCCCGACGATCCGGATATCCTGGTTGCGGGCGGGGCTGACTCCGGCGTCTTTCTGAGCTCGAACGGCGGCACGCGCTGGCAGCTCGTGACCGATCCAAACACGCCAGGCGTCTCCGGAACGCCGCATATCCCGCGGCCGTACTACGCCCACTTCGATCATGACGGGGCCGCTGGCGACATCAATCTCTATCTTGGAACGCGCGGTCGCGGCGCGTGGCGGCTCACTTTCAAGAAGGTCGCGATGCCCGAGATCCAGGTGCCTGCCCCGCCGTTCTTTGCCCCTGCCTGCGCGGGCTCGAGGGCGACTGGAACGTTGAATGTCTGCAACACGAGCGCGGCCAATCTGGTGGTGAACGGCATTACCTCTTCAAATCCGGATTTCACGGTCGTCGCGCCGTCGGCAGGATTTCCCGTCAGCATCAGCCACGACTTCTGCTTCCCGTTTCAGATCGGGTTCAATCCCACGACACCCGGGTCCAAGACCACCAACCTGACGATAGCCAGCAACGATCCAAGCTTTCCATCGCTGGTCGTTGCGGCAAACGCCACCGTCGGCTCCGGAACTGCGGCAACGGTCATCGCCGACACCGGCAACTTCGGAGAGCTGTGTGTCAACCCCGCGAAGTTCAAGGATCTGCCGCTCACGATCAGCAACAGCGGTGTATGCACGCTGACTGTCACCGGGATCTCGTCCTCGTCCAGCGAATTTCAGATGGCCCAGGTGCTGAATTTCCCGTTGACCGTCGCGCCCGGGTGACAGCCTGGTCGTTCCCATCCGATTCCAGCCGACGTCGGACGGCAGCAAGTCGGCGACCCTGACGATTTCCACGAACGATCCGTCTGCTCCGACCAAAACGGTGAGCGTGTCTGGCACCGCGCCGCCCTCATACGTCTGCGCCGCGCCGGTCTTCGCCGCTCTTGACGCCGCGGTCGGTCCCACCTTCGGCTCGGGGGCCACCGGCGATTACACCGTCAACGCCAGCGGACGGTATCTGGCGTCTTTCGGCGAAGCGAAGACGTTCGGCATTCAGACCCAGGGCGAGTACATGTTCTATCCCGGCCGGCAGGAAGGGCAGTTCGACGGCGCGTTGCTATATCGCCGCGGGCCGCTGCAGTTCGGCGGCGCGGCAGGCTTCAAGACGGCAAATCTCCGATCCGACGCGTCAGCCGGCGCGCTCAGCCACGCCACGCTGACGTTCGACGTGCTCCTGCCGGCGATTCGGTTTGGACTGTTCGGCTCCAAAGGCCTTCGCGAGACCGACGTCGTCACGCTGTCGGAAGCGGTTGGCCTACCGGCCACGGGAGGTCTACCGATCGTCGCCACGGAACAGATCATTCACACCATCGACCAGTTCGGTGGATCGATCCAGTTGCCGATCGCCCCCAACTGGTGGGTGGACGGGCACCTGGAGTACCTGCACCGGCACGCGCCTGGAGTCGGCGACACCGGCGGTGGAGCGATACGGTTCTCGGGCCTCCTGTTCTCGAACGTGGCGTTCACCGCCGGGTTCGACGTGAACGAGAGTTTCCTCGTACCCAACAATGCCGTGGGCACCTTCACCTTCGGAGTTACGCTTGGGCGATGGTCCAGGCCCACCGACTACTCAAATCCCGTAAACCCGCTCGGCACCCTGCTGCCACGCGTCCATTACGAACGGTTCGAGCGCGTGCGTTGAGGATAGCCGGGGGCCGGCCCGGCTTCGATCGGGAGCCTGCGCGACATCCGCGTCGTCACTGCGCGTGATAAGCGGATTCGCGGAATGGAGTACTTCAATTTCGTCCTGAACATCAAGGATGCGGGGGACGGCCGCTTCGAGCTGAGCGCGCAGTCCGACACGATGGGCCACGCCACTGGCGTGGTGTCGTTTGCCCTCGATTCTCCCCAAGTGGCCGCCGCGCAGCAGCGGCTGGCGCACGGCCCCATCGACCGCGACTTTCTGACCACGATCGGCGGGACGCTGAGTGACGCGCTGTTCACCGGCGAGGTGCGGGACCTCTATCACGAAAGCCTCGGCCGGGTGCAGCAGGACGAAGAGAAAGGGCTTCGCCTGCGCCTGTGCATCGACCCACCTGCGCTGTCTGCTCTGCCCTGGGAGCTGGCCTACGACAAAACCCGCGACACTTTTCTGGCAACGTCATCGGAAACCCCGCTGACCCGCTATATCACCCTGCATGAACCGATCGACGAGCTCAGGACAGCGCCTCCGGTTTCGGTGCTCGTCGCCATCCCCGACGGCTCGGACCTCGATGTGGCGATGGAGCGCGCGATTGTCGAGGATGCGCTGGCTGAGCTTGGCGACGCAGTCAAGATCGTCGTGCTCGAAGGCAGCGTGACCCGGTCGGCGATCAGCCAGGCGCTGCTCGCGGGGCAGCATCACGTGTTTCACTTCATCGGTCACGGGGAGTTCAGGGAGGAGGACGGATATCTCGTCCTGAACGCCGAGGACGGCGCCCAGGAGGATCTCATTGCGGCCCGGTCGTTCGCCGGGTTTTTCAGAGACTACAGGTCGATGAAGCTGGTCGTTCTCAACGCGTGCCAGGGAGCCGCGGTCGCCTCGACCCGCCCTCTCGCCGGCATCGCGCCGCAGTTGGTTCGCGCAGGCATTCCGGCCGTCGTAGCAATGCAGTATCCGTTCGCGGACAACGCTGCCGTGCTGTTCGCCCGCGAGTTCTACCGCAAGCTCTGTACGGGTTCGAATCGTGGCCGAGTCGATGCGGCGGTGGCTCACGCCAGGAACCGGCTGCAGATGGACTTCGTTGACACACTCGCGTTTGCCACCCCCGTGCTGTACATGCGCTCGCCGACCGGCGTCATCTTCGACCTGGCGACCTCCCAGAGAGCGGGGCAGCTGCTGGCCCGGCGCGACGACATTCATCGTCTGAAGGCAGTCCGGACGGCCCATCAAAACAACATCGCACTGCTGATGGCAACCGACAGCAGTGATGATGCGAAGACGGAGACGATCAGGACAGAAGGGCAGCACATTGCCGCCATCGACGGGGCGCTGCGAAAGTACTACGTCGGCATTGGCGGCTTCGTCGTGGCGAGCTGGGTCGTGTTGTTTGCTTCCTGGATCGGGTTGTTCAACGTGGTCAAGCTCGACGACTGGCTGGAGCGCAGGTTCGTGGGGTACATGGACGCGTTTGTCACGACGAAATTCGATCGGCGGGTGTCGCTGATCCTGGCGTCCGACGATCCGGCGAAGAACGGCACGCTGGGCGCGCCGTCGAGCGCCTGGCGGTGTCATCACGCACGGCTCCTCTCGGGGTTGTCGGCCGCCGGCGCCCGCGTGGTGGCGTTCGACATGTACTTCGAAGATGCGTCCGACTGCGATCCGCAGTTTGCCGACGCCATCCGGCTGGCCGCGGCGTCGGGCACCGGAGTGGTCGCGGGTGTACGAGAGCCGCACAGCATCGGCGGCGAGATCCCCGCGCCGGTGATCGCACCGCTCCTTCGCGATGCACTTGGCGACCAGTGGGGAATCCTCGAAGGCGTTCCCGTTGCGCGCCGGGTGGGACTGGCGGCGCCGATTACGCAGAATGCCGGGTTCTCACTGGAGGGGGAAGCGGGGGTCTTCCCGTCGCTGGCACTCCGGGCGTTGATGCACCTCGAAGCACAGAAGAGAGGGGGCGGTCCCATCACAGCGGCGGTGGACCATCGCCGTGGCCTGATTCTGCTGCGGGACGGATCGCGCGCGCTCGTACGGTCGGTTCCGATCGTCGATGCCGACATGAACATGATCGTCGGGGTGGCTTCCAGACAGGAGCTCGCTCCGGACTTGTTTTACGAGGTGGTCGCGAATGCCGCGCATCCTGACAGGCTGGCGCGGTTCAAAGGCAAGGTCGTGGTGATCGGGTACACGTCGTCCGAGGATCAGTGGGACGTTTCAGCAGGGCAGGGTGACGCCCGGTATGGCGTCGAGTTGCAGGCCAGTGCCGTCTCGAACCTTCTCGGCGGCATTGCGATCAAACCACTCACAGCGTCGGCGCAATACCTCGTGATCGTCATCATGGGAGCAGCTGGCGCACTGATACGCCATGTTCTGCGCGGCGGAAGCCGGCTGTCGATTCCCTTGCGAATCCGCAGCATGGCTTCCACCACCGTGCACATCCCGATCCCCCTGATCGGCGCCATCGTGGTCTACGCACTTGTCGCTTTTCTGGTGTATAAGCAGTACCGGCTGATCTTCGACATCAGCTATCACATCGTCTCCCTGCTCTTCATGTACGCGATGGTCGGCTGGGTGCAGCGGGGAGGCGGGGAGCAGGCCGTCGCGGCCCGGGCGTAACTATGGGACACGTGCGAGCGACAGCGGCAGGATTGCTTCTCGCTGCAGCGTCGTCGTCCTTCACGACCCCCGGCAAAGTGTCGGCACAGCAGATTGAAACCGAAGCTCTCGCGCGCATCGAGCACATCGTCGTCAACGGCCGGAGAAACGACAACCCCACCAGCGCCGAAGTCAAGGTCATACGCGGGACGGCGCTCATCGCCGCGACTCCCTCACTGTCGCTGTTCGCTGCCGATGAGTTGATCACCGGTGTGAACGTCGGCATGACGATCATCATGCTGGACGCGGCGGCCGAACAGGACAACACCGTGCACATCGGCGCCGCCAGCCAGTTCCGCCTGCGCGGCAAGCGATCCATCTTCCTGATTCTGGGCAGGGTGCTCGCTGATGTGCGGGGACTGTTCGATGTCGTGACGTCGCGCGCGACGCTTGGTGCAAAGGGCACGGAATTCGAGGTCCGCGTCACCGAGAGCGACACTCAGTTGCTGGTGCTCGAGGGGGCCGTGGCGGTGACAGATGAAGGTGGAGGGCGCGGCGGTGACGACCCCGTGCAGGTCGTCCGTCGAATGGTTCCTCGCAGCGATCGCCTTGCAGTCTCGAACGCCTCGAGGTTCTCAGGCGGGATGGGATGGCGGCTCGCGTCGACCGCGCCTGCCGATCAGGCTCCTGCGGTGCCGCACCAGCGCTGGGTCGTCGAGGTCAAGGCGAGCACGCCGGTCCGGGCGAAGCAGCAGCTCAAGGTCACGAATCGCTGCCAGCAGACTCACCTCTATGACGTCCAGGGCCCCGACACTCTGCCCTGGTTCAACATCTTCGCGAGCGAGAGGATCGAAGTGGTCGGCGGCGCGAGCCGCGATGTGCTCGTCGAGCTTCAGATCGATCCGTCCAACGTGGCGGCGAGCACCTACGACGGGAACGCCTTTATCAGGTGTCTCGACTGCTTTACAGAACCGGGGTGCGCGCAGAACCGGGACGTGCTCGCCGTTTCCATCAAGCTGGCGCGCTCGGCGGACCTGACCGTCCGCTCGTTGGAAGAGATCACCATGGGCAATGCGGAGGTCTCGGCCGCCCCGCGAAAGGCGCCGGAGAATCGCGTCCGAACGGCGGTCAACTGGTCGAACGACGTGATTCTGGCGGGTCAACCGAGCTACTCGGCGCGCCGCGTCATCCCCCATTTCGTCTCCCCGGACGAACGAGCACGGGTCTTCAGGGAGGCGCGGTTCGCCGCGGTCTGGCGACAGGAACCTGGAAGCTTCGAGCGGTTGGGGGAGATCTACACGGATTGGGGTGAAGGCGCGAAGGCCGTCGAGGCATATAGCCAGGAGTCGGCAGTCCAACCGGACCGAGCGCGGTCCCCGGAATTCCTCACCGATCTTGCGGAAGCCAATCGGCTGAAAGGACGCACGGACGACGCCGAGCGGCAGGTGACGACTGCCCTCAAAGCCGATCCCGGCAACGCCTCGGCATTGAACACGCTCGGCAACGTCTACCTTGATCGCGCCGAGGTTGCGATCGACGCGAACGACGCGCGAACCGGCGAAGGATTGCTGGAGAGCGCCCGGAGCAGCTACGAACGTTCGCTGGACGCGTCACCGCCTCAGGATCGACGCCAGGAGGCGCAGGCAGTCGCCCGAGCGAACGTAGGGGAGACGCTGGTTGAACAGGGCCATCTGTCGCGCCAGAACAAGCGGCTTGATGTCGCGCAGGAACAGTTCGCGAGGGCTGACCGCGAGTTCAAAGCCGCACACTCCACTGCTCCTCAATATGCCTTCTCGAGAGTAGGCTGGGGAGATGCATTTCAAGGAATGGGTGTCGTGGCGCAGGAGCGTGGCGATCCGGCGGCTGCGCGCGCGGTCTTCAACCGCGCGGACGTCCAGTACAAGACAGGGCTGCAGGCCCATCCCGACCTGCCGGAAGCTCACATTGGCGTTGGCGACCTGCTGGTGCGCGAGGGTCGGCAGAAGGAAGCGCTCGGCAGCTATCTGCGAGCGGCCACAGCACGACCTGACGAGCCGGCCGCGTACTACCGTCTCGGCACGTTACTCGAGAAGCAGAGTCCACTGCTGGCGGCGAGGTACCTTGATACCTACTTGCAGCTTCGGCCAAACACATTCAAGACGGGCCGAACCGCCAGCCGCGCGACCGAGATCGTCGCTGCCGCTCGGAGGACGCCCGACACGCCTGTCGTGAAAGATCCGCTTCCGTCCGGGCCGGTGCTGGTTCCGGATGTGACCGGCATGGCCGCTGACGAGGCCGCGCGTACCATTGCTGCGGCAGGCTTCAAGGTGGGCAGGATCGAGCCAAAAAGCAGCACCCGGCCGCCGGACACTGTGATCAGGCAGGACCCCCGCGCCCGCGAGACCGCGCGTCCCGGAACGACGATCAACCTGGAGGTTGCGCGGCGCGAAGGCCGGACAGTCAAGGTGCCCAACCTGATCGGTGACAGCCGCGATCACGCGATAGACGACATCAAGGAAGAGAGACTGCAGGTTGGTGAGATCCGCGAGCAGCCGGGCTGCGAGCCTGGCCGCGTGCTCGCCCAGAACCCACAGAAAGACACACGTGTTCCGGAAGGAAGCGTGGTGTCGATGACCATCGCGGTGGCCGGACCGCAGGCGGTGCAGGTACCTCAGGTAGCCGGTCTTCCTCAGTCCAGGGCCGAGGCAGCTTTGCGTGACCGCGGTCTTCGCATCGGCAGGGTCAATCGAACGGAGACCGACAGGCAGGAGCCGGAGACAGTGATCTCTCAGACCCCGAGGCCGAGCGCCATCCTGTCACCCGGTTGCGGTGTCGATCTTGAAGTTGCCGCGCCAATCCCGCTGGTAATCGTCCCGAGACTTGTCGGCTTGACCGAGGAGCAGGCGAGACAACGGCTGCCGCGCGGTGTTGTCGGCGCTTTATCCGCACTCAGGCTCGGAGACATCACTTATCGCGACTACGCAACGGTCTACGGTACCGCCCGCAGGGGGCCGGCGATCACAGTCCCCACCGTCATCGAGCAGCAGCCGGCTGCCGACAGCCGGGTGCGAAAAGGGAGCGCGGTTGATCTCGTTGTCGTTCGGCCGCCCGGAGGCGAAGGGACGTCACAAGGTGTCGCTGTCCCCAGGCTGCAGGGGCTCACGCTCGACGAAGCCCGCAACCTGCTCGCGAGAGCGAATCTCGGGCTGGGAGACGTGCGCTACAACGCCACGACTCGAAGTGTGACCAACCGGATCGTTTCTCACGCTCCAGCGGAAGGCACGGTCGTTCGCCAGGGCACGCGCGTATCCGTCGTGATCAACGGGCATGCCCCGGACATCATCAGGCCGCCGGAATACGAAGATGCGCAGCCGGATCCCCGAAGACCAGGTAGTTCTGTGCGTCACTCCGGAAAATAAAGGTGTTCGCGAGCTGCTTGCGCTGATCAGGCGTCAGCTCCACCTTCCGCCGAACCATCTTGTCGAAGGCAAGCGTCAACTGCGCGTTGGCGTAATCGAATCGTTTGTTCAAATCGTTCATGGCCAGTGCAACCGGCTGACATCCAAGCAGGACCTCGATCGCTTTCTTGTACGGTGTGATGCGAGAGCTCCACAGATTGGATTGGTACGGGCTCTCCGGATCGTCGAAGCCGTGCAGCCATGCGGTGTCGACGTGACCGATGAACGCGATGGGCCCGCGCGGGTGCGCCAACAGTTTTTTCGGCAAAGCGGCTACGAAACTGGCCGAACTATTCAGCCCCACGCCATCGAGCCAGTGTCTGAAGTCGCTCTCTGCGGGTGTACCGTACCCGAAGCACGCAAACTGGAAGACAACCGATCCTTCGAGAAACGGCTGTTCGGCGTCCACGTCATCGGCCGTGATCAACCAGCCTTCCCGCGCGTCCCCTGTCTCATGGCCGCAGCAGATCCCTCCGTTGACGCGCTTCTGAACTTCCAGCCGCTCTTTGGGTGCGGCCATCCCATGCGTGGCGGTATAGACGAGCGCGGGTTTTCTCTGCCGCGCCTCGTCGAGAAACCTTTCCTTGGTCGCATCCTCGGCGATCACGGCACGGGTCGGAAAACGTCGCGTCTTCAGGACATGCTTTGCCAGGGGGTCGGCCATGAATCGACGGCTGAAATGTGTCGCATCCCCCGGACCTCCATCGGTCGCGAAGAACAGCGCTTCCCGGGCGGCCGTGGGATCGCTCGCGCGCTCGTAACGAAGAACCTTCTCGACGTATGCCTCGAGTTCAGTGATGGTGTCGAAGTCGACGCGCCCGACTGCCGCCGCGCTGTCGAGCAACGTTTGAAAGTGAAATGGAATTTGATCGGGGCCGCCGGCGATCAGGATGTAGGTACGGAACCCTCTTCCCGTCGAGCTCGAGCTGCAGGTAGTGCTGCTGCATCCAGTCCTGCCAGTCCTCCTCTGGCTCGCCATTGAACACGAGAGGCGACGGCTCCGACATCGCGCGGTGTTTCGCCAATGGACCGAGCGCCCTTTCAATCGCCTCGCGGCGCGGATCGTCCCGATTGACCAGGAAGGTCCATCCCGCGGCGCTCGGATCGCCCAGATCCACCGAGCGCTGACGTTCGACCTCTCCGCGGAAGGCCGCGCCGCGCGCCCGCGTCCGCGCGGTGCTCCGCACCTGGTCGGCGTGACGGGCGAGCGACGCCTGAATGGCCTGCCCGAACGTCTCCTCATCGATCGAATCGATCAGGACGTCGCCGGTCGAATAGTCGATTCCAGTCCCGAGAATGCGCATGGGGCCGTCAGGATTTGACTCGAACGAAGCGACCGATAGACTACCCGAAATCATCGGAACGCCGCCCGGCTCGAGCTGATCTCCTTTTGACCAAGACCGGAGCGTCACATGCCGAATGATGCCGAGGATCCGACCGATCAGGACAGGCCCCTACCCTTCGGCGTCTCCGCCGAGACGGGGCGGCCGTTGCCCGAGCTTTCCGACGAGACGCTGAGTCAACTCGCGCTGGTCGAAGGCCAGCGCGCGGACGACCGGGCGCTGGCCGCGCAAAAGAGCCTCGAACACGCCGCCTTCGCCGTCACCGACGTGGATGACGCCAACGATTTGTCCGAGACCGGGTGGGGTGTCGTATTCGCTGAGGACGCCAGTCCGCACACGCAGACCGCGCTGACCGCGCTGGCCGCGTTGCTCGAACACCGCCAGCGCGACACGAAGGATCTGTTCCGCGTCTTCAGAGGAGCTGACGGCTACCAGAAGGGGGAGACCGCACGCGCGTGGCTCGAACGCCACGGCGTCAGCTTCAATCCGGTCTCTCCGACCATGGGTGTGCCCTTCTACCTGCTGCTGGTCGGCTCACCGGAGGAGATCCCTCTGGAGTTTCAGTACGGGTTGGATATCTATTGGGCCGTCGGCCGGTTGCACTTCGATGATCCGGCGCGGTATCGCACCTACGCCGAGAGCGTCGTGTCATACGAAACCGGTCCGTCGGTTGCGCACTCGAGAAAGGTGGCGCATTTCGCCACCCGCCACGACTTCGACCGCGCGACGCAGTTGTTCGCAAAGTCTGTCGCGGAGCCGCTGGCGTCTGGCGAGGGTAAGCGCCCGGCGATCGGTCAGAAGCAGAACTTCTCCTCACAGCGTCTGATCGGCGAGGACGCAACCAAGGAGAACCTCGCGAAACTTCTCCGTGGACATCTCGACGGCACCCCGGCGTTGCTCGTCAGCGGAACGCACGGGATGGCGCTCGAGCCCGACGACCCGCGGCTGCCCGATGTGCAGGGCGCGCTGGTGTGCGCGGATTGGGAGGGATACGGCGCGATCGATGCGGACTCGTGGTTTGCCGCGAGCGACCTTCCGGCTGACGCACGCGTCCACGGCCTCATCCACTTCTTCTTCGCCTGCTACAGCACTGGGTGTCCCGAGACCGACACCTTTGAAAATCGTCCGGGCGTTACCCCCAAGCGCATCGCGCCCCGAAAGTTGTTCTCGCAGCTCCCACAGGCGCTGCTCGGGCACGCCGGTGGAGGGGCCCTCGCGACCATCGGCCACGTCGATCGCGCGTGGTCCTATTCGTTCAAGACGACGCGCGCTCCCCAGCTGCAAGGGTTCCGGTCGGTGCTCAACCCGATACTGAGCGGTCATCGCGTCGGCAACGCGCTCGACCAGTTCAACATCCGCTGGGCGGCGCTGACGACGGAGATCGCAGAGAAACTGAAGGCCCTCACCACCCCCCAGGCGCACACCGAGCTCGCCAACCTCTGGGTCGCTCGCGACGATGCGCGCAACTACATCGTCTTTGGCGATCCGGCCGTCCGCCTGCGGGTGGAAGATCTGCCAACGGTGTAGGCGACACGCGCCGGCTACTCGTCCAAAAAGATGGGTGGATACTAGAACGTCGGGAAGCATGCCGGCGCGGACGTCGAGTGTGACTTTCGGGATGAAAGGGGCCAGCCATGGATCGATTGACGAAAGACTGGACCGACGATGAGCTCGTCAGCGAAATCCGGCGGCGTGAGCGCCGTTCGGGATCGAGAGAGGGTGCTCGCGCAGCCACCGCAACGGTGGGCCGGGCGCGAGATCTCGCGGATGTTCCGACCGGCGAGCTCGTGCGCGCGGCGAAGGGCCGTCAGCGTGCGATTTATGGCGCGGACAATCGGCAGGACATCTATCAGGTGACGCAGCCAGCGGTGCTCCGCTCGGCCGACGGCGTTGTGGCGCTCGTCAAGCTGTCAGACCTCAAAGAGCGCCCGGACGGTTCGTTCGACCTGGTGACCGAGTCGTATCGTGATGCTTACGATTTGTGCAGCGCGGAGCCTTTTGTCACGCAGCCGACGGCCTGCTTCTGCTCTGGGTTTCTGGTCGCGCCCGATGTCATTGCCACCGCCGGCCACTGCGTGAAGAGTCGCGCCGATCTCGCCGGGATCAGGTTCGTTTTCGGGTTTCGGATGAAGAATGCCGGAACGCCACGGACGCGATTCGCAGCTGAAGATGTCTACGCCGGCGCGCAGCTGCTCGGGCGTCGACTGTCGGGCGATGGGACGGACTGGGCGCTGGTGCGGCTCGACCGCGCAGTGGTCGGGCGCACGCCGTTGGCGATCCGCACAACCGGGAAGGTCAAGAACAGCCAGGCGGTCTATGTCATCGGCCACCCCTGTGGTCTGCCACAGAAGTACGCGCCGGACGCTGAGGTCCGAGACAACGGCACGTCGCCTTTTTTTGTCGCCAACCTCGACACCTATGGCGGCAACTCCGGCTCGCCGGTCTTCAACGCGGACAATCACAAAGTGGAAGGCATCCTCGTTCGCGGCGAAACCGATTTCGTCAGCAACGGCGAGTGCGACGTTTCGCTGGTGTGTCCGACGACAGGATGCCGTGGTGAGGACGTGACGCGGGCGACCGTGTGGAGCGCCAAGGTTCCCAAGGGCCGGCGTCGGTGATTGGAGAAGGCAGCGATGTAGATGAAGTGCGGCACGCAAGGAAGTCGCCGAGCGGTTTGAGCCGCGCTCAGGACAGGACTTGCCATGTGCGAGCGAACGTCACAGTAGTCTCAGTCCTTCGACTCGGGCCCCTTGGGCCCTCGCTCAGGACACCATTCGCCTCGCTCACTTCGTTCGCGAGTCGAATGGTGGAGGCGGGGGGATTCGCACCCCCGTCCGAAAATGCATCCCCGCAGGAATCTACGATGCGTATCCGCCTCTGTTGTCTCGTGCCCGGCGTGAAGAAGCGGCAAAACCGCCGGACACCAGCCCCGGAAAATCTCGCTATCGACGTCCGAGGTAGCCGTCGATAACCAGCCCGCTTAAATGACATCCAGTCCCCGGCCCGCGGGCTTGCCGGGGTGGACGCTCACAGGTGTTTAGGCTGCGAGAGCGTACTGCGTGTTGGCAGTTAACGTTGTTTCCATCTTTTGTCGAGGTTGATGGTCCTCGGCACGCATCCTGCGAAACCACACTCCCGTCGAATCTAGGTCGCCCCCAAAAAGAAACTACGAACTATGAACTCTGAACTAAGAACCACGAACTCATCGGTACCTCGTCGTTCATAGCTCATCGTCACAAGTTCATAGTTTCACATGTCGTGTCATGTGCCGTCAAGTCGCTGTCGGGCTTGCACTTGCGGCATTTTCCTGCCTTGACTCGGTGCCCGGCGGCCCCGATAATTGGGCATCAGCACAGTTTGACGGTGGACGGCGCAGGGATGGCGCGTTCCGCCCAGGGCAGCAACACGTCCGCCTGAGCCAAACAAAACGGTGAATACCCGTCTCCTCCTCGCCGCTGCAGCCGCCTTGTCTCTGGGTGCCGTCGTGGCCCCGGCAGGTGTTCGGAGCGTTGCTCCGCAGCAGCTTGCGCCAACCGCCCATCCGGCGTTGCCGGAGAGCGCGAGCGATCTGTGGCTGGTGCCCTCCGAGCGTGACGGCGCCGCTCGCACAGCAACACAGCACGAAGACCTGAACGAAGCTGTCAACCGATTTCAGACGGGTGACTTCGAAGCTGCGCTTCGGCTGGCGTCCGGCGCTCCGCTGCAAGACGGTCCCTCTCGCCCCATATGCGCAGTACTACCAGGGGCTCGCACAGTTGCGGCTCGCACGGATTCCGGAGGCGCGACGCACGTTTGGTACTTTGCTCGACGCCAAGCCGTCCGGCCACCTGGCCGTCGCGACAACGTTGGCAGCGGGTGAAGCAGCGGAAGCTGCCGGTGATTACGCAGCCGCGGCGCGGCTGTACGGAAAGCTCGCAGACGACAAACTGACGATTTCGGACGAGGTGCTGGACCGGTTGGGGCGTGCTTCACTCGCCGCCGGTCAGCGAAAGGAGGCGGCGCAGGCCTACGTTCGCCTCTACTACGAATTCCCGCTCACAGCGGCTGGCGCCGCTTCCGCAGCGCCTCTCGCATCGTTAAGCGATTTGATCACCAAGAAGGGGCACGATCCCGACCTGGGTCGGGCGCAGATGCTCTTCGGCGCCCGCCGCTACGCGGAAGCCAAAAGCGCCTTCCAGACGCTGCGGCCGTCTCTCGGCGGTGATGCCAGGGAAGTTGCCGACCTGCGGATCGCCGAATCCGATTACAGCCTCCGCAACTACGCGGCGGCGCGTGACGGCGTGAGTTCGTACCTTCAGAAAGGATCGCGAGTCGCCGAGGCCAGGTACTTCTATCTGAGCGCGATCCGCGAGCTCGGGGATCACGCGCAGTACGTCGCGCTCGTGCGCGCGCTCGTTACCGACTTCCCCGACAGCTCGTGGGCGGAGGAAGCGCTGGACAATCTGGCGACGCATTACATTCGCACTAACGATGACGAAGCCGCGGCAGCGGTCTTCCGCGAGCTCTTCGCGAAGTTTCCCGCCGGCCAGTACGCCGAGCGGGCCGCCTGGAAGTATGGCTGGTGGAGCTACAAGAACGGGGAGTATCCGGAGGCGATCCGCGTCTTCGAAAACGCCGCGGCAGTGTTCGCGCGCTCGAATTACCGGCCGTCCTACATATATTGGGCGGCGCGCGCCCACACGAAGAACGGCGATATTTCGAGTTCGTCAACGCGCATGCGCCTGGTCTACGCGGATTACGGCAGCTCGTATTATGGGCGCCTGGCCCAGGGGCATCTGCGCCGCGCCGGCCTGCTGCCGAACCGTGACGCAGTCCGTACCGCCGCTGCTCCGGCCACCGCCGTGCCGCCGGCGCTTCCCACCGAAGGCACCATCCGGCAATTGCTCGCTAGCGGGCTGTTCGACGATGCGCTCAACGAGTTGCGCTACGCACAGCGTGCGTGGGGTACCTCGCCGGTCATCGACGCGACGATCGCCTGGGCATACAACCAGAAGGGGGAGTTGCGCCGGGCGATTACGCTGATGCGGCGGGCATATCCGCAGTATCTGACGGCTGGCGGCGAACGGCTGCCCGCGGAAATCCTCCAGGTTATCTCCCCGCTCGAGTACTGGGAATCGATCCGGCGAGAATCGACCGCGCGCGGCCTCGATCCCTACCTGATCGCCGCCCTGATCGGGCAGGAGTCGACGTTCGATCCGAAGATCAAGTCGGCGGCCAACGCCTGGGGCCTGATGCAGATCGTGCCGGCGACCGGGCGGCGACTGGCGAGAAATCTCGGCGTCGGCGGTTTCTCGACGGCGCGGCTGACGGATCCAGAGGTGAACATCAAGCTCGGCACGTATTATTTCTCGCGCCTGGTCGAGCAGTTCGGCGGTGTGCACTACGCGCTGGCCAGCTACAACGCCGGAGAGAATCGCGTCGTCCGCTGGAGGGCGGAGCGCCCCGGGCTCGACGAAGACGAATTCATCGACGACATTCCGTTCCCCGAGACACAGAATTACGTCAAACGGATTCTTGGCACCGCCGAGGATTACCGCAACGTGTACGGAAACGGCGAGCTGCCGCCGCGGCGGCGCGCGTCATCGGCGCCAGCGAATGAGGTTCCCGCCGCCGCGAAGTCCAACGCCACCGCTGCTAAGACGAAGAAGCCGGCAGTGAAAAAGGCAACGATCAAGAAGACTCCCACGAAGAAAGCCCCCGCCAGAAAGCCGGCTGCGAAGAAGGCCAGCACCCGAAAGGCGCCACCCCGGCGCTAGGGGAAGGAGACGATTTCGAAGAGGGACATCCGGCCGTCCGCCACCAGCGGACGCAGATGCCGGTTGTACGGCTGAAGACGGGTCCGAATTTCTTCCGCACGCGGACCGAACATGTCCCAGTGGATGCCGATGTACCGCACCCGCGCCTTGGCAAGGATGGCGAAGCTGTCCGGCGACGGAAAACCGTCGAGCGACAGCGCGTCCTGCCGGAATTGCAGCGGCGTGTGATCGCTGTAACCGTTCATCATCGGAAGCCAGTGCGAGGTCGAGAAGAGCATGTACTGGGTGTGCAGATGCCAGGCCGATCGTCCGCCGTAAAACGGGAATTCGGCGAGCGGCGCTTTCGGCAGCCCGCGGGCGACCACGTATGCATCGGGAAGAACGACGGCGCGCTCCCAGGGCATCCGGGTGGCCAATTCGGCGAGTGCCACCACGCCAATCGCAACGGCCACCTGCCGACCGCGGGTCCCGCCGACGCTCACGACGAGGCGGCGCAGCCCGAAAGCCGCGATCACCGCCAGACACATGACGACCACAATTCCCAGCCGCGTAGGCGCGCGAAGAAACGAGAACACCGGGATCGTCTGATACAGCAACGTGTACAACCCCGCGGCCGGACCGAATGAAGCCCACAGCGCGAGCACCCCGAGCGAGCCGTACAGCAACACTGTTTCGCGTTCAGCAGCCGTGGCGCCGGAGCCGCGCGATGCTGCCAAAACCAGACCGGCCGCACCAAAAACTATCGTGAAGAGCCCCGGGAACATCACCTCGGTCCACTTGGGCCAGTCGGCAATCATCTGGGCCAGCCAGCGATGCGCGAAAGCTGAGGAGATCAGGTAGCTGGAGAGATTGGCCGAATAGCGAATGGAGTCGTCCAGTGTCCGCGCGAAGCCCTCATCGGTGCGGAGTCCGTAGTACGGCAGCAGGAAGGGCGCCACTCCGGCAATCGAGACTATGGCGGCGACGGCGATGGCGCTCCACCATGCGCGGTTACGCAGCAGCGAACGGCTGATGGTGAAAAAGACTACCGAGAAGCCGACCATCAGCGCCGCGAAAATCCCGTAGTACGCACAGGCCAGCGCCTGCACCATCAGCGTGATGCCGAGCGCCAGGCCCCGTTGGGGCGTCGGTGCATCCGCCAGGCGGTGCATCAGCAGCATTGCGAGTGGAATCCCACCGGTGATCATCAACTGGATATGAGCCGTGTGGGAGAACACGTAGGGGCAGAAGGCGTAGCAGGACGCGGCGGCGGCGGCGACGGCCCAGTCATCGGTGAGGTGCCGCACCAGCTTCCACATGCAGAACCACGCTGACGCAAATGCCAGGAGAATGACCACATTCAGTGTGGCGTAGGGGTTCTCGGTTGCCCACCACACCGGCGCCCCGACGACACCAGCCATGATGTTCGCCTCGGAATAGGCCAGCGAATTGCGATGGGGATGAAAGATGTTGGCGGCGAACAGGTTCAAAGGGTCGGCGACGATGGTGCGCGCGACCCACGCGACATTCCAGAGACTGAACATGCCGTCCCCGTTGGTGCCGAAGTGGGGATCGGCGTTGCGGCCGACGCCGGTGCGGCCGAGCGATCCGAGGCCGGCGGCGAGCGGCCACGTCATCACGACCGCGAGCGCGAGCGCGGCTATCGCCGGGAGCGCGGTTCGCCACGCTCGCTCGGCCGTGACTCCTTTAAGCTGCATGTAGAATGCTTCGCATTCTATCGTCAAAGACCACTCACACGGCGCGTGCCTCCGGCGTACTCCCGCTTCTTGCCGCGGCGGCCGCAGCCCTGGCCGCATGGCTCTCGCAGGGCAGCGTCATCTACTCAGGACCGGACGCAACTCGGATGGCACTGCTGCCGCTGTCGCCGGCGGCGATCATCCTCTCGACTCTTGTCGGCGTCGCGATCTACTGGGTGATCCGGGCCGGCGCGAGCCCCGTGCCGCTGTCGCTGCTCGGGTTGATCGCACTCGCCTGGATACCGGGTCGGCTGCCTGCAGCGTTCGCGCTATGGACAGGCCCGATGTCCCTCCTGGTGTGGCTTGCGGTGGCGCTCTGCATGCTGGCGAGCATGAAAAAGGGGACAGCCTTCTTTTCCGACGCAGAAAAGGTGGCCGTCCCCCTCTCACGTGACAGACCGGCGCTTGCGGCAGGGCTGATCACCGTTCTCCTCGGTGGATTTTCAGCATGGCAAGTCGCGCCGTCAGTGCCGGCCGGCGATGAACCTCACTATCTGGTCATTACCCAGAGCCTTCTGAAAGACGGCGATCTCCGCATCGAGAACAATCACCGGCAGCGTGACTATCGCGCCTACATGGATGGAGACATTCCACCGGACTTCCGCGTCCGCGGCCGCAATCGCGAGATCTATTCGATCCATGCGCCAGGCGTCTCCGCGCTCGTCGCACCGGCATTCGCTGTTGGCGGGTACTACGGTGTCGTCCTCTTTCTTCTGATTCTTTCCGGCATCACCGGCGCGCTAGCCTGGCATCTTGCCTTTCTCGTCACCGGGCGAATGGCTGCGGCGTGGTTCGGGTGGGCGTCGGTCGTCCTGTCGGCGACGTTCCTCTTTCACACCTTTACCGTGTATCCCGATGGCCCGGGAGCACTCGCGGTGCTGACTGGCGTCTGGGGGGTACTGCGGACCGAACGCGAAGCCGAGGCGCGAAGCGAAGCGGTCACGCCATGGTTTCTGCACGGCGCCGCGCTGGCAACGCTGCCCTGGATGCACACACGCTTTGCGGTCCTCGCCGCGGGGCTGGCGGCGCTGATACTGCTGCGACTCGGGCGGACGCCGAATGCGCTGGCGAAAGCGGGCGCGCTCGTCATGGTTCCCGTCGTCAGTGCGCTGTGCTGGATCGGCTACTTCGTGAAGATCTACGGCACCGCGGATCCGGCGGCGCCTTACGGCGGGGAACCGGGGTCATTTGCCTTCGTCCCAGACGGGCTCGCTGGGTTGCTCTTCGATCAACGCTTCGGGCTGCTGGCCTACGCTCCAGTCGTCCTCGTCGCATTCGCCGGGATCGGCGTGATGCTCTCGCGGCGCGAGTGGCGCCGCCACGCCGTCGAGCTCCTGTTCGTCGTGCTTCCGTATCTGCTGCTCGTCACCTACGTCGCCATGTGGTGGGGCGGCTCCAGTGCGCCGGCGCGTTTCTTCATGCCCGTTCTGCCGTGGATGGCCATCCCAGCAGCCGTGGCGTGGGTCGTGCTGAGAAGCCGGACCAGCCGGGCGGTCGCGGTTGCGTCGCTCGCCTTCACCCTCTTTGCGTCGTCAACGCTGGTGCTGGTGGACGATGGGCGTCTCGCGTTCAACGTGAGGGAAGCGCACGCGAGATGGCTCGAATGGCTGAACGGCAGCGTCGATCTGCCGCGAGGGTTGCCGATCTGGTGGCGCGAACGTGAGACGCCGCTGTTTCGTGGGATCGCGATCTGGTCGGCGACAGCGGCGGCAGGGTGGTTCGTCGTACGCAGACTGGCGCGGATCACCGCGTTTGCCGACCGTGCCCGGTTCACGACAGCCGTCGTGGCGGTCTGCGCTGGAGCCTGCGGGACGGCGCTCTCGATCACTTGGGCGTTCGAAGGCGTCAGTGGGCGGTCGCCGGCGCCAGGTCAGTTACACGCTCTGCGCCGTCTCTCGAACGAACCTCGGCTTCTGGCGCTCGACCTCACACACGCGCGCCGATTGACCCGGGAGCGTGCGGCTGGCGAAATGCGCGTCGAGCCGGCTTTTTCATCCCTGCCGGGCGGCGCCGGTCGAAACGACCGTCCGCTGTTCGCAGTCGGGGGAGTGCCGGCCGGAGAATACCGGCTGCGCTTCTCGATGCAGCGCGCTCGAGGGATGGATCATGGTGGGCATCGGTCGCGATCAGTTCGCATTGCGGACGCAGCCGCTGGCCGACTCGCGCGAGCCGATCGTTCTCCGTTTTCCGGTGGACGTTCGCGCAATCATGGTGCGGGTGGATGAAGACGCGCGGCGCAACGTCCAGGGGATGACGATCGAACCCGTTCGGATCGTTCCGCCCTCGGATCGGCTGACGGCCGACTACGCGCGCCGGGCAGTTCATTATCCAGGAGCCATCGCGTACTTCATGGACGAGCGGAGTTTTCCCGAGCCGGAGGCCTTCTGGGTCGGTGGGGCGCGCGAGACCTCGGTGGTCCTTCAGCCGGATGAACCGTCAGGCACGGCGAGGCTGCAGCTCAGAAATGGGGCAGTGGAGAACACCGTCATGGTGCAGGCCGGCGGCTGGCGCGATGCTCTGCGCCTCGGGCCGGGTGAGGAGCGTCAGATCCAGATCCCCCTCGATCACGCCCGCGGGGCGACGCTTCTCCGGTTCACGACGACGGCCGGATTCCGTCCGTCGGAAGTCGACCCCACCAGCCGTGACGACAGGTTCCTTGGTGTCTGGGTGAAGATAGTGAACTGACGCAGTCAACTCCTAACCTCTAACTCCTAACTCCTAAACTCTTTTAGAAGTTAGAAGTTAGAAGTTAGAAGTTGACATCGTCAGAACCTGACGACGCCGCCGAAATACAGACCTTTGAGCGAAAGGTTGCCTTCGTCTTCGTCCTCGATGAAATAGAAGACTTCAAACGAGCGGTAGCCGAGCTGCGCGCCGAAAGTGTCAGTGAAATTGATCGAACCGTAGAGGTCGAAGTCGATGTAGTGCGCCTTGTAGTCCTCACTGATGCGGTCGGGCAGCTTGAAGCCGCTGATTTCGCCGGTGATCGAGATGTTCGGGACGACATACACCCGGCCGATGGCGCCGATGGAGGGAATCGGGGCCCGCGCGCGGGCGAACTCCTCGAGGCCGAGGGCGTTCTGCCTCAGCGTCGCCTCGACATCGGTGTACTTCGCCTCGAGCAGAATCCCGAAGAACCCGCGATCGTGGTAGAACATGTCCCACTCGTATCCGAACCGGTAGGCCTTCCACTTGAGCGAGGCCTCCACCGGCAGCGCGACGATGAATTCCTGGCCGTTGAAGACGATCGGCCGCCGCAGCACCGCGTCCGGCTCATCGAAGCTGATCGGGGTGTACTCGAAGCGGAACTTGTGCTTCTTCCCGGGTCGTAATACGGCCTTGATCTGGCCGAATTGCTGATTGTCGAACCCGAAATCCTCCACGAAATCGATCGTCGTGCCGATCCGCGCCTGGGTCAGCGCTTCGCTGCGAACGACCATGTCGGGTGTCGGTCTCCACAGGAATCCACCGAACTCGACGTGGTAGTTCTCGCCGGTGGCGCGGCCCGACGTGCCGCTCGGGTACTGGGCCTGCGCCGGCGCGGCCGCCAGCATCGCGAGACAGAACACGGACAAAGGTACGCGCATGCGCATCAAACTTTCTCGCCCCGGTAGGGAAATCACGAACAGAATGCCCCTGCGAGAGGGGCCGGGCGCCTGCTGGGAAAGGCGACGCACAGGATAGCACATATACTGCGGATAGATGGGGCTCTTCGACTCGCTGCGCTCGCCAACCACGGGCGCGGCGTTGCGGCGGCTGCTGCCTTTCGTTCTTCGATACCGTCAGCAGTTCTTCTTCGGTCTTCTCTGCGTAGTACTCACCACGGCCATTCAGCTGCTTCCGCCGTGGGTGCTGAAGTACGCCGTCGACGATCTGACCACCGCGGTGACGGTATCCAAGCTGCTGCTGTACGCGGGACTGATCCTCGTCATCGCCTGCACCGGCGCGTTTTTTCGCTTCTGGATGCGGCGGGTGCTGATCGGAGCGTCGCGCCGTATCGAGTACGACATCCGGAACGCTTTCTTCGCGAACCTGCAGCGCATGCCGCTCGGCTATTACCAGACGCGCCGCACTGGTGACTTGATGTCCCGCGCGACCAACGACCTCAATGCCGTGCGCATGATGATCGGTCCCGCGGTGATGTACTCGGCGAATACGGTTCTGGTGTTCGTGGTAGCGATTCTCGTCATGCTGTCGATCGATGCCCGCCTGACTCTGATCGCGCTGCTGCCCCTGCCGCTCGTCTCGTTGAGCGTGTGGTACTTCGGCAAGGCAATTCACGAGCGGTTCGAGGCCATTCAGGCACAACTGTCCGAATTGAGCGCCGTCGTCCAGGAGAACCTCGCCGGAGTCCGCGTCGTGCGCGCCTACACACAGGAGGCGCACGAAATCGAACGGTTCCGCAACGCCAATGTGGAATATGTGTCGAGAAATCGCCGGCTCATAGGGCTCCAGGGGATGTTCTATCCGAGCATGACGTTCTTTCTCGGGATTGGCGCGCTGCTGGTGTTATGGGTGGGAGGTCAGGAAGTCATCCGCGGGCGCATCACGCTCGGCGAATTCTTCGCATTCAATTCATATCTGGCGCTGCTGGCGTGGCCGATGATCGCATTCGGATGGGTCACCAACATCCTGCAGCGCGGCATGGCGTCCTGGGGACGGATGCTGGAAATCATGGACGCGGTGCCGGCGATCAGCGATGCCGCGGTCACCGAACGCGGGAAGTCAGCTCCACTGACCGGGGCGATCAAGATCCGCGACCTCACGTTCACATATCCTGGCGCGGCCGCCCCGGTCCTTCGTGACATCTCGTTCGACATTCCGGCCGGATCGACGGCGGCACTGATCGGTGCGACCGGATCCGGCAAGTCCACGCTGCTCAGCCTCTTGCCGCGCCTGCACGAGCCGCCGCCGGGCACCGTCCTGATCGACGGCATCGACGTTCGCGAGATTCCCCTCGAGCGGTTGCGTGGCGCGATCGGATTCGTTCCGC
Organism: uncultured Acidobacteriota bacterium; assembly: GCA_963810305.1. Classification (GTDB taxonomy): domain Bacteria; phylum Acidobacteriota; class Vicinamibacteria; order Vicinamibacterales; family 2-12-FULL-66-21; genus JACDCA01. The sequence goes on from CAWEMY010000013.1 coordinate 32,807, forward strand.
AGGAGGCGTTCCTGTTTTCAGATTCGCTGGCGGGGAATATTCAGTTTGCCGGAGAAGGCCGGCTGAAGCCGGCCTCTACCGACGCAGGCCGCCTGAAGGCGGCCTCTACCGACCCAGGCCGCCTGAAGGCGGCCTCTACCGAAGGGGTTGAGCCGGCCCAGGATCGGATGATTCATGCCGCGGCTGTCGCACGGCTCGACAAGGACGTCGAGGAATTCCCCAAGGCCTACGACACCATCATTGGCGAGCGGGGCATCACGCTCTCCGGCGGGCAGAAACAGCGCACCGCGATCGCGCGGGCCGTCTTTGCCGACCCTCGCATTCTCGTGCTGGACGATGCGTTGTCGGCGGTAGATACGTATACGGAGGACGAGATCCTCTCGAGGTTACGCGGCGTGATGCGCGAGCGGACGTCGCTCATCGTCGCTCACCGCGTGTCGACAGTTCGGCATGCGGATCAGATCTTCGTACTCGACGCCGGTCGCATCGTCGAACGCGGCAGCCACGACGCGCTGGTCGCGCGCGGTGGGCTGTACGCCGCCCTGTATCGGAAGCAGCTGCTCGAGGAGGAGCTCGAGGCGAGCTAGCATGCACGACGAAGAAGTACTCGGGAAAGCGTACGACGCGCGGCTGATGCGCCGGCTGCTCGAGTACCTCCGGCCGTACTGGCGCCAGGTGCTCGTCGCGCTGGCGGCGATCGTGTCATCGTCGGTCCTGCAGCTCGCGCAGCCGTACCTGATGAAAGTCGCTATCGACGACTACATCGCCGTCCGCAACCTCCAGGGCCTCGAGATGCTCGCCGCGGTCTACGTCGCGGTGCTGGTCGCGGGCTTCGCGCTGGAATACATCCAGACGTGGACGCTCCAGATGACCGGTCAGAGGATCATGTTCGACATGCGCATGCAGATCTACGGGCACCTGCAGCGCCTCGACGTGCAGTATTACGACCGCAATCCGGTCGGGCGTCTGATGACCCGCGTGACGACCGACGTCGACGTCCTCAACGAGCTGTTCACCGCCGGGGTCGTATCGGTCTTCGGCGACGTCTTTCTGCTGATCGGCATCATGACGGCGCTGGCGATCATGGATTGGCGCCTGGCCCTGGTGGCATTCACAGTGCTCCCGCTGATCGCGCTGGTCACCCAGTGGTTCCGCCGGAACGTACGGGAGTCGTATCGCAGCGTTCGCACCTGGATCGCGCGGATCAATTCATTCCTCCAGGAACACATCACCGGAATGTCCACCGTGCAGCTGTTCCGCCGGGAGCCGCGGAGCTTCGAGGCGTTCGACCAGACGAACCGCGGCCATCGTGACGCGAACATCGATTCGATTTACTACTACGCCGTCTTCTATCCGGCAATCGAAGTCATCGGCGCACTCTCGACGGCGATGATCATCTGGTTCGGCGGACAGTGGGTGCTCGAGGGCACGCTGACTCTCGGTTCCTTCCTGGCTTTTCTGCTGTACTCGCAGCGTTTCTATCGGCCGATCAGCGACCTCTCGGAGAAATTCAACATCCTCCAGGCCGCAATGGCGTCGAGCGAACGCATCTTCAAACTGCTCGACACCGAGGTGAGAATCGAGTCGGGACGCGGGGTGCGGGATGCGGAACGCGAAACCCACTCCGTGTCCTCCGTCGCGCATCCCGCACACCCGCATCCCGCACCCCGCATCCCGCACCCCGCATTCCGGCCACATCGTGTTCGACGACGTGTCGTTCGCTTACAACGGGACCGACTTCGTCTTGAAGAACGTGTCGTTCGAAGTGAAACCGGGCGAACGCGTCGGGATCGTCGGCGCCACCGGCGCCGGTAAGTCCACGATCATCAACCTGCTGCTTCGGTTCTACGAGGTCACCGGCGGGCGTATTCTCGTCGACGGCCACGACATCCGTGAGATGAATCTGCGCGAGTTGCGGAGGCTCTTCAGCCTCGTGCTCCAGGATGTGCACCTCTTTTCGGGAACCATCGCCTCGAACATTCGGCTCGGGGAGTCGTCCATCACCGATGAAGCGGTGCGTGGCGCCGCCAGGGCGGTCCACGCGGCCGCGTTCGTGGACGCTCTGCCCGGACGGTTATGACACTGCCGTCGCCGAACGCGGCGCGACGCTATCGGTCGGGCAGAAACAGCTGCTGTCGTTCGCGCGCGCCCTCGCCTTCGATCCACGCATTCTCGTCCTCGACGAAGCCACATCGAGCGTGGATACGGAAACCGAGATACTGATCAGGGACGCGTTACGGGCGCTGATGGCCGGGCGCACGACGATCGCGATCGCGCACCGGCTGTCGACGATCCAGGATATGGACAAGATCCTGGTGCTGCACCACGGGCAGTTGCGCGAATCGGGCACCCATCAGGAGTTGCTCGCGCAGCGCGGGATCTACTACAAGCTGTTCGAATTGCAGTACCGGGATGAGTTGGCTCCGAATACCCGACTCCCTGTTTCCAAATGAATGGACTTGCACCCCTGGGAGTGGGAAGTTACCCTCCGCCAGACGCGGGCACTTCGCGCCTTTGTTCCCGCTGCCGGAACAAGCGGTCTACCAGCGACGGTTTGCTGGCCTGCGGGCTCCATCCAAGCCGAAGGACCGTCAGGCTGATGGCCCGACGCCCGAGCTGAAGGGCGTCGTTGCAGCTCCACAGGTAGATATCGACGTGGCGGCCCTGGACCTTCGGTCCCGTGTCCATCACCGTGTAGATCCCGTCGTACCGATCGGCCAGCTTGTCTACCCGAACGACGGATCCAACCGGCAACAGCTGTGGATCGGCCGCAGCGATACCAGGACGCACGTTGACCCCTGATGCCGTCATCGTGCCCTTGCAGTAAGCGGTCGCAGTGAAGCGCAGGCGAGATCCCGCCTCGGGCTGGCCGGCGTCAGCCATTCCGCGGATGTGGATGAACGGGCGAGAGTCGAGGATGCTCACCTCGAAGAGATAAGCAAACGCCAGAACCGCAAACGCGGTTACAAGCATTTTCCGCCCGGCCGACTTGGAAAGAAACATCAGCGGCTTTGCGAACCCGGGGGGCAGCTCCACTATAGCGACTGGGGCCCCGAAGGTCAAACGGGCCCGCCGCTGCTGACAAGCAATAAGTGCAATGAGATGAATTGTTTACGGGTGAAGCTACAGGTGCGTAAAACCCGCAGGCACCTCGTCGATCCGTCCATCGGCCGCGACGACGACCGCAGGGTCCTTCGTCAGCTCACCAATCCGGGTGACCGGCACCCCCCGGGTCTCCCTGATGACCCCCCGAAGCCGGCCGCCTGCCTTCGGCCTGACCGTGAAGAGCAGCTCGTAGTCGTCCCCGCCAGTCATCGCGCAGCTCACGGCGTCTTGTCCGTGCTCGGAGAACCACAGTCTGGCCGCGGGATGGATCGGCAAAGCCGCGGCGTCGATCGATGCGCCTGTGCCGCTCGCGTCGGCGATTTGCCGGACCGCATCCGCCAACCCGTCGCTCAGGTCCACGCAGGCGGAAGCCGCCCTCGTCCGGCCGAGGATCGCGCCTATCCTTAACCGCGGTTCGGGACGACGGTGGCGCCGGACGCATTCGGCGAGTTCACCCGGCGCGGACTCACCGGCCAGTTGCGCGGCGGAACGTCCCGCCGCGTCTCGCAACCACTCCAACCCGGCTGCGGCTGCTCCAATGGCTCCCGTGACGTAGAGAGTGTCGCCCGGTCGCCCTCCCGATCGGGTGAGTATCCTGCGCGGCCGTACGTGCCCGGTCATGGCGACGTCCACGATCAATGGGCCAGGCGAGCGCGTGATGTTCCCGCCGACGATGTGCAGGCGGGCGAGCGCCGCCATTTCCAGGGCGCCATCGAGCAACGAATCGATCTCCTCCATCAGCGTGCCGGCGGGCAGCATCAGGGAAAGGAGAGCGAGGGCCGGCGTGCCCCCCATCGCCGCCACATCGCTGGCGTTGACGGCGATTGCTTTGTAGCCGACATCCTCGAGGGAAGAAAACCGCCGTTCGAAGTGGATCCCTTCGACGAGCGCGTCAGTGGTAAGAACCTGCAGCGCCCCTCTCTCAGGCGCCGCGACCGCGGCATCGTCTCCGACACCGACGATCAGCGATGCAGGGGGAGGCGGGAGCCGGCGCCGGATGTGGGCGACGATCGCACGTTCACCCGGCGGTGTCACCGGTGGGGTTACCGCGCGAACTCAACGGCACGAGTCTCCCGGATGACAGTGACCTTGATCTGCCCGGGATACTGAAGCTCGTTTTCTATCCTGCGCGCGATGTCCTTGGAGAGCCAGACGGTTGCCTCGTCCGATATGCGTTCGCTCTCGACGATGATGCGGATTTCGCGGCCGGCCTGAAGGGCAAAGGCCTTCGATACACCTTCGAATGAGTCGGCAATGCCCTCGAGCTTTTCAAGACGCTTCACATAGGACTCGAGGATGTCTCGACGTGCACCGGGACGCGCCGCCGAGATTGCATCTGCGGCCTGCACCAGCATGGCCTCGAGCGACGGCCAGTCGATATCCATGTGATGTGCCGCGACGGCCTGGAGAACAGGCTCGCTTTCCCCGTGCTTGCGGAGGAAGTCGAGGCCAAGCTCGAGGTGGGTGCCCTGCAGGTCGCGATCGATTGCCTTGCCGATGTCGTGAAGGAAGGCGGCTCGCGCGGCGGTCTGACCGTTGAGGCCGAGCTCCTTGGCCATGATCCCGGCGAGGAACGCGACCTCCTTCGAGTGGTTGAGAACGTTCTGGCCGTAGCTGGTGCGGTACTTCAGCCGGCCCATGAGGCGCAGCACTTCCGGGTGCAGGTCGTAGAGGCCGAGCTCGAAGGCCGCAGCCTCGCCTTCGCGGCGAACGGCGTCCTCCATCTCAATCTTGACCTTCTCGACGACCTCCTCGATTCGAGCGGGATGGATACGGCCGTCGGCGATCAGGCGTTCGATGGACTGCCGAGCGACTTCGCGCCGAAACGGGTCGAAGCTGGAAAGGATGATCGCACCGGGCGTGTCGTCGACGATCAGCTCGACACCCGTGGCTGTCTCGAGCGCACGGATGTTGCGGCCTTCGCGGCCAATGATGCGTCCTTTCAGGTCATCGCTTGGCAGGTCGACGACCGATACCGTCGCTTCGATCGCATGTTCCGCGGCGCTGCGCTGGATGGCATCGACGATGATCCCCTGGGCCCGCTGGGCGGCCGTCTCTCGTGCCTCGGTTTCGAGGCGCTTGACCAGATGGGCTGCGTCACGCCGGGCGTCCCCCTCCATCTGCTTGATCAAGAGCTCGCGCGCTTCGTCAGCCGACAGACCCGCGATCCGCTGCAGCTCCCGCTGCCGGTCGGTCATCAGCTGTTCGCAGCGCGCCAGCGCAGCCGCGGCTGACTGTTCCTGGGCGGCCAGAGCCTTTTCCCGCTTGCGGAGGTCTTGCTCGACGCGGTCGGTGAGGGCCAGCCGGTCGGCGAGGGCTCGCGTCTTGTCGGCGAGCGCCTGCTCCACGCCGAGGATCTCGTCACGACGCACGCGCGCCTTCTGCTCGGCGGCAGCGGATATCTCGTGCGCCTTCTCACGCGCCTCGATTGCCGCTTCCTTACGAAGAGCGTCGGCATCGCGTTCGGCCTGCTTGCCCAGACGGTCGGCCTCCACGCGGGCACGGTCCATGGCCTCGTCGGCGGCCCGACGCCGAGCCTGTGCCGTCCAGATCAGGAATCCGCCGATAGCTGCCGAGAGTGCAACGACGAGCAGAGCGACGACCGAAGGCGTGCTCATATGAACGTCCCCCGAAGGAGGTTTGTATGTCAGTGGTGCTTGGAAGAAGGAGCCGCCGTCGCCGAGGCCAGGGGCCCAAGGTAGAAAGGCCCCGCTTTGCCGTGTGGGGAGGTCGGATGAACCTGCGTAAGCAGGTGGAACCGCTGCACAAGCCGCGCTTCAGGCTTCCTCTTACAGAGGCATGCACACCACGCAGCGTCGCGATTCGCTTGGGTTAAAACGTTGGCTCAAACGAGCCTCCGAGCCATCACGCGCAAAGCAGGGAACTCAAACCCTGACGACGATTTTATAGCAGCCGTCGGGCCGGTGCGACTTTTTAATAACAGGAGATCAGAGATCAGAAGTCTCTTTGCCTTTAAAAAACGAGTCTCCTGACCTCCTGGTCTCCTGTGACCTTCAGCGGGCGGCGGCTTTGGGGAGATCCTAGCCGAGGGCGAGGTCGAGCATCCGTTCGAGCTCGCCGGCGCGGTTCATCAGCAGATCACGGCGTTCCTGCTCGTCGTGCTGCGCTCGGAAGCATTCGTCGGCGATATTCAACGCGGCGAGGACGGCAATCTTCAGTGTGTCACCGGCGGTTGTCTCGCGGGAGGCAAGACGCATCTTCGTGTCGACATACGCGGCGAGCTCCGCGACGTAGGCGGGATCGAGCCCGCTCCGTATCGGATACTGCTGGCCGTGGATCTCGACGTGGATGATGCGAGACTCGTCCATCCCTACAGGTTCAACCCCTCGAGCTGCTGCAGCATTTCAGTCACGCGAGACCGTACCAGCTCGCGTTCCTCGCGGAGCGCTGACAGCTCGGAGTCGGCCCCCTCGGCCTCGACGATGCGCGCGCGCATGCCATCGAGCTCTCGCGCCAGCCGGTCGTTCTCCTGTGCCGCCCGTGCGGTGTCAGCCCGCAGCCGATCGATCAGGTTGACGAGCTTTTTGAGTTTGTCTTCCAGCCGGTCGATCGGTTCCAGATCCACGCCGCGCGTCATCACCGCTTTTGCCACCCCAGACTCCTTATCAGGCCGGCTGAAGCCGGCCTCTACCGAAATTCTCCGGCCGGCTGAAGCCGGCCTACCTGCGTTCGGCGTCGTGCGCGGCTTTCAGCGCATCGACGATGTGGTTCATGGCCGCTTCGACTTCGTCATCCGTCAGTGTCCGCTCCGAAGACCGGAACGTGAGGCGAAGCGACAAACTTATGCGCCCTTCCGGTACGCCCTTTCCCTGATAACGGTCGAACTCCACGAGCGATTCGAGCGTTGCGGGGGCTGTCGAACGGATAGTGCCACGAACGGCAGCAGCAGGCAAGACTTCGGCGACGAGAATCGACAGGTCTCGGACGATTGCCGGAAATCTCGGCAGCGATTCAGACCGCAGCTCGCCGGGTGCAACCGAATCGACAACCGCATCGACGTCGATCTCCGCCACGTAGATCTCATCGCCCGCAGGAAAACCATGTGCTGTCGCAATCGCCGATTCGAGCAGCCCGATGCTGCCGAGCAGACGATCCCCGTTCTTGACATCCGCCGACCGCCCTGGGACGAGGAAGGGTGCTGAGGACGCCGCGAAATCAGTCCCGCCGACGCCGAGCGCATTACAGAGGAGCTCGACGGTTCCCTTGATGTCGAAGAAGTCCGCGGCGACAGCCGGTGACGACCAGTGCGTGTCCGTCCGTTCGCCGGTCCAGGCAAGCGCCACTGCGCGCCGTTCGCCTTCGTGAGTGAACCGGCTCCCCGATTCGAACAGCCGAACGTCCTTGCGCCCGCGCCGCCGGTTGTGCGAGCACGAATCGAGCAGCCCGGGCAGCAGCGAAGGGCGCAGGACCGAGAACTTCTCAGAAAGCGGATTGGCGATCGCAGCCGGCTCGATTCCCGGCGCGCAGAACGGAAGCGCGGCGGCGCGCTCGATGAACGCGAAGGTCATCGATTCCGAGAAGCCAGCCGCGGTCATCACACGACGGATCGTCGCATCGCGCTGGATACGGACATCGGGCGCCGGTTGCGGAGCATCGAGGATTGGGAACGTCACGGGAATTCGGTCGAAGCCGTAATGGCGGCCGACTTCTTCGATGAGATCGATCTCCCGGGTGACATCGACGCGGAAGCTGGGGACAGTGACGAGCCATGTTGGGTCGCCGGCGCCGTTTCGGCCCACCTTGAAGCCAAGTGGCTCGAGGTAGCGCGGGACATCTTCAGGGGGGACCTGCTGCCCGAGCAGGCGCGAGATTCTCGAGGCCCTGAGGGAGAGTTGCCGCGGCTCGAAGCGTACCGGATAAACGTCGATCAGCCCGCCTACAGGCTGGCCGACGCCTAGCTGCGCGATCAGGGCAGCGGCGCGCGCGATCCCGGCTGGAGGCGCATTGATGTCCCCGCCGCGTTCGAACCGCGTCGATGCTTCGGTCTTCAAGCCTAGTTGGCGGCTCGTCCGTCGCACCGAGGCCGGCTGAAAATACGCGCTCTCGAGCGCGATCAGCTTCGTCGAGGCGCTGATCTCCGAGGCCGCGCCGCCCATGACGCCGCCGAGTGCGGACGGCTGGCTGGCATCCGCGATCACGAGCATCGCCGGATCCAGTGTTCGATCGACTCCGTCCAGAGTGCGAAGCTTCTCCCCGGTGCGCGCTCGACGGACGATGAGCGTCCGGCCGGCAAGCCGATCGAGATCGAACGCGTGCGTCGGCTGACCGAGCTCGAGCATCACGTAATTGGTGATGTCGACAATGTTGTTGATCGGGCGTACCCCGGCGGCTTCGAGCCGCCCGGTCAGCCACGATGGCGACGCTCCCATCGTGACTTCGAATACCTGCGCACAGTACCGCGGGCAGAGATCGGCATCCTCGACCGTGACGGTGAGCGGCGAGGGGCTGTCCGCCACCGGTTTCATATCGGCCGGCCGGAGCGCCGCGTTCCAGATGACTGCTGCTTCGCGCGCGATTCCGATATGACTCAGGCAATCCGGGCGGTTGGCGGTGATCTCGAAGTCGATGACGCCATCCTCGACCGAGGCCACTTCGAATCCGCGCAGGGAGATCTCACGCGCAACGGTCTCGACGTCAGCGGGGATCTCGCACGATCTCCGACAGCCAGGCGTGAACGATCTTCACAGCGGGAACTGCTCCAGGAAGCGCAGATCGTTCTCGTAGAACAAACGGATGTCCTCGACGCCCCACTTCAGCATCGCGACGCGCTCGATGCCCATGCCGAACGCCCAGCCGGTGTAGCGCTCCGGGTCGTAGCCAACCGCCTCGAACACCGCCGGGTGCACCATGCCGCTGCCGAGGATCTCGATCCAGCCGGTCCGCTTGCAGAGACCGCAATCGGCTGCCCGTGCCGTTGCACGCCACGCAGCGTGATGTCGACTTCGGCGCTCGGTTCGGTGTACGGGAAGAAGCTTGGTCGAAACCGGATCTGCCGGTCCTGACCGAACAGCTCACGCAGGAAGGTGAACAGCGTGCCCTTGAGGTCGGCCAGCGCGATGTTCTCGCCGACGACCAGCCCTTCGACCTGCGTGAACATCGGCGTGTGCGTCAGATCGAGGTTGTCGCGCCGGTAGACCCGCCCGGGTGCGATCAGCCGCACCGGCGGCGGATGCGTCTCCATGTAGCGGATCTGCATGCCTGAGGTATGCGTGCGCAGCAGCGTCGCCGGTGAACCGGCCGACGAGCGCACCGGTGAGGACAGGTAGAGCGTGTCCTGCATGTCGCGCGCCGGATGTTCCGGCGGCATGTTCAGCGCTTCGAAATTGTGGTAGTCGTCTTCGAGCTCGGGTCCCTCGATCACGAGAAAACCCATGCGCGTGAAAATCGATTCGATGCGCTCGCGGAGGATCGACAGCGGATGTCGATGGCCTAGTGCGGGGCGGCGTCCCGGCAGCGTAACGTCCACGGCCCCTTTCGGCGGCCGGGCCGCCGCAGCCGCGGCGATCCGTTGGTCCAGTTGCTCTTCGATCTGCTTCTTGAGCGAATTGGCGAGCTGCCCGAGCCTTGGGCGTTCGGATGGAGCCGCCTTGCCGAGGTCCTTCAGAAGACCCGAGACGAGGCCGCCCTTACGGGAAAGATAGCGGTCCCTGACCGCACGCAGATCCGCCTCGGACGATGCCGAGGCGAGATCACGTTCGAACTGTTCGCGGAGGGAATCTATCGAGGAGTCTGACAATGACAGGTCCTCGGGGACCCTGCTACGCCCGCGCGTCGGCCGCTGCGCGGGCCTTCGGCCTCGCGGCCTTGGCCGCGCCGCTCACGGGGCGCTTGGCCGGCGCCGGCTTCGCATCGGCCGCCGTCTTAGCCAGCCGCGCGAAGGCGGTGGGAGAGGTGACCGCGAGATCGGCGAGCTGCTTACGATCGATCGGATTGCCGGCGGCCTTGAGGCCGGCCATCATCTGGCCGTAGGTCAATCCGTTTTCGCGGGCGGCGGCGTTGATCCGCATCACCCACAGCCGCCGGAAGTCGCGCTTCTTGCGCCGTCGTCCGACAAACGCATACTTCAGCGCGGTGTCGACCGACTCTTTCGCGGCGCGATAGAGCTTGCTCTTGTTGGCGTAAAAACCCTTCGCACGCGCGAGCAGCTTCTTGCGCTTCGCCCGGCGGACATTTCCTCTTTTTACTCTCGGCATTTCTACTTCCTTACGCTGTGGGATCGGATGCGGATTGCGGGACGCGCCAATGACCTTCGCAGTCGCGCACCGCGCATCCGCAGTCCGTTAATTCGGCAGCATCTTCCTGAGGCTGGCCTGATCGGCGGCCGACGACGACGACGGTTCCCTTCAGTCCGCGTTTGCGGCTGCGGGTCTTGCTGGTCAGGATGTGCTGTTTGAAGGCCTTGCTCCGGGTGAATTTTCCGGTGCCGGTCTTCTTGAACCGCTTCGCGGCGCCTCTATGCGTTTTCAATTTCGGCATTTTCGTTCTTCACTGATTACGGCTTAGCTACTCAGTACTGCCACTGATTACTCGGTTTCGGCCGTCTCTCGTTTCGGCGTCGATTTCCGTCCGGCACGCTGCGAGAGGATCGTGTGCATCTGGTTGCCTTCCTGCCGCGGCGCCGTCTCGGCGATCGCGACCTCGGCCAGCTCCTCGATCAGGCGTTCCAGGATGCGGCGGCCGATCTCCGGATGCGCCATCTCGCGGCCGCGGAAGAAGATCGTCGCCTTGACCTTGTCCCCCTCGGCGAGAAAGCGCTCGATGTGCTTCTTCTTGAAGTTGTAATCGTGCTCGTCGACCTTGGGCCGGAACTTGATCTCCTTGACCTCGATGATCTTCTGGTGCTTCTTCGCCGACCGCGCGCGCTTCTGCTCCTGGTACTGATAGCGCCCGAAGTCCATGATCCGGCAGACCGGCGGCGTTGCCGTTGCCGCGATCTCCACGAGGTCGAGCCCCTTGCCGCGCGCGATGGTCAGCGCCTGCTGCGGGGGCATGATGCCGAGCTGTTGTCCGGTGTCGTCGATGACGCGCACCTCGCGAACCCTGATGCGTTCGTTTACCCGCGTGCGGTCGTCCCGCCGCGGACTTCTGTCAAAAGCGATAACCCCTCCTACGCTGCCGCCGCCGGCGGCGCCTTCTTCTCTCGAACCTCAGAGAGCGCCGCGGTGATGAACTCTTCGATCATCCGGCTGCCCTGGTCTCCGCCCGTGCGGCTGCGCACCGAAACCGAGCCCTCGGCCGCTTCACGATCCCCGGCTACCAGCATATAGGGGATTTTCTGCAGTTGAGCCTCGCGAATCTTATAACCGATCTTTTCCTGCCGTCCGTCGAACTCCGCCTTCAACCCCGCCGCTTCGAGCCGCTGAACGCACGCTCCGGCGCGTAGTCGAAGTGACGGTCCGCGATCGGCAGCACCGCCACCTGCACCGGCGCCAGCCAGAGCGGGAAGGCACCGGCGTAATGTTCGATCAACAGGGCGATGAACCGCTCGAAACTGCCAAATACCGCGCGGTGAATAACGACCGGCTGGTGTTCCGCATTGTCGGCGCCGATGTATTTCAGGCCGAACCGCTGCGGGATCTGGTAGTCGAGCTGAATCGTGGCGCACTGCCACTTGCGGCCGATCGCATCGGTGATGTCGAAATCGATCTTCGGACCGTAGAACGCGCCGTCCCCTTCGTTGATCGTGTGTTTCTGGCCCGAGACGTCGAGCGCCTGCTTCAGCGCCGCCTCCGCGCGGTCCCAGGTCGCGATTTCCCCGAGGAATTCCGCCGGTCGCGTCGACAGCTTCGCCTCGTAATCCAGGCCGAAGTCACCGTAGACCGCGCTGCACCAGCCGGAGCAGCGCTTCGACTTCGGATGCAATCTGGTCCTCGCTCACGAAACAGTGCCCATCGTCCTGCGCGAACTGCCGGACGCGAGTCAGACCGCGTCAGCACACCTGACGCCTCGTTACGATGCAGCGGCGTCTGCTCGTGGAAGCGCAGCGGCAGATCCTTGTAGCTGCGCATCTCGCTGCCGAAGACGAGCATGTGCCCGGGGCAGTTCATCGCCTTCATGCCCATCTCCTCACCGTCGCGCCCGGTGACGAGGAACATGTTCTCGCGGTAGTGCTGCCAGTGGCCGGACGTCTCCCACAACGCCTTGTTGTAGATCAGCGGCGTTTTCAACTCCACGTAACCGGCAGGGAAGAGCACGTCGCGCATGTAGTTGGCGAGCGTGTTGTACAGCGTCGTTCCCTTGTCGAGCCAGAACGTCGCACCCGGCGCCCATGCATGGAACGTGAACAGGTCCGATCTCCTTGCCGACCTTGCGATGGTCGCGTTTCTTCGCTTCTTCCAGGCGCTGCAGGTGCGCCTGCAGTTCCTTGTCGCTGAAGAACGCGGTGCCGTAGATGCGCTGCATCGGCTGGTTGCGCGCATCCCCTTTCCAGTACGCGTTGGAGGTGTTCAGCAGCTTGAACGCCTTCAGCCGGCCGCTCGATGGCACATGGGGACCGACGCAGAAGTCGACGAACGTGTCGCGGTCCTTGATCGTGTAGCACGAGACCTCGGACTGCCCCTCGGTCTTCTCGTCGATCAACTGGACCTTCAGCGTCTCGCCGCGGCCCGCGAAGAACTGCTTCGCTTCATCGCGTGGCCAGCATCTGTCGCTCGTAGCGCAGATCCTGGCGCGGCGAGGTCCTTCATCTTCTTTTCGATCGCCTCGAGGTCCTCCGGTACGAACGGGCCGATCGACGATGAAATCGTAGAAGAAGCCTTCGTCGGTGGCCGGACCGATGCCGCACTGCGCGCCAGGAAACAGGTTGGTGACCGCCGCTGCCAGAAGATGGGCCGTGCTGTGCCGATACACATGCAGCCCTTCAGGGCTTTCGGGAGTGATGATGCGAACCCGCGCGTCCTGCTGAAGTGGAAACGAGAGATCGACCAGGCGGTCGTCGACCGCCGCGGCAAGCGCCGCTTTCGCCAGTCTCGGCGAGATACCTGCCGCGATCTCACCCGGCGTCGTGCCCGCAGGCACGCGACGGTTGGATCCGTCAGGCAGCGTGACGGTGATCTCACTCATGGAAAACGTCGTTCAACTTTCGGAAGTGTGCTTGCGCGAGGGCCCTTCGACTCGCGGTGAATCCTGACGCTCGCTCAGGGCGGGCCTGCCATGAGCGACCCTTCGACTCGCGCGCGAAGCGCGCTCGCTCAGCGGGAGTCGAATGGTAGGCACGGGCAGACTCGAACTGCCGACCTCCTGCGTGTCAAGCAGGCGCTCTAACCAACTGAGCTACGCGCCTATAGTGCGAAAAACACTGGGTTTACCGAAACGGAGATTTTAGCACTACTTCTTGAGGCGTTCCAGCGCCGCGTCGAGGATCGCGTCTGCAGCCGGCGGGGGAGCTCCAAAATCGACGTCAGGTTCCGCAACTTCCACCGTTGGTTTCAGGCCCGGGCCGTGGAGTGGCTCGCCTGAGGGATGGAGGTAACGCTGATACGTCAGCCAGAGGCCGCGATTCTCCGGGAGTTTGACCAGTTTCTGGACCGCGGCGCGGCCGATCGTGTGCTCACCGACGAGCTCAGCGCGCTTGTTGCCTTCGAGCGCCGCCGCGAAGACTTCCGCGGCTCCCGAGGTGCCTGCCGTCACGAGGATCGTCACTGGAAGCGTAATAGCGCCGTCGCCGGTCTTCGCGGTGATCGTTTCGCGGGGGGCGTTTTCCCGCCCGGCCCTGATCGCCAGCGTGCCGGATTTTACGAACAGCCGTGCGGTCTCGATACCTGCATCGATTGGCCCGTCCGCGTTGTGGCGGACATCGACGATCAGAGACTTGGCGCCGCTGGTGACCAGCTCGGAAGCGCGCTGCTGGACCTCGGAGGCCGTCGTCGAAGAGAACGTCGGGATCCGGAGGTAGCCGATGCTGTCGAGCATCTTCGCGGTCACCGGAACCGCCGCGGGCTTTTCGCGCACCAGTGTCACGTCGTGCGGATCGGCGGCGTTGCCGCGGAGCACGGTGAGCACGACCTTTGAACCTGGCTGCCCGCGCAGCAATCTGACACCTTCGAACACCGACATGTCGCGGGTCGCCTTGCCGTCGATGGCGCGAATGTAATCGGCGGTCTGAATGCCAGCCTTTGCGGCGGGAGAGTTGTCACGTGCGGCAATCACGCGAAGATAGAATTGGCGGGTCAGCTCGAGCCCGACCTGCCCCTCGGCCAGTGGCTTGCCCCCCTCGACTTCGCGAACCTGTGCGACGTTCAGATAGGCGCTGTCGGGATCGAGCCCGTCGGCGAGGCCTCGCATCGCCCCTTCCATCACCTTGTCGACTTTTACCTCTTCCACGTAGTTCGACATCACGAGCGAGACCACGTCGTCGAACACGCGGAGATGCTGGAACGTTTCGTCATTCCCGAGCGCGGAGGCCCTCCCCATGAGGCCGCCGATGATGACAAAGGCCAGGATCGGGGTGCAGATCAGCAGGACGGACAGCCGGGTTTTGAAGGTCATAGTAAAGAAGGTCTGGATTCATTGTAACCGATGGACAGATAAGCCGATAGGCCCTGGGGTGGTCGGAGGGGCCGCTCGCGAGCGGCCCCTACCAGAGGGGTTTTCCGTCAATGACCGAAGGAATGCCCAGGCCGAAGTACTTCAAGACCGTGGGAGCGATGTCCATGATGGACGGATCGGCGCGATTGATCCTCTTGCTGGTCACGAGGACACCCGCAGTGGTGGCGAAGTCGTAGCCGCCGTGGTCGCCGCTCCACTTCTTCATGTTCGGGTAGACGATCCCCTGTGGTGAGCCCCCAAGGGTCGTCTGCCATGACACCCGGTAGCCTTCCTCCATCCCGACCTGCAACTCTGCCGCGTTCCCGAGAAATTCGCCTGAATACACATCGTCTCGTTTGTAGACGGCGCGCACGATTTTCGAGCCGTCCTCGGGATCCTGCATCGTGAGCAGGCGCGCGGCGAGCTCGTCGGCGAGGCGTGTCGCTTCCGCGCCGGGGGATACGATGCCTTTCCCCTCACGTCCGCGAAGGTTGAAGTAGATCTGGCCGAGACCCATCGCATAGGCGCGGGTTTTCGACCAGTCGACATTCTCCCAGAATTCCGCGCCGCCGAAGAGATCGTCGAGCTTCTTGTCTCCCGGCTGCTGCCCCTGAATCACCATGTAACCCTGCTGCACCAGCCAGGTGTTCAGGTTGACGGCCTTGCGCCATGAATGAAACCCGTGGTCCGAGACGATCATCAGGTCCGTGCCAGGCTCCAGGTGCTCGAGCACTTCGGCGACGAACTGGTCGGCGCGCCGGTAGATGGTTTCGATGTCGCCACCGTGTTGTGCCGCAAGCGCGGCGTCGTACATCGGATGACGCTCATCCATGAACCGCCACATCATGTGCTGCACCCGGTCGGTGGATTCGATGACGCCGACGAGCACATCCCATTGGCGCGAATCGATGCGGTCGAGGATCACCTGGGCACGGTCGTCGAACGCCTTGTAGAGATCCTCCATGAACGTCCGCTCGTCCATGCGTCCTTCGTTGAGCGGCCAGGTCGCTTCGGCCCACCCGAGCGTCCGAAACGGGCCCAGACGCCTGAAGAGGTCACCAGCGAACGACTCGGGATGTGAAATCGCAATCGGCGGATTGTCCGGCTTCCAGTTGACGGGAGAGATATACAGCTGCAGCTCGTTGTCGGCCCTCATGAGCAGCAGCTGCGCCATGCCGTGGACCCGCACGAAGAAATTGATCCGGAAGTCGAGATCGATCCATCGGCTTATTTTTCCCGGCTCGAGTGCGATGGATTCCCCGTCGATATCGACGGTCGCTGTTTTCGCCGCACGGTTCCAGCGGACGGTCATGGGCAGCCGGATGTCCTCCTTCACTTCGAGGGCCGCAATCTGTTTTCGATCCTCCTCGGTCAGCGTTTGCGCCTTGGTGCGGAGTGCCTGCAGCTGCTGGCGCACGACGGGATTAGGAGGGCCGACGAGCTCCGTCGTCGCCCTGTCGTTCTCCATCACGAGCCGCTTCAGGACACCGCCGAATTCAGTGTTGCCTTCTTCGTACCGGCTCAGGTCCGTGGCGAAGTAATAGAAGGTACCCATCGTGCCGCGAATGTCAGGCAGCGGCAGCCCCGAGAGCAGCTCGCCGTTGGGCACCTCCTCGGGCGGAAAGGTCACCGGTACCGTCAGCACGCTCGAGCGCACGCCGCCCTGTCCGGCGGTCACCCAGAACGAGGTGCCGCCCCGAATGGAATGGACTTTGGGTTTCGCCGTCGGAATGTAGTTGAAGAGGAACTTCGGCGGCTCGCGCCGCACCATCCCGAGGTCCGGAAGATATGTGGCCGTGTCCCGGACGAGAAAGTCGTAGATGTTGTGCTTCCCGGCGTTGACGCCTGTCGCGAACGATGCCCACGCGGTCGGCGATTCCGGGGAATGGGTGGTTGACAGGGGATACAGCCCGCCGCGATCCACCAGTCGCTTGAACGTCGGCAGCCGGCCGGCATCGATCCATTGTTTGAGGAGATCCGGATCCATTCCGTCGAAACCGAGGATGACGAGCTTCTGGGTGAACCGGCTTGACGCCTGACGCGCGTTGCACGCCCCGAGCGACGCGCCGAGCGCCACAGCGACCGCCGCGGCGGTGAGCCGTCTGTTCATAATCGAGAGAGCCATTGTACGCTTCAGTGATGAGAGCGATGGGTGTCGACTACGGCCAGCGCCGGATCGGTCTTGCGCTCTCTGATGCCACCGGGATGCTTGCGCGTCCGTGGAAGACGATTCCTCGCGCCGGCAATCCATCTCAGGTCGCCGCGACAATCGCCAGCGAGGCGGGAGCGCTCATGCGGGATGACGACGGGCTGTCCGCCATTGTGGTGGGGCTGCCGAGACGGCTCAATGGCGAGCCGACTGACCAGACGGCGGTGGTCGAAGCGCTGGTCGAACGGCTGCGCGGAATCGTGACGATCCCGGTCGTGCTCCAGGACGAACGCCTCACGAGCCATGAAGCCGATCGCATGCTCGCGCAGCGCGAAAAGGACTGGCGGAAGCGCAAGGCCATGATCGACGCAGCCGCGGCGGCCCTGATCCTGCAGGATTACCTCGACGGGCAGCCCTAAAGGGCTGGACTACGGTGAGGAACTGACCGCGCGGAACGATGACAACACCAGAACCTCGGCAACCACCCCAAAAACGAACGATGCGTCGGCTACTCGGATGGTTCGCCGTCCTGTTGCTTCTCGCCGTCCTGGCAGGCGGCGCGTGGATTTTCGTGACCCTCGAACGCCCGTTCCGCGGATACGACGCACCGGAACAGTTCGTCGAGATTCCGGCGGGAGCCGGATCGGGGTCAATGGGCAGACGACTTGCGGAGGCGGGTGTCGTCCGTTCGGCCACTGCCTTCCGCGCCGCTGTGTGGCTGCGCGGCAGTTCGCGCCGGCTTCAGGCGGGGGAGTACCGGTTCGACCAGCCGATGACGACCGCGCAAGTCGTGGACAAGATCGCGCGCGGTGATGTCTACGTTCGCGCGATCACCTTCCGCGAGGGGCTCACCAACCGAGAGATGGCGGCGCTGTTCGAGTCGGGAAGCTTCGGCGCCGCGGCGGACTTTCTGACCGCCGGGCGCAATGTGAAGCTCGTCACCGACTTCGATCCTGCGGCCAGAGATCTCGAGGGCTATCTCTTCCCCGATACCTACACACTGCAACGAAAGACGACGGCCGCGCAGCTGGTCGAGCGGATGGTGAGCCGGTTTCGCAAGACTCTCACGCCGGAGATGCGTGAAGAGGCGGGTGCGCGAGGGTTGAGCGTGCGGCAACTGGTCACGCTCGCGTCGCTGGTGGAGAAAGAAACCGGCAAGGCAGAGGAGCGACCGATCGTCGCCGGCGTATATACGAACCGCCTCAGGATAGGCATGCCGCTGCAGTGCGATCCGACCGTGATCTACGCGATGATGCTCGCCGGGCGCTACGAAGGGAATATCAGACGCGAGGATCTGCAGATGGACTCCCCGTACAACACCTACCGGTATCCCGGGCTGCCGCCCGGCCCGATCGCTGCCCCCGGTGAAGCGTCTCTCGCGCGCCGCCGCCGCCCCGGCGGAGGTCCCTTACCTCTACTTCGTCAGCCGCAACGACGGGTCACATGTATTTGCGACGACGCTCGACGAACACAATCGGAACGTCGTCACATATCAGCTGCGTAGGCAGTAAGGAGCCTATCCGCGTCCCGCATCCCGCATGCCGCGTCCCGCATCTCAACGCTCACTCCACTTCAGCTTCTCGCGCAGGACATCGAAGTAGGTTCGGGTGGCGGCGCGCACCAGACGCAGTGGGCGCTCCGCGCGCTGGACGAACACGACTTCGCCAGCCTGGAGCGGATGGCCGAACTGGCCGTCGATCGTCACATAGAGCTCGTCGTTCGACGTCCCCTGCGCCGACTCCACGCGTACCTGCGCGCTCGCCGGGATCACGATCGGCCGGTTGGTGAGCATGTGCGGTGCAATCGGCGTCAACAGTAGCGCGTCGACCGCGGGATGCACGATGGGCCCGCCGGCCGCGAGGTTGTACGCCGTCGAACCGGTCGGGCTGGCGATGATCAAGCCGTCGGCGCGCACCCGCATCACCGGCTGATCCCCGATGACTACCGCCAGGTCGATGATGCGCGACAGGGCGCCCTTCGTGATGACCACATCGTTGAGGGCGAGGCGCTCAATCAGAACTTCATCGCCGCGGCGGATCGCCGCCCGCAGCATCAGGCGCGAATCGATGTGCGCGGTCCCGGCAAGTACCGACTCCAGCGATCCGTACAGCTCGTTGAGCGTAATTTCGGTGAGAAAGCCGAGGCTGCCGAAGTTCACGCCGAGGATCGGCACGTCCGCGCCTGCGTCGGCGATCCGGTCGGCCATACCGATCAGCGTCCCGTCACCGCCGAGGACGACCACCAGATCGCATTCGCTCGGCAAGCGGTCACGACTGACTGTCGTCGGGCCCGGACTGACGGCCGCGAGCGCCGCCGTTTCCGATTCGAACACGACACCTATGCCGCGCCACTCCAGCCACACGGCGAGTTCGGTGATGACCCCCGCGGCCTCCCCCAGCCGGGTCTTGGCGACAAGACCGACACGCTTGATGCTCCGGTCAGGCGTCATTGTGGTGGCGCAGATGCATCAGGACCTCGCGGTTTCCTTCCATCCCCATGATCGGTGATTCGACGAGCCCCATTCGCACCAATCCTAGTGTAGTGGCGACGGCGCCGACCTCTTCGACGACGCGTTGGCGAACAACTTCGTCCTTGACGATCCCTCCCTTGCCGACCTCTTCCCGTCGGGCTTCGAACTGAGGCTTGACCAGCGCGACGACATCTCCACCCGGCGCAAGCAGCGGCGGAACGACCGCGAGGATGTGGCGAAGCGAAATGAAGGAGACGTCGATCGTCACGATGTCGAATGCCCGCAGCGTCTCCGGCAGATCGGCCGGCCCAAGCGAACGGGCGTTCACGCGCTCGATGACCACGACACGTGGATCGGTACGGATCTTCCAGTCGAGCTGACCGTGCCCGACGTCCAGCGCGACGATGCGAGCGGCGCCACGTTGCAGCAGCACGTCGGTAAAACCACCCGTCGATGCGCCGATGTCGAGTGCAACGCGTGCAGCGACTTCGATCCCGAAAGCGTCCAGAGCGTGTGCCAGCTTGAGGCCGCCGCGACCGACGTATGGATGATCCGGAGCGGCGAGCACGACCTCTGCGTCATCGGCGACGGCCGTACCCGCCTTGGAGGAAATCTGCCCGTTGACACGGACGTCGCCTGCCAGGATCAGCGCACGAGCCCTTTCGCGGGAGCCGACCAGCCCGCGCTCGACGAGCAGCACGTCGAGCCTTGTCTTTTTCAATTCCTTCGGCCGACAACCCACTGCGCCAGCGCTGGAAGCTGCCCCGCAATCCCCACTGCGTTCAAGGCGTCGATCGCCTGGACGGCGCACTCCTGCGCGAGTGCGCGTGACGCCTCCAGCCCGTAGAGCGCCGGATATGTTGGCTTGCCGGCGGCGGCATCCTTTCCAGGAGTCTTCCCGAGGTCGGCGGACGCTCCCTCGACGTCGAGAATGTCGTCGACGATCTGAAAGGCAAGCCCGAGTTGACTGCCGAAGGTGCCGACCGCTTCGATCTCGTCGCCGGACGCGCCAGCCATGACCGCGCCGGCGAGAGCGGAGGCGCGGATCAACGCCCCGGTCTTGCGAGCGTGCATGTCACGCAGGCGGTCAGCGTCCAGCGGAGTACCGCCGGCGATCGAGGCGCCAAGATCGATCGCCTGGCCCCCCACCATGCCGCTGGCTCCGGCCGCGGCCGCGATGATGCCGATCGCCGCGACCTTGCGTTCAGCGAAAGCCGGGTCGGTCGTGACCGGCTCGCGCGCGAGGAGGGCGAAGGCCTCGGTGAGAAGAGCGTCGCCGGCCAGGATTGCCAACCCTTCACCGTACACGACGTGGGCGGTCGGTCGTCCGCGCCGCAGCACGTCGTCATCCATCGCCGGAAGATCGTCGTGCACGAGCGAATAGGTGTGAATCAGTTCGAGTGCGCAGGCCGACGGCATCGCATTGTTGCGCGCCGCATCGAGGTCATGTCCGTTGCGCTCCGCGATGGCCTCGGCGGTGGCAAGAGCCAGCACCGGCCGCAACCGCTTGCCTCCTGCCATCAGGCTGTAGCGCATGGCGTCCCACACGATGGCGGGCTGGTGACCCGTTGCGGGTACCCGCCGCTGCAGGGCATCCTCGATATCGCGACGCCGTGTCTCGAGCCACCCGGAAAGGCCAGGCGCGATCACGGTCACCGCCCGCGTTCGCTCTCGGTGTCAGCGGAGAAACCCATCGAAGGGGGCGCGGGTTTCAGCTCACCCCGCTCGTTGAGGATTTCGATGCGGCGCTCGGCCGCTTCAAGCGTGCTGTGGCAGAAGCGGGAGAGCTGCAGCCCGCGCTCGTACAGCTCCATCGATTTCTCGAGCGTGAGGTCGCCTTCTTCCATGCGCTTCACGATGGCGTCGAGCTCGGCGATCGCGGATTCGAAGTCCTTGATTGTTTCCATGTGTCACGACTCAGTTTTCAGCACCTGGCATTCGATCTGCCCCTCGTGAAGGGTCACGTGAACGGTCGATCCAGGCTTCACTCTACTGCCGGAGCGGATAACCTCCGAGTGATCCTCGTTCCAGCATACGGCGTAGCCGCGCGCGAGGACGGCGAGCGGGCTGAGGTTTTCCAGGCGGCCCGCCAGGACACGGAACCGTGCGTCCGCCCGCTCGCGGGAACGAATCCCGGCGGCGGAGAGCCGGCCGTCCGCGGATTGCAGCCGGCCGCGAATCGCGGCCATCCGCCGGCCAAGATCATGGGATTCGAGGCGGTCCCGCAGTACCCGATACTCGCGGTGTCGTCGCGAGATGCGCGCGAGCGCGGCGCGACGCAGGTGATGCGCCAGCTCCGCGGCGCGGCGTCCGTGCATCGCGACGCGTGCCGGCCATCCAGCGAAACCGCGGCGCGCCGTCAGCGCATGCAGCGCGTTGCGCCGACGTTGCACCCCGCTGCGCGCCACCGCCTGCAGCCTGTGATGGAGGCGGTCGATCCGGCTGCAGAACTCGTCTTTCGCCGCGACCACCATCTCGGCAGCCGCCGAGGGCGTCGGCGCTCGCAGATCGGCGACGAAATCCGCGATCGTGACGTCGGTCTCGTGTCCGACGGCGGAAATCACCGGCACCGGACAGCCGGCAATCGCACGTGCCACTCGCTCTTCGTTGAACGCCCAGAGGTCCTCGACCGAGCCGCCGCCACGGCCGACGATGACGACGTCGACACCGGGGACGCGGGCAATCGCGCGCAGCCCCTGGATGATCTCCGGCGCCGAATCATCCCCCTGGACGCGCGCTGGACGGATCACCAGGTGCGCGTTCGGATGACGGCGTTTCAGAACTTTGACGATGTCGCGCAGGGCCGCGCCATCAAGGGATGTGACAATGCCGATCTTTCTCGGCAGCGCAGGGAGCGGACGCTTCCGCGCCGCGTCGAACAGCCCCTCCGCCTGGAGCTTCTTCTTCAACTGCTCGAACGCGAGCTGGAGGGCGCCGAGCCCGTGCGGCTCCATGTGCTCGCAGGTGATCTGGTACTCCCCCTTCGGCGCGTAGACGTTCAGCCGTCCGCGCGCGATGACGTGAAGGCCGTCCTCGGGTTTGAAGCGGAGGTAGCGGACCGCCGTCCTGAACATGACCGCCCTGATCTGCGAATCTCCATCCTTCAACGTGAAGTACATGTGGCCGGTGTTCCACACACGGCAGTTGGAAATCTCCCCCTCGACCCAGAGCTCGCCAAGTTGATCCTCGAGGAGCGACCGGATCATCGACGTCAGTTGAGAAACGCTGACGATACGGCGCTGGGGAGCTGCGGGGCGGACGTCGCGCGCCGGGTCAGACTCCGGAGAGTCCTCGAACGGGACGTCGAAGAGATCAGGCATGTTTCACCAGCGTGTCGACGTCTGCCGCGGACAGATTCAGCCGCTCGATCGCCGTCGCGTGGCCGTTCGCGGGATTCGCGGTGATGACGATTCCGTTCAAGCGTGCTCCTCCGGTCGCCGGCTCGAACTTGGACGGCAACCCGCTGACGAAGCGTCCGAGGGCCGCCTCCACGGTTACGCCGATGATCGAATCATGGGGACCGGTCATGCCGACGTCCGTGAGGTAGGCCGTTCCCTTTGGCAGGATGCGCTCGTCGGCCGTCTGCACGTGCGTGTGCGTACCGAAAATTGCGGTCACCCGGCCGTCCAGGTGCCACCCCATCGCCGTTTTCTCGGATGTCGCCTCGGCGTGGAAGTCGACGATGATGACGCGCGCTTTCGCCCGCGCCGCCTCGATTTCGCGCAGCACCACTGCGAATGGATCGTCGAGCGGCGCCATGAAGATCCTGCCCATGATGTTGATGACCGCCACCGGTTCGCCGCTTTGCGTGTTGCCGATCCACGTGCCGCGGCCGGGGGCGCCAGCCGGGAAGTTCGCCGGGCGGAGGAGCTTCGGCTGGCGTGGAATGTAGTCGAGCACTTCCTTCTTGTCCCAGACGTGGTTACCCGATGTCATCACGTCCACGCCGGACTTGAGAATGGTTTCCGCGATGTCGCCGGTCACACCGAAGCCGGCGGCGGAGTTCTCGACATTCGCGATCACCAGCTCGACGCCGTACTTCGTCACCAGCGCCGGGATGGCGCGGTGAGCGATGTCGCGTCCGGGCCGTCCGAAGATGTCGCCAATAAAGAGGATGCGCACTAGTCGGTCCCGATCGAGATGCGGATCTGGCGGCCGCGGCGTTCCTCGATGCGGGGAAATTCAATGCGCAGCTCTCCGGCTTTGAGCGTCGCCGTGGCGCGGCCGCCATCGATGGCTCCTCCGAGGCGGACGATGCGCGCGAACCGGCCGAAGGTGCGCTCCGCGAGGTGGAATGCGGCGTCCTTGTGCCCACACGCCGCCGGGAGCTTGGTGCCGGCAATCAGCACGGTGCCGCGGGCAAGCACGACCTGCACGGATTCGCGAGGTACGCCGGGAAGGTCCATGACGAGCAGGACGCTTGCGGGGGAGTCGATGACGTCGACCGGCGGATTGCATTCCCCGGTGCCGCCCGCAGCCAGTGACTCTCCCTCGAGCAGGTCGAACAACCGTCGGAGCTCTTCCCCCAATTCGCGACGCTCGAGATGAAGGCGGGGCATCTCGCGATTCTAAGACGTCCCACCGGAAACTCGAAACTGCCAAGTCGTCTGAGTGCCATTGGTTGGAAGGGTCAGGGTGTCGATTAGACAATGAGCTGGTAATATGAGTGTATAGCAATCAAATTATTTGCTTGAAACAAACTAATGTCTGTTGTAGACTCTTGGTATCGAGTTTCCCCGGCAATTTGGCGGGGTTAGAGGAGGCAAACATGGCAATCGTTCGTTGGG
Source organism: uncultured Acidobacteriota bacterium (assembly GCA_963810305.1). GTDB lineage: Bacteria > Acidobacteriota > Vicinamibacteria > Vicinamibacterales > 2-12-FULL-66-21 > JACDCA01. The sequence goes on from CAWEMY010000013.1 coordinate 56,865, forward strand.
AACCGGCGCGTGAACTCGCGTCCATGGAAATAGACCGGCTGAACCGGATGTTCGCGAACCTGTACGGCGAGAGTTTCGATCGGGGCTGGACGCCGGCAGTCGACATCTACGAGAACAATCAGCACGAAGTCGTGCTGAAGGCGGAGCTACCCGAGGTGAAGCGCGAAGACATCGCCATCACCTTCGAGAACGGCGTGCTGACGCTTCGCGGGGAGCGAAAGTACGAGAACGAGGTCAAGCGCGAGAACGTCCAGCGGATGGAGCGGCACTACGGCGCGTTCAGCCGGTCGTTCACGCTGCCGCCGACGGTCGATCCTTCGCAGATCTCGGCGACTCACAAGGACGGCGTGCTGACGATCCGTCTGCCGCAGCGCGACGAGGCGAAGCCGAAGCAGATCCAGATCTCGGAATAGTGGTACTCTGACCGGATGGCGCAAGACGATACTGATGACACTACCGGCGCCGTTGACGAAACGGCGCCGTCCCCGCTCATCACGAGCCGCTTTCTATTCGTCGACGTCGCAGCCCAGCGCGCCAAGCAGTTGCGACGCGGCGCACTCCCCAGGATCGAGCGGCCGCCCGCAGGCCCTCACAAACTCGAACGTGTCGCGATGGAAGAAGTCCGTACCGGCGCAATCCAGTACACGCTCCCGGTCATGCCGGAAGCGGGCTGGGGCCGAGGCGCATACACAGAGAAGTAATCAGTGATCAGTAATCAGTGATGCCGCGCGGAGGAGCATCGATTCCTCCCACGCACGTCCGGTCAGCTGGAGCCCGACCGGTAAGCCCTCAGATAGTCCACACGGAATGTTGATGGCCGGCAGGCCGGTCAGGTTGGCACTCACGGTCAGGATGTCCGCGAGATACATCTGTAAGGGATCGTCTACCCGCGCACCGAGGGGGAATGCCGTCGTGGGGCTTGTCGGTGTCGCAACGACGTCCACCTGTTCGAACGCCGTTACATAGTCCTGTCGCAGGAGCGCGCGTACGGCCTGAGCCTTGGCGTAGAAGGACTCGTAATATCCGCCGCTGAGGACGTACGTGCCGAGCATCATGCGCCGTTTGACTTCGCGACCGAACGCGCCACGGGTCCGCGTGTACATCTCGCGCAGTGATTCTCCGTCCGCACGGTGGCCGTAGCGCACGCCGTCAAAACGCCCGAGATTCGAGCTGGCTTCGGCCATGGCGACAATGGTGTACGCAGGGGTGGCGTAGCGGGCGTGTGGCAGGTCGACCTCGATGAGTGAGGCACCGGCCGTGCGCAGGACGTCGAGCGCCGCAACAAATGCGGCCCGGACGCCCTGTTCGATCCCGTCCTCGAGCAGTGCTCGAGGGACGCCGATGCGCAGACCCCGTCCGTTGCCATCGAGTACTGCGCTGTAGTCCTCCACGGGCCGTGCCGCGCAGGAACTGTCACGCGCATCGGGGCCGGCCAGCACCTGCAGCACCGTGGCGAGATCGCTGACAGTGTTGGCGAACGGACCTACCTGGTCCATCGACGAGCCGAATGCGATCAGACCGTATCGTGAAATCCGTCCGTACGTGGGCTTGAAACCGAGCACCCCGCACAGTGCGGCAGGCTGCCGTACCGATCCGCCGGTTTCGGACCCGAGAGCAATCGGCGTCATGCCGGTCGCGACGGCGATAGCGGATCCTCCACTCGATCCCCCCGGCGTCCGGTCGGGCGCCGAGGGATTTCTCGCCGGACCGAATGCTGAATGTTCGGTGGAGGATCCCATCGCGAACTCATCGCAGTTCGTTTTGCCGACGATGACGGCACCGGCGCGCTCGAGACGCTCGACAACCGTCGCGCTGTAGGGCGGCACGTAATGTTCGAGGATCCGGGACCCGGCCGTCGTGCGCAGGCCGCGCGTGCAGATGTTGTCTTTTACCGCGATCGGAACGCCGAGGAGCGGCAGGGCGTCGGCCTCGGCCGTTCCGCGATCGAGCGCCGACGCGCGGCGGAGAGCTCCCTCGTGATCGACGGTGATGAACGCATTCAGAGAGCGGTTGAGGCTGTCGATTCGATCCAGCGAAGCGCGGCAGACGTCGACTGCTGAAACCTGGCGGGCCAGAATCGCGCGCCGGATTGCCCCGGCATCCTTCAACGTCATCCGTTCAGAACCCGTGGTACTTTGAAGAGTCCGGTCGCAGCGTCGCCGTCGGGCGCGGCGGCGAGCACCTCGTCGCGCGACAGCGACTCTTCACGGGTGTCGTCACGCGCCGGAGCCGCTGCGGCGAGCATGAACTGATCGCGATCTTGAAGCGCGCTGGTATCGGCGTCCTGCACTTGCCGGGCGAATTCGAGGATGTCACTCAACTGTCGCGCAAACGCAGTGATCTCCTCGTCATCGAGGTCCAGTCGCGCGAGTCCGGCAAGCCGTCGCACGTCGTCAGCGGTGAAGGCGGACATTGAGGGCAGGATAGCACCATGCCGATGAGGCCCAGCGCAGTGGCGGGCACCTGGTATCCGGGTTCAGCCGGTGCGCTGACGCGTGAAGTCGATAATTATCTGGCCGCGGCCGGCGATCCCGTCGTGGGCGACGTCACTGCGTTGTTCGCCCCCCATGCCGGCCTGATGTTCTCCGGTCCGGTCGGAGCGTACGCTTACAAGGCCGCCGCTTCCAGCCAGCCGTACGACGTCGCGTTCATCGTCGGTCCATCTCACTTTTTCGGATTCGAGGGAGTCTCGGTGTGGCCCGACGGCGGATTCGATTCGCCGCTCGGTATGGCGACCGTCGATGCCGCGGCTGCGTCAGAGTTGCTGCAGCATGCGGTGGCGCACGTCCTGCCGCAGGCGCACGGTCGCGAGCATTCAATCGAGATGCAACTGCCGTTTTTCCGACGTGTGCTACCCGACGTACCGATCGTGCCGGCACTGATGGGGCTGCAACGGCGCGAGACGATCCTCGCCCTGGCCGAAGCGCTCGCTGCGGTTTCGCGAGGGCGCCGCGCGTTGCTGATCGCGAGCACGGATCTCTCTCATTACTTCGACGCAAAAACCGCTGCGACGCTGGACGCGCGGGTACAGGACTGCGTCAGAGCGAACGACCCTGATGCGCTGCTGGAACTCTTCGAACAGTATCCGGAGCATGAGCGTGGACGCCACGTCGCCTGCGGCGGCGGCCCCGCCATTGCCGTGATGAAAGCGGCGGCGCTGCTTGGTGCGTCCCAGGGCCGGGTGCTCAAGTACGCGCATTCCGGCGAAGTTTCCGGCGATTACGATGGTGTGGTTGGATACCTCGCTGCGGCATTCGGCCGGTTCGACAGGCACGATGTCACTGACTGACGAACAGAAGGCGTCGTTGCTGCGTATCGCGCGGGAGTCGGTGATGAGCCGTCTGACCGGCCGGCCGACGCCCGACATCGCATGCGAATTGCCCGAAGCGTCAGGTGCCTTCGTCACCATCAAGCGTCGCGGCGAGCTTCGTGGCTGCATCGGAACGCTCCAGTGTGACGCCGGGCTGGCGGCGGAGGTCGCTCGTTGCGCGCGGCAGTCTGCGACCGAGGATCCGCGATTCCCGCCGGTATCGGCAGATGAGATTCCGGAGTTGTCGCTCGAGATTTCTGTCCTCGGGCCGCTCGAGGAAATCGATCCGGCCGCCAGCGAGTCCGTTGTCATCGGACGACATGGTCTGGTGGTGGAGCTCGGGCATCGCCGCGGCCTGCTGCTTCCTCAAGTCGCCACCGAGTGGGGTTGGACGAAGGATCAGTTTCTGAGGCAGGCGTCTCGAAAGGCCGGTCTGCCTGACGAGGCGTGGCGCGAGGGCGCGAGGGTGTTCCGTTTCGAAGCGGAAGTGTTCGGCGAGTAATGCCGCGGCTCGGCGCCCATCTCTCGATTGCCGGGGGCCTGCCACGCGCGGTCGACCGCGCGAAAGCGTCCCGCTGCGAGGCGTTGCAGATCTTTACGAAGTCCGCGGGTCAATGGCGGGCCCGTCCGCTGCCGCTGGAGGAAATCGATCTGTTCCGCCGGCGCGTCGCCGAAACGAAGATCCATCCGGTCGTTGCGCACAACAGCTATCTGATCAACCTGGCTGCGGCATTGCCGTCCTTGCGACAGCAATCGATCGCGTCGCTGCGCGAGGAGCTCGAGCGGGCCGAGGCGCTCGGTCTCGATGGCCTGGTGATGCATCCCGGCTCTTTCACCAGCGGCACTGAGCATGATGGTCTCCGCCTGATCGCCGAGGGACTTGCACAGCTTCTCGAGGAACGCCCGGAAGGACGCACGCGGATTCTGCTCGAGCACACCGCCGGTCAGGGGACGAACCTCGGGCACCGGTTCGAACACCTCGCCGAGATCATCGATCGTCTCGACGGTTCACCGCGGGTCGGCGTGTGTCTCGACACCTGTCACCTGCTGACCGCCGGTTACGACATCTGCAGCGAGGAGGGCTATCGCGACACGTTCGAACAATTCGACCGCATCGTCGGGCTCGATCGGATTCAGGTGTTTCATTTGAACGACTCGAAGAAGCCATGCGGGAGTCGCGTGGATCGTCACGAGCATATCGGCAAGGGTTGTCTCGGTCTGGAACCCTTTCGGCGTCTGCTCAACGATGGGCGATTCAAGGCGCTGCCGATGCTTCTCGAGACACCGAAGCTGGAGACGCCCGAAAGCCGCCGCAAGAGCGATGTGGATCCGTGGGATGCACGCAACCTGCGCACCCTGAGGCGCCTGATCGCGAAGGTATAGTAGGGCGCATGCAGAGAGTAGTCGTGGCGTGTCTTGCGGCGTCGTTGGTTCTCGCTCCAGCGCGGGTCGACGCGTGGGGCTTCGAGGCGCACAAATACATCATGGACCGCGCAATCTCGCTGCTGCCAGGCGAGATCCGTCCGTTCTTCGAGGCGCAGCGGGCGTTTGTCGTCGAACGCGCGATCGATCCGGATCTGTGGCGGACGGCGGGCTGGGAGCGAGGAGGAGCCGCGGCATTTCGTCGACATGGATGCGTACGGGCCGTACCCGTTCAAGGATCTCCCGCATGACTACGACGAAGCCGTGAAACGGCACGGGCAGGACTTCGTCCTGAAGAACGGCACACTGCCCTGGCGCACCGAAGAGATGTACAAGAAGCTGGTCGAGGCCTTTCAGCAGAAGGCCGGTTTCTCGCGTGACAACATCAAATTCTTCTCTGCGCTGGTCGGCCACTACGTCGGCGACGCCCACGTTCCGTTCCACGCCGCGCTGAATTACGACGGACAGCTCACCCAGCAGTGGGGGATCCACTCGCGGTTCGAGTCCGAGCTGTTCGAGCGGTATCGCCTCCGCCTGCGCGTCATCCCGAAGCCGGTCACGCCGGTCGGCAATCCGAAGGAGTTCATCTTCTCGGCGCTGACCTCGGGTTTCCCATTCGTCGAGACGATCCTCGATGCCGACCGCAAGGCGGTGGTCGGGACGGGAGGTCTACGACGACCAGTACTTCGCGCTGATGTTCGGCAGCGTGCGGCCGGTGCTCGAACAACGGCTGGCCGAGTCCGTCACCGGCGCCGCGTCGCTGATCACCGCGGCGTGGATCGAGGCCGGTCGTCCGGCCCTTCCGGTGAAGGCGCCGCCGAGGCCGCCGCGGAAGGTGCGGCGTCAGTAGCGACGACCGGTTTTCGTATCCGGTCGCCGCCGGTCGATTAGCCGTTCCACCGGCCCGAGGAGGACGAGCGCGACGAGTGCGACTCCGACCGCGACGATGGCCACCCGGTATTCCCCGCCGCCTACCGCGACGCCGACCGCGGCGTTGACCCAGATTGTCGCGGCGGTCGTCAGTCCCTGAACATCGAGCCCGGTGCGCATGATCGCACCGGCGCCAAGAAAGCCGATTCCGGTCACGATCTGCGCGGCGATCCGGGTGCCGTCGCCCCCCGATGACCTCGACAGATCCACTGACAGCATGGTGAACAGCGTCGAGCCCATGGCGATCAGGATATTCGTGCGAAGTCCGGCGCTCTTGTTGCGCCACTCGCGCTCGAGCCCGAGGACGCCGCCGAGGAACGCCGAAAGACAGAGCCGTTCGATCAGCTCGAGATCCGACATGCGAGTGTTATCGTAAATCACCTGCGATGGACGTGTTTCTGGTACCGGCCGGCGCCGATCAATACGAGCTTTATACCGAGGAGCCTGACGAGGTTCCAGACAACGCGCCTGTCCGTCCTACGCCGACGGGGGGTTTTTTCTCCCGGACGAAGCATCGCGCGGTCGGGCTCTTCGAGAAACTGAAGCACCGTTTCCAGCTGGTCCTCGCCGCTGCCGAACGGGAGCGTCGGCGCGATAACGCCGCCCGCGCGCAGGATGGCTGGTTCGCGCGCACCAAGGGCGTGGTCATGCGGTGGATTGCCGAGAGTGTGGCGGAACAGCGACTGCTGTGGAACCTTCGCGGCGCGGATCAGGCGTCGTTCTTCTTTCCGGACGACATGACGGCGGCCGACGCGGTTGCGATTCTGCGCGATCAACTCTCGAAGGACTTCGCCAAGCACCGGTTCTGGCTGGCAATCGATTCGCTGCTGATGGTCGGATCGGCCGCGCTGATCCTCGTCCCGGGTCCGAATGCGGTCGGGTACTACTTCGCCTTCCGGGTCGTCGGGCACTTTTTCTCCGTCCGTGGCGCCAGGCGTGGGCTCGACCGTGTGGAGTGGACGAATGAGCCCAGCGCCCCGCTCACCGAGTTGCGCCGGGCGATCGATCTCGATCCCGTCCAGCGGCTCGAATACGCCGAGCGCGTCGCCTCGACGCTGCGTCTGGACCACCTGCCGAGCTTCTTTCAGCGTATCGTTCTCAGAAGCACATAGACGAAATGAAGCTTCACGTGCTTGCGGAGCGCCTCGGCTGCCGGCTCGACGGAAACGGCGACCTCGACATCACGCGGGTGGCCGGGATCGAGTCGGCCGGCCCGTCGGAGGTGACGTTTTTCGCGAACAGCAAGTACGCTCCGGCCCTTCGCGCGACCCGTGCCGGCGCGGTGATCCTGGGCGAGCAGGCCGAAGCGGCGCCGTGCGCCATGCTGCGGACGAAGAATCCGTACCTGGCGTTCGCCAGGGCCGTTGAGATTCTCGGGGAGAAACCGTCGGTGGCGGTTGGCGTCCATCCGCTGGCGTTCGTCGGTTCCGGATGTGACATCGCGAGCGACGCGTCCATCGGCGCCTACGCGGTGGTTGGCGACGGGACCCGAATAGGAGCGCGCACCATCGTGTACCCGCACGTCGTCATTGGCCGTGGTGCGGTCATCGGTGCCGACTGTGTGATCCACGCTCGCGTCTCGATCCGGGAACGCGTGCAACTCGGCGACCGCGTCATCGTGCAGGACGGCGCGGTCATCGGGAGTGACGGTTTCGGTTTCGCCCGCGACGCCGATGGCAGCCACTACAAGATCCCGCAGATCGGTGATGTGGTGATCGAGAACGACGTGGAGATCGGCGCCAATACGACGATCGATCGTCCTGCCGTCGGCGAAACCCGTATCGGGGAGGGGGCGAAGATCGACAATCTCGTCCAGATCGCGCACGGCGTGAGCGTCGGGCGCCGTTCGCTTCTCGCGGCACAGGTGGGTATCGCAGGCAGCACGACGCTCGAGGAGGCGGTCACGCTGGCTGGACAGGTCGGGGTGGCCGGTCATCTCACGATCGGCAAAGGCACTGTCGCCACCGCGCAGACCGGGATCCCGAACTCGGTTGATGCCGGGTCGCTCATTTCGGGGTATCCGGCGATCGCCAATCGCGACTGGCTGAAATCCTCAGCCGTGTTCAAGAAACTTCCGGAGCTGCGCAAAACGCTCGCCGAGCTCGAGCGCCGGCTCTCTGAGCTCGAAGCAATGGTGAAGGCTGAGAGGTCAGTAGCGTACCCCGCGCCCCGCGCCTCGCGCCCACGTGTCATAATCGAAGCTCATGGAAAAACGCACTATCCGCCGCAGCTTCTGCGCGCTCGTCGTCGCAGTTTTCGGCGTTCTCTCGATCAACCCCGGCGCGACGGAGATGAACCGGCCGCCGAAGTTCGATTACACGATGACCACGCTGCCCAATGGGATGCAGGTCGTCATGCTCGAGGACCATTCGACACCGATTATCCAGGCTGAAGTCTGGTACCACGTTGGCTCGAAGAACGAAAAGGCCGGACGCACCGGCTTCGCGCACCTCTTCGAACACATGATGTTCAAAGGATCGAAGAACGTGGAACCCGAAGGCCATCCTTCGTGGATCTCGAGCGTTGGCGGGCAGAGCAACGCCTACACCAATGAAGATGCGACGGTGTTCTGGCAGACTTTCCCCGCGCAATACCTGCCGCTCGTCCTCTGGCTCGAAGCCGATCGACTGGCGACGCTGCGGATCGACGAGGCGGTCTTCAAGACCGAGCGGCGAAGTCGTCAAGGAAGAACGGCGGATGCGGGTCGAGAACCAGCCGTACGGACGTCTGAACGAGATCGTCTACGACCAGGCCTTCACCGTTCATCCCTACAAGCATCCGACCATCGGCAGCATGAAGGACCTGGAAGCCGCGTCGATTGCGGATGTGCGGGAGTTTTTCCGCACGTTCTACGTCCCGAACAACGCAACGCTCGTCTTGGTCGGCGACTTCGACAAGCAGGAGGCGCTCGGCCTGGTCAATCAGTACTTCGGACGGATTCCGAAGTCCGCGACGCCGGTGCCTCGCGACATCCCGCAGGAGCCGCCGCAGACGAAGGAGCGGCGCGTGCGACTCGAAGAGAGCTGGCCGCTGCCGGCGGTGGTCGTCGCGCACCACATCACCTTCGACGGCCATCCCGACTCGTATCCGCTTCACATTGCCTCGAAAGTGCTGTCGGACGGTCAGAGCTCACGGATTCATCGCCAGCTGGTCTACGACAAGCAGCTGGCGCTGGCGGCGTTCGGCGGCGGCAACATCATCGAACACCCGAATCTGTTCTTCGCGGTGGCGATCGTTCAGCCGGGGAAGACGCCCGAGGAGGCGACCAACGCGCTGATCGCCGAGCTCGAGAGGCTGCGCAAGGAGCCGATCTCCGCGGCGGAATTGCAGCAGGCGAAAAACCAGTTCGCGCGCGACTACATCTTCAGCCGCGAGTCGAACAAGGACAAGGCGCTGCAGCTCGGACACGCGGCCGTGATCCACAACGACATCAAGACGGCCGACGGCGAGTTCGACATTTTCATGGGCATCACTCCGGCCGACGTGCAGCGCGTCGCGCAGAAGTACTTCACCCCCGAGAACCGGCTCACTCTGACGATCATGCCTAAAGGCTCGGGCAGCGGAGGGGGTCGATGACCGGGCGCCGGGCTGGCGTCCCCCTGGTCCTCGGCGTCCTGCTCGCAGCAACGCCGGCGGTTGCCCAGGTGCCGGACTGGCCGTCGGAACGCCCGCCGCGGCCGCTCGCGGCGCGTGAAGTGAAATTTCCCCCCTACGCGTTCAAGACGCTTTCGAACGGTCTTCAGGTCATCGCGGTGGCGCACCACGAACAGCCCGCAGTCACCCTGCGGCTGATCGTCCGGGCCGGAGCTGCTCAGGATCCGGCCGCCAAGCCGGGGACGGCGGCTCTTGCCGCGTCGCTTCTCGATCAGGGGACGACGAGCCGGACTGCCGAACAGATCGCCAACAGCATCGATTCGATCGGGGGCGTGCTCGGCACCGGGGCGGGCTCCGACCTCAGCTTCGTCAATGCCGCCGTCATGCGCGACAGTCTCGACGTCGCCATGCAGCTGCTCGCCGAGGTCGTGCGCAATCCCGCGTTCTCTCCGCAGGAAGTGGAACGCCAGCGCCAGCAGATCATGTCGGCGATGAAGGTCAGCTACGAGGACCCGGATTACATCGCGGGGACGGTGTTCGATCGCCTCGTCTACGGATTTCACCCGTACGGCAAACCGGACGCCGGAACGCCAGCGTCAATCACCTCGCTCACGCGCGAGGACCTGGTAGCGTTCCACGCCCGCTGGTTCGGCGCCAACAACGCGATCCTCGCGATCGTCGGCGATGTCCCGCACGACCGTGCGTTCGCCGCCGCTGAAAAGGCGTTCGGCAACTGGGCGAAGGTTGACCTGCCGACCGCCACGGCCGGTGAGGTGCCGCCCGCCACCCGCCGGGTGATTGTGGTGGATCGTCCAGGCGCCGTCCAGACGGAGATTCGCGTCGGTCACATTGGCCTGCCCCGGCGGCACAAGGACTTCCTCGCCCTCGACCTGGCGCTGAAGATCCTCGGCGGCGAAGGGGGCAATCGGCTGCACCGCGTGCTCCGCACCGAGCGCGGCCTCACCTATGGGGCCGAGGCCGACATGCACGCCCTGAAAGACACCGGAGACATCGTGGTCAATACCGACACGCGCTCGGAGAGCACCGCCGAGGCACTGCGGCTGATCGTCGATGAAATGTGGCGACTCCAGAAGCAGCGCGTGCAGCCGCGGGAGCTGGCCGACGCGCAGGCGTATCTGACCGGCAGCATGCCTCTGACGATCGAAACACCGGGGGCGATCGCCCTGCAGGTGCTCAACGCCGTCTTTTACGGTCTGGACCTCGAAGAGCTCCAGAACTATCGCGAACGCGTCAATGCCATCACCCCCGACGACATCCAGCGCGTGGCGCAGCAGTATCTGCACCCGGATCGTCTGTCGATCGTGCTCGTCGGCGACGGATCGATTTTCGCCAAGGACCTGGGGGCGGCCGGTTTCGATCAGATCGAACGGATCCCGCTGGCGGCGCTGGATCTGGATGCGCCGGACCTGCGTCGCAAGACCGCCGCGCCCCAGCCGCGGTTGATGCCGGCGTCATGGCAGGCCCCCGTACCCTCGGGCCTGACGAACCGGGAGTTGATCGACCGCGTCATCCGTGCAAAAGGCGGCCTGGCGCTCCTCCGCGGCATCAAGACAATCAAATCCACGTCGGTGACGACCTTTGCGACACCCCAGGGCGCCAGGAAGGTGTCGGCGACAACCTATGTGCGGTATCCCGCGCAGTTCCGGATGGACGCGCGCGGACCCGAAGGTCTCATCGTCCAGACGTTCGACAACGGTGTCGTGTGGGTGGCCGACGACGGCGGCCCGCGTGACGCGCCTCCACAGTTTGCCGGGATCCTCAAAGCCGGGGTGCAGCGCGACATCATTTCGATGCTGCTCGCCGTCAACGACAATCGGGTCACCACTCGTCGCGGCGCGGAGGTGATCCTCGAAGGGAAACCGGTGCCGTCGCTCGAAGTGGACCTCGCACCGGAGCGAAAAGTGACTCTCCTCTTCGATCCCGAAACATTCCTGCTCGTCGCGCAACGCTACGGCGGCGGGCCTGGCGATCCCGCGACGGAGGAGACGTTCTCCGATTACCGCGACGTCCAGGGAATGAAGGTTGCTTTCCGCATCCGCGTGCACGTCGAAGGGCAGCCGCCCATCGAGCGCCTCACCCAGACCATCGATTTCAATGTCCCGGTCGAGCCATCACTGTTCGTCAAGCCTGCTGGTCCAACGTCGTTCGCGGGTCGCGGGTCGCGGGTCGCGCGGTTCGCGGTTCGCAGTTCGCGGTTCGCAGTTCATAGTTCATAGTTTCCCCGTGCGGGTGATGATTTCCTGCGGCGAGCCGTCTGGCGACTTGTACGCCGGCGCGCTCGCGACTGAACTCCTCGCGCAGGAACCCTCCACGACGATCGTCGGCTTCGGCGGCGATCGGCTGGCGGCGTCGGGGGCGACGCTCGTCGAGAATTTCAGCGGGTTGTCGGTCACCGGCCTGCTCGAGGTCGTGCGGATCCTGCCAAGGACGTACGCGACCTATCGACGCCTGATCGCGGACGCCGACGAGACCCCGCCCGATGTGTTCGTCGCCATCGATTTCCCCGACTTCAACTTCGCTCTCGCGCGGGCGATGAAGAAACGGGGTGTGCCGGTCGTGTATTACATCGGCCCACAGCTCTGGGCGTGGCGGCCCCGGCGCATGAATACGATGAAGCGTCTGGCGGATCGCGTGCTGGTGATCTTTCCGTTCGAGGAACAGATCTACCGTGACGCCGGAGTCCCGGTCGAGTGGGTCGGCCACCCGTTGTTCGACGTGACGCCGCCGCGGCAGCCGCGCGAAACCTTTCTGGCGGAGCACCGGCTCGACCCAAATCGTCCGGTGGTGGCGCTGCTTCCCGGAAGCCGCACCAATGAAGTGCGGGCGATATTGCCCGACCTGGTGCAGTCGGCGACGCGTGTTCGCAGCCGCGTGCCTGACGTTCAGTTCGTCGTCGCGCGGGCGCCGCACCTCGACGCGAGCGTTGTTCCGGCCTCTCGAGGATCTCGCCTCTCCGGCCGTCGTGATCGACGGGGGAGCCGACGACGTTCTGGCCGCCGCGGACGCCGCGGTGGTGGCGTCCGGCACCGTCACCGTGCAGGCGGCACTGCACGAATGCCCGATGGTCGTCGTCTATCGATTGTCGGCGCTGACGTATCGGCTCGGCAAGCCGTTCGTGCAGGTTGACACCTACGCGATGGCCAACCTGGTCGCGGGACGGAAGATCGTGCCGGAGTTGATTCAGGACGACTTCACACCCGACCGCGTTGCGTCAGAAGTCATCCGCATGCTCACCGATCGCGAATATGCCGAGTCCATCCGGCGTGATCTTCACGAGGTGAAGCAGCGGTTGGGCGATCCGGGTGCGAGCCGGCGCGCCGCGCGCGCAGTGCTGAACGTCGCGAGCAGTAATCAGTAATCAGTAATCAGTAATCAATGATCAGTAATCAATGAACAATGCTCAATGAACAATGGTGATTGTCCATTGACCACTGATTATTGTTAACTGCCAACTACGAACTGTTTACTGCCCTGCGGTACACTGGGCGACATGCGTGCCTTGAGTGTCTCGTTCGCCCTGGTTCTTGGATCGCTGACGACGCTGACCGCCACGGTCATCCTGCCTGCCGACTTCCGCGAAATTGTGTCCGGATCGCAGATCATCGTCCACGGCCGCGTCGTCGACGTGCGTGCGGAGTGGGTTGACGACCGGATCGAGAGCTACGTGACCGTCGAACCAGCGACCATCTATCGCGGCTCTGCGACATCGACCATCACGTTCCGTACGCCGGGAGGCCAGGTCGGACGCTTCAAAAGCGTCATGGTCGGCGCGCCGGAGTTCCGCGTCGGCGATGAAGCCGTTTTGTTCCTGAAGAGCCGCCCGGACGCGCTCCCTCAGATCTTTGGCGTGAATCAGGGGCTTTTCAGGGTGCGGGTGGATCCCCGCACCGGTCGGAGGATGGTCATCCGTCAACTGCTCGTGCCGCAAAGTTCGGCGGCCCAACGCGTGACCCGCGGCGACAGCAGTCGACGTCAGTTGACGCTCGATGCGTTCGGCGTACAGCTCCGTGCGGCGTTGCAGCAGGGGAGCGGCCGATGAAGCGCCTGCTTCTTTTCGGCCTGACGATCGCCGCGCTGGCAGTGACTGGCGACTCGGCATCCGCGTACTTGAAATTGGGTGGGATGAGGTCGGGTGGGGGCACAGTTACCCTGAGATGGGTCAACCTGCCGGTGCGCTATTTCGTGACCAACCGCGAAGGCGGCGGCGTCTCGGCACCACAACTGCAGCAGGCGGTTGGGCGTGCGTTTACCTCGTGGGCCAATGTGCCGCTCACCGAGTTGTCGTCACAGTTTGTCGGGTTCACGTCTGCCGCACCGGTCCTCCGCGATGGCATGACGACCATCGGCTTTGCCGATCGGCCCGATCTCGACCGCGTCCTCGGCTCCACCAATTTTCTTTTTGACGCGGCGAGCGGTGAGATTCTCGAGTCGGACATTTTTCTGAATGCCTTCTTCCCCTGGTCGGTCGCGCAGGGAGGCGAGACGAACCGCTTCGATGTCGAGTCGATCGCACTTCACGAACTCGGCCATCTTCTCGGCCTGGGTCATTCCGCACTTGGGGAGACGGAGCTGCGGCAGGGCGGGCGGCGCGTGCTTGGCGCTGAGGCCGTCATGTTCCCGATCGCATTTTCAGCGGGCACGATTGAAGGGCGGACGCTCAAGAGCGACGACATGGCGGGCATCGCCGACTCATATCCCGATGCCGACTTTCGTGAGGAGCGCGGCAGCATCAGCGGCACCATCCTGAAGGCCGGCCGCGGTGTGCTCGGCGCCCACGTAGTCGCCTTCAACACCCGCACCGGCAAACTGGTCGGCGGCTTCGCGCTCACCCAGGACGGCCGTTTCGTCGTCGCCGGACTCGAGGCAGGCCCGCACGTCCTTCGCGTTGAGCCGCTCGACGATGGAGATGTCGAGAGCTTCTTCGACCAGACGGTGGACGCCGATACGGACTTTCGGGTGAAGTTCCACGACCGGGTCATCGTCGTCCCGAAGGGCGGAGGCGTGTCGAACGTCGCCATCACGGTAATACCGAAGTAGGGATGCGCGGTGCGCGATGCGCGGGTGCGCTGGGCGCGACGCGGATGCGGAATGCCGGAACGATACGACGTAGGCCAGCCCCCTAGGGCTGCGCACGTTGAAGGTTGGAGACTGGTTATCCCATCGTTATGACAACTTTGTTGCGGTATGCATCCGTCACACTTTTCGTGCTGGCAATAGCGGCGACATGCGAAGCGCAGGTATTCGTGGGGAGGGAAGTCCCGCGCAAAGGCTCGGTGGAACTGAGCGGTGGCGGCGTCTATCAGGGGGGAAAGGATCTCTCGAATCAGCCGGCAACACTCACCAGAAACCCGAGTACCGGCTCGGGACCGCTGCAACTGTTTCAGGCTGACTCGTCGCTCGAGCCGGCGTTTGGCGGGCAGTTCAGGATCGGGTACTACTTCTCACGTGCCATCGCGATCGAAGGAGGGGTGCAGTACTCACGTCCCAGCCTGGAAGTCAGCCTTTCTGATGATTTCGAGGATGCGCCCGCGATTGTGGCGTCCGAGTCGGTGACCAGCTATCTCTTCACCGGATCGCTCTTGTATCACTTCGGTTCGGGTCCGGGCATGAAGCCGTTTCTGCTCGGCGGGGCCGGCCACGTCCGCGATCTTCACGCGGGCGATGAATTCATCGAAACTGGAATCGAATACCACGTCGGTGGTGGCATCAAGTCCTGGTTCGGCAGAGGCCGTCGCAAATTCGGTTATCGCCTCGAGGCGCTCCTGTCCATCCGTGACGGCGGCGTCGGCGCCGACGAAGACCGCCGCACCGTGCCCACCGCGGCTTTCTCCCTCGCCTACGTCTTCTAACAGGTAGCTAGACGCTCTGCGGCTGTTTCATGTATTCCGCCGCGCGTCGTTGCATTTCATCCGCAGGAACGTCTTCGATGTGGGTCGCAATCGTCCACACGTGCCCGAACGGATCCGTGAGCGTTCCCGACCGGTCACCGTAAAACTGATTCTTGATCGGCTGGGTCTCTTTGGCACCGGCAGCCAGCGCCCGCTTGAACGTTGCGTCGACGTCCTCGACGTAAATCATCAACTGCACCGGGGCACTGACGCCCTGCGTCGGCGCCTGCGCTCCCCGATGCCGGGTTCTCGTCGGCGAGCATCACGCGCGAGGTCACCGATCTGGATCTCGGCGTGTCCGACCTTTCCACCCGGCGCATCCATCCTGAAAACCTCGGACGCACCGAACGCCTTCTTGTAGTAATCGAGCGCGCGTTCAGCGTCGTTGACGATCAGATACGGGGTGACGCTGTGATATCCGGCAGGGATGTGTTTCACGGCCATGAGCTGCTCCTTTCCACACGTGACACCACGTGCTCGTAAGTCTTCGATCGTACCACTCGGGCAATACGATCGTGTGACGGATCGAGCCAGCAGAACCGTAGCCGACTCGTTGATCGTAGGGAGCGCGCGTCCTCGGAGTTGCCTCCCGCCGGCGATCCTCGTCTTGCTCGGTAGTCACCCAGACTCGTCGTTTCACCGCCGCTCTCGATGCCGAGAATCATCGCCTGGCTGTGCGCGCTCCTGCTCGGGACCCGGCCAGTCTGTCGTTCGGATTCTGTCGGAGTAGCCGGATATCGGCATCTACCTGGTGCGACTAGTCTCTGACAACAGGGCATGTTCCCGTCGGAACGGCCATGGCCCTGGTCTCGCGCGGGTGGAGGTACGGCACAACCTCTGCATCTCGCGTTTCCGCTCGCCGGCACAGCGAAGCGGCGTGGGGGATGCGCTTCCACCGTGCCGCTGAATTCATCACGGCGCCGTCGCTGCGCCGCTCGCGCGGATGCTCCAGTGCTTGACGCGTGACGCGACGCAGCGACAGCGTACCGAGCCTCGTGTTCACTCCACGCGTTCGAGATCCACCGTGACGGTGTCGCCGGTGATTTCGTAGTACGCGACGGTTCGTCCAGCCCACTCTGCGCCGCTCTGCCCGTTCAAGCCGACGGCGATCCCCTGGTGCCATTCGAATTTCGCTCGATGCACGTGGCCACAGAGCACGAGTCTCACCCCGGCCGCGGTCGCGGCCGCCCAGAATCTCTCACGATCCTCCGGAACGATGGCCATCGGCACGGTCACTTCTTTCACGACCTTGGCGAGCAGCCGCGAGAAGCCGGACGTGAAGTCCGGTCGCAGGGGAGTCCAGGTGAATTGTGGCGCGTCGAGAGGATAGTGATGCGCCAGCAGGGTCAAAGCGGAGTCGCCGCGCTGCCGCGCCAGCCACTCCATCTCCGGCTTACGCACGCAACCGACCCCGTGGTGCACGGTCACGCTGCCGGCGCTGATGCGCAGCGGCTTCCACGGCGCCGGCACAGTGTCCACGATCGCCAGCCGTAGTCCCGAGCGCAGAACCTTGAGAACCGGCGATTGCGCGCCAACGCCCGCGCCGCGGGCCGCGAGCGCCGCATAAAACCGCCTGCGCCGTCGCTCGACGAGCGGCGGCGGATCCCAGAAGCGGAGCGCGAGACGCCAAAGATCGGCGCTTCGGCGTGGATGTCCGCCGCTCGAGGCAAGATCGTGATTCCCGTGGAAGATCGTCAGTCGCTCGGCATTCATGAAACCGCGGACGGAGAATGCCTCCAGCGCGAGCTCCAGAAGATCGGGATCCCAACGGTCCAGCAGATCCCCGGTGACCGCGAGATGCTCTGGACGACGCCGGGCGATGCGATCGAGCTGGCGCTCCAGCCAGGTCACGTCGTTCGGGTCCCGTAGATGCAGATCCGACAGGTGCGCGATCAACACACGTATAGTCCGAGCTTACCTCCACCTTCGCCACGGCTACGCCTCGCACCCCTCCGCACCCCTCCGCACCCCTCCGCACCCTCTTGAATGCACCTCCTGACTGAGGAATGATTGACGGATGGCCGCGTTCAACTCCTTCAATGCGCGCACCCGGCTCACCGCCGGAGGCGTCGCCGCCGACATCTTCAGCCTTCCCGCGCTCGAGCGCGGCGGATTCTCGAACATCGCGCGGCTGCCCTACTCACTGAAGATCCTGCTCGAGAACCTGCTGCGACGCGAAGACGGCCGGTTCGTGGACGGCGAGGACGTGCGGACGCTCGCCGGGTGGGACGTCACCTCGCGCGCGCAGAAGGAGATCGCGTTCACGCCGGCACGGGTGCTGCTGCAGGACTTTACCGGTGTCCCGGCAGTCGTCGATCTGGCCGCGATGCGCGACGGCATCGTCCGGCTTGGCGGCGACCCCGCGAAGGTGAACCCGCTTCAGCCGGTGGAGCTCGTCATCGATCACTCCGTCCAGGTGGATCACTACGCAGAACGCAACTGCCGCCGACCTGAATGCCGCGCTGGAGTTCACGCGAAATCGTGAGCGGTACACGTTTCTGCGCTGGGGACAGGAAGCATTCGACAACTTCCGCGTCGTGCCACCCGATACAGGTATCGTCCACCAGGTCAATCTCGAGTACCTGGCGCGTGTCGTGTTCAAAGAAACGGTTGATGGCGTGGTCCTCGCGTACCCTGACACGCTCGTCGGCACCGACTCGCACACGACGATGGTCAATGGTCTCGGCGTCGTTGGCTGGGGCGTTGGCGGCATCGAAGCGGAAGCCGCCATGCTCGGGCAGCCGATCTCGATGCTGATTCCCGAGGTTGTCGGCTTCAAACTATTGGACCGGCTGCCGGAAGGCGCGACGGCCACCGACCTGGTGCTGACGATCACCGAACGGCTGCGCAAGTTCGGAGTGGTCGGCAAATTCGTCGAGTTCTACGGCCCGGGTCTGGAGTCGCTGACGATCGCCGATCGTGCGACGCTGGGCAACATGTCGCCGGAGTACGGTGCGACCATCGCGATCTGCCCGATCGACGACATGACGCTCGACTATCTACGCTTGACCGCACGTGATGAAGACCACGTCCAGTTTGTCGAGGCCTACGCGAAGGAACAGGGGCTTTTCCGCACAGCCGATTCGATCGATCCCACCTACACGGCGACGCTGGAGCTCGATCTGTCGACCGTCGAGCCGAGTCTCGCCGGCCCGAAGCGTCCACAGGACCGTGTGTCACTGCGGCAGTCGAAGCTGAAATTCCAGCAGGCGCTGGAGACCATGCTCGCCGAGCGCAAGCCGAAGCCTGCCAGTCCCGGTGGTCAAGCCCGGGGAGACGACGTCGCCGGCAGCGGCCACCGCGGCATCGGCTACCGCGGCAGCGGCGGTCGCCGAGCTGGAGCTCACGCCCGGCATCGACGATCTCGATCACGGGTCGGTGGTCGTCGCGGCGATCACCAGCTGTACCAACACGTCGAACCCCAGCGTGATGATTGCGGCAGGTCTGCTCGCGCGTAACGCGGTGCAGCGTGGGCTCACCGTGAAGCCCTGGGTCAAGACCAGTCTCGCGCCGGGCTCGCTGATCGTCACCGAGTATTACAAGGCCTCAGGGCTTCTCGAATACCTCGCGGAGCTCGGGTTCAATATCGTCGGCTACGGCTGCACGACGTGCATCGGCAACAGCGGTCCGCTGCCCGAGGCGGTATCCAACTTCGTGCGCGACAAGAACCTGGTCGTGGCGTCGGTGCTCAGCGGCAATCGCAACTTCGAAGGGCGAATTCAGTCGCAGGTCCGGGCGAACTATCTCGCCTCGCCGCCCCTGGTCGTGGCCTATGCGCTTGCGGGGAAGATGCAGATCGATCTCACATCGGAGCCGCTCGGCCGGGACCGCAGCGGCAGCCCGGTCTATCTCAGGGACATCTGGCCGAGCGAGCGGGAGATCCAGGAGACGATGCTGAAGGCCGTGAAGTCTGACATGTTCCGCGAACAATACGCGACGGTGTTCAACGGCGACGATCGGTGGCGCAGCCTCGCGGTCCCGCTGGGCGAGCGGTTCGCGTGGGACGAAGACTCCACTTATATTCGCAATCCGCCGTTTTTCGAGGGGCTGACGCTCGAACCGACGCCCGCCGGCGAACATCAGCAGCGCCCGCGTCCTCGCCGTGCTTGGCGACAGCGTCACGACCGATCACATCTCACCAGCGGGCTCGATTCCGGCCGACAGCCCCGCCGGCAGATACCTCATCTCCAAAGGGGTGACGCCAGCCGACTTCAATTCGTACGGTGCGCGCCGCGGCAACCACGAAGTGATGATGCGCGGTACGTTCGCCAATATCCGCCTCCGCAATCAGCTCGCTCCCGGCACCGAGGGAGGCTGGACGACGCTGCTGCCGGACCACGAGGTGCGGACGATCTACGACGCGTCCGTCGCCTACCGCGAGCGGGGCGTGCCGCTGCTCGTGATCGCCGGCAAAGAGTACGGTTCCGGGTCGTCGCGCGACTGGGCCGCAAAGGGAACGCTGCTGCTCGGCGTCCGCGCGGTGATCGCGGAGAGCTACGAGCGCATTCATCGCAGCAATCTCGTGAACATGGGCGTCCTGCCGCTGCAGTTCCGCGACCTGGAGACGGCGTCGACGCTGAAGCTCACCGGGCACGAGACGTTCGACGTCCTTGGCATGGGACAGGAACTGACGGCCGGCGGCACCGTGGCGGTCCGAGCGACATCCGAGGACGGTAAAGTCTGCGAGTTTGCGGCAGTTGCGCGCATCGACACGCCGGAGGAGCTCGTCGCGTTCCGCCACGGTGGCATCCTGCCGTATGTGCTGCGGCAGCTCGTCAAGACGCGTGACCGGCTAAGCCGGCCGCTATGATCGACCAGTCCAGTGCGCGGTGCGATCACAGCCGTCTTGAAGGAGCGAGCCGCAGCATGCGGCTTCGATCTGTGCGGCATCGCTCCCGTCGAGAATTTCGAGGAGCTGCAGTTTCTCCGCGAGTGGCTGGCGCGTGGTTACCACGGCGAGATGCACTACATGGAGCGGACCGCGGACCGGCGATCCGACATCCGCTCCGTTCTTCCGTCCGCCCGATCGGTGATCGTCCTTGGCACCCTGTACAACACCGCCTACCCCTACTCGACCGCGGACGCCGAGACGTCTCGTGCGTCGATCGCGCGCTACGCGTGGGGAGACGATTACCACGGCGTGATCCAGGGACGGATGACGAGTCTGGTTGAGCACTTGCGCGAGATCGCCGGTCCGTTCGAGCATCGCGCCTATGTCGACACGGGGCCGATCCAGGAGCGAGTCTACGCACAGCACGCAGGTCTTGGCTGGATCGGCAAGAACACCTGCCTCATCAACCGTGATCTTGGCTCGTGGTTGTTCCTGTCGGCGATCATCTGCGATCTCGCGCTCGACCCTGACACGCGCGCGCTCGACCACTGCGGCAGATGCACGCTGTGTATCGACTCGTGCCCGACTGGCGCGCTGACCGCGCCGTACCAGCTCGATGCTCGACGCTGTCTTTCCTACATGACGATCGAGAACAAGGGGGCGATCCCACTCGATTACCGCTCCGCAGTCGGCACGCACGCCTACGGCTGCGATATCTGTCAGGACGTCTGCCCGTGGAATCGCCGGGCGGCTGTCTCGGACGATCCGGCGTGGCAGCCTCGCAGTTGGCCTCCATGCGCCACGTCTTCTGGATCTGTGGCGGCAGAGGGACGACGAACTGCGCCAGCTGTTGAAGGGCAGTCCGATGAAGCGCGCGGGCGTGCGACGCCTGCGGCGGAATCTTGCCGTCGCGATCGGGAACAGCGGCGACGCTGAGGCTGCCGCCGCGCTGGACGAGTCATCCGAGGAGACCAGTCGGGATCCGCTGGTGAGGGAACACGTGGACTGGGCGATGGAGCAGCTCGATGGCTAAGCGTCCGCCGCGTGAACCGCGACCGGGGCAGCCGGTGCCCGAACTGCTGCCTGAAAAACCCTCCCTGCCGGCGGTTCGTGACATCGCGCAGGACTGCAAGGCCTGCGACCTCTACAAGCGCGGAACGCAGACGGTTTTCGGCGAGGGACCTCCCAGAGCCGACATCATGATGGTCGGCGAGCAACCGGGCGACGCCGAGGATCTTGCCGGTCATCCATTTGTCGGACCCGCTGGCCGGCTACTGGATCGCGCGCTCGAGGAAGCGGGGATCGACCGATCCCGTGTTTACGTCACCAACGTCGTGAAACACTTCAAGTGGGAGCCGAGAGGCAAGCGCCGGATTCACGCGAAGCCGAACGCGGCGGAAATCGGCGCCTGCCGCCCATGGCTCGACACAGAAATCGGGCTGGTCAAGCCACGCGTGCTCGTCTGTCTGGGCGCCACGGCGGCACAGGCGTTGCTCGGAAGAGCATTCAAGGTGACGCAGCAGCGCGGGACGTTCGTGCCGTCGACGCTCGCCCCCCTCGTTACCGCCACGGTGCATCCCTCATCCATTCTGCGGGCGCCTGACGACGAATCCAGGCGCGTGGAAATGCGCGAGTTCGTGGCCGATCTGAAGAAAGTGACGCGAGCGATCGCTCAACAGGATCCGAGACGCAAATGAGCATTTTCAAACCGACATTGCTCCTGTCGATGCCACAGATGCAGGACCCGAACTTCGCCAGGACGGTCGTCCTGCTGTGCGATTACCTTCCCGAGGGTGCATTCGGCATCGTTCTCAACCGACCGACTGAAGTGCCGGCGAGCACGATGGTCCAACTCGACCCGCCCGTCGCGGCAGGCAACGAGCTGCCCCTGTGCATCGGCGGCCCGGTGCAGCCTGACCGCGGCTGGATTCTGATGGGGGAGCCCCCGGTCGGCACAGAATTTCGCACCATCGTCGACGGCCTGTACCTGTCGACATCGCCGGAGGTATTGCGGCGGGTGCTGCAGTCCCGTCCTGCTCCGCGCGCGCGTGTACTGGCCGGATACGCGGGCTGGGGCCCGGGGCAGCTTGACGACGAGCTCGCGCAGTCCGCGTGGTTGATGGCGGACGTCGAAGTGGACCTGGTCTTCGACGTCGAGAGCTCTCGAATGTGGGAGACCGCCATTCGTCGGCTTGGCGCGGATCCGATGATGTTGCAGACGAGCCCGGGGGTTCACTAGCTGCAAGAGCAGACGCGCGGCACTTCGCTTGCAGACTCCATCCGTGACACAAGATTGATTTACACGTCCAGGAGGGTTGCATGGCGGAAGAAACGACGAATCCACTCGAAGAATTACTGCACGACGAACTGAAGGACCTCTACAGCGCCGAGAACCAGATCATCAGGGCACTGCCGAAGATGATCAAGGCCTGCGGAGTCCCCCGACCTCAAGCGGGCGTTCGAGCGTCATCTCGAGGAAACCCGGCGGCAGGTCGAGCGGCTCGACCAGATCGGCGACGAGCTCGGCATATCGAAGCTGACCGGCAAGAAGTGCAAGGGTATGGAAGGCCTGCTCGAAGAGGGCAAGGAGACCATGGCGGAGCTCGACGAAGAGAACATCGACGCCGGGTTGATCGGCGCGGCGCAGAAGGTCGAGCACTACGAGATCGCCGGCTACGGTACTGCCCGGACGCATGCGGAGATGCTCGGCTTCCGCAAGGTCGCGAAACTGCTCCAGCAGACGCTGGACGAAGAAACCTCCACCGACAAGAAGCTGACGGCGCTCGCCGAGAGCGTTATCAACATCGAAACGGTCGAGGCGTAACTACTTCAGTAACTCGGTAAAGAACTCGAGGGCGCGCGGATCTCTCGACTGTCCCAGCCAGAAGATCGCCTGCTTCCTGACCGCGGGGTTTTGATTCTTTCGAGCCACGTCGATCAGGAGCGGCACCCCTTCCGATTTGGGGAGCTGGCTCAGTGCGAAGACCGCGCGTTTCTTGACTTCGGTCTCCGGGTCCTTTTCGATTGCTTCACTGATGATCCCGACTGCCTTCCTGCCGGCCTTCTGACCGAGCCAGAAGATTGCTTCTCCGCGGATCGACGTGGCGGCGTGCGACCGCGCGAGCCGCTCGAGGATGCTGGTCGCCGCCGGCTCGGCGTGCACGGCGATGGCGCTGATCGCCGAGTTGCTTACGCGGTCCTTCCGTCCCGTGTCGGGTCCGATCAGCGATTCGAGAAGCGCAAGGCTTTCGGCCGGACGAACGTCCTGCAGCCAGCGCACCGGTCGACCGCCGGCGTCCAGCTCGCAGTCCTCGGAGAACATCCGAATCCGCTCAACTTTCCGATCGGCGATCCGGAAAAGGATCACCGCTCGTTCCGAGCCTTCGAGTCTCACCGACGCGGGAGGCGTCGTCGGCTTCGGCGGCCCCTGTTTGACGGCGGCCGCCACATCGGCGGCAGGCTCGATTCGGCAGGCTCCGCAGCACTGCATGCTCGAGCTCGACGTGCCGGAGACCCATGTCGTTCCGTCCGCGGATGAGAAGCAGCACATCGTCCGATCGCGATCGTCGACGGGGACGGCATAGCCGATCCACGCGATCTCCGGTTGCGCCGCCACGAGCGACTTGAACGTCTGCGCCAGGCTGCCGGCCGCTTGGGCGTTGACACGTCCATTGACGATGCGCGGCTGTCCGCCTTCGCCCTGAGGGCTTCGGCGAGACGATGCGGCTGTCGCCGCACCGAGCATGCTGCACGTCGAGAGTGCTACCGCGATGGCGACATAGCGTCTTGACATATCGACCTACTTCAACAGTTCCAGCATGTAGTCGATCGCCTCTTTCGAATTCATGTTCGAGAGGCGCTGGACGATCTCTTTCTTCATCGTCATGTCCCCTTCCTTGCGCGCGAGGGTGACGAGCGCGGTGGCGTTGTTCTGGAGGAAGAGAGCTTGAATGACCGCCTTGCGGACGTTCACATCCTTATCGCTGCTGTAGATTTCGACCAGAGTGTCCCCGGTCCCTTTCGAACCCATCAATCCGAGGTTCCGGATCGCGAGACGCCGCAGATCCGCGTTCGGCTCTGCCTTGGCCAGCTCCATCATCCGCGTCGAGTTGCCGCCGACGAACATGGCCTGGATGATCGACTTCTTGATGTCGACGCTCGATTCCTTCTGATAGAGCTGCGATAGCTCCGCATGCGCTCCCATCACGCCGAGCTGCTGCACGGCGACGGCACGAAGCTCGGGATTCTGCTCGCTCTGCGCCGCGGTGAACAGGCGGTCCTTCTCGCCGCCGGTCATGAACGCGCGCAGGATCCGCTTCTTGACGTCCACGTCGGTCGACGCGGCGTAGACCTCCGCCAGCACCGCGCGGCTCTCACGCCCGCCGTGAACTCCGAGGTAGCTGATCGCCCGGCTCTGAAGTTCCGGCGTCGAGCTCCCCTTGGCGATGTCCCTGAGGACGTCCCTTGCGCGCGGCGAATCGCTCTGCGCCAGGACGAAGAGGGCGCGTTCCTTCAGTTTCGGCGAGCTGGTTCCGGCGAGCAGCTTTTCGAGCATCGGGATCGCCTGGTCGGGCGACTGGTGCTGCAGTGCGGCGATCGCCATGAGCTTGAGGTCTTCGTCCGCCTGGTCCTGGGGACGCACCGGCTGGCCGGCGTTCCGGCGGACTTCAGCTTCGAGCGCCCTGGCCTCTTTGAGGTAGCGGCTCTTCGGATAGTCACGTGCGAGCGCTGAAATCGTCGACAGGGCGTCGGCGCGCTGGCCGAGGCGATCCTGCGCATAGGCCTTCCAGTAGAGCGCCGCGTCCGCACGGTTGCCCTTCATCGTCGCCACATCGTTGAAGCGCTCGACAGCGCGCTCCCAGCGAGACTCATCCCGCGCACGGATGGCGTCCTCATAAACGCGGAGCTCCCGCTCGCGCTCGCGTTCGCGCGCTTCTGCCTCCCGCTCCTTCTGGCGATCCTCGGAGGAGGACTGATGTTCGAAGGCCGACGCGACATCCAGATGAAGGTCGTTGATGTGAAAGTCCTTGAGCAGCGCGAAGTCGTCTGCCATAAGGGCCATGTCGGCGATCAGATCCTTATGTGCGTCGACCATCAGCGTCGCGTCCTGAGCGAGCGTCATCAGGTGCTCGAAGTTCAGCGGCACCTCTTTCTGTGGCTTCGCAACCGTGGGTGGTTGTCCCTTCGACTGGCTCAGGGCAGGCCCGTTCACCGTGTTCGGCACCGGCGGCTTCGGCGGTGCGGATGCTGGTTGCGCTGACGTGGGGCCAGCCAGAAAGGTGATCGCCAGGACGCTTACGGCTGTAACTGAATGCTTCATCATGTGTCTCTATCTCGATTTCCGGTTATTGCGCTTGTTGTCGGCGGGCGTCGCTAGGAGCTCTGGCCGGCTCGCGCCCGCATCTGCTTCTGCCGTTCTCGTAGCGTCGCGGACAGGACGCGTACCTTGAACAGCAATCCATTCGCGTCAATCCGCGTTCGAACGTTTTCCCTATCCGCCGGTGACATTGTGTCGGGACTTGCCGCCAGGTCGACGAGCAGACGCTCGAGCTCGTCGAGGAGCTCCGAGACCCGTACTTCGCCGGATTCTTCGGCGGTCTGTCGGTAGAGTCGATTGGCAACGACGAGGTCCTCGGCGCGGCGGCGCTCAGACGCCATGTCGACGGCATCACCCTCCCCGGCGCTGACCAGATCGACGAGCATCATCTGCGAGCGATCGAGATGCTCGCCGACATCGGTGAGAAGCACGCGCTCCCGGAACTGGTCCGCAGTGACGACTGCGGCTGGTTCGGGTGCGCGGGACAGACGTCCCGCGAAGAATGCACCCGTGACCAGGATCAGGACCGCCGAGGCGAGCGCCAGACTTGCCGGGGCAAGGACGAACCACGACCGCCAACCGGTGCTCCGCCGCAGCGACGGCTGCAGCCGTGCCCACGTCACTCGCTCGAAGCCTTCAGGCAGCACCGGATCGGGCACCATGTCGACCGCCGCCATCACCCGCTGCAGGCGCGTGTAGCTGGCGCGGCAGTCGCCGCAGCCGGCCAGGTGGGCCTCAGTGCGTGTCACACCCGCCGAGTCCAGTTCCCCGTAGAAGTGGAGGACGAGGTCTTCTTCGTTCAGATGTCCCATGTCAGTCATCAGCTATCAGTATATCAGTAATCAGTAATCAGTAATCAGTGGTCAGTAATCAGTGGTCGGTCAGCGTCGGTGACGAACGGTTCGAGAGCGATCCGCATCTTGCGGACAGCGCGAAAAATACTGTGTTTGGTCGCGTTCGTTTTGAGCCCCAGCGACTGGCTGATCTCCTCGATCGAGCGCCCCTCGAAGTGGCGCAGCATGAAGGCCGCGCGTTCCATCGGGCTGAGCCCGGTCATCGCGTTGTTGATTCGCTCCTGCACCTCGGTGCTCATCATGAGACGTTCCGGCGAAGCGCCGGCGGTGTCGTTCCGTTCGACAGCGGCGCCGAACGCTTCGAGATCCGCGCCGTCATGCGCCGATTCGCGGTGCGGCCGCGACCGAATCAGATCGATCGAACAGTTCACCGCGATCCGGTGCAGCCAGGTGCCGAAGTTCGCGCGTGACTCGAACCGACCGAGCTGCTTGTATGCCCTCAAAAAAGTCTCCTGAACGACGTCTTCGGCGTCATGCGGGCTGCCAGTCATGCGATACGCGAGACGGTACACGGCGCGGCTGTGGCGATCCACGAGTGCATGGAAAGCTTCGCTGTCTCCGTCGCGGGCCAGCGCGACGGCTGCGGCGTCCGTCTGCGGCATCCGATTGTTTAGACGGGAGTTGGGGGTGATGGTTAGTTCCTGACCGGCCCCGGCTGTGTATTAGTTTCGGACGGTTCGAGTCGGGCTCGGGTGTTACTCCAGCGCTGCCAGCGTCGTCCGAATGCCGGCCGCCAGCGGCGTGATGCGATAACCCAGTTCCCTGGCGCTGCGGCTGCTGTCGAGCGGCCAATCGTAAGAAAAAATTGTAACTGCACCTCGCGTGAGACGGGGCGGCTGTCCGGTCACCCGTGCCCGCAGTTCCTCGGTCGCCCCAGCCATTCGTGCGGCGGCGCGAGGGATGCGCCGCGGCAGCGGACGTCCGGTAACCTCGCGCGCGATTTCGAAGATCCGCATCTGCGGCACGTTCTCCCCGCCGGCCTGATATTCGCCGGATGCCTCCGTCCGCTCAACGGCGGCGACATGCAGATCGGCCACATCGTCTACGTAAGCGAACGACCACGTATGTCGACTCCCGACGACGCCGGGCAGCCGCCCGTGCGCGTGATCGCCGAGAAGACGTCGAACCAGATTGCCTTCTGTTGCGGGGCCGGGTCCGTAGACGACGCCGGGGTAGAGAATGACGAGCGGTACGCCGGCGGCGAGCGCGTCGACCGCGTGGTCACGCGCGATTCGTTTCGTTCTCTGGTAGTCATTCGCGTCGAGCGGCCGATCACGTCCGGCGGGAGGTAGTGCGAGGAAGGACGAGGTGTAGACGATCCGCCGGATACCGCCTCCGCGAGCGGCTTCCAGGACATTCGCGAGCCCGCCGATGTTGACCTCATCGAAGTCCGTCGACCTCGGCCGCCAGAGACTGACCAGCGCGGCGGAGTGGATGATCGCGTCGACCGGTTCGGCAGCGCGTTTGACGGACGCCAGATCGCGAATGTCGCCGTCGACCATCGTCCCCGGCAGCGCCGCTGCACGGGCGCGTCGCGCGAATACCACCGGTTCGTGCCCGGCGGCGTGCAACGCCCGGACAATGGCTCGGCCAAGATATCCGGTTCCGCCGGTCACGAGAACACGCATGCCGGAACGATCGTTATATGCTTTTTGCGGATGTTCAAGCGGCAGCGGACCGGATCCGTGGTGTGCCCGTGCGGTTCGCTCGTCGGCGTCAACGACGAACAGTGCTACACCTGTGGTCGCCGGAACCCAGGTTTGTGGGGCTACGCGTCGATGTTGCGCGTCCTCGGCGGCGATATCGGGTTCTTCGTCACGCTGATCCTCTACGGCTGTTCGATCCTCTACGGGCTCGGCCTGCTTCTCAGCTACCGCTGGGGATTCGACATCATGGGCGGCGGCAACCCGCTTGGCGCGCTGTCACCCGCACCGCTGGCAAAGCTGCTGTTCGGCGCGAGCGGTGCGGCCCCGGTGTTTCAGTACGGGATGTGGTGGACCGTGCTCAGCGCCGGCTGGCTCCACGGCGGGATCCTCCATCTGCTCTTCAACATGATGGCGGTGCGCAATCTTGCGCCGCCCACTGCTGACATCTACGGCGCGCCGCGGATGATCATCATCTATTCGATGGGGTCGATCGGCGGGTTCCTCCTGAGCTCGTTCGCCGGTCTGTTCAACATTCCGTTGTTCGGTGCGTATCTCACACTTGGCGCATCCGCACCGATTTTCGGCTTGCTTGGCGCGGTGATGTACTACGGACGCCGTTCCGGCAGCAGCATCGTCCACGCCGAGGCAAAGGGGTACGCGCTCGGGTTCTTCGTCTTCGGCCTCATCATGCCGGGGATCGACAACGCCGCGCATGCCGGCGGTTTCATCGGCGGCTATCTGGCCGGCATGGTGCTCGATCCGCTGAAGCCGCAAAGCCTCTGGCACCTGATCGGCGCGCTGCTCTGCCTGGTGCTCACCGCGCTGGCCATCATCGCTTCGATCGTCACGGTTTGGCCGGCGATCCCCAGATAGAGATCAGGAGACGAGAACAGGAGATCAGGAGATCAGGAGAATCGAGGCTGGGGACGCCGGCCTGCGGCCGGCGTCAGGACAGCAGTCGAAACACCAGATGCAAACGCCACATGACCACTCAAGGCGCTTGCATCTGGCGTTTCGTCTGCTGTCCAGCCGCGCGAAGCGCGGCCCCAGCCCAGTTCCTGTCTCTTGGTCTTCTGCTTTCTCTTGGTCTCCTGAACTCTTGTGAGAACAACGACGAATATGCGTAAACCAGTCTGTACTGATAACCGGGGCGGGAGGGGAGATCGGGCATGGCCTGATCGCACAGCTCTCAACCTCGAAGCAACGCGCGATCGTGACTCTCGACGTCAGCCCGCTCGACGCGGATGTCGGCCGGCTCGTTGATCGCGAGATCACCGGCTCAATCCTCGACCGCGCGGTGCTGGAGCGGATCCTTGCCGAGTACCGAGTGGAGCTGGTGTTCCACCTCGCCGCGCTACTGTCAACCCGCTCGGAGTTCACGCCGGTCACGGCACACCAGGTCAACGTCGAGGGCACCCTCAACCTCCTGGAATTCGCGCAGCACGAGGCGGAATCGCACGGCCAGCGCGTCGTCTTCATCTATCCATCGTCGATTGCCGCTTATGGACTCCCTTCGGTGGCTGACAAGGCCCGCGCCGGGCGCGTGAAAGAGGACGAGTGGACGCACCCGCGGACGATGTACGGATGCAACAAGCTGTATTGCGAACAGCTCGGACATTACTACGCGCGGTATTACAAGCAACTGGCGGCGGAAGCCGCGTCGGGCAGGGTTGATTTCAGGTGCGTGCGATTTCCGGGATTGATCTCGGCCCTGACGGTGCCGTCCGGCGGCACGTCAGACTATGCACCCGAGATGATCCACGCCGCTGCGCAGGGTGAGGCGTATGGGTGCTTCGTCCGCCCCGATACGCGCATACCGTTCATGGCGATGCCGGACGGCGTCGACGCCCTGCTCACGCTGGCAGCGGCGCCGCGCGACGCGCTCTCACGAACCGCCTACAACGTCGGCGCGTTCAACCCGTCGGCCGAGGAGATCCGTGACGTGGTCCTGACCGCATTTCCAGACGCAACGATCACCTGGGAAAACGACGTCAAGCGCCAGGGCATCGTCGACTCCTGGCCGGCCGATGTCGACGACAGCGCCGCACGGGACGACTGGGGCTTCGCCCCGCGCTACGACTTTCACCGCGCGTTCAGCGAATACCTGATTCCAACCATCAGAGACAGATAGCAACAAGTCTAACTCCTAACTTCCAACTCCTAAACGTCGAGCAATCGGCGCGCCTTGCGAAGTTCGAGGTTCGCGAAGTTCGGAGTTATTCCTTGGGCACCCACTCGGGCGGAGGGGTGATTTCGGTTGCCGGTTTGGGTCCGGGATCCGGTCTGCCGCTGCCCTCGAGGCGGCTGATCGCGCGGACGGTCATGTCGTGATCGCAGGGGATCTGGCACGACAGCCGGACGCCGGTCAGCTCGCGGGCGGCGAGGACCTGCTTCTCCGCTGCGGTCATTCTCTGGGGTTCACCGTCGATGAACTCGACCCGGCACGTCGTGCAGCGGGCGTTGCCGCCGCAGGCATGGAGCACGTCGACGCCGGCGTCTTCTTCGATCGCCAGCACCAGCCGCTTGTCATCCGGCACTTCGACAGTCGCAAACCCTTCTACGGTCACTTTCGCCATCAATAATCCTTTCGAGGGACTTACGGACCTGAGACCCCAGGCGCCTGAGGAGCTACCGACCCGGCCTGGTGCAATTCCTCGGCCCGGTCGAGGGCCGTCTGTATGTTCGGACAGATATTACGGTCACCAACGTGCAGATGGAATTCGGACGCCTTCATCAGCGCCGCTGGTTGCTCGCGAGCGCCGCAGAGCACAAGGGCGCGACCGGAGTCGCGCAACGCTTCGGCCAGCTCTTCGAGCGCGCGGACGCCGGTCGCATCGATCGCCGTCATGTTCCGCAGCCGCACGATCACGATTTCCGGCAAGCGCTCGATACGGTCGGTGATCCGTGCAATCTTGTCGGTCATCCCGAACAGCAGTGGACCGTGGATGCGGAAGATCGTCACATATGGCGGGATTCTCTTGTCCTGCAGAATATGGACGCGCCCGGCTTCGATGTACTCCGGCGTGACACGCGAGACCGTCGTCGTTACTGAGACCTTCCGGACGAAGAGGAGCGCCGCCAGGATCATTCCGACTTCGACCGCCAGCGTGAGGTCGGCGAAGACGGTCAAGGCGAATGTAACGAGCCAGACGGCAATGTCCATTCGCGTCAGGCGGAGCAGCCTCGGGATTTCGTGCCACTCCCCCATGTTGTAAGACACGATCAGCAGGATCGCCGCGAGCACGGGCATGGGAATGAACCGTGCGAGTGGTGCGCCGATCAGCAGGATGATCAACAGCACCACCGCGTGCATCATGCCGGCAACCGGGGTACGCGCGCCGCTGCGGATATTGGTCGCCGTCCGAGCGATCGCGCCGGTTGCTGGCAGCCCTCCAAAGATCGGCGAGGCGATGTTGGCGATCCCCTGGGCGACGAGCTCTGCGTTCGGGTTGTGACGGTCACCGCTCATGCGATCCGCAACCACGGCCGACATCAGCGATTCGATTGCACCGAGCATCGCCACGGTAAGGGCCGGGCGAATGAGTACGGGGATGAGCGATCCCTTGAAGGTCGGAATGGATGCGTCTGGAAGTCCGGAAGGAATGCCACCGAAGCGGGAGCCGATGGTTTCGACGTCCAGCCCCAGGAACGCGACCGCGGCCGTCCCGACCCCGAGCGCCAGCACCGTACCCGGAATCCGCGGGTACAGGCGACGAAGCATGATCATTCCGGCAAGCGCGCACACCGCGACGATCGTCGCCGGGGCGGCGATCGTCGAAGCGTTTCGCGCCAGGGCGACCATGCGAGTGGCAAACTCCGCGGGTACGACCGGCAGGTTGAGGCCGAAGAAGTCCTTGATCTGCGTGCTCGCGATGAGCACGGCAATGCCGTTCGTGAATCCGACAACGACCGGCCGCGGGAGGTACTTGACGGCATTTCCCATTCCCGTCACGCCGAGTATCACGAGCAGGACCCCCGCCATCATGGTGCAGAGGTAGAGCCCCTCGACACCGTGTTCCGCGACGATGCCGGCGACGACGACCACGAACGCACCGGTCGGGCCGCCGATCTGGGTACGGGACCCTCCAAGGGCCGAGATCAGGAACCCGGTGACGATGGCGCAGTAGATGCCGGCCTGCGGTGTCAGCCCGGATGCAATGGCGAAAGCCATCGCGAGCGGGAGCGCCACCAGTGCGACCACGACGCCGGCAGTCAGGTCGTGAAAGAACGTCTCGCTCGTATACCCGCGAAGCGCGCGTACGGAGGCGGGGACCCAGGCAGAATCCATCGAAAGGTTGGCGGGGATTCAAAATGTTAACACGCGCGTGCCAGAATGGGGATCAGGAGGACAGATGCCAGACGGTGAAATGCGCGAGATCCTGGTCCACGGCGGGCCCGACGAAACGTTCGACCGTGCGGTGATGTTTGCTCGACGGATGGCGGAGTCTTTCAACGCGCGTCTCCATGTGCTCTACACGGTGGCGGAACCGCTTTCAGCCGGCTGGACGGCGGAAATGAGCGCGGATCGCCTCCCCGAGCTCCATGACGCCATTGCCACCGAAGCCCAGGAGCGACTCGCGGCGCTGATTCCGGTCGAAGACCAGGAACGTCTTGGTGTCCTATTCGTCGTTCGCACCGGACCGGCGGCGGAGGAGCTGGTGCGCTACACGACCGAGGAGAAAGTGGACCTCGCGATCGTACAGCTGCGCGGAGGCGACGACGATTCTGGACCCGCGCACGCACTCCTCGAACATGGCCGCTGCGCTGTCCTCATATTGCGCTGAACGATTGTGCTTTCACTCGATCGGCTGCTGTCCGCGTACGCCAGCGGATGGTTCCCGATGGCCGTTGGAGACGGCACGATCCGGTGGTTCTCGCCAGATCCACGAGGGGTGATCCCACTCGACACCTTCCAGATCTCGCGCCGCCTGGCGCGTGTCGTCAGGAGCGGCGCCTTCGAGATCGCGATCGATCGTGGTTTCGATGCGGTGATTCGTGCCTGTGCCGAAGCCGAACGCGACGATGACGGGGCGGGGACGTGGATCGACGCGGAGATCCATGCCAGCTATGTCGCGTTGCACCAGGCCGGGTATGCCCACTCGGTGGAGACGTGGCAGGATGGGCGGCTGGCCGGCGGTCTGTACGGCGTTGCAATCGCCGGCGCGTTCTTCGGCGAGTCGATGTTCCACCACGTGACCGACGCCTCGAAGGTAGCCCTCGCCGCGTTGGTGGACAGGCTACGCCACCGCGGCTACGTGCTGCTCGATACACAGTGGGTCACGCCCCACCTGGCGCAGTTCGGCGCAATCGAGATCCCCCGCCGGCGCTACCTGCAACTGCTCGGCGAAGCCCTCGCAAAAGACTGTTCCTTCGCTTGATAACTCTAACTCCTAACGCCTAACTCCTAAACTCTTTTAGAAGTTAGAAGTTAGAACTTAGGAGTTAATGGACCGTGTAGGGTTCGCTGAGCGTGAATGGCGCGATCTTCGCGTCGAAGCGCTCGCCTCCCGCGGTCACCATCTGGTAGGTGCCTTCCATCAACCCGAAGGGCGTGGTCAGCGGGCAGCCGGAGGTGTACTCGAACGACTCGCCAGGCTTGAGGATCGGCTGCTTGCCGACGACACCAGGGCCGCGGACCTCTTCGACCTTGTTTTCCGCGTCGGTGATGATCCAGTGCCGCGTCAGCAGCTGGACGGTCTCGCTGCCGTCGTTCGTGATCGTGATCGTATAGAGGAAGAACCACTGGTTCCGACCCGGATCGGAACGCTCCGGCGCGTACTCCGACAAAACCTGCACGCGCACGCCGCGCGTCACCGCTTCCGAGGTAAACATGGTTCCATGATGGACGATTCGCGCGGACGGGAGCAACCGGGACCTTCCGGACTCTGCCCGAGATGCGTCAACGTCCAGGTGATCACCAGCGACCGCGGCTCGGTGTTCTATCTATGTCGCTTGTCATCGATCGACCCGCGATATCCGAAGTATCCGGGTCAGCCTGTCGTGGTGTGCGCCGGATTCCGCGCCACCGTGACGAAGCCACCGGCGTGACCGGCAAGCTGTGTGAGATTCGGCCGTGAGCTAGC
Source organism: uncultured Acidobacteriota bacterium (assembly GCA_963810305.1). Taxonomy (GTDB): domain Bacteria; phylum Acidobacteriota; class Vicinamibacteria; order Vicinamibacterales; family 2-12-FULL-66-21; genus JACDCA01. The sequence continues at coordinate 90,761 of CAWEMY010000013.1, forward strand.
ATTAAGGGATGCACACCATTCAGCCGGCCCGGCTGAAGACGGGAACCGCCCCCGAATCGCTGCGCGAAGGCTCAGGGGATGTCACCGCCACGTCGGAAAAGCTGATTCGCGGCAAGGCGCTCATTTTCTGGGATCCGATGAGCCTGCCGGGGACGAAATTCGCGAGGAAACTGGCCGCGATCGACACGGATCAGATCACTCCCGCGGCCGACTGTGTCTCCGAAAGCCTGGAGACGCTCGACGAGCGCTGGAAGGCTGGTTCATTCCGGTATTTGATGCCGGATTTCCGGGCACGTGTCCACCGTGGCGAGAACTTCATTGTCGCCGGCGACCGGTTCGCCATCGGATCGTCGCGTGAAATGAGCCCCGCTGGACTGAAAGGGGTTGCCGAGGAAGCCGGACTCGAAATGGTCGTAGTCGCCGGCAACAACATGGGCGACATCTTCCGCCGCAACAGTTTCAATCTCGGGCTGCACGTCGTCCAGAGCCCCGAAGCCGTGGCCGACGCGCGGGACGGCGACGAGTTCAGTTTCGATCCGGTGACTCGCCGTCTTCGCAACGAGTCGCAGCAGAAGGACTACGACCCCGTTCCGCTGTCGCCAAAAGAAGAAGAGATCCGGCGGAGCGGCGGCATCTTTGCCGTTGGACGCCGCGAATTCAAGAAATCGGTCATGACCCCGCCTGAGATCGACTGGGCCGATCCAGCAAGCGCCCGGCGCATGACGTCGACCCAGCAGGTGATTTACGCGCATCGTGTCGACAAACAGCTGAAACCGTCGGATATCACGCCCGGAGCGACGCTGAAGGTTTACGCGGACCTGCTGCCGGCCTCCGACGGGACGGCCCCTTTCGCCATTCACACGTTCAACCAGATCACCGGCGGCAACACGATCGACCCACGACAGGCCGCCATCGCCAACGACCACTTTGTCTTTACCGGAGTAGACGCCGACGACAAGCAAACGGCCATCGGCCGCGAGTTCGCCCGCGTACACGGCATCACGAAGCCGTACTACGCGACACCGGGGGACGGCATCTTTCACTTTTATTTCCCGGAACAGGGCCTGGTCATGCCGGGGCAGTTCATCCCGGGCGCTGACTCTCACAGCCGCGCCTACGGCGCCTACGGAGCGGTTGGGATCGGTGTCGGTTCGACAACCCTCGGATTCGGCTGGTCGACTGGCTACATCTATTTCACGCTGTCGAAACAGCGCCGGGTCGTGTTTCGCGGCCGGCTCCAACCCTGGGTCGGTGGCAAGGACATCGTCCTCGAACTGCTGCGCCGCTGGGGGGCGAATCAGTCCCAGGGGATGTCGGTCGAACTCGTCGATGCTGACAAGCAGCTGCCCATCGCCTATCGCAACACGATCGCGAACATGATGGCCGAAGCCGAGGCGCTCAACGGGATCTTTGCGCCTGACGAGATCACATACGACTGGTACAGGAAAAAAGGCATCAGCCAGTTGCCGTATCCGCCGTTCGCTCCAGGGGACGAGGCGGTCTTCGAGATCGATGAATCGCTGGAGCTTGGCGACGTTCGACCGATGATCGCGAAGCCGTTCAGCCCCGGCAACGCATATCCAGCGGAGGAAGTCGCCCGCGAGCGCATCACGTTCGACAAGGCGATGATCGGCTCCTGCACGAATGGCTCGTACGACGACCTGCTGCAGGCCGCCTTCGTACTGCGGGCGGCGCGCGACCAGGGAGCAAAGAAGGTCGAGCGGGATTTCGCGGTGTTCCCCGGATCGGGCGGTGTCGGTCGACAGATCGAGACACCTGATCCGCGTCTCGGGGGGGAATCGATCGCGGAGGTCTTTCGCTCGGTCGGAGGGCAAGATCCGGCAATCGTGGTGTGGCCCGTGTTTCGGCCAGGGCCCCGACGCCCTCAGTGCCGGCCAGCGCGCGATCACCTCGTTCAACCGCAACTGGCAGAACCGCATGGGCCTCGGCGGAGAAGGGTACCTTGCGAGCCCCGCGGTCGTCGCGGCCTCCGCACTCGTGGGATACATGGCGCCACCCTCGGAGCTGGGATTGAAGTGGGATCCTGAGAGTCTACGGATCTAGCTGAGAACGCGCTTGACGACGCCTTCGGCCTCACGATGCCCACGAAGACCGACGCACGACACATGAAGGCCCTTCGTCGTGTGTCTTAGTGGTCTTGTGTGTTCTCTGTGCTTTAGCCGCGGCCGTCGCAGGGCAGCAGCAAATGCCACTGCGGTCGGGCATGGTCATCACACAATCGACCACCGTCCGCCCGGGAACGTATCGGCTCAGTGCGTCATCCGATCTCTCCACGCCGGCCATCACCATTCGTGGCGACAACATCACCGTTGATTTCAGTGGCGCGGTCCTCGCCGGCGGCCCGGATGGCGCGGACCCGGACACCTACGCCGGTGTCGGGGTGCTCATCGACGGCGGTGCGAAGGTCACGCTGAAGAACGCGGTGATCCGCGGCTACAAGGTCGGCATCCTCGCTCGCAACTCGCCTGATCTCCACCTGACGCGAAACGACGTCTCGTATAACTGGAAGCAGCGGCTCTACAGCGGCATCGAGAAAGAAAGCCTGGTCGACTGGATGTCCTATCACCAGAACGAGAAGGACGAATGGCTGCGGTTTGGCGCCGGCATTTATCTCCGTTCCTGCGATCGCGCCGAGATCGACCACACGATCGCGCTGCAAGGCCAGAACGGCCTCATGGCGACCCATTCGTCCGGCCTGAAGATCTGGAACAACACATTTCAGTTTCTCTCCTCAATCGGCGTTGGACTCTACCGCGTCAGCGACAGCACGATCATGCACAACCAGATCGACTGGTGCGTGCGCGGCTATAGCCACGGTTTCTACAACCGCGGGCAGGACTCGGCGGGCCTGCTCATGTACGAACAGAGCAGCAACAACGTCGTGGCCTACAACTCGGTGACACACGGTGGGGACGGCCTGTTCCTGTGGGCCGGCCAGACCACCATGGATACCGGTCAGGGCGGTGCAAACGACAATCTCTTCTACAAGAACGATTTCAGCCACGCGCCTACCAACGGCATCGAGGCAACCTTCAGCCGGAATACCTTCCTCAACAATCGGGTGGAGGAGTGCTGGCACGGCGTCTGGGGCGGCTACAGCTACGACTCGTGGTGGGGCGGGAACACGTTCGCCCGAAACACCGAGGGCATGGCCATTGAGCACGGCCAGGGGAATCGCATTCACGGAAACACTTTCGACGGCGATGAGACGGCCATCCGGCTGTGGTCCAATCCGACCCAGGACCCGAACTGGGGATATCCGAAGAGCCGTGATACAGCGAGCCGCGACTACAGCATCCAGCAGAATACGTTCACCCGGAGCAAGGTTGCGCTGAAGGTCGATCGAACGATGAGGGTCCTCGTTCGCGACAACCGGTTCGACGAGATCGGCACTCAGGTTCTGACGGGCGAGGGCGCCGAGGAAGTTGGCCCCGACGCGCAGATCAAGCTCAAGGATTCGAATCATCAACTCGTGCTGCCGTTGCCGCTGGACGGCGGCAACGACGCGATGATCAAGGCCGGCGCGCCGCGCGGCCGCCACACGATCATCGTCGACGCGTGGGGTCCCTACGACTGGAAGTCCCCGAAGCTCTGGCCCGCGGGCAAGCCAGACGATGACCCGTTGAAGCTCCGGGTGTTGGGGCCGACCGGCACGTGGACGCTCAAATCTGTTCGCGGCGCCACCGCGACACCGTCGTCCGGCCACGTCGGCGTCGAGATGGTCGTGACACCCCGCGCCGGACCGGTCACCGATTTCGACGTCGCGCTGGAATACCGCGGTACGACCGTCACTTCGCCACGCGGAGCGGTCACCAAGTCCGGCGCGCCGTACGTCTTCCGCTACTCCCGGTTCTTCGCCCCCGCCAATTGGGTCATACGGTTCTTCGAATACACCGACGCAGCAGATCCGGTCAGGCAGCCGAATGCATTCGAAGCATTGCTGCGCGGTACCCCCCTCAAGACGGTGAAGCACGATCGGCTCGACTACATGTCAGGCCGGGCGATCGAGGAAGGTGTCCCCCGTGATCGGTTTGCCCTTGTCGCTGAGGGGCGCGTGAATCTGCCGCCGGGGGACTACACACTGCAGGTAATTTCGGATGACGGCGCGCGCGTCTGGGTCGACGACAAACTCGTCCTCGACGCCTGGGAGCCGCACGAATCGAGAGTGGACCGCGTGCCGCTCGCCGGCGGCACGCACGCGCTGAAGGTGCATTATTTCGACGCTGGAGGCTGGGCGGAAATGCGCCTGGACATCCAGCCACTCAGGATGGTCAAGTGATCGAATCGTTGACAGACCCGCAGATCTGGATCGCGCTCGGGACGCTGACGTTTCTCGAAATCGTCCTTGGCGTCGACAACGTCATTTTCATCTCGATTCTGTCGGGCAAGCTGCCGGAGGAACAACAGCCGCGTGCCAGGCGGATCGGGCTGCTCGGTGCCATGGTCACGCGCGTGTTGCTGCTCTTCTCGCTGGCCTGGATGATCCGTCTGACGGCGCCGTGGTTCACGATCGTGGGAACCGACATCTCCGGCCGGGACCTGATCCTGATCCTCGGCGGCCTGTTCCTCATGGGCAAGAGCACCTACGAGATCCACGACAAGCTCGAAGGCGAAGAGGGGCACGCCTCCAAACGCGTCGCGGCGTCTTTTGCCAGTGTCATCGTTCAGATCATGCTGCTCGACATCGTGTTCTCACTCGACTCGGTCATCACCGCCGTTGGCATGGTGGACGAGCTGTGGGTCATGGTCGCCGCAGTCATCATCGCGGTGGCGATCATGATGATATCGGCGGAGCCGATCAGTGCGTTCGTGAACAAGCACCCCACTGTCAAGATGCTGGCGCTCAGCTTCCTCCTGCTCATCGGGTTGTCCCTGCTGCTCGAGGGGTTCGACCACCACATCCCCAAGGGCTACATCTACTTCGCGATGGGCTTTTCGGTCTTTGTCGAGATGATCAATCTCCGGGTCCGCAAGTCGCGGCCCGTCGATCTGCACGACCGCTATACGGACAGAAGCGCCGCCAGGTGAGAGCGGACCGACAGGGTAGGGTGCGGGATGCGGGATGCGGGATGCGAAATGCGGTAGAGGCCGGCTTTCTCGGCCTGAGCTCCGTCGAAGGCAGCCGGCCTGGCGAGGGATGCGGGATGCGGTAGAGGCCGGCTTTACCCGGCCTGAAACGGCAGGACGTCGATCGGCGTCCTAACAGTGTTTAGCGTCTTTCTGGAGGATTTCCACGCATGAAGCGAATTGCATTCGTCCCCCTCGCACTTCTGTTGGCTGTAGCCACAATTGCCGCGCAGGGGACGCCCCCCGCCACACAGAATCCGCCGACGGCTCAGGCTCCGGCGACCCAGTCGCAGCGGCCGCCGCAGCCGCCGCTGGCTCCGACCCAGTGGCGGATTGACCCGAGCCATTCGGCCGCGAATTTCAGCGTCCGGCACAACGTCGTCACGACCGTGCGCGGGCAGCTCGGCGCCATCAGCGGCGTAATCGAGTACGACGGCAAAGACATCAATTCCGTGAAGGCGGATGTGGCCGTCGACGTGGCGAAGATCAACACGCAGAATGAGCGGCGCGACAACCACCTGAGAAGCCCTGACTTCTTCGACGTGGCGAATCACCCGACGATGACATTCAAGTCGAGACGGGTGGAGCCTGGCGCGGCCGGACGCTTCAAGCTGATCGGCGACTTGACGATCCGCGGCAACACGAAGGAAGTTGCGCTCGACGTCGAGGGCCCATCGCCGGTCATGAAGTCGCAGCGCGGCGTCATTACTGGCGCCACGGCGACGACCAGGATCAGCCGCAAGGAATTCGGGATTCTCTGGAACAACATGATCGAAGCGATGCCGGTCGTCGGCGACGAAGTGACGATTACCATCGATCTCGAGCTGAATCGTCCGGCGCTCCCGGGCGCACCCTCCGCGCAGTAATTCCCGCGGTGACTTTCTTACTGCCGATCCTTCTGGCCGGGGCGCTACAATCAGCGGCCCCGGCACCCCCCGCACCTTCTTCGTCATCGATAGCGGCACCCTCTTCCTACGTTCCCGTGCGTGTGTTCGATACGAAGGCTGGCGCGTTCGTCGACTTCGAGGTGATGCTCGCGTCGGTCGCGAAGGCGGACGTGATTTTTGTCGGCGAGCAGCACAACGATCCCAACACCCACCGCCTCGAGGTCGCGATACTCGAAGGGCTCGATCGCCGCAAAGTCCGGCCGGTCGTGTCGCTCGAGATGTTCGAGCGGGACGTTCAGGCGGTACTCGACAGCTATCTGTCGGGAGCACTGGTGGAAGAGGAGATGGTCAAGACGGCGCGTCCCTGGCCCAGATACGCGACCGACTACCGCCCGCTGATCGAGGCAGCAAAGCAACGCGGATGGCTTGTCGTGGCGGCAAACGTGCCGCGCCGCCTTGCGTCGACGGTCGCACAATCAGGCCAGGCGGCGATCGCGCAACTGACAGAATCAGACCGCCGCCTTGTTGCCCGCGATCTCGCCTGCCCTCACGACGGCTACTTCGAGCGATTTGCTGCGACGATGACCGGTCATCCTGGTGCCTCTCAGACGGATGAAGAGAAACAGGCGATGACGGAACGGTTCTACTGGGCGCAGTGCGTCAAGGACGAGACGATGGCGGAGTCGATTGTCTGGGCGCTCGAAAAGCCAGGGAAGCCTGTCGTTCATTACAACGGCGCGTTCCACAGCGACTTCGGTCTCGGCACTGCCGAGCGCGTCCGCCGCCGCACCCCCACCAGCCGAGTGTCAGTCATCTCGATGCTCCCCGTCGCCGATCTCGACACTCTCACGCCCGCCGGCGAAGACCTCAAACGCGCCGACTATCTGGTTTACACCACGAAATAACTTCTAACCTCTAATTCTAACTTCTAACCTCTAATTCGTTTAGTAGTTAGGGGTTAGCAGTTAGGAGTTATTTCAGCCTTTCAGGCATGTCAGCGACGACGTATGTCATGACCGCGATCGCCGCGGACGCTCGCGCCATGTCCATCGGGTCGATCTTGTCGACCGTGTCTGCCGGCGTGTGGTGGATCAGGAAGTAGTTCCCGTCGACCTCGAGCGACATCGACGGCAGGTTGCCCAGCTGGACGCTCGGTCCGATGTCCGCGCCGCCGCCGCTCGGGCCAATGCGATCGGCCTGGATGCCACTCAGCAGCGTCGCGATGTCGCGGAGCTTGGCGCGCCCGGCGTCGCTGCCGGTGAATCCGAAACCGGTTGGCCGGAAGACACCGCCATCGGATTCCAGCATCAGTACGTGATTCGCGAGCTGGTCGCGATACCGGTCGCGGTAGGCATTGCCGCCGCGGAGACCGTTCTCCTCATTGGTCCACAACACGACGCGGATGGTACGGCGAGGACGCAGATTCAGCTTCTTCATCAGCCGCAGCGCTTCCCACGTCACCACGCACCCGCCGCCATCGTCGGTTGAACCGGTGCCGACATCCCACGAATCGAAGTGACCGCCCATCACCACGACTTCATCGGGCCGTTCGCGGCCGCGAATTTCACCGACCACGTTGAACGAGTCGGCGTCAGGCAGGAACTTCGCTTCCATCTTGAGCAGCAACCTGAGGCTGTTGCCACGATCGACCATACGCTGCAGCCGGTCGGCGTCCTCGGTGGTGATCGCAGCGGCCGGGATCTTCGGGACCCCTTCGACGTAGTTCAGGCCGCCGGTGTGCGGCGTGCGCAGCCCAGGAGGGCCTACGGCGCGCACGAGCGTCGCAACGGCGCCGAGTGCCGCGGCGCGCGACGGACCCGCCCCGCGGAACTGCACCGTCTCGCCGTAGTTGGTGAAAGGGACGTTGAAGAGGACGATTTTCCCCTTGATCCGCGGCCCGGCAGCGTCGAGCTCCTGAAAACTGTGGACGATCAGCAGCTCGCCTTCGACTCCCTCGGGCGCGGTGCCGACGCTGTTGCCGAGCCCGAGTAACACGAGGTCGTGGACCCTCGGGGACACGATCTGCAGACTTTCGCGTCCACGAACCCAGTGCGGGACTTTCACCGGTTCCTTGTGGACGTTTTCGAGGCCGTCCTTCTTCATCTGCTCGACGGCCCAGTCGATGGCGTCCTCGAGCGCGCGCGATCCGGACAGCCGGTGGCCGAACGTGTCTCCCAGCTCGGCGAGCCGCTCCCAGGCGTGGCGTGACGCCAGTGCTTCACCAACCAGCCGCGCCGACGGGTCACGGTACGGATCGAGCCACGAGTGCGTGCGTAACGCTGACGACTGCGCGATGAGGGATTGTGATGGCCCGGACAGAAGAACAGACAGGAAGAGTACCAAGGAGAGCAATGTTCGGCTGTGCATGATCAAAGCATTCTAGTCGTCACAAGTCGCGGTGAGATAATTACGGGCAAACGATGATCCGGTTTCTCGCAGTGGCTGCCTTCGTGTGTTTCGTGACCTTTCCGAGCCCCGAGTCCCGGGTCCCGAGCCCCGGCCAGGTGCAGGCCGTGCGCTTCCATCACGTGCACTTCCGGGTAGGTGATCCGGCGGTGGCGATGAACGAGGCTGCGACGAAGCTGGGAGGCACGCGTGTCATCGTCCCGGGGCTGGGCGTCGGCGTCCGGACGGACGCTGAATTCGTGCTGTTCGACCGGCTCGACGAGAGTGACCCACCGGACCTGCTGCAGCAAGACGTGGCGCGTGCGTACGGATCGGCTGTGGGATGGCTGCAGTCCAGGGGCATATCGGCAGCACCGGCTTCGTGGGCATCGACACGGATCGTTCAGGCGCACGCCGGCCGCTATCACCATCTTGGCTTCGTCACCGGCGATTACGAAGACACGATCGCCCGAATCGGCGTCGCCCCGGTGAAACGCACGTCCGAATCAGCGCTATTCGACGCCGGGGGCGGCGTCCTGGTCGAGATCGTCCGCGAAAACGACCTGCCAGATGCCTTCTGGTGCCCGATGCATCCTGATGTTCGGTCGGGTACCGCGGGGAAGTGCCCGCTATGCCGAATGGACCTGGTGCCGCTGCCACCACCGAAACTCGGCGAATACCGCATGGACGTCACACTCGAGCAGAACACCGGAGGAATGACGGGCATGCGGCTCGCCATTCGTGAACCAGACTCAAACCTCCTCGTTCGTGCTTTCCGGACGGTCCACGAAAAGACTCTTCACCTCTTCATCGTGAGTCGCGACCTCGAGTACTTCGCGCACGTGCATCCCGAGCAACTGAAGGACGGATCCTTCCGGCTCGATCATCCACTCGCGTCTGGTGAGTACATGCTGATTGCGGACTTCCTGCCCGAGGACGGCCCGACGCAAATGATCCAGCGCGCGATCATCGTGTCAAAAACAGGGGCTCGCGGCTCGGGGCCTGGGGCTCGGGGCTCGGGACTCGGGGCTCGGGACTCGGAAGACCTTCGCGTCTCGATGAAAGCCGAGAACCTCGTCGCCGGGAAGGACGGGCGGCTGACGTTCACCGTGACGGACGCAAAGACCGGAACGCCGGTGACCGACCTCGAACCATATCTCGGAGCGCCTGCGCACATGCTGATCGTTCGACGCGATCTGAGCGACGCCGTTCACGAGCACCCGGAGGAGCATTCCACCGGTGGCCCCACGGTCTCGTTCCATCCCGTGATGCCGGCCGCCGGAGACTACAAGTTATGGATCCAGCTGCAGCGGCAGGGGCGCGTGTTTACTTTCCCGTTCGAGGTTCGAGCAGGGCAGTGACGGTGCAGGGAGCGGGCGCTTCCGCACGTACGCGCGTCCCGCTGGTAATCCTCGCGGGATTGCGAAGCCAGTAGGTCTCGGCAAAAGCAGGATCGAAATCGCGAAGCCAGAGCAGTGGTTCTTCCGTGCCATCGTCACGTACCAGCGTGAGCCGAAGCGATTGGCCCTTTTCGACAGATGGCTGGAGTGCGAGGAGTCGACCAGCGGGCAATGTCTGCGCCGCACAGGACAAACGAACTTCACGCGTCTGTGGAGCCTTGAATGGCGTCTTGTCCGCCGTCTTGTCCGCCGTAGCCTTGGCGGAGGCGGAAGCCTTGGCGGAGGCGGAAGCTTTAGCGAAGGCGGGAGCACCGCCGTCAGCCCACGCCGCCACGAGTGCGATCTCGAAGGCCGACAGACTCGGATCGTTCTTGAAGTCCCCGTACCCGCGCACCACGTGCCACTTCGGCATGCGCCTGGCGAGGACTTCTTCCTTGATCGCCTTGGCCCATGGCCGCGCCTCCTCATAGGTGGTGAGCGGCATCGGCGCGCGGCCGCCCGAGGAGTGGCAGGTCACACAGCGCGCGCGAACGATCGGCGCGATCTCACGATCCCATGTGACTTTCGTGGTGATTCTGTCGTGGGCGGCCAGGGAGCCGGAGATCAGGAGAAGACAAAAACAGGAGATCAGGAGAACAGGAGAACCATTCATTGTTTCCTGATCTTCTGACCCTCCTGTGGCCTTGTCCTGATCTCTTGATCTTCTGTGAGCTACTGTCCACCGCTCGGCGGGGTAGTGATAACCGTGCCGGGCGCGACGCCATCGAGTGAATAGACGAACGCCGTGAACATCATTTCTTCCCACGTCTGATCCCCCCACTTGACGTTCATTTTGGGATCGGGGTTCGACTTGTTGGCCGTTGAATTGTCGTAGTGCGCGACGGCGCGGATCTTCGTGCCCTTCGGCAGCTTGATCGGCTCGGCGAACACGTAATCGGTCTGCCAGTTGAAGTCGTACTTCGGCACGGCAAGGATCACTTCGCTGCGGCCATCGGGATAGGTGGCTGTGTACTCCCAGCTCTTCCCGCGCAAGTGGGTGTGCGGCAGCATCTGCCGCAGTGTGACATCCGCCGTCGTCGTCATTTCCGCGGCAATCGAGTAGTCAGCCTCGCCCGCCGGAATGTCGAGTTTGCCGTTCACGAGCGTCCCCATGCGCATTTCGACTTTGGGCGCTTCCTTCGCGAGGAACAATCCGATCTTCGTGCGATCCGTCTGCGGTGTCCCATTGGTCGTGTAGTGCATCTGGACCACGATCGTCGCGCCAGCACGGATCAACATGGCCGAACCCGGATCGAACTTGACGTATGAGTTGCCGGGCGCGAATCCGCCGATGGCCTGGCCGAGCCGCTGCGGCGGCGGGAACAGGCTCACGCCGCGTTGGCGTTTCGCGGTTCCCTCAGGTTCCGCGCCTCCGCCGGACTGCCCTGGGGGGATCCCCATTCCCTGCGCGCCGCGGAATCCGGTCGGCCGGCGCTCTGGCGTCGCGGGGCGCATCGACACGATCACGTGATGAACGACGGCACGGTTCCCAGCCCGCACTTCGAGCCCTTCCATCCACTTGTCTTCCGTGAAGTTGGTGGGCAGTTCGAAGTACTCGTATTCGACGAACCCGTCCGCCGGTACCTTGTACTCGACGGGCAACTGCAGCACGGTGTCGGGTTGGCCGAGTTGCCAGCCGTCCACGAACTTCGGCGCTGCCGGCAGGTCCTTCGGATCTCCTTCAGGCGCGCCACCGTTGGCCCATCGGGTCAGGACGTCCTTGTCTGCCGCGGTCAGGCTGCGATCGTTGGCGAACTTGCCGTGCTTCGGGTCCGCGTGCCACGGCGGCATCGTTCCATCGGATACCTCGTCGCGGATCGACTTCGCCCACGGCCGCGCCTCGGCGTAGGTGAGGAGCGACATCGGCGCAATTTCGCCGGGCCGGTGGCAGGTCGCGCAGTTCTTGTAAAGGATCGGCGCGACGTCCTTGGTGAAGGTGGGGACGTCATTGGCCGGCTTCGCCGCGTATTGCTCCACGGGAGCGCCGGCGGTGATGATGGCGGTGCCGAGAATGAAGACCGATGCCGCGATTGCGAAGCGCGCTCTCATGTCGTTCCTTTTCAATCAGTTCAATCAGCCCTAAAGGGCTGGACGCTCTTACGAACGGGCAGCCCTAAAGGGCTGGACTACGACGAACAGCCCTGTGAAGGGCTGGCCTACTGTTTAACGATCGGCGTCGGTGGTTGTGACGGGGTGAAGAGCACGCCGGTGTACTGCATTTCCTCCCACGTCTGATCGCCCCACTTGACGTCGACTTTCGGGTCCGGGTTCGACTTGTTGGCCGCGGAGTTGTCGTACCACGCGGTCGAGACGATCCTGGCCCCCTTCGGCACCTGCAGCGGTTCCTTGAACATGTAGTACGTCTGCCAGTTGAAATCGTACTTCGGCACCGACAGGATGGTCTTGCTCGTTCCGTCCGGCAGGATCAACTTGTAATCCCATTTCGTGCCGCGCAGATGGGTGTGCGGGAAGATTCCCCACACAGTCGCATCCTGGAGGAACTCGGCGTCCATCGGCACTTCGACGTTGGCGGCGCCGGCGGGAAGCGTGAACGAACCGTTGAAGAACTGGCCCGGTCGCAGTTCTTTCGGCGCAGGGCCAGTCGCGAAGGTCAAACCCACCTTGGTTCGATCCGTGGCTGCCTCACCCTTGGTCGTGTAGTGCATCTGCAGCTCGATGATGCCGCCGGGCTCGAGCCGAAACGCGGTGCCGTCGGGTGCGACCTGGTATGACGTCCCCGGCGCGTAGGTCGCGAGGATCCTGCGAGGCGGCAGCCCCTGGCGCGGCTTGTTGAGGCTGATGCCGTCTTTAGCCTCGGGCGGCGTTTTCGCCAGCGTGGCATTCGGCCTGAACACCGGCGTTCGCTGCAGGTCCGGCGCGGCGCGGTAGTAGACGAGCACGTGGTGCACGACCTGGCGATTGCTCGGACGAATCTCGATCGACTTCACCCACTTCGGTTCGGTGAAGTTGGTCGGGAGATAGAAGGTACTGGTACTGAATCGTCCCGTCGGCGGGAAGCTTGTACGGCTCTTCCATCTCGAAAACCGCGTCCGGCTTGCCGAGCGCCCAACCGTCGGAGTAGACAGGCGGTGACGGCATGTCTTTCGGATCCCCCTTCGGCGCGCCACCGTTCGCCCAGTTGATGATGACCTCTCTTTCCGCGGCGCTCAGGCTGCGGTCGTTGAGAAACGTACCGTGAGGTGCGTCTGCGTGCCACGGCGGCATCGTCCCTTCACTCACTTCATCTCTGATCGACTTGGCCCAGGGACGGACTTCCTCGTAGGTCATCAGCGACATCGGCGCGATTTCGCCGGAGCGGTGGCACTGAGTGCAGTTCTTGTACAGGATCGGCGCGACATCACGCGTGAATGTCGGCGCCCCGGTGGCGGGTTTTGGCGCGTATTGCGCTTCGACGCCGACACCGCGGCAAAGAACGGCGGAGGTCCAGACAAGCGCTACGGCGACGGTAGCAAGACGAGCGGATCGAGTCATATGGATATCGAGGTGTTCGTGCCTCCCGCCTGCGGCGGAAGGTCAGTCATGGTTCCTGAAATGGGTGCAATATTCTAACAGAATTGCCGCCTCACGCTCCGGACTGGGCTTGTCCGCCGACTTGTCCTCCGGAGCCTTGGCGGAGGAGGAAGCCTTGGCGAAGCCGGCTTGTCCCGCCGACCTGTCCGCCGAAGCTCTCAGCGGAGGCGGAAGCCTTGGCGAAGGCGGAGCGCTAAAGACGATCCGCTATCGCTTCGAGCGCCACCGGTCCGAGATGCGGATAGGCCTTCCGTTCGGCCGCGCCTTTGTCCAGTCCCCAGGCGTCCAGCAACCGGACGACCGGTTCGGATTCGTGCTGCTGGACGAACAGCAGCTGCCGACCCCTGGCAATGCTGATCACGGCGGCGAGCGGTGACGCTTGCAGCCGGCAGAAGCCGCGGATCCAGTCCTTGATGATGCGGTCGGACAGATTGACCGGAACGTCAGTCTCGGTTCCCACCAGCAGGACGTCGCCGGCAGCCAGGTCCGCGAGGAACGCCGACAGAGAAACGCGCGTGAGCTCCGTCCACTCGCGATCGGCGCCCTTCCATGCCCAGAAGATCTCGCCCGACATCATCGCGTCGGCGCGCTCGCGCGCGCCGGACGAAAACAGGTCGAGCTCGTAGGCGATCGGGCCGTTCTCTCGCAGATAGCAGACAACCGGTCGCCGCCGCAGACGGCGGCCGAACAGCCGCTGAAAGAGTGGTTGCACTGGCATGCAGCCTACCACCGACACGCGCCGCCCGCGCCTCCGCTCGAAGGCTTCGGCGCCAGTCCCCAAGCCTCCGCCTTCGCCAAGGCTTCGGCGGGACAAGCCGCGAGCCCCGCGCCCCGCGCCCCAGCCCCGCGCCCCGCGTCCCGCGATTCGAAGCGTTAACATCACAGCCCTTGTGTCCGTCTTGATGCCCATGGACGATCTTCGCTACGCGGTCCGCGCGGCGCTTCGAAGCCCGATGGCCGCCCTCGTCATCATTGCGTCGCTCGCGCTGGGTATCGGCGCGAACACCGCGGTATTCAGCTTTGTCGATGCCGTTCAGTTCAAACCGCTGCCGTTTCAGGACGAGTCCCAGCTGGTCGATGTTCACGAGTGGAGCGCCACCGAGCTCTGCTCCGGTTGCGCCGTCGGCACATCGTACCCGGGCTTTCTGGACTGGAGCGCTCGCACCACATCCTTTTCCCAACTGGGTGCGTACGTTGAAAACCGTGTTGTCGTGTCCGGCGGAGACGCTGAACGAGTCGGCTCCGCGCTCGTCTCGGCCGGCCTGTTTCAAATGCTCGGCGTCCATCCAGCTCTCGGCCGCCAGTTCACGGTGGCCGACGACCGGGCAGGGGCGGAGCCGGTCGCGATCATCAGCGACGCCCTGTGGAAGCGGCGATTCGGCGGAGAACCGAACGTTCTCGCTCACATGATCCGCGTCAACGGCACCGACCGCGCCATCGTCGGAGTGATGCCGCCGGGCTTCCGTTACCCGGAGTTCGCCCACCTCTGGCTGCCGCTTGCGCCGGCGGCAGGTGACTGGACAAGAGACGACCGCTCTCTCGCGGTCGTCGGCCGGCTTCGCGACAACGTCACGCTGGATCAGGCGGGTGCCGAGATTCGCACCATTGCCGCGGCCCTCGAGCAGAGCTATCCGGCGACCAATGCCAGATGGTCTGCGGACGTGTCGACGCTGCGTGAGGATATGACCAGCGAGACCGCGATGGCCTCGCTCGTGCTGATGTCGGCGGTTGCGTTCGTGCTGCTGATCGCGTGCGCAAACGTTGCCAATCTGCTCCTCGTGCGCGCGTCGGAACGACGGCGTGAAATTGCCATGCGACTCGCGCTCGGCGCATCCCGTGGGCGGATTGTCCGGCTCGTGGTCGCGGAGAGTCTGGTGCTCAGTGCCGTCGGCGGAGGCGCCGGGCTTCTCATCGCGCTGTGGGCGTCGGGCGCGATCGTCGCCGCACTCGGGACCGAAACGCCGTACTGGATCCAGTTCGGCGTGAGCGAACGCGTGGTGCTCTTCTCGATTGTTTTGACGATGCTGACCGCCCTTGCCTGCGGAGTGTTGCCCGCGCTGTCGGCGTCTCGCCAGGACCCTCAATCGATTTTGAAGGACGGCGCGAACGCCAGTGGCGGCCGCCGTGGCCGACGCGCCCTCCATGGGCTCGTCGTCGCACAGCTGGCACTGTCGCTCGTCCTTCTCGCCGGCGCCGGTCTTCTCATCAAGACCGTCGTCAAGTCGTTCGCATTCAATCCCGGCTATGACCCGTCAACCGTTGTTGCCGGTGACGTCTCGCTCTCCGGCCAGGAGTATCGAGCGCCTCAGCGAGTACGCGCCTTCGCGCTCGACATCGTCGATCAGCTCCAGCGCATTGATCGGTGTACGAGCCGCGGTCTCACGGACCGTCTTCTTTGCCGGATTCGGCGGCACCAGGCGCACCGTGGAAGTTGAAGGGATGGAGACTGTGCCGGGCGCCGCGTCGCCATCCTTCTATGCGGCCGTCACGCCCGGATATTTCGACGTGTACCACGTGACGTTCGCCGAAGGGCGCGGCTTTACGTCAGCAGCCGACGATGCGACGGTGATCGTGAATGAAACGATGGCGCGGCGGCTGTGGCCCGCGTCAGGCGCTGTCGGTCACCGGGTCCGATTCGGCGTTACGTGGAGAACGATCGTGGGAGTCGTCCGGGATTTTGGCGGCAGTCCGCTCGGACGCGGGAGCCACCCGTTCGCGTACGTTCCC
The DNA here is from genome assembly GCA_963810305.1 of uncultured Acidobacteriota bacterium. Lineage (GTDB taxonomy): Bacteria > Acidobacteriota > Vicinamibacteria > Vicinamibacterales > 2-12-FULL-66-21 > JACDCA01. Next base: position 106,818 of record CAWEMY010000013.1, read on the forward strand.
TTCGATGCGGGGACGGGCGGAGACCTGGCGATCATCGCCACCCGAAACACTGAGGCGGCGGCGTTGATCCCCGAGATCCGCGCCGCGGTCCGCGCCGCAGATCCCGATCAGGCGGTCGAGGACGTCAAGACTATGGCGGCGGCGTTACGGGATTGGGCGTCGCCGGCGAGATTCGTCGCGATCCTGATGACGGCCCTGGCGTGCGTTGCGCTGGCGCTCGCATCCATCGGGACCTACGGGGTGATCGCCTATGGCGTCTCGCAGCGCACGCGGGAACTCGGGATCCGTGTCGCGCTTGGCGCGACGACCCGCCAGATCGGGCGAATGGTCGTGGGCGCCGCGCTGCGGCTGGGTCTCATCGCACTGACGATCGGCATCCCCGGCGCATGGGCGACCACCCGCGCGCTCGAAGGCGTCCTCTTCGGCACCAGCCCGACCGACGCCGTCGTATTCTCGACGACGCCGCTGATTCTGCTGACCGTTGCCGCCCTCGCGTCGTGGCATCCTGCCCGCCGCGCCTCGCGGATCGACCCGATCAGCGCCCTCAGAGCCGAATAACAGTCGCAGGGCGCGGAGCGCGTTCGCAGGCGCGGGCGCAGTCGCGGTCGCAGTGCGCGTCGCGAGCACGTAGCACGTGGCACGTCGCACGTCGCACGTCGCACGTCTGAACGTGTTTACAACGCCACCCTATGTCGGCCGCTGTGGAGGTAGTTCATCGTCTGCACGGTCAGCATGACGAGGAAGTCCGACTTGGTCGATTCCTCGTCGCGAGCCAGCCGCAGATTCATTTCGTTCGCGCGTCGCAACATATCCTCGACCACCTGATCGATCGTGTACTGGTACTCGCCGGTCCACGCCGCGACCATCCGCCGGACGTCCTTTCGAACGCGCGCGATGAAACGAGCCGCCTTCATGTTGCCCGAATGTTCGGGCCGGCTGGAGAACAGCCGCCGCAGGTCGCGGTCGTAAAAGTGCGGGTGTTCGACGCCGTAGTGGCGGCGCTTGCGATCGTAGTGCGCGCGCAGCGTCTTCCTGAGGGCGTGAAGCGGTTCGACCCGGCGCTTGCTGCGGACGAGCATCGGCTTGCCGGCGACGTCCCGCATCAGCGCGTCCAGGTATTCGAGCTTCTTCAGCGCCGGCCAGTCCACATACCGTTTCTGCCAGTCGGAATTGGGATTCAACCACACCGCAAACGTCTCGGCGAAGTCCTCGTCGGGGTGGCTTTGCGCGTACCAACTGTCAAGGTGCAGGACGAAGCTCTTGCTGTACGGCTTGGGCGTGTAATAGTCCGGGTACTCGAGATAGGACGGTCCGAAGATCTGCTGCCGGCGCCGGCGGGTCCGCAACTTGTACGCGTTGTCCATCGCGTGTCCTGCTTCGTGGCGCAGGATCTTCATGCACCATTCCGGCGTACCTCCTTCGACTTCGAGCATCTGGGTACGTTCGAGTCGTTCGAGGCGCGGGTGCGCGAGGTAGAAGGGGATGGCGACGCCGGGCACGCCGTCGGGCGAGAACCACTCCGCCGACAACCAGAAATGAGGTTCGAACGTCGTCAATCCGCGACCTTCGATTTCAGCCCGCAGATCTGCCACCCGCGTCTCCAGCGCGCTGCCTTCGATCGTCACGCCGAGCTGATTGATCCGAAGATCGAGCAGCCGCTCATCCGGCCACTGGGCCCATTCCTCGGCAGGGATGACGTCAGGCTGCGGCTCGGCGACCAGGTCCATCGCCTGAGTCTACTGGAGAGCTATCAGCCATCAGCCATCAGCTGTCAGCAGAGCTCCAGCCTCAGCTGTCCGCCGAAGCGCAACGCGCGAAGGCGGAAGCCCCGAGCCTCCGCCTTCGCCAGACTCCGGCGGACAGCCATCCGCGAGCCCGAGTCCCAATGACGACCTGTGATATACCCGATGGGCCCTAAAACAACACAGGAGTGCTGAATGAGATCCGTATGCCGAATTCTGTGCGCCGGCGCGGTCGTGACGTCCCTGGTAGCTCCGGTTTCGGGGAGCCAGGTTCAGGGGCCGCCCGCGGCGGCGGCCGCTCAGACCGCGCAGGAAAAGGAAAAACAGGAAAAGGAGCGGCTCGAACGGGAGAAGCGGGAAAAAGAGCAAGCGGACCAGCAGCAGCCCGCCAAGTATGAGGAGACGGTGGTCGTCAGCGCCTCCCGGGCGTCGGAAAAGCTGGTCAACGCGCCCGCCACGATGAGCGTTGTCACCTCGAAGCAGATCGAGGCGGCGGCGTCGCCGAACTTCGCGGAGCTTCTTCGTACGGTGCCGGGGCTCAACATCACGCAAGTCTCCGCGCGTGACATCAACATCACCACCCGCGGGTCCACCGGCACGCTGGCTACCGGCCAGCTCGCCCTGCTCGATGGCCGAAGTCTGTACCAGGATTTCTTCGGTTTCGTCATGTGGGACCTCCTTCCGGTGAACCTGAACGAGGTCAAGCAGGTCGAAGTGATCCGAGGGCCGGCGTCGGCGGTCTGGGGCGCGAACGCGTTCAACGGCGTGGTCAACGTCATCACCAAGTCGCCGCGCGAGATGCAGGGCTCGAGCGCGGTTCTCGGCTTCGGCGGATTCAATCGAGCCGGGGGGGAGGACGGAGGCGGGCTGTGGTACGTCAGCGCGACTCACGCGCAGGCGATCAACGACCGGTGGGCGTACAAGATCTCCGGTGGCGGTTTCTCCCAGGATGCGTTTTCCCGGCCGACCGGTGTGATCCCGTGCGACCGTCCTGAAGTGTGCGGCGGGCCGCGCGCGTCATACCCCGCGTTTGCCAACGAGGGCAGCACGCAGCCCAAGTTCGATGCGCGTGTTGACTACGACTTCACGGGCGGCGAGAAGCTGTCCTTCACCGGCGGTATCGCCGGCACCGACGGGATGATGCACACGGGCATCGGACCCTTCGACATCGAAAGCGGCACTGTCATGGGCTATGCCAAGGCCGCATATACGTCGGGCAATCTCCGCGCCGCGTTGTTCACCAACATTCTCAACGGCGACGCCGCGAACCTGCTCACTACCGACCCGATCACGGGCCGGCAGATCCTGTTCAATTTCAAGACCTACACGTGGGACGGGGAAGTTTCGAACCTGCAGACGTTCGCCAACCGTCATGTGGTGAGCTACGGCGGAAACGTGCGGCTCAACTTCTTCGATCTGTCGATCGCACCCAGTTCAGACGACCGCAAGGAATTCGGCATTTTTGCGCAGGACGAGATCTTCCTCAGCAACATGTTCCGCTGGGTCGTTGGCGGCCGTGTCGACCGGTTCGATTACATCGACGACTTCGTGTTTTCTCCACGGACAACCTTCATGATCAAGCCGCAGGAGAACCACACCTTCCGCGTTTCCTACAATCGCGCTTATCGGTCGCCATCGGTGATCAACAATCACCTCGACCTCGTGATTGCGCAACCGATCGATATCCGGGGGCTCGCGGTCGCGATCGGCCTTCCCCCGACCGCGGTGCCCAACCCGTATGCGCTGCCGATCAACATTGTCGGCAATCAGGACTTGAAAGAGCAGTCGCTCGATTCGTTCGAGATCGGATACTCGTCGGTGGTGAAGCGGGCAGTGATTTCCGCTGCCTACTACCACAACTGGGTAAAGAACGAGATTCTCTTCACCGAGGACACGACCGGCCGCTATCGCGCGGCGAACCCGCCCGCGAACTGGCCGCTGCCTCCGGTGCTGATCAACTTCGTCCCGGGCGCCAGCCTGCCGGGCCGCTTTACCTACTTGAACTTCGGCAAGAGCACGCAGCAGGGATTCGAGCTGGGTGTCAACTCGCCGGTCAACGAGTTCGTGGACATGTTCGCGAACTACTCGTGGCAGGGGAAGCCCGATCCGAAAGATTTCGCGCTCAGCGAGCTGAACCTGCCGGCCAAAAATCGAGTCAACGCAGGTGTTGGCCTCAACTACAACCGCTACGTGGCGAATCTGTCCGTCAGTTACAGCGACAGCGCCTTCTGGCAGGACGTCCTCGACGCGACGTATGCCGGCACGACTGAAGCCTACACCCTCGTGAACGCGAGCTTCGGCGTGAAGTGGATGGGAGACCGGTTCACGACCACGGTGAAGGCGGTCAATCTCGGCAATGACGACGTCCAGCAGCACGCGTTCGGCGACCTGATCGGCCGTCAGATCATCGGCGAGCTGCGGGTCAACTTTCCGAGATAGTCGATTGGGGATTGGGGATTGGCGGATTGCGGATTGACGGATTGATGATTGCGGATTGGTGATTGGCCGTCAATCAACGATCGTCGATCCGTCAGTCCGTCAATCTCCAATCCGTCAACCCACCAATCGTCAATCTCCAATCCGTCAATCGCCAATCCGCAGTCTCCAATCGACAATCGGCAAGTGTCTCAATGATCCGCCTCCTGGTGCTCGACATCGACGGGACGCTGCTCGACAGCACCGGCGTTCTTCCTGAAGCGAACCGGCGGGCCGTTGCCGAGGCGATCGCACGTGGCGTCGATGTGGCGCTCGCCACCGGCCGCCGATACGATTTTGCGCGGACGATCTTCGAGCAGCTGCCGGAGCCGCTCACGCTGATTCTCAGCAACGGGGCCGTGGTCAAGACCCGCGGCGGCGAAACATTGCATCGTCGGTTGCTGCCTCGCGCCGTCGCCCACGACGTCCTGCAGCGCACGCCGGATCATCGTCCCAGTGCCGCCGTCGTGTTCGACCGGCCTCGCGAAGGGCAGGTCGTGTTCGAAGCGATTGACTGGGAACATCCGCATCAGGGGCGGTTTTTCAAGACCAATCGGCCATTTCTTGCCGAATCCAAACCACTGGAGGATTGCCTGAGCGAGGACCCCGTGCAGGTCATGTTCACCGGCGGCTGTGCTTCGATGCGGGATCTCCACGATCTGCTCAGACAATCGTCGGACGGGCGCTTCTCCGTCGCGCTGACCGAATACCAGCACCGCGATTTCTCGCTGGTCGACGTCATCGGTGCCGGCGTCTGCAAGGGGACGGCGCTCGAAGACTGGGCACGGACGCGCGGTTATGCACGCGAAGAGATCATGGCCATCGGCGACAACCTCAACGATCTCGAGATGCTCGAATTCGCCGGCACGCCGGTCGTCATGGGCAACGGTGTGGCGGAGTTGAAGGCGCGCGGGTGGGCTGAGACCGAAACGAACGACAATGAAGGTGTCGCGCGCGCCGTGGAATCAATGATCAATAGTCAATAATCAATGATCAATGATGGTCCCGATCACTGACTACTGACTACTGATTACTGACTACTGACTACTGATTACTGATTACTGATTACTGATTACTGATTACTGACGACTGAACAATGGCTTTGGGGATGGGTAGCGGATTGGCAAGGTCGGAACGGGCGCGCGGCAGCCGCCGGATGACTCCGCCGCAAGCAACCGGCGGTCTCGGCGCGAGCACCGAGAAGGCGAAGCAGAAGAAGCTGACCGCGGCCGCGTGGAAAGAAACCCGTACGCTCATCGCCGCGCGGCGTGGACGCCTTGCGCTCGGGCTCGGCCTGATGCTCGTCAACCGCGCCACCGGACTGGTGCTGCCCGCCACATCGAAGTACTTGATCGACGATGTGATCGGTAAAGGACGGGTGGAATGGCTGATGCCGCTCGCGATCGCTGCCGGCGCCGCGACGATGGTGCAGGCGGTCACTTCGTTCGCGCTGTCGCAGGTTCTCGGCGTCGCTGCTCAGCGTGCGATCACCGACATGCGGCGCCGGGTCGAGGCGCACGTCGCCCGGCTGCCGGTCCGGTATTTCGATTCCACGCAGTCGGGCGCCCTCGTGTCGCGGGTAATGAATGACGCCGAAGGGATCCGCAATCTCGTCGGCACCGGCCTGGTGCAACTCGTTGGCAGCGTCGTGACAGCGGTGGCCGCGGTCATCATCCTCTTCTATCTGAACTGGACGCTGACACTCATAACGCTCGTCGTGCTGCTCACCTTCGGTGCCGCAATGTGGTACGCGTTCAGAACCGTGCGGCCGGTCTTCCGCGAGCGCGGCAAGATTTATTCAGAGGTCACCGGACGCCTCACCGAAACCATTGGCGGCATCCGCATCGTCAAGACCTACACCGCTGAAAAGCGGGAAGAGCTGGTGTTCACGACCGGCGTCCACCGCTTGTTCAGGAACGTCGCCAAGACGATCACGTCAGTGTCCGGGATTACCGCCTTCGGCACGATTGTCATCGGCGCGATCGGTCTGGTAATGATCGTCGTCGGCGGCCGCGCCATTCTCGCGGGGGAGATGACCGTCGGCGACTTCATCACCTACATCCTCTTCACCGGTTTGATGGCGGCGCCAGTGATGCAGATCGCGGCCATCGGGACCCAGGTGAGCGAGGCGTTCGCCGGGCTCGATCGCATCCACGAGCTGATGGAGATGCCAACTGAGGACGCCGAGGACACGACGCGCGCGCCGCTCGGCGTGCTCAACGGCGAAGTCGCATTCGAGGACGTCAGCTTCGAATACAACGAAGGGGTCCCCGTTCTGAAGGACGTGAGCTTTCGTGCCCCGGCGGGCACGACGACCGCGCTCGTCGGATCGAGCGGTTCCGGCAAGAGCACGCTGATCAGCCTCGTAATGGCGTTCAATCGACCGAAGTCCGGACGCGTCCTGATCGATGGCCGAGATCTGGCCACGGTACGGCTGCACGACTATCGCTCACAGCTCGGCGTCGTTCTGCAGGACAATTTTCTGTTCGACGGCACGATCGCTGAAAATATCCGTTACGGGCGTCCGACGGCGACACTGGAGGAAATCCGCGATGTCAGCCGGATCGCTCACGCCGACGAGTTCATCGAAGGATTCGAGAAGAAGTACGAGACAGTGGTTGGCGAGCGGGGTGTGAAGCTCTCCGGCGGCCAACGCCAGCGGGTGGCGATTGCCCGCGCCATCCTCGCCAATCCGCGGATTCTGGTGCTCGACGAAGCCACGTCCTCACTCGACAGCGAAAGCGAAGCGCTCATCCAGGACGGCCTCAGATCGCTGCGCAAGGGCAGGACGACGTTCGTCATCGCACACCGCCTGTCGACTATTCGCAGCGCCGACCAGATCCTGGTGCTCGAGCATGGCGAGATCGTCGAGCGGGGGACGCACGGCGAGTTGCTCCAGCTCGGCGGGCGCTATCGCACGTTGTACGACAAGCAGTACAAACTGGAAGCCGACAGGTTCATCAATCCCGGCGAGGATTTCACGCCCACACCCGCCGTGGCCGCTGCGGCCGCACCGGCGCGCCGGAACACAGGAGATTAGATCAGGAAATGCCGCAATTCATTTACACCATGAAAGGTCTGGGCAGGGTTCACGAGCCCGACCACGTTGTTCTGAAAGATATCTGGCTGTCGTTTCTGCCGGGCGCAAAAATCGGCGTGCTCGGGTTGAACGGTTCGGGCAAGAGCACTCTGCTGCGGATCATGGCCGGCGAGGACCACGACTTCCTCGGCGAAGCGTACCCGGCCGACGGCATCAGCATCGGCTTCCTGCCGCAGGAGCCTCGGCTCGACGCGTCGAAGAACGTGCTCGGCAACGTCGAAGAAGGGGTGTCGGAGATCCGCGCGCTCCTCAACAAGTATGACGAGATCAACGCGAAGTTCGGCGAGGAGCTGTCTGCCGAGGAGATGGACAAGGTCCTGGAAGAGCAGGGCAAGATCCAGGATCGCATCGAGGCGGCGCAGGGGTGGGACCTCGATTCACGTGTCGAGCTCGCGATGGACGCGCTGCGCTTACCGCCCGCCGATGCCGACGTCTCGACGCTCTCCGGCGGCGAACGGCGGCGGGTCGCGCTGTGCCGGCTGCTGCTCCGGTCGCCCGACCTGTTGCTGCTGGACGAGCCAACCAACCACCTCGACGCCGAGTCGGTCGCCTGGCTCGAACGCTTCCTCAAGGACTACCCGGGAACCGTCGTCGCGGTGACGCACGACCGCTACTTCCTCGACAACGTCGCGGGCTGGATCCTGGAGCTCGATCGCGGTTCGGGCATTCCATGGGAAGGCAACTATTCCTCCTGGCTGGAGCAGAAGCAGAATCGCCTGGCGCTCGAGGAGAAGTCGGAGACGAAGCGCCAGCGAACCTTGCAGCGCGAGCTGGAGTGGATCCGCATGTCGCCGCGGGCTCGCCAGGCAAAAGGGAAGGCGCGTCTCAATGCCTACGAAGAACTGCTGAGAGAAGACACCGCTCAGAAGATCGATCAGATCGAGATCTACATCCCTCCAGGTCCGCGCCTCGGCGACACCGTCATCGAGGCGCGTGGTCTTCGCAAGGCATACGGCGACCTGCTGCTGATGGACGACATGGATTTCACGCTGCCGCGCGCAGGCATCGTCGGCGTGATCGGTCCCAACGGTGCCGGCAAGACGACGCTGTTTCGCATGATCACCGGCCAGGAGAAACCGGACGACGGGACGCTCAAACTCGGCGAGACCGTGCAGGTTGGTTACGTCGATCAGTCACGCGATTCGCTCGCTGCGGACAAGTCCGTCTGGGAAGAGATCACCGGTGGCGTCGACGAAGTGGAGCTCGGCAAGCGGACCGTCGCGTCACGCGCCTACGTGTCGTGGTTCAACTTCAAGGGGCGCGACCAGCAACGGAAGGTGGGCGCACTTTCCGGTGGTGAGCGCAACCGGGTCCACCTGGCCAAGCTGCTCAAGCGCGGATCGAACCTGCTGCTCCTGGACGAACCGACCAACGACCTCGACGTCGATACGCTGCGCGCACTCGAAGAAGCGCTCCTCAATTTTGCCGGCTGCGCCGTGGTCATCAGCCACGACCGCTGGTTTCTCGACCGCATTGCCACGCACATGCTGGCGTTCGAAGGCGACAGCAAGGTGGTGTGGTTCGCCGGCAACTACCAGGACTACGAAGCCGACCGCAAGCGCAGGCTTGGCGCTGAAGCGGATCAGCCGCATCGCATCAAGTATCGGAAGCTGACCCGCTAGTGAGGTGTGTCCGATAGGTGTAAAGCACCGCAGGCGGGTCCTGTCCGCGAACAGCCCCACCGGGTGCTCGGCCAAGCGCACTCGTCACGGGTGTGGCCTTGCGCGCCCGGCGGGGCGCCCCGTTCGCGTCCACCCGCGTCCGTGCTTTACATTTCCCGTGTACGTCCACTGATGTCGTCGTGCCGTCGGGTCGTCGTGTCGTCGTGTTGCGCGATAGCGCTACTCGTGCTCGGTGGCTGTCGGTCGAATGAACCACGCCCGCAGTTCATCTCGATTGCGACCGGCGGCACCGGCGGGGTGTACTACCCCTACGGTGGCGGCCTGGCGAAGGTCCTGAACGACAGCCTCCCGAACATCCGCGCGACCGCCGAAGTCACCGCTGCCTCGGTTGACAACCTGAAGTTCATCCGGGACGGCAAGGCGGATGTCGCATTCGCACTTGCCGATACCGTGGCGGACGCCGCCGCGGGACGCGGCGCTTTCGAAGGTAGATCGGTCCCCGTTGCCGGTCTGGCGGTTCTCTATTCCAACTACACCCATCTGGTCACGCTCCAATCGAGCGGCATCTCGACTGTCGCTGGCTTGCGCGGACGGCGCGTGTCGACCGGGTCTCCCGGCAGCGGCACGGAGGTCCTGGCTTTCAGGGTCCTGCGTGCCGCCGGCCTGAATCCGGATACCGACGTTACCCGCCAGGGTCTCGGCGCCTCTGAATCAGCGGACTCGCTGAAGGATGGGAAGATCGACGCGTTTTTCTGGAGCGGCGGGCTGCCGACGGCTGCCGTGCAGGATCTGTCGCACTCACAGGGGATCTCGATCCGTCTTCTTCCAACGGCGGAACTGGTTGAAGCCCTGAGGGCTGCGCACGGGCCCCTCTACTTTCCACTCGTCATCCCGCCGGCGACATATCCAGACGTGAGTACGGCGGTCGACGTCGTGGGCGTCGCCAACATCCTGGTCGTCAACAAGGCCATGCCGGAGCAGCTTGCCTACGACATCACTCGTGTGCTGTTCGAGAAGCAGCCCGAGCTGGCGCAGATTCATCCCGAGGCGCGCAATTTGTCTCTCGCGACAGCGCAGAAGGGATCACCAGTTGCATTCCATCCCGGTGCGCTCCGCTATTTCGCCAAACGGTAGCCCGACCAGAGTGTAGATACCCTACAATTGATCGCACAGGTTCTTCCAGCCTGAGGAGGTCCTTTGCTCCGACGACCGGTCAGCATCTGCATTCTGCTCGGCGCGTTGACGACGATGGTGTCGACACAATCCTCAGTGGCGTCCTCGGACGACTGGCCGCAGTGGGGCGGCCCGCACCGCAATTTCGTATCGAACGCGAAGGGGCTCGCCGACTTCTGGCCGGCAGATGGCCCTCGCCGGATCTGGACGCGCTCGCTCGGTGAAGGTCACTCGGCCATCAGCGTCCACGGTCCACGTCTCTACACGCTGTACCGTCCGCTGGTGCCGGGCACTCATGCCGAAATAGAGATCGTTGCCGCGCTCGATGCTCAGAGCGGAAAAACGGTGTGGGAGTACAGTTTCGTGTCTCCCACTGCGGGCGCGCAATTCGGCCCGTATGTCGGGCCGCATTCGACTCCGCTCGTCACCGCAGATCGCGTCTACGCCGCCGGCAGTCGCAAGCAGCTCATCGCCCTGGACAAGGCCACCGGGAAGCTCGCGTGGTCGCATGATCTGATTCGCGAATACGCGCGCACCGGAAGGGGATCGCGGCTACGCGGCCAGTCCGCTGCTCTATCAGGACCTGCTGATCGTCGCGGTCGGCGGCCCCGGCCAGGCGCTCGCGGCATTCAATGCCGGCAGCGGGGCGCTCGTGTGGAAGGCCGGAAATCTTCAGCAGAGCCCGGCTTCTCCGATCTTGATCGACGTGGACGGGCAGCCGCAGGTGGTGTATCTCGGAGGCGACGCGGTCGCCGGTTTCGATCCGCGGACGGGACGCCTGCGCTGGCGTCACTCACACCCGACGTCGGGTGCGCTGAATATCAGCACCCCGCTGTGGTCCGCCTCCGATCGCCTGCTCTTCATTTCGTCTGCCTACGGGTCGGGCAGCCGTGTCCTCGAATTGCGCCGAACCGGAGACACGACCACGTCGACGGAGCGGTGGTCCAACAACCGCATGCGCGTGCATTTCGGCAACGCGGTCCGGATCGCAAACCTCGTGATCGGCGCGAGCGGTGATTTCGGGCCGGTGTTTCTCACCGCGGCCGACCTTCAGACCGGCACCGTCGCCTGGCAGGACCGCAGCTTCGCGCGCAGTCAGCTGCTTCACGCGGATGGCAAGTTGATCATTCTCGATGAGGAAGGGACCCTGGGGCTCGCGACTGTCTCGCCGGCTGGGTTGAAGACGCTGGCGCGAGCGCGGATCCTCGAATCCGTCTCCTGGACACCCCCGACACTTGTCCAGACGAGACTGTTCGTTCGAGATCGGAAGACTATCGCGGCCTACGACCTCGCCAAGTAATGTCTCGAACCCGGAGTTGAGGGCAATCAGCGGCGACCTCGGCGCAGGTGCCACAGCACCGCGGCGAGCACGAGGGCGGCGCCGATGCCGTCGAGCGCGCGGTTCGCGGCAAAAATGCACAACCCCCCGGCGCTGATAATGACGCGTTCTGCGATGGACGCTCGCCGCACGATCCACCCGCCCAGTCCGGCCGCCACTGCCGCGATCCCCACGGCAGCCGTCGCGGTCGACCACGCGATGGCAGCGACGTCGGCCCGCAGCAGTAGTCCCATCCCTTCGTCGCTGAGCGTGAACACGAACGGCACGACAAACGCCGGCAGCGTGTACTTCCACGTCAGCATCATCGTCCTGAACGGACGGCCGCCGGTGATCGCAGCGGCGGCGAACGGCGAGAGCGCGGTCGGCGGGCTCACTTCCGACAGCACGGCGTAATAGAAGATGAACATGTGAGCGGCGACCGGCGGCACGCCGCTCTGTACGAGCGCCGGCGCTACCATCACGGCGGCGAGAATGTACGACGCGGTGACCGGCACGGCGAGCCCGAGCATCCACACCGCAAGTGCCGAATAGAACACGGTCAGAAAGAGCTGCCCGTTGGCCAGGCCGACGATGATGCCGGCGATTTTCAGACCGAGTCCCGTCAACGTGACCACGCCGACGATGATGCCCGCGGTGGCGGTGGTGGCGGCGACGGGGAGGACGCCGACCGCGCCGCTGCGCAGCGCATCGATGAGACGAGGCACCGTCAGCGCGGTCTCGCGGCGGACGAAGCTGAGCGCCGCCGCGAGCACGGTGGCCCAGAAGACGGCGCGGAATGCCGACAGTCCCGTCACCATGAGCGCAGCGATGGCGACGAGCGACGTGAAGTGGTAGCCGTAGCGGCGAGTCAGGTCCAAGGCGGTGAGGTTTTCGGGCCGGCTGCCTTCGACGTCGCTCAGGCCGGGAAAGCCGGCCCCTACCGCAGCGGGTTCGGCTCCTACCGCAGCGGGTTCGGTAGAGGCCGGCTTTAGCCGGCCTTCAGGGAGAGCCGGCCGGCCTTGCACCCGCGAATCCGCCTCGATCATCAGGAGGATCGACAGGTAATAGAGGCCCGTGGGGATCGTCGCCATCACCAGCACCTGCAGGTACGAAATGCGCAGGTACTCGGCGATCAGAAATGCTGCCGCACCCAGCGTTGGTGGCGACAACAGCGCGCCGATCCCGGCGGCCGAAAGAATCGCCCCGCCGGTCTCGGGGCTGAACCCGGATCGCTTCAGTAGCGGCCACGATACGGATCCCAGCATCACGGTCGTGGCTACGCCGCTACCCGACACGGATCCGAGCAGGAAGCCCGCGAGCGTCACCGCCCGCCCAGGCGCTGCAGCCGACGATGAACGGCCCATCGCCGCCAACGACCAGTCGATGAAAAAGCGGCCGGCACCGGTTGCTTCGAGGACGGCGCCGTAAATCGTGAACAGGATGATGTAGGTCGCGGCGACGTCGAGCGGGACGCCGAACAACCCCTCGAGTGTCATATACAGATTGCCGACGAGCCGGTCGACGCCGTAGCCCCGATGCGCGAGCCACGGCAAACCCAGCGCGTCGAAGGCGGGGCCGTTCAGCGCGTAGACGAGGAACGCCGCCGCCGTGATCGGGAGGATCCACCCGACGGTTCGCCGCGTCGCCTCGAGGACGATGGCCATGGCGCCGGCACCGAGCGCGATGTCGATCGCCGACGGCGTCGCCGCGCGGTAAATGAAGGAGGAGAAATCGACGAGTGGCCAGCCGCAACAGCCGATCGCGCCGATGATCAGCACCCAGTCGAGCGTCGCCACGGGGGCGGCGGAACCACGCACGCGCGGATAGAGAAGGAACGCGAGCACCAGCGCGATCAGCAGAAAACTGACGCGATAGATCTGCGGCTGAACGACGAACAGCACCCAGTAGAGCGCATACAGCGACAAACCCGTGGCCAGCGCCGTCGCGACTGTTCCGCTCGCACCCGCGAGCGGACGGGTCCGCCCGTCCGGCGGCTCGAAGGCAACGCGGGCGTCGTAATTCACCGTGTTATTGTTGACCGTTCGGTCTCTCGGGAGGATGAGAATGAGGCAGTCCCACCAGCGCGGAATCCTGGCGACGTTCCTTGTGCTGCTGCTGGCATCGGTAGTCTCGGCGCAGACCCTGACCTCGCCGAAGCAGCATTTTGGCTTCAATATCGGCGACGACTATCAGCTCGCCACCTACACGGAGTTCCAGTCCTACTGGGCGAAGCTCGACAAAGAATCCGACCGGATGCGTGTCCAGGAGATCGGCAAGACCGCCGAAGGCCGTCCGCAGCTGATGGCCATCATCAGCGCGCCGGCGAATTTCAAGAACCTGGAACGCTACAAGGAGATCGCACGCAAGCTCGCCCTCGCCGAGGGACTGACCGACGACCAGGCGCGCGCGCTGGCGAAGGAAGGCAAGGCCGTCGTCTGGATCGACGGCGGACTGCACGCGACCGAGGTACTCGGCGCGCATCAGTTGATCGAAACGGTCTATCAACTGGTCAGCCGCACCGATCCGGAGACGATGAGGATTCTGAACGACACGGTCATCCTGGCGGTTCACGCCAATCCCGACGGGATGGAGCTCGTTTCGAGCTGGTACATGCGCGAGAAAGAACCGACCCGGCGTTCGAGTACCGGCCTGCCGCGCCTCTACCAGAAATACATCGGGCACGACAACAACCGCGACTTCTACATGTCGACGCAGCCGGAGAGCACGAACATGAACCGCGTGCTCTACCACGAGTGGTTCCCGCAGATCATGTACAACCATCACCAGACCGGCCCGGCCGGTACGGTGATGTTTGCTCCGCCGTTTCGCGATCCTTTCAACTACAACTACGACCCGCTCGTCCCCGCGCAACTCGATCTGGTCGGCGCCGCGATGCACAGCCGGTTTGCGGCAGAGGGAAAGCCCGGCGTGACGAGCCGGCGCGGTTCCAGCTATTCGACGTGGTGGAACGGCGGCCTGCGCACGACCGTGTATTTCCACAACATGATCGGTCTGCTGACCGAGACGATTGGCAATCCGACCCCGATCTCGATCCCGTTTCTGCCGAATCGCCAGCTTCCGGATTCGAACCTGCATTCTCCGATCGAGCCCCAGCGCTGGCACTTCCGTCAGTCGATCGACTATTCGCTGACCGCGAACTGGGCCGTCCTCGATATCGCGTCCCGAAATCGGGAGAACTTCCTGTTCAACATCTACCGGATGGGGAAGAACTCGATCGAGCGTGGCAACCGTGACAGCTGGACCGCGACACCACGGCGCATCATCGCTGCGCAGGCCGCTCTGCAGCCCGCGGGAGGCCGCGGGGGCCAGGGCCCTTCGACAGGCTCAGGGCAGGGCAGAGGTGGCGCCGACGCACCTCCGTCTGGTGACGAGCCACCGGCGACTGGTGGAGGAGCCCCTTCGACAGGCTCAGGACAAGGTGGAGGCCGGGGTGGTGGGGCGACTGCGGAGGACTTCAAGAAACTTCTGCGCGATCCGGCAATGCGCGACCCGCGCGGCTTCATTCTCCCGGCGGATCAGCCTGACTTTCCGACCGCGACAAAGTTCGTGAACACGCTGATCAAGACCGGCGTGACGGTCCATCGCGCCAAGGCGCCGTTCACGGTGGCCGGCAAGAGCTACCCGGCCGGATCGTACGTCGTGAAAGCGGCGCAGGCGTTCCGCCCGCACGTGCTCGACATGTTCGAACCGCAGGATCATCCCGACGATATTCCTTACCCGGGCGGCCCTCCCACGCGGCCTTATGACAACGCCGGGTGGACCCTCGCGTACCAGATGGGCGTCAAGTTCGATCGCATCCTCGAGGGTTTCGACGGCCCCTTCGAGGCCCTCAGCGGTCTTCAGAATCCAATGCCAGGCAAGGTCGCGACAACCTCGGGGCGCGCCGTGTTCAGCCACGAGAGTAACAACGCGGTCATCGCCGCCAACCGCCTGATCAAGGCAGGCCACGAGGTCTGGTGGAACCAGAATCCTCCGGGATTGTTCGTGACGACGGCGCCTGCCGCGGAGCTGCAGAAGCTCGCATCGGAGCTTGGCGTCAGTTTCAATCAGGCCCCTGAAGCCATGGCGATGGGCGGTGCGATCACGTTGCGGCCGCTGCGGATCGCCCTCGCGGATCAGTACGGCGGATCGATGCCGTCAGGCTGGACGCGGTGGTTGCTCGAGCAGTACGAGTTCCCGTTCGAGGTCGTCTTCCCGGCCGCCGTCAATGCCGGAAATCTCGCGAGCAAGTACGACGTCATCATCTTTCCGTCAGGTGTCGGTCCGGCGGCCGGCGGCGGCGGACGCGGCGGTGGTGGCGGCGGCGGTGGCGGCCAGGGGGGTCGCGGCGGAGAGCAGCCAGCCATCCCGGCTGAATACCAGCACATGGTCGGCGCATACACGGCGGCGCAGACCGTCCCTTCGCTCAAACAGTTCGCCGAAGCCGGCGGCGTCGTCCTCGCCGTCGGGCGATCGTCGATGAACCTGGCGACGCTGTTTGATCTTCCCGTCAGTAATCACCTCGTCGAGCGATCGCCCGATGGAACGACGCGGCCGATCCCGTCAGAGAAGTACTACGTGCCCGGCTCCGTGCTGCGCATGGCTGTCGACACTACCGCCCCAATTGCGCACGGCATCACCAATCCGGTAGACGTGTTCTTCGACAACAGCCCGGTGTTCAGACTGGATCCCGACGCGCAGAGCAAAGGGGTGCGTCCGGTCGCGTGGTTCGACACTGCCAAGCCGCTGCACAGCGGCTGGGCCTACGGGCAGGGATACCTGGAAGGCGGCGTGCAAGTCCTCGACGCGTCGATCGGCAAGGGGAAGCTGTATCTCTTCGCGCCGGAGATTACGTTCCGCGCACAGCCGCATGGGACGTTCAAGTTCCTGTTCAACGGCATCTATCTCGCCGCGCGCTCGGCCCCTTCAACGACACCGACGGCGGCGAAATAAGAACGTGCGACGTGCCACGTGCGGACGTGCGGACGTGCCACGTGCGGACGTGCGCGCTGCGCCCTGCGCCCGCGCCCCGCGCTCCGCGCCCTGCGCACCGCGCCCTGCGCCCGCACCCCGCGCCCCGCGAACCGCGCCCCGCGCCCCGCGTCGCTTATTATGAGGAGCACATTCGCACGGTCGACAGGCGGCTCGCCGTTGGTGGGCTTCGGCTCGCGGCCCTGTTGAACCGCACGTTCACTTCGTCTCCGCCCCGGGATTGAAACATGTCGACACGCGCGACCGGGAAATTCGACGTCAAGTTGCATCCTCAGCCTCTTGCCGACGCCGGTGCCGATGCAACGCTTGGCAGGCTCTCCATCGACAAGCAGTGGCATGGCGATCTTGCCGGGACGAGCAAGGGTGAGATGCTCAGCGCCGTCACCGCTGTAAAAGGCTCCGCGGGTTATGTCGCGATCGAACGCGTGAGCGGGGCATTGCACGGCCGTTCGGGTACATTCGTCTTTCAGCACACTGGTACGATGACGCGCGGCGAATCTCAGTTGTCAGTGACGGTGGTACCGGACTCAGGGACCGGACAGCTCACGGGACTGAGCGGGCAACTGGTCATCAAGATCGCGGGCAGCGATCACTCATACGAATTCGATTACAGCCTTCCAGCCTGAGCCAGTGATCCCCTCGTAGGGGAAGGCAGACGTGCTAGCATCTGCCATCCTCATCAGGAGATTGCATGCCTCACAAACCGACTCGGCGTGATGCCCTGGAGAAAATCGCTGCGGCCAGCGCTTTGACGCTTATCGATCCAGGTCTGTTCCTCGCGCAGTCGCCAAACCTGAAGTTGACACCCGAGCAGATCATGGGACCGTTCTATCCGGTGATCAAATCGCTCGACCGCGACGCCGATCTGACGATCGTGAAGGGCAAGCGCGGCAAGGCGCAGGGACAAGTGATTCAGTTGATGGGGCGCGTGCTGAACGCCAGGGGAGAACCGGTCAAGGGGGCACGGCTCGAGCTATGGCAGGCGAATGCGCAAGGTCGCTACATGCATCCGTCCGACGTGAACCCGGCGCCTCTCGATCCCAACTTTCAGGGATTCGCGGTCCAGACCACCGACGCCGAGGGACGCTACAGATTCAAGACGATCAAACCGGGTGCTTACCCGATCAACGCGATGAATCCTTCCGGAGAAGCGTCCGCCGCACATCCATTTCGACGTCACCGGCGCACACACGAGACTGGTGACCCAGATGTACTTCCCTGATGACCCGCTCAACGACAGCGACCCGCTGTTCCGCGAGCTCGGGGAGAGCAAGAGCGCGGCGATAGGGAAGGTTCTGCCGCCCACGCGGGATGTCGAGCCGGACTCCGTCATCGTCATGTGGGACATCGTCGTCGAGTAGCGCCGACGTCTTACAATGAGGTATGCGATCGATCGTCGCAGCCTCATTGATGAGCCTGGCGCTCACCGCCGCTCCAACAGCTCAGAACCCGAATTTCGCCGGCAGGTGGGTTGCCATCAGCCCGGGATACACCGGACGTGAAGTGCGTATCACGGAGGCGCGCGGCACGCTCAAGGTGACGCATACACTCGACCGCGGCACCGAAACGGTCACCTACAATCTCGACGGCACGCCGCGACGCGACCCGTCGGATCCGACGGAGGAGCGCTGGTCCAGCGCCGCCTGGAAGAACGGAACGCTGCTGCTCACCCGGACGCGGCTGACGAGAGCGTCCGAAACCCGCACGGAGTTTTCACTGTCGTTCGACAGCTCGCACCGATTGATCCTCGGCATCTCGAACATGCGGCTTGACGCGGATCGCGATCCCGCCGCCCCACCGCCTCCGCCGCAGCGGAAGACGGTGATCGTTTTGAAAAAACGTTAACGCGCCTGGGCAGCCCTAACCGCCTCCGCCAAGGCTACGGCGAGTCTCGCCGAAGCGCTTCGCGCGAAGGCGGAAGGGCTGGACTACGGCCGGCCTCCCCGTCCCTGGCCAGGCGGTGGCGTTGGCGGCGGCATTGTCTCGTTCGAGAAGCGCGGCAACATTTCATCCCGCATCGCGAGGTGATAGACCGCCGACGCGATCGCCATCGCCGACTTCTTCACATCGTCTTCGATGATCCGCTCGTAGGTATCGAGATTCGTGTGCCACGTGTAGGTGTTGTACTCGATCGGATCCTGGCTCAATCCGATGCCCGGCAGGCCGGCGGCGTTGAACGAGGTGCTGTCGGTGCCGCCGGTGGACCGGCTCCGGGACGTGGTCGTGCCGAGGACGCCTACGTCTTCGAACGGTTTGAAGATCTCGCGGAGGATCGCAGCCGCTTCAGGCGGCCCGAAGACGCTGGCTGACCGGATCCGGCCGGTGCCGGAGTCCACGTTGAAATATCCCGCGAACTTCGAATATTCCGGCTTCGGATTTTCGAACGTTCCAAAGTGCTGCGCCACGTACGCCTTCGACCCGAGCAGCCCCTGTTCTTCCCCTCCCCACAGGGCGACGCGGATGGTGCGGCGTGGTTTGACGCCGATCGCCTGGATGATGCGCGCCGCCTCCATCATGACCGCGCAACCGATCGCATTGTCGGTCGCACCCGTCGCGGCGTGCCATGAATCCAGGTGCCCGCCGAGCATCACCACTTCGTCCGCTTTATCCGTGCCGGGGATCTCTGCGACGGCGTTGTAAGAGGTGTTTCCCTCGGGATATGACCGATTGACGATGTTGAACTCGAGCGTGACCGGCGTTCCGTCGGCGAGGATCCGCGTGATGCGGCCGTAATCTTCGTTGCGGAGGACGACCGTCGGCGGCGCCTTGGTGACGTCGTAGGTGCGGTTCTGAAACGCACGGATCTGCCCGTGGTCGCGGCCGGCGTCATTGATGCGGACGGCGACACCGGCCGCGAGCATCATCGCGTCCACGGCGGTGTTGACGGCAGCCGCGTTCAGCCGCGTCGGGTCCGGAGGCGGCTGATCGCCGCGTCCGCCGCCGCGCCCGCGACCTGCCGGCGCCGTCGCGTTAGGATCCAGCTGCTTACGCAGATCCTCGTCGTTCCGTCGCGTCGCCGGCTGGTTGATCGTCACCGGAACCATCGTGTGGCGGCCGACCAGCGCGATTTTTCCTTTGAGCGTCGGCGATGTCTCGGCGACCCACTTGTCCAGCTCGGCCTGGGTTGGCCCGGAGGGAGGCACGATGTGAACGGCGGTGGCGGTGACAACGCCGTTCGTCGATGGCGTCCACGCGAGCACTTCGCCGACAAGGCTGTCTTTGACCGGAGAGATGATGTGACCTGAGAAGCGTTCGTTGAGCCAGCCTGACCTCGGCGTGCCGTCGGCATTGACGAACGCCCACGGCTCGAGCCTGCCGTTCTTGAATCCCCATTCGGTCATCTGCTGGACCGCCCACTCGGCGGCGTGCTTGTGATTCGGCGACCCGGTCAATCGCGGGCCATGCACGTCGGTCAGGTAGTGCATCGTCCGCATGATCTGCGAGTTGTTCTGCGCTTCAGCTCGGATCTTCGTGTTTACGGCTTCGTCGATTTTCTCTGACGTCCCCGTGGGAACCGCCGCGACGCCAAGGCCGATCAGTACTGCTGTGAGTGTCTTCGACATGAACTCTCCGGTTTTCGCGAATATAACATTGTGGCCCTGGCTTACACGTATCGTCCGCGCGTCCTGGAGGAACTCGCCCGCCACGGCCTGCGACCGCTCCCCGAGACCGATCCGCAGCAACTGAGGGACGCCGTCCGCGATCTGTACAAGTACGAGATCAAACGCCTGCGAGCGGAGCTCCTGGCGGGGAAGTTTCCCAAGAACGAATACGCCGACCGCGTCGTAGCGTTACGGCAACGCTACTCGTTGCTGTCGTTTCCAGTGGAGTTGTGGTTGCAGCCGTGACGGCCGTAGTCCAGGCCATGATGCAGCCCTAAAGGGCTGGACTACGCTGTCGCCCGATCACTGCCTACAATACCTATATGCAGGACTTCGAAAAGCTCGGTCTCTTTTACCTTGGCCGCGAATACGATCTGGCGGCTCAGAAACCGGTCGACCGGCCGGTTCTTTACGATTCGCGCGACCTCGTGACGCATGCCGTGTGCGTAGGAATGACCGGGAGCGGCAAGACGGGTCTGTGCATCGGGCTGATCGAAGAAGCCGCGATCGATGGGGTCCCGGTGATTGCGATCGATCCGAAGGGGGACCTGTCCAACCTCCTTCTCACTTTTCCGCGACTGGGCGGCGAAGACTTTCGTCCGTGGATCGACGAGGAAGAAGCCAGGCGTTCCGGCCAGACCGCGGACGCATACGCTGCGCAACAGGCGCAGGCATGGAAGGCCGGCCTGGCCGAATGGGGGCAGGATGGCGCCAGGATCGAGCGGCTTCGCGCCGCGGCGGAGTTTGCCGTCTATACGCCTGGCAGCAGGGCGGGACTGCCGGTGTCGGTCCTCAGCTCGTTCGCCGCTCCTCCGCCGGCGGCACGCGGCGATGCGGAGCTCATGGCGGACCGCGCCGCGGCGACCGCCACGAGCATTCTGTCTCTGGCGGGTGCGTCTGCCGAGCCGCGCAGCCGCGAGCACTCGCTGATGACCTCGCTCTTCGCGACCGCGTGGCAGGCGGGACGCAACCTCGATCTCGCGTCGCTCATCCAGCAGGTCCAGACCCCGCCGTTCGAAAAGGTCGGGATACTGGACCTCGAATCCTTCTTCCCCGCGAAGGACCGCTTCGACCTCGCACTGAAGTTGAACGGCATCCTCGCCGCACCTGGCTTCGACCAGTGGTTCGACGGAGAGCCCCTCGATCCAGCCGCACTCCTGCGAACGGCGGACGGAAAGCCGCGCGTCTCGGTGTTCTCCATTGCGCATCTGGACGACGCGGAACGAATGTTCTTCGTGTCGCTGCTCCTCAATCAGATCGTCGGATGGATGCGCGGGCAGACCGGCACGTCCAGTCTTCGCGCGATCGTCTTCATGGACGAGATCGCCGGCTATTTCCCGCCGGTCGCGAACCCGCCGTCGAAGCAGCCGCTCCTCACGCTGCTCAAACAGGCGCGCGCGTTCGGTGTCGGCGTCGTGCTCGCGACGCAGAATCCGGTCGATCTGGACTACAAGGGACTCTCGAATATCGGCACCTGGTTCATCGGCCGGCTTCAGACGGATCGCGACAAGACCCGCATGCTGGATGGTCTCGAGGGGGCCGCGGCCGGATCGTTGAACCGTGCAGAAGCCGATCGCATTCTGTCCGCCCTCGCCAAGCGCGTCTTTCTGCTCCACAACGTTCACGAGCCCGCACCACTCGTCTTTCAGACCCGATGGACGATGTCCTATCTTCGCGGTCCCGTGTCGCGTGAACAGATCGCGACGCTGATGGGTCCCCGGCGTTCTGCCTTCGCCGGTTCCAGCGGACAAACCTGACACTAAGGCCGTAGTCCAGCCCTTCAGGGCTGCCCATCGTGAGGGCCTCCAGCCCTCGAGGGCTGCTTCCGCGGGAGGCCGCCCTGTTCTTCCCCCTGGCATCGAGCAGTACCTTCATCTCCCGATCGCCGCTGCAGGCCGTGCCGACGTACCGGCGGCTACGTACACGCCGGTCGTCCTCGGCGCTGCACGCGTGACGTTCACGGATCCGAGGCTTGGCATCGACGAATCGCGGGATGTGCTGTACTCCGCACCCATTGCCGACGGCGCCGTGGCGGTTGATTGGCAGAACGCCCAGCGGCTCGATGTGGCTGCCGCCGAACTGCGACGCGATCCTGCCTCAGCGGAGGCGGCCTACGAGCCGCTGCCGGCGTCGGCGAAGCAAGCGAAGAACTACTCGGCCTGGCAGAAGTCGTTCTCGCAATGGCTGTCGCGAACCGAAAGGGTCGAGATCCTCCGCAACCGTGAGACGAAGCTGACCTCGGCCCCGGGCGAGGAGGAGCGCGACTTCAAGGCACGGGTGCAGGACGCTCGGCGCGCCGCGCGAGACGAGGAGGTCGACGCCGTCAGGCGCAAGTTCGGAGCGAAGCGCGACGCCCTCGACCGAGCGCGTCGCGAAAAGCCGAGGCGGCCAGTGGACCGCGAGCAGCAGCAGGCCTCCGATTCAAAGACCCAGACGATGTTGTCGTTTGGTGCGGCGGCGATCGGCGCCATGCTCGGGCGCAAGGTGTTCAACACCGGTACGCTCGGGCGCGCTACCACGGCGGCTCGAGGCGTCGGGAGAAGCATGAAGGAGGCCGGCGACGTCAAGCGCGCTTCCGAGAACGTGGCCGCGCTCCAGGCACAGATTGCCGAGCTCGACGCGGTAGTGACCCAGGAGACGCAGCAGATCTCCGCACGATTCGATGCGCCGCTGGACGTCGAGCGCGTGCCGCTCGCACCCAAACGCGGTCAGGTCGCCGTGCAGTTTGTCGCGTTAGGTTGGGATCCTCGTTGACCGTATTGATATCAACTCCAAACTCCAAACTCCAAACTCCAAAAAGAACGAGCTTTGGCGTTTGGAGTTTGAGGTTTGGAGTTGTCTTCGCGGCGCTCTGGGCACTCGCGTCAGTCAGCGCCTGTCGCGACGTCCAGCCTCTCCCGGCCGATGCCGTTCGAAAATCCAGGCTCGAGGTCCAGGAGATTCGTCCGGGTGCCGATGCAGTCGTATTTCCAAAGCGCGACGGATCACTGAAGCTCGCGGTGATCGGCGATTCCGGGCGGGGAGACAAGTTTCAGAACGAGATAGCCGACCAGCTCGTGGCGTGGCGCGCCAGATTCCCTTTCGACCTCGTCCTGATGCTGGGTGACAACATCTACGACCGGCACACGGCCGAGGACTACGCCGCCAAGTTCGAGCGGCCCTATAAGACACTGCTGGACGCCGGCGTGACTTTCCAGGCGGCGATCGGCAACCACGACGATGCCGCGCAGGTCCGCTACAAGAACTTCAATATGGGCGGCGCTCGGTACTATTCCTTCCGGCGCAGCGATCAGCCGCTCGGCCGACTCGCCGGCGGCGGTGTTCGTTTCTACGTCCTCGACAGCCGCACGCTGGATCCCGAGCAGCTGGCCTGGCTGGAGAAAGGCCTCGCGCAGACCGGCAGCAGATGGAAGATCGTGTACTTCCACCATCCCATCTACACCTCGGGCCGCTATCAGGCCGGGGCCCGGAATCTTCGCGGCTCCCTCGAACCGATTCTCGTTGCGGGGGATGTCGATGTCGTGCTCTCAGGGCATGAGCATTTCTACGAACGGATTCATCCGCAACACGGCATCGTGTATTTCGTCTCCGGCGCCGCGGGATCGCTGCGGCGGAATGACATTCGACCCACGCCACTGACCGCCAGGGGATTCGACGACGATTACAGCTTCATGTTGATGGAGATCAGCGGCGACGAGCTGTATTTCCAGGCGATCAGCAGAACCGGTGACACCGTCGACGCCGGCGTCATTCGGAAGCGGCCGTAGGGCAGGGGCCACCCTCGCGTATCTGGCGAACTTTTTCTTTGAATGCGCTGATCCAGACATCCGCGTTTCTACCCGCCGCGCTCACCTGATCGAACTGGGTGATGCGCGAGCCTTCGAACAGGTCTCGCAGCTGCTGATCGGACAGTTGTTCGAGCCAGCCGAGGAGCAGCAGCCGTCCCTCATTTGAAATCTGCCGGTCAGGAAATGTCGCCCCTCCGAACGGCAGGTTTTTCATCGAGACGCGGCAGCTCCTGCTGTCGGCCCACACCTGGTACTTCCGCCAGTTGTTCAGATCGACCTTGACCGGCCCGAACGTCGCTCCGAGGTCCTGCATGATCGCGAGCGGCTTCGAGCATGTGTTCTCTGGCCCTTCGGCGCCAGGAGGACAGACGAGCCGCTGGTTCTCGGCTTTGTTGTCCCAGTGGGCGAGCAGAACCGCCATCAGCCGGAGGGCGTCGACTTCCGCACGGGTTGAACCTCCCCGTGCGGGATCGATCTTGTCGAGCTCGAACCATGCCCAGCCCTGGTCGGGTGTGCCTTGGATCTTCTTGCCATCGAGCTTGCGCTCGATTACGGCGCTGTCGAAATTGACAACCCGCCTGTAATTGATGCCGCCGGCGAAGCAGGCTGACTTCATCCCGGTCTTCTCCATGCACCTCAATGACTGGAACGGAAACGCCGGGCACCCGGCGCAGAGCACGCGCTTGACGACGTAGACGCCGTCGGCGCCGAAGCCGAGCGCGATCAGCAGGCGCGTCGCGGCGACTTCCGCGCGTAGTTCGGGATTCGCCGAGCCGTACTTCACCTTCACGACCTCGCCGCCGGGGAGCTCGCAGTTGAACTTCGGTGTCGTCCCATCTACCGGCTCGGTCGTGAAACGGCAGGCGAGTTCCTGGTCGGCGTGAACACTCGATGGGCCGGCGGGGTTGTCGCGGAGATTGGCCTGACCGATGGGTACAGGCGGCGGTGTCCACACCCGCGCGGCGGCGAGCGCCTCACCTCGGCGCTGCATGGCGCGCTCATCGTCCATGACCGTGCCCGACGGCTTTGCGGTGGCCTTCACCTCCGCCACAGTCGCGGGCGAATCGCCAGAACAGGCCGAGACGGCGAGCACTCCCATCAACGCGCAGAACCGAACAGTCGCATTCATCGCCAGCCGGACTCCCATGCAAGGGGCTTGACAACCTCAACTAGTTTCCGTAATTCTACATAGGTAGACTTCTGGCAACCCTGATCATGTCGCCGCGCTTGAACCTCACCTACACGACTGCACTGGTGCTTCGGGCCCTGTCGCGGGGCTTCCACCACGGCTTCGACATCATGGACGCCACCGGTCTGCCGAGCGGCACCGTCTATCCGATATTGCGCCGGCTCGATCGTGAAGGGCTGCTGCAGTCCAACTGGGAAGAGCACACCGCGGCGCAAAAGGAACAGCGGCCCCCGCGCCGGTACTACGCCATCACCGAGGCCGGGGAGCGGATGCTCCACGCCGCTACCGAACGCTACCGGACACTCGACCAGGCCGTGGCGCCGTCGCAACGCCGCCTGAAGCCATCTCAGGCCTGACACATGTCGCCACACCGCGATCGCTTCTCGCTGCGCCTGTGCCTGTGGCTCGTTCGCGCATTCAGTGTGGTCGTCCCCGGGCCGTGGCGCGCCGACTGGCGCGACGAATGGGAAGCCGAATTCCGACATCGTCACACCTCGCTCGACCGCCGGATGCGTCTTGACTGGAGGAGCAGCATGGATCTCGTACGTCGCGCATTCGGAGCACTCCCTGACGCCGCGTGGCTGCGCCGGCAGTTCACGGCGGACGCGGAAGTCGTCCATGACGTGCGTCACGGGATGCGCATGCTGCGGAAGTCGCCGACGTTCACTGCGGCGGCGGTCGTCACGCTGGCGCTGGGGATCGGCGGGACAGTCGCCATTGCCACGCTGCTCGACACGCTTTTCTTCCGTGCCCTTCCGTACACCGACGCCGAACGTATTGTCACGCTGTGGCAACGGCCGTCGACCGGGGAACGCGATGCCGTCGCGCCGGCAAATTTTCTCGACTGGCGCGAACGCAGCCGCTCCTTCGAGCAGGTCGCGGCGGCGATCCCGTATTCGTACGACTACACCGGCGGCGCTGGTGAACCGGAGGTGTTCTTCGGCGCGCAGGTGACCGAGGGATTCTGGGAGGCACTCGGTGTGAAACCGGTGGTTGGCCGGTTCTTCCGGCCGCAGGAGCACGCCAGGGGGAGTCAGCCGGTCGCGATCATCACCCATGCGCTGTGGCAGCGACGTTTCGGCGGGGATCCCGGGATCGTGAATAGCGCGATCAGCCTGGATGGCGTCCTGATGACGGTGGTCGGCGTGCTGCCCGCGGACTTCAAACCACAGCTGCTGCCGCGGCCAGGGGAGCTCTCGGTCTGGACACCGAAGGTGATTCAGGATCACGAGAAGCGCGTCCGCGGCAGCTCGTGGTGGAACGTGGTCGCCCGGTTGAAACCCGGGGTATCGCTGGATGAAGCCCAGGCCGAATTGGCGTCGATCTCGGCTGCTCTGGGACGGGAATATCCGGCGACCAACGCGCAGTTGACGGTCGAGGTCGTCTCGCTGCGCGAGCACCTGATGGGAGATCTGAAGGTGCCGCTGCTGGTGATGCTCGCGGCCGTCGCTCTCGTCCTGATGATCGGCTGCACCAACGTCGCCAGCCTGCTTCTCGCCAGGGGCATGCAGCGCGAGCGTGAGTTTGCGATCCGGACGGCGCTTGGCGCGGGCCGCGGACGCCTGGTGCGACAGCTCGTGGTCGAAAGCCTGCTGCTGTCCGCCATTGCCGCAATCGTTGGCGTCGCGCTCGCTCAATGGATGATCGGCGCGATCGTCGCACTCGCGCCTGCCGGAGTCCTGCGCCTGCAGGATGCCGCGATCGATCTCCGGATGTTGATGTTTGCGGTGCTGGTGACGAGTGCTGCGGCGGTCGCGTTCGGCATCCTGCCGGCGATCCAGTTCTCGCGCCCGGGCCGGGACGCCATGCGCGAACGGACGGCGGCCGCGCCGCGTGGCAGCTTCAGACGCACGCTGGTCGCCGCGGAGATTGCCCTGGCGGTGGTGCTCCTCACGAGCGCCGGCCTCCTGCTGCGCAGTTTCGAACGGCTCATGGCAGTCGACCCGGGTTTTTCGCCGCGCAATACGATCGCGCTGCAGGTGTTCGCCCACGACCGAAACGGCACTCCCGAACGGACCCGCAGTTTCTCCCGCACCACGATCGAACGGATACAGGCCTTGCCCGGAATCGAGGCGGCCGGCACTGCCTCGGCGATGCCGTTTGCCAACGCGAACATCGATATCAAGAGTGGCCTGGAGGTCATCGGGCGTGAGCAGAAAGCCGCGGCCGATCAGCGGCTGGTCTACGTCACGATTGCGACTCCCGGCTACTTTCGCGCGATGGCCATCCCGCTTCGGGAAGGACGGTTTCTCGAGGCGGTCGACGGCGAGAAAGCGGCGCGGGTGGCGGTGATCAGCGAAGCACTGCGCCGCCGCGAATGGCCAGGTGAATCTCCGGTCGGGCGCCGCATTCGCGTGCGCTGGCAAGGCCAGCCCCTGGAGGCGGAGATCGTCGGTGTGATCAGCCAGCTCCGTCACGACAGCCTCGACAGCGCTCCGCGCGCGGAGGTTTTCCTGCCGCTCGAGCAGGCGCCGTTCGCATCGATGACCTACGTCGTGCGCGGTCACGGGGATCCATCGGCGATGATGGCGGCGGCGAAGCAGGCGATCTGGTCGGTCGATCCGCTGCAGACGTTCTACGAGACCGGGCGGGTCGAGAGCATGATTTCAGCCTCGGTCGTGCGGCAGCGCTTCAGTACCACACTGGTGTCGGTGTTTGCGGCCGTGGCGCTCGCGCTCTGTGCGATCGGGATCTACGGCGTCATCAGCTTCGCGACGGCACAACGAACCCGGGAGATCGGTGTGCGCATGGCGCTCGGCGCCGGCCGCTCGTCTATCCGCGGCGATGGTGCTGCGTGAGGGAGCGGTGGTGATCGCTGCCGGCCTCGTCCTGGGGCTGGTCGCCTCAGCGGGCGCGACTCGCTACCTGCAGACCCTGCTCTTCGAAGTCCGCGTCATCGACCCTCTGACGAGCGGAGCAGTCTGCGCGCTGCTGGCGACGGTTGCGATGGCGGCCTGTTACATTCCCGCGCGGCGGGCGACCAGGGTGGATCCTGTGGTGGCTTTGAGAGTGGAGTAGGGGCCGTTCGCGAACGGCCCCTCCACCGTTAACCCAGTTCGAGCGCGACGATCTCTTTCCGATCCCTGAGATAGAGCTTCGTCCCCACGAGCGTCGGTACGGTCCACGAGCGGCCGGTGAAAACCTGCGTGCGCCCGTTGATCGTGAGACCCTCGGCGCCTGGCGAGGCGAGCGACAGGTTGCCGTCCTCGTCGAGGATGATCAGGTGGTTGCCGGCGCCGATCAGCGTCGCGCGGGCGACACTTCGATCGCGCCAGACCATGTCGCCAGTCAATACGTCGACGGCGGCAAACGGGGCGGTGCCGAAATCACCATTGGACGCGTAGAC
The DNA here is from genome assembly GCA_963810305.1 of uncultured Acidobacteriota bacterium. Lineage (GTDB taxonomy): Bacteria > Acidobacteriota > Vicinamibacteria > Vicinamibacterales > 2-12-FULL-66-21 > JACDCA01. The sequence continues at coordinate 135,165 of CAWEMY010000013.1, forward strand.
ACGTTGCCCGAGCCGCACCGCGTTGCCGAAATGAATGCGCACGCGTTTGTTCGCCCAGACTTCTTCCACATTCACGGTGTCACCCGCGCGGGCGAGCTTGAGCACCCGGCTGCCGCCGTTGTACGCCGACGACACGAAGAGAAGATGGTCGTCCCCCCAGACCGGCATCGCGACGTTCACGCCGAAGTCCGCCGGGTGGGGACGGCTCCATTCCAGCGCGCCAGTGGACGGATTCAGACCTGCGATTTCGCCGGCCGTGAACACGATCAGCTCGGGCTTCCCGTCGAGATCGATGATCAATGGCGACGAATAGCCGTTCATGAAGTCCTGGGTCGCCCAGATCTCCCGCCCGATCGCCGCGTCCACGGCAACGACGCCGCGCCCCTTGCCGCCGGCAAGGGTGATGATGGTGCTGCCGAACGCCACCGGACTCGACGAGTAGCCGCATGGTTTCGCGGCACCGCTCTCAGCCGGAATCAGCGGCAGGTTCCACTGCTTCTGACCCGACGCCCGGTCGAAGCTGTGCATCATCCCGCCGGCGCTCACGGTAATCAGCCGATCGCCCGTGATCAGTGGCGCCGACCGCGGCGACGGGCCCAGGCGTTCGCTGCACGTTTCGTCGAACGGGGCGGCGTATTTCGTCTCCCATCTCGTCTTCCCGGTTGACCCGTCCATCGCAATGACCACATCGTCGTCGCCACTGCGGTAGAGCGTGTAGAGCGTCTGACCATCGCTGACAATGGCGGAGAACCCGTCACCCATCGGACGCCGCCAGAGCTGCGCCGGCCCGCTTGCCGGCCATGACGCAGCGAGAGCAGCGTCGGTCACGAAGTTTCGATGCGGACCACCCCACTGCGGCCAGCTCGCTGCTGTCGCAAGTGGCGGGAGCAGCGCAAGCAGGACGTAGAGAACAGTCACCGCGAAACCTTGAACAGCGCCTCATCCAGGGGGCCGTTGATGCTGACGGAATCGAGCTTTCGCGACAGCGATGGTTCCACCGTCCCGTTGAAAACGGCTTTCTCCTCGAAGGGGACCGTGACGCCGTCGACGGCGCGGAAGTCGGAGTACACCAGCGTGTACTCGCCGAACTGTCCGTCGCGCCCTCTGTCGATGAACGATGTCGAGTGGACCCGACCGGTGGCGGCGTCGAGGTTCAGCGTCACGTCGAGGCCGCCGCGCTGGACGCGGACGCGCTCGACGGAAACGCCATCGATAGTTGCAACACCAAGTGCCGCCACCTGCGTTCCCGCCTCGCGCCTGGAGCGCAACAGCGGAAGAACCTGCCGGCCGAGATCGAGCTGGACGGACGGGACTGCCTCCGGGATGACCGGTGCCAGCTCTGGACCTCCGATCTGCCACGCGCCGTTCGCGGTCAGGAGTGTCCCGAATGAAAACTTCTGTCCATCAGGGCGCGTCGTCATCCGTTCGCTGCGTGCACCGTCGGGGAAGCGCCACGCCTTGCGGATGGTGATCTGGATGTCGCCCGTCGGCCGCTTCTGTGTCTCGGAGGCCATCTCGACGTAGGTCGCCATCGTGTCGAGCTTCGTGCCGAGTTGCCGGGCTGCCTTGTCGAGGAGCACCTGGCCACGCCTGGCCGCAGCCGCATCTCGAGGCATCGGCGCGGCCGGCTTCTGCAGGTATTTCTCAGGCGCCGAAGCGAATGACTTGTGACACGCGTCAGAGCCGAAGATGTAGATCTTGCCGTCGTGCACCAGGTAGTCCGACGGGTTGCCGGTCACCGTTCTGCCCATGCGGGCGCAAAGGCCACCCATCTGAATCGCGTATTTCTCAGGCGCCTTGTCGAACTCCGCCTTCGTCTCCGCCGAGGAGAAGAGATAGGTGAAGCGCCCGTGATCCGAGCGGAAGGCCTGCTTGCCGAAAGCTTCCTTGCCGTCTTTCAGCAGCACGACCGTGTCGATGCCGTCGAGCGCTTCAATCGGCGCCTGTCCGGCTGTTGTGCCGCCACGATCGACGATCCGCGAAAGTAGGCGATGGCGAGCGTGATCGGGATCTTCATACTTACTCCCTTCATTCAGCGTTCAGCATTCACTCCGAGCCCCGCAGCCCCGCGCCCCGCAGCCCCGCAGCCCCGCAGCTCTACTCCGACCCGGAGCGCCACCATCGGATCCACCGACGCGGCCCTGCGCGCCGGGATCAAACAGGCGGCAGCGGCCACCGCCACGAGCACCATCGACACCGCGAGAAACGTCAGCGCGTCTGTCGGCTCGACACCGAACAGCAGCGTTGTCATCACGCGTGTGAGGACGATGGCTCCCGCCATGCCGATTGCGAGCCCGGCGAGTACCAGCCGCAGCCCCTGGCGCAGCACCATGTTCAGCACGCTGCCGCGCGGGGCGCCGAGCGCCATACGCACCCCGAACTCCTGCGTCCTCTGATTGACAGAGAAGGCGATGACCCCCGCGATCCCGGCGGACGTGATGACCAGGGCGAGCAGCGCAAACAGCCCGAGCAGTGTTGCTGTCAGTCGTGGAGAGTCGAGCGTTGACGCGCGTACTTCAGCCAGCGTGCGGAACCGGTCGATCGGTTGATCGGGATCGATCGAGTAAACAGCTTCGCGGACCTGCCGCGCCATGGTGATGGGATCAACCGTCGTGCGAACCAGCCAGTTGCTCGAGAGCTGCCCACTCTGGAACATCGGCACGTAGACCTCGGCACCGGGCGGCAGGTTCAATTGCTGCCGGGCGTCGGCCACCACGCCGACGATGGTCACCCATGTGCGTCCCTCATCCGGGGAGATCCGTCTGCCGACCGGGCTGTCGCTGCCCCAGTAGCGCTGTGCCATCGTCCGGCTGACGATGGCGACGGGGTTGTCGCGACCACGATCCGAGCGAGCGAATGCCCGACCCGCGAGGAGCGGCTGCCCAAGCGTCTGAAAGTAGTCCGGTGAAACGATCCGCACGTCGACCTGGGGAGGGGCATTGGACGGCAGGTGGACGCCCTCGATGGTCATCGACGATGAGAACGGGCCCTGCTCGTTCAGCGGGAACGTGCCGGCTCCTCCCACGCTGACGACCCCTGGGATGGCGCGCAGCCGTTCTTCGAGCCGCTCCCAGAACGGAGCGCGTTCCTTGAACGAATCGCGGTACTTGGTGAAATTGAGGTCGAGACGCGAGGTGAGGATGTCATCCGTGCGGAATCCCGGGTCGACCTGCTGCAGGTTGATCAAGGTCCGGACAGTCAAGCCGGCGCCGATCAACAGCATGAACGAGACGGCGACCTGCACGACGATGAGTGAGCTGCGCAGCCCGTGTGAGGTCTGGGTCGAACGCGTTCCGGCGCCAAGCGAAGGGGTCGATCCGAGGCGGCCGGCAAAAGCCGGAACACTTCCAAACACCAGCCCGGTGCCGACCGAGATCACCAGCGTGTAGAGCAGCACCATCCGGTCGATTTCGATTTCGGCCGCGCGGCTGGTGAATCGCTCGGCAAACGCGACCAGAAGGTCGAGACCCCAGACGGCCAGCATCAGGCCGAGCGCGCCGCCGATGACGGCCAGCAGCGTGCTCTCGGTGAGCAACTGCCGCAGCAGCCGCGTGCGGCTGGCGCCAAGCGCCACGCGGACCGACATCTCGCGCTGCCGTCTGACCATTCGCGCGAGCGTCAGGTTGGCGATGCTGGCGCACACGATCAGCAGAACGAACGCGGCTGTCCCGAGCAGCACGAGCAGCGTCGTTTTGAACGAACGCGTGAGCTCCTCCTGCAGCGGGATGGCGACGGTTTGATAGCCCTGAGCCGACGGATAGTCGTCGGGATAGTCCTTTGCGAGGCGCGACGCGACCACTGCGATATCGGCTCGCGCCTTGTCGAGAGTCACGCCTTTGCGAATCTTGCCGAAAGCGCCCACCATGCGCATGCTGCGGGTTTCGACCATGCGCTTGGACGATCGAAATGGACAGGCCGAGGTCGGCATGTAAACGTCGACTTCTTCGGGATATTCGGTGATGGACGGCAGGACGCCAACCACTTCGTGCGGCCGGTCGTTCATCTGGAAGACCCGTCCGACGATCGACGGGTCTCCGCCGAAGCTGCGCTGCCAGTACTTGTGGCTGAGGATCAGCACCGCCGGCGAGCCGACCCGCTCGTCCTCCTGCGTGAACGACCGGCCGAGCATGGGCTTGACACCGAGCAGCGGAAAGAAATTCGCGGAGACGACACCAGTCGACACACGCTCGGGCTCGGAGCGGCCGAGCAGAATGAACCACATGCTGTGGAACTCGGCGACGCCCTCGAGCCCGGCCGTCTGTGTTCCGTAATCGGCGATTTCCTTCGGCGAGAAACTGATATCGGTGTCGCCGGCGAGCGGACGCTGCTGCCGCAGGACGACGAGCCGGTCGCCTCCTTCGTACGGGAGCGGCCGCAGGAGGACGCTGTTGACGACGCTGAAGATCGCGGTATTGGCGCCGATCCCGAGGGCCATCGTCGCGATCACGACGAGAGCGAAGCCAGGGTTGCGGCGAAGGTTGCGCAGCCCGTAGCGCATGTCCTGACCGAGCGTCTCGAACACACGCGACAGCCAGGTGTCGCGCACTGCGTCTTTGACGCCTTCGACTCTGCCGAACCGTTTCACCGCCTGAGCGCGCGCCTCGCCGGGCGCCATGCCGGCGCGGATGTTCTGCTCGGTGAGCATGTCGATGTGGAACGACAGCTCCCGATCCAGGTCCTGTTCGAGGCGCTCGCGGCGGAGCAGGGAGTTGAGGCGGGTCTTCATCCACTTGAACATGGCGGTGGTCCTCCGGCGCTACGTGGACAGCACGCGCGCGACGGCGCTCGCGAGCCTTTCCCAGTTCCGCGTCTCCTGTTCCAGCTGTCTGCGGCCGGCCCGGGTCAGGGCGTAGAACTTCGCCTGGCGGTTGTTCTCGGAATTCCCCCACTCGGCGCTGATCAGGCCCTGCTGCTCCAGGCGGTGCAGCGCGGGGTAGAGCGACCCCTGGTTGACCTGCAGCACCGCACCGGACACATCCTGGATGCGAAGCGAAATCCCCCAGCCGTGCATGGCTCCAGCGTCGAGGGTCTTCAGGATCAGCAGATCCAGCGTGCCCTGGAGCAGATCGGACTTGTTGCCCATGTTTCTCCTGTAGACGGACGACAAGAGCGTACGGTTCCCTCTTGTAGATTGTCAAGGGGACCTGGGGTGAGTAGCGTGACGACTGGCCACTGAACACTGGCCAGTGACCGTGACCTGATCAGCGATCACTGGCCAGTGAAGACTGTTGTATCGTGAGCGTTCATGCGGGCTTACGGGAGCTTGGTAATCCTTGTCGCGGCGGGGATGGCCGTTTCAGGCTGTTCGGTGAAGCGGATCGGGACTGGAGCGGATGGCGGATGCGATCTCGGCCACGAGCTCGGCGTTTGCCACTGACAACGACCCCGAATTCGTGCGGCTCGCGGCACCTTCGAATCTGAAAATGGTGGAAATGATGCTGGAGGCCCAGCCGCGCCACCATGGCCTGCTGAGCACCGCATGCAGTGGATTCACGCAGTACGCCTACGCCTTCCTGCAGGTGGACGCGGACGGGATGGAGCCGTCGCGGGCGGCTGAAGCGCAGGAGCTGCGGGCCCGCGCAGGCCGAATGTACGATCGCGCGCGCGATTATTGTCTCCGCGCACTGGATATCAACGTCGGGGGGCTTCGAGCGGAGTTGCCGACCGGCAAGACGCAGGCATTATCTCGAACGGAGGAGACGTCGCGGCGCTGTTCTGGCTCGGCGCGTCATGGGGAGGGTCGCTTGCGGTCGCAAACGCTCCCGCGCTGCGAATCGGCGAGATCCCGATCGTGCGAGCGGTGCTCACACGTGCGCTGGAGCTGGATCCGAGCTGGGAATTCGGAGCGATCCATGAGGCGATGATCGCCGTTGAAGGGCTGCCAGCCTATGCTCGGCGGATCGCCAGTACGCGCGCGCGAGCATTTCGACAAGGCGGTTCAGCTGTCTGGAGGAGCATCGGCGTTCGCCTATGTGACGCTGGCGACAAGCGTCGCGCAACCGGCAAGAGACCGCGCGGAATTCGAACGGCTGCTCCGCGCTGCGCTGGCAGTCGACGTCGCGAAACGGCCGTCCTTGAGGCTGCAGAATCTGATTGCGCAGAAGCGCGCACGAACGCTACTGGCGCGAATCGAGGCGCTATTCTAACTTCGCGGCGACGAGCCGTGCCTGCTGGCTCACCGGCTGGCCGTTGATCGTCTCGTACTCGTAGTCGACCCGCAGCTTCGAATCCCCGACGAACTTCACTTTCGCCGTCGACTCGGTCGCGATCGGCACGCGGACGCCATCGAGCCTGGCGTAACGGCGGACGACGTTCACGAGGCTCGTCCAGAAGGACGGGTTCTTCGAGAGCTTGCCTTCGACGCGCAGCAGATCGCGCCCATCCTCGCTGAGCACCATCCGACCGTCAACCAGCAGCGAATCCTTACGCTTCGGCTTGATGAGAATGTACTTGCACCCGGGTCCGGAGGTTTCGGCAGCGAATTCGTAGTTTTCGGAGGTCAGCTCTGAACGCCCGGGATCGCCGGCCACCAGCTCTTTCTCGCGTTCGAGAAGTGCCTTCAGGACCTTGTTGCGAATCGTTTCGGAGCCGCGTTCGGAGACGATTTCATAGCGGAAGACCCCACCGTCGAGCTCGGTCCACGCCTCCATCCATCCTTCCTTGTCCATCTTCTCGCTGGCGGCATGCATCCGGCGAAGAGCGCGATACTGATGCAGCGCCGGCGTTCTGGCGACGGCCACTTTCGGATCGTCTGTGGTCGGCCCCTCTCCCGCAACGGGAGTGGACATCACGACTCCGGCAGCGAGAAGTGTGGCGACCGCTACCGAAACTCGATGGCTGCTTGCGAACTGTGATGATCGATACCGCATAAGATCGCTCCGGTCGCTCCTCTTCGCAAGAAGCGTGCTCAGAGCGCGCGCGACCTCTTCCGTTACTTCTCAATGGCGGTAAACGCCTGCACAGAAGCGGTTTGGCGCCAACGTCTCCACCCGAGGGCCACCAACGTCACCAGCACGATCGCGAACTCGAGAAGGAGAATTTCCACTGGGACGACCCATCTCCCACCGTTGCGGGATATTTCCCACACGTAATAGACCGGCACCACGCTGATGGTCCAGGCGATGAGCGGTACGGTCGCCGTCGTCACCAGGAAGGGGGTGAAGTAGAGCAGATACCAGGGATAGATGACCGGAGCGCAGGCGAGCGCAATCGCCATCGGCCACGCCCACGACGCCGGATCTCGTTCGCCGAGTCGCCATCGGCACCATGCCGCGGCGAGCAGCCCGAGCAGGACTGCGGTTGCGCCAGCGACCATCGGGTTGAAGCTCGTCCGGATCGCCTGGAACACTGGTCCGTTGAAGCGGATGTGCTCGACCACTCGTGTCAGACCTCCGAGCGCGATCTGAGGACCGCCGCTGAAGGGGAGGTACAAGAGCACGAACAAGGCGCCGCCAAGCACCGCGTCCCTTCTCGAGATACGCCGCCAGAGAAGCGGCACCAGAACGACGGGCAGGATCTTGGTCGCGACCGCCAGGACGAATGCGATGGTCGCCAGTGCTGTGCGACGCCGGGCCAGCCAGTATGCGGCGGCCGCGATCCACAGCGCGCCGAGCGCGTCGATGTGCCCGCTGTAGGCGACCTCCAGCACGACCAGCGGATTCCAGGCATACGCAAGCGTCAGCCACGGGTTGCGTCCCGTGACGAGCAGCCATCGCCAGACGACCAGGATGGTCAACAAGTCGCACGCGACAAGCGCCACCTTCATCGCGCGCGGGGAATCGTGCAGGCTCACGACCAGCCGGAAGAACAGCTGTGCCGCAGGCGGGTACGGCGTTTTCTGACGGGCGCTCGGCATCTGCCGCGTCTCGTACGTATGCGTCCAGGCGAGCTCGGGATCCGCCGGCAGGACGAGATAGGGATTGATGCCCAAACGCTGCACGCGCCCGTCCCACAGATAACGGATCATGTCGTTGTCGGGATCGACCGGGCTCACCGCCAGCGGCGCCCGGAACAGCACGGCGAAGGCGAGCGCACTGAAAAAAAGGCCGCGGCGCAGCTCGCGCGGACGCCACACCCAGATCAGAGTGACGAGATATGCGGAGATGGCAACGCCGGCCAGGAGGAAGTACATCGGCGCGCCGAGCGGTGTCCGCAAGATGGCGAGCGCCATCATCGCGGCGAGATACACCAGTCCAGCGCCGGTAAGGACGACAGCCGGGGAGCGCAAGCGCTCTAATGTTAACGTCGCACGTGCGACGTGCGACGTGCGACGTGCGACGTGCGACGTGCGGACGTGCTTACGTGCGACGTGCTGACGTGCTCACGTGCTGCTGCCGACGAGTTCGGTCGCGCGCCGGCCATGTGCGATCGCGTCCAGGCCGGTGAGCAGGTCCGCGACGAGATCTTTCGAGTGTTCGCACCCCGGCGACAGGCGGACGAGCGTGTCCGACAGGCCCAGGGCGGCGCGGGTCTCTGGCGGAATCGAGGCATGCGTCATCCGCGCCGGATGGCACACGAGCGACTTCACACTGCCGAGACTCTCGCCGAGCGCGAAGAACCGGCGAGACGACACGAACGACACGACGTCGTCGACGGTCCCATCCAGCTCGAAGGAGACCATCCCGCCAAATCCGGTCATTTGACGCGCAGCTATGGCGTGACCCGGATGAGAAGCCAGGCCCGGGAAGAACACGCGCTCGACCAGCGGGTGTTGTGAGAGCGCGGTGGCGATTGCGGCCGCATTCTCCGCATGACGCTCCATCCTCAACTCCAGCGTCTGCAGACCGCGCAGCGTCAGCCAGCAGTCGAAGGGGGATGGCACCGCACCGGTGGCATTCTGCAGGAACTTGACGGGCTCGAATACCGCGGCGTCGCGCGCGAGGACGGCGCCCTGGATCAGGTCAGAGTGGCCGGCCAGGTACTTGGTCACGCTGTGCACGACGATATCGGCGCCTAGCGCGAACGGTTGCTGAAAGAACGGCGTTGCAAAGGTGTTGTCGACGACGACCAGCGCGCCGCGTGCATGGGCTGTGCGGCAGATGTCCGCGATATCGCAGACGAGCAGGCGTGGGTTGGTCGGCGACTCCAGCCACACCAGCCGCGTGCGCTCGGACAGCGCCGCCTCGAGCGCGCTCTGATCCGCGACGTTGATCTGCCTCACGACACAACCTGCCGGCTGATACACGCGGTTCAGCATCCGGTAGGTGCCGCCATAGACATCGTGAGGGATGATGACCTCGTCTCCAGGCTTCAGCCACGCCTGAAGCACCGCGTTTTCCGCCGCAAGTCCGGAGGCAAAGACCGCGGCGTGTCCAACACCTTCGAGTTCCGCCAGTACCGCTTCGAGGCGCGCGCGCGTCGGATTGTTGGTGCGCGAGTAGTCGAATCCCCGGTGCTCGCCAGGCGCATCCTGCTCGAATGTAGACGTCTGGAAGATCGGTGCGATCACCGCACCGGTGGCCGGTTCCGAGGGTTGGCCGGCATGAATAGTTTTCGTCGCGAATTCCATCTTCAGTTCCTCCTGATCAGGCTTCTACATGTCCACTACGGTTTCGTGGACTCCATCCAGCGCGCGGATCACCAGCGGCAAGCCGCAGTCACGTGCGGCGATCAGGGCGTGCCGTTGCACGAGCTCACAGCCGTCGTTGGCCATCTCCATGGCACGCGCATAGGTCAGCCGCCGCAAAGGGCGGGCATCCGGATCCCGGTTGGGATCGGTCGTGAAATATCCCGGGACGTCCTTCACGAGCTCGCACTGGACCGCATGGAGCCCGGCTGCGAGCAGCACGGCGGTGAGGTCCGATCCACCGCGGCCGAGTGACGCGATGCGGTCCCCACCACCCCGTGCCAGAAACCCGGGGACGACAACGACGTCGTTTGAGTCGAGCAGTGCGAGAAGCCGAAGCGGCCGCAGCGACGGATGCCCGGAGCTCTCGCATTGGTCAGGCTCGCTCAACCCGGCCTGATGGATGCCGACGGCGGTCACCAGCGTCCCGGCCGCCTGGAGATGAAGAGCCAGGATCGCCACCGATCGTGTTTCTCCGGTGGACCAGAGCAGGTCCACGCTCGACGGATCCGGCTCGGCGACAATATCGCGTGCCGTGGCCAGGAGCGCGTCAGTCGTGCCGTACTCCGCCGATACGACGACGACGATGCGTTCGTCAGGCCGGCGACGGAGACGATCTCCGATGTAGGCGGCCACCCGCCCGTACGCCGGCGGGCCCGTGAGCACCGACCCGCCGATCTTGACGACCGAAACATTTCGCATGGCCGTCACACTTCGAGTGCTCGATAGTGCTTTGTCGCGCACCGCGTCGCTGCCTCGAGCGCGCGCAGCGCGGCCTCGAGCCTGAGTCGCGGCGCCGGCCAGGTCACCGCGGCAAACGTTCCTCGGCCACCCGTCCTTGTCCGCTGGAGGTAGATCCCGTATGACGCCAGCAGATCGGCAATGTCGACGCCGTCAGGCAAGAGCGACCCGGCGAGCGTCACGAACCAGCCGGTGACCGGGGTCGACGGCTCCGTCCGATCGAGACGCGGAAAGACCACCGTCGACTGCATCGTCACCGCCTCGAGAACGTCGTCGAGAACCGTAGCGGCGGTTACCTCCGGACCTGCGCCGGGGCCACGGAAGACCAGCCGTCCGCGTCGACCGCTCAGAACAAGTGCGTTCTCAACACCATCAACTCCCGCGAGCAGATGGCCCCTGGGGATGAAGACCGTGCCGCTGAAAGCCTGAAGCTGCCCATTCCAATCGGCGGAGATCACCGGCTTGAGAGCCCCACCCAATTCCGCTGCGTGATCGATCTCCGCGGAGTCGATGTCGCGGATCCCGCCTGTTTCGATCGCCTCCGTGCGGACGTTCACACGGGCAAAATGCTGGAGCAGCACGACGAGTTTCTGCGCGGCATCGATGCCGTCGATGTCGCTCGACGGATCCGGTTCGGCGTAGCCGAGCCGCTGTGCCTCGGCCAGGGGCTCATCGATCCCGCATCGCCGCTCGCGCGCCTGCGTCAGGATGTAGTTGCTCGTGCCATTGACGACGCCGATCAGGCTTTTCACGTCGGCCGCGTTGGGTCGTCTTGCGAAGATGCCGAGAAACGGCACGCCGGCGACGACCGCTGCTTCGTAGAGCAGGGGAGTCGACGATCGCGTGGCCGCCTCACGCAGTTCCACGCCGTGCGCCGCCAGCAGCGACTTGTTCGCAGTAACGACCGGAATACCTCGGCGCAGCGCCTCCAGCACGAGGGTACGTGCCGGCTCGATCCCGCCAAGAAGCTCCACGAGGACGTCGGGCGGCGTGGCGAAGAACGCGCCGGGATCTACTACCCGCCTGGCGCCCGGGGGCAGCGTAGGCCGCGGCCGGAGAGAGTCGCGGATGAGGGCGTGTGTTATCCCGAGAGGGGGCTGTGAACCGCCCCGCGCCAATGCCGCGAAGGCGCTGCCGACATTGCCGCAGCCGAGGAGTCCGACGCGAACGGGCGCGGCTCTCGTTACAAACCTGGATGGCGCGCTGGTCGTGTCGAGGGCGACAACAGACGTCATACGATCCTGTGGTACGTGGATCCTCGTCAACGCCCCGGCCAGCCGGAGATGTCGGCGAAAAACACGCGAAAATGAGAGCGAGATCTTCGAAGACCTGAATGGTCTGCCGAGGTCTTATCTCTCCCGTTTATCGGGCAGGAAGTAGCACCGGGGCTCTAAGCGCCTGGTTGCTGTGGCTTCAGCGGGCCTGTTCCCTCAGCCACTCTGGATAAGTGTCCGCAGCCTGCCTCGCCGTTAGCTCCGGAGGAGCGAAAGCGGGCGAGTGCGAACAGGAGCAGCGTAGTCAACACCGGTCGTTTCTGTCAAGCGGGTACAGTGATGCCCTGGAGGTTTGCGGTTTTTGGAGCTTGGAGTTTTTTTCGCCGTCACGCTGCCGCTCGTCGCCACGCCGGGCGCGTCGACTGCGGTCGTCCTGCGAAACAGCATCGCCGGCGGCACGCGTGCCGGTCTTTTCACGGCGGTCGGGTGCAACACCGCATCGGTGTGCTACGGCCTGCTCACCGCGTTCGGATTCGCGGCGGCCTTGCAGGAGTGGCCGTCGACATGGCTCGTGCTTCGAGCCGCGGGTGTCGCCTACCTCGCCTGGCTCGGGTTCAGCTCGCTGGCGAGAGCCATCCGCGGCGCTGGTGCGAAGGCGCCAGACACCAGACGTGCCGATCCCGATCCATGGCACAGCGCGTCGTCCGGCTTTCTTACCAACCTCCTCAATCCGTCGCTGGCGGCGTACTATCTCGTCCTGATTCCTCAATTCATTCCGCGCGGCGCCCCCTTCGCGCGGCAGGCGCTGACGCTGACAAGCATCCATGTCGCGCTGGCGGTCACGTGGCATTCGGCGTGGGCTGTCGCCGGATCGACGATGGCCCGCGTGCTATCGTCCGGACGTCCGCGGCGGGCGCTCGACCTGATCACGGGGATCGCGCTGCTCGCCATTGCGCTGAAGGTCGCTCTCGGCTGAGTTCAAAGTCACTATGAACAGGATCATTCCGATTCTCTTGATCGTTGCCGGATCACACGGCTTCCCGGTCGCCGCCGCGCAGAACCCGCCGACACTCCAGTGGTACAAAGGCAACACCCACGCGCACACGATCGAAAGCGATGGTGACAGCCCTCCTGAAGTCGTGGCAAGTTGGTACCGCGACCATGGCTACAACTTTCTCGTGATCACCGATCACAACATCCTCGTTGCCGTCGACGGTCTCAACGCGAAGCTGGCGAAACCCGGCACGTTCATCGTCATCAAGGGCGAAGAGGTGACCAATCTGCTGGGAGACAAAGCCGTCCATGTCAACGGCCTCGATACCAGCGCAGTGATCGGTGCGCAGACCGGGACCACGATCGTCGAGCTTGCGCAGAAGAGTGTCGACGCGATTCGCAAGGAAGGGGGCGTTCCTCACATCAACCATCCGAACTTCAGCTGGGCGCTGACGCCCGATCAGATCGGCCAGGTCCGTAACAACAAGCTGTTCGAGATCTACAACGGCCACCCGATGGTCAATAACGAAGGTGGCGGGGACGCGCCGGGGCTCGAAGCTGCCTGGGACTCGATTCTCACCGGGGGCATCCTTCTCTATGGCATCGCGGTGGACGATGCGCACAACTTCAAGGAGCCGGGGGACCGCGATCTGGCAGGCCCCGGCCGCGGGTGGGTTGTCGTCCGCGCGGCGTCCCTCGAAGCGCGTCCGATCCTCGAAGCGATGGAACGCGGCGACTTCTACGCATCCACCGGCGTGGAGTTGACCGACTACGAGGTCACGGCGAAGGCAATGACCGTCACCGTGAAGCCGAACGCCTTCGCCAGGTACCGCGTGCACTTCATCGGGCGCGGCGGCGTTCTGCTGAAGGAAGTCGCCGCCACCCCGTCGGCGACCTACGAGTTCCGTGGCGACGAGGGGTACGTTCGCGCGAAGGTACTCGACAGCAACGGCCGCGTCGCCTGGCTCCAGCCGTCGCTCGTCGCTCCGCGCTAACCGGGTCGCTCCGCGACAACTCATAACTTCTAACTTCTAATCTCCTAACTTCTAAGCGGTTACGGGACTCTCCCTGAACTTTAGGAGTTAGGCGTTAGCAGTTAGGAGTTAAAATCCCCATCTCTTTCAGTATCAGGGAGTTCCAATGACAGTCGAACGGATCCGGCGGCTCGGGGTTGCCCTCGCCGCGGCAGTTCTTGCCCTCGCCGTTGGCGTGCCCGCTCAGCAGGCGGTGACCGAAACACGCGACCCCGCGCAGCAGCAGGACGATGACTTCGCCAAGGCCGTGAAGGAATGGACGACGCAGCCGTTCTACACGAGCCCGCTGGTCGATCACTTGCCGCGAGTCGCCGGCGTCCCGATGCCGAAAGACGTGCTCGGATATCACGTCGGCGCGCCGGCGAAGCTGACCTACTACGCCGACATCCTCAAGGTACTACCGCGCGCTCGCCGCCGCCAGTCCGCGGGTCAAAGTGGAGACGATCGGCAAGTCGGACGAAGATCGCGAGCTCGTCGTGATCTGGATCGCCAGCGACGAGAACATGAAATCGTTGCAGAAGAACCGCGAGAACCTGGCGAAGATTGCCGATCCGCGTGGACTGACGCCGGAACAGATCAAACAGCTGATCGCGACGACGAAGCCGCATTACCACCTGATGGGGGGACTGCACAGCGGCGAGACGGGTCCGTCCGAGATGCTCATGGAGCTCGCGTACCGTCTGGTCACCGAGACGTCTCCGCTGATCAAGCAGATTCGAGAGAACGTCATCGTATCGATCACGCCGGTCGCAGATCCCGACGGTCGCGATCGCAACGTCGACTGGTTCTACAAGACGCGGGAGACGGCGCAGGGCGAGGGGCGCCGAGGGTGCGCGGGGTGCGACGGGTGCGAGGGTGCGGGGGGTGCGACGGGTGCGCAGGGTGCGACGAGTGCTGAGGGTGCGGGGTGGGGGTGCGCAGGGTGCGGGGGGTGCGCAGGGTGCGAGCTCGAGTGCGGCGCAGCCGGCTGCGGGCGGCGGACGCGGCGGGCCGGGAGTGCCGTACTGGGGCAAGTACGTCTATCACGACAACAATCGCGACATAAACCTGTCGCAGGTCTCGATGCGTGCGCTCGCGGACTGGTACTTCACGGCGCATCCGCCGATCATGCACGACCTGCACGAAGCGATGCCGCTGCTCTATACCTACAGCGGAGGACCACCGCAGAATCCCAACCTCGATCCGCTCCTGTTCACCGAGCTGCCGTTCTTCGCCAACTTCGAGCTGGCGCAGATGACCAAGTGGGGGATGCCCGGCGTTTATACGCACGCATTCATGGACGGCTGGTCGCCAGGCTACCTGGGCTCGGTCGCCTATAACCACAACGGCATGATGCGGATGTACGAGACGCAGTCGGGCACGGAAGGGCCCACCGCGCCGGTCACAACCCAAGGAGCACCGACGGAGGGTGCGCGGGGTGCGAGGGGTGCCGGGGGTGCGAGGGGTGCGGAGGGGTGCCGAGGGGTGCGAGGGGTGCGGAGGGTGCGCAGGGGTGCGACGAGTGCCGAGGGTGCGCGGGGTGCGACGAGTGCGGAGGGTGCGGAGGGGGCGGAAGGTGGACAGGGGCGCGGGGGGCGCGGTAGCCAGACGGCCTCCGCGGACGCAGGAGCGCGCGGAGGGCAGGCAGGTGGACGCGGACAGGCGGCAGGTCCGTCAACCGGACGCGGTGGATCGCAGCCCCGCGAATGGTACCGCGGGATACCGGTGCCGCCGAACGCCGCCGCGACCTTCTCGCGGCGGAACAACACGAACTACATGCAGACCGCCGTGTTGAGTGCGCTGCAGCTCACGTCGATGATCCCGAACCTCGTCATCGAGAACTTCCATCGCAAGACTCAGAATTCGATCGAAGCGGGCAAGACCGATGCGCCGTTTGGCTACGTGATCCCGCCGCAACGCGACATGACGCGAGTGGCGACGCTGGTGAACCTGCTGCGGGTGCAGCGCATCGAGGTCGGTCAGGCGTCCGGGGAGATCAAGCTGAGCGACGGCACGTTCCCGGCCGGATCGTATGTGATCAAGCGTGACCAGCCGTATGGGCGGCTCGCGAAGAACCTGCTCGAGCGTCAGGTTTATCCGGATCCGAATCTCCGTACCTACGACGACAGCGGCTGGACGATGGGGCTGGCCTCGCATGTCGACGTCAAGGAGATGAAGGACAAGGGAATTCTCGCCGTCGCCACCACGCCGGTGGAGCGCGCCGTCGCAAAAGGCAAGGTCACCGGCAATCGTTCCGGCGGGATGGCGGTAGCGCACCTCGGGTCGAGCAACATGATCGCCCTCCGTTATCGCCTGCGCACAGTACCGATGAAGGTGGCGGACAAAGCGTTCACCGTCGAAGGGGTCGAGTTCCCCGCGGGTTCGTTCGTCATCACCCCACCTGCCGATCTCACCGCCGTCCGCGCCGCGGTCGAGGAGCTCGGCCTCACGGCCGCCATGCTTGGATCATCGCCGTCCGTGCCGATGCACGAGGCGGACGTCCCGCGGGTGGCGATCTATACGTCCTGGAGCGGCACGCAGGAGATCGGCTGGGTGCGCTTCACCTTCGACAAGTACGGCATTCCGTTCGACCTGATCTACAAGGAGCGGGTGAAGAAGGGCAACCTGCGCGGTGACTACGACGTCATCGTGATGCCGACGCAGAACGTCGGGCGCGCGGCGGTCTTTGCGCCTCCGGCGGCACGCCCGGTGTCGTACGTGAAGAGCGACAAATACAAGTTCCTCGGCATGTATGGCTCGTCCGAGGACATCACCGGCGGGTTCGGCGCCGAGGGGGTCGACGCCTTTCAGCAGTTTCTGAACACCGGTGGGACGCTGGTCACGATGGGGAACGCGGTTCGCTTCCCGGCGGAGCTCGGGATGGCGAGAACTGTCGATGCGTCGGCCGATGTCACCTCGAATTTCTACGCGCCGCGTCCGATCGTCAACGCCGAGGTGCTACGACTCGACCATCCGGTGTTCTACGGCTACACCGACCGCATCATGCCGATCAAATATCTCGGCGGCCCGCTGCTGACGGTGGGGGAGCCGGATCGCGGCAACGTTCTGGCGCGTTACGTCGGTGGCGACGCAGCGGTCCTGAGCGGCCTGATGCGCGGCGCCGACGAAATTCGCGATCGTCCTTTTGCCGTGGATCTGCCGGGGGGCTATTCAGGCAAAGGCCGGGTGGTGATGTTCTCGAACAACCCGATCTACCGCTGGCAGAACCTTGGCGAGTTCAACATGGTGTTCAACGCGGTGCTGAACTGGAACGACATGGGTACGCGCAGCGCGGCCGCCACGACCCCGTCTACCGCGTCCCGATAGCGTCGGGCTGGCCGGTCCGACAGTTCCCGCTTGACATTCCTGCGGTCCCGCCCTATTTTGTCCCGACTTGGTGCAAATTGAGCTTTATCGTCCGGCCCGCCTCTTGTGAGGGGGCTACTTAACCGGTAAAGAAATGGCTCTGTCGCAGTCAAGGTCCATGATTTGTCAGAGATAAGAACTAAATGCGCAGGATCGATCCCAGCCGGTTCCGCGTCGCCACGCAGGGCACATCCCGCGAAATCAACCGGCAGATCGCGCTGAACCTCGTTCGCGCGCAGCAGCCGATCTCGCGAGCCGATCTCGCGCGGGTCATGGGCGTCCGCCGCGGCACGGTGAGCGTCATCGTCAACGAGCTGCTCGAGCAGCGTCTCATCTTCGAGGGGGCGACCGGCGCAGACCGTTCGCGGGCGCAAGCCGACGTTTCTCTATATCGAATCCCGCCGCCGCTGTATTGCCGCCATCGATATCCGCGCCAGTCAGACGTTTCTCATGCTGACCGATCTGGTCGGCAAGCCGATCGCCGGCGTCGTTCGGATTCCCACCGCGAAGGATCCCAGAGCGCTGGTGGCCAATCTGGCGAAGCGGATCCGGGCTCTGATCGCGGATCAACACGACGTCGACGCGTGCGAAGGGATTGGCGTCGTCGTACCGGGAATGATCGAGTACGCGACCAAGCGTGTCGTTCATGCGCCGACGCTTGGCTGGCGAAACGTCGCGATCGTCGAATCGCTGAGTGTCGCGACCGGTCTCCCCGTCCACATCGAGAATTCCGGGCGGGCGTGCGCGCTCGCTCAGCTCTGGACGCTGCGTGAAGAAGCGCCGGCCGCGCCCGGCGATCTGGTCTTCGTCAGCGTATCGGATGGCCTCGGCGTCGGCGTCGTCATTCACGGCGAAGCGCTGCGTGGCCGCAACAACACCGCAGGCGAGTTCGGACACGTGCCGCTGACCCTCGACGGCCCGGTCTGCGCCTGCGGCGCCACCGGCTGCTGGGAAGCGTACGTCTCGAACCGTGCGACGATCGCACGGTACTTCAATCGATCCGCCGAAACCACCGATCCGATCCCCCGGGAGCAGCAGGCGTTCACCATTGAGGACTTGATTGCTCGGGCACGCGGCGGCGACTCGAGGGCCAATGCGGCGCTGCAGGCGACGGCGCGCTACCTTGGACTCGGGTTCGCGAGCATCGTCCATGTTCTGGATCCGGCCCGCATCTACGTCGGCGGAGAAATCACTGCCGCCTGGGATCTGATTGGCGAGACGGTCCGCTCCGCGCTCGCCGAGCGCGCGCTGACGCCGGCGACGTCGGCGATACAGATCCGCCCGGTGAGCGCGAGTGAGTACCCGCGGTTGCAGGGAGCGGCCGCGCTGGTCGCCGCGCCAGCCTTCGCCGCTCCGGTGGTCGCATGAAAGCCACTCCAGGCCGGCTGCCGTTCGCGCTTCTGGTCGTCACTTGCTGCCTGCCGCTTGCCGCCTCGTCGAGCTCGGCCACGATCGCGACGGCGTCGCTCAATACCGAGATACGCGGATTCCTCCAGAAGGAACTGACGGCGCACCTGACTCCAGTCAAGACTCTCGATCCCCCGCCGGAGCGAGTCAACGGCGCGCTCACCACCGGCGAATACACGTGGGGAACCTTCATGCGCGCGCTCGCCGCCTACGGCCAGCTCTCGGGCGCCACGACCCTTGCGGAGCGCGACCTGGCGCGGGCGATCGGGGAGATCGGCCTGCTCGAGGTCCGTCTTGGCGGTACCAGGTTCTCGCAACTTTACGCAGCTCTCTCACTGCGGCACTACGGCAGCGATCTCACGAAGAACCGGCTGTGGCTCGCCCTCGAGCCCGAGGAGCGCAAGGCGTGGCGCCGCCTGCTCGACGTCACGCGGTTCTACGATCCGGTCAAGCGGGAGGTCATCAATCTGCCGGAGAACTACCTGGGCGTCGCGGCGCGGATCGCTGCGATGGCGTGGGACGTCAAACTGCTCGACGACCGCGCGGCGCTCGATTCGCTGCTCGACCGCGCCGCCATCCAGTTCACCTCCGGCGCACTGTATGCCGACGATGCCCTGCCGTCAGGACGGTACGACCGCTACTCGAACGAGTACGCGAGGTACGTCTGGGAGGCGGCGCAGATCGCCGGGCGAAACGATCTGCTCGACGCCTTGCGTCCCTCACTGCGCCAGCAGATGCGGCTGTGGTGGGACCTGCTTTCGGAGGATGGATACGGCTATCAGTGGGGCCGCAGCCTCGGTATCGTGAGTTATCTCGATACGCTGGAAATCGCGGGGTTCCTCGCGATCAATCCGGAGTTCCGGCCGGCACCGCTGCCGCAACTCGCTGCCGCCTATCACGCGTCCTGGCAGTACCTGCGCGGGGACTACAAGGACGACCGCCACGTGCTCTCACTCTACGACTACGGCCGCGGCAACTTCGGCTACATCAGCATCGATCGCGAATGGCAGCAGACCGCGGGCTTTCTCGGGAAGCTTGCGCACGCCCACATCCAGCTGATGGAGGGGCTCGAACGGGAACGCGTCGAGGCGTTCCCGGAAAAGCCGGCGCTCCCCGCGGTTGCGAGGTTCGAATTCTTCCGAACAAAGGATCGACAGGCCGGAGTGTGGACGGTTCGCGATGGCCCGCTCCGTTTCGCGTTGCCGATCACGACTGGAACAAAGCCGGGCGTGGCCGACTATCTGCCGGCGCCGCACGGATTGCCGGGTGTCGGGACGCCAGTGGAGCAGGTTATCCCCGCGATGGTCCCGTTTCTCGAAATGGCGGACGGCAGCACGATCGTTGCAGCCGACGGGGCTGACTCGATTACACCTGCAGCGGATGGCCGCGGGCTGCGCGCGTCGTGGACGCGCTGGGCACGCATCGGCGGCAAGCCGACCGAGTGGGTCGATCCCGCGATCACCTCCACCGTTGAATGGCGGGTGCAGGGCTCGATCCTCACCCGCACCGAACGGTTGACCGCTTCGAAGCCGGTGCGGATCGCCCGCTGGCAGGTTCTGATTCCGTCGACCGCGACGTCACTGGCCACGGAATCCGCGGGGGGAACGCGCGTCGACACACTCACCGGACGCGAGGGCACGCTCCGCGTGTCGATCGTCGACAGCGCCTGGCCCTGCGCGATGACCGTCCGCGCTGCGCCTGGCGATACGCCGCTCGGCCGAGGCGCTCGCGGTGCGGTTCCCCTTCATCTCGGCTGCGAGGCCCGGGAGATTTCGCTGAAGCCGGGCGTGCCGGCTGGATGGACGCTTCGTTTGGAGATCAAGTGAGACGGCGTCATGACTTTCTGCCAACCATCACACAAACCGGGGAGTGATCTGATGAATCCAGGACACGAACTTCGGGACTCGGACAAACGCGCTGCGCTGCATGACGTGCTGTCGAGCGCGACCTTCTTCAGGGCCAGTCAGGTGCGGAATTTTCTCCGTTACATCTGTGAGATGGAACTGGCCGGCCGTGGAGCCACCCTGCACGAGTATCTGATCGGCGTCGAGGCGCTGGGCCGGCCGACGGCATACTCGACCGAGGAGGATTCGAGCGTCCGGCGGCGCGCCTACGCGCTGCGCCAGAAGCTGGACGAGGTCTACGCGAAAGAGCTCACCGACGCGCGTATTCGAATCGACGTTCCCAAAGGCAGCTACGTGCCGCGCTTCACGACGGTGGAGTCGTCGGGCATCGAGGAGGCCGAATGTCGCCACAGCGCCGTCGCCTAGAACAGGCTGTGCTACGCCGTGCGGTTGCGCTCGTCGGCCTGGTAGCCATTGCGCTCATGATGTCCGCCGCTGCCACCATGCGCGCCCAGGAGGTCGCTGCGGACGACGAAGCGGCAAAGCGCGAGCGGCTCAAATGGTTCCACGAGGCGAAGTACGGGCTGTTCATTCACTGGGGCCTCTATGCAGTCCCGGCAGGTGAGTGGAAGGGGCAGCGCATTGCGGGGATCGGCGAGTGGATCATGAACCGCGCAAAGATCCCGGTGCGCGAGTACGAGCAGATCGCCCGGCAGTTCAACCCGGTGAAGTTCAACGCGGACGAGTGGGTTCAGCTGGCGCGGGACGCGGGCATGAAGTACATCGTGATCACCTCCAAGCATCACGATGGGTTCGCGCTGTTCGACTCCAAAGTCAGTAAGTACGACGTGGTCGACGCGACCCCTTTCAAGCGCGACATCCTGAAGGAGCTCGTCGCCGCGTGCCGAAAGCAGAACATGCCGCTCGGCTTCTACTATTCGCAGTCGCAGGACTGGCACGATCCCAATGGCGCGGGCAACAACTGGGACTTCGGTCCGGACGACAAGAAAGACTACGACAAGTACCTGCGCGAGAAGGCCGAGCCGCAGGTCAAGGAGCTGTTGACCGAGTACGGGCCGGTCGCGCTGGTGTGGTTCGATACGCCCCGGATGATGGAAGGCGACCGCGCGAAGCGATTCACCAGGATCGTTCGCGAGCTGTCACCGAAGACACTCATCGACGGCCGGCTTGGCGAGCCGGGTGACTACATGACGACTGGTGACAACGTGGTCCCGCCGGCCGTGCAGACGACTGCCTGGGAGGTTCCGGCAACGATCAATCACACCTGGGGTTACAAGACCTACGATCACGATTGGAAGTCCCCGGGCAACATCATCTTCAAACTGGTCGACATCGTCAGTAAGGGAGGCAACTACCTCCTCAACGTCGGTCCCATGGCCAATGGCGTCATTCCGGAACCGAGCCAGTACGTCCTCCGCGCGGCGGGTACGTGGCTGAAGACGAATGGCGAAGCGGTCTATGGCGCCGGGCCGACTCCCTGGGGAGATGAGCTTGGAGAACCGAGCGGCAAAGGAGCCAAGGATCTTCGCGGCCAGCCGCTGATGCTCGCTCGCACCGAGTGGCGCGTCACGACGAAGCCCGGAAAGCTGTATTTCACCTTTTTTGCAGAACCGCGCGCTCCGTTCGAGCTGCCGGCGATGAAGAACGCGGTCAAGAAGGCCTATCGCCTCGCCGACGGTGCTGCGGTGGACTTCAAAGTTGATGGAGGCAAGACCTTCCTGAATCTGGAGCGGCCGATCCTCGATCCGATGGCGACGGTAGTCGTCGTCGAGATCGACGGCGCCGTCGATAAGGGCACTCGGTGACGCGTCGGGATCTCCTGCGGCTTGCCGCAGCGGGTCCGCTCGCTGCAGCGGCGGCTCGGGTCGACGCGTTCTACGCTCCCCAGGGGTTGGGTCGCCAGGCGCTCGAGCACTCCGAGTGGAAAGTGTTCGGGCCCGATGGCGCACGCCTCGAGGGGCTCCGCGTGGAGCGTTCCTGGCGTCGCGACTACTGTCAGTCGCGACTCACAAACAGCAGCGCGGCATCAGTGAGAGTCGGCAACATCGTTCTCTTCGACGTCCAGCACCAACTCGCCGCGGGCACGCGGGTCTATGGCGAGGGATTCCAGATGCTGACGCAGAACGGCGGCACGCTGGAAGCGCCGGCGGATCTCGGGAATTACACGGATCCCAAACACTACAGACTGCCGCAGCCCGACGGCGCACGCGTCGTCTACGGGCTCGCGACGTTCACCAGTTCGCCGTCGCTGCATCATCTGCTGGCGTTTGCGTCCTGCCGCCGCTTCAACGGGGCGATCCACGTCAGACCCGCCTCGGTGCAGGTCGTGATCGAAGCCGAGGGGTTGACGCTCGAGCCCGGACAGTCGTGGGAGCTCGAAGAGTTCACGTACTCATCGGGACGCGATCGCGCCGCGCTGCTCGATGCGCTCGGCGAACGGCTCGCCACCAACCATCCATCGCTGATTCGGCAGTCGCAAATCGATAATCGCCGATCGGCTAAGCCGCCGGCCGGATGGTGCTCGTGGTACTGCTTTGGTCCTCGCGTCACCGCCCAGCAGGTCCTCGACAATCTGGACGTGATTGCGAAACGCATTCCCGGTCTCAAGTACATCCAGATCGACGATGGTTATCAGCCCGCGATGGGGGACTGGCTCGAGACCGGCGCAGCCTTCGGCGGGGCGGTTCAGACCGTACTGCAGCAGATCCGGCAGCGCGGATTCGAGCCGGCAATCTGGGTAGCTCCCTTCATCGCCGAAGCCGGATCCAATTTGTTCAGAGAGCATCCCGACTGGTTCGTCCAGGACCGCGATGGCTCACCGCTCCGCGCCGACAAGGTCACGTTCGGCGGCTGGCGGCGCGGACCCTGGTATGCGCTGGACGGCACCCATCCCGGCGCACGGGCGCATCTCGAGCATGTGTTCGCGACGATGCGTCAGGAGTGGGGCTGCACGTATTTCAAACTGGATGCAAATTTCTGGGGTGCGATTCACGGCGGTCGGTTCCACGACTCGAAGGCGACGCGCATCGAGGCCTACCGCCGCGGGATGGAGGCGGTGGTCCGGGGCGCAGGGGATGCGTTCATCCTCGGGTGCAATCATCCGATCTGGCCGTCGCTTGGTCTGATTCACGGCTCTCGCAGCTCGAACGACATCAAGCGCGAATGGAAGCGCATCGAAACAACGGCGCGACAGAACCTGATGCGCAACTGGCAGAACGGGCGGCTCTGGTGGAACGACCCCGATGCCATCGTCCTGACCGGTACGCTTCCCGATAACGAGTACCGGTTCCACGCGACAGCGATCTACGCCACCGGCGGGATGATCTTGTCCGGCGACGATCTGACGACGATTTCAGAGCCGCGTCTGGCGATGCTGCGTCAGCTCGAACCGCCAACCGGCGTGGCCGCGACATTCGAAGACGATTCGCTCGAAGTCGGGACGGTGAAGCTGGCAGACCGCCGGGTCATGTGCCTTCTCAATTGGGGAGAGTCACCGCGTGAGCTGTCCTTCGATCTGCCGCAGCCGCACACCGTCGTCGAGTCCTGGTCCGGTGAGAGCCTGGGAAAAGAAAGCACAAGACGGGTATCGATCACGTCGGCCCGCGAGACGGCAAGTTGCTCGTCTGCACTGCCAGTCAGCCCTTCAGGGCGTGCCGCAAAGCGCAGTGCTCAGGCGTTCTCGCTCCAGAGCAGCGGCTGTCGGACGAAAAAATTGCGGATGACTTCCTCGACGTTCGAATCGGCGGGCAGGCGGCGCCACATCGATTCCCATCTGCGCTACTTGCAAGGCTCGTGCCCCGAACAGCAGCGCGGCATGGCGCATCGGCCACTCGTCGTAGTACATGACGTCTGCGCCGGTACGGCCAGCGCTGCTTGTCTTCGATGAACGGCAGCATGAACGTGAGCGCCTTGCGGATGCCTCGTCCGTCGGCGGTCTCGAACGTCCAGAGGGGCTCGCTGCGAGCGTCGACAGGATCTGGCAGACGGTGGCCATCGCGTCGAGGTTGAAGAGGGAATAGCCATACGGCTTCGTGCGCCGCAGCTCCTCCGGGAAGCTTCCGTCGGGACCGACCTGATGCGGAACGAGCGACTGGCTCTGTAGCGGTCGCGGCAATAGGCGTCAAGATCGGTGCTCGGCCAGTGTACCGCGCGAACTCGGCGACTTGCATGACCCAGCACGTCGCATGGTTGTTCCTCGCTTCGCGCTCCGCGATGCCGTACTCGTGCGTCGTCATCCACGTCAGGTACTTGCTCGAACCAGTCGCGCAGGCCCGCGGCGGTCGAGCGTTCGAGCACACCGCGGCTCCGGAGCACGGTGGCGGCGCGAACGACTTCGACGAGGTGGATCGTATCGATGATCCCGACGCCTCTGCCGGTCGACGCGCCCCTTGATCGCCTGCGCGTAGCGCAGGTGCGGGTTCATCAGCGTCGCGTCGTCGGTGAACCACGCGCGCAGGTGCCGCGCCGCATGCTCCGCGTAGCGACGTTCCTTCGGTCAGCAGCCACGCCGCGGCCAGCGCCGGCACGTGAACGCTCAGTCGCATCAAGCGCCTGGCGGTGCGCGACGAAGTTCTCCGGGTTGGTCATGCCGTCACGCTGAACGTACGGGCCTTCAGGATTAGGCGGGATCCGGCCACCAGTAATCTCCCTCGGAAAAGAAATCATGCCTGCCGCCGGCGCTGCGCGGGCTCACGACGGCCGAGATCGTGACCGGCGACTCCCTGAGGTAGCGCGCGGCGGCCCGCAGCACACGGGTTTGTTCCAGGGACCTGAGATCAGTGGCCTGTCGGATTGCGCCGGAAAAGAGCAAGCCGGCGGGCGCGACAAGAAACGCCCGCCGGCTCAGTTCACCTGACGTCATCAGCGTGACGGACCTCTCCGTTGCCGACTCAACTAAAACGAGAACCTGAGCGACCCCTGCATGATTCGGGCGTTGCGCGCTGCCGTGGCTTGTCCGAAGGTCGGATTCACCTGCTGCCCCTGCGGGTTGAAGCGTGCGATGGTGTCGATCGTGCTCCACTGCACGCTGTTTGGCACGTTGTAAATCTCCCAGCGGAACTGCGCTTTGCGCCGGCCGGAGATCGGGATGTTCTTGAAGAACGACATGTTCCAGTTGACGATCCCCGGCATCTGGAACGCGTTGCGTGGCGCGTTGCCGAAATCCCCACGACCCGACGGCCGCCCGACCGA
Organism: uncultured Acidobacteriota bacterium; assembly: GCA_963810305.1. Lineage (GTDB taxonomy): Bacteria > Acidobacteriota > Vicinamibacteria > Vicinamibacterales > 2-12-FULL-66-21 > JACDCA01. The sequence goes on from CAWEMY010000013.1 coordinate 160,519, forward strand.
AGCCCAGTTGATCCAGCTGCCGCTGCCGTCGGTGTTGGTGTTCGGCCGGGCGTTGCTGTCGCCGCCGGTCAGCGGGCCGAGAACGACCGGGCGTACCGTTCGCACACCGCCGCCGACATCGCTGCCGTTCGCCCCCGGGACGCCGCCGGTGCCGCCGGTGAAATCGAAGGTGTCCGTCGTTCCAAGTACGATCGGCGCCCAATCGCCGCTCACGAACGCATTCTCCCCGGACAGCTGCCAGTTGTCGAACACGGCGCGCACGAACGCATTGTTCCACCGGCGCCCGAGTCCAGGGACGTCCCAGGTGTAGTTGACCACCAGGTTGTGCTCCTGGCTCGATGCGTAAGGCGCGTAGTTCCATTCGTTCACCGGACGTACCGCGCTGATCGTGGCTTCGTCCTCGTCGGCGATGCCTTTCGCTGTGCCCAATGTATAGGCGACGGCAAACTGCAGGCCGCGAATGTACCGGCGGTTCAGCTGCAGCTGCAGCGCGTGATACTCAGAGGTTCCGAAGTGGGACCGCATGTTGATGTTCGAGTATCCGAGATACGGTCTCAGGAAGTCGTCCGGGAGGGGCTGTGCGGTGTTCTGCGGATTGCGGTTCTGTGGGTTGATATCGAGGAACTTTGCGCCGTCCGGCACGACGTTGATGTTCTGCACGACTTCGAGGTGACGCCCGGCGCTGCCGGAGTAGGTGACGTCAACGACCGTTCCCCAGCCGAGATCGCGCTGAACCCCGATCGACCAGTTATAGCTGCGCGGAGTTTTGGCGTCGCGCTCCAACCCGAACACGCTGCTCGGACGGCTCGAGAAGGCCGCGCCCTGCAGCAGCGAGTCCATGGTCCCGTAGATGATGGTCGGTGTGTTCACCGCTGGTGGGTTGTTGGCGGCGCTGTCCATACTGCGGCCGGTGATGAACGCGTTGTAGTACAGGCCGGTGCTGGCGTGCAACGAGGTGCTGCCGTCGCCGAGAATGTCCCAGGCGACCCCCAATCGAGGCGCAGGCTCGATCCCCTGGGTCTCACGAAATCCGCGCGGATAGCCGAGGTCATCGCTGGTGACCATGCCGTTATACGGATCGCCGGTCCCCGGCACGAACGTGCCGACGAACGCGTTGGGAAGCGTCTGGCCGGTGACGGGATCGAGCGCGACGTTCACGTTATTGACGCGCCCGGGCTGATATAACCTCGGCGCTCGTGCCGGATCGTACCGCTCCGGGACGAACACCGCCGTCTTCAGCTTGGAGTACCACGGCTGATAGTAGAGAAAGCGCAGGCCGAGATCGAGCGTGACGGTCTTGGCGACGGTCCATGTGTCCTGCACGTACCACTCAACATGCGTCCGGCGGGACTGCACCTCTGGGAATGCGTCGATCTCCGTGTACTCCTGGAAGGTCCCGATGAGTGCGTTCGCAAAGCTGTGGCCGGTGTTGAAGGGATTGCTGGTGTCGTTCGACGAGAAAGTGAACTGACCCGCCCACGGGCCCGCGCCGACGCCGCCCTTGCCTTCAGAGTTGTGCAGCCGCTCCCAGTACACTCCGCCCTTGAACGCGTGGTTCCCTCTGACCCAGGTGAGGTCGTTCCGGAAGGAGAAAAGCCACGGCTCGCCTCGCTCGAGGAGCCTGTTGTCGAACGTGTAGTTGGGGGGATTGGTGACGTTGAAGACGGCCTTCGGCAGGACATTGCGTGGATTGAGCTCTGGATGGAACTGCCCGAGGGTATACCCGGCCGCCGCCCGGCTGGCGCGTGTCCAGTCGGCGTCTGACAGCGGCGTGAACGCCTCGGTCTGCTGCCGGACGCCGAACGCTGCCTCGTTCACGACGTTCGAGTTGACGACCTTGGTGTAATTGGCGGAGCCTCCGCGGTCGGTGCTCTTGTAATGCGCCTGAAACCAGCCCCATCGCAGCGGGTCCTGCGGTGATGCCGCCTCCGCCGCCGACGCCTCGCTGATCGGAGTACCAATCCTTGTAGGTGAAGTAGAAGCGATCGCTGTCTGACGGTTTCCAGTCGACTCGCGCAATCTGATTGCGTCTGGGGTTCTCGATGGTCGCCTGGGTCTGATGGTTGAAGTTCCCGCCGGTGGTGGCGCGATCGAAAATCGTCGGCATCGGCAGCAGGTTCAACAACGCTCGGCCGTTCGGATTGAACCGCTCTTCGGGAATGATGTTGCCCGGGAACGGCTGGCCGGTCTGCGGGTCGCGGATGACGATCAGCGCTCCGGCGGAGTTGAACGTCTGCGAGAAGTCCCCACGCCGTTCTCGGTCTGTCGGCATTGTCCACGACAGCAGGTTTGCCGGACGCTCGCTGACCGGAGCCTCGACCGAGTAGAAGAAGAACAGATTCTCCTTCGCGCCCGGCACCGGGCCGCCGAGATTTCCGCCGTACGTGTTGAAGCGATACACCGGTTTCGGCCGATCCTGACGCTTGTTGAAGAAGTTGTTCGCATTCAGCTCCTCGTGGCGGCCGTAGTAATACACGCTGCCGGCGTACGAGGCTGCCGCCGCTCTTGGTGATGATCTGGACCTGGCCGCCGCCGGTCCGGCCATACTCTGCCCGGTAGTTGTTCAACAGCACCTTCACCTCGGCGATCGAATCGAGATTGATCGTCTGCGCGAGACGGTTGGCTTGACCGATCTCGTTGCCGAGCACTCCGTCGATCATGACGGTGTTCCAGTCGCGGCGCTGGCCGCCGACGTGGGGAATCAGCGTGCCGAAGCTTTCACCCATCGCCTCCACGTTGTCCTCGAAGCGGACGCCTGGCACGAGCCGCATCAGGGCGGTCACGTCCGCGCGATCGAACCTGGATCTGCTCGATCTGCTTCGACGTAATCAGACCGCTGTGCTGCGTCTCGGCTGTGTTGACGTGTGTGCCGGCGGCTTCGACGGTGACGAGCTCGTTGAGCGGCCCGACCTGCAGCGTCAGGGCGCCGATCGACAGCCGCTCCGCTGCGCTGAGCACGTTCTTCGTGCGCTCGATCCGCCGGAATTTGTCCATCTCGACCCGGACGGTGTAGGTCCCCGGCAGCAGGTTGGTGACCTGAAAGTCACCGTTGCCGTCCGTTGTTGTGACCCTCGCATCACTGGTGGCCTCGTTGATGACCGTGACGGTGGCGCCCGGAACCGGCTGCTTCTGTTCGTCGAGAACGACGCCGGAGATGGTCCCCGTGACGTTCTGGGCGGCCGCAGCGGGGAGGCCGACAACGGCGACGAATCGCCACGAACGACCGAGCAGCAGCACAGGACGGTCGCAATCTGTACATGGACACCTCCGTTCGGGCCACGTAGTAACAGCCTTTACCGGTAAAGTAAACGGGTTTCCTGTTACACCTGGCGTAGGCCGACGGTATACTGCCGCCCATGCTTCCCGCTCGTCATAGCCTTGTTCGCGTTGAGTTCAGGCACCGGAATGCTGGAGGAATGGACGGTCGCATCGCCGGACACCCGCAACGTTCTGACGGTCGCACTCGACGACGCCGGACGGCTGTCGTGGAGAGTGACGCGCGACGGCGCCCCGGTATTGGACAAATCGCCGCTCGGTATCCGTCGGCACGACCAGACGTTCGCCGACGCGCTCAAGCTGGTGCGAGTCGGTGAACCCCGGACCATCGACGAGCGTTACCGCACTCCTCATGGCAAACGGCGCGACCACCGCGTGGCCGGCCGCGAGCGCAGTCTGACCTTCACGAACGCACGCAACGCGCAGCTCGAAGTGATCGTTCGCGCTCACGATGACGGTGTTGCGATTCGTTATCGGTTTCCGGAGAGCGATTCGGAGGCGCGACGGGTGTTTGCGGAAATGACCGGATTTGCCGTACCTGCCGGTTCGAGCGGATGGATGCTGCCGCATCAGCGCGTCCATCGCTACGGTCCCGCGTACGAAGACTTCTTTCAGGACGTCGTGCCGGGCAAGCAGGCACCGCTGCCGTCCGGATGGTCGTTCCCCGCTCTTTTCAAGACGCCGGGCGGCAAATGGCTGCTGATTTCAGAGTCCGCGCTCGACGGGTCCTATCCCGGCGTGCACCTTGCCGCCGATGCAGCGGACGGCGTGTACCAGGTCGCCTTTCCAGATCCGGAGGAAGGACTCGGCGTCGGCGAGATCCATCCGCGCTCGACGCTTCCGTGGACGATGCCGTGGCGTGTCGTGGCGATCGCGGATGACGCCATCGGACTCGTCGAGTCGGACATCATCAATGATCTGTCGCCCGCTACGGCGTTGAAGGACACGAGCTGGATCAGACCGGGCCGCTCGTCGTGGAGCTGGTGGTCGAAGAGCGACAGCCCGAAGAACGCCGCCGACCTGAAATCGTTTGTCGACCTGGCGGCGGAGATGGGATGGGAGTACTCGCTGATCGACGCAAACTGGGATCAGATGCAGACCGGCAACATCGCCGATGTCCTTGCTCATGCGCGCACGAAAAAGGTCGCGCCGCTGCTCTGGTACAACTCGGGAGGGCCGCACAACGACGTCACTGAGGCACCTCGTGACCGGATGCACACACGCGAGGCGCGCCGTGCGGAGTTCGCGCAGCTGCGCCGGTGGGGCGTGAAAGGCATCAAGGTTGACTTCTGGCAGAGCGACAAGCCGGACCGGATCCAGCAGTACCGGGACGTCATGGCGGACGCGGCTGACTTTCAGATCATGGTGAATTTCCACGGCAGCACGATCCCGCGTGGCTGGTCGCGCGAGTTTCCGCACCTGATGAGCATGGAGGCGGTATTCGGGGCGGAGCAGTACAAGTTCCGTCAGGCGTTCACCACGCGCGCCGCGTGGCTCAACACCGTGCTGCCGTTCACGCGAAATGTGATCGGCCCGATGGACTACACGCCGGTCACATTCACCGACGTCAGATACCCGCGGACGACGACGAATGCCCACGAGCTCGCGCAGTCGGTCGTCTTCGAATCAGGGATCCAGCACTTCGCCGACAGCGTCGAGGCTTATCGCGCGCTGCCGGCAGCCGCAAAGCAGTTCCTGGCGCAGGTGCCTGCGGCGTGGGACGAGACGCGCGGGATTGCCGGGGAGCCCGGCGCGTTCGTCGTCATTGCCCGCCGCGACGGCCAGACCTGGTACGTCGGCGGTCTGAACGCGGACACGGCGACGACCGCCAGAGTGCCGCTCGCGTTTCTCGGCAACGGGTCCTGGACGATGACGTTGATCGGTGACGGTGCCGTTGACCGCGAGTTCAAAGACTCGACGCGGACGGTGACCGCTGCCGAGTCTGTCGAGGTCCCGATGCGCGCCCGCGGCGGGTTCGTCATGCGGATCGCAAAGACGTCGGGAACCGGGACCGTCAGCCGCTAAGTCCGGCGCATGGGCTGACCACGGCGTGCCTCCACGGGTTCACCGCGTCAGACGGACGACGAATCCGCCCCCGGAGCGCATCGGGAGTTCGATGGCTCCGCTCACCTGACGCGTTTCGACGTCCACGGCGGCGTCGTTGTCGATCCGGTCGCGCACGATGAGCGCGTTATAGGTGCCTCTCCGCAGGAAGCTCAGGTCCACTTTCACCGTCCGTGCGACCGGGACCGTTCATCGCGGCGATGAACCATCGCGTTCCGCTCCGCCGCGCGAATAGCGCCAGCTCGCCGATCTCTGACGGCGGCAGGACGCGGGTCTCATCCCAGACGCTGGGAATCGACTTGATCATCTCGACCGCCGGGTTCGCGAGCAGAGACGCCGGGTGGCCGCCATACACCAGCAGCGGAGAAGTCAGGATCGCCGCGCTTGCGATCTGGTGTGCCCAGCTCGTCTCCTTCCGGCGTTCGCCAAAAACCACCGGCGTGTAGTCGGCGTGGCCGGCGAGCATGCGGACGAATGGGAACGTCGTGTTGAACTCTCCCCATGCTACGACCTTGCGATGTTCGAGTCCGTAGATCCCCTCGCGAGTCATCTCGTTTGGCCACGTCTTCGATTCTCCCGCAGGCTTGTTGGCGCCGTGGAAGTTGATCATCAGTCGGTGTTGGGCCGCATCACGCAGGATGGCCTGGTAGAGGTCGATGACTTCCTTTGCCTCGTGGTCGAGAAAATCCACTTTCAGACCGACCGCGCCTGCCTTCTGAATCCGCGCGAACAGCTCTCGTCGTTTGATCGGGTCGCCGAGCGTGTTGCTGTGGCGCCATAGCCAGATGCTGACTCCTTGCGCTCTCGAGTATTCGATGACGTCGGCCAGCTCCGCGTCCGTCCACTTCTGCCACTGACCCTCGACGACCTGGTGCTCGAAGCCGAGCAGCCCGGCGAGCTTCGAGAACTCCTTGATCCCGCCCACCGTATTCTCACCGCCGTCGAGATAGCGCCAGACCGCGCGCCCGTGCTTCAACCAGGCCGTGCGTGCGCCAAGCGGGAACAGCGAAGGATCGTGAGGGTCCGCGAGTCCGGGCACCACGGTGCTGTTGACCAGCGCGTTGAGGTCACGGCCGAAGGTGACCACGCGCCACGGCGTCGTGATCGTCCCCTCGATCGTCGCCGGTACGGCAAGACGCTTCGCATTCTCCTCACCGTAGCGCAGAGTGTAGGGATAGCCTGGCGGGTGGCTGTGGCCCAGGCGCTCGCGGAACACGCGATTGCCAGCGAACTGAAGCGCCATGCCCGCATAGTTCCGGAGGTTCGCTTCCATGATCGAGGCGTAACCAGCGCCCCCGGCGAGCTTGAACGTCACCGGCGGTGCCGCCCATTCCCCCTCCGCGATGTTTTCGACGCTCTTCTTTTCGTAAAGAGCCTCGTAGTGGTCACGCAGGCCGTGCGACCACACGGTCGCCCCCGCCGGGATCGTGAACGTCACTCCCGCATCCGGAACACGTGCACCAGTACCCGGAACGACAAAACGGAATGCGACTGCGTCGTTCGAGACTCTCACGTCGATCGTGTAATCGGTCGACGTGGCTGGATGGCTCACGCTGATCCGGGCTCCGTTTGCGCGAAACCTCACTTCCGAAACCGCGCCACGCCACGGAAAGCTGTCGCTGATGGTGTAGTCCTTACGGCTTCTGATCAGCGCCCCCTCGCCGAGATCTCGACCGTCGACGCTGATCCCGAGGTCCGAGGCTTCTATCACCGGCGTGGCACCGGCGTTGACGCTCCATGACAGGCGCTCGGATCCCCGGCTCACTTCAATCGACAGATGGCGGTCGGGGCTGACGATCCGGACGGGAGCGGATTGCGGAGGCGTGTGCGCCACGCAAACCGTCGCCACGGCGACGAGCCACTTCGACAGCGACGTCATCGCCTGCTCAGAACGTGACCAGATCGGCGATCCGGATCGCTCGTTTTTCGTCGACGCTCTTGCGCGCGGCGATCCCCGTCAGGCACGACATGGCACCGGCGCGCGACCCGGGAAGCTTCATGTGGTCCGGCACGCTGACCTGCTTGAAGATCAAGTCACGCAGTCGCGTGTCACCACCGCCGTGCCCGCCCGTCGTGGTGGCGGCAACGATTGGCACTCTGCGGCGCTCGCCAAAGCTTCTGGTCACGTAGATCTCGGTCGCATCGCCTTCGGCCACCTTCCACGGTTGGCGTTCGTGGTCGCGCACTTCGAGCCGCCCGAGCTCACCGTTGAATGCGACGCGGAAGCCTTCGAACGGCATATGCGCGTTGAGCGAATAGCTCATCGTCGCGCCGTTCGAATACTTCACAATCGCGCTCATGGTGTCGAAGATGTCGACGTCCTGGCGGTAAACGCAGCCGTCCCGATAATAGCCATCGACATCCTCAGCCGATGCGTACAGCTTCATGCGCGTCGGGTTGGCGGTCATGTCGTAATGGAAGCGACACTCCTTCTTGTGAGGACAGGGGCGGCAGTTCGAATGCCTGAAGGGGCCGTTCGAGCCATACACCTTCAACTGGCCGTCGGCGACGACTTCTACGGGCTCGGCGTCGAGCCACCAGTTCACGAGATCGAAATGGTGGGTCGCCTTATGGACGTAAAGACTGCCGCCGCCCCGGCGGAGCCGGTGCCAGCGGCGGAAGTAGTCGGCTCCGTGCTGGACGTCCAGATACCAGGCGAAATCCACCGACAACACCCGGCCGATTTCGCCCGACATGAGCACTTCCTTCACGGTGCGGTGCTTGGGCGCGTATCGGTAATTGAAGGTGACGACGATCTTCCGCTGGTTACGTTTCTCGGCATCGAGGACGGCCTGGCATTGCTTCTCGTCGATGACCATCGGCTTCTCGGTCATGACGTCCATGCCACGGTCGAGGGCCTTGGTGATGTATTCATGGTGGAAGTTATCGACCGTCGTCACCATGAGGAGGTCGGGCTTCGCCTTGTCGCACATCTCGTCGAAGTTCGTAAACGTTGGACAGCTGACGCCGATCAGCTCTTTCGATGCGAGAGCGCGTTTTCCATTGACGTCGCAGAGGCCGACGAAGTCGACGACGTCCGAGTAGCTCTCGCGGACTGCCCGGCCCCACATGCCGGTTGCCCGGTCGCCCGTGCCCACGATCGCGTACCGGCGCTTCTGTGGCTGAAAGCTCCCGAGGACCGGTGCGACGCCAAGCAATGACGCCGCGGCGGCGGTGCCCGCTGTTCTGACGAACTGACGCCGGCTGAAAGGTGAGAGCTCGCTTGCTGGAATCGTCATGGCAGAAGTCTACGCGCGTCGGGGCGACCCCGCTGAATGCGGTAACGGGTATCGGCCGCGACCATCCACCTCACGTGGTATTTACAGAACCGCACAGGTTTCCATGCTCAGACAGTCGACAGTCTCCGTATTCCTGCTCCTCGCGCTTCCATCGCTTACGGCCGCTCAGACGCGGGCGCCATTCAACGTTGCGGGCTTTTCGATCGATGTCCTTGGGGACGTGAAGCCATTTCGAGCTCACGACGACCGTGACACCTGTCTCGCAAGGTGTGGATCTGCTGAACCTGACCCTCACCAGCGCCCGACCCGCGGTGCCGCCCAGATTCTCGCTCAAGTGGAGCATCCCCTCGCACGACGTCGCCGGCCACTGGATGACCTCGCGGGTGCTGAACAAGAGCATCCGTCCCGACTGGACGTCCGGCCGTCTGCAGCCGACGATGTTCGCGAAGGAAGCCCCGGTCAGCACCTTGTTCTCCAGCACCAACCGCAACGTCCTGACCTTTGCGGTGTCTGACGCGCTCAACACGATCTCGATCGGGTCCGGCGTTCGCGAAGAGGACGGCCTGATCTACAACGAGATCGTCTTCTTCGGCGAGAGGCACAAGGAGCTGACGAAGTACGACGTCACCGTGCGTATCGATCGGCGCGCGGTTGCGTACGAGACGTCGCTGAAGGATGTGGCGGAGTGGTGGGCCGCACAGCCAGGATACGCACCTGCGCCCGTTCCGCCGGCCGCGTGGGGTCCGGTCTATTCGACCTGGTACAACTACCACCAAAGTGTCGACTCCGCGGTCCTCTTGAAGGAGGTCGAAGTCGCCAGGCAGCTCGGGTTCGAGTCGATCATCGTCGACGACGGCTGGCAGACGCTGGATACGAAGCGAGGCTATGCGTACACGGGCGACTGGAAGCCGGAACGCATGCCTGACATGAAAGAGTTCGTCGCACGCTGCCACAGACTCGGCATGAAGGTGGTGCTGTGGTACGCGGTGCCGTTTGTCGGCAAGCACTCATCTCTCGTGCCGCGCTTCAAGGACAAGTCGCTGCGCTTCACTGAGACTGGACTCGCCGCATACACCCTCGATCCGCGATATCCGGAGGTCAGGCAGTACCTCATCGACACCTACGTCAGGGCGCTTCGCGACTGGGAACTGGATGGATTCAAGCTTGATTTCATCGATCGGTTCGTCGCGGACGATCAGACCGTTCTGGACGAATCGGGCGGCCGTGACTATGCCTCGGTAAACGAAGCCGCCGACCGCCTGATGACGGACGTGATCGCCCAGTTGAAAAAGATCAACCCTGACGTGATGCTGGAGTTCCGGCAGCCGTACATCGGACCGCTGATCCGCAAGTACGGCAACATGTTTCGCGCGAGCGACAGCCCCAACGCCTACGTCACCAACAAGGTGAAGAGCATCGACTTGCGGCTGCTCGGAGGCGGCACCGCGGTACACGGCGACATGATCATGTGGCATGCGCAGGAGCCGGCGGAGCAGGCGGCGCTGCAGCTGCTGAACATTCTGTTCACGGTACCGCAGGTCTCGGTACGGCTGCGGGAGATCCCCAGGGACCATCTCGAGATGACGCGCTTCTACATCGATTACTGGAACAGGAACCGCGACGTGCTGGTCAGAGGCGGGATCGATGCGCCGTTTCCGATGATGAATTATCCGCTCGTCCGCGGTTATGCGAAAGACAAACAGATTGTCGCGCTCTACAACGACATCGTCCTGACTCTGGACGCTTCACGTCCTGTCGACAAGATCGACATCGTCAACGCCAAAGGCTCGCGACAGGTGGTTCTCTCGATGCCGCAGGATCTCGGCGCCTACCGTTACGAGATCCGTGATTGCCGAGGCGAAATCACGAAGCAGGGGGAGCTGCGGCTGACCAAAGGCTTGGTCGAGTTGGATGTCCCGCTGTCTGGTGTCATCGCGCTGCTGCGTCAGCGATAACTCTCAGCCTCCAACTCCCACGTTCCCAAAGCGTTCGACTCTTTGTTTGATGCTTTCCGTCTCGGTGTGCTCGGGTTTGGTTCGCAGCTCCGCCCGCACTAAAATCGACGCATAAACGTGCGTGGTCGGGGACAGGACGGGAGAAATGGACAAACCGCCAGTTTTTCTCGGTTCTTCAACGGAAGGCAAGCGGGTTGCGAAGGCAACATACCGGCTTCTCGCGGAGTGGGCTGAACCCAAGCTTTGGACCCAAGGGACTTTTCTCCCCGGTCGTTTTCCCTTCGAAGAACTGGAACGATACGTCCGGGCATGCCGTTTCGCCGTGTTCGTGGCCACACCAGATGACGAAATGGCCAAGCGTGGCGGCACATCGCTCGTGATGCGGGACAACGTGCTTTTTGAATTCGGATTGTTCGCTGGGATTTTGGGGCGCCGGCGGGTCTTCCTGTTAGTGCCGGACAAGCCCCGGATCGACATCCCCACCGACCTCTTGGGACTGACCCTCGCTGAGTACGACTTCGCTCGAACTCGGCAAGATGACGATTCAGAAGTCATCGCGGCTGTTCAAATCGGTGTGGACGCAATCGAATCGGCCGTCAAAGAAGATTGGCGTGCGACACGGCTGGAAGAAGAGCATCGAAAGCGCCGAATGCAAGCGTCCGAGCGAGGTCAAGCGATCACTCGCCTGTTCGGCGTTGCTACGAAGCTATACGACGCCATGTGGACGATCCAACGCGAGTCCATCCAGACGCTGATCTACAACCAAACATTCGACTCTCTAAAAGCAACGGCCGTTGAAACCGTTACCAGCACGGCAGCTTCATACAGTGCTGATGCGCAAACTGCTGGGGCGAGCCAAGAGCTCGACAAGCTGCTAGCCGCCATTGTGGCAGCGATCATGTCCGTACCAGATCCTCAGCAATTGGTTTCTCGTACTGATGCTGTTGATGTGGCGAAGGCAGTTGCGCTTGACGCGGCGTGGTCCTATCTGAAAGGTGGCGACGTCGGACAGGCGGTGCGTTCAAGTGCTTCTGAGAAGGGGAAACCTCAATACGAGGCGCTGACACTCGCCTACTCCGACTGGTGGCGATTGTACGGCCCGCCGCTCGAGCGGGCGACGAAGTCGATGAACGACGCCCTGACGCGTGCGTCGATCCAGCTCGGCGTAGAGGCGAGTTGCACCTGGTGAGCCGCGCGGCGCCTGCACCGCGGTCACTCCTTCGGCGCGGCCGCCAGGATGACGCTACTGCGCGAAGGGCTACTCAGGGTTTCGCCACCTGCTCGTAGTTGATGAGGATGACCAGATCCTCATCTCCAACCTGTTTGAGCCCGTGTGACGCGCCGGGACGGGTGAGAATCGCATCGCCCGGCTTCATCTCAAAGCGTCTTGCCGTCGATCGTCATCTCCCCGCGCCCGCTGAGCACGTAATAGATCTCGTCTTCCTTCTGCAGGTGATAGCCAATGGCCGGACCCAGGTTTCAGCGCGCGCTTGCGGAAGACCAGTTTCAGGTTGGGCGTCTTCTTGAAGAACGAATAGCCGATCGTCTTTCCACCGCCGCCGTGCGTGCCGGGTTCCTCCAGTGCGATCTCGGCATCGCGTTCGAGGACATATCCGCCGGAGCTCTGTTGGGTCGATGCGGCAATCCATGCCGCGGGACCGACGACGGCGGCGGTGAAAACGACCGCCACGAGGTGCGGAAGTCGATGATGAAGTCTGTTGAGCATTTCTCGTCTCCTCAGTTCGATTGCGGCCAGACGTAAGGCCGGCTAAAGCCGGCCTCTACCGGACCGCGAATGTGAGCTGATACGTGCGTCCGGCCACCAGCGCGACGTCCGCGGCTCCGTCGCGAACCGTGAAGGGAGTGCTCGCCCCGTTGCTGATGATGGCAGCGACCCGTTGACGCGAGCCGGCGCGAATCCGGTGTCGTCCACTCATTCCCGGACGAAGCGTCACCGCGGTCAACAGCCCTTTGCTCCACGTGGCGTCGACTTCGACGCTGCCGCGTGCGCGGAGTCCTGTAAATGCTCCCTCCTCCCAGGCCTTGGGGAGCGCGGGGAGCAGGTGCAGTTCACCCGCGTGACTCTGGAGGAGCATCTCGGCAATCCCTGCGGTGCCGCCGAAATTTCCGTCGATCTGAAACGGCGGGTGCAGATCCCAGAGATTGGGCAGCGTCGATTTCGCGAGGAGCGCGACAAGGTTCTCATGCGCCCGTTCGCCGTCCTCGAGGCGCGCCCAGAAGTTGATGATCCATGCGCGGCTCCACCCCGTATGACCCCCGCCGTGCTGCAGCCGCCGCTCGATAGTGGCCCGCGCTGCGCGCGCGAGCTCCGGCGTTTGCCGGACCGAAATCGCATCGCCGGGATGGAGCGCGAACAGCTGTGAGATGTGTCGATGCCCGGGTTCCGGTTCTTCGTAATCCTCGGACCATTCCATGATCTGGCCATGTTTGCCGATCTGGGGAGGCGGCAGCCGGCGGGCCATCTCCTGGAGACGTGTGCGAAATTCGCGGTCGCGATCGAGGATCTCCGCACTGCGGATCGTCTGCATGAACAGCCCGCTGATGATCTGGTGGTCCATCGAGGGGCCCATGCACAGAATGCCGACCTGCCCGTTGGGCAGTCGATACCGATTCTCAGGTGAGACGGACGGTCCGCTGACCAGCCGTCCTTTGGCGTCGGAGACGAGGTAGTCGACAAAGAATTCCGACGCCTCCTTCATGACCGGGTAGGCCCTCGCGAGGAACTCGCGATCCGGATGGAACTGATAGTGCTCCCAGAGATGCTGTATCAACCACGCTGCTCCCGTCGGCCACAGACCCGAACGCGGTAAATCTCCAGGGCTGGTGAATCCCCAGATATCAGAGATGTGATGTGCGACGAAGCCCCGGGCGCCGTAGTGGATCTTTGCCGTCTGCCTGCCCGGCGCACGCAACGAGTCGATGTAGTCGAAGAGCGGCAGGTGAGTCTCAGCCAGGTTCGAGACTTCCGCGGGCCAGTAGTTCATCTGCAAGTTGATGTTGAGGTGATAGTCACTGTCCCACGGCGGGCTCATGCTGTCGTTCCACAACCCCTGCAGATTCGCAGGCAGTCCGCCGGGGCGACTGCTGGCCATCAACAGGTACCGGCCGAATTGAAAATACAGCGCTTCGAGCGCCGAATCCGGCTCGCCGCGTTTGACGCGTTCCAGTCGTTCGTCGGTCGGCAGCGTAGAGGCGGCGGCTGGTCCAAGCCGCAGCGTTGCGCGCCTGAACAGCCGTTGATGGTCGGCCACGTGATCTGCTCGCAGCCGCTCGAAGCCTTTGTGCGCGGCCGCGGCGATGTGCCGCTCAACCGCTGACTTCCGGATCGGCGCCCCGATAACTTGTGGCCGCGGTCAGTACGATGGTCGCTGTGGTCGCGTTCTCGACCAGGATGCGTTCGGGATAGGTGTCCAGCCGCCCGCCGTCGGCGATGACTTTGGCCGAGGCCCGGAAGCGAAGGCCTGTTCCACCCCCGAGGCCCCCGATCATGTTCAAACGGTCACGGCCGTGGACGCTGGTCGCGGCATCCTGGGAACGATCCATCCACAACGAAAAGGTGAGCGCACCCGGGCGTCCGGCGGCGATACGGACGACGATTGCCTGGTCGGGATGACTGACGAAGACTTCGCGGCTGAAAGCAATTTGACCGGCCCGATAAGCCACACGAGCGATTCCTGTATCCAGATCGAGCTCACGCCGGTAATCGCTGATTTCTTCCTCGTGATCGAACGTGAGCCGCAAATCTCCGAGCGTTTGGTACGACTGGAGCCGTTGCGGCCGGGCCATCAGGTGCTTGTCGGCCAATCGATACGCTTCGTCCGGCGCCCCGGCGAAGAGCAGTCGTCGTACCTCAGGCAGGTGCTCGAGCGCCTCAGGGTTGTCGCGCTCCATCCGGCCGCCCATCCAGAGGGAGTTTTCATTGAGCTGGATCCGCTCGCGATTGACCGTGCCGAACACCATTGCACCGAGCCGGCCATTGCCGAGCGGCATCGCATGGTCCCACTGCGCTGCCGGCTGACGGTACCAGAGGATGGCCGGACTCGCTGGCAGTGGCTGCACATTCGCGCGATCGCCGCGCGCGACGTCCGGAGCAGCGACACTGAGTACGGCGAGTACGAGAAGGCCGCGCACCAACGAGATGGTCATCTGGCCACGGCGCGATCGTAGATGGGCGAAAGTGACGGGCTCAAGACGATTCACGTTACCGATGACGTTCCGGCCCAGACGGCGCCATCAGGAAACGCGTAGCGATGTCGCGACTCCGGATGGATCTCGATGCTGTACCCAGGCTTCAGGGGCGGCATGTACCGGCCGCGATCGATCCGTACGGGATCGACAAAATGCTCGTGCAGATGATCGACGAATTCGATGACTCGGCCGTCCATGGTTCCTGATACAGCAATGAAGTCGAACATCGAAAGATGCTGCACGTGCTCGCACAAACCGACACCGCCGGCGTGCGGGCACACGGGCACCCCGAACTTCGCCGCCATGAGCAGGATTGCCAGATTCTCGTTGACGCCACCGACGCGGCAACTGTCGATCTGGCAGACGCCCATCGCCCCGGCCTGCAGAAACTGCTTGAACAGCACACGGTTCGCGCAGTGCTCGCCGGTCGCGACGCGTACCGGCGCGACGCCCCGCGCAATCGCCGCATGCCCGAGCACATCGTCCGGAAACGTTGGCTCTTCGATCCACCACAAGTCGTATCTCGCGAGTGCGTTGACGCGTTCGACCGCCTCACCGACGTCCCACCGCTGATTGGCGTCGATCATGAGGCGGCACTCGGCACCGATTTCGCGCCTCACCAACCCGACCCGCCGGTCATCGTCGGATGGGGTGCCACCCACTTTCACTTTGAAATGGGTCCAGCCTTCTGCCAGAGCCGTCCGGCACAGCGACCGGATCTGGTCGTCCGAGTAGCCGAACCACCCGACAGACGTCGTGTAGGCGGGATACCCGCCGGCAAGAAGCTCGCGTTCCCGCGACGCCTTCGTCGCGGCATTCCGCTCGAGAATCAGCAACGCCTCATCAGGTGTCAACGCGTCGGTGATGTAGCGGAAGTCGATGCAGGATACGACCTGCTCGGGAGACATATCCGACAGCAGCTTCCACAACGGCTTCCGTTCGGCTTTCGCATAAAGGTCCCAGACGGCATTGACGACGGCGGCCAATGCCAGATGGATGACCCCCTTTTCGGGGCCCAGCCAGCGCAGCTGCGAGTCGCTCGCGAGCGCGCGCCAGAACTCCGCGAAGTCCCTGGTGATGCTCTCGAGCGTGCGGCCGACGACGAGCGGACGATAGGCGGCGATGGCCAGCGCGCAGACCTCGTTGCCTCTGCCGATCGTGAAGGTCAGGCCATGTCCCTCGAAGCCAGCGTCGGTATGGAGAATCACGTACGCCGCGGAGTAGTCCGGGTCAGTGTGCATTGCGTCGGTGCCGGCGTTGGTCCTCGACGTCGGGAAGCGAAGATCGAGGACCTCGATATCCGTGATCCTCAACGGTTTCTCCAGCGGTCCAGAGCGACGGCAATGACGATGATCACGCCCGTGACTATCTGCTGCACCCAGTTGGGGAGCCCCTTCTGAGCGCAGCCTGTGGAGATGACGGCCATCGTGCAGGCCCCCAGTACCGTTCCGAGGACGGACCCACGCCCTCCATTCAGGCTTCCGCCGCCGATGATGACTGCGGCAATCACATCCAGCTCGAGACCCGCGGCAATGGTGGGGTCGCCGACCGAGAGCCGCGAGAACTGAAGGACGCCGGCGACACCGACGAGCACCGCGGACGCGGTGTAGACGCCGATCTTCGTGCGTTCAACCGACACGCCACACAAACGGGCGGTGCGCTCGTTGGAACCGATCGAAAACAGATGCCGGCCGAACCGGGTGTAGCCGAGCGTACCGGCGACGACGAGTGCAAGCATGACCACGAGCCAGATCCCGGCAGGCACCACTATCAGGCTATCTGGATCGACGGTTCGGAGCAGATCGTTGATCCAGGTGGATGGGGCTTCGACCCGACGCTCGTCGGCGAATCCTTTCGCCGCTCCTCGGACGAGAATCATCATTCCCAGCGTGACGATGAAAGGAATCACTCGCAGCCCGGTGATCAGGATGCCGTTCAGCAGGCCGCAGACCGCTGCGGCGCCGATGCCGGCGAGAGCGGCGGCGGACGGGCCGGCGCCGGCGCGAAGGAGAACGGCGATGACGACGGTCGTCAGCGCCACGACCGAACCCACTGAAAGATCGATGCCGCCGGACACGATGACCATCGTCATGCCGAGCGCGACGGTGCACACGATCGCCGTCTGCCGGGCGATCAGCTCGAGGTTGGTGCCGGAAAAGAACCTGGGACCGATGAGCACACCGAAAATGATCGCGACAAAAAGCAAGCCGAGCACGGGGCCGGCTGTTTCGATCCACCGGCGAGTCGTCACCTGGCGTGCTCGCTGAGCCCGGCGGAGTCGCCGGGCGGCGACGGTGGAGCGGCAGCGTCCATGACGAGCTGATGTTCGGTGAGCTCGGACGCCGGACGAGCGGGTGACAGCTGCCCTTTGCGCATCACCGCGATGCGGTCGCAGAGCCCGAGGAGCTCCGGAAAATAGCTGCTGACGAGGAGGACGGCGCGTGGCCGTGGAGCGGACTCGGCAACGAGTTGATCCAGCAGCGCGTAGATCTGTGCCTTGCTCCCGACATCGATGCCACGTGTCGGTTCGTCCAGGACGAGCACGTCAACGTCATGGTGGAGCAGCCGCCCGATGGCGACCTTCTGCTGATTGCCTCCGGACAGTTCCAAGGCAGGTTGACGAGGACCGCGCGCATGGATGCCAAGTCGTTCGATCCAGGTTCCCGCCGCGGCATTCTGGCGTTGCGGCAGTACGAGAGCGCCAGGGCCAAGGCCCTCCAGTTTCGACAGCGTGAGATTGTCGGCAATCGACATGGTGCCCGCGAGCCCTTCGTTCTTGCGGTCCTCGCTCAACAGACCCATGCCGTGGGCCCACTGCGCGCGCGGCTCCGGCCGCCCGCTCCATGTGCCAATGGTGACGCGCCCCTGCTTTACCGATTCGAGGCCAAACAGCGAACGCAAGAGGCGTGTTCGTCCCGACCCGAGAAGCCCCGCGATGCCGAATATCTCGCCTCGATGCAGCGTGAACGTTACGCCGCCGCTGCCGAATCCCTCCACTTGAAGAATCGCTTCGCCACGACGCCTGGGCGATCGCGGGTAAAGGTCCTCGACGTCACGGCCGACCATCGAGCTGACGATGTCCGCCGCTGGAGCGCTCGGCGGGTGCATGGCAGCGACGCGTCCGTCGCGGAGTACGACGATTCGATCCGCGACCTCTTTGACTTCCTCGATGAAATGGGAAATGTAGACGACTGAATGCCCCTCCTGCTTCAGCTGCGCGATGACGTCGAACAATCGCCGGGCATCCTCGCGGCCAAGGCTGCTCGTCGGCTCATCCATGACCAGCACGCGTGCGCCTGTCGCGAGCGCCCGCGCGATCTCCACCATCTGCTGACTGGCGACCGCGAGTGACCCGGCGCGCGCGTCAGGCTGAAGGTCGGGTCGGCCGACGCGAGTGAGCGCCTCTGACGCGATCCGACGGGCAGCGCCCCAGCGAACGACTCCTGCTCGCGATGGCTCGTCGCCGAGGACGATGTTCTCCATTACGGACAGATCAGAAGCGAGCGACAGCTCCTGATAGATCATGGCAACGCCGGCACGTTTCGCGTCCAGCGGGTTCTTCGGATGAAATGGTGCGCCGTCGATCGAGAGCATCCCCGCGTCCGGCCGTACTGCACCCGCCAGGATCGACATCAGCGTGCTCTTGCCGGCGCCGTTTTGCCCCACGAGCGCGCAGACTTCGCCGCGGCGCACTGAAAAATCCACGCCGTCGACCGCGATCGTCGCGCCAAAAGCCTTGCGAACTCCCCGCATCTCGAAGCGGGGCGGCGCATCAGCTACCGCAACCATTTCTTGAGATCGGGTTCGAGTAGTTCCTTGACGTCGGGGTTGTCCATCTGGTCGGGAGTCACGAGCCGCACACCGGTGTCGATCCGGCGTTCCACTTTTTCGCCATGGATATGGGCCACCAGCGTTTTCACCGCGAGGTATCCCATCTTGACCGGGTCCTGCACGATCAACCCGTCGATCTGCTTGCTTCGCAGCCCCTTCACGAGATTGTCAGAGGCGTCGAAGCCGATGAACCGGACCTTGCCCGCCCAGCCGTTGTCCTGCAGCACGCGCAGCATCGCGAACGTGCTCGACTCGTTCGGCGTGAAGATTCCGTCCACCGCCAGGCTGCCGTCCGGCGCCTTCAATGTGCTCAGGATCGTCTCAGCTTTCTTGTACGCACTTTCCACGTCCGCGCCGCCAAACTGGTTTGCACTCGCCAGCTCCAGACCCGAGTGTGCCTTGACGGCCTCGAGAAAGCCCTCCTCCCGCCGGGTCGTACTGTCATGCCCTTCGGCATAGCGCAGCAGGACGATGCGTCCCTTGCCGTTCAGGAGTTTGGCCATGTGCTCGCCGGCAAGCCGTCCGCCGACGTTGTTGTCGGTAGCGACGAAGCTCACGTAGTCTTCGCCCTTCAAGCCGGAGTCGAAGATCACGACGGGGATGCCACGTTTGGTCGCGCCGGTGACCGGCCCGACGAGAGCGGAATCGTCCAGCGGCGCAAGTGCGATCCCGGCGACCCCACGAGCGACAGCGTTCTCCACCTCGCTCACCTGCGAGTCGCGATCGTCCTCTCGCAACGGTCCACGCCACGCCACAGTGACGTGCAGCTCCTGCGCCGCCTTCTCAGCGCCGGCATGGATGCTCTGCCAGAACGCATGGGACGTACCCTTTGGAATCACGGCGACGGTCATGCCGCCGTTTTCCTTCTTGCCCGAGCAGGCGCACGCGAGCAGAGCGGCCGCCAGAACGCATCGAGTCTTCCATCTCATCGCCGTGTCTCCCTCTCCGCATAACTGATAACGCGCTGGCGCTGCGTGCCGAGACCATCGATGCCGAGCTCGACGATGTCGCCGGGCTGCAGGTAGCGGGGCTCCGGTTTCATCCCAAACCCGACTCCGGCCGGTGTGCCGGTGCTGATGACATCGCCAGGCAGCAGTGTCATGAATTCGCTGACGTAGCTGACGAGCGTCGGCACGTCGAAGATCATGTTGGCAGTCGTGCTCTTCTGTACCACTTCACCGTTGACCGAGAGCCACATCCCGAGCTGCTGGGGGTTGCTTATCTCGTCACGGGTCGCAACGTACGGCCCCAATGGGGCAAAGGTGTCGGCGCTCTTGCCTTTGACCCACTGCCCGCCGCGTTCGAGTTGAAAGCTGCGTTCCGAGTAGTCGTTGTGTAGAACGTATCCCGCGACGTGATCGAGCGCGCGAGCCACCGGTACGTGAGCGGCCCGGCGACCGACCACGACCGCAAGCTCCACTTCCCAGTCGACCTTCGAAGCGCCTTTCGGTATCACGACCACGCCGTCCGGGCCCTCCAGCGCCGTCGTCGATTTGAAGAAGATCACCGGTTCCGCCGGCAAGGGCATGCCACTCTCCGCGGCGTGATCGCGATAGTTGAGTCCGATGCAGACGATCTTGCTGGGCCGCGGGACAGGTGCGGCCAGGAGCGCGGACGGGTCGAGACGCGGGGCGGCGGTCGCGTGCTGTTCCAGCCACGCTCGCAAGGCCGACAAGCCGTCCCCTCCGAAAAACGCTTCGTCGAACTCAGGGGTGCAGCCGGACACGTCGATCCGTGTACCGTCCTCGAGCTGCACTCCAGGAACTTCGAGCCCCGGTGGCCCGCATCTGACCAGTTTCATGCGTCCTCGGGGTCAGATCTTGTTTCTTGC
The DNA here is from genome assembly GCA_963810305.1 of uncultured Acidobacteriota bacterium. Taxonomy (GTDB): domain Bacteria; phylum Acidobacteriota; class Vicinamibacteria; order Vicinamibacterales; family 2-12-FULL-66-21; genus JACDCA01. Next base: position 180,924 of record CAWEMY010000013.1, read on the forward strand.
AGAAATGTCCTCGATGGGGGACTCTTCGCATCGTCCTCGCGAGAGGTCAAAAACGCAAGAATCAAGATCTGACCCCCACCGCTCCGGCGGCGTCGGCTGACGCGCTGACATAGATGTCCGGCGTCAGGCCGGTGGCCGCTTCGTAGCTGGCGGCGATCCGGCTGCGAAATTCGTCTACGGCCTCCTCGTGCACGAGATTGACGGTGCAGCCGCCGAAACCGCCGCCGGTCATCCGCGATCCGAAGACGCCAGGGCTGCCGCTGGCCGCCTCCACGAGTATGTCCAGCTCGCGAACGCTCACCTCGTAGTCGTCGCGCAGGCTTCGGTGGGACGCGGCCATGAGCGGTCCGAGCGCGCCAGGATTGCCGCCCTCGAGCGCGTCCGCAGCCTCCAGGACGCGGGCATTCTCGGTCACGACGTGCCGCGCCCGACGGAAGAGCACGTCGCCGAGGTCCGCACGAGCGGCCTCGACGCGCGACAGGTCCACATCGCGCAAGTTCGTGACACCCGGATCGTCCTGCCTGAGTTTCGCGACCGCCGCGGCGCATTCCGCGCGGCGCATGTTGTATTCCCCCGACGCATTTGAATGTCGCACCATCGAATTGCAGGCGACGATTCGAACCTCCGGCGGCAGCGGAATCCGCCGATGCGTCAGAGTCCGGCAGTCGAGCATCAAGGCCGCCCCTGCTTCAGCGTGCAGAGCGGTGTATTGATCCATGATGCCGACCGCGGCGCCGACCACTTCGTTCTCCGCTCGCTGGCACAGCCGCGCGATGGTGGTGCGATCGAGGGAGATGCCGGCAAGATCCAGCAGTGCGACCGCAACGGAGACCTCCAGCGCGGCAGACGAGCTCAGCCCCGCGCCTGCCGGGACCTCACTGTGCAGCAGCAGGTTCGCACCGGTCTCGACGTGCTGTTCCAGCAGCATCGCGATCACGCCGGCGACGTAGTCGAGCCACGCGCCGGTTCGTCCGGGCGCCGCCTCGGCCCGAATGGACACGGTCTGATCCGCATTGATGGAGTGGACGACGATCGTCCGGTCGCGGCGTGGGGCTGCCGCAATCCAGCACGACAAGTCGAGCGCCACCGGCATCACGAATCCGTCGTTGTAGTCGGTGTGCTCGCCGATCAGATTGACGCGTCCGGGGGCTCGGTACAGGCGTGGCTTCGTGTCGAACATCTCGCGAAAGCGCGCTGACAGAAAAGCCGGATCGACGGACGAGGGAGTTGAGAGAGACTCGGCGGTCATTCGACGGCGGCCTTATGATGATGCGTCACGCGCGGTCACGAGCTTACCCTGCTTCGTCACCGGCTGGCTCGGCCTGTTCCGTTACCACCATGTGCTCGTAACAGGCAGATTCTTGACACATTCTCCGGGACACCGTAGCGTCGCGGTCGGTGCCCGTCGGCGGAAGGGACAACATGTTTCTCACACCGGAACAGCAGGAGCTCGGACGCCGCACCTTCCTGAAAGCCCTCGCCGGCACTCCCGCTCTTGGACTTCTCGCCGCCGCCGCCACCACCAAAGGACCGGTACCAGGCGGCCCGGTTCGTCTCGGCGTCATCGGCGTCGGTGGCCAGGGGCGGGCGCTGCTCAATAACGTCGATCCTTCCTTCGGTGAGGTCCGCGCGATCTGCGACATCAATCCCGCATCGCTGATGCGTGCCGACGAGGCGATGCAGAAGAAGGGCATGCCGAAAGCGCGCCACTACGTCGAGTGGGCCGATCTACTCCAGAAGGAGGATGTCGAAGCCGTCCTCGTCGCCGTGCCGCTCTGGCAGCATGCGGACGTCACCGTCGGCTGCCTCGATGCCGGCAAGCACGTGCTCTGCGAAAAGATGATGGCGTGGGATGTCGATGGCTGCGAGCGGATGACGCAGGCGGCGGCACGCAACCGGAAGGTGCTCGAGATCGGATACCAGCGGCGCTACAACGGGGTGTACCAGTCGGCATTCGAAGGGATCGTCCAGCCGGGTCTGCTCGGCGACGTCTATCACGTGCGGATGGTGTGGCACCGCAACGGCAACTGGCGTCGCAAAGGGGAGCCGCCGGTACCCGACTACGACGCCTCGAAGTGGGGGTACCCGTCATTCGACCACCTCTGGAACTGGCGGTTGTACTGGAAATATTCGCAGGGCCTGATGGCGGAGCTCGCCAGCCACCAGTTGAACGCGGCGAACTGGTTTCTGGGATCGGCGCCAACCGCGGTCACCGCCAGCGGCGGCATCCACAGGTTCAACGACGGGCGGGAAGTCCCCGACCACATATATTCGATGTGGGAGTACCCCGGAGGCCGTACTGCGACGTACTCGTCGATCGAGTCCAACGCGTTCGAGAATCGTTACGAGGTCTACTTCGGCACCAAAGCGACATTGCTCGTGCGGAATGAGAACGAGGCGCTGATGTTCGAGGAGGGCTCCGCGGCGAATCGTCAGACCACCGTCCAGGTGTCCCCGCGGGAAGGTGCCGCGGCAGCCGACGCGTCCGAGACACGGCCGGCCAATACGTCCGGCGGTCCCGGCGCCGCAGCGGTCTCTCCGGCGGCCCCTGCGAGCGGGCCAAATCGGCCGTCCGCGACACGCCAGCAGATCTCGCGATTTTGCTCGGCGGTGCGCGTCGGCACACCGATCGCGTGCGGTCCCGAACAAGCGATGCACTCCGCGCGCGCGTGCATCCGCGCCAACGAGGCGATCAAGCAGCAGGCGCGGCTGGCCGTGTGAGTCGGCATCGTCCCTCGTGATGTTTCGCCTGTCAGGCAGGACGGCGCTGGTTACCGGAGCGGGCTCGGGGATCGGCGCGGCGATCGCGGAGACGTTCGCCAGCGCTGGCGCGCGTGTGTTCGCGACCGATCGCGACGGCGACACCGCGCGCGGCACGGCGGATCGGATCAACGCCTCCGGCGGCCGGGCGGATGCGCTGACGCTGGATGTGACCGACGAAGACAGATGCGCGGGCATCCTGGCGGAAGTCTTGGGAGGCACCGAGGCCGTCGACATTCTGGTGAACAACGCCGGGATCGGTCACGTAGGGACGTTGATGACGACCAGCGGCGAAGACCTCGATCGTCTTTACGCCGTCAACGTGCGGGGTATTTTCAACGTGACCAGGGTGTTTCTTCCCGCCATGCTCGAACGCAAACGAGGGAGCATCGTCAACATCGCATCGGTCGGTGGCGTCGTGGGGATACGCGATCGCCTCGCCTATTGCACGACCAAATTCGCGGTCGTCGGCCTGACCAAGGCGATGGCGCTCGATCATGCAGCGACCGGGGTGCGCGTCAACTGTATTTGCCCGGGACGGGTAAAAACGCCGTTTGTTCAGGCGCGCTTGAAGGAGTATGCGGATCCCGAACGTGGGCTGCGCGAGATGTCCTCGTCACAGGCGCTCGGCCGGATGGGGACGCCGGCGGAGATTGCCGCGGCTGCGCTCTACCTGGCGAGCGATGAGGCCGCTTTCGTCACCGGGGCCGCGTTCATGATCGACGGCGGATGGATAGGGTAGTCATGACGGACCTACAGATGATCGTCCGGGTGGCGCTCGTCGGCGGGCCGATGTACGACCCGCTGTACGAGACGATCCCGGACTTCGAGCATCAGACCGGCTACCGGGTCGAGGTCGTTGCGCAACTGCCACATCCCGAACTGAACGGGTTTGTGAAACGTGCGCTCGAGTCCGGTTCACCGCGGATCGATCTGCTCTCGACCCACACGAAGTACGCGCCCTCGCAGGCGGAATGGCTGGCGCCGCTCGACGGTCTGCTGCCGGTGGACCTCGAGGAGGATCTGCTGCCGCGGCCTCGCGAGCTGTCGCGCATCGGCGGACGGCTTCTGCAACTGCCTCGGAACCTCGACGTACGGCTCCTGCATTATCGCCGCGACCTGTTTGAAGACCCGCGCGAACAGGACGCGTTCGTGCGCATCGCGGGACGTCCGTTGCGGGTGCCGGAGACGTGGACCGAGCTCGCCGAGGTGGCGAGCTTCTTCACGCGTCCCGGCCTCTACGGGTTCCTGTTCCCCGGACGGGACTCGGGCCTGTTCGGCACGTTTTACGAGATGCTCGTCGGCGCCGGCGGTGAGCTGTTCGACGAAGCGCTGCGGCCGGCGTTCGATTCTTCGGCCGGCATCTGGGCTGCCGGTCTGATCGCGGACCTTCATCATCACCGTCGGGTGACCCCGCGAGATCTGTCCGGATGGCACTATGACGACATTTCCGCCGCGTTCCGCTCCGGCGGTGCCGCGATGGTGTGCGACTGGCCGGGGAGTTATCACCTCTATCAGGACCCGGCCACGTGCGCTGTTGCCGCACACGTGGGTCTCGCTCTAGTGCCAGTAGGGCCGGCTGGGATCGACGCCGCGTACGCGGGCTGCCATTCCTTCGCAATTCCACGGGCCGCTGGCAATCGCAAAGGCGCGACGGCGCTGCTGCACTGGCTGACCTCGTTCGATGCACAGCTCGGTGAAGCGCGCCGCGGAGCGATCCCTTGCCGGGCGAGTGCGCTGGCCCGTGTTCGAGAAGAGGCCGCCGCGGATCCTTTGCAAGCCCACCGCTGGGAATTGCTCGCCGCTGCGGAGGAGACGATGATCATCCCCCCGCGGTTCGCCGCGTATCCGGACTGCGAGGAGGCGATCTGGCGCGCCATCCAGGAAGCGATGGAAGGCACCACGTCGCCGGCCGAGGCCGTGGCAAGCGCCGCCCGGACGATTGCGCCGATTGTCGGCATCCGGGCCGCGGTTCGGTCATGAGCGCAACCGGCACTTTCGCAGGCCAGACCGTCCTCATCACCGGCGCCGCAAAGGGTATTGGACGCGCTACCGCGGAGCGCTTCGCTGCCGAAGGCGCGCACGTGGCGCTGGTGGATCGCGACACGGAAAATCTCGAGGCTGCCGCGACGCGCATCTCGGCGACGGGCGCCCGGGCGCTGCCGCTCGCCCTGGACATTGCCGAAGCCGGAGCCATGCGCGTCGCCGTTGGCAAGTGTGTCGAATCGTTTGGCGGTCTCGACATCCTGATCAACAACGCGGGGATCCATTTCGCCCGTGCGATAGACGAATACACCGATGACGAGATCGATCGGGTCATCGGCGTGAACATCAAGGGTGCGCTGCATGCCATCCGGGCTGCGGTTCCGCACTTGAAACAGCGCGCCGGATCGATCGTGTCGGTGTCGTCGATGACCGGGCTGGTGGGGCAGGACCGCGGCGCCGTCTACGTTGCCACCAAGGGAGCGCTGATTGCACTGACGAAAGCGCTCGCCCTCGAACTTGCGCCTTTCCGCATTCGCGTCAACTGCGTCTGCCCGGCGGGCGTCGACACGCCGCTGATGCGTGAGTGGGCCGCGACGCTTCCGGATCCCGACGCCGTCCTGCGCGGACAGGCCTCGATGCACCTCACCAACCGCCTCGCGACGGCCGACGAAATCGCCTCGGCGATCCTGTTCCTGGCCTCCCCCGCGGCCTCGTTCATCACCGGAATTGCGCTGCCCGTCGATGGGGGCGCGACGCTCGGATATCGTCGAGGCTGAGCAGCCTCAACTTCCGATCGCCTCCATTCGCCCGGTTCGTGCGGCGCGGTAGATGGCTTCGACGATCGCCACACTCTTCCGTCCTTCCCGCGCATCGCACGCGGCGGCTCGTCCGGTGCGGATAGCGTCGATGAAGTCCTCGAGCACCCGCGCATGCGGAGCGGCGTCGGTAACGCTCGCTGTCCGGCGCTCGGGCAGCGGCCGGCTTCAGCCGGCCTGACCGCGGCTGCTGCGTCCGCTCCGAAGATCGGTCGCGACGAGCGTGTCGCTGCTTCGACGAGCAGCGTGCCTTCCGAGCCCGGTCAGCTCGAGCCGCCGCGAATACCCGGGGAAGATCGACGTCGCCGCCTCGATGACGCCGATCGCCCCGTTGCGAAAGGTGAGCACCGCCGACGGCAGTGTCTTCGACTTCGATCGAGTGGACGCGTGTCGCGACGACCGCCGATACCGACGCCACCGCGCCGAACAGCCACTGCAGCAGATCGACCGTATGGATGCCCTGGTTCATCAGCGCGCCGCCGCCGTCCAGTGCGTGCGTGCCACGCCAGCTCGAATCGCCGTAGTACTCCGGCGGGCGATGCCACTTCACGCGTCCGGAGGCCAGCACCGGCACGCCGAGCCGTCCCTCGTCCACGATCTGCTTGACACGCAGGAGGTCCGGCTTCAGCCGGTCCTGAAAGAACACGCCGACACGGACGCCATGCCGTTCCGCCGCGGCGATCACCGCATCCGACGCGTTCGATCGAGATGTCGAGCGGTTTCTCGACGAGCGCGTGAAGGCCTCGTTCGGCCGCGGCGATCGCCTGCTCGGCGTGCACGCCGGACGGACTGCCGATCGCTACGATGTCGAGCGGTTTGTGGGCGAGGAACTCTTCGAGAGCTGCCGTACGCGGACGCGCCGGCCATCTCCGCGAGCCGTCGTGCTTTTGCGAAGTAGGGGAGTAGACCGCGGAAACGACGACGCCCGGCACCATCTGCGCCGCGCGCAGATGCGTCGCGCTGATGTTGCCTGCGCCGATCAGACCCAGGTGCATGAAGAACAACTCCTAACTACTAACTTCTAACTCCTAACTACCAATTGAGACGAGTTTGAGTTTAGAAGTTAGAAGTTAGAAGTTAGGAGTTGCGAGGGCAATCACGTTCGCCCATTGCCTACCACGACCTCCTGACGCTTGTCGTCGAAGCGTGACTCGCTGGCCGGTGTGCAGGGCGGCGATGGTCATGCAGAGCGCGACGGAGTGGCGATAGCCGGCCTCGATGTCGGCGTTCGGTGTCTTGCGGCTGCGCACGCACTCCATCCAGTTGCGGACGTTCGCGCTGGTGTCGCTGTCGACGCCGGTCGACGCGTCCGTGGCCGTCTTCTCGCGCGCTCGCGGTGAGCGACTTTCGCTCGAGCAGGTTCGGCGCCATTCCCATCGCCTTCGAATGGCGCTCCTGCAGGCCGCCCTCCGGCGTGATCTCGCCGGTGTCGAGATTCATCGTGCCGCCGTTCGAGAAGTAGAGCTCCTTGACGTCTCCTGCCTGGTTCGTCATCCGCGAGCTGTAGAGGACCTGAAAGCCTTTGGACGGGTCGTTCAGCGGCCCGTAGTCGAAAACAGCGGTCATCGTGTCGTAGTTCTGCCGTCCGTCCTTCCACAGATAGATGCCGCCATTGGCGACGACCGTCCGCGGGCGCGGCAGATCCGTGAACCAGTGGACGGTGTCGATCTGGTGGACCATCCACTGGTCCGGGATGCCGGATGAATACGGCCAGAACAGCCGGTACTCGAGGTGCTTTCTCGCATCGAACGGGACCTGCGGGCGATTGATCAGGAACCGCTTCCAGTCGGTGTCCTCCTCGCGCAGCTCCGCAACCAGTTGCGGACGTCGCCAGCGTCCGGGCTGATTCACGTTCCAGGTCATCTCCGCCATCACGATGTCGCCGAACTGGCCGGAGCTTGATGAAATCGTACGCGCGCCGGTATTTCTCGGAGCTTCGACGCTGCGTGCCGATCTGCACGATCCGCCCGGACTCCTTGACCGCCGCGCGGATGGCCTTGGCGTCGGCCATGGTATTTGCGAGCGGCTTCTCGATGTAGGCGTCGCGTCCCGCTTTCATCGCCTCGACGCCGTGCATCGCATGCTGAAAGTCGGAGGTCGCGATGATCACCGCATCGACGTCGTCACGCTCGTAGAGCTCATCGTTGTTCCGGCAGAGCGCGGGCTTCGTGCCCGTCAGTTTCTCGATGAACGCGGAGCCCTCTTCGCGGCGGCGGCTCCAGATGTCGGAGATGGCGACGATCTCGAAATTCAATTCCGCCGCGTGCTTCATGAACGACGGGATCAGGTCGTTCTTCGTCCGATCGGAGAACCCCACGATGCCGACGCGAACGCGGTCGTTCGCGCCGCGGATTCGTGTCTGCGACGAGGCGGGGGATGCCAGGGCCAGACCCGCGGCGCCGGCACCCGCGACCCGGATGAACTCGCGTCGTGAACGGTGCGTCGCGCTCATCGTGAACCTCCTGTCGCGTTTGTCAGGATCCTGATATTGCGGATCCAGACCCGGTCGCCATGGTCCTGCAGAAGGATGTGCCCCTTCTGCGGTTTGCCGAAACGGTCGATGCCTTTGAATTTGCTCTTATCGACGGCGGCCTGCAAGCGCGGCGCTGCCGAGCTCGTACTGCAGGACTCGCGTGCCGTTCAACCAGTGCTCGACGCTCGTTCCGCTGACGACGACGCGGCTCTCGTTGAAGTCGCCGGCTGGTTTGAGCGGACGGCCGTGGGCCGGCAGGACGTCGTAGAACGCCGCCGTCTGGCGATGCGGACCGATCTTCGCATCCGGATGCCGTTCATCGTCCAGCATCTGGTACTCGTGACCGATCGCTGCGTCGCGATCCTCGAGCACGAAGTACTTGAGGCCGCTGTTGCCTCCGGGCGCGATCTTCCATTCCCACGCCAGTTCAAAGACGTCGTACGTGTCAACAGTGATGACGTCGAGCGCGCCGCGCGTGTCGCTGCCGCCGGCGGGCATCGATCGTCAGGGTCCCGTCTTCGATCTTCCATCGAGTGGACGAGGCGTCCGGTTTCTTGTAGCCGCGCCAGCCGGTCAGCGTCTTACCGTCGAACAGCGGTACCCAGTCGTCCTGGCGACGATCGGGTGTGGACTGGATCGGCATGACGGCGATGCCGGAAAGAAGCACAGCGGCCGAGGAACGTCCCAGCATATTGACTCCTAAATAGTGAACCCGCGACCCTCGAGATACTTCCTGCAGATCTCCGCGGATTCCTTCGGCGTGCGCGCGTCGTCGGGCACGCGATCGAGCTCCACGACCACCCAGCCGCTGAACCGGACGTCCGCGAGCGCCTTGAACACACCGGGAAGATCGACCTTTCCACGCCCGAGCTCGACGAACCGGTAGTTTCGCGCCTGCTCCCCGGTCGCGCCGGGCACCGGCTGCTGCGGCTCGACATCCTTGATGTGGAGGAAGAGGTGGCGGTCCTTGTACTCGTGGATCGCCTTCACCGGGTCGCCGCCTCCTTGCTGGTAGTGGGCGATGTCGAGCTCGAGCCTGACGTACTGCGGGTCGGTGGCCTCGAGGACCCATTTCACTTCCTCCGGCCGCTCGCCGATGCTGTTCATGTGGTTGTGATAACTGAGCGGGATCCCCAGGTCCGCCGTGCGTTTGCCGATCTCGGTCAGCATCCACCCGAGCCGCTTGTAGTCGTCGGGTACCGAGGTCGCGCTTCGGGCGCGAGTCGGTCACCTGCAGATAGAGGCCGCCGACGTCTTTCACGAAACGCGCGTGGCGCAGATGCAGCGCGATCTCTTCTTTCTCGAGAGCCGGATCGATCCTCACAGCACCGCTCGAGAGCGCGACCATCACCAGCTTGTGCTTCGCGAGCAGCTTCCTTCAGGGCGGCCGGCTTATCGCCGTACTCCTTGACGATCGGCGACCGCAGCTGAATCCCGCGGAAGCCGACGTCGCTGACGTCGCGGATCGCGTCGAGATCCTTGCCCTGCCAGGTGATCGCCGCGTAGCCGAATTTCAGATCCTGCGCCGCGAACAGTCTGTCGCTGAGGAGCGCGGCTGCACCGAGGCCCGTGAGAGCGGCAAGGAACTCACGCCTGCCGTTGGGAGTGTTCATCTGTTCCTCCTTACCAGCTATGCATGGTCCCATCCTGCTTTCGTGCGATAGGCAAGTAGGCAGGTTCGTAGGGATAGTTCGCCGCGAGACTCTCGTCGATGTCGACGCCAAGCCCGGGGGCATCTCCAGGATGCATGGCACCGTCACGGAATGAGTAGGCGTGCGGAAAGACCTGGTCGGTCTCGGCGCTGTGCCGCATGTATTCCTGGATCCCGAAATTGTGGACGCTGATGTCGTGATGAAGCGCGGCCGCCATGCACACCGGACTGAGATCGGTCGCACCGTGGGATCCGGTACGGACGTGGTAGAGCTCCGCGAGATGCGCGACCTTCCTGAGATGGCTGATACCGCCGCCGTGTACGACGGTCATGCGGATGTAATCGATCAACTGCTCGCTGATCAGCCGATGGCAGTCATAGATGGTGTCGAACACTTCACCGACGGCAATCGGTGTCGTGGTGTGCTGGCGGATCAAGCGAAAACCTTCCTGCAACTCCGCGGGCACGGGATCTTCCATCCAGAACAGGTGATAGGGTTCGAGCGCCTTGCCGAGGCGCCCTGCTTCCACCGGTGTCAGACGGTGGTGGACGTCGTGGAGCAGGTGCAGATGCGGGCCGAACTCCCGGCGCAGCCGATCGAACACGGAAGGAACAAACTGCAGGTACCGCTCGGTGCTCCAGGCCGTCTGCGGCACCCGGCCTCGTTCCGCGGGCTCGTAATACAAGTCTCCCCGTCCGACGCCATATGCGTCGGATACGTCCGGCACCGCGCATTGAGCCCGCACCGCCTTGTAGCCCATCTCGACGTACCGCCCGACGGCGGCAACCGTCTCATCGATCGTGGTTCCATTCGCATGGCCGTAGACCATCGCGGATTCACGCGAGGCGCCGCCGAGGAGCTGATAAACCGGTCGATTGGTTGATTTGCCGAGGATGTCCCACAACGCCGTATCCACAGCGCTGATCGCCGTCATCGTCACCGGGCCTCGCCGCCAGTACGCACCCTTGTAGAGGTACTGCCATGTGTCTTCGATGTGACGTGCGTCCCGATTGATGAGCAGTGGCGCGATGTGGTCGCGGAGATAGCTGGCGACGGCCAGCTCGCGCCCGTTCAGCGTCGCGTCGCCGACGCCATGGACGCCGTCCTCGGTGACGATTTTCAGCGTGACGAAATTGCGGCCCGGGGAGCAGACGATGACGCGGGCGTCAGTTATTCGCATGCGCCTTCACGCTCGAAGTTTTCGCGATCGCGAAGGCGCTGGCAATGCCCCGGCCGTTACTGGTCCGCCGGAGGACTCCCGGACGACGAGAGACGGCGGGATCACGATTCGGCGGAAGGGACCCCGCGGCAGCGGCCCGATCTGTTCGAGGAGCAACTCCGCGGCGCGGCGGCCGAGCGCCTCCTTCGACCAGGCGACGGTGGTCAGCGGGACGCGGAGCAAGTCGCCGTGCGCCACGTCGCCGGCGCCGACGATCGCAATGTCTTTCGGCACCGTGAGACCGGCCTCCCAGATCGCTTTCATCGCGCCGAGCGCCGCCGGATCGTTTGCGGCGAACACGCCGTCGACCGGCGGATCCATCGCCAGCAGATGCTGCATCGCACGGTATCCGTCCGCTTCCATGAAGCCGGCACGCTGAATCAGGTCCTGATTGGGCTTGATCCCCGCGGCGTTCAACGCGTCCAGGTACCCCTCCTCGCGGCGTTTCGCGTGCACGATCGGAGGGCCGCCGATGTGCGCGATCCGCCGGCGGCCGTGAGCCAGCAGGTGTTCAGTGGCAAGCCGTCCGACGGCCAGATCGTCGGTGAGCACACGATGGCAGGGGACGCGTGGATGATCGTCGCGGTCGATCATGACCAGGGCGCAGCCGAGCGCTGCAATTTTCCTGAGGACGTCGGTGTTGCCCGACACGTGCGCCGAGGCCAGAACGATGCCGTCGACCTGCCGCGCCCGCAGCATCTCGAGCTCGGAGCGCTCCTTTTTCGGATCTTCACCGGAGCTGCACAACAGCAGTCCGTAGCCCTGAGCGCTCATGACCGATTCGATCCCTGCGACAATCTCGACGAAGAACGAGTGCATCAAGTCGGGGATGACGACGCCGAGCGTATGCGTCCGCCGCAGCGAAAGACTGCGGGCGACGGCATTGGGCCGATAGCCGAGCTCTTTCACTTTCGCGAGGACGCGCGCGCGGGTGGCCGGCCCGATGTCGGGCTGCTCATTCAAAACTTTGGATACGGTGGTAACGGAGACCCCCAGTTCCTCCGCAATCCGCTTCATCGTCGTCGAAGTCATTCCTTATTAGACCAATACACCCTTTCGGCCGCTGAACGCCCGGGTCGCGGGCAGGGCAAATGTAACGGAAAGATTGTTTACTTTAACGGTAAAGTCATGCTACTTCACAGACGCGTTTACATCGCCATTGACGTGTCGTCGATGAAGGAGCTGCACATGTCGCCACGAAAGCCACTTGGACTGCTGTTTGTCCTCGCCCTCATCTGGCTGCCGCTACCGGCGCACGCTCAGACGTCCATGGGCGGCGTGAGCGGGACTGTCAAGGACTCCCAGGGAGCCGTTCTTCCCGGCGCGACGGTCACTCTCACGAGCGCCGAGACGAATGTTGCGACCGTGCGACAGACCAACCAGAGCGGACTGTTTACCTTCGTCAACGTCCGACCCGGCCCCTACCTGCTGACGGTCGAAATGCAGGGTCTCAAGACCGCGCAACTCGAACGGTTCGTTGTCGCTGTCGCTGAGACGGTGACGCGGAACGTCTCGCTCGAGATCGGACCGGTCACCGAGGTGATCCAGGTGAAGGGAACATCTTCGGAGCTGCTGCAGACGACATCGGCGACGCTGGGCCAGGTGATCGAAGAGAAACTGATTCGTGAGCTGCCGACGCAGGGCCGCAACTTCACGTCGATGCTGCTGCTCACCCCCGGCGTGAATCCGGTGTCGACCGCGCAGGGTCCTGGTCAGAACGGGAGCAACGAGACCGCCGTCAACAGCATCGAGGGGAACTCGGGAATCCCTGGCGGGAACATCTTCAATGCGTCAATCCAGGGGCAGCAGAACCGCTCGAAGATCTATTACATGGACGGGATTCTGAACACGAGCGTCCGCGCCGGCTCCTACGTGGCGCTCCCCGACATCGACTCTCTGCAGGAGTTCAAGGTCCAGTCGCAGAGCGACAAGGCAGAATTCGGCGGCGTCCTTGGCGGAGTCGTCAACATGACCTCGAAGTCGGGCGGCAACCGCTTCACCGGTTCGGCCTTCGGCTACGGGCGCAACGAGAATTTCGCCGCGCGCAATCCCTTCCGCGATTTCAACCGCACGGATCACCCGAAATACCGCCAGAGCCAGTACGGCGCGAATCTCGGCGGGCCGGTTCTGAAGAACCGGACGTTTTTCTTTGGCTCATACGACGGCTGGCGGTTTCAGGACCTTGCCGCGGTCACCCTCACGGTCCCCTCGGGCAATGAGCTGAACGGCGATTTTTCGCAGACATTCCACCGGCGGCAGATCTACAACCCGTTCACAACGCGCGTGGTGAACGGAGTTACCATCCGCGATCCGTTCCCGGGGAACATCATTCCGCAGGAACTGATTTCTCCGACCATGCAGGCCTTTCTGAAGGCCTACATGGTCAAGCCCAACCTCCCGGGGCACGTCGCCAACAATTTCCAGGAGAACCGTGCGCAGGAGAACAACTCGAATTCATTCCAGGCGCGGATCGACCATCATTTCTCCTCGAGCGACAACCTGTTCTTCCGGTGGACCGAGCGCCGCATCAACGCCTTCCTGCCGAGAGGGGACGTTGGCTTCATCGAGCCCGACTCGATCAACCGGAACGTCGGCGGCGGATACTTTCATTCGTTCGGCAACAATCTGGTCCTCGAGCTCAGGGGCGGTCTCGCGACGCAGCCGACCGAGGACGCGCCGGCCCAGCACCCGCTTGGATTCGAGCCGTTGAAGGGACTCAACCTGCCGGAGCTCGAACGCTTTCAGGGTTACATCATCGATGGCTTGACGACACCCTGGACCAACATGCCAAACCTTGGCGTCCAGGGGCCGCGACCGCGTAACAATCCGAACTGGAACGCGGCCGCCGACGTGAGCTGGCTGCGTGGAAAACACAATTTCAAAGGCGGCTTCCAGATGCTCAACATCTCCCGCCTCCAGAAGAACCAGTTCGGCCAGCTGACGTTCAACCCGGAACAAACGCGGAATCCGCAGTCAACCGCGAACACGGGAGATCCGATTGCCTCGGCGCTCCTGGGGTTACCAAGTCAGATTCGCGGCTTCGTTCCCGATCTCGGGTTCATCGACTTCCATACCTCGACCCTTTCCGGCTACGTGCAGGACACCTGGGCGCTTCGTTCGAACGTCACCCTGAATGTAGGTCTTCGCTACGATTACGTCACGCGCGCAGTCGGCAATAGTGACGCGCAGTTCCAGAGCGGCGTCAACATGAAGACGGGCGAGTGGCTGATCGCGCTGCCGGAAATGCCGCCGGTATGTGCCGGTGGACCGCCGCCGTGTCTGCCAGCGCCCCTCTCTCAGATTCCGTTCAATCAGTACATCAAGGTGACTGGCGACCGTAACTCGCTGCTGAAGCCGATTGCCGACAACTGGGGTCCGCGCGCGGGCGTCTCGTGGGCGTTGAACGATACGACGGTCTTGCGCAGCGGGTATGCGCTGATGTGGGACTCGATGGTGTCGAGGAGCCAGTACGGGCAGCACCAGTTCGAAACCTGGGGATGGCCGCAGTTTTCCGGCATCGATACGGGCGCGATCAACCGTGAAGGAGGCCCGCTGCAGCGTATCGACGACGTCGAGACGCTGCCGTTCCTGGCGCCACGCCCGCATCCGTGGAACAGCACCAACTTCTTCAACGACCCGGGCCGGAAGAACGCCTACTCACACCAGTATCACGTCGAGCTGCAGCGTCAGATCACCAGCAACTTCATGGTCGCGGCGGCATACGTGGGCAGCTACAACGGCCGCATGGAATACGCGGGCCGCCCGCAGGCGCTCTCGAGCCCTGGCATCGACGCGACCGGCCGCCGGCTCACGGCCGCCGAGGTCGATGCGCGCAGGCCCTGGCCGCATATCAACGGCACGTTCACCTACTCGGACGACATCGGCATGTCGCAGTACGATGCGCTGCAAATCAAGGCCCAGCACCGTTTCTCGGACGGTCTGTCCAGCATTTTCTCGTACACGTTCTCGAGAACGATCGACACGAGCAGCGGCTGGTTCAACGCCGAGAATGGCATCGGCGGTGCCGCGACCGTGCAGAACTACCACGACATGGAGGGCAACAAGGCGCGGTCCAGCTATGACATCCCGCACATCGTGACCTGGGGCACCGTGTGGGAGCTGCCATTTGGACGTGGCAAGCGGTGGCTCGATAGCGGGGCGCTGTCATGGATTCTCGGGAACTGGCAGTTGAATTCGATGCTGCTGGCGCGATCGGGACAGCCGTTCACCATTACAGTCGGTGGCGACCCGGCGAATGTCGGCTTCACCGGCTACAGCCGCGCCAACCTGGTGGGCGATCCCGAAGAGGGAGCAGGTACTCTCGATCGCTGGTTCAACCCCGCGGCGTTCGCGATACCGGTGAACAGCTTCGGCACCGCCAAACGCAACAGCCTGCGGGCGCCGTCCTACTGGAATGTGGATCTCGGGCTTCAGAGGAACATCCCGTTCAGTGGCCAGACGCTGCAACTGAGGATCGACGCGTTCAACGCCTTCAATCACATCAACTGGGGCAATCCCGCGGTGGCGCTCGACACCGCCGCCACAGTGGGGAGAATCACGACGATGAACGGGCGGCCGCGGCAGATCCAGTTCGGGGCGCGGTTCCTGTTCTAGTTCGACGGCCTGTCTCGCAGGAGACCAGGAGATCAGGAGACTTTAGGTAAAAGGCATTTTTTCAGAGGCGGGGAATTGCCAGGCCACCGTCCACGTGGATGACGGAACCGGTCGCGTAGGGCACGTCACCTCGTAGCAAGGCTGCTACGACACGCCCGACGTCGGCCGGTGTACCCCAGCGACGCTGCGGGACAAGTCCTGAAGCGATCCGATCGTCGTACTGGCTGCGCACGTTCGCCGTCATATCAGTCTCGATAATGCCGGGGCGTACCTCGTAGACGGGGATGCCGTGCTCGGCGAGGCGCACGGCGAAGAGCTTCACAGCCATCGCGAGTCCCGCCTTGCTCACGCAGTACTCACCACGATTCACCGAGGCCATCTCGGCCGACACCGAGGTAATGAAGACAATCGAGCGTAATGTGGCCGAATCAGCCGCGTGCGCGGACACCATTCGCCGGGCGATCTGCTGGGTGAGAAAGTACGGCCCTTCCAGATTGATCCGCATCAATTCCTCGAAGGACGCCTCGGTCGTGTCGAGCAAGTCCGCACGCACGCGCGGCGCGCGGCCGGCGTTGTTGACCAGCGCCTGAACCCCGCCAGCCTCATCGTCGATGCCACTCCAGGAGTCGCGCACGTTCCGCAGCGTCGGAGATGTCAGCCTGGAAGTACCGGGCGTGGCCGTTGAACGAGGCGATCACGTCGCTGACAGCGGATTCAGGACGTTGACCGCATAACATCAGCCGCCAGCCCTCGGATGCGAGCGCGCGCGCGATGCCGAGGCCGATCCCCCGCGTCCCTCCGGTGATCAGAGCCGTCGGCGTCATCGCTCGGCGAAGAACGTGAGATAGGGGGCGTTGGTCGCCAGTCGTTGCACCAGCACTGCCGCCTCGCGCAAGTGATAGTCGCCCCACTGGCTGGACTCACCCCGCGGTACGCGCGAGCCGGCAGGGATGTGGTCCCAGCCGTTCGGACGGTGATAGACAGAATGGAGGAGCAGCCCCTCGTGATCGTCGCGGGTGCTCAGGTATGGTCCGTCAGGGTCGAGCAACGTCGCCAGCACGCGCAGACCTGCCTGAAAGTATCGCGCTCCCTCACCGTCGGCGCCAAGCCGATGGCCGACGCGGAGCAGCCCCTGCGCTGCAATCGCCGCCGCCGAGCTGTCCACGGGCTCATGATCGTTGAAGGGATCTGAAGGCCGCGCCGCCCAATCGCCAAGCGCCGCTAGTCCTGGCGCGCCGGTGTCCCAGTACGGCACCCCGTCGGCGGCCGCGGCCGAGTCGATGTAGAAGTCGCAGGTTGCGCGCGCCGCCTCGAGCATCAACCCGCCGATTGTCGCCGCGCCGCACGCCTGCAGCTCCTCGTCGCGCCTGGTCGCGATGAATTCGAGTTGTTCGGCGAAGCCGAGCATCGCCCAGGCGAGCCCGCGCGTCCAGGTCGAGAAAGGGGAGTAGCCCTGCTGCGAGTTCGGGCAGCGGTACTGACCATTCGCAGGATTGAAGAGGCTCTCGTGCGCGACCCGTCCGCGGACGTCGTAGATGTCACGGCCTTGGCCGTAGTAGACCGAGTACTGCGCGGTCGCTGTCGCATGCTGCACGAGACGCTCGAGCAGGTTGACCTCGGCGTCCTGTTCTTCGAGCAGACGATGACCGAGCTGATGGGAAAGCGCGAGCGCGCGCAACGAGCGAATCGTGTCGACGAACAGTGACTGCGCACCGTTGAACGAGTGGATGAAGCCGCCGTCCGGCAGCCGTGTCCAGCGTCGCGCCTGGACCGCGCCGCTGACTTTGAGCGCGAGCTCGTAGAAGCGGATCTCCCAGTCCGACGCGTCGAAACGATTCTCCCGCGCGAGGCGCCAGAGCGCACCGTAGGTGCTGACGTTGTTGAACCCGTGATCGTGAACCCCGGCGTGGGTCAGGTGCGGCGCCATTCGCTCGAAGGTCCGGGCGCGGGCGAGCTCGAGAAACCCGGGTTCCCCGGTTGCATCGAACTGCAGGACGGCCGACCCGACCTGAAAGCCCTGGGTCCATTCGGTCCATCCGCGCGACTGGTAGCGGCCGGCGGCGGTGAACACCGGAGCGCCGTCCTCGGGCCGCCACCGTGACTCGAGCGAGCGGATCTTCTCTGCCGACAGCTCGAACAAGCGGGTGATTGCCGGGAGGAGAGTCGCGGCGGTTATCGTGCGATCGATCCGTATCATCGGCGCCGCATATCATATATGATCCTCCGGTCATGACGTCCCGCGCCGTCACCCGCCGCGCGTTCCTGAAGGGATCGACCCCTCGCGACACGGTCCAACCTCCAAGTAAGCCGGCAACACCGGCGACTGACTTCCTGCTGCGCGTCAACCGGCAAGTCATGGCGTGCCGCGTCGAAGTGGTCCTGCCGGGGGAGCTGAGTGAGCAGTTACCGCTCGCCCGCGCCGCACTCGACGAAGCGGACCGTCTCGAGCAGATCATGACGATTTTCCGGGAGACGAGCGAACTGACGCGGATCAACCGGCGCGCGCACGAGGAACCTGTCGAAGCAGACGCGGAGCTGTTTTCGCTGCTCGTTCGATCGGCCGAAATCAATTCCGCCACCGAAGGGGCGTTTGACATCACCTCCACGCCGCTCAGCGAGTGCTGGGGGTTTCTCCGCCGCCAAGGCCGCCTCCCCACCGAGGAAGCGATTGCCGCGGCGCGTGCCAGAGTCGGGATGCCTCTCGTCGAGCTCGACGCCATCAATCGGACCGTGCGCTTCCGTCGCGAAGGCGTCGCGCTGAACCTCGGCGCCATCGGCAAGGGATTCGCGCTCGACCGCATGGGGCAATTCCTGCGCACTCACGGTGTGGATCATGCGCTGATCTCCGCGGGTTCGAGCAGCATCCTGGCTCTCGGCGGGACGCCCGATCCGTGGGAGATCGATCTGCGCTCGGTGACGACAGGAGAGCGGCTGGCGAAGTTGCGGGTCTTGAATGCGGCGGTCGGGACGAGCGGCACGGGCGAGCAGTTTTTCGAGGCCGACGGCGTGCGCTACGGCCACGTCATCGATCCACGAACGGGACAGCCGGCGTCGGGCGTCCTGAGCGCCAGCGTCATCGCCTCGAGCGCTTCGTTGGCCGACGCGCTCTCGACCGCGTTCCTGATCGGCGGCGTGAGTCTGGCGGAACGCTATTGCGCAGCCCACCCCGGCGTTCTCGCGATCATCACGCCCGATGACGGCGGGCGGCACCGTCCAGTAATTGTCGGCTCCTGTCCGGCTGCACGCGTGGAGCTCACATGACCCTGATCGCGCGTCTCTCGTGGCCGCAGCAGACCGCACTGGTTCTTCTGCGGACCTTGATCGGCTGGCATTTCGCGTACGAGGGCTATTTCAAGCTTTTGCATCCGGCGTGGAGTCGTGGTGGTGCGCCGCTCGAACGTTTCTCCTCGATGGGATATCTGCGCGGTGCGACTGGCCCGCTGGCGGATCTCCTTCAGTGGATGGCGCGGCCGGAATGGATCCCCTACATCGACAGCGCGGTCGCCATTGCCCTGCTGGTCACGGGATTGATGCTCATGCTCGGGCTGCTGACGCAGCTTGGATGCGCTCTCGCCATGACCCTGCTCGCGCTGTTCTATCTGTCAGCGATTCCATTCTCCGGTATGCCCGAGCCGCGGGCGGAGGGGACCTACCTGATCGTCAACAAGAACCTGATCGAGGCCGTGGCGGTGGGCGTACTGATGACATTTCGGACCGGCCGCATCGCCGGGCTCGACATGCTGCGGGGACGGTCGCGGCGGCCTCTCCCGGCCCACGCCGAAAAGGTATGACGAGCGCGGGCGCCGGAGCGGTGCGGCACGTCACGAAGCTGCAGTTCGCCTATGCGGCGCTGCGTGAAGCGATCATCCGCTGCGAGCTGAAACCGGGCGAGCGCCTGGTCATCGACGATCTCGCGCGCCGCTTCGACGTCAGCATCATCCCGGTTCGCGAAGCGTTGCGCATCCTCGAATCCGAGGGGCTCATCGTCAGCGTCGCGCATACCGGCACGACCGTGGCGCCGGTCTCGCGCCAGTTGATCGTCGAAGTATTCGCGATTCTCGAAGGGCTGGAGACTGTGTCGGCGCGGGCCGCCGCAGTCGCTGCTGACCGCGAAGGGCTGTCGCGACTTGCCCAGCTCGTCGACCGAATGGACCGGGCCCTGGCGGCGGGGCGGCCGGGAGTCTGGGCGGAGCTCAATACTGAATTCCACCTCACGATCAGCGCCCTGTCGGGCATGCCGATGGTCGATCAGATGCTCCGTCGCGCGCTCGATCACTGGGATCGGGTTCGACGGTACTTCTTTACCGGGGTCCTCACGCGTCGCGCCGGAGCCGCGCAGCGCGAACATCGACTGATGCTGGCGCAGCTTCGGGCCCGCGACGTCGAAGGGGTCGAGCAAACCATGCGCGAGCATAATCGCCGCGCGCTGCAGGCCTATCTATCCCATCTCGACAACACGCCCGAGGCGGTGGATCGGGTGTGACCGAACCTCGCTTTCCGCGTGTCGCGGCGCTCAAGTCAGCGGAGATGTTTCGCCAACACCTGGCCGCCTCCGGCATCGATCTCGACTTCGATGCGACGCTCGCGCCTCCTGGTGAGTCACCGCTGGGGCGGCCGCTCGAAGCCGGACGCATGCGCGCCGGCAACCGCTTCTGCATCCTGCCAATGGAAGGATGGGATGGGACTACGGACGGACGACCGTCCGACCTGACGATGCGCCGGTGGAGACATTTCGGGGCGAGCGGCGCGAAATTGATCTGGGGGGGCGAAGCGGTCGCGGTGTGCCCCGAAGGACGTGCCAATCCGAATCAGCTCGTGATCTCGGATCACACCAAATCCGACCTGGCGAATCTTCTGATCGCGGTTGCAGAGGAACACGAATCTGCCTTCGGCGCCGGCGCGACAAAGGACCTCTGCATCGGCCTCCAGCTGACCCACTCCGGGCGTTTTGCGCGTCCTTCTGCCGACGGACCGGCTCCTCTCGTGGCCTACGAGCATCCGGTGCTCGACAAACGGTCTGGCGCCGCCGCTCGATTGCTCCTGGACAGCGATCTGGACCGCCTCGTGGAGCAGTTCGTCGAGGCGGCCCGGCACGCCGCCGACATCGGGTTTCAATTCGTCGACATCAAGCACTGCCATGGCTACTTGCTCCATGAGCTCCTCAGCGCACGCAGCCGCCGCGGAAAGTACGGCGGCGCTCTGGAGAATCGCACGCGGTTCCTGCGCGACACCATCGACGGCATCCGCGCTTCCGCGCCGGCGCTCGAGATTGGTGTCCGGTTGTCGGTCTTCGACACCGTGCCGTTTCGCAAAGGTCCGGACGACCGTGGCGAACCCGAAGTCCCCGCGGAGGGGTACACCCACGCCTTTGGCCTGATCCGTGATGAAGATGTCGACGCAGCGCTGGCGGAAACCCGCGAAGTGCTGCAGATGCTGCGCGCGCGGGACGTGCGCTGGATCTGCACGACGGCCGGTAGTCCGTATTACAGCCCGCACATTCAGCGTCCGGCCATGTTCCCACCGAGCGATGGATACCAGCCGCCGGAGGATCCCCTGCGCGGTGTGGCCCGGCAGATAGACGCCACCGCACGCCTCAAGGCGTCCTTTCCCGACATGGTGTTCGTGGGATCCGGATACACCTACCTCCAGGAATGGCTGCCGCACGTCGCGCAGTTCAATGTCCGTACCGGCCGAACTGATTTCGTCGGGCTGGGTCGCGCCGTTCTCTCGTATCCGCGGCTTGCCGCCGACGTTCTCAGTGGCGCACCGTTCCAGCGCAAGTCCATCTGCCGGACATTCAGCGACTGCACGACCGGCCCCCGCCTTGGCCTCGTGTCGGGTTGTTATCCGCTCGATCCCTTCTACGGCTCACATCCGCACGCCATCCCGCTGAAAGCATTCAAAGCCGGGGCAGAGGCGTGAGCCAGCCGGACGAACGACGCCAGCAGCTGCTGGCGGTCGCGACTGCATTCCTTGCGCTCTTCGCGATCGTCGGCTTCGCACTGTACGGCCTGCCGCGGTTTTATCCGTTCTTCGTCAAGGAACTCGGGTGGACGCGTCAGCAGGTCACCTCGGGCAACGCCTACAGCAAGATCATCATTGCGCTCGCCTTCGGGTTCATCGCCGGCCGGCTGGTCGATCGCGTCGGCCCTCGACGGCTGATGCTCGCCGGAATCCTCATCGCCGGAGGCGCGCTGATCGGCCTCTCCTACGTCCACTCATTCTCGGCGTTCTATGTGTTCTACGGCTTCAACGCGCTGGGATACGTGTGCGGCGGTCCACTCCCGAACCAGGTGCTTCTCTCGCGCTGGTTCGACCGCGCCCGCGGCAAAGCCATGGGCGTCGCGTATCTCGGGATTGGTCTGGGCGGCGCGATCGTTCCAGTCCTTGCCTTTGCGTTGACAGAGTCGTTCGGCTGGCGCGGCGCGCTCCGCATCCTTGGCGTCGTCATGATCGCCGTCGCGTTTCCAGCCGCGTACCTCGTGCGGGAACCTGCCGTTACGCCGGCCCGAGCCGGCGCCGCTCCACTGCAGCTTGGTTCGGTTCTCTCCCGTCCCGCTTTTTATCTGCTGATGATCGGCAGCATGGCATCCATCGGTGCCGTTGGTGGAACGATACAGAACCTGGCGTTGTACTTGAGTCTCGACCGGAAGCTTCCGCAGGTCACGATCGATACCACGCTGTCGCTCATTCTCATCGGCAGCCTGGTGGGCCGGCTGCTGATGGGATGGCTGGCCGACCGGTGGCCCAAGCAGCGGGTGATGCTGCTGGTGTATGTCATCGTGGCGGCGACGATCCCGCCGCTCTTTTACGTCTCGACGCCCGCGGCGCTTTCGGTGTGTGCGTTTCTGTTTGGTGTCGGGCTCGGCGGCGACTACATGATCATTCCGTTGATGGCGGCGGAGATGTATGGCGTGGCGATCATGGGCCGGGTGATGGGCGTGGTGCTCACGGCCGACAGCGTCGCGGAAGCCCTCGTCCCGATGATCGTCGCCGGCATCCGCGACCGAACCGGTAGTTATTCGGGCGGATTCTTGCTGCTGGTGACGCTTGCGGCGATCGGCGCGGCTGCCGTCACGATGCTGCCGCGGCGTCCGCCGCCCGATTCACGCGCGTTCGGTAGAGGCCGGCTTTAGCCGGCCTGACCTCAAACGACCTGCGCGATCGGTAGCTTTGCGCGCAGCTCGCGGCGGAGCAACAACAGGTTCGCGGCCAGGTGTCCCCAGATCGTGACCACCGACAAGTACCAGATCCACCGCAACTCGAATCCCGGCATCCGCGACATCACCAGGACCGCCACAGTAATCACGCACATGCGCCCGAATGATGCGATCAGCGGCGGTATGGTGTTACCCAGGCCCTGGAAGAGGCTCGACGATACGAAGATCACACCTGAGCCGACGAAACTCCACGCCACGATTCGCAGGTACTCCGAGCCAACGCGGATCACTTCGGGATCGGCGGAAAACACCTTGATCACGGTCGAGGCGCCGAAAAAACACAGAGCGGTCGCAGTGAGCGTCAGGGCGCAGGCCATCGCGGCGCCCGCCCGGAACGTTTCGCGCACGCGGTCCCCGAGCCGCGCGCCGAAGTTCTGTCCGGCGACCGGTGCCACGGCGATCCCCAGCGCGACCACCGGGAGGAAGCAGGCCTGCAGAACCCGAAGGCCGATCCCGAACCCGGCCTGCGCTGCCGACCCGAACGGCCGGCTGACGCTGTAAACGATCAGCATGTAGATCGACATCAGCGCGAATTCGGCCCCCGCCGGAAGTCCGACTTTGAGCATCCCGGCCCACTCGACGATGTGTGGGCGGGCCTCCGACAGGCGGATCGGGAGGTATGCGTCACTGCGGAAGTAGGTGAGGAGCCAGATCGTGCCAATGGCGATCGCGATCAACGAGGCGACCGCCGCGCCGGCGACACCCAGCGGGCGGCCGGTGCCGACACCGAAAATCAGCAGCGGCGCAAGCACCATGTTGATGATCACCGCGCTGGTCTGCACGATCATGCCTGGCTTGAAATTGCCCGTGCCACGAAGTGCGGCGCTCATCGACACCATCGGGAACTGCAGGGCCATCGCCGGGATGAACCACAGCAGATACCTGCCGGCAAGTTCCGAGGTCCGTGCGTCGGCCGCCAGCGCCGATGCATACGCCTCGCGGAAGGTCATTGCCACGCCGAGAAAGATCAATCCGCACGCAACGCCAAGACCGTGCGACTGATTCGCCGAGAAAATCGCCCCGCTACGATCCTTGCGTCCGGCGGCGTGCGACACGCGCGTCGTCGCGCCGACGCTCAGCATTTGCGTTACGGCGAGGACGATGAAGGCGAGGTTGCCGGCGATACTGACGGCTGCGACGGCCTCTTTCCCGAGTCGCCCGACCCAATAGAGGTCGACCAGAAAATACAGCGTCTGGAACACCATCGTGACCAGCATGAACCCGGTCGTCTTGAGGAGGTGTCGAGTGACCGGCCCCGTCGTCAAATCCTGCATCGGCGGGTCACTATATCAGCCGGCTCGGTCTCATCAGCCCTAAAGGGCTGGACGCCCTCTCGATGGGCAGCCCTAAAGGGCTGGACGCCCTCTCGATGGGCAGCCCTAAAGGAGCTTGGGAGCTGCGAGTGTCAGCGTCCCGCATGCGCTTCTTTGCGGATGTATGTCGTCGCAGAGAATCCACGAACGTTTTGCGGGAAGCGAACGTCGCGAAGTGTGACGCGGATGCCGTTGCCGTCTTCTTCGAGTCGCCAATACGGAAAGCGTGCCCAGACGAGGATCGCCGCGAAGTCCGGCTCCTGCGCGAGCGCGACCCGCACCCACGGTCCCTGATCGTTCTTCGGGATCTCCGCGGGATTGAAGCTGATGTGCCTCGGGTACCAGTCGAATCTGCCGACGACGTACCGGTCGCCGGCGTCGACGATGATGGCCTTTCTGAATGGAGTGATCGGCACCGGACCGACCATCATGGATGCCGGCGCAGCTCCAACGGTCTCCGCCCACCGGCTCTTGACGGTGGCGCGCGCGCGATCGGCGGATACCATCATTGCCGCAACGTAGACGGCTGTCGCGGCGAGAGCGGTCCGCGCCGCCCAGGTTCGTCCGCCTCGCGCCACCAGCGCGCCGAGACCGAGCATCAGCCACATCCAGACGTCCACGATGAACACTGAGTCGCCGTAGAACCACTGATTCGAAATCGGCATCAGCAGCCGCACGCCGTACGTGTTCAGGTAGTCCATGAACACGTGACAGATGACGCCAAGGTAGGAAAGCGCCAGCAACCAAAGAAGATCGTGGGAGTTAGCTGCGGTATCCGTGCGGAGCCCGAGCCCCGAGCCCCGAGTGCCGGGCCTCGAGCCCCGAGTCCGAGCCCCGAGCCCCGGGCCAGGATCCACATCACGCCGGCGAACGCGATGGGCAAGACTGCTTGTGCGAGGACACCGTGCGTCCAGCCGCGACGCAGGGCGACCGCAGGGATTCCCGTCGTAAAGGCGAGGACGTCGATGTCCGGCAGATTCGATGCGATCGCAAGCGTCGCCGTCGCCAGGCTCGTCTTCGTGGCCGAGGCCGGCGCGCGCCGCGGCGACGCCGACCAGCGTGTGGCAGATGTTGTCCATCAGCCGAGCCTCGCGCCGTTCTGGACCGGACGTTCGGGCACGGCGAGCACGACCGCGCCGTCCTCACGATAGAACCCGGCCAGCAGGAACTCGGAGCGGACCGGGCCGATCTGTTTCGGCGGGAAGTTGAGCACACCCATCACTTGTCGGCCCACCAACTCCTCACGGGCATAGATGGTCGTCACCTGCGCGCTGGTCTCTTTCACGCCGATCTCGGGTCCGAAGTCCACCGTGATTCGGTATGCCGGCTTCCGCGCTTCCGGAAAGTTCTTCACTCCGACGATAGTGCCGGCGCGCATCTCGACCGCCTCGAAGTGCTCCCAGGAGATGTGATTCATCGTGCCGCAGCCTCGCGTTCGAACGTGAGATAGATCGGCCCCGTGCCGAGCAGCGACAACATCGCGTAGGTGCCAAACCCCGGCCGGTTGATGATCCTGAACCGGACGTCCTCACCGGCGGCCATGTCGCACTCGATCGTCTTCCAGACCAGCGTGTTGTGCGCCCGCAGCACGTGCCGTCCCGGCACGACTTCGCGGCTCGCCGACTCGCCGAAGTCGAGCGCCGCGAAGCGTTCGCCGTCGATCGACACGAACACCTGACGCTGTTTGACATCGGTGGGCGACCGGCGAGTGACGGTGACTGTCGCGGTTGGCGCGATCATCCACTCAGCGTAACATTCCAGTGATGGACGATGCGGCCGAACGGCACGAGGGATTGGCCTGGGTGAGAGGCGCCGGCCTCTCGAGAGAGTGGAACGGCATCCGCTACAAGCGCGGCATGTCATCGAAGAACGTCGGATCGCGACAGCTGTCGATGAACGTCGCCTTCGTACCCCCGGGCGCCGTGGCGTTCGCGCACATCCATGTCGACTTCGAAGTGATGCTGTACATCCTCGAAGGACGCGTGCGACACGAGTACGGTCCCGACCTGCGCCACACAGTCGATCATCAGGCCGGAGACTTCATCTTCATCGAGCCGGGCGTGCCGCACGAGGTGCTGAACCTCAGCGACACCGAGCCGGTCGTTGCAGTCGTCGCGCGCTCGAGCGCCGACGAATGGGACAACATCGTCGATTACCCGAGCGCTCGTAGGCCAGCCTGAGGGCGTCAGAAATGATTCTCATCCTCTGACCACCCGTGACTGCCCAAGGTGCCATGCACGATCATCGCAATTTGCATCCTTCTCGCTCTGCAATCCGGATCGACGGCCGCGAGGCCGGCGACGCCAACGCAATTCTGGCCAAGGCGATAGAGGCCGCCGGCGGCGCGGAAGCGTTGAAAGCGCGCGCGGGTGCTGAACTGGTACGGAAAAGCGACGATTCACGCGGGCGGGCGAGCAGGTCAAGATCGAAGGGCGCTGGATCATTGAGCCGCCTGACCGTGCCAGCCTCACCACCTGGGAAGCCGACAAGGGGCAGGGGTCGGCGCGGCGGATGGTCATCGATGGGTTCAGTGGCTCGCTGGACCGCGCCGGGAGGTCGGCGCCGCTGCCACCCGACGATGTTGGCCAACGAGCGGGACCAGTTCTATCTCTACTCGGTGTTGCAGCTGACGCCGTTGCTCGATTCAGGATGTGAAGTTGACGGCGATCAGCGAGGACGCAGCGCAACCGGCCTTCGTGTAGTGCAGACCAGGACGTCCAGCAAGTCTCGATATCACTTCGACACTGACGGACGGCCAACGCGTGCTGCGGACGAGCGTGCGTCGATACCGTGACGAAGCGACAGGTCGCTGAGGAGATGCAATTCGCAGGGCGTAGTCGAATCGCAAGGGGTTCGATGGCCGCAGCGGATTCGGATCCTTCAGGCCGGCGAACTGTTCTTCGACCTGGAGATTTCGAGTTCAGGATCACACAGTGAGGAGCAACCGGTGATTCGGACCTGTCCTGCATGTGGACAGAAGAACCGCATTCGGGCTTCAAACCTCACCGACACCGTGCGGTGCGGCAAGTGCAAGACGCCGCTGGGACCGGTGACGGAGCCGATCGAAGCGGATAGTGCGCTGTTCGACGATGTAGTGAGGTCTGCGAAAGTGCCGGTGCTGGTCGATTTCTGGGCCGCCTGGTGCGGGCCGTGCCGGATGGCCGCGCCCGAAGTCGCGCGCGTTGCCGAGAGCATGGCCGGGCGCGCCTTGGTCCTCAAGGTGGACACCGAATCGCATCCGGAGCTCGCCGCCAGGTACGGCGTGCAGGGCATCCCGAACTTCGTCGTGCTCAAGGACGGCCGTCCAGTGTTTCAGCAGGCCGGTGTCGTCCCGGCGGCCGAAATGACTCGATGGCTCGAATCGGCGTCGCGGGCTGCCCCTTAATCACTTAGTTCCTTGGTCATTTCGATCATCGTCGGTCGAAAGCCGTGCCGCTCGAACAGGCGCCGTGCGGACTCGTTCTTCGATGCCGTGCCGAGCACGACGCGCGGTACGCGCCGGCGTTTCAACCAGTCGAACGCGGCGTCGAGCAGCGCTCCCCCGATGCCCGAGGCACGCCGTGTTGAATCGACGAAAAGATCGTGGATGAATCCCGCTTCTTCTCGCAGCTCCTTCCAGTTGCGAGGCTCGATCGCGGCGTACAGATAGCCCATCACCTGACCGCGTTCTTCAGCTACCAGCACCAGCGCGTCAGGGTCATTGAGTTGCGCGGTCAAGAACGCCGCGTAGCCCTTGTCGCAGTCCTCCGCTGGTTTCATGAACCGCTGGCGATCGAACTCGTAGTGCGCGCTCAATAGTCCCGCGCCGAGTCGTCCAATGACGTCGGCGTCGGCGCGCCTCGCCGCACGGATCGTGATCCCGTTCTCTGCATCCATGCACCCAGTATGATGCCCGCAGATGATGCGGACACAGATCGGAATCATCGGCGCAGGCCCGGCCGGGCTGATGCTCGCGCATCTTCTCCACAGGGCCGGGATCGATTCGGTCCTTCTCGAGAACCGGCCGCGCGACTACGTCATCGAGCGCGTCCGCGCCGGAGTATCGAGCAGGCGACAACCGACCTGATGGTCGCGACAGGTGTTGGCGACCGTCTGCAACGGGAAGGGATGCGGCACGAGGGCGTGCAGATCGCCTTCGGCGGACGCCGTCACCGGATCGATCTGCAGGCGCTGACGGGCGGCCGTGCGATCACGATTTATGGTCAGAACGAGGTCGTGAAGGATCTGATCGACGCTCGTGTGCGGACCGAGCGGCCGTTGCTCTTCGAATGCAGCAACGTCCGTCTCTCGGAGTTGACGGCACGTCGTCCGGTTGTTCGCTTCACGCAAGAGGGTCGAGAGCAGACGCTGGAATGCGATTTCGTTGCAGGATGCGATGGATTCCACGGCATCTCGCGTCCGTCGATTCCGAAAGATCAGTTGCGGATCTACGAGCGCGAGTATCCGTTCGGGTGGCTTGGAATCCTGGCGGAGGCTGCTCCGGCGTCCAGCGAACTCATGTACAGCCTTCACGAGCGCGGCTTCGCGCTTTTCTCGATGCGATCCCCTCAGTTGACGCGCCTCTATCTGCAGTGCGATCCGGACGAGGATCTGGACGCCTGGTCTGACGATCGCATCTGGTCCGAATTGCAGCTCCGCTTGCGGACCGTCGACGGGTGGATGCCGACTGAAGGGCCTATCGTCCAGAGAGGCGTGACGACGATGCGAAGCATGGTTGCGGAGCCGATGCGATGGCAGCGGCTGTTTCTCGCCGGCGATGCCGCGCACATCGTGCCACCGACCGGCGCCAAAGGCCTGAACCTCGCGGTTGCTGACGTCGCTCGATTGGCCTCCGCCTTTCGGGTGTTCTATCGCACCGGGAGCGAACGCGGCGCTGGATGCGTATTCAGATGACGCGTTGGGCCGAGTGTGGCGGGCGCAGCGCTTTTCGTGGTGGATGACCGCGACGCTGCACCGGGTGGCGTCGGACGACGGATTTGACTTCCGCCGCCAGCTTGCCGAGCTCCACTACCTGGTCAGTTCGCGTGCCGCGATGGAGAGCTTTGCCGAGAACTACGCAGGGACGCCTTTGCCGCCTGAGGATCTTTAGACTGGGTAGGATGGCTGGATGCTGATCGTCGCCCTGCTGATCGGCGCCGCCGTAGCAGCGGCACATATGGTCCCCTTTCCGTTCTTGATGGAAGCCTTCCGGCCGTCACGATCACTGTGGCATGTGAAGGGGGCGCCCGGCACTCCGCCGACGCTGTATTTCACGTTCGATGACGGGCCGAATGCGCAGTGGACGCCGCCGCTGCTCGACGCGCTGCGCGAGCATCAGGTTCGCGCCACGTTCTTCCTGATCGACGAACACATTACCGAAGCCACTTCGCCGATCGTCCGCCGCATGGCCGCGGAAGGCCATGCGATCGGTCTGCACAGTGGCACGCGCCGGTTGATGGTGCTCTCGCCGGATGCACTAGCCGAGCATCTGAATCGCGCGGCGGGTCGCATTCAACAGATCACCGGGCAGGAGCCGTGCCGGCTGTTCCGCCCGCATGCCGGCTGGCGCAGCGCGACGATGTACGAGGGGTTGGCGAAGGTGGGTTATCGCCTGGCCGGGTGGAGCTGGGGAATGTGGGACTGGGACTGGTGGCGCAGTCCGCGCGCGGAGCGCGTTGGCAATCGGATCGTGCAAAAGGCGTCGGCGGGGGACATCATCGTGATCCACGATGGGCACCACAAGAATCCCGCGGCCGATCGCCGGCACGCAGGCGAGACGATCGCGCGGATCGCGCCCCTCTTGCGATCCCGTGGCTTCACGTTCGGCACCCTGTGTGATGCGGCGCCGGCGCGTTCCTTCTCTTGGACACATCACACGACACGTGGTGGTCAGCGCTGTGCTCCTCAGGTCCGCCGGTTACGTCTTGCCCAGAGCCCGGTGCGCACCTACGTCTCCGCCAGGACGACGCCGACGGCGCCACCACAGCGATCGGAGGGACGTGCCGAAGCGACGCGCATCCTCATCGACTATCTTGAAGAACGACAGACGTCTGGACGATCGCCGTGCGTCGAATCGGCAGAGGTCGCTGACGCGCCGGTCGAACTGCTGAGCGGAAAGCCAGTCACTGGCGTTATCCAGATCAAGCCCGACTCGTCGCGAACAAGCCGACGATCGAGTTCACGACACAGTTCGTCGCGGTGGCAATCGTGAGAGGTGCAGATTCGACGCATTGTCCGTGCGCCAGTCGACCAGCGGGACGGTGGCGATGAAACGTTGGCGACGATCTCGAGATTCATGTCTCAAGAACCTTGCGCAACCAACGCGCCAGATGACAGCGTATGCCGCCCGCATCCGACGGTCAAGCCTGGGCCGGTCTCACGATAGAATTCCTGCTAGTGCCTTTCTACACCCTGGCGGTCGTCACAGCGTTCGCCCTCGCCGTTCTGCAGCCGGGGCAGGTACCGCCATTCCGGTCGTCGATCGACCTGGTTCAGGTGGACGTCAGCGCCCTTGACGATGACGGCCGGCCGATTCGCGATCTGAAGGCCGAAGACTTCGACCTGCGCGTCGACGGAAAGCCGCGCTCCATCGTGTCGGCGCAATTCATCGCGGTTTCCTCGAATGTCGAGATGCCGGAGGCCGCCTCCCCGGCGGCGGCGTATTACAGCTCCAACGCGGAGACGACCTCGGGCGGACGGCTCATCATGATCGTCGTCGATCGCGGGAGCATCACCGCCGGGCGCAGCAAAAGCGTGATGGAAGCCGCCAGCACGTTCGTCACACGGCTCAACCCAGCCGACCGCGTCGCGCTCGCGAGCATTCCGCGTGGCCCCCAGGTGGACTTCACCGCGGATCATCGGCTCGTCCGGCGGCTCCTCCAGCAGGTCGACGGCAATGCGCCAGTCGTCGTCGGGATCCGAGACGTGGGCGTTGCCGACGCACTGGCGTTCGAGCGGAAAGATGCGGGTGCGATCCAACGAATCAATGAGCGGGAGTGCGGCCTCCCGGCGGCGGCGGGGCAGCGGGGTGGAGGAAGCTCGGAGGTCGTGATTTGCTACAGCCAGGTGAAGTCGGAGGCGGAGCAAATTGCCGCCGACGCCCGGCAGAAGGCGCGCGATTCGATCGCGGGTCTGCGAGCGCTCCTGGAACGTCTCCCGCCAAGCTCCACGCCCAAGATTCTCGTGTTCGTCTCCGAGGGGCTCGTTACGGCCAACGAAACGTCGCAACTCGCGTGGCTCGAGGCTAAGGCCGCTGAGTCCCACGTGACCCTCTATGCGCTGCACATTCAAGCCTCCGAGTATGACGCCGCACGAAGAGGGCCCGCCGTCACGTACTCGCAGGATCGGGCGCTGCTCGAAGAGGGTCTCTACTTGATGACCGGCGTCACGCGTGGCGACGTGTTTCGTGTCGTGTCGAATTCCGATTTCGCCTTTCAGCGTCTGTCTCTCGAGCTGTCCGGCTACTACCTCCTCAGCTTCGAGCCCGAGGTGGGGGAACGAAACGGCCGGCCGCACGATATCCAGGTGACTGTTCGCCAGAAAGGCGTCACTGTTCGATCGCGCCGCCAGTTCACCATTGGCCCGACCGTCGTGAAAAGCGGCGCCAGCAACATCACCGCAGTTCTTCGGGATCCCCTGCCAATCTCCGAGATTCCGATCAAAGTCACCACCTACTCGTTCCGCGAAACCCACTCGGACAGGATCCGCCTGCTGATCGCGGCGGAAGTCGATCGGGCACCAACGACGGCTGGAGACCTCTCGCTCGGCTACGTGCTCGTCGATTTCGACCGCCGCCTCGCCGCGAGTCAACTGGACGAGAAGCTGAGTCCGATTGCGCAGCGTGGCGGTCACTCTCAGCGCTATTTCAGCACGGCGGTCATCGAACGCGGCCGCTACACGCTGAAGCTGGCGGCCGTGGACGACGCGGGCCGGCGCGGCACCATCGAGCGCGTCGTGCGCGCCCAACTGAATGTCGCGGGACCGCTTCAACTCACCGACCTTCTCATTGCCGACAGCGCGGGAGCTGACGCCAACATGCCGCCGGCACCGACGGTCGACGGAACCTTCAGTGGCAGCACTCTGCATGGGTATCTGGAACTCTTCGCGGATAGGCCCGAGCCGCTCGACGCCGCCAGCGTCTCCTTCGAGGTCGCGACGGGCGAGACGTTGGTTGCCCTCCAGCGGGAGTCTGCGACACTCCGCCCGGCGAAAGACGATGCCGGATGTCGCATCGCCGGCGCGTCCGTAACGATCGCGGACCTTCCTGCCGGCGACTACGTCGCCCGAGCTGTCATCGCCATCGGCAACCGCCGTATCGGACAGGTGACGCGCCCGTTTCGCATTGCGCACAAGTCCGCGACGGGGAAATAAAAAGCGCTGCACACCGAGGAGGCGTGCAGCGCGCGACGCCGCATCTGGGGCGGACTCTTTACCAGAGCAGCTTGAACCCGATCTGCATCTGCCTGGCATCCCGACTGCGCGCGGCCTTTCCGAAGCTCGAGGGAATCGCGGCAGTCGCAATCTCGGTGCGCGCACTGTTTAGTGTCACCGCCGACGCGTTCATGACGTTGTTGAAGTCTCCCGTCCCGCCCGTGCCCCGGGCCGAGGAAGTTGGTATTGTTGAACACGTTGAAGATCTCGAAGCGCACCTGCAGCTGCACCCGACCCGAGGCCTTCATCGTCTTGTAGAACGCGAGGTCGGTCTGGAACAGACCCGGACCGCGGCACTCGCCGCGTTCCAGACTGCCGATCGTGCCGAGCTGGAAGCCCGTCAGCGTCACGGCCGCGGGATTGATGATCTGTTCGGGGTGATTGCTGTCGTCGGCCCGACAGTCGGTACCGGTGGCGTTGGGCCGCTGGTTGTCGGTGTAGCCGGTCCCGGACGGGCCGCCGTTGAGACCCGGCATGCTGCCGGTGTAGATGTTGATCGCCTGGCCCAGCGGCCTGCGTGATCACGCCGAGCTCCCAGCCGCCAAGCCTCCACCAATTCCGACCGGTCGTCCATCGGCGGCGGCGAGGACCAGCGCCGCGTTGAACACGTGACGGCGATCGGTGTTGGCGAGCCCGAAGTCACGCGAGAGATCGCTCCCGTCGATGACCGACTCGTCTGCCGACAGGCTGCCGGAGCTGTTGTCGAGCGCGAGTTGGCCTGCGTGCGAGAGTGTGTAGGACATCTGGACCTGCGAGCCGCTCCAGCGGCTGACGACCTGCGTCTGCATCGAGTGATAGGTCGATTCGCCGTCGTGGTTCCACATCGTGATGGTGGTGCTGCCCCAGGCTCGTACGGCCGCAACCGACGGGCGCCTCCCTGCGACCGCATGTAGTCGAGTCGATCGTCGACCCCGTTGCGGTTGCGATCGCCCGGCACCACGGCATTGATCACCTGGGTCCGCAGCAGGTCGTAGCCCTTGTTCGCGACGTAGCCGATGTCCAACGTCGTATGCGCCAAGATCTCGCGCTGGTACGACAGGTTCCACTGCCAGTTGTGCGGATTGGCGGCGCGCTGCTCGCGTCCGGAGTTGGGTCCCGCCGCGGTGGGCGCGAAACAGCCGCATGGATCGACGTTCGAATCGAGCGTTCGCAGCCCGTTGATGTTGCGGATGAACGGGGGATTGTTGCCGACGTTCAGGCCGGGGCTGAGACGCTCGCGGAGATAGAACAGCCCGAGGCCGGCGCGCACGGCGGACTTGCCGTTGCCGTTGACGTCCCACGCCAGACCGAGCCGCGGCGCGAAGTTGTTCTTCGACTGAGGGAACAACGAGCGGTTGGGACCTTCGCTGCCGCCGCGAAGCCCTGCCTCACCGCACCAGTCGGCGCCGGGAGCCTGCAGCAGGCCGTTGCACGGATCGTTGCCGAGCGCCGGATCGGACGAGGCCGGATCGAAGCTCATGATCTTGTCGTCGTCCGCGTACGGATTGAAGAACAGCGAGTAGCGGAGGCCGTAGTCGAGCGTCAGCCGCGGCGTTGCTTTCCACGAATCGGCGACGTGCA
The DNA here is from genome assembly GCA_963810305.1 of uncultured Acidobacteriota bacterium. GTDB lineage: Bacteria > Acidobacteriota > Vicinamibacteria > Vicinamibacterales > 2-12-FULL-66-21 > JACDCA01. The sequence continues at coordinate 214,945 of CAWEMY010000013.1, forward strand.
TCTCGAGGTCGCGCCACCGCTGCGGGAGCGGGCGCTGTCCCGAGTTCTCGGAGAAGCCGAAGGTCATGTCCTTGATCAGGAAGTCCGCGAGCAGGTTGCCGCTCGTGGCCCCCCAGCCCGGCAGGCCGCCCGAACCCCAGAAGGCGGAGTTCTCGAACGAACCGAAACCGCCGACGTCTTCGTTCTTCTGGTTGATGCTGACGAGCGCGCCGGCCTTCAGCATGTGCTTGCCGAAGACCAGCGTGTAGTCGTCCTTCAGGACGAAGAGGTCCTTGTTGTTGTGGAACGGCGCTTCGTTCCAGAGCGCCTGGTAGCCACCGCCCCAGAAGACCGGGTGCCTCGTCGCCGGCATACAAGTGGCCGCTGGACGGGAAGATGGTGGGCGCAGCTGGTTGATGCGCGCGTTGAGGCCGGATTCACCTTCGCCGCGCGTCACCGTGATCTTGTTCGCCGAATACGAGAACTGCAGGCTGTTGACCGCCTTCGAGCCGAGGTTCTGGTTCAGTGAGACGGCGAAGGACTTACCGGCTGATCCCAGTTCGAGTCGACCGCCGGGAACGGATCGTCGCCCCAGAGGTTCCCGGTTGCTCGGCGAGTCGTTCTTCCAGGTGTCCTGCGTATAGCGAACCATCAAGTCGCGAATTATTGGTGACGTTGTAGTCGACGCGGACGTTGACTCCTGGCCCAGTCGAGTGGCGTGGTGATCGACGTCACCCAGTTGTTCGCGCCGCCGTTCGAGGTCGGGTTCGGCAACGCGTAGAGGCTGAGGAACGCCTGGCCCGCCGGACTCATACGGTTCGCCGGAATGCGATTGCCAGGGAATGGCTCGCCGGTGAGCGGATCGCGCTGGGAGTCGAGTGGTGTTACAGCTTGGCGTTCCGCTGAAGTCGCCGTTGCGTTCCGCCTGTGTGGGCACGACGGCGACTCGCGGGGTGCCTCGATCCTCGATGTTCCACTCGGCGTTGGCGAAAAAATGCAGCTTGTCGCGGATGATCGGCCCGCCGATGGCTCCGCCGAAGTCGTTGCGCTTCAAATCGGCTTTCGGCTGATCGTTAATCTTGAGGAAGTAGTCCTTGGCGTTGAGTGCATCATTGCGGCCGAAGTAGAACGCGCTGCCGTTGAACTGGTTCGTCCCGCCGCGAGTGACGATGTTGATCTGCGCGCCGCCGGCGCCGCCGAACTCCGGGCCGTAGCTGTTGCGCAGGATCTTGAATTCCTGAATGGCATCGATCGACGGATAGACAGACGATCGTCCGGTTTGAGCCGACGTCGTTGTTGTTGGCGCCGTCCACCGTCCACAGGTTCGCGGTGACGTCGCCACCGCTGACAGAGAGGTCGGAACCTCCGAGCAGCCCCTTGTCCTTGGTGTTGAGGAAGTCAGGTGCGCTCACACCCGGCATCAGCGTCGCGAGCTGCAGGAAGTTGCGCCCGTTCAACGGGAGCTCGCGGACCTGTTCGCCGGTGATTACGCCGGAGACGTCGCCGCCCAGCACCCTGACGGGTGTGGAGGAGGCCTCGACGTTGACCGTCTCGTTGATGTCGCCGGCCGCGAGCTCGAAGTCGACCGCGAACTGGTCGGCGACCCTCAGCACGATGCCGGTGCGCGTCGCGCTCTTGAAGCCCTGGAGTTGCGCGTCGATCTTGTATCGGCCGATCGGCAGCTCCGGGACGATGTAGATGCCTTCAGAATTGGTGGTGACTTCGCGAACGAGACCCGTATCCTCGTTCGTGACGGTGACAGACACGCCAGGCAAGACTGCCTGGGTGCTATCCCGCGCCGTGCCGCGCACTGTAGCCGTCGTCCGCTGGGCCAGCGCCGCGCTGGATGACCCGAGTAGAATCGCGGCGACGAGGACCGGGAGCTTCCGCATATAGGGCCTCCGAAGGCTTATTAAAGGTATTCAGAAAGTATTATTAGCAGGATCGCCGCATTGTCAAGGCCTATCTCATCCCGGTGGCTCTACCTGGTCGCCGGGAGCGTCGCCCTCCTGATCCTGCTCGGACTTATCGGGCGGTTTCGCCCGGTTACGCGGCCATTGCCGGCCCGCGAGATCCGGCCTCAACGTCCTGCTCGTCACGATCGACACCCTGCGCGCCGACGCCGTCGGCGTACGGCCAGCCCGGCGGTGTGACCCCCTGGATGGATCGGTTGGCGTCTGCCGGGGCGCGCTTCACGCAACGCGCACGCACACAACGTCGTCACGCTGCCGTCGCACGCGAACATCCTCTCCGGCCGGCTCCCGACCGAACACGGGGTCCGCGACAACGCCGGGTTCCGATTCCCGACATCGTTCGACACGCTCGCCACGATCCTCAAGGCGCGCGGCTATCGCACCGGCGCCTTCGTCAGCGCGTTCCCGCTCGACTCGAGGTTCGGCCTCGCGCGCGGGTTCGACGAGTACGACGACCGCTTCGCGGATGCCGCGCGGCCCGCGTTTCTCGTCCAGGAACGCAGCGGCCCCGAGACGGTCGCGAGCGCCCGACGATGGATCGAGTCGCGCACGGAGGGCACCGTGGTTCTGCTGGGTGCACCTCTACGAGCCGCACTATCCGTACGCGCCGCCGGCAGCTCCTCGCCTCCCGATTCGGGGATCCGTACCACGGAGAGGTCAGCGCGGCCGACGCGGCGCTCCAGCCGCTGCTGGCGCCGATCCTCTCCGCCGGCCGTGACGGGCGGACGCTGGTCGTGCTGACATCCGATCACGGCGAGTCGCTCGGCGAGCACGGCGAGGCGACCCATGGCGTCTTTGCCTACGAGGCTGCCCTGAAAGTGCCGTTGATCGTCTACCAGCCGCGGCTCGTGCCCGTGGCGGTGATCGACGCGCCCGCGCAGCACATCGATCTGCTGCCGACCATTCTCGATGCCGTCGCCCTCGAATCGCCGTCAGACTCGCCGGAAGAAGTCTGCTGCCGGCGATGACCGGCTCCCGCGAGACCACGACTGTGCCGACCTACTTCGAGGCTCTGTCGGCTTCGCTGAACAGAGGCTGGGCGCCGCTCGACGGGGTCGTCGTCGACTCGATGAAGTATATCGAGCTGCCGATTCCCGAGTTGTACGACCTGAAGGCCGATCCGCACGAGCTCGATAATCTCGCGTCGTCTGAACCGGCCCGCGTCGAGGCGCTACGGTCGCGGCTGCAACAGCTGCGCGGCCCGCGTGCCGCCGTCGCGGCTGACCTCGAGTCGCGCGAGACGCGCGAGCGGCTGCAGAGCCTTGGATACGTCGCTGGCGATCGGTCCGGCGCACGGACCGCCTTCACCGAGGCGGACGACCCGAAGCGCCTGATCGCGTTCGATGCGCGAGTGCAGGAGATCGTGAGCCAGTATCTCGCCGGCGATCTCCAGGGCGCACTCGCCGGTGCCGCGCGTTGCTCCGCGAGCGGCCCGACATGCCGCTGACGCTCTTCCACCTCGCGCTACCTCGAAAGGGAGAACGGGAATCTGGAAGCCGCAATTGGCGCCCTTCGCAAGGCCATCGCGATCGTCCCCGACGACGCCGCGACGGCTGCCATGCTCGGCGCCTCGCTCACTCAGGCTGGCCGTCCGGCTGAAGCGGTCGCACTGCTGGATCCGTTCGCGCGGCGGGAGCACGCCGACCTCGAGGTGCTGACCGCTCGCGCGCTCGCGCTCGCGAAGCTGCAGCGGTTCGATGAGGCGCTGGCGGCGCTGTCGCGGGCTCGCACCGAAGATCCGTCCAACGGACGGCTGCTCCTCGAGGTGGGCACGGTCCATCTCATGGCCGGACAACGCGACCGCGCGCGGGAGGCCTGGAATCGGGCGCTCGCGCTGAATCCGAATCTGGCGCGCGTCTACACCTCGCTCGGCGTCTTGAGCCTCGAAGAGCGACGTCCCGCCGAAGCGATCGAACACTGGAAGGCCGCGACTCTCCTCGACCCACGCGAGTACCTCACGATCCTCGGCATCGGCGTGTCGCTCGCGAAAGCTGGGCAAACGGCCGAGGCCGGGGCGGCGCTCGACTTTTTCGTGGCGCATGCGCCGCCGGCGCGGTTTGCCGGCGAGCTCGAGCGAGCGCGCGCCGTGCTCGCGACGCTGCGCTAGAATCCGGAGGTCGTGCAGGCCCTCGACCGACGCGTGTTATCGGGTGTGATTGTCGCGTCGATGATCCTGCTGCCGACCCGTGCACAGGCGCAGGCCGAGCCGAATCCGCTCGCCAGTCTAGCCCGGGTCGTCGCCTCCGCAGAAGGCAACCTGCGTGAGGGGGAGCGTCAGCAGGCCGAGAGTCTTTATCGGTCCGCGCTCTTCGACGCATGGATGATGCTCGGCCAGCTCCACATGGCCGCGGCGAAGATGGCCGAGGCGCGCGACGCATTCGAGCGCGCTTCGCGCGCGGTCGTCGAAGCCGATCCCGCGCTGCAGGCGCTGGCCGTCGTCGACTTGCAGACCGATCGGGCGGCGGACGCGGTTGCCGTCCTCATCCGCCTGGCGGGCCGTCACCAGAAGGATGTCGCGCTGCAGCGGCTGCTCGCCCAGGCCTTGATGGCGAACGGGCAGCTGCCGGAAGCGGTGCAGGCGTTCGAGACGGCGCGGGCGATCGACCCGAAGGATCCCGAGCTGGCGTTCCTGCTCGGCTCGGCCTACTTGCAGGCCAAGAACCTCGCCGAAGCCGAGCGGCTATTCGCCCAGGTGATCAAGGCGCGTCCAGGTCCGGAGACGGACGTGCTGCTTGGCCGGACCTATCGCGACGCCTCACAGTACGACCGCGCGCGGGTGGTCCTGCGTCGTGCCCTGAAGGCAGACCCCAAGATCCGGCGTGCGCACTACTACCTTGGGACGACCGCGTTCCTCGCGGAGGGGGTCCTTGGAGCCGACGAAGCGATTGGTGAGTTCAAGGCGGAGCTGCAGTCGTCCCCCCGGGACGTATTGACGAACCTGCGCCTCGGCATGGTGCTGGTCGAAGCCCGCCGCGCCGCAGAAGCACTTCCGCATCTCGACATCGCGCGGACCACCGAGCCGCCGCCGCCGGAGGCCTTCTACTATCTGGGCCGGGCGCACCTGGCGCTCGACCGGGCGCCCGAAGCCGTCGACGCGTTCCGTCGCGCGCTGTCGCTTGCTGGTGCGCTCCCGGACGACGACCCCCGCATCGGGGCCATTCACTATCAGCTCGCGCTCGCTCTTCGCCAGTCGGGGAACGAAGCGGAAGCTGTCGGCCACTTCGACGTCGCCAGGCTCGCCTCGACGCGGAAGGCGGACACCGCTCGGGAGGCACTGGCGCGCTTCCTGTCCGACGCGGGAGACGCGAGCCGGGGCGGCGCAGTGCCGGTCGACTCGCCGCTGGGAGCGCAGACGTCCGAGCAGCGCTCCGCCGCCGAACGTCAGCTGAAGGCGACCGTCGCCCGTGCCTGTATGAATCTCGGCGTCATGCACGCGCAGGCGCAGCGGTTCTCGCGCGCCGCGGAGCTGTTCGCCGACGCCGCCGTCGCCGATCCGGAGTTTCCCCAAGTCCAGTATTCGCTTGGAGTGGCGCACTTCACCGCGCAGCAATACGACCAGGCGACCGCACCGCTGACCCGCGCGCTCACAGCCGATCCCCGAAACGCCGCGATCCGTCGCATGCTCGGACTCGCGTGGTTCCAGGTGGAGAACTACACGAAGGCCGCCGAGCTGCTCGAAGGCGATCCGGAGCGCGAATCGGAGCCGTCTCTCCAGTTCGCCTATGCGATGGCGCTGGTACGAAGCGATCGCGCCGAGCAGGCCAAGGCGATCTTCGACCGCCTCCTCACCCGCCACGGCGACAGCGCGGAGCTGCAGGTCGTGCTCGGCCAGGCGCACGCGCACCAAGGCGATTACCCGGCCGCGATCGAATCGCTGCAACGTGCCTTGCAGCTGAAACCGACGGTGGCCGAGGCCAACACCACCCTCGGCATAATCTATTTGAAGCAGGGAAAGCTTCCCGAGGCGCGCGAGGCACTCCGGACGGAACTGGCGGCGCACCCCGACGACTTCCGCGCCCGTCAAACCCTCGCCGCGGTGCTCGAGCTGGAAGGGGAACTCGATCAAGCGCTCGACCTCCTCCGCCCTCTGGTGCGCGCACGGCCCGACTCCGCTGACAGTCGATACCTGCTCGGCAAGGTTCTCCTTGCGAAGGGAGCGGCGGCGGAGGCGGTGGAGCAACTGCGGGCAGCGGTTCGACTCGCACCCGAAGATGCGAATGGTCATTACCAGCTGGGACAGGCCTATCAGAAACTCGGACAGTCGGAGCTCGCGGAACAGCACTTCACGCTCTTCAAGCAGCTGAAGGACAAGACCCGGGGACGACGGCCATGAGCGCACTGCTCTTGGTACTAATGCTCGGCGCGGCCGGACAACAGGAGCCGCGTGCGACAGCGCTCCAGCGAGCGCACCAGGAGTTGACGGCCGGGCGTCGTGTCGAAGCGAAGCGGCTGCTCGCTGATGCGGCCGAACGCTTTCGTTCCGTTCAGGCCATGCTCCTGCTCTCGCGCCTGCAGTCAGAAGACGGCGATGCGGCGGGCGCCCTGGATACCCTGCGCAAGGCGCGCGCGCTGGCGCCCAACTCGGAAGAGGTCCTGAGCGCCTTTGCCCAGATGTCCCTCGCCGCCGGCGCACCAATCCCGGCGGCAGTGACACTCGAAGCGCTGAAGCGCATGTGCCCGGGCGTGATGCAGTATCACTATCTCCTCGGGGTTGCGCTGTTGCGCGTCGGCGAGCGCCTGCGCGCCGTGAGCGCACTGCAGGCGGCGGAGCAGCTCGAACCGAACCGCGCACTGACGCTGCTGGCGCTCGGCATTGCGCACAACACCCTGCAGCAGTACGCTGACGCCAGACGGGCTCTGGCCCGGGCGGTCGAACTCGATCCGGGGAACGTCGACACGCAGGCCGCCCTTGCGGAAGCCGAACAGGGTCTGGGCGAGCTCGACGCCGCCGCGAAGCATGTCCAGCAGGTGCTCGCGAGGGCACCACAGCATGCAACGGCAAATCTGGTCGCCGGCCTGATCGCGATGGATCGCTCGCAATACCCGGACGCGCGCGCCGCTTTCGAGCGCGCGGTGCAGGCGAACCCGCTCATGTTCAAGGCGCACTATCAGTTGAGTCTGGCCTGTGCCCGTCTCGGCGACGAGGCCGCCGCCAGCCGTACCTCGAACGCTACCGGCAGACGCTGCGGGGAGTGCAGAAGATGATCGACGAGCTGAGATTGGCCACCGGTCCGAGCGGCACGGATCCAGTCCGCCGATGACACGCGCATTCGCCAGTCTGCTCGCGCTCGCGCTCGCCCAGGGCTCCATGCCCGGGAACAACGGCGGATTCCGCGACGTCACCCCCGAAACCGGAGTGACATTCGTCCATCACGCCGACCCCGAAAAGAAGTACATCGTCGAATCGATGAGCGGCGGCGTCGCGCTGTTCGACTACGACAACGACGGGCGCCTCGACATCTACTTCGTGGATTCGCTGACGGTGGAGACCGCCAACGATCCGCAACAGGCGCGTAGCGCGCTCTACCGGAATCTCGGCGGTTTCAAGTTCAGCGATGTCACTGACAAGGCCGGTGTCGGCCACCCTGGCTGGGGCATGGGCGTCTGCACCGCGGACGTCGACGCCGACGGGTGGGAGGACTTGTACGTCACCGCACTCGGCGGCAACAAGCTCTATCGCAACAATCACGATGGGACGTTCACCGACGTGACGGAGCGGGCCGGCGTCGCTGGCGGGGGCTGGGCGGCCGGCTGCGGATTCGCCGACTACGATCGCGATGGCGACCTCGATCTCTTCGTCACCCGGTACGTGAAGATCGATCTGAAGCAGCTGCCGCAGTTCGGGCGTGACAAGACCTGCCAGTACGGCGGTGTGCCGGTGCAGTGCGGGCCGCGCGGCCTGCCGGGCGATTCCGATTTGCTCTTCAGGAACGAGGGCAATCTGCGCTTCGCCGAGGTCTCGGCCGCGGCCGGTGTCGGGGACGCGAGCGGATTCTTCGGTCTCGGCATCGCCTGGTTCGACTATAACGAGGACGGCTGGCCGGACCTCTTCGTGGCCAACGATGCGGGAGCAAACTTCCTCTATCGCAACGAGAAGAACGGCACATTCAAAGAGGTCGGGTTTCCGATGGGACTGGCGGTGAGCCAGGACGGCGCCGAGCAGGGCAGCATGGGCGTCGCGGTGGCGGACTACGACAATACCGGACGCTTCGGCATCCTGGTCACGAACTTCTCGGAGGAGTACAACGCCCTGCACCGCAACGAGGGGCCGCATTTCAGCGATGTCTCGTTCAAGTCGAAGATTGCCGCCGTCAGCCTGCCGTTCGTCGGATGGGGGACGGCGTTCTTCGATTACGACAACGACAACTTGCTGGACCTTATCGTCGTGAACGGTCACGTCTATCCGCAGCTCGACAAAGTGAAGCTCGGTGGCTCGGCAGGATACCGGCAGCGCAAGCTGCTCCATCGCAACCGCGGTGACGGCACGTTCGAGGAAGTGGCGGCGAAGTTCGGTCAAACGTTGATGGAGGAGCGCGTCACCCGCGGGCTCGCGGTGGGCGACCTCGACGACGATGGCCGTCTGGATATCGTGACCAACGATCTCGACGGTGCGCCGCAGATCATCCGGAACGAGATCGCGGCTCCGGGCAACTGGCTGCTCGTCAGGCTCAAGGGACGAGGCCTCAACACCGGAGCGATAGGAGCGGTCGTCACCGCGCGCGCAGGCGGCCTGGTTCAGAAGCGTCTCGTGCAGAGCGGGAGCAGCTACATCTCGCAGGAAGACAAGCGGCTGCACTTCGGCCTCGGCAGGGCCAGAGCAGGTCGATTCGCTCGAGGTGACCTGGCCTGACGGGACGAAGACGACGCGGCAGAACGTCAAGGCCAACCAGCGGATCGAGATCGCGCAGGCGCAGTGATCAGAGAGTCGCACGTGCACGTGCACGTCAGTCGCGTACTTCGCGCGAGCGAGGTCCTTCCAGCCCACCAGCACGAACCGCTGCTCGCGGAGGAAGTCGCGGAAACGAGCGCTCTTCACCAGCTCCAGATCGTTCTGACGCCATGCCGCCCCCCAGTCAGGGTGATCGAAGGTGGCGCCCCGCATCTCCTCGTCGTCGTACGCGAGATGCACGATCAGCTGATAGACGCCGGGCGGAAGCGGCGCCAGCATCTTCTCGTAGGCCTGCGGCCACTGCCTCTTTCGCGACGCCCGGGGCAATCGAGACGACGCGATCGATGACCGCATCGGCCTGCGCCGCCTGTCGCCCAGGCGGCCTGCTCTCCGCCGCGTTCGCCGAGCCGCTCCATCAGCACCGGCAGACCGTATGCGGCTCCGAGCTTGCGATAGACCTCGAAGAACTCCGCCGTGCGGAAGAGCGTGGCCATGTGGGAATCGAGATGCGTGAGCGTCACCCCGGCGTCGCGAGCGCGGTCGATCTGCGCGCGCAGCTCGCGATCGATCTCGGCGGGACGCGCGCGCGCCACCACGTCGGTCTCGAGCAGCGGGAAGTAGCCCTCGCGGTCGAGCAGTGAGGCCAGGCGGCTTCACGCGGACCGACCGGTCCCCACCGAAAACCGGTCCACTCGCTGTTGAGCGCCAGATGGATGCCGAGGTCCGCATCCGGATGCGCGCGCGCCCAGCGCGCGACCTCGGGAAACCACGGGCAGGGAACGAGGATGCTTGCCGACGTGATCCAGCCGTTCTCGAAGGCCTCGAACGTCGCCCGGTTCACCGAGTGCGACATCCCGAGATCGTCGGCGTGAATGACCAGCATCCTCGCGTCTGCAGGGTGGCCGAGCCGCTCCTGCAGCGTTGGACCGTCTTCCGCGGTTCCCGCCGCTACCAGCGCGAGGCGCGACGATTCCCGCCAGCCTGGCTGACAGCATGGTAGGCAGCTCCGTTCAGCGTCTGGATGCCGGGTAGCTCAATCCAAACCCGTAATCGAACAGCGCACCCGCCGGTTTCTCGCCGTTCGGACCAACATTGATCGGCTGCTGCGCCATCGATCGGGGCCACGTGACGCTCAACTTTCCCGTCGGGTTGTACTTGCCGAACAGCACGTCGGCGATTCCGTCCCCTTCCGTGCCGGGCAGCCACGCGGCAATGAGGGCATCCACGTCGTCCAGTATCGGCTCGAGAATCAGCGGCCGGCCGGAGAAGAGAACCACGATCACGCGAGACCCTGCCTGCTTCGCCTGTTTGACCGCGGCGATGTCGGCCGGATCGAGCGCGAGGTCGCTGCGGTCTCCCTTCATCTCCGCATACGGCGGCTCGCCGATCACCACGACAGCGACGTCGGCGCGAGAGGTCGCCTCGCCGGTTTTCGGGGCCACGATGGACGCTTTCGGCGCCGCCTTTTTGATGGCGTCCAGCACCGTCGTGCCTTCAGTCGGACGTCCCATCGAGCCTTGCCACGAGATCGTCCACCCGCCGCACTGCATGCCAAGATCGTCGGCGCCGCGGCCGGCGACCAGGATGCTCGAGACGTTCGGTGAGAGCGGGAGCGCGCCGTTGCGGTTGACCAGGAGCACTTGTGACTCCCGGACCGCCCGGCGCGCCACCGCGCGGTGTTCGGCCGACCCGATCTGCTGGAGCTCCGACGGATCTCCAAGCGGCCGCTCGAAAAGCCCGAGCCTGAACTTGATCGTGAGAATACGGCGGACCGCGTCGTCGATCCGCGCGGCCGGGATGCGGCCCGATTCGGCATTCGCCTTCGTGCCGGCGATGAACTCGCGGTACTTGTCGGGCACCATCATCATGTCGATGCCCGCGTTCACGGCGGACGCGATGCGTTCGAGCTCTGTCCCCGGCAGCTCGTCGATCCCGTTCCAGTCCGAGACGATGATGCCTTTGAAACCGAGCTCGCCTCTCAACACGTCGGTGATGAGGCGGCGATGCCCGTGCATCTTCTCGCCGTTCCAGCTGTTGTACGACACCATGATCGAGCCAACGCCTGCCTTGATGGCGGGGAGGTAGCCGGCCAGATGAAGTCGTCTGAGCGTCGCTTCGTCGACGACCGTATCGCCGCGATCGACACCGTTGCGAGTGCCGCCGTCGCCGACGAAGTGCTTCGCGGTCGCCAGGACCCGGCCTGGACTCGACATGTCGGCGCCCTGGAGCCCGCGAACGGCGGCGGCGCCCAGCGTCTCCGCCAGCTCCGCGGTCTCTCCGAAGCCCTCGTAGGTGCGGCCCCAGCGATCGTCCTGCGGCACGGCGATGCAGGGGGCGAAGTTCCAGTGCATGCCGGTGCCCGAGACCTCGCGCGCCGTGATCGCAGCAGCTTCTTCGACGAGCTTCGGGTTCCGCGTGCATCCCAAGCCGATGTTGTGCGGAAAGACGACCGCGCCTCTGACGTTGCTGTGGCCGTGAACCGCGTCGACGCCATAGATGATCGGAATCCCAAGCCGCGTCCCGAGCGCCCGTTTCTGAAGGGACTCCACGTGCGTCCGCCAGGACTTTCGCGGACACATCCGGCAGTTCGGAGTCGCCACCGCTCAAAACGGAGCCGAGGAAGAGCGTGTCCACCTCCGTCCCGTCCTTCAGCGACGCGTGATCGGCCTGCGTCATCTGGCCGATCTTCTCGTCGAGCGTCATACGGCCGAGGAGATCCTCTACGCGTTTCTCGATCGGGAGCGTACGGTTTCGGTAGGGCGCCTCATTCTGCTGTTGCATGAATACCGATGATTGTGGAGTGACCATGATCAGCACCGCTGTGGCGGCGACCCCCAACCGGCGCGAGTGCAGTTTCATAACGCTGTCGCTCCTTTCTTGACGGACGGATGATGCGTCCGGCGACCGAGCTCGCGGCGAACTCGCTCCCGCGCCTCGCGGATCGCGACGAGCAGACTACCCCAGAGCGGCGCATCCTTGTCGAGATCGGACGCAACCACCGCCGGCGGCGTGGGGATGATCCGTCCGACGATCTGACGCACTCGCCGAAGCAGCGGTTCCCCCTGCATGCCGAGCGCGCCACCGAGGACGACGAGCGAGGGATCCAGGACGCAGGACACGTTGGCGGCGGCGATCCCGACAAGCGTGCTCACCTCCTCGACGATGGTGTGCGCGTCGCAGTCGCCCTCCGTCGCCGCCCGGAACAGGTCCGGCAGCCAGTCAGACGCATTGTCCGACCGGCGCCAACGGGCACGGAGCGCTCCGAGTCCCGCGAGGGACTCGAGACATCCCCGCGTTGCGAAGTCCACGTCCACGAACTGCGGTCCCATGCACATCAGGCCAATTTCGCCGGCGAGCGCGTGATGACCGTGGTGAAGATGCCCGTTGACCAGGATCCCGGCGCCGATGCCGGTCCCGAATGAGAGGAAGACGCAGTTGTCGTGCTCGCGCGCCGCGCCTTTCCAATGTTCGCCAAGCACCGCGAGGTTGACGTCGTTTTCCACGACCACCGGCGCGTCCAGCGCCGTGCGGAGGATGGCGGCGACGGGCACGCGCAATCCCACCCCGGCAGATTCGGCGCGAGCGCGACGATCGTGCCCGTAGCCGGGTCGACAGCGGCGGGCGCACCGGCACCAACGGCAAGCAGACGGCTGAACGGCACATCGGCTGCGCGCAGGAGCTCCCGCGTCTCGTGCGCGAGTGCGTTGAGCAAGGCGCGAGGCTCTTTGTCCTCGGGGGTGTTCACATTGCGACGCCCCAAGAGCTCGCCCCGCAGGTCTGCCACAGCGAGCCGTGTCCGGGTGGGGCCAAGATCGATGGCGGCCACGAACCCGTGCCGCCGGTTGAACTCCATGTGACCCGGACGGCGCCCGCCACGCGACGGGCCGGAGCCCAGATCGGTAAGCAGATCCGCGCGGATCAGCGACGTGGCGAGGCTGCCGACCGTGGGGGCGGATAGACCCGTCGCCTCGATCAGCTCGGCGCGCGTGAACGCGCCTTCGCGTGCCATCGCGGCAGCCAGCACGCGCTCGAGGTTCAGCCGGCGCAGGTGGGCTGCGTCGCGCGCGCCCTCCACCGACGGTCCGGGGTGCCTCATTGATGAATCCGCCTGACCCGCATTATTTAATCATCTTAACTAAGTCTTGCGAACTGGCGGCACTCCGATTAACCTCCCCGCCACGGAGGACTCATGCGGCTGGTCGTCTCGATGCTCGGCGTGTTGTGGTGCGGGTTCGCGGGTCCCCTTCAGGCGCAGCCCACCAGGATCGCTTTGCAGGAAGGATGGACGCTTCAGTCCTCCGCGGTCGTCAGGGCGGGGGGTGCAGCGCTCTCCTCGGGAGGGGTCGACACCAGCGGGTGGTACCGGGTCGAGGTGCCCAATACGGTCGTTGGCGCGCTCGTGGAAATCGGCCAGTATCCCGATCCGTACTTCGGGATGAACCGCTCCACGTCCAGTACCTGGTACGACGACCGTAGTGTGGCCGTGGTGAACGACCGTCACGAAGCGGCGAAGGGGCTCACGGTGTCGGCGCGAGTGCTCGATCTCAACCTGCGTGAAACGTTCTCGAATACCGCGACGATCGACGTGACAGCCGACGGCGTCACGCGGGCATTTACCATTCCGCAGCCGCCGCCAGACCCGGCGACGACCTACTTCGTCAGGCTGACGCTCGCCGACTCGAGCGGCGCACAGGTATCGACGAACTTCTACTGGCTGTCGTCACGTCCCGACGAACTCGACTGGGCCGGCACGAAGTGGTACTACACGCCGACCAGGCGCCACGCTGATCTCACCGCGGTCACACGCCTCCCCGCGACCCGCCTCGCGATCGCGACCGAGCCCTCGAAGGGGGAGCGAGACGAGGATGCGCGGGTGGTAGTCGTCGAGAACACAGGGACCGCGCTCGCCTTTCAGATCCACCTGCTGCTGGTCGACGCGGCATCGGGCGACGAGCTGTTGCCCGTCTTCTGGGACGCCAACTACTTCGAGCTGCTGCCAGGCGAAAAGCGCCGCATCCGCGTCAGCTACCCGCGCCCGCAGGGCGGCAGGGCGCTGCGGATCGAGGCGGAGGCCTGGAACGTGTCGCGCGCGGCGTTCGAGGTCCGGTGACGCCCGCCTACGCGCCGAAGGCGCTTCGGCGAGGTCTCGCCGGAGCTTTCAGCGAAGGCGGAGAAGGGCGGGAACCGTGAGCGCCACGGCCCCGGGCCTTCGCCGAACCCTGACGCTGTGGGACGCGGTCTTCTACGGCATCGTCCTCGTGCAGCCGGTTGCCCCGATGGGCATCTTCGGCGTCGTCAGCCAGGAAGCACGCGGGCACGTCATCACCACGATCCTGATCGGCATGTTCGCCATGCTGTTGACGGCACTGAGCTACGGCCGAATGGCGCGCGTGTACCCCAGCGCGGGGTCGGCATTCGCCTACGTCGGCCAGGAGCTGCACCCAGCCCTCGGCTACGTCACCGGATGGAGCATGGTCATGGACTACGTGCTCAACCCGATGATCTGCACGATCTACTGCAGCAAGGTCGCGATGAACTTCATTCCGGGCGTGCCGTACACGGCCTGGGTTGCCGTCTTCGCCGCGGTGTTCACGATGCTGAATCTCCGGGGCGTGAAAGCCAGTGCGCGGACCAACGAAGTGCTCGCTATCGGCATGTTCGTCGTCGTGGTGCTCTTCGTCGGCGCCGCACTCCGCTACCTGTTTGCGGCCGCTCCCACCCAGGCGGACTTCGTTCGGCCTTTCTACGATCCGCAGACCTTCGCGCTGCCCACCGTCCTGACCGGCGCGTCGATCGCCTGCCTGACCTACATCGGCTTCGACGGCATCTCGACTCTCTCGGAGGAAGTCGAGAACCCGAAGCGGAATATCCTGTTTGCGACGGTACTCACGTGCCTGATTACCGGTGTGCTGGCGTCGGTCCTGGTGTACCTGGCGCAGCTCGTCTGGGGGAACTGGACCGGCTTTCCCGACGTGGACACGGCGTTCGTGCACGTCGCAGGTAAGGCCGGCGGTCCCTGGCTCTTTGTGCTCGTGAGCTTGACGCTGCTCGTCGCGAACCTGGGATCGGGCACGGGCGCGCATCTTGGCGCCGCACGGCTGCTCTATGGCATGGGACGCAGCGACGCGCTGCCACGCCGGTTCTTCGGCGTCGTGGACGCGAGAAACCGGATCCCGCGGAACAACGTGCTGCTCGTGGGCGTGCTCGCTTTTGCCGGCGGCCTGTCGCTCAGTTATCAGCTCGGCGCAGAGCTCCTGAACTTCGGCGCGTTCATCGCCTTCATGGGGGTCAACCTCGCGGCGTTTGTCCGCTACTGGGTGCGGAGCGACGACCGGCGCGTGATGAACGGGCTGCTGCCGCTGACCGGCTTCCTCGTCTGTCTCTACCTGTGGCTCAGCCTGCGCTGGCCGGCCAGGGTCGCCGGGGGCATCTGGCTGGCAGCAGGGATCCTCTACGGCGCGATCCGGACTCGCGGATTTCGCAACCAGGTCGTCTCTTTCGAGATGCCCCCCGACGAAGAAGGAAGGGAATCGCCAAATTAGGTGGGTCTACAATGAAGACCCGACTCGACCCGATCGTCGGTGGGCTGCGGCAAGTGTTCGCCAGCAGTCCCGTCTCGACGGACCTCGGGATATAGTGCGTCACAGTTTACGGTCGGAGTGATCGTCAACTCGCCTCGGTGCCGAGAAAGGACAGGCGCGTACGCCGAAAAGCAGACGCTTGCCACCGGCGCAGAAACCTCCGCGTCGCCGCGATGAGCGCCTTGGCATCTGCCTGACGCTCTGCCCATCCTCATGGTTGCCAGCGGCGGTGCCGCTCGCGACCGGTGCCGCTTACGTCCGCTTTCAGGCCAAGATCTATCGCTGCGCCGCAGGCCGGTGGGTTCACGATTCCAGCGTCCCCAAACTCCGTCTTCGATTCGATCTCTACTCGTCCCACGAGCGAGGCGTCTGCTTGAACTATCCGGTGAACGGATCCAACGCGCCAGATCTGTGGTTTCCCAAGCAGCCACAACCGATTGAGTACGACTTCGACAACGATGTTCCCGGCGACCGCCCCTGCCCCCAGGACATCCTGGATCCCGGCGACAATCCGCCGCACGACCACTTCCA
Organism: uncultured Acidobacteriota bacterium; assembly: GCA_963810305.1. Classification (GTDB taxonomy): domain Bacteria; phylum Acidobacteriota; class Vicinamibacteria; order Vicinamibacterales; family 2-12-FULL-66-21; genus JACDCA01. The sequence goes on from CAWEMY010000013.1 coordinate 230,898, forward strand.
GCGGGCGACAACGCAGCAGCCCGTGCGGAGCGCACGGGTGCGTGTGCGCTGCGAGGACTTCGGCGCGTACGGCTGGCTCGTGGCCAGCGCGCCGGGCTGCGTCGCGATCCCTCCACGTGAGGTCCTTCCGAACACGATCGCAGGTTGCGTGACCTACAACCCGACGATCAGCGGCCTTGGTACCGACACTCTTGGTCTCGATGGGGTAATCGCGGTGCCCGGACCGAGCGTCACCCTTCCTCGAGACGACACTCCGTACGACCACATCGCCGATTCGGCGACGGCCTACAACGGCGCGGCGACCGTGGACATGGATTTCCGTCCGCGCCAGGCCGTCGAGGGTGGCGCCACGCCGACCTCGAACTATCCCGGTGGCGACGTCTTTGCGGTGATCGCTGGCGACGGTCTCACCACCTACGAGGAATATCGTGGCTTCATGGTCCGCCGCCGTCCGCTGGCCCCGGCGGGATACCGCGCGCTGATCCGCGCCGGCCTCCGGAACATCCACATCCGGACCGATCCACGGATCAAGGATGTGTTCGTCCGCGACCAGCACCGCATCGGGACCGGGTATTTCCGCAGACTCGGTGCCGCGGTACATTCGATCCGCGCGGAGCATTACAACGGCGACTACGCTCCCGGCGATCAGGCAGGTCCCGGCGGCGACAACCCGCCGCAGGGACTCGAGCAACCGGATCTCACGGTTCCGGGACCACGAGTCGTGAACTTCAACTCGGGCTACGCAAGCGAGACGATCCAGCACGGCCTGCGCCTCGTGAACGAGAACCTTGGGCCTCGTTTCTACGGCTTGAGCATATTGAGCGTCGGACCGCCGGGGACGGTGCATCGAGTCGCGGTGCTTGCCATGCGTCGACCGATCCACTAGATAAGCGCAGCCGGGCTAGCGGATCTTTCCGTACTTCTGCAGTAATCCCTCTTCCGCCATCAGCTTCTCGACGCCGGCGATCGATCGCGGGACGAAGTCGGAAATGATTCGCGCTTCTTTTTCGGTGATGACGATCATGTCCTCGAGCCGCAGAAAGATGCGCTCTTCCGGAATGCGAAACTGCGGCTCGATGGTGAAGACGAGCCCGGGCCGCATCATCCCGGAGCCGCCGCCCATGTCGTGCGTGGACATGCCGACGGCATGCCCGAGGTTGCCGCCACGGCCGGTGCCCTGCGCGCGGCGCCGGTAGCCGTCCACGAAATCCTTCGCCGCTTTCTCGTACACCGGCTTCGAGAACTTCATCGTCGCCATCATGACGTCCATTTTCTTGACCGCGTCCTGCAGGATCGATTCTGCCGTGACGTTCGGCTTGATCGAGTAGAGCAGTGCCTCGTAGACGCCGAGGTAGAACGTGTAGAGCTCGCGCTGGACCGGCGAGAAGGTGCCGTTCACCGGCCACTGACGCGTGACGTCGCAGCGGTAGTAGTGGAGGTCCGGGCAATAGTCCATCAGGACCAGCTCGCCGTCAGTCATGACTTTGTCCGAGGCGCGATGGTGCGCCAACCATGCGTTGGGGCCGCTGGCGACGATGGCACGGTAGGCTTCACCCTGGGCACCGTGGCGGACGTAGATGAAGCGCGCGAGCGCGTCGAGCTCATTCTCGGCGACGCCGGGTGCGGTGCTGCGCATCGCCTCCATGATCGCTTCGCCGCCGATGCGGGTCGACACGATCGATGACGCCGATTTCCGCCGGGCTCTTGATCGCACGCATCTCGTCGAGGATGGGCGACAGGTTCCGCGTCACGTAGTTCCCCGCGCGCATCGTCAGCAGCATGCGCAGATGCGCCTCGCGGGAGATCCGGCCGTCCCAGGGGTCCGCCGCGGCGTCGTTGTTTCTGCGGTTTGCTCCATCGCGGCTCTCGGCGCTGCCTTCGGCCGGCTGGAAGGGGACGAACAAGTCACGCCGGCCTTCCTTGTAACGCGCGGCGAGGTCGGCTTGCAGGGTGTCGAGCGCCTTCACTTCGTCCATTCCGGTGAGCGCGATCGCGGCAGTCGGATCGTCCGACGACAGCAGCGCCCCCTCGACCGCTGCGCGCGATGCGTCCTGCTTGGGAAGGTAGAGCGTGCTCTTCTTCGTCGAGCCGTCGATCAGGAGCATCGCCTGCGGGACGCCGACGCCGGTGAGATGGAAGAATTCGTTCGACTGGCGGAAGATCGCGGAGGAGTGCACTGTGGGCGCGGCCTGCATCAGCGCGACCGCCGTCGGGCCAATCGCCTCGGCGACTTTGAGCCGCCGCGCGGAAAACTCCTCTTTCGGGAAGGCCGTCGTGAACGGCCGCCCCGCCTGCGCCAGCCCCGATAGACTCAACGCCACGATTCCGCTGCCGCGATCATCGCCGTCCCGAGCAGCCGCTGTATCACGTGAGAATCCTCCTCTAGCTCGCGGTCCGGAGAGATAGCGAGAAATGAAGCCCTTCAGCCCTCTGAAGATGGCCGATCACCTCGAACAGATTCCGTGCTTGCGGATTCCCGTTCGGTCCGAGCATGCGCATGAGACTCTTTGTTGGCAGCTTCGTGAGGCGACTCAGCTCCTCGAAGCCGATGGTGGCGTTGATGTAGTCGCGCAGTATGGCTTTCCCGGTATCGAGATCTCCGGCGAGGAGGCATTCGACACCTTCTCGGAGTAGTTCCTTCCGGTACTTGCGGTCCCGCTTGATGCGGGCCTGTACGGTTTCCTTGAACTCTCGTGTCAGAGGCACGGTCACTTCTCCTCAGCCTTCCGCTTCTTGTAGTCCTGCCACCGCGCGTGAGCGGTTGCGATGTCGCGATCCTGTGTTTTCTTCGTCCCGCCGCCGAGCAGAATCACCAGCGCGTCGCCGTCCTTACCGAAGTACACTCGATACCCAGGGCCGAAGTCGATCTTGTACTCGAAAACGCCAGCCCCAACTCCCTTCACGTTGGAGAAGTTCCCGAGCTCCAACCGCCGCATCGCCGTCGTGATCTTTGCCGCGGCTGCGGCATCTAGCCCGGCAAACCATTTCGCGAATCGGCTGGAGCCGTCGCGCTCGAGGAACTCGCGAATCGCCAACATGAAAATGGTAACATATACGTTACCATAAGTCCAGGCGACTGTCGGATCAGCATGTGCCCGTCCATTTCCGCTCAATCGAACCAAAAGGTACTTCCAGTGACGAATTGAGGTGTCATGCCTGGCATTCCAGCCACGACGCGCCCGCAACTGTTCCGCAGTCCACCGAAGAATGTCGCTATCGTGACTGACCATCTGGTGTTCGTCACGCTTGTTGTACATGACGATCTCTCTGGTGCCGAAGTTGACAAACAGAAAAGTCGGCTGCTCGAAGTAGACATTGTAGGCGTCGCCGTTCAGCGCGTAGTGAAACCGTTCGATGCCAATCACCGAGGGCTCGTAATCCTGGTGGAGGGCACTCAGGGAGCGTGGGTAGTGTCCGTTCGCCGCGTGGTAGTTCTCGATATCGTCGATCAACGCCGCGCTGTTCGCAATCGCCCGAGTTCTGCTGTATTCGGTGGCGACCTGGTGCAGTGCCATCTGTGCGATGAGCGCCATCCCTGGAAGAACAATCAGGTACAGCGGCACCGGATTGAAGGCGTCGGGAGCTCGTCGTCTCAGTGACTTCAACGCCGGTAGCAGTCGAACCGCTATGTAGGCGGCCAGCCCCATCGTCGCAACTGCCAGAGATAGTCCGACTCCGCCCAGGGCGGCGCCCGCAAGGACGATCGCGAACATCGCACACGCAATCATCGAGACAGTCGCGAAGTAGAACGTGGCGTGGCTATGGGGCCGATTACTCTCCGTTTGCGCGTGTGTTCTGCATTCATAGATCAGCCAGGCCACGCCGATCGGAATCAGCAGCACTCCGGCGGCGCCGACGACTTGTGCCATCCCCGACACCGCCACCGCCAACGCGTCGTAACTTCCTGGAAGGAATGGATAAACCGTCAGCAGCGCCACCAGCGTTGCCGTGATGCCAATCGCGGCGAGATGCGCGAGCATGTGCTACTCCACGAGTTCAAACGTTGATGTTGCGAGCCGATGACCGACGCATGTTTGACGAGGCTACGTGAGCAACATCCGCGAGCGGCGGGAAAAGTGTCAAATTACGCCGTAGATGCCGACGGCCGCCATGAGCAACGCCACGACACCGAAGCCCGCCATGAGCACCAGCGTGAGTCGAGACTGCGCGAGCGCGTCGGCGACGGATGCCGACATCGGCTGGGCGCGATCTACCGGCGCGTCGGGATCCATCGACGCGACCACCTGGCGGGCCGCCGGGTCAGT
>CAWEMY010000014.1:0-60832 GCA_963810305.1 uncultured Acidobacteriota bacterium
CGGCCTGTTCATCTGCGCGTCCGCGATGGTCTACCTCCTCGACACGGCGAAGGACGCGTTCGACATCATCCTGCAGGTCGGCGCCGGCACCGGGCTGCTCTACCTGGTTCGCTGGTTCTGGTGGCGGGTCAACGCCTGGTGCGAAATCGTCGCGATGGCCAGCTCCTTTGCCACATCGATGGTGCTGCTGACGATGAGCCGCAACGGCGCCGGCCTGAGCACACACGCCGGCCTTGTCACCACTGTTGCGGTCACGACCGTCTGCTGGCTGATTGCCGCCTACGTGGCGCCGCAGACGGATCGGGCGGTGCTGGTGAAGTTCTACACGCTGGTAAGGCCGGCGGGGCCGGGGTGGAACAGAATCCGCGCGGAAGCCGGGCTGCCGGCTGGCGCACGCGTCTCCCCCGACAACATTCCGCTCGGCCTTCTCGGCTGGCTGGCGGGGTGCACCGCGATCTGGACGGCTCTCTTTGCGGTCGGCAACTTTCTCTACGGACGAAACGGCCAGGCGATCGCCCTGACGGTGGTGTTCGCGGTGAGCGCGGCGGTGCTGATTTCCATCGTGCGCAACCTGTGGCAGGGGACGCCGACGTCCGATTAGGGCACGGGCCTAACTGCAGCGTAGCGAAGAACAATGTCGCCGCCGCGCGCGACTTCGTATCTCATGTTTAGAGGCACTCGAGAACGCAACTCTTATTTAAACAATAAGTTACGTCCGCACCCGCAGCTCTTCGGGCGCTCCAATTGCACGCATTCATCTTAGTAGTCCGCCAAAAAGTGAGGTTGCCTGTGCTGCAGTCGTTGGGTCGTTTCGGGTTGGCCGTCTTCTTCGTAATGTCGACCGTGGTTTCCAGCGAGGCCGCCCTCATTTCGATTGAGAGGGCAATCCGCTGGCGGTGGAACCTTAGTTCATGATGGTCAGGGAGACGTCGGGAGGAACAATGGCGGCGCCAAGGGCGACGCGCTGCTGATGAGCGCGTTCGGATTGACGAACGGAATCTGGCGGCCGACTTGTTGGCGCTGAGGATCGGAGTGCTGATCACCAATCCGGTTCGGGGGACGGGTTCACAGAGGCGTCTCTCAACACCCTGTGGCTCATCGGAACATTGATGGGTATCCGTGCCGCCCAACGTGCGCGAACGCTGGACGACGTCAACGTTGGCAGCAGCCTGAGTTCTGATAGAGACCTTAACAATGACAACATCCCGGACGACGATCTTAACCAGGATGGTATTCCGGACGATTTTAATAACGACGGTTTTCCTGACCGTGCCGAAAGGCGACACGCAGAATGTCCTCTTTGCGATCCCGCTCGTTGGAACGCTCGCCAATCCCTTGGGACGCCGTGACCCAACGACCCCTGATTCAGCAGCGCCATCCAAACCTCCGGGACAACATGCAGTATTCGCTCGAGCGCGCTTCAAACCCAATTCATCCGCGACCGAATGGTCAGGACCCTGATTACACTGTCGACCAGATTCGTTTGGGCTTGGGGCTGTGCCGTCGGCTTACCGACGCCGCCGGTCGGCGACCAACGGAATCAGGTGCCCGGGTCCCCGACGACGTCAGGATCGAACTCGACATCGTTGGCCCGACGGCCGTCCCCGAGCCAGGGACGATGCTGCTGCTCGGCAGCGGCATCGTCGCCGCCGGATTGCGTCGGTCTGCGACGCCGGCAGCGTCACTGAAACGCGATCGGACCGTCAGCACCCGAGAGGATGAAACTCGCCCAGTAGTACGGGTGCTTCCTCGTGCCGGAGCGCAACATCTGCAGCTGAACCTGACGCAGGGCTGCTGAACGCGCAACTCCCGCTTTCAGATTCTTGTAGAAGTCCGTCATCAGCGCGCGGGTCCCGTCGTCGCTGACCTGCCACAGGCTCATCACCTGACTCTCGGCGCCGGCTACCACGAGCGCGCGCCGCAGGCCATACACCCCGTCGCCTCGACGCGTTTCGCCGACGCCCGTTTCGCACGCCGACATCACTGCCATCCGGGTTCCCCACAGGTCGAGGCTCGCGGCCTCGAGGGCGGTCAGGATGCCATCGTCGCCGCCGTCCGCTCCGCGCATATTTGCGCCGGCGAATGCGAGCCCGGAGCGGAGCAACGGATTGTCGGTCGCGCTGATCCCGGCGACAGATGCGGTGTCGTGCACGAGTGCACGTGATCCCGAGCCCGCACCAGGTGCGCTCAGGCCGAGGAAGAAACCATGCGTCGCCAGATGAACAACTCTCGGACCATGAACTGCCCTGATCGCCGCTTCGGTGGCCTCGCCCCCCGTCCGCACTTCTGCCTCCGGCATCAGCGCCTGCAGGGCCGCCGCTTCAGCCGCCGTGCCCGGAAGCGGCGTGAAGCGGGCGCGCGACAAATCGATCGTTCGGGCTTGTGGCCGGTCCCCGGCAGGCGCAGCCTCTGAAGTCGCGCTGCCAAACTCCGGATTCGCGACGATCAGCGAACGGCCGCTTTCGGGCGCGCGCTCCTGGAGGCGCAGCAGATCGCGGCCGCTGGTCAGATAGCTGATGTCGTGAGACTCCACAACATGCCGTCCCTTGGAATCCTGCAGCGCAGCGAATGGCACGAGGTTCAGCGATCCATCAGGCGAGATGAAGAGTCTCTGCGAATCCCCGAGAAGCGGCAGAATCGGCCGCATCAGACTTTGATACAACGCGGCAGAGGCTGACTTCGGATCCGGCCTCTTGCTGTTGGACAGGGCTCGTCGAAGCGTCTCCACCTGCACATCGATGACCGCGACGTCCCCGAGATCAACCGACGCAGGCTCCGCCCCTGGACGGACCACATACGCGACGTAACGTGCCGCGCCGAAGCGCTTGTCACGCTGGACCATGCGATTGTTGAACGGACGATAGATCGCAATCTCCACCAGCGCTGCCCCAGCAGGCAACGCGGCCTTCACCGCATCGATCGTGACCGGGCGCGATTGAGCGCGATACACCGCGCTGCGAGTGCTGATCTCCCGCTCCGCTTGTTGCAACTGGTCTTCGGCGGCAGCGACTTCGCGGTTGAAGACTGCGGCGTCCAGGCGTCCCGGCCCACGCAGGACCAGACGCGCCAGCTGCATGCGGGCGGCCGACAGCCTGTCGAGCGCCGCGCGATCGTCCTCCGACATGCGGTCGCGAAGCGCCTGAAGCGCACCACCAACCGCATCGAGCACCCGCCCTTTTCGACGCAGCAGCGTCGTCAGCGCAAGACTCTGAGCTGCGGGGTCCGCAGGCGCCGACACGCGGTGCATCGAGACGGTGACGTCAGTGTTCTCGGTGTACGTCTCCATGTAGCGGATCTTCTGAGTCTCGGAACCGCTCGCGAGAATCAAGTCGAGATTCCGCTCCGTGACATTCGCCGCTTCCGTTTGCCGTTTGACCGCATCCGCAATCCGTCCGGTCACGTCGTAGAAGACCGCCTGGCTGGTGAGCGCGATGGTCATGTCCGGGTGCGTCGGCCCGAGTGCGGCCGATCGAACGGTCAGAGCCTCGTCGTACATCGGGCCAGCGACCGCATACTCCTTCTTGTTAAGGAGAACGGTCGCCAGGTTGTTCAGTGTCTGGCCGTACAACTGATGACTTCGGCCGTAAGCCTTCTCATAGATCTGCACCGCGCGGCGATACAGACGCTCTGCCGTGTCGATGTCTCCCTGGTCCTGAGCAAGAATTCCCAAATTGTTCAGCGCGCGCGCGACGTCCGGATGATCCGGTCCGGCGCTTTTTTCGCGGATCGCGAGCGAGCGTTCCATCAGCGGGCGCGCCTTGTCGTTGACGCCCTGCTGCTGGTACATCAACCCGAGGTTGTTCAGCACGATCGCGACGCTTGGATGGTCAGGGCCGTTGATCTTTTCGTTGATCGCCAGGGCACGGAGGTAAAGCGGTTCGGCACGGGCATAGTTGCCGGTGAGGCGGTGCAGGGCGGCCAGATTGTTCAGTGCCGTCGCCACTTCCGGATGGTCCGGGCCACGCGCTTTCTCATTGAGCGCCAGCGCGCGCTCGAGCAGCGGCTGAGCCGCCGGATAGTTGCCACGTTCCTGCAGAACCAGGGCGAGATTGTTGAGCACTTGTGCCGTCTGCGGATGCTCGGGACCGAGCGCGGCTTCACGGATCGTCAGCGCGCGGCGGAACACCGGTTCTGCCGCGGCGAAATCCCCCTGTTGAAAATGAAAGATCGCCAGCTCGTTCAACGCAGTCGCGAGCGCCGGCGCGTTTGATCCGCCTGACTTCTCGAGGTCTGCGACCTTGCCCTCGAGTTGCTGCAGGCGCTCCTGAGGCGTCGCGGTCGACTGCGGCGCGACCTGGGATGAGCGGCCCGCCGAGCGCAAATCGGACGTGGCCAGGAGCAGGCCGAGCGTGAGCACCAGAACCCTTGTAGCCATGGTTCCCGGACTGTACGCCCGTCAGGACCGCCCGCGCAAGAGAGGTCGCGGAGGCAACTCCGTGAACTCCGTCACCTCCGCGTGTTACAAAAGCGGGACGTGTCCGTGAATGATTTTCCCGACTGGCTGGAACCGATGGCGGCGACGCTCACCCAGGAGCGCTTCACCGGACCCGACTGGATCTTCGAGCGGAAGTTCGACGGCATCCGGCTGCTGGCCTTCAAAGAAGGCAACGACGTGCGTCTCTTCTCTCGCAACCGCCTGCCCCAGAACATTCCCAGGCTCGCGGAAGCGATCGCACAGCTCCCGGTCAATGACGCCATTCTCGATGGCGAGATCACCTGGGACCGGGAGGGAACCTACAACGTGTTCGACGTCCTCTGGCTCGACGGCCGCGACGTGACCCGGCTGCCGCTCGAAGAGCGCCAGACACTGCTCGAATCGATTCCCTTTCGCGCGCCAGTTCAGCGCGTCGCGACGCTCCACGATGCCGAGCCGTGGACGAGGGCGCGCGCGGAAGGCTGGGAAGGAGTAATCGCAAAACGACGTGGCTCGCCGTACGAACACCGCAGGTCGCCGCACTGGCTCAAGATGAAGTGCGAGGCCTCGCAGGAACTGGTCGTCGGCGGATTCACCGATCCACAAGGAGCGCGCGTCGGCCTCGGCGCCCTGCTCGTCGGTTACTACGACGGTGATGATCTGGTGTTTGCTGGAAAGATCGGCACTGGCTTCGACACGAAACTTCTGCTCGACCTGCGCGCCCGCCTCGATGCACTTGAAATCCCGAAAACCCCGTTTACAAGAGCGAAAGGATTGCCACGGCTGCGCGCTCACTGGGTCCGTCCGGAGATCGTCGTGCAGGTCGCCTTCATCGAGTGGACGGGCAATGACAAGCTGCGGCATCCGCGCCTGCTAGGCGTACGCTTCGACAAGAGCGCACGAGAGGTCATCAGGGAAACGTGATCACGCATCCGGAAAAGGTGTTGTTCCCCGCCGACGGCAAGAGTCCCGCGATCACCAAGGGGGAGCTGGCCGCGTACTACGAAGCCATCGCACCGGTGATGGTTCCGCACGTCCGCGGCCGGCCGGTCACGATGGAACGCTATCCGGCCGGGATCGACAAGAAGGGGTTCATCCAGAAGGACGTCTCTAAAGGATTCCCCTCGTGGCTCGAACGCGTTGAAGTGCCAAAAGAGGGGGGAACCGTCAATCATCCGCTGATCAACGACGTGCGATCGCTCCTGTGGGTGGTCAACCAGAACTGCGTCACCCCTCACGTCTGGAACCGCCGCGTCCCGAACCTGTATCACCCCGACATCTGCATCTTCGATCTCGACCCCGGACGTGACGAGCCCGACGTCCTGCGCGCGGCAGCGCTTGCGGTTCGCGATCTGCTGGACGAACTCGGCTTGCCAAGCTGGATCAAGACGTCGGGCTCGAAGGGCTACCACATCGCGGTGCCGCTCGACGGAAAGGCGCACGTCGGCGACGTGGCTCGATTCGCCGGGGCGGTCGGGACGCTCCTCGTCAAACGCGATCCGAAGCATCTGACGCAGGAGTTCAGCAAGAAGGATCGGGGCGGACGCATTCTCGTCGACACCGGACGCAACAACTACAGCGCGACGTTCGCCGCCCCCTACGCCGTTCGTCCGAAGTCGGGCGCGCCCGTTTCCGCCCCGTGCACGTGGGACGAAGTCGAGGCGGGAACCGTCGAACCCCAATCGTTCACGATACGGACGATGGCGGAGCGCGTCGAGCAGGTTGGCGATTTGTGGGAGGACCTCAAGAAGCGCCGCCGATCGCTCACTCGCGCAATCGCGAAGCTTCGGTGATCCAGCCGGCGCTGGTATGACGGTAATGTCCGGCTGCGGCTGACGCAAACACCCTGGTGGCCGGATCCCACACGTACTTCACCAGCCCGATCTCCGGCCGCTGAATCCTCAGCAGGTTGAACGAGGGCAGTTCGCCGCGCCCGCGCTTCGACACCGTTCCTGCCTGAACGATCAACGCGGAGTGCCCCTCGATGCCGTACCGCTCTGCCGACCGTGATGCGTGGCTGAGATGCAGATGGCCCGATAGGAAAAGATCGGCGTCCGCACGCGCCAGTTCGATCATGGCCATTCGCGCCTGACCCAGAAGCCGGCGCTCCTCTACGCCGGGCGGCAGGTCGAACGGGTGATGCGTGACGATGACCCGGATCAGCGGCGCAGGCGCGGCCGCTAGACGCCGCACGATCCGATCCACCTGACGCGCGTTGATCCGCCCTTCGCCGTGCGCGAACGATCGGGCGGTGTTGACGCCGATCACGATCATTTCCTCGTCCTGGTACTCGGGCTCGAGATCGGGCGAAATGAATTCGCGGTATCGCGCGAACGGCGTCAGGAACCGGCGGGCCACATTCCACAGCGGCACGTCGTGATTGCCGGGCACGACCAGTTTCGGCGGCTCGAGGGAGTCGAGGAACTCCCGTGCGGCCGCGAACTGCGTGCGCTTCGCGCGCTGTGTGAAGTCGCCGGAGATCGCGATCAGGTCAGGTGCGGCACTGTGGACGGCGGCGCGAAGCGGCGCCAGCACCGAATCATCGATGCGGCCGAAGTGCAGATCCGAGAGGTGGGCCAGCGTCCGCATGTCAGCCGGCCTGACCGAGAGGCCGGCTAAAGCCGGCCTCTACCGTGCCGGCTTCTACCGTATCGGGTGGAACGATCGTGCGCAGAGCCCTCGGCATCAGGCTGAATCTCAATGGTGTCTCGATCCGTATGATCTCGCCGTCAAGCGCGACGCGGATCTCCCGCTGCGACGTGTCCAGCGTGATTGTCGTGCCACACCACTCCTCGAATTTCTGATGTTGCTTCAGCCTGCCGAGAAAGGCACGAAGCGGCAGCGCCAGCGCGTCGGCCCGGCCGAGATTCGGAGCGACGTAGAGTGACAACTTGCCCTCGGTGAGCGTTCGTCGTCGTCCAAGGTGAAGCCCTTCGACTTCATACGACCCGTTGCCGATGACAACGAACGGACTTCGACGAACGAGCTCCTGCCGGTCCACGCAGAGACGAGTCGTGATGTGCCCCAACCCGAGCCATGTGTCCATTACCGCCAGCGATGAGGCGATCGGCCGCGGCAATCCTCGCTGGCGCGCCCGGGTGCGCTGCCACACCATGTGCGGATAGGCGCCGATGCTGGCGTTGTTCAGGAAGATGCGATCGTTGACGAGTCCGACATCGAGGAGCGACGTTGCCGAGGCTGCCAGCACGCCAATGGTTGCGTCGAGCGGTGCCGGGAGTCCGAGGTCGCGGGCGAAGTGATTGGACGTCCCACCTGCAATCACCCCCAGCGTCTTCGCCGTGCGGAGCGCGACGGCCGCCACCGTCGAAACTGTGCCGTCGCCTCCCGCCGCGACCAGCGTGTCGTATCGGTTCGCGATGCCCGCAAGCCATGGTGAGACGTCGGCGGGCGGCATGCAGTGGATCTCAGCGGCGATGCCTGCCGCGTCCAGCGCGCGCGCAAGTTCCTCCCGGCCGGGCGCTGAGCCCGAGCGCGGGTTGAGAATGACGGCCAGCCGCGGAGTCACGCCGAGAATGTGACTGCACAAACCGCGCCCGGCTATACTCCGCGACGTGAACCGGGATGCGGGATGCGGGATGCGGATGCGGATGCGGATGCGATTAGGGATTAGGGATTAGGGATTCCCATGTTTTCCCTGTTCTTCCCGTGGGGCGTGCTGCTGCAGGCGCTGGCGATGGTCCACTTCATCCGCCGCCGGCCTGACACGATCTGGCTGTGGATCATCATCTTCCTCGGGCCGCTGGGCGCGCTCGTCTACATCGGGATGGAAGTCGTGCCCGACCTGGCGCTGCTGCGCCAGTCATTCGATTCATACGGCCGACGCAAGCGGATCGGCCATCTCGAGGCGATGGTCCTGCAGAATCCGTCCGCCGGCAACTACGAAGAGCTCGGCGATCTGTATCTCGAGGAGCGAAAGTACGCTCGCGCGCGCGAGTGCTACGAGAAATCGATCTCTCCGCGTACCGACAGCACGGACGCGCTCTACGGCCACGGCATCGCGTCCATCCACCTGGGAGACTTCGCCGCCGCTGTCAGTGATCTGGAGCAGGTCACGGCGCGGGATCCGAAGCACGATTTTCATCGAGCCATCGCGCTGCTCGCGCACGCATACGCGAACAGCGGCCAGCCCGAACGCGCGGAAGCACTCTTCGCGCGCGCCACCGAGGTTTCGACACTTTCTGAGACGTATCTGAATTACGCCGCTTTTCTCGCGGCGGCCAACCGTCCTGCCGAAGCGCGCGAGTGGGCGGAGCGGGTGTTGGCGAAGAAGCCGACGATGCCACGCTACCTGCAGCGGCGTGAGCGCCCGTGGTTCCGTCAAGCGAAGGCGTTGCTGAAGCGCCTGAAGTGATCACGGGAGATCAGGAGAGTAATCACAGGAGACGAGGAGATCAGGAATTTCTTAAGTTAAATACTCCTCAGACCGTCCCTTTGATAGGAGTGACACATGCGTTGGCACGTTGCGCGAGTCGGATTGCTCTTCGTCACACTGGCCGTCACAGCCTTGGCGCCATCAGCGTCCGGCACACAGCCACCCAAACTGAAGGTTCACATCTCGGTCGACATGGAAGGTATCGCCGGCGTCGTTACCGGCGAACAGCTTGGGCCGACAGGGTTCGAGTACGGCCGTTTTCGGGAGTTCATGACCCGCGAGGCGCTGGCTGCCATCGAGGCGGCAAAGGCGGCGGGCGCGACCGAGATCATCGTCGCCGATTCACACGGCAACGGGCAGAACCTGCTCATCGACCAGCTCCCGACCGACGTGCGGGTCATCCGCTCCTGGCCCCGTCGTCTCAGCATGGTGGCGGGGATCGACGAGGCGATCGACGCCGCGATCTTCATTGGCTATCACGCCGGCACGAACAACCCGGCGGGCGTGCGCGCCCACACGTTCTCCAGCGCGACCCTGACGCGCGTGGCGGTCAACGGCATGAACATGACGGAAGGATCCTGGAACGCCGCGATCGCGGGGCAGTTCGGCGTCCCGGTGGTGATGATGTCAGGCGACGATGCGGCGATCGCGGAGGTCCGGAAATTGATCGGCAACATTGAGGCGGCCGAAACCAAGCGCAGTCTCGGGTTCCATTCCGCCAGCACGATCACTCCGCAGGCGTCCGCCACCCTCATCGGCCAACGCGTCCGCACGGCTCTCGGACGCCTGGCTGAATTCAAGCCCTACAAGGTCCAGACACCGGTGACCGTGGATGTCAGTTTCAAGAACTACATGCCCGCCGAAGTACTTGCGTACCTACCGCTCTTTCAGCGCATCGACTCGCATTCGATCCGCTTCCGGGCAAAGGACATGGCGGAGGCGTCGATGATCCTGACGTTCATCGGGGAGTACAAACCCGACATCATCCCCTGACCCGGGCAACGGATAGCAGGAGATCAGGAGATCAGGACTCTATGGTTATCGTCTTCTTTTGAACAGACTGGGGTGGTCGAGGCGCCGAAGCCCCGCGCGCAAGCTGGTCACGTTGAAGTTTATGAGAAGACCCGCTGGGCAGTTGGTGAGCTTGAGGTAGGTAATTACCTGAGCGAGGAAAACAGAGTGAAGGTGGTCTACTGCCTTTAGTTCGACAACCACGCAGTCCTCGACCAGGAGATCCACCTTCAGCACACTGACGATTTTTTGCTCACGATATTTGAGCCGCACGCGGCGCTCACCCTCGGCCCGGAGATTCTCCGCTGCGAGCTCGATCAGCATGCATTCGCGGTACACCGACTCGAGCAGTCCAGGGCCCATCTCGCGATGAACCGTCATCGCACAACCGATGATTTTTTCAGTGATAAGTTCGAGGTCCGCGGGCGCAGAAACCATGCGATGTCGGTAGCACAAGCCGCGCCGCGATACTTTGCTGGCTTTTTAGAAGGAGCAGGTCGAATTGTGGCACTTTCGGCGTTGCTTGTACCCGAAGGACATTGAACGAATTGCGCTCTGTCCCCTGTTCTCCCTTAAGAGCCTCCTGAACTCCCGTAGCCCAAAAAACTCCTGATCTCCTTATCTCCTGCAATTTTCAGCGCGGCCATTGGTTATCCGCCGGGGTTCTTGTCAGGGAACCGGCCGCCGGGATCCAGGGTGATCTTTTCGATTTTCCTCGCGCCAACGTCCAGGACCGCGTCGAAGGTGCGGCTGCCAGTGAACCACACGTCGGCCGGCCAGGTGACGAGCGCGGTGGTCTCGTCGAGCATCTTTGCGTTCGCCATGGATGTGATCGCTGGACCAGTTTTCGCGAACTGGACCTTCAACACGACCGGCGATGGCATCTGCCCGTCCTGGCGGACGGTCACTGTCGTCCGTGCTCCAGACGTCGCGACGTTGGCGATCGATCCATCCACGGATTCGGTCGTCCACAGCCAGTAGTACCAGAACCAGCTCAAATCCTGTCCGAGGGCGTTGTTCATGAAGAACACGTAGTCCCACGGCGAGGGATGTTTGAAGGCCCACACCTTCGTGTACTCACTCATCGCGCGCTGCACGGCCTCGTCGCCGACGATGCCGCCGAGCATGGAGAGCATCAGCGGCGCCTTGGAGTACGTCTGGTAGCCGTACATGTTGCCGGCGTAGTTCGCGGCCCACATCATCGGCGGTTCTTCCTCGTTGCCACTCATGCGCCCGTAGCTCTGACCAAGACCATCGAGCTTGGCCGGAGCGCCCGCCGCGTCCGCGTCCGAGAGGACGTTCATGTATTCGTTGAACCCTTCGTCCATCCACCCGTACCAGGTCTCATTGGTACCCACCATCATCGGCCACCACTGGTGCGCCGCTTCGTGGTCGGCGGCCCCCTGGTTCGAGTTGATCACCATTGGGTATTCCATTCCGGCGCTGGGACCGTCCTGGAGCGTCAGCTGCGGAAACGGATATGGCGCCCACAACTTCGAATAGAACTCCAGCGCGTGGCGAGTGATCGGCCCTGCCTTGGCGAACATGCCCGCGCGCTCGGGCAGATGCACCATGTGGATCGGGATGGGACCCTTGCCGGGAATCGTCGCGCGAGTTGCCCGCCACACATATTTCTTCGCGGTGGCCCAGGCGAAATCGTTGACCATGTCGGCGGCAAAATGCCAGACCAGCCGCTCGCCTGGAGCGGTTGCCTGGGCCGTGCCGGCTTGCTCCTCGCCGACGATCGTTACGACTTCGTCCGACTCGAGCACGCGCGCGAGACGTTCACGTGCGCTGGCGGTGAGAACCTCCTGGGGATTCTGCAGGACGCCGGTGCCGCTGACGATCCATCCGCCCGGAACGTCGATCTTCACGTCGAAGCGTCCGAAGTTGTTGTAGAACTCCGCGGGACCGAGGTACACGCTGGTGTCCCATCCGCGCAGATCGTCGAGTTTCGCGACACGCGGGAACCATTGCGTCGGCTGAAAGAGCGTGTCATCCCACCGCTGTGTCATGCGGTGGCCTCGACCCCCGGCGCCGCCGGGAAGTTTCGTCCGCCATGCGATCTCGAGCTTCGCCACCGACTTGGCGGCCACCGGCTTCGACAGCGTGAGCCGCGCGAGGGTCTGGTCGAGACCTGAAGCGGTCAAACGGCGCGGGGTGTTCGGGGCCTGTCCGCGGCCGCCGGTTTGCCGGGCTGCCAGATCGACCGCTTCTCCGTCGACACTGATACGGGTCACCACCATGCCTTCGGTGTTCTCCGCGGGCACCGAGCCTCCGCGCGGCACGAGCCCGCGAAAGATGTTGTGATCGAGCCGCAGCAGGATCTCCGTCAGTTCCTGCGGACCGTTGTTGTGCAGCGCGATGGTTTCCTCACCGGTGATCGTCTGTGTGGCCGGATCGAGCCGGGCGCTGATGGTGTAGTCGGTCTGAAGCTGCCAGTAACTCGGGCCTGGACGGCCGGAGGTGTCGCGCGTCTTCGCTGCATGGGCTCGGCGGATCGAATTGGTCAGCGGCACATCCCGCCGGATCGCCCGGGGTGGCTGCTGTTGTACGGCGGGCTGTATCCCCTCGGCGCGGTCGGCCCCTTGCGGGCTGCCTTGAATGAGTACGGCGAAACTGAGCAGGAGCGCTGAACGGCGAATCATTGGGTGATTCTAGACGGAATGCGGGATGCGGGATGCGGGATGCGCGGGGCGCGGACGCGCGGGCTCGGGCGCGGGACTCGGGACTCGGGACTCGGCTGCGCGCTGAGCTCCTGAGCTCGGGCTAGGGGCTGGGGCTCGACTACGAGTTCAGAATGCGAGCGAGAGTCGCTTGATCGATGTTGCCGCCGCTCATGACACAGACGACGGTGCGGCCGCGGAGCCGCTCCTTCAACTTCACCGCGGCGGCCAGCGACGCGGCGCCTGCGCCTTCGGCCAGGTTGTGCGTCGTTCTCAGCGCGAGCCGGACGCCCTCCATCAACTCCTCTTCCGACAGCGTCACCACATCGTCGAGGTGCTCTCGCAGGATCGAAAACGGCAGATCGAACGTCACGCGGGTCGCCATGCCCTCCGCGAACGTGCCGACCGCGTCAAGGGTGACGCGCGTCCCGGTTCGCCACGATCGGGCAAAGGCATCAGCCGCCTCTGCCTGCACGCCGATCACTTCCGTCTTCCGTCGGAGAAAAGTCCGCACCAGAGCACATCCACACGCGCCGCTGCCGCCGCCGATCGGGACGAGGATGACATCCGGATCGGGCAGGTCCTCGAAGATTTCGAGGGCGCAGGTGGCCACACCGGCGATGAGATGCGGTTCGTTGGCGGAGTGAACGTAATGAAGACCCTCGCGGCGTTGGCGCTCTTCGACGTACTCGCGTGCTTCGTCGAAGTCCCGGCCCATTTCAAGAACAGTCGCGCCGAACGCACGCATCGCGGCGTTCTTCTCGGGGTTGTTCCCGGCCGGAACGACGATCGTGCACGGCACGCCCTCTTGTCGACACGCCATCGCAATCGATTGCCCGTGATTGCCGGTCGTCGCGGTAATGACGCCGCGCCGCTCGTCGCCGGTCAGACGCGCGACGAGGTTCAAGCCGCCGCGTACTTTGAACGCGCCAGTCGGATTGTGGTTCTCGTGCTTGACGTAGATCGTCAGGCCGGTTTCGGCGTCCAGCAGCGGGTGACGGAGCAGCGGCGTCGGCCGAAGTGTCCGGTAGACGATCTCTCCGGCCGCGCGGATTTCGTTCAGAGTAATCGCTGACCTCTGGCGTTCGGTGACGGTCATCACCGGCCGAGCATACGCGATGCGGTCGCTGCCGGGACATCCAACCAACCGATGGAGCCGTCGAGTGCACGGCAGAGCTCGACACGCCCTGTACACTGGATGTAAGTCACCATTGTCAAAGGAGTTAGCTCGTCCTTGGCCAGAATTCTGATTGCCGCCGTCGCCACGTTCCTCGTCTGGCCCGCCATGGCATTCGCCGGCGGGACGGATCAGGAGAAGGTCATCAAATCGCTGGACCGGATGATGGTGCAGCTCGGGCCCGAGAGCGCCCGTGATTCGACAGCGATCAAGGATGCGTACCGCACGCATCTCGACCTTCTGGTGCTGGACAAATATTCCTCCCTCGAGCACGCGCTTTACACCGGCGGTCTCGCGCCGCTACCGGGGGACCCGCAGCGCTTCAATCTGTCGCCGCGTATGACCGGTAAATCCCCGATCGGCGAAAAAGATCTCGTCAACCAGACGAGCTACATCGCGGCCCATCCGGCTACCATCGGCGCGTTGCTGACCGTCGCGTCACGCGTCAAATCAGGACCGATCGAGATCACCAGCCTGGTTCGGCACAGTGAATATCAGGGAGCGTTGCGCAAGACGAATACGAACGCGATAACCGCCGTGCCGATGCACACGATGGGACTCGCGTTCGATATCGCGGTCGTCAATACGCCGCTCCAGAGAGCTTACGAGATTCGCAATGTCCTGCGTGAGATGCGCGACGCTGGTGAGATTCTTTTCATCGGCGAGCGCCAGCAACTGGTCTTTCACGTCGTCCCACACCCGTCACGTCTGGGATACTTCACCGACGTTTACACCCACGCGCTGGGCGCACCTCCCGCGAAGGGAACACCGATCGTCGGTTTCCTGCCGTCGCCGGTTCTTTCGAGTGAACGAGGACCATCGGTGACCGCGGAGGTCATCTCGGTATTGCCGGCGGACGGTTTCGCCGAAGAATGGTGGGCGGCCGACTCCGCGCACGGCGATCTGATCGTCGATGTCACACCGACGCGGGCGAGTCCCGGCGTCGTTTCAGTGGCCCACCCGTCTCCGGTGCGCGGTCCCGCCGTCGCTCCATTTCTGGTTCTCGGGTTCGGCGCCGCCCTCGTGTTCTCCTACAGAAGATCTCGAGACGAGCAGTATTTTCTTAAAAGTCTCCTGAACTCCTGATCTCCTGTTTTACGCTCCTGATCTCGTGTTCTACACTCCTGATCTCGCTCTCGCGTTGACGAGCCCCTCGATCTGTCCGAGGTGATTGAGATCGTGGCCGGCATAGAGCCGGATCAGATGCTCGATCGATTCTTTGCCGCGTTCGGCGTGCATGCCGTAGTTCGCGTGCAGCGCCGGATCGACGCGACGCAGCAGCGACAGAGTGCTCGAACGGACCGTTTCGAAGAGCCCTATCGATTCGAAGGGATCCGTCTCTTCGTAGCGGGACGTCGCCGCCCACTCGTTCTGGTCGTAGGGCTGCAGCGCAACGCCGTCGGAGGCAAGGACAGAACGGAACCGCCACGCACCGACGATTTCGGAATCCGCGAGGTGCGCGACGATCTGAACAACCGACCAGCGCGACGGATCCGGCTTCTTCGCAAGGTCATCACGGGTGCGTCCGGCAGTCAGCTCGCGCAGCCGTCCGGCCGTGGACGAGAGCACGTCCAGCGGGTCACGTCCCTTCAGGTTGGCGAGGATTCGCTGGGTATACGCCTGAGCGTTTGCATCGACAATCATCCAATTCTTATATGCCGACCGGCACGGCAACGCGAGGGCCTTTTGCTGATTGAGCTCCCCCGCCAACCTTCAACCCAATAATTTCGTCCAACCCCCAGTCATGACCACAACGATGTCCGATTTGCGCCTGGCCGTCCGCGGCCTTCGACGAAGCCCGTTATTTGCGACCGTAGCGATCCTTTCCCTGGCTCTCGGCATAGGCGCGAATACCGCGATCTTCACGCTGATTGATCAAATCCTGCTGCGCAAGCTGCCGGTCCACGCTCCGGAAGAGCTGGTGATGCTCTATCAACAGGGGCCGAACATGGGCAGCAATGCCGGCACGCGGATGCACTCGTACCCGCTGTATCAGGACCTGCAGAAACGAGCTGAGCCGCTAGGCGAGGTGCTCTGCCGCCGCCTCGTCGACGCCTCGATCAGTGTCGACAGCCAGACCGAGCGCGTGGCGGCGGAAGTGGTCTCCGGCAACTACTTCACGATGCTCGGGGTGAAGCCGGCGATCGGGCGGGTGTTCAACTCACAGGAGGACGATCAGGTTTACTCCGGGCATCCGGTCGTCGTCCTCAGCCACACGTACTGGGTCAATCGTTTCGCGCGCGATCCCAATGTCGTCGGCAAGCAGATTCGCGTCAACGACTACCCGATGACGATCGTCGGCGTCTCGGCGGAAGGCTTCGTCGGCCTCGATCCTGCGCGTTCGCCCCAGATCCGCGTCCCCGTGCTGATGAAGCAGATGATGATGCCGGACTGGACGTGGCTTCAAATCGAGAATCGCCGCTCACGCTGGGTCCAGGTCTTCGGGCGACTCAAACCCGGTTACACGATCGAGTCGGCGCAAGGGCCGGTGCAGGGGCTTTACCAGCAGATTCGCAACTACGAAGCGACGCTCCCGGCGGCGAGCAAGTGGTCGTCGTACGACCGCGACAAGTTCCTGAAGGAGGGACGGCTCGTAGTCACCGGCGCGGCGCTGGGTTTCTCCGGCCTGCGCAATGACTTCTCGACGGCGCTCGTGGTGTTGATGTGCATGGTCGGCCTTGTCCTGCTGATCGCGTGCGCGAACGTCGCCAACCTCCTGATCGCCCGCGGGTTCATGCGCCAGAGAGAAATCGCGGTGCGTCTGTCGCTCGGTTCCTCGCGTGGACGTCTGGTCCGGCAGCTCCTCGCCGAAAGCCTGCTGCTCTCGTGCATCGGCGGCGCGCTCGGTCTCGCGGTCGCCTTCTTCCTGACGCGAACGCTGCTCACCCTGGTGCCGTCGGGTGGCCAACCGCTGCTGATCTCGCCTCATCCCGATCCACGGATTCTGGCGTTCACCTTCGGCCTCACCTTCCTGACCGGGATCGTGTTCGGCCTGCTGCCCGCGCTGCGCGCAAGCCGGCCGGATCCGTGGACGACGCTCAAAGACACTGTCGGGTCGATCGCGGGAGGCGGCGGATCGCTCTTCCTGCGAAAGGGTCTCGTTACGGCGCAGGTCGCGCTCAGTTTCCTCCTGCTCTTCGGCGCCGGACTGTTTGTGAAGAGTCTGCAGAACCTGAAGACTACAGAGACCGGCGTCGAGCTCGACAACCTGGTCGCGTTTCAGGTTTCCCCGGCGCTGAACGGCTACGACAACACTCGTGGCCAGATCTTCTACACCCAGCTGCTCGAACGGTTGCGCTCTGCACCGGGTGTGAAGTCTGCGGCGATCGCGTCGGTGCCGATCCTCTCGGGCGATGAATGGGACAGCTCGATGGCCGTCGAGGGGCACCAGCCGAAGGACGGCGAAGACATGCAGGCGTTCATGAACGCGCTCTCTCCCGCCTATTTCGAGACGATGAACATTCCGTTGCTGGAGGGCCGGGACTTCAGGAGCAGCGACGCCAAAGAAGAGTCGACGGTTGCCATCGTCAATCGCAAGTTCGCGGAGCATTTCTTCAAGGGTCAGAGTCCCGTCGGCAAGCGCCTCGGTTTTGGCGGCGGTCCGGGGACGAAGCTGACGATCGAGATCATCGGCGTGGCCGCCGACTCACTATACGAGGGGCCGCGCGAGGGGGTGCGACGCCAGGTGTTCATACCGGTCTGGGGGCGCACCGACACGGTCGTCTATGTGCGGACGCTCACGCCGTCCGCCAGTGCCTACGGCGTGCTGCGCAACGAGGTGAAACAACTCGATCCCGCGATGCCGGTCTACGGGATCAAGACGGTCGAATCGCAGCTGGATGAAACGCTGCTCACCGATCGTCTGATCGCGATGCTCTCGGCCGGATTTGGATTGCTTGCGACGCTCCTCGCATCGGTAGGTCTTTACGGCGTGATGGCGTTTGTCGTCGCGCGTCGCCGCAAGGAGCTGGGGATCCGGCTCGCGCTCGGGGCGCAGACCGGCGGGGTGATCTGGCTGGTGATGAAAGAGGTGCTGCTCCTGCTCTCGATCGGCCTGATCATCGGAATCCCCGCGGCAATGGCGCTCGCAAAGTTCGTCGCGACGCAGCTGTACGGGATCCAGCCTCGCGATCCGATGATCGCCGGCACCACCGTTGCCGTGCTGGCGCTGGTCTCAATCGTCGCCGGCCTGATCCCCGCTCACCGCGCCAGCCGAATCGATCCGATCCTCGCCCTTCGACACGAGTGAGATACAGGAGATCAGGAGAAGAGCTCACAGGAGATCAAGGAGATCAGGAGAATTCTTATTTTTGTCTTTAAAAGAAACTCCTGATCTCTTATCTCCTGTTATCACCCTCCTGATCTCTTGTTATCCCCGCAGGGCGCGCAGGGGATCGAGCCTCACGGCTTTGAGTGCGGGGGCCACCGATGCGGCGGCGGCGACGGCGAGTAGCACCAGCGGCACGATCACGAAGGTTGACGGGTCGTGCGGCGTGACGCCATGGAGGAGCGCCGCGATCGATCGCGTCAGCACGAGCGAGGCACCAAGACCGATGGCGATCCCCGCGCCGGTGATCAGCATCGTCTGACCGAACACCAGCTTCGCAACGTCCACGGGGCTGGCCCCGAGTGCGGTGCGGACGGCGAGCTCGCGGGAACGCTGGGCAACGGTGTACGAGAGCACGCCGAAAAGACCTACGGCGGCGACGAGCAGCGCAGACGCCGCAAACCCTCCCAGGACGATCGCGTACAGCCGCGGACGCGCCAGGCCGCGAAGCATGCTCTCTTCCATGGTGCGGATGCTCTCCGGGACCAGCCTGTCGTCGGCCTGTCGCACTGCTGCACGGAGCGGCCGCGCGAGCGTTGACGGATCCTCCACGGTGCGGACCACCAGTGTGACGACAGAAACGGGGAGCTTGCCGCCGAACTGCCGGTACCCGTAGTAGATCTCCGGCTGCGTGGAGTCCTTCGCCGTGAGATAGCGCACGTCGTCGACCACACCGACGATGGTCGCTTCGCGTCGTGCATCCTCGTATCCCGCGCCCATCGGCACCTTTGTGCCGACGGCGGCATCACCGAGAAATCTTCTCGAAAATGCGCGGTTGACGACAACGACCGGTGGTGCCGACTCGGTATCCGTCTCCGAGAATCCGCGACCATCGACGACGCGGATGCCGGCAGTGGAAAAGTAGCGGGGGCTGACGATGCGCGGCGAGGCCTGCACGGCAATCGTGCCTCCCTCACGCGAGCGGATGGTGAGAGCGCTTGTGGACCCGCCCGGGCCGAGCAGATGCTCCGATGTAAACGCCGCGTGCGTGACGCCGGGTATCGCCTCGAGGCGCTCCAGGATGCCGCGCACGAGTGCATGCCGCACCGCGGGCGGGTAGGTTGCCGACGGCATGGCAATCCTGGCGGTCAGGACGCCGGAAGGATCGTAGCCACGGTCGGTCGAGAGCAGCTCGAGAAAGCTCCGGCCGAGCAGGGCAGCGCCGACGAGCAGTACGCAGGCCACACTCACCTGACCCGCCATGATGATCAGGCGCGCGCGGGACGTGAACGATCGACCGCCTGCGCCGACCGGTGCGGTGCCATCTTCCGTGAGCGCACTCACCAGATCGAGGCGCCGGGCGCGGACGGCGGGAATCAATCCGAATGCGACCCCGGTGATCACTGCGGTGAAAACCGCAAAGCCGACGGCGACCGCCGACATGCCGAGAGCGTCGAGCCGCGGAAAATCCGGAGGCAGAACAGCCGGCAGAAATCGATGCAGAGTCCAGGCCAGAGCAAGGCCGGCGGCACCGCCGGCAAGACCGAGCAGCAGGTTCTCGACGAGCAGTTGCCGCGTCAGTCTGACATTGCCGGCGCCGAGTGCAGCGCGCACCGCCATCTCGCGCTGTCGGGTCGTCGCGCGCGCAAGCTGCAGGCTGGCGACGTTTGCGGTGGCGGTGAAGAGCAGCAGACCAACGGCGACGAGCAGCACGATCAGTGGACGCCGGACGTCCATCGTGAGCGCCTGCTGCAGCGGCTGTGCGTCAATCGCGAGTGGACCGTCGTTCCCGAAGATCGCGACGGTGGTCAGGCCGGTTTTCGCGGCAAATCGACCGCGCGCGGTGCCTTCGGCGGCCGCCTGGGCGGCAGTCGTGCCGGCGCGAAGTCTCCCGACGGCTTCGAACATCGACAGGGAGTTGCCATTGACCGGCGGAACGTACAACGGGATCCAGGCG
Organism: uncultured Acidobacteriota bacterium; assembly: GCA_963810305.1. GTDB lineage: Bacteria > Acidobacteriota > Vicinamibacteria > Vicinamibacterales > 2-12-FULL-66-21 > JACDCA01. The sequence goes on from CAWEMY010000014.1 coordinate 19,886, forward strand.
CGCGCCTGCCGATCCGGATACGAGAGGCGATCGGGGAGCACACCAACGATTGCGTGAGGCTCGCCATCGAACTGGACGGTCCGTCCAAGGACCGCCTGATCGGCGCCGAACCGCTGCCGCCAGAGCGACTCCGATAACACGACAACCGATGCGCGTTCGTCTTTCGATTCGAACAGCGCGCCGATCAGCGGGTGGGCGTCGAGAACGGTAAAGAGACTGGCGGATGCCGCGACAACGCGGATGCGATCGGAGTCGCCGGCACCGGTCATGGTGACCGTCCGCTGAGACCAGGCGGCCAGCGCGTCGACGGTCGACGCTTCGGCCCTCCAGGCGTGATACGCGGCGTTGCTGAACGAGCTGAATCGCGGCGGATTGCCTCCCCGCGTCTCCTTCAGAACGACGATCCGGTCGGCGGACGGCCACGGGAGCGGCGCCATCAGGACGCCGTAGGTGACGCTGAAGAGCAGCGTGGACGTCCCGATGCCGAGCGCCATTGTGAAGATGGCAATCAGTGCATAGCGCGGCTGACGGCGAAGAAGGCGTGCGGCATAGCTGAAGTCGCGACCGAGGCCGGTGACAAACGACGGTTCCTGTGCGGCAGGAGGTTCGATGGCGGGGGCGCGGCGATTGCGATGGTGAAGCGCGGCGGCGTCTGACTTCCAGCGAACCAGCAGCTCGGTCACCCGCTCGTCAGCCTCCAGGTGCGTGCAGCCCTCCGCGCGGGCAGCCTCGTACACGGCGCGAACGTGCTGCGCCAGCTCCTCCATCACCGTGTCCGAAACACCAGCAGATGAAAGGGTCCGGCGGACGCGAGCGTTCCAGTCCATGGTGACCTCTAGGCGTGGCGAATTCGCGCGACGCGGTTGAGGGCGTCGAAGAACGTGTCCCACACTCCCCGCTGACTCGCCAGCGTTCTCTTGCCGACCGCGGTCAGACGGTAGTAGCGACGTCGGCGCTGACCCGCCTTCTCCACCCAGCGGCCCTCGATCAGGTCCTTCTCCTCCATCCGGTACAGAGTCGGATACAGAGACGCGGCGTGAAAAGAGATCGCGCCGCGTGAGCGGTCATCGATCAGCCGGGCGAGTTCGTAGCCGTGCCGATCGCGTTCCTCGAGGAGCGCCAGGATCAGCAGTTCGGCGCTGCCGCGTTTCAATTCGCGTGCGAGAGCATTGATGCCCATATGTGGACACAGCATATATGATGCGGACAGAGCGGGTCAATACGCGGCTTGCCCGCCGTAGCCTCGGCGAGGCGGGGGCTCGGAAAGCAAAACGACATACGATGGAGTGATGCCATACCCTGAATCGTTTATTGGACCGATGCGGCAGGAGCTCACACGACTCGGAGTGCGGGAGCTGCGCACCGTTTCTGACGTCGATGCCCTTCTGAGTGAGTCATCGAAGACCGTGATGGTCGTCGTGAACTCGATGTGCGGTTGCGCCGCGGGAAAGGCGCGGCCGGGCATCGCGCTCGCGCTCCAGCACGCGGTAAAACCGGACGTCGTCGCCACGGTGTTTGCCGGCGGCGATATCGAGGCCACGGACCGTGCGCGCAGGTACTTCGCGCCGAACCCGCCTTCTTCCCCATCGATCGCGATCATGCGCGACGGGCAGGTGCTGCACTTCGTGCATCGGCACCAGATCGAGAATCAGAGCGCCGAAGCCATCGCGCAAGACCTCACCGATGCGTTCGACCGGCTCTGTGCAACGACTGCCTGACGCGCACACAGGCCGGCTAAAGCCGGCCTCTACCGGTCATGAGACACAGGCGGCTAAAGCCGGCCTCTACCGGTCAGCCAGGCCGGCTTCAGCCGGCCTGCGTCTAAGGTTGCTATGACCTTCCGCTTGAGTCGCCCGCGAATCGTCGCGCTGCTCGTCACGCTGCTCGTCCCGGGGACGATCTTCGCAATCCAGCGCGCACAGGCAGGGTCGATCGCGACTGAGAAGATCTTCCAGGCGTTGGCACTCGCCGAGGGTCAGACCGTCTGCGAGGTTGGCGCCGGCGACGGTGAGCTGAGCATTGCGGCCGCAAAAGCAGTCGGTCCGAACGGTCGCGTTTACACCAGCGAGCTAGGGGTCGACCGGGTCAAAGCGTTGCGGCAGAAAGTCGAGGCGAGCGGCCTCGCTCACATTACGGTTGTCGAGGGAGAAGCAACGAAGACGAAGTTCCCCGATGCAACCTGTGATGCCGTCTTCATGCGCAACGTGTATCACCACTTCGCCGACCCCAAGGCGATGAATGCGTCGATCGCGGCGTCGGTAAGGCCGGGCGGCCGAGTGGCCGTTATCGACTTTACGCCACCAGGGAAGGAAGCCGGGACACCCGCTGACCGCGGCAAGGACGGCATGCACGGGATCAGTGCCGACTCGCTCTCGCGTGAGCTGAAGGAGGCGGGACTAGAGCCGGTCGCGTCGGAGCTCGGCTCCGAGCGCTGGTTCATGGTCGTCGTGTCGAAGCCAGCCAGTTGACGTGAGCCCTCCAGGCTTGCCATTGGCCAGGGCCTCACTTCTGCGCGCGCGCCACTCGAGCGTGACCCGCACATGGCATGGACGGCATAGCAGCCGGTAATTATCGAGACCGCATTCGCCACCACCGTCGGCGACAGGGACGATGTGATCCGCCTCCCAGAGCGGCCGCGCAGCCCGCCACCGCTTTCGTGCCGCACGGTCCGACGCGGCCGGTTTCGACCGCGACCATTCGCGATGGGCTTTGATCACATTCAGACCGCACAGTCTGCAGATGCCCTTGTCCCGCTTTTTGACCTCACGCCGCACGTACCAGGGACTGCTGCGGATCTTCCACTCGTGAACGCACGGCTCGCTGCAGAACGTCCTCCGCGGCGAGACCACCGGACTCCGGCACCATCGGCAGATCGGCTCGCCCACCTCGTTCCGATCCGGCTTGCCCCACTGATCCGCCGTCACCGCCCGCGCCCGCCTGATGCTCACTCGCGCCTTATCGGTGGCGACTTCTGGCAAGTTTAGAAGTTAGAGTTAGGAGTTAGGCGGAGTTAGGAGTTAGCTCTGGGCCGCCCAGAGCATGCCTTCTTTCGCGATATCCGGGGGGATGGTGTGGCCACCATCGAACTCTCGGAAGGTTACGTCGTACCCGGCCTTCTGCAGGGCAGGAACGATCCGCCGGCTGCAGCGGTCGATCGGGAGGATCTCGTCACGCGTCCCGTGCGAGACAAAGAACCTGGCCTTCCCGTGCGGGTCTCCCGGAACGACAAAGCCGGGGGAAAACGCCACCACGCGGCGGAAGAGATCGCCGTTGATCAATCCAAGTGTCAGGGCGTAACTGGCACCGTCCGAGAATCCGCCGACTGAGACGCGTGCGGGATCGACCGACGTCGTCTCGAAGACTCGCTCGAGCGCGCGATTGAGGAAGACGACATCAGGACCCAGATCTCCGCCGATGGCATCCCAGCTCGTATCGCGGGAGTCCGGCGCCAGGACGGCGACTCCGGCATCGTCGGCGGCGGTTCCGAGACGGCGAAGGATCCCTGCGGCGCTGCCGCCCGCGCCGTGCAACAACACCAGCAGCGGAAGCGGCGATGTTGACGGCTTCGCGGGGAGCTGGAGGATCGCGTCGCGCGTCCGCCGAGGCCGAGCGGCCGGGATCCCGAGCCGGATGTGCGCGAGGCTGTTCGCGGCCTCGCGGCTATGCGTCCGTCTGCTCGTCCCGGCCGACTGGCTGCCGTGGCACGCGCCGCCGAACGCGAACGACGCCAGCGCACCAGTGAGGACGGCACCGAACCGTCGACGCGTGAATCTCATTGCGCGCATGATACCCGCATCGCTTTCTGAACGAACGTCCCTCCGCTACCGTCGAATCGTCAATCCCTGGAGGTTCAGTGACACGTGTCTTTGTGCTGGCGGTTTGCTTCGCTTCGTCCCTCGCTTCATCCCTGTCGGCGGGTCAGGCGATCCCTGCGATTCCCGCCACTGCGACCGCGGCAATCGCAGCCGCAATTGAATCGATCGGCGAAATCAGCGGCAACCAGGATCAATAAAGAGCGACACTCTTTGCGGAACTCTTGAGTCTCCGTTGACGAATACATCGGGGGTCTATGCTCGAACATCTTCGCCGTGATCTGACCGACGCCGTTCGCGAGCTGGGGCGGCGGCCTGGGATCGTTGCCGGCGTGATCGTGACGCTCGGCGCATCGGTCGGGATGAATCTTGCGATGGTCAGTCTCGTTGACCGCGCGCTGCTCAGTCCGCCTGCACACATCGTCCAGGCCGACGCGGTGTTTGGGATTTCATTCCAGGCGCCGGGGGAGCCCGCCGGACGAGCCGGAATGACGACGACCTCGTATGTCGCCTATCGCACGGTGCGCGACGAGGTGCCGGCGCTCGCCGGCGCCGCGGCGTGGCGCCCCGGGCCGATCAGTGTGGTGATCGACGGCGAGCAGGTCGCGGCCGATACCCGGCTCGTTTCCGGGAACTACTTCGAGCTCCTGGGCGCCCGTCCCTCGATCGGCCCGGGAATCGCCGCCGGCGACGAAACGTCGGCCTCGACCTCCGCGGTACTGAGTCACGAGTTCTGGCTGTCAGCCTTTCGCGGCGACCACCGGATTCTCGAACGGCGCCTGACGATCGGCGGAATCGATTACCAGATCGCCGGCGTCATGCCTTCGGGGTTCAGCGGCCACTCGCCGACTTCGGTGGACGTCTGGGTGCCGATCAGCACGGCCATGCGCAGTGAACCTGGCTGGGACAAGGAACCGTTCCGCAATATCGTTTCGGTGGTTGGACGCATCGCTCCCGGCGGCAACCGGGTCGCGGCAACAGAACAGACGACCGCGGCGCTCGAGCGCGTCGTGGAGCTGACACCGCTCGCCGGAAGCGGGGTCGATACCACGACACGCAGGATTGCGTTCTGGCTGACTGGCGTATCGGGCTTGATCGTGGTGATCGGGTTCGCGAACGTCGCGACACTCCTGCTGGTCCGCGCGGCGCAGCGCCGACGTTCGTCCGCGATCCGCACCGCCCTCGGTGCTACGCGGGGCCGGCTGATCTCGCAGATCGTCGTCGAAGCGTCTCTGATCGCTGCCGGCTCGGTCGTCGCCTCGATCCTGTTGGGGTATTGGCTCGAAGAGATCGTCCGCCGCGTGCTTCTGCCGTCGGTCGGCGGAACCGTCGCGGTTCAGCCGCGTGTGCTTTTCGCGGCGGCCGCCGCCGGCGTGATTGCCATTCTGGTGTCGACGGCGGCCGGCGCGTCATCGCTGCCGGTGTCCGCGCGAACCGCCGATCTGAACGAGCAGCGCGGGCCACGCCGCCTGCGCCTGCAGAAGTCTTTGCTGGTCGTTCAGACGAGCGTCTGCGTGATGCTGCTCGCCGGCGCGGGCATGTTCAGCAGCAGTCTGCTGCGGCTGATGAACCAGGACTTCGGCATCGACACCGGCAGAGTCCTGCTGGTGGATTTCGAGGAGGGCTCAGCGCCGGTTCCCGAACAGGACGAGTTCTTCAGCGCCGCGCTGCAGCGAGTGCGATCGCTGCCCGGCGTCGAGGCGGCGACCACCTACCAGACTCTCCCCTTCGGCGGCCACCACATCCCGCCAATCAGCGTTCCCGGACGTGCCGATCCGCCGAACGTCGGCGGGCAACTACCGTTCCTGATCGGTGCGACGCCCGAGATGTTCGACATTCTTGGCGTCCGGATCACCGACGGTCGCGCCTTCTCGCCCCAGGACCAACGCGACCGCCTCGTCGTGATCGTCAACGAGACGATGGCACGAGAGACGTGGCCGGGTGAGCGCGCCGTCGGCAAGTGCATAAGGATCGGATTCGACCCATCGTTCGATCCCCTCACCGACACGGGTCCCCCGACGCCGTCATCGGCAGTGCCCTGTCGCGAGGTGATCGGCGTTGCGCGTGATGTTCGACAGCGGCGCGTCGTCCCGACCGAAAACGAGGCTCGGCTGATGCAGTTGTACGTACCGCCTTCCCAGGTTCCGCCGCCGCCTGGCGGTATTGCTCCCGGACCGCGGGTCAGTGGTCTGCTGGTGCGCGGCGCAAGTGATCCGACCGCTCTTGCGGGTCCGATTCGCAAGCTCGTGCTGCAGGAGAAAACGGATCTTCCGTTTCTCCGAGTCCGTGCGTATTCGAGCTTACTCGAGCGTCAACTCGGGCCATGGATGCTCGGGTGGCAATTGCTCGCCATCTTCAGCGTCCTGGCGCTCGCGGTCGCGGCAATGGGGCTGTTCGCCGCCTTCGCCCACGCAGTTACCGTGCGTCGCCGCGAAATGGCGATCAGAGTCGCGATCGGCGCAACCCGTGCCGGCGTGGTTCGTCTGATCCTGCGCGAGGCGGCTGCTCTTGCGGCCGCCGGCATCGTCGTCGGAGCACTTGCGGCAGTCGCCGGAGGGCGTTCGCTGCAGACGCTGCTTTTCGGGATTGTTCCCGCGGATCCTGCCGTCCTCGGCGCCGCCGCCGCTGCGATGAGCGTCGTTGCCCTCGCGGCAACGATCATTCCGGCGCGCCGGGCGTCGCAGTCGGATCCAGGCTCGCTGTTGAAACAGGACTAACGGCACATCGCGCGTGCGCGTTCTGTGTTCTCCCACTGCTGCGCGGTGATCCGGTTGAAGACGCCAATACGGTCCTTCGGATCGACTTGATCACCAGGCGCCGCTGGTGTGCGCCCCACTGACGCGCCGACGTAGCCGAGGGAGCCGATCCGGTTTGACACCTCGCGATCGACCGCGAGAGCGGGGCCCGACGTGCGCACTGCCGAATCGAATGCACCGAGGCGACTTCGCATCGCCGCCACAACCGCGGGATGCTGCTCGGAGGCGTTTCGTTCCTCGCCCGGATCGCTGGACAGGTCGTAGAGCTCAGGCCTTGGAGCGTCGATGAGTTTGTAGCGATCGGCACGAAGCGAGCGCAGCGGCGCCCACCCGAATCGCAGCGGGTACATCGACTCAGGACACTTCGAGATCCCCCTCAGGCCCGCCTCGTTCACCCCGGCCCATGAGGCTGGTCCCATCTATATCGGGCGCCGTCAGTCCCAAAAGACTCAGCACGGTCGGCGTGACGTCGACGAGCCGGACTGGGCCGGTGACGCGACGCGCAGACACTCCTGGACCCCGCATGATGAGCGGGACACGCAGCGCCTCCTGGTAAACGAAGATGCCGTGCGACTCTTCGCCGTGATCCCCCAGAGATTCGCCGTGATCTCCGACGACGACGACGAGAGTGTCTTCCAATAACCGGCGCGACTCCAGGTGAACGATCAACCGGCCGATCTGGGAATCCTCGTACGCGATCGCAGCCAGGTAAGGATCAAGGTATCGGTCCTGGTAGTGAGGCGGCAGATCGAAGGACGGTGCGTGTCGAACAGGTGGACCCACGCGAAGAAGGGCCCGCCATCGCGACGTTCCAACCATGACAGCGCGTCGTCGACAACGTGCCCGGCGCGACGGCGGGTCGGAGGGCCTCCGGATGCGCATCGTGCAGGATCGCCGCCGCTTGTACAGCCGATCCCTGTTCGACACCGCGGCCCGGCGCAAGGACAGCCGACGCGACGAAGTCGGCAGCCGTCTCGAGTCCCTGCGCCGGTAGGACTCAGCCAACGTCGGTGAACTCGGATCCCAGCGGGGCGCCGGCATTGTCGCGAACGCCCAGGCGCGGCGGGTAGATGCCGGTCAACAGCGACGCGTGCGATGGAGCGTGAGTGGTCGCGGCGGCCAACGCTTCCTCGAAGATGGTCCCCTCGGCGGCGATTCTGTCCAGCACCGGCGTGTCAACGCCTGGAACCCGTAGGCGGGAAGCCGATCGGCGCGCATCGTATCGAGCGTTATCAACAGGACATTGCGCGGCCGCCGCGTAACGACCTGGAGAATCCAGCACCGCGGTAGCGGAAGGCCCAGTGCTGCAAGCAGGGCGAACGCGTGTCGCCGTCGGATCATGGATCTGCTATCGCCTCACCATTTCGAAACCATGAGTGCCATGGCACTGAGCGCTGAACGGCGCGAACGGGGCCGCGGCTCTCGACGATGTCGCGATCCCTCCTTCCAGCGGCGTAGCGATACGCCCCGGTGTCGCCAACGTGTTCGCAGTCCCGCTGATCAGAATCGTCAGGTTGCCGACCCGCTCAGCGATGTCGAAGGGGTCCATGGTAGTAGTAGTAGTAGTGGAACGCGTTACCGAGGTCGAACCGGATGTCATTGCTGACACCGAGGAAACCGGTAAACCCACGACCCCGCCCGTTGGTGACGATGTAATTCGCATCCTCTAGCGTCACCGTCGGCCGTCGGCGGTCCTGCGCGACGTTCGCGGTGTACTCGCGGCGCCGTGCCTCGGCTGGGAGACTGGTCGCGCCAGGAGCCACGGCGACGACCTGCGGTGGCATCGGTTCCCCGGAAATGAGCTCTTGCCCGTTCGGCGACAATCTTCCACATGGTGCGTGCGGTGTTTTACTGTGACGTCGACTTGGTGAACGAGTTCGGATCGCCGTTCTTCCTCATTTCTATGCAGACCAATTTCCTCACTCTTCCGAGGGGTGAGGTAGGATCCCGTGAACCGAGCATCATTAGTGCGTTCCTCCTCCGGTTGCCGTTGTGACGCTGACTGTGACCCGTCGATGCCAAAGCCGCTCTCCCGGATGGTCCCGCCAGTCGGAAACATGTTAGATTCGAAGCACGAGGATAGTCTTGCCAGCGTTCCACATGCCGGACGCATTGACGAAGGCCTTGTCCGTTCGCCTTTCCAGTCGCCAGCCCCCGGACGGTCAGTTCCAGGACTCAGCGAAGTCTTCAGGAAAACAGCGCTTTCTGAAGTCGACGTCTTCTACGGTTCCGTCGCTCTTGATCGCGTTCGCGGTCGGTTGAACCCTTTCAGCGCGGCACTATTTCGGAGGGGCCGACGATTTCAGGCGGTCCAGACAGAGCGGCACGGGCGGTATTGCCAGCAGTCGTTCGCCGGGCCTGGGCAGGGGCTCGAACAGTCACTGTCACACGACGGGTACCTCAGCGGGCACCGATCGTAGAACGACCCCGTGACGGCCTCGGATCGGCATCACGGTGCTCCTCGCCCTGGGCCGGAATCGGCGCGTCAGAGGTCGCATCTCGGCGCAGCGTGCGCGTCTGTTGGCCGTTGCGGGTTCAGCGATCGTCGATGGGGACGCCTTCGGGCGGCGGCGAACGCTTTTCGGAGAAGTCCCCTCGGCGGCGATTCTGTCCAGGGCGGAGTGCCGACACCGGCGAAGCCATAGACCGGCAACCGGTCGGCCCGCATCGTGTCCAGGGTGATCAGCAGGAGATTACGCGGTCGCGAAGCGCCAGTTCGAAATGAATCTGACGCCGCAGGCAGCAGCGTCGCCGTCGTCAACAGCACCGCGAAAGCGCCACGCCGCCGGTTCATCGCGCTCACCGCCGGACCATCTCGAAGCTGTGGGTACTGTTGCACCGCGCGACGAAAGGCCCGAACGGAACGCCACTTTTCGTCGACGCGAGGAACGACCCTTCCAGCGGTCCTGCAATGCGCCCTCCCGCGGCGTTCGTCATGGCAGTGCCAATGACCAGCAGCGTCATGCTGCCAATGCGGTCGGCAATGCCGAAGTTGCCGTCGTAGTAGTAGTAATAGAAGGAGGGTTCACCGATCGTGAATCGGATGGCGTTCGTGACTTCGAGGAACCCGATGAAGCTGCGGCCGCGGCCGTTGATGACGATGAAATCCGCACCTTCGAGCGTGACGGTCAGTAGCGGACCATCCTGCGCGACGTTCGCAACGTTACTGACGGCGCCGCATCTCCGCGGGAAGATTGCCTGCGGAGCCGCACGTGCCGGCCTGGACCGTGAGGGTATACGCACCCGCGGAGATCGTCCCGGGCCCGCTCGGCGACAATGTTCAGGTCCTCGGTGCGGTGCGCTGTCACGTCCAGCTGCTGAATGGCATTCAGATAGCCATCCCTTTTTATCTGTACCCTGACCTGCCCGTTGACGCCGAAGAGCGCGTAGAACCCACCGAAGTTAGAGGTGGTGGTAAGTCCTTCGCCGGTGCCCGAGATGACGGTCACGGTCGCTCCGGCTATGGCGAAGCCGCTTTCCCTGACCGTCCCGCCGAGTCGAAACGTGCCCGTTGGAAGCACAAGGATGGTCTTACCCGCGTTGCGCGTGCCAAAGCGGGCGTTGACGAACACTTGCCCGTTCGCCTTTCCAGTCGCAAGCCCCCGGACAGTCAGTTCCAGGACCGGCGAAGTGTTAGGGGAAAAGAGTGACTGTGCAGTGACGTCTTCGACGGACCCGTCGCTCTTGGTCGCATTCACGATCAGTTGAACGGACTCCCCAGGCGCGATTTCAGAGGGGCCGACGATCTCGAGCCGTACGACAGCCGGCGCAGGCGGTGTGGGCGGTGGTTGACCGGGCGTCGGCAGGGGGCTCGAACGGTCACTGTCGCACGACAGGTACAGGAGCAGGACGCCGATCGTCGAAACGACCAGGTGACGCCTTCGGATGGGCATGACGGTCCTCCTCGCCCTTGGCCGATGGCACGTCAAGGTGGCGTGTCGGCGGCAGCTTGCGCCTACCCTTGCCCGATTTCAAGCCTAAATTGTCAATCCGTGGCTTTTTCGGGCGGCGGGGCGGAGGCGTGGAAATCGACGTAAAACCGCCGCGTGTAGTCCTCCAGCAGCTGGTCGACTCGGGCCTCGTTCTGTGAAGTGACGATCAAACCGGCGTGGTGCCGCTTCCGCACACGAATGGCGATCTCCGGATCGTTGTACGCGGCGAGGTCGGGGTATTCCTGCCGCGCAAGCGACAGAACGATACCGCCGCACAGCTCCCGCACGGCGGGGGGATCGTAAGTACCGTCCTGTCCGGCGATTTCCACGTGCGCCCATTCGCGCCACAGATTGATACCCGTTGCCGCTTCGACCACGTCGACGATGAAGGCTCCACCGACGCGGGCCGAAGTCTCCAGAAACTGCCAGGCGCCGTCCTGCGCGCGAATGAACTCCGTGTGGGAGGCGCCGCGGAGCAGGCGGAAGGATTTCAGCACGCGCGCGTTCAGCTCCTTCAGGACCGGCGACACGGGATCCGCGGAGGTCAGCGTGCGCGTCACGAAGATCCCTCCCTCGTGCGCGACGGCCATCGGCGGCATCCGGTAGCGGCTGGCGACGGCGAACCTGACCCGATCGTCGAACACGATGGAGTCCACGTGAAAGACGTCGCCGGGCACGAATTGCTCGAGTAGATACTCCGCGCGAGCGTCGCCGAGCGCGTCGATGATCTGCCACAGCTCTTCGGACGAATGCACCTTGCGGATGCCGATGGCGGCGGCCTGCGAGCGCGGCTTGACAACCCACGGCGCCGGCACGCGCGACGTCCATTCGTTGATGGCCTCGTTGTTCAGGACGTGAACGAAGTCCGGACATGGGATGCCGGCGCTTCGCGCGCGCCGTCGCATCGCGAGCTTGTCGCGAAAGGCACGGCCGGTCGTCTCCCCCATCCCCGGCACGAACAGGTGTTCGCGCAGCATCGCCGCCAGTTCGACATCGAAATCGTCCAGCGCAACGATCCGGTCGATGCGTTCGCTCCGCGCCAGATGCGCCGCCCCCTTGCGGATGTCCGCATGCGGCATGTCGCGCCGAACGTAGAAAAAGGCATCGATCGAATCCCGCGGCCAGTCCGCATCGCGCAGCTTCTCCTCAGTGAGGAGGAGCACCCGGCAACCCTGCCGGCGACACTCGCGCAGGAACTCGTGCCCTTTGAGGTAGGTGGCAATGCACAGCATCGTCAGCATTCAGTCACCACTATGCGCCTTCCATCGGCGGTGCTCGCCGAGCAGCGGCGGCATCCCCATTTCCTCGTCGTTCGACATCGGCACGCCGAAGTAGAAACCCTGGCCGAGCTCCGAGCCGAGAGCCCGAAGCTCGAGAAGTTGATCGGTCGTTTCAACCCCTTCGGCAATCACCTGCAGGCCGAGCGCGTGGCCGAGAGCAATTATCGCCTCGACGATCTTCGTGTCGTGACCGCCAAACGCGACGCCGTCCACGAATGACTTGTCGATCTTCAGCAGATCCACCGGGAACCGTTTGAGATAGGCGAGGCTCGAAAAGCCGGTGCCGAAATCGTCGATCGCGAGCAGGACGCCGAGCGACTTCAGTTTCGTCAGGATTTCGATCGTCGTCTCGGCCCCCGCCATCGCGACTGTTTCGGTGATTTCGATGATCAAGTGGCGGGGGGCGAGCCCGGTCGCGTGGAGCACGTCGCGGACTTCGTCGATCAGGGATGCCTGCTGCAGGTGCTTGCCCGACAGGTTCACCGACACCATGAGTGAGAGATCAGGGCGGTATTTCGTCTGCCATTCCTTCGCCTGGCGGCAGGCTTCGCGCAGCACCCAGCGGCCGATCGGGACGATCAACCCGGTCTCTTCCGCTACGGAGAGGAATTGCCCCGGAGCGATCAGGCCGCGCTCGGGGTGCTCCCACCGCACCAGTGCCTCCATCCCCACCAGACGGCCGCTCTCGATCTCGATCTCCGGCTGGTAATAGACGCGCAGCTCTCCGCGCGTCAGTGCGCGGCGCAGGTCCACTTCGAGCTGCAGCCGTTCGCGGGCGGCGAAATCCATCGAAGGCTCGAAGATCTCGTAGCGGGCGCGGCCACGCGCCTTGGCGTCGTACATCGCGATGTCCGCCTGCCGAATCAGGTCCACGGGCGCGGACACGGCGTCGCTGAAGGCGATGCCGATGCTCAGCGACGTGAATACTTCGTGCGGACCGACGGCGAACGGCTGGTCGAACGTCGTGCGGATCCGCCGCGCGCGCTCGATGGCAGACTCGCGCGACGCAAGACCCGGCAGGAGGATGACGAATTCATCGCCGCTCAAGTGCCCGAGGAGTGCCGGCGGCGTGACACAGGTTTCGATTCTCCTGCCGGCGGCAACCAGAAGCTCGTCGCCGACGACATGACCGAGGCTGTCGTTGATGATCTTGAACCGGTCAAGGTCGACGAACAGGACAGCAGTCATCGTCCCGACGCTGCGCCCACGCTCCAGCTCATTGCGCAGACGCTCGATGAACAGCCGCGGTTCGGCAGGCGGGTCAGGTGGTCGTGCGTCGCCTGGCGCGCCAGGCGCTTCTCCGTTGTGGCGCGCTCGACGTCGGCGCGGAACAGCAGCACGGCATTCCACCCGACCAGAACCGTCAGCAGCGTCATGATCATGACGACGAGTAGCCACATGCCGAATGGTGTGTCGAGCGGGAGAGCCGGACTGCCGATCGCGCGCAACGCGCCGAGCGCGGCGGGCAACAGGAGCACCGCCGGCAGCAGACGTCTCACCATCGTGCCGGCGCTGCTGTCGCTCGAAATTACCGCCATGATGCCGAGCGTCGGCCGGGCGCAGAGGATGCCGATGGAGACGATCAGAAAGGTCGCCGCCTCCGGCAGTGCCATCGCGGTCTCCGACCCGATACCGTAGAAGCTGCGCAGCCCGTAGGCGTAGCCCATGAGCGCCAGCAGCGACGTCATCGCCGCAAACACCGCCATCACTTGCGCCGCCCAGCGAAACCGCGCGATGCCGCGATCGATCCGTATCAGCGCCACGGCGAGGAGCACGAGGTTCAGCGCGGTGTTCGGCGCCATCCGATTCGGGCCGCCGAAATGGGCGACAACGGTCTTGGCACGGAAGAAGATCTGATCGAGCGCCAGGTCAGGAAGACCCGCCAGCGCAAGCAGCCGCGAAACTCCGACCAGCGTTGGTAGCAGGGCCAGGACATTCGCCACCCGGCGCATGCTGCGCGAGGTCGTCCGGCAGAGAATCGTCAACGACGCGCCGAGGCAGATGAATCCAATCGCGGTCGCTGGATTCATCGCCGTCAATCCCGGTACTCCGCGGGTGAAGGTCTCGATGTCGAAGGCCCACCCTGCGATCGCGAGAGTCCCGACGAGAGGAGCCACAAGGCCGGCCGCCCGCGCGATGCTGCGGAGCGCTGCAGCCACTCCGGGCAGAGTCAGATCCGACTCGAACGCCTCTGACCGCGGTGGAGCTGGCAGGAGCACGGCCATCGTTCGATCTAATCACAGATGCGGGATGCGGGATGTCCGCGTTCCCGCGAAGCGCTTCGGCGGATCTCGCCGTAGCCTTGGCGGAGGCGGGCGAAGCGCGAACCGCGACCGCGAACCGCGCCTCGCGCTTTAGCGGCGGTTGCGGACGAGCGCAGGCCAGTCGTAAACGACGGTCACCGGTGAGAGCACCGCCTCGATCGTGTTGATGAGAAACCGCTGGCCGTCGGTCGATACGTCGTATTGATGCCAGGTGGACCCCGTGATGGTCTCGGTCTGGGTCTGGAACAGCGATTGAGGTTTTCCGAGCTCTATCAGCGTGCCGGTCTTCACCGGCACAGCCATCAGACGGCTGTCGAGCGTGAGGTGGTAGAGCTCCTGGCCGTCAGCGCGCCACAACGGTTGCAATCCGCCACTTGTTGAAACCTGCCAGCGGCCCGACGTATTGGGGAAGTCCTGAACGATGATCTCGAACCGTCCAGTATCGCGTTCGCATACGCCAGCCCACTTGCCGTCGGGCGAGAGTTCGCGCCTGCGTGGTGATGCCGCGCCCCTCGAGCACTTTCTTACGGGACTTTGTCAGCGGGTCCATCAGCAGCACTTGTCGCGGGCGCCGGGGTGAGAGAAAGGCAGAGCCATCGGGCAACCAGTCATCCGGGATCCACGGTTCGTTGTGCAGGGCCTGCTCGCGGCCGCTGCCCATCGGATGATTTGATCAGCGTCTCGTTCGGACCTTGCCAGACGATCTTCTGCCCGTCCGATGACCATACCGGGGCCGCGTCGCGACCCTGGGCGAAGGTGAGTCTCGCCCGCGCGCCGCGCGCGAGATCGAGAATCCAGATATCACGATTGCCGGTGCCGTCCACCATTTCTACCGCGAGCTTCTTGCGGTCGGGTGACAACCTCGGATTGCGATATGCGGCTGGCTCGCCTACCTCGCTGATGCGTTTGCCGCTTCGATCGAACCAGACCAGGCGACTTGCCGGAGCGGTTTCGCTCGTCCGGTAGACAGTGCGCCGCTGTCGGAGGCGGAGAATGCCGCAAGACCCGATTCCGCGAGAAGAGTCGATCCCCTCGGCAATCAGCATCGGATCGCCGGTCAACGTAGCTGTCGCCGCATCGAATGGATGCGCGAGGAGAACCCCGTCGCGCACGTAGAGAAGATGGCCGCTGGAAACATAGACGACGTTGGAGCTGGCGCGCAGCAGAAGCCGTTCGTCGTCGCTGTCGAGCTGCCGCACGTAGATGCCGTCGAACTCCGGGTTGGCGCTGCGCATGTAATAGAGGAAGCGCTTGCCGTCGGGAGGAAACACGGAAATGAGTGCGCCAGCTGTTGTTTCGATTCGTCGCGCTTCGTCACCGGCACCGCAGCAGTTCCTCCGGCGGCACTGATGCGCTGTATAGGTCCGGCGAGCAGTGAAAACAGAATGACCCCGTCACGGTTCCATGACGCGCCGGTTGGCGTGGCCAGCGCGCCGGTGGAAAGAGTTTGCGGCGGTCCGCCGCCAACCGGCACTTTCCTGATGCTGCCGCCAGGGACGAAGAAGCCGATGTGGCGACTGTCAGGCGACCAGAAAGGATATCGGGCCCCCTCGGTGCCGGCGATCTCGCGGGCCTCGAGCCCGTCGCTCGCCCGGAGCCACGATCGTTGGGAGCCCGGCGTCATTCGCGGCGGCAAACGCGAGGTACTTCCCATCGGGCGAGAAGGCGACGAAATTTCCGGCAGGTGTGAAGGTCACGACGCCCGGAGGCACATCGTGAACTTCACCGGCGTCGCCTTCGGTGACACCGGTGCCGCCGTTGCGCTTCAGCGCGAAGGTTGAGGCCACGACGCAGCGCCACCGTCGCGATCGCCAGCGAGCACCCACGGCAGCCATCCGCGCACACCGGGTCGTGACGCAGCTGCCGCCGGTACCTGCCGTGTCGCCGGCGTGTCTCCTGTGGGGACGCGAGGCTGTCTTCGATCTCGATGCGCGCGTCGGCGATATCGTGCAGCCGCCGCGCGGGTCTTTGGTCAGACAGCGGCGAAGCAGATGTTCGATGCGATTGGGTAGATCGGCCGGCAACGCTTTCCAGTCCGGTTCCTGACCCAGAATCGCGGTGATCGAATCCGAGACGGTCTCGCGGCCAAAAACGCGGAGGCCGGTCAACGTCTCGAAGAGGACGCAGCCGAACGCCCAGATGTCGGCGCGCTTGTCGACCGCGCGGCCGCGCGCCTGTTCGGGACTCGGGTCCACGGCAGTACCCAGGATGACCCCTTCGACGGTCCCGGCGTTGGTCAGCGTTGGCGAGTTGGCGATCGAGCGAACCAGGGGCATCGCCGCCATCGAAGCGCGCCAGGCCGAAGTCCACGACCTTCACTGCGCCGGCGGCGTTCAGCATGATGTTCGCCGGCTTCAGGTCGCGATGCACGATGCCCTTTTCGTGCGCCGCCTCGAGGGCTTCGGCGATCTGCCGGGCGATCCCCAGCGCTTCGTCGACCGGCAGACGTCCTGCTGTCGTGATGCGACCGGCGAGGGTCTCCCCTTCGATGAGCTCCAGCACGAGTGCGCGATAGCCGTCTGCGTCTTCGACGCCGTAGATCGCGCCGATATGCGGGTGATTGATCGACGCCAGACGCGCGCCTCTCGCTCGAACCGCGCGCGCCGCTCAGGATTGTCGAGGAAGGCCACCGGGCAGAACCTTGATCGCCACGTCACGTCCGAGTTTCGGATCACGAGCGCGATAGACCTCTCCCATGCCCCCGGCACCGAGTTGCTCGACGATCTCGTAATGCGCGATTTTCATACGTAGCTACGTGCTACGTGCGACGTGCGACGTGCGGCGTGCTGACGTGCCCACGTGCTGACGTGCTCACGTGCCGACGTGCTCACGTGCTCGCGGACCGTCCCGCCGTTCATCCCCTCCGTCAACGGCATGCTAGCATCGGCCGCATGACGCGACGTCATTGGACTTTCTCGCTCCTCATTGTTGCCGCGCTCGCGGCGGCCCCATTCATCGCGCGTGGCTACCAGGCGCCTGCCGTCGCACCGGCCACGGTGGACGCGGCACTGCGGACGCAGGTCATCGAAGGCGCCATTGGACACATGCAGAAGGCGTACATCTTCGCGGACGTCGCCGAGAAGATGGCCGCGGCCCTGCGTGAAAAGGCTGCGAAGAATGAATACGACGCCATCACCGCACCCCGGGAGCTCGCCGATCGCCTGACCCGGGATCTCCAGGACGTCAGCCGCGACAAGCACCTCCGGATCATCTTCAACCCCGACGGGCTGCCCGCTCGCGGAGGACCGCCAACGGCGGAAGAGCGCGCGCGCGCGCTCACGGAAGAACGACGGCGCAACTTCGGATTCGAAAAAGTGGAGCGCCTCGACGGCAACGTCGGTTACATCAGTCTTCGCGGGTTCAGCGGCTCCCCCGAATCACGCGATGCTGCCGTTGCCGCAATGAACTTTTTGGCCGACACCGACGCGCTGATCTTCGACCTTCGCCGTAATGGCGGCGGATCGCCGTTCATGATCGGCATTCTCTCGAGCTATCTGTTCGACGAGGTCGTGCATCTGAATGACTTCTATATCCGTGAGACCGATTCACGCCGCGAGTTCTTCACGACCGCGGAAGTGCAGGGACGGCGCT
Source organism: uncultured Acidobacteriota bacterium (assembly GCA_963810305.1). GTDB lineage: Bacteria > Acidobacteriota > Vicinamibacteria > Vicinamibacterales > 2-12-FULL-66-21 > JACDCA01. The sequence continues at coordinate 37,521 of CAWEMY010000014.1, forward strand.
ACGGAAAACAGAAACCCGTGTACGTTTTGACCAGCAACCGGACGTTTTCCGCGGCCGAGGAATTCACCTACAACCTCAAGAACCTGAAGCGGTCCATCACCGTAGGCGAGACGACCGGTGGAGGAGCGCACCCGGGTGGTGTTCGCCGCATCACCGATCACTTCGGCATCTGGCTCCCCAACGGCCGCGCGATCAACCCGATCACAAAGACGAACTGGGAAGGCACCGGGATCGAACCGGATATCAAGACGGAATCGGCGCAGGCGCTGACCGCTGCCCATCTCGACGCGTTGAAACGGCTGCTCACCAGCGCCACCGACAGGCAGCACCGGGAGCAGCTCGAGAGCGCTATCGCGGCGCTGCCAAAGGTCGGCGGGTCGAACCCGCAGCCGTGACCGATCGGCGGCCGCTCAGGCCCGCTCGAGCGGGCCGAGGATCGTCTCTCCGCCGGCAGCGACGAACGCCGTCGCCGCCTCCTGAACCCGGGCTTCGGCAAATCGCATGACGTCCTCGAATGCGGCCGACCCGCGCAAAGGATCGAGCCACGGATCCCGCAGCAGGAACGCGTAGGGATCAAACCCTCCTTCGACCGATTGCTTCAGCATCCGGATGGCGTCCGGATGATCGATTGCGGCGAGGGTTCGCGCGAAGTAGTAGGTCGCACAAGGGTCGCGCAGGCGCCACATCGGGAGCAGTTCGTCCGCCGCGCGCTGCGCGTCTTCCCGGTTCTCCTGAAGCACCGCGCGCGTTGCGCTCGAAGATCAGCCGGAATATCCGTGGCATGCCCGGCGAAATCGCCTGGTTCAGGATCGCGATCGCCTCGTCGCGGCGCCCCAGCAGGTCCAGCGCCAGCACCGACAGGAACGGCGGATCATCCTGGTCCGTTTCTATGGCGCGCTCGTAGTCGCCGGCCGCCAGGTAGGCATGGCTGGCGGCCGTCCTGATCTGCGGCTCGAGGCGCCGCGCGGATTCGTGCGCTGAAATCGCGGGGGCTTCGAGCCCCGCATAGCGGCAGGCCTGGACCAGGCCGGCAAACAGCTCGGAGTCCGCCGGCTGCCGTCGTGCCCGATCGAGCAGGCGCAGCATGGCCTCTCGCGCGCGCCCGTTTCCAGCTCTATGGCCGTAAACAGGTTGTGCGCAATTGAAAGATCGGGATTCAGCACCAGCGCGCGCTTGAAAGCGTCCTCGGCAAGGGCGTAGTTATCGTCCGACCTCTCGTCCGAGTACATCGCAATCACACGGTAGATCCGTCCGAGTCGCGCCCATGCCGGCGCATAGTCCGGGTCCTCCTCGAGACACTGCCGGTACAGGTCGCGCGCGACGGTCCAGGTTTTCGCCTCGTAGGCAATCTGGTTCGCCCGCAGGTAGAACTCGTACGCTTTGGCTGTGGCCGGGACGTCCCGCTTGAGCATTCGCTCGTCGCGAGCACTGAGCGGCACCGACAGCGATTCGACGATCCGCTTCGTCAGCGCGTCCTGAAGTTGAAAGATGTCGCCGAGGGTGACCTGCGTGGTCTGCGACCAACGGACCGTGCCGTTGGGAGTTTCGACGAGCTGTGCGGTGACGCGGAGCTGATCGTCAGCGCGGAGCAGTGTTCCAGTGAGCACCGCATCGACATCCGCTTTGGTCGCGACCGCGTCCAGATCGACACTCTCGCCGGCGAACCGCGACGCCGCCAGACTCGAGCGCACCACGAGCGAATCCAGGCCCGACAGCGACGTGGTCAGCGCATCCGACAGGCTGAATGCAAGAAAGTCGATGTCCGGATCCGGGCGAAGCACCCGGAACGGCAGGACGATCAGCCGAGTCATCGGCCTGACCGACGTAATCGTTCCGGTGTCGACGATCGACTTCGTTGCCCGCAGATCGTCCGCCATTGCGGTTGCGGACGCGTAGCGGTCCTGCGGCCGCTTCGCGATCGCCTTGTGGATGACGCGATCGACTGCGGCAGCCGCGGGCGACCCGCCGAGCGCCGGCGGCTGCTCGTACACGATCGCGTGAACGATTTCGGGCAGCGACGCTCCCGGAAAGGCGGGCCGGCCAGTGAGCATCTCATAAAGCACCGCGCCGGCTGCGAACAGGTCGGCACGCGCGTCCACGGGCTTGCCGGAGATCTGCTCCGGAGCCAGATACTGCGGCGTCCCCAGCACCGTCCCGGCCATCGTCAATCGCGTCTCGAGCCTCCTCTTGCTGCGTCGTGCGCGCCAGACCGAAATCAAGGAGCTTCACGCCGTGCGGCGTCAGAAAGATGTTCGACGGCTTCAGGTCACGATGCATCACCCCGGCGGCGTGCACCGCACCCAGCGCCGAGAGCGTCGCCAGCGAGATCTCGACCGCCTCGTCGAGTGGAACGGGCCCGCGCGCGATGCGCGTCGCAAGTGACTCTCCCTCGAGTAGCTCCATGGCGATGTAGAGATCGCCGGCATCCTCGCCGAGGTCGTAGAGCTGACAGATATTTGGATGGCTGACGCTGGCGGCCGAGCGCGCTTCGCGGCGCAGCCGTTCGGCGGCGCTGGGGTCTGAGAGCGACCCGCGGATCATTTTCAACGCGACGGACCGATTCAATCTCGGGTCGCGCGCTGAATACACGATCCCCATGCCGCCTTCGCCGAGCGTGCCGGTGATCTCGTAGTGACCAATCGTCCTCGTCACGAACCTCCATTATGGTCCGCGTTCGCCTCGGCTGTTTACGGATCAATGTGGCGAGGACCCCCGGTGCGGACGACGACGCCAGGTTGCGGTAAGGATTTTGCGTACGGGAGCGCGCTTTACATTCAGAAAGGAACGCTTCCGTGCGCAAACTGCAAGTGCTCCTCGGCCTGATCGCAGCCGCCATTACGTTTTTACCCGCTTCCGCGCTGGCGCAGATCCAGCTCAACACCGTGGTGTCCGGTCTGTCGAGTCCCGTGTTTGTCGGGAATGCAGGCGACGGATCGAACCGTCTCTTCATCGTCGAGCAGCCACGGCATTATCAAGGTTCTCCAGCCAGGCTCCTCGACGCCAACGGTGTTTCCTGAACATCCAGTCGAAGGTACTTTCGCTGCGAACGAGCGGGGCCTCCTCGGCCTGGCCTTCCATCCCTTGAATTACAGCAGGGTAACAACCGGTTCTTCGTCTTCTACACCCGCGTCGGGGACGGCGCGCTGGTGATCGCCGAGTACCCAGCCGTCGCCGTTCAGTTCGAACACAGCCAACGGAACGACTGAAATCGTCCTGCTTACGATTCCACACTCAGCCAGACGACAATCACAACGGCGGCATGCTCGCCTTCGGGCCGGACGGCTACCTCTACATCGGCGTGGGCGACGGCGGTGGCTCGGGAACGATCTTCCGAACAACGCGCAGAACATCAATTCGCTTCTCGGCAAGATCCTTCGGATCAACGTCGACTCCGGGATTGCCCTATTCGTCTCCGCCCGACAACCCGTTCGTTGCGAATCGTCGGCGGACGCGACGAGATTTACGCCTACGGAATGCGGAATCCCTGGCGTTTCAGCTTCGACCGGGAGACCGGGCAGCAATGGGTTGGCGATGTCGGACAGAGCAGCGCGAGGAAGTCGATTCACCCATTCTGAACGGCGGCAATTATGGCTGGCCGTCTTTGAGGGCAATCTGCAACAGCAGATGACCCGTCTGTGCAACCCGTCGACCTACATTCCGCCGTGTTCGAGTACAACACGCACGTCACGGTCGTTGCGCCGTGACAGGCGGATACGTTTATCGCGGCGCGGCGGAACTCGGTCCCGCCGGGCACGTATGTCTACGGCGACTACTGCATCGGGGGAGATTCTTTCGCTGGAATGGCACCGACCAGACCCCGCTTCTCGATACGGCGATGATCATTTCGTCGTTCGGTGAGGACGAGCAGGGGGAGCTATACGTCGTCGATCTCGACGCTCTCAACGGGTCAGTCAGCAGGATCGTCGGGTCGGGCCCGCCACCTCCGCCGCCGTGCACCTTCTCGATCACTCCAACCCGCGCGACCTGGGCGGCGGCGGGCGGAACCGGTACGCGTCACCGTCACGACGGGATCAACGTGCCCTGGAGCGCCACTCCGAATGCTCCGTGGTTGGGAGTGACCAACGGCACTGGTCGCACCGGCAGCGGCACGTTGACCTACACCGTCGCCCCTTACAGCGCGAAGCCGAAGAAACGTAACGGGACGATCACAATCGCCGGCCAGACGTTCACCGTCCAGCAGTCGAGATAGCCGGCGCGAGGTGATCGTCGATCACGCGATATCGACGATCACCTCGAAGCCGCCGTAGACCATGCGCTTGACGTCGAACGGCATCGTCTTCGGATCCATGTCCGCGGCCAGTCGAGGGTCCTTCATGACCTTCGCGTTTACGCGGTCGCGGTGCGCGCGCGACTTGTAGACGATCCAGGAGAACACGACGGTCTCCCCTGCCTTTGGCTTCGCCGCACGGGTAAACGGAACGCCGAACGTGTTCTTCAAATCCTCGGCAACGCATTCGCGATACTCGAGCGCACCGTGATCGCGCCACACCTTGCCGGCTTTCGCCGACATCCGGCGATACGCCTCGATGTTCTTCTTTGGAACCGGTACCAGGAACCCATCAACGTAGCGAGCCACGAATCAACCTCCTTCTAGCTTTCAGCTTTCAGCTTCAGCGTCCGAGCCCGAGTCCCGAGCCCCGAGCCCCGAGTCCCGAGCCCCTATTCCGATCGCAGCGCCTGAATCACATCCACCCGCGCAGCGCGGGCCGCGGGCATGAGAGACGCAAGAACAGCCGCGGTTACCAGCAGCACGCCAGCGCCGAACACCGGGAGCGCTCCGGGCAGGCGGACGTCAGGGAGAAAGCTGCCCGCGAAACGCGCGAGGACGATGCCGCCGACCACGCCCGCAATCACGCCGGCGCCCGCAATGACGGCGCCTTCGCTGAGGATGCGCGTCAGCAGGTGCCGCGGCGCGGACCCGACAGCGAGACGGATACCGAACTCGCGGGTCCGTGCGCTTACGGAGAAGGCGAGGACGCCGGCGACGCCGACGATCGCGATGGTCAGCGCGACTGCCGCAAAGCCTCCGAAGACCAGCGCATTCAGCCGGTCAGGCGCGAGCACCTCGGCGCGAATATCTTCGAGCGTCGCGGCCTGCTCCACAGGCTGGTCGGCCGACAGCTCCCGGATGATCCTGGTGATCGACGGCACCAGCGTGTACGGGTCGGTCCGCGCGTGCACGAACATGCGTCCACCACCTATCTCCTGCTCGAATGGGTGATACACGCTCATTGCCGGCCCCGGGACGACATTTTCGTCATCGATGTCAGCGGCGACTCCGACGATGCGTCGCGGCGTCGTTTTTATGCCGACGAACTTCATGACCGGGTCGGTCCACCTCAGGTGGCGGTTCAATGCGTCCTGCGTCGGAAACATTCTCCTGGCGACGCTCTGGCTGATGATGACGACGGGCTCGCCGCCGCTCCGATCGCCGTCAGCGAAATCGCGGCCGGCGATGATCGGCACGCCCAGCGCAGCGAAGAATCCGGGGGAGACGGTGCGGAAACGCGCGCGCGGATCCTCTTCACCGTTCGCCTTGGCGTATCCCTCCGCGGTGAACTGAAAGCCCGGACCGAAAGTGCCGGCGTCCCGCCACGGTACGATGGTGCCCACCGCGACGCGCTCGACGCCGGGCAGCTCCGAGATCTTGCGCATGGCTTCCTTGTAGAACGGCGCCACCTGCTCCGGCGTACGATCGAACGACAGGAGCGGAACGTTCAACGCGAGGACGTTGCGTGTCTGAAAGCCGGTCGGCGCAGACTGAAGGGCGAGCAGCGTGGTCAGAAGCATGCCGGCGCCGGCAAGGAGCACGAACGATGCGGCAATCTGCGTCATCGCGAACGCACGCAGCCGTTTGTTCGTCCCCGACGTTATGCGGACGCTGCCATTCGACAGGCCCAGGCCTTTCGCTCCGTCCACCGATGGCAGCCGCGGCACGTAGGCGAGCAGAACGGCGGCGGCAATCGCCAGCGTCACGCCGACCCACAGAAGGGTCGAGTCGACGGTGAGGTCGAGCGCGCGCACCGAGAACCGCGCGGCATACTGAGCAAGGATGGCCACCATCGGCCGCGCGATCGCGACACCGAGGATCGCACCGGCTCCGCAGAGCAGCAGGCTCTCGGCCAGCAGCGTGCGCCGCAGCGCACCCGCGCTCGCGCCGAGCGCCGCTCGTATCGCCAGCTCCCCTTCGCGCCTGACCGAACGCGCGAGGATCAGGTTCGCGACGTTCGAGCAGGCGATGATGAAGACGAGGCCCGAAGCCGCCAGCAGGACGAGGAGCACCGTGCGCGCCGGCGATGTGATCTGGTCACGCAAGGGGACAGCTTCGATCCTGAAGTCTGCTTTCTGCGGATACGCCTCTGAATGCTCCTTGATGATCGCGCCATGGACGGCGCGGAGCTCGGCACGCGCCGCATCGAGATCCACGCCGGGGCGAGGCGGCCGAACAGCTCGGTCATCCGGTGCACGCGTCCATCGACCATCGTCGCGTCGAGGTGATGCGGGCTGGTGACGACGTTCGCGATGATCTCGGTCTCCGCGGGATAAGGGACCGACGGTTCGAGGACGCCGATGATCGTCGCCGAACGATCTCCGAGGCGGATCGTCCTGCCGATAACCGTGGGGTCGCTCCCGAGCGTTGTCGTCCAGAACCGATTGGTCAGCACCGCTACGCCGGCGGCGTTGGGCCCGTCGTCGGTCGCATCGATCAGCCTCCCGCGCACCGGACTGAGACCCATCACTTCGAAGTACGAGCCGCCGACGACGCCGGCCCGGACGACGCGGGGCTCGCCGAGCCCGATCATCGTGAACGGGATCGTCGAGAAATCACCAAACGAGGTCAGCGTCTTGACGCGTCCCTTGAGGTCGCGCAACTCTGGTATCGAGAAGTTGGCGTTCTCGATCCCTTCGCCGCGCGCGGTCTGACTGATGTAGATCAGCCGCTCCTCGTCACGGTTCGCCAGCGGCCGCAGCAGGACGCCGCGGACGACGCTGAAGATGGCGGCGTTGGCGCCGATGCCCAGTGCGAGCGTGACCACCACGGTGATGGTCAGCCCCTTGACGCGGCCCAGGGACCGCAAAGCGTAGCGGAGGTCAGTAAGCAAGTTCATGGCGTTTCAGTAAATTCTTAACTCGTTCTGATGATTTGTCGAACGGCGAACCCCAAAATCGACATCGGCATCGATGGAAGCCGCAGCCATCCGCCTTGCGCCGCCGCCGTCACTGTCTGGGAGTCCAAGCCTTTAGGGCCGCCGCAGCGTAGTCCAGCCCTTTAGGGCTGCCCAGCCCCGAGCCCCGAGCCTCCGCCTTCGCCAAGGCTTCGGCGGGACAAGCCGAGTCGCGAGTCGCGACTCCCGACTCCCGATTGCCGCCGCTCCCCGAAAATGTTCTCATCGATGGGTTGTGCCAACGCTGGATGTTCATGAGACGGTGAATGCCGTCTATCTGTCGGATTCGAGGCGAGTTCTGGCCACGTTGATCCGGCTGCTCGGGGACTTCGACCTCGCCGAAGAGGCGCTCCACGAGGCGTTTCGAGCAGCCCTCGAGCAGTGGCCTCGCGATGGAGTGCCCTCGAATCCCCGTTCGTGGCTCGTCTCCGCGGGACGATTCAAAGGTATCGACACCATTCGGCGCCGCTCTCGTTTCGATGTGCTGGATGAATCGGAAGCGGCTGAGAAGCTCGGCGCCGATGACCCCGCTGCGTGGGCCGATGCCGACAGCGTCGAGGACGACCAGCTGAGGCTGATCTTCACGTGCTGCCATCCAGCGCTGTCGCCTGATGCGCAGGTCGCGCTGACACTCCGCGAGGTCTGCGGTCTGACTACCGAAGAGATCGCGCACGCATTCCTCACTCCAGCACCGACGCTTGCGCAACGCATCGTCCGGGCGAAAGCCAAGATTCGCGACGCGCGGATCCCCTATCAGGTGCCGGCGCAGGACGAATTGGCCGAGCGTCTCGAGGCGGTGCTGCGGGTGATCTACCTCGTTTTCAACGAAGGCTACACGGCCTCTTCAGGTGCCGCCGTCACGCGTCACGATCTGTCGGAGGAGGCGATTCGTCTGGGCCGCCTGCTGGTTGACCTCCTGCCCGAACCGGAGGCGCAGGGACTGCTGGCGCTGATGCTGCTCCACGAATCGCGACGCGATGCGCGGACGTCGCCGGAAGGAGAGGTCATTCTGCTGAGCGAGCAGGACCGCTCGAGCTGGAACCGGCAGCACATCGAGGAAGGCACCAGGCTCGTGGAGCTGGCGTTAACCTCGCAGCGCGGCGGCGCCTACACGATACAGGCGGCCATCGCGGCGCAACATGCGCATGCGCCGGACACCGCCGGTACCGACTGGAGTGAGATCGTCGGGCTCTACGACGTCCTGCTGCGGATCGATCCGTCACCTGTGATCGAACTGAATCGCGCGGTCGCCGTGGCAATGCGCGATGGAGTGGAGGCGGGGCTGTCGCTCATCGACGCGATCCTCGAACGTGGGGACTTGAAGGACTACCGGTTCGCGCACGCCGCACGCGCGGACATGTGCCGTCGGCTGGCAAGAGTCACAGAAGCACGGAGCTCCTACGAGCGGGCCCTGGCGCTGACGAAACAGGAGCCCGAGCGTCGCTTCCTCGAGCGACGTCTGGCGGAGTTGTCGAATTCGCGTGCGCCAAACGACTAAAGGTGTGCCTATGAAATATCTCTGTCTCGTATACCTGGACAAGGACAAGTGGAGCGCCGTGCCCGACCGGGAGTGCGCGAATTGCGGCGACAGCCTGCGGCAGAGCGGCTTCCTGCTGGCCGCGGAACCGTTGCATCCGGTTGAAACCGCAACAACGGTCCGCGTGCGCAACGGGAAGCTCTCGATCACCGACGGGCCGTTCGCCGAGACGAAGGAGCAACTCGCGGGCTTCTACCTGATCGAAGCACGCGATCTGAACGATGCGATTCAGGTTGCCGCCAGGATCCCGCCGGCGCGCGAGGGCAGCATTGAAGTCCGGCCGGTCAGGGAGCTGAATGTGTAGCCCGCCCGCGCGTCAGCGCGGTGCCATCGTCCAGACGCCCCAGGACCCCGAGCGACGGCTGTGGTAGGCGACGCGCTTGCCGTCGGGCGACCAGGTGAACTCCTCAGCAGAAGGGTCCTCCAGCACCCGAGACATGAACGCTGTCGTCAGGTCGAGGATCCACGCGCCGTCGCGGCGGACCTGGAAAATGATCCGCTTGCCGTCCGGCGAGACGGCGGGGGTCCGCACCTGACGTCCGCGGACTGGCGACTTGAAAACACGAAGTTCCTTCCCCTGCAGTGTGCGGATAATGAGCCGGTCCTCGTGGCTGTAGGCGATGCGATCCCCGTCGGGAAACCATGCGGCTCCCCAAGGCTGGCCAAAGGGGTGACGGGTAACGCGCGCGGGGGTGCCCCCCGCCATGTCCACGGTCCAGATATTCCACACTCGCGGTTTGCCGGGTTCGGCACGCACGAATGCGAGACGACGCCCGTCGGGTGACCAGCTTGGCACCGTGGCGAATCCGGGGCCGCTGACGCGGCGAATATTCCGTCCGTTCGAATCAGCAACGTATATCCCCCGCTCGCCATCCCGGTCGGAGTCGAACGCGAGCAATTGCCCGTCAGGGGACGGACGCGGATGGAAGTTGCTGCCGCGATCGGCCACCACCTCGGTCACGCGGAGCACCATCCCGTTGTCGTCCGTATCGGCGCGCATGATGGCGCTCCTCGGACCAGTGCCCGAGTGGTAGAACATTGCGGACGCTGATGAGGCGAACGACGGCGAAAAGGCGGCCTCGCGAATTACTTCCGTTGGCGTTGCCTCACTCCGCGTCGATCCACCACTCGTCGCAATTGATGGGACCGGTGGCGGTGGCTGTTTCTCTGATGGGACAGTCGGGCTCGGCCCCGCCGTTGCTTCCTGCTGAAGCTTTTCCGAGGGACTCGAGGCGGGTTGCGCGACAACATCGGGCGCGGTTGGGTTGTCAGTGTTATCTGAATTCGTCTGCTCCTGTACCACGCGCGTCGGTCGGGAACGGGCCCACGACCACAGCGCCGAGAGCAGGGCGACGAGCAGCGCGGCGGCCGCGACCGCAGAAATCCATTTTCGTAGGAAGACCCGGCGTCTGCGAGTTCTGCGTGGACGCCTGATCTCGGGCGCCTTTTCGGCGACGATCGTCGCATCAGCGGCTGCGCGGCGGGTCGGCTCGGCTTCCGGGACGATGGCGGCGGCGCCCGGGAACGACAAAATTCCGGGAGACCGTGGTTCGGGCGCAAACTCGTCGAGCGAGTCGTCAACCCGGCCGCGGCTGCGCCACGCCTCGACTACGCCGTGTACGACACTCCGCGCGTCGTTACTGGCAAACGGTGCGAGCGCCGCCAGGAACTGATCGACGGACTCGTAGGCCGCCTCGTCGTCCGCAAACGCGCGCGCGAGAATCAGCCGGAAGGTCGCGGGCGACGGCGCGTCGCCGTGGGCCTGAGCCAGCAGCGCGGCAAGGAGCCGAGCGGCACGGCGTATCTCGTTGCCAGGCGTCGGAGTGCCCAGGTTTTCGATGGCACCATCGCTGCTGAGCCGTAAATCGTCAGGGGACGGGATTGCAGCCAGCTCCCCTTGCACCCATCGAAGACCCGCTTCGCGGGCAATTGTTACCGCATCGCTGTGGCTGAGCAGAACGCCCGCTGAAGCAAGGTCAGAGAGCGAAATCCTGAGCGGACTGTCTGACATTTCCGGCGGCACTTGCGACATTCCTGCCACATCCCGAGCTGATCTGGCTCGGTCCGCCACCCACGCGCCACTTTACCCGGCCGCTTCGTATGCGCGTCTGATCCAGGCGATCAATTCCGGATTCACTTCCGCCGCGTCGGTGACTCTGACCTGGTATTGACACATCCCACCGGCGGGCAGTGCCTTGAGTCGCTCCGTGCCGGGAAGATCTTTCATGTTCAAGCCGACGTCGACCCGGGTGTTAGTGCCCGGACCAATCATGGCGAACTGCTTCTTGCGCCGCAGGCTCACATAGCCCTTCTTCGGCGCTATTTCAAACGGACCGAACGCCCCGATCGCGCTCATCAGTTTGTCGTGGATCGGCCGCAACGGCGCCTTCGTACCGGCGTAGATCTCATCGAGCACCGTCGTGTGGCTCTTGCCCGACGCCTCCGCGGCTGACGCACCGTCGGACTTGAGGACGTGGTGCACGAGTGTGTTCGCATCACCATGTCCCATCCCCAGGTCGCGTTTCAGCATGTCGCGGATTTCGCCATGCTTCGTCAAGCCGCTGCTTTTCACGATCTTCGCAAGAGCGTCGAGCGATTTGCCGCTGCGTTTTTCGATATTGGCCAACTGTGTGGCGAGCGCTTTGTCCACGAAGTCCTCCCGGCGTCAACGATACCTGACCCGGTACGAAGGGTCTTGGAAAAGATTTACCATTGGCCGTGCCTCGCCTTCAGCGCATCGCGCACGATTCGCCGCTCGGCCGCTGGCGGTTCTGGTCGTTGGCTCCCCGACCTCCCCTCTCAGGGACGGTGCAGATGCTCTGGGCACTCGACGCCGACGGCGCATATACCCGGGAGCGGTTGCTGCCGCGCGACACGATCGAACTCCTCATCAACCTCGCCGGACCACATCGTCTGCTGGCCTCACCGGGGATCGATGGCCGGGACTGTCGCGACGCCTGGATCTCGGGGCTGCAGGAGTCCTGGCTCGATGTCGAGTCTCCCGCCAACTCCAAGCTGGTCGGCGTGCGCTTTCTGCCGGGCGGCTGCCATCGCGTCTTCGGCCTGCCGCTGGATACGCTCACCGGCCGTGTCGTCGACCTCGACGATGTGGTCGGGTCAGTCGCGCGGGAATGGCGTGCACGCTTGATCGAGGCGCCTGATATGGAGACGAGGCTCGCATTGCTGGAATCGTGGATGAGCGAACGGCTAGTGTCCTCCGACCGCATGCTGCACGGCTCGGTGTCGTACGCGCTTCACGAACTCAGGCGCTCTCACGGATGTACGCCGATCCGCGAGCTCGCCCGGGAAGCCGAGATCAGCCACAAACATCTGATCGACAGGTTTCGCGCGCAGGTGGGACTCACCCCGAAAACGTTCGCGCGCGTCCTGCGGTTTCAAGCGCTGCTGCGCCAGGTGCAGAGTCCGGGTGACTCGTGGGCGCAGTGGGCCCACGCCCTGGGTTACTTCGATCAGTCACACCTGAATCTGGAGTTCCGCACGTTTTCGGGGCGCACGCCGACCGAGTTCCTGCGGGCGCGTGGCCCGGACGGCGACAGCATCGTCCTCGAGGAAGCCCCTCCTGATGTAACGGCGTGAGCCGGGTCGAATCGAGCTCGCTTGCGCCCGACGAAGAAGGTAAAGAATTTCCAAGACTCCCCTGCCGTGGCGATTCAGACTACAGCGATGTTGATGATGAGATTTTCCGGTCGGGCGATCGTTGTCCTGGCGCTCCTGTTTAGCGCAGGCAGCTCGATAGGGGACGCTCAGCAGAAATCCGCGCGCCGATCTTTGTACCTGGCGGCGGTGGCGGCGGCGGAAGCAAGTCTGCGGCTGCACGAAACGGATCGGGCGAAGCACTGGCTGACGCAGGCACCTGCCGAAGAGCGGGGGTGGGAATGGCGCTACCTTGCCGCGCTATCAGACCTGAGCGCCGCGACGTTCGCGCTGAGCGGTGGGGCCATCACCGATGTCAGCGTGAGTCCCGACGGACGGCTTCTGGCCAGCGGCTCAGCGGATGGAACCGCGGCTCTGGTCGAGGCGCGAACAGGAAAAACCGTCCATGTCTTGAAGGGACACACCGCGGCTGTCTGGTCGCCGGTGTTTTCACCTGACGGAACCCGGCTGGCGACGGCCTCGTCCGACGGATCCATCAGAATCTGGGACGCGTCGACGGGCGGTGAGCTGCGGGTCCTGACCGGCAACGGCCGCGGCGTCGCCGCAGTCGCGTGGCATCCATCGCTCCCTCAGGTGGCCGTCAGTTCGTGGAATCGCTCGAGCGAACGCGGCGTGTGGGGAACCGTCAACCTGTGGGACACCGACACCGGACAACGCGTCCGCCAATTCGAGCACGGCGTCAAGCCGATAGGCTCGATCGCCTTCAACCGCGATGGATCTCTGCTCGCCGTCGGGACATGGGACTTCGACGTCGCCATCTGGGACACCAAAACCTGGGACAAGAAAACCACGCTCATCCCGCCGAAGAATGACGATTACCAGGCGGTGCGCGATCTGTCGTTCTCCCCCGACGGCAGCCGGCTGGCCGTCGCCTACGCGGACGGACGCGCGCGCATCTGGCACGTCGATCGAGGTGCGATCGAGCTGACCCTGCACACACCTGCCGAGGGATTGACTAAGGAACTCCACGACGTTGCGTATCTTCCGGATGGCAAGCGCGTCGCGACGGTCGGCGGCGACCTCACGGTCCGCCTATGGGATGCAACGACCGGCCAGAGCCTGTCGGTGTTGCACGGTCACGAGCTTGGCGTGAATTCAGTAGTAGCGAGCAACGATGCCGCGTGGCTGTACACCGCGGATGCCGGTGGCACGATCAAGGCCTGGGACGTCAGGAGCCTCGAGCCGTCCCGTTCGGTCTGGCGCCTGCCTAAGAACGCCTTTTCGTTCGCGCTCGATCCGGGCGACGCGCGAGCCGCGATGGCGACGTGGGAGGGATGGATCCGCATACTCGATGTCGCGACCGGCGCGGAGCTCCGATCCTGGCGCGGTCATGAGGTCTCCGGTGTCGACGCCGCATGGAGCCCTGACGGGAAATGGATCGCCTCCACCGGCAACGACGGGCGTGTCGTTCTCTGGGAAGCAGCGACCGGTACTCTGGTCAAGGAACTTCAGGATGTCGAGGGACAGATCACGAGTGTCGCCTTCAGTCCTGATAGTGCGTTCGCCGCCGCGCCTGATCGTGTCGGTGCTGTGCATGTCTGGCGTGTGCCTTCTGGCGAGCTGGTCGCGACCCTCAAGGATGGCGCCGCCGTCGCGAGTGTCGTCGCATGGGGTCCGGATGGGACGCTGGCGTCTACGGCGGCAGATGGCAAGGTCCGCCTGTGGAACGCGGAGCACGGAACGCTGCGAACGTCCATCGACGCGGCAAAAACTGGGACACCGATCATCGCATTCGACCGAACGGGGCAAAAGCTCGCGATTGTTGCCGGCTTGTCTCTGCGCATCTGGGACGTTCCTGGTGGACGATGGCTCGCGGAGCTGCCGCCGAGATCGGGGGCCGTGATGAGCCTGCGGTATTCCGCCGACGGGTCGCGCCTCGCCGCCGGTCTTTCGGCCAACGCCTTCGAGGTATGGGATGCCGCGACCGGCGACATCATGTTGCGGCTGCCCTTCACCGGCCAGGGGACGTTTTCGGCCTGGACACGGCGCGACGAATTGATCCTGGGTCCGCTGGATGAGACAGTGCGCATCCTGCGTCCCGCCCCGGTGCCCGGCGCCTTGCCTCGTTGAAGACCCCGCCGGTATAATCAAGGTTTCCGACCACCTACTGGGACGTCGTTCAACGGTAGGACACCGCGCTCTGGACGCGGTTATTGGGGTTCGAATCCCTACGTCCCAGCCAATCGCTCCGCAGCACCGCAAGTTTTCTCCCAGCAGCAAGTTGCGGAGTTCTATTCCCCATGCTCCGTACACGCGCCCCGGCAGACGAGCGGCCGTAGAGCGTCGCAACATCCACGATTTCAACGGCTTCGCCAGAATCAAGCGAGTTCGAATCCCAGACAGGTCTTGCACCACCGAAGGCGATGCACCGGGTCACTCACAGATCGGCCTTTTTGCAAGGCGAGCCAGTAACGCCGGCTTCTTCGCGCCGCGCTCTGATTGTCGCGAGCGGTTGTGCGAAAGTGGCGTTGCGCCTGGGCTGGACTGATGTCTCGCAGGTTCACGAGGAGGGTGACTGCGGCGGCGTAGTCGCGGGCGCTTCGTGCGATTGAGGCCATCGACGCGCTCACCTGCCTAACGCTCTCGCCTGGTGGCGACGTCGTGCACGACCGCTCCCTCACTACTCGGCCTCGTCGTCCTCGACGTCGACACAACTCATTGGCGGCTCGATCGGTGCCGGCAACCCCAGCATTTCCTGAAGTATCGACTTCAGGGCCGCGCCCTCGCCGTACGAGTCTTGGCCTTCGTCCAACTTGTCGAGCACGAGCATCGCGAACTCACTGTCCGCCACTTCCCGAGGGTTCGCCCGAATCCATCCGATGAAGTAGTACTCATTGAGAAAGGGATAGTCCGCCGCACCGAGGCCGGCGTCGTGACAGTCCTCCTCGTCCCCGCCGGCGTATCGTCGCCAGCGAGCGGCGTGCTCATAGACCCACTGCCGCGCTCCCGGCTTCCGCGCCCACGACGGGCCCTTGGCCGCCTCGCGTTCGACCGCAGTCACGAGCGCATCCCAGGAGGACTCGGTCGCGATCGTCAGCCATCGCTTCTTTTCGCCATCAACCATGTGGGTCGACACCCAGTCGCCGTCGGCCGCCTCCACCATCATGATGTAGTCTTGACGTCCGCGCGAATTGTGGCCGCTCTCGTGGTACGGCCAGTCGGCCGTCCACTGGATGCCGTGCTTCACGAACGCCTGCAGGCGCATCTGTTGGTTGAATTCTTCCTCGACCTTCACCGGGTCGGTCGGTACATTGTGGAGCTGTCCGGGCCGGGCCTTGTGTTGTTCCAACTCTGA
This sequence comes from uncultured Acidobacteriota bacterium, assembly GCA_963810305.1. Lineage (GTDB taxonomy): Bacteria > Acidobacteriota > Vicinamibacteria > Vicinamibacterales > 2-12-FULL-66-21 > JACDCA01. The sequence goes on from CAWEMY010000014.1 coordinate 53,215, forward strand.
CGCCCGGCGTTCGATGGCTTCGAGCCGGTCCTCAGCGATCTCGTTGGCTCGCTGCTGGCGTGGCCGCATCCGGGACTTCTGCTTCTTGGTCTTCTTTCGCTTACGTGGCGTGGGCACTCTGTAGACTCTCCTCGATTAATCGGTGGCGTGGAACTCGCGACCGCAACCACTCAGCGAGGCACACACCCGGAGGAGTGACGTTCTCCACGACTGTGCACTCCGCTCCGGGACTTCCTGGCTTCAATGCGTCGTGTCGTCCCGGGAGAGATGGCGAAGGCTCCGGACTCCTGCGCGAGAGACGAATGTCAGCGGGTCTTCTTGCGGGCCCTTTTGCGGGGACGGTTCGTCGGCGGCGTCGGCTTGATCTCTCGCGGCTCGTCTGAGCTGATATAGAGAGCTTGCCGATCCAATCGGAAATCCTTCTCGTCGATCTTGAGCTTCTTCATGACAGCTGGGAGGACCTGATGAATCAATCGCATCCCGACGAGCAACTCGTTCATGTAGATGTCTGGGTGTAGGTTGCGATCATTAAAGCCAAGCGCCTCGCGTTCGGCCGCATGGCCCAAGCTCTCCGCGTCGTCGTACACGAGGTCCAACAAGTCGGCTCGCAGCGGGATTCCCTCTCGTAGCGCATGCATTTTGATCACGTCGAGCCAGTCGCGATAGTGCTTCACCCACTCTGCTTTGAACGCGTCAAAGTTGGGCGCGCGCGTGTCGTCGACGTCGATTTTGCACGCGGCCAACTGCATCAAACAGCCGCTCGCTTGCATGCCTGCGTCGAGGAGCTCGCTATCGTCGCCGTCAGTCAGCTCCTCGACATACGCTGAATAGAACGCCGAGACGCCAGCCAGCGACGCGTAGACTTTCCGGACCGTTGACGTGATCGGATGGCTCTCGAGAGCAGCGTAATACCGATCAAATGCAGCCTCCTTGATCTCGTCGAGTTCAAGGGGATCCGCGAGATCCTCCGGAAAGGTGAGCGGCGGCGCGATCCCCATGCCGGTGAGCGTGCTTACGGTGTCAATCCGTAAGGTGCCGAGATCCTGATCCACCTCTAAGGTCGACACGTCGTACCCCGTTTCCGCGTTGTCGTTGGCCTCTTCCGCCAAGCGGTCAAAGAGCGCTTCCCAACGTCGGGCATTGTCGAGCGAACCCGCCCACACGACGACCTCCGCATGCTCGGTGTCGGTCAGCCCTGCTAACGCTTTCAGTTTCGTTTCCATCTCGGTCGACATGTGCTCGCTGGTATCGTGTATTTAGTAAATATCGACGGTAGATTGCCTAAATCGCGGCGGAAGGCTTTCCGCGCCGGTCGAGGTGGACTGGGGACAGTGCTCAAGACCCGCCGATCCAGTCGTCTATCGATGCGATCGCGCGAGAATCCGCAACCGCAGGAGAGCGGCTGCCTGCTGCGTTCTGGCCGGGGATGTCCTCAGAAGCTCGACCCGGGCTCGACAGCTCCCTGCGAGCACTGCGCTACCGGACGCCGCGGCGATCGTCAACCCGCAGTTGAGAAGGCCGTTCTCGCGTCATTGCTCCCCCCACCTCGGACCGGGCGGAGGCGGCTCTCCATGCCAAATATGGCATGATGGGAGCACATGTCCGCGGCGCCCCTGAAGCCCGTCGTCTGGCTTGGCGACTCGCTCCGAGAGCTGAGGAGCTTCCCTGGCGCTGTGCAGGACGAGATGGGCTACGCGATCTACTTGGCGCAGTGTGGGCAGAAGCACGTGTCTGCCAAGCCGCTGAAGGGACTGGGATCGGGCGTCCTGGAGGTTGTATCGGACCATCGCGGCGACACCTTTCGCTCGGTGTACACGGTGAGGTTTGCTGACCGCGTGTTCGTGCTGCACGCGTTTCAGAAGAAGTCGAAGGGCGGGATCGCCACGCCGAAGGCGGATGTCGAACTGATCAAGCAGCGGCTGAAGCAGGCTGTCGAAATCAGCAAGAAGAAGGAGTAGACCGATGGCGCGCAAGGACTACATCGTCGGGAGCGGCAACGTCTTCGAGGACCTCGGCCATCCGCGCCCGGCCGAGGCACTGGCCAAGGCAGCACTCGCTCGGAAGATTGGAATGCTCATCGCCAAGCGGGGATTGACCCAGGCCTCCGCCGCCGAGTTACTGAAGATCGATCAACCGAAGATATCAGCCTTGGTGCGCGGCCGACTTGCCGGATTCTCGCTCGATCGACTCGTGCGATTCCTCGTGTTGCTCGGCAACGACGTGGAAATCGTCGTCAAGCCACGAACGCGCGCGGCCAGCCGCGCCAGGGTTCTGGTGGCCTGAAATCCTGTCGGAAATTTGTATACAGATTTCGGACAGCCTGTCGAGGGCTTGGGCCGGCAGGTGGCAGTGCTTCTGCCAGTTGTGAGGATTCTCGGTCACGCAGCCGTGACGAGCCAGGGTCGAAAATCTCTCTCGATCATGCCGGGCTGCTCGATGGAGCCGGGCTAAGTTCGATGCGATAGCCGAGACTTCGCAGTTCGCGGATCATCTTGCGCGCTCGCACCTTCTTCGCCTCCGCACTGACCGCCGGCCCCCGTTCCTCGTACCGTACGCGCTCGTGCAGGATCTTCCAGATCAGTCGACACAGCCGGTGAGTGATGGCACCGATCGCCTGCGCATGTCCGAGGCGCGGTACGATCCGGCGATACACGATGGCGAAGATCGTGCCCTTGGCCTGCACCGCGGCATTGGCGGCCTGATTGAGGACACGCCGCATCTGGCGATTGCCTTTGGGGCAGCGATGGCTGTAGTTCACACCCGCACTTTCCTCGTTGCCGGGACAAGCACCCATCCAGGACGCGAGATGCTTGGGCGAGGGAAAGGTGGCTGCCGTGGCGCCGACTTCCGCGATGATCTGCTGCGCGGAATCGACCCCAAGGCCAGGGACTTCGGCGAGGCGCTGGACGGCGTCATGATGTGCCGCAAGCAGGTCGGCCATCTGCTGATCGAGTTGGCCGAGGTGATCCTCGATCACGCGCAGCTCTTCCAGCGTCAGCTTCAGGAGCCGACGGTAGACCGGATGCAGAGTCGGACACGCCTGAAAGGCATCGCACAACTGCTCCGGCGTGGCACGCAAGCGCGGGGCTGCAAGCTTCGCGAGGGCGGCGGGATCCGTCTCCCCCTCCGCGAGCGCCTGCAGCATGCGGCGGGCGCTGATGCCCAGCAGGTCCGAGACGATGCTCGACCCTTTGATGTGCGCTTCCTCGAGCAGCGCCTCCAATCGGTTGTGGAGCTGCACGCGATTCCGGGTGATCTGGTACTTGCGCCGCATCACGGTTCGCCAGAGGCGCTGCTCCGTATCGGGCACGAAGCTCAGGGGTAGCTCCTGCGCGACCAGGCGTTTCACTAACCGCTCCGCATCCGGGAAGTCCCTCTTGCGGCCCCCGGGTCCGCGATTCGATTGCGCTTGGGCGAGATGCAGCGTGCCCGCGAGCCGTGGCGCACCAGCGCGCGCACGGCGTCGGGGGCGCCAATGCTGTTCCAGCGCTTCCCACACCGGCCGCCAGTACTGTGCGGTCGATTCCATGACGACTTCCTCGACGTCCTGCTCGACCAGCCACTCAGCCAGACCGCGCAGGTCAGCCGGCGTTGTCGCGACGTTCTGGCGCGCGAAGTGAAAGTCGCCGTCGACCTCCACGTCGGCGACCACGACCGCCAGCATCTTCTTGTGGACGTCAATTCCAGCGATCCGGTATGACATCGGCGTCTCCTCGTGGGAGCGGAGAGCGTGCCTTCTCTCATCACTCAGGGTCGCGAGCTATCGCCGGCGCTTGGGGAAGGCCGCGACGACGCTCAATTATTCGGTCAATCACGCACGCTCCGGATCAAACAGTTGCTCGGCCTCGCTTGCTCCATGGCTAATCTCGATCTCGCCGCTCCCAACACCGCCATTCTGTCCAATCCCGACGATTTTCATTCTCTTTCGCGGGCCTCCAGGCCCAGCCGCAACCAGTTGCGGAATTCCGTCCCTGACATCCAGCCAGCTCACCGCAAGGCACACCCCCCTTACTTAGCTACGAACGCCAGTTTGGAGCGATTCCTTTCGGGTCGGTCCTCCCTGACGCGGGCTCGGATCAGTCCCGCCGGCCGCGTGACGAAGGACCGATCCGGGCGCGGCTCTGACTCCTACTGACACTGATTCCGGAAAAGGCGAACGAGATCCGCCGACGCAAGTGCCGAGAACGATCGGCCACTTGCATCTGACAGCACTCCGGGAGTCCGTCAGCGGAGCCGCAACTCTGGCGCCGGCTTGTCGACACCCACAATGTAGTCGTGCGTGCCGCGCAGGCCATCTTCCAGGCCGCGGTGATGGACACGTGCGAGCGCGACTTCAGAGGCAACCATTCATACTCCGAATGTGCCTGCGGATTGAGCCGCACGGACGCAGTGCCGTCGGTCTCAACAGCGACGACGCTGATGATCTGGATCTCATGAAAGCGCCGGTTGTAGATCGTGTAGGTGTGTCCGCGGCCCACACGGCTCGCGCCGTCAGCCCATATGGCGCCAGTTCACTATCGACTGCGGCGGGCACCGATTCCCCGTTCTGGAAAAAGCCGCTGACAATCTACCGCGGTGCCCAGCACGTTCATTGACGGCGGCAATCACGTCGTGGTGCTCGGTCGCATAGCGGCACGATGAAAGACGGCGGCGCGACGCTCGACTGCCCGTTCTGCCACGTGTACCTATTTCACGAGGACAAGGCCGTGAAGTTCCAGCAGTACACCGACACCGTACAGTGTGCGCGGTTGATGGCATGGCCGAGAGCGCTCGGTGCGTCTGTTCAACCGCCTCGTGCGGTTCCTCGAAAACGCTCAGAGGTAACTATTAGTCGCTACGAGAGCGGAATTGCCAGCCGCTCTCCCGCCGCTCATTATCGAGTCGCCCCAGATTTCATTGGCGAATCCCGAAAGTACACGCGGTGGCACACTGGCCCTCGAATTGCTAATGCCGTCGGCTCTTCGACGGATTTCCGGGGGAACCATGACATTGAAAAGCGTGGTGACGCGTGCGGGCCTTCTCACAGCGTTGCTCGTGTTCGCGACAGCATCGCAGGCGCGCGCGGCCGTGATCTTATCCGAAGGGTTCGACAACATTTCGACTCTTCCTTTCGCGGGGTGGGCGCAAATCAACAACAGCAATCCCATCGGCATAACCTCATGGTTCCAGGGCAATCCGGCGCCCTTCACAGCGCAGTCTGGCGCCCCAAACTCGTACATTGGAGCGAACTACGAAAACGCGGCGACCGGCGGCAACATTAGTAATTGGCTGATCACGCCCACGCTTTTCCTCGAGAACACCGGCACGCTGAGCTTCTATACCCGGAGCGTCAACAATCCGGATTTTCCCGACAACCTGGAAGTTCGACTGAGCACGAACGGGGCGAGCACGAATGTTGGCGCGACAGACACCAGCGTCGGCGACTTCTCGACGCTGCTGCTGGAGGTCAACCCGACGTTCTCCCAGAACGTCTATGGCGACGTGTGGACGCTCTACACGATCACGTTCAGCGGACTCGTCCCGGCAGGCGTCAACGGACGCTTGGCGTTTCGCTATGACGTGCCGGATACATCCAGTAATGCCGACTACATCGGCATTGATACGGTGACCGTCACATCCGCGGTGCCCGCCGCGGTCCCCGAGCCCGCCACCCTCACGATGCTCGGCATCGGCCTGGCGGGGCTCGCCTCGCGGCGCCGCCGCCGCTAGTTGCTGAACGACGTGCGCGAGGTCGCCGCGCGCGTCGAAATCGCGCGCCTCGCCTGCATCTGACGATCGGTCAGCAGGCGATAGTCCGGAACTCGTCGGACCGATACTCGCTCATCGGTCCCCGCTACCAGCGTCCTCGCTCCCATCGACGGTGGGCCTCGATCCACTCCCATCCAACCGGAAGCGTGTAAGGTCACAACGGCGACCGCCGCACGCATGCCGCGTGACACGGGCCGAACTGACTCTGTAGCCTCCTGGGATGGCAGCCGTCGGATTGGGGTTGGAAGACTGCGGCTCCCCGCGGCGCGCATCCTCCCGCACCGTTCACCACCTGGCAACCTGGCGCCGCGCCGTCACTTGTAGAACCGGGCGGACGGGCGCGCAGGCTGCGTGGTGGCGGCTCGCGAAACTCCAGCCAGGCATCGGCTTACGCCGCAGAGCGATGCCTCGAACTGACGGCGGGACTCGCGAGCCGCCTCGCCAGCACCCCAGGCGCGAGCTCACGCTGACTAGCCCCACCGACCCGAAATCCTGGCTAACCGTCTAGCCCGTCGGGTCGGCGGCATCGGGACGATCCGCCTGCGGCGGTAGAGGGTGGGCTAGGAAGAAGCGGTGTGGCGGCTTCCCTCTAGAGCTTTGCCGCCGCAACGCGCTACCCAGTTTGAAGTAAGTGAGCCGCGCGCACGAGGTACGAGGTCAACCCAGGGGATCGGCGCGTCTCATCGCCAACCGAGCCCCTGGGTTGAGCCTGTCTGCGATTGCTAGACCAGGGGTCGGGACGGAGAGATCAGGGTGCGGGATCAGGGTGGCGCACTGATGAAGCCGCGATGCGTGTGCGACAGGCTCAGTCCATGGTCGCTCACCTGCTCAACCGCCTCCCCGCACCGCGCGAAGGCCGCGTCGCGTTCGCTTCGAGCAGGCGCTACATTGCCTGGACGGGCCTCGCGGTTCTCTTCGCGGCCTTGCTGTTCGTCGGGCTCGACAACACGATCCTGAACGCGTTGCCGCTCCCCGATCAGCTCGGCGCCGAGGGGTCGGCCCTCCGCTGGATCGAGCGGGCCGAGGCGATCGCGAGCTGGTCATGGGCAGCGACGGTCGAGATCGGTCTCGTCGGGAGCGACCTGCTCACGATGATCCCGCTGAGCATGCCCTCCTACTCCTCAACATCCGCGTCGGCCGAGCTCTCGATTCTCCGGGTCCTGGTAATCCGAATCGATCAAGTGGCCGACGCCGGTGCGGCTGGGGCTATTGGCAACAGGCGGTGGCCGTCGATGACTGCGGAGGCGACATCCACAAGTTCCGGTTCTTCGAGCGGGAATGCTCGCGGAGCATCTCGAACGCAGCGGACTCGTCCACGGAGTGACGTTCCATCCGGATCCCCTTCGCGCGTTCGGTGACGGGACGGCGTCCGAATGCGCCTTCGAGGTGGTGGTACTCAGCGAATCGACGCAACGATCGGCATGATCAGCGCCAGGCGATCCTTCTCTGTTCGTTCGCGATCAGAACGCGCAGATGCTCGGTGTCGCGATAACTCATGTTTCCCACCTGCAACCCAGTGCTTCGACTACCCCCGGTTCGGATCACAATACGGGGGTTAGGTTCAAGGGACGCCGCGCCACCGCGCCCTGCTGGCGGCGCACGACCGCATGCTCGTCGCCTCCGGACATTGCTAGGCGTTTGCGACGTGGGACACGCTTGTGGACAACGTGGCATGTGTAGGGTGGAGGCAGCCTGCCCTAGACTTCGGCAGGCGCTCTTCGGCTCCAGCATTCGGTCGCGACGGATGAACCTAGGAGCCGCGCGTGTCCTCTTCCGAGCGTTCGCCGCAATCTCATGACACGGGTCGCACCCGGAAACCGCTTGGCGCGCTGTTTGCAGCGGTTGGCGCACTGATTGTTGCGGTCGGCTT